>NZ_JACVVP010000057.1 GCF_014534745.1 Flammeovirga sp. EKP202
GAAGGAGCCGAAGCAGAATCTTTGTTTTTAGAATCAATAGATAAATATAAAAGGGTAATAGATATTAAGCCTGATCAAATTGATGCATTTTTGAATTGGGGCGTATCATTGAGTGATATAGCCGAAATGAAGGAAGGAGCCGAAGCAGAATCTTTGTTTTTAGAATCAATAGATAAATATAAAAGGGTAATAGATATTAAGCCTGATCATATCGATGCATTAAATAATTGGGTAAATAATTTGATTCTTCTTTATAGAATTAATACAGGTAAAGAAGCGATAATAGTTTTAAATCAAGCTCTAGAGAAGGGAAAACTTCTGCAAAAATTAGGAGGGGAAAGTTATAACCTATCATGTGTTTATGCATTAAAAGAAGATAAAGAAAATGCCTTGAAATATTTAGAAATAAGTTTAACAAACAATGAACAAGAAATTGATTTTGTTTTAAATGATGAGGATTGGGAACACTACTTAGAAGACGAAGATTTTAAAGCCCTAATTAATAAATTTAGATAAGATAAACCATGCTAGACCTCATAGGAGACATCCACGGACATGCCGACGAACTCGAAAGACTTTTACAAAAACTGGGTTACAAAAAAGTATCTGGAGTGTATGGACATCCTGACCGGAAAGTACTTTTTGTGGGAGATTATATTGATAGAGGTCCTAAAATCAGAGAGACACTTCAGATTGTTAAAGGTATGACAGAAATGGGGCATGCCATTGCGTTGATGGGGAATCACGAGTACAATGCCATCTGTTTTCATTTACAAAACAAAGAAGGTGGGCATCTCCGAAAACACTGGATCAAGAATATTATACAGCACTATGAGACTTTAAAACAATTTCAAAACCGACAAAAAGAATACAATGAGTACATCGAATGGTTTTTGACGCTGCCTTTATTTTATGAAGATAAAAATATCAGAGCGGTTCATGCTTGTTGGAATGAGAAAAATATTACGTTTTTGAAAGGCAAATTAAAGCAAAATCGTCTCACCAAATTATTGATTGAAGAAGCGAATACTACAAATGATACATTGAACAATGCCATTGAGCAAACATTGAAAGGAAAAGAATTGAGATTGCCAGATGGGATTACTTTTGCTGATAAAGACGGTAATCTTCGTAAAGATATAAGGTATAAATGGTGGGAAGATCCCTTAAAAATGACTTTTGAAACGATCAGTGTTCATCACCCCGTAGAGAACCTTCCATCTGTTTCAATAAAGGCTTCCACTTTGGATGACCTCAGTTATTATAAAGCAGTGGAACGCCCTGTATTTTTTGGACATTATTGGCTTAAAAATCAACCTATGCTTTTCAAACCCAATGTGTGTTGTTTGGATTACAGTGTTGCAAAAGGTGGATTGTTAGTGGCGTACCGATTTGATGGTGAGAAAGAACTACAGCAGGATAATTTTGTAATGGCCTAGTCTCTCTAGAAATCGAGAGATTTCTAGTGATTATAGGGTACGAATGTCGCTATCGCTTAACATTCACACCATTGAGCTTTCTACCATTTTAGTTTGGTAGTACTTCCCCCGGCCTTGAAGGGAAAAGCGTTAAGAATTTCATGGATCGAGCCGTTAAAAATGATTTTCTTGTTTGAGCAAAGCGAGTTTAAAATCATTGAGGCGAGAGGAATGAAATTTAGCTTTTGACTTCAAAGTCTAGATTTTTTGCTTCGTTTTTCATCAATGGAAAAATGAAGAAGAAGGAAGCTTGAAAGTAGAATATAAAAAGCTTGTAGAAAGATCGATTGAAAGTTTATGATAATTTAGTTTACATTATTATCAACTAGTGTAACCGACTTATTTTTTCTGCAATAATCAGTCTCTACCCCATATTGTTTTTTAAACTCTCTTTTGAAATACCTTACGTCATTAATGCCGACCCTTTCAGCAATTTCTTTTAAACTTAAAGTTGTATCGATCAACAACTGAGCAGCCTTTTTTAATCTTACAGAACGAATAAAACCAACAATCGTATTATTCGTTGCGGCCTTAATTTTTCGGTATAATGTCGATTGACTCATACACATATGATCCGATAATTGCTCAACATTGAGTTCATCGTTGTCAATATTATCTTCAATGTAGATGACTGCTTTTTGGATGAATTTTTCATCTTCGGAGAGTATCTTAGAAGTGGTTTCTACTTCTTGTTGGGGAGCACTTTGAGGTTGAAGCTGAGAAGCATAAAATGCGATCAACTGCGCTTTGTAAGCCAGTATATTATTGACTTTCTCTTTAATGATTTTACTGTTGAACGGTTTTCTCAAATAATCATTCGCACCAATTTTTAAGCTGTTGAGTTCACTTTCTGTAGTGGCATTTGCAGTGAGCAGTAATAGTGGAATACTTTGGTGGTCTGGGTGATTTTTGACTTTCTGACAAAACTCCATTCCATCCATGACAGGCATCATCACATCTGAAATAATCAAATCAACGGGCTGTTTCTCTAAAATTTGAAGCCCCTCTTTTCCGTTTTCCGCTTTGAAGATATGATAGTCTTTTTCAAAAATCGATTCGAGATAACGTAAAATATCGAGATTATCGTCCACCAAAAGTAAGCTTCTTTGGGTTTCCGAAGGCGTAGTGAATTCAGTGATTTGTTGTTCTTCCACTTTGGCATCTAAAACGGGGAGTTCTACTGTAAACGCGGTCCCTTTTCCATAAGAACTTTTGACGTGAATATCGCCACCGTGTAAGTTGACAATACTTTTAGAAAGTGCCAGTCCAATCCCTGTTCCCGTTTGAGGACTTGGAGTTGTACCTTGATAATAGCGATTGAAAATGTTTTTTAGATCCTCTTCTTTGATTCCTACACCTTGGTCGATGACTTTAATTTCAATATGATCTTTCACTGCCAATTCCAGTGTGATGGTCTTTCCTTTTGGTGTAAATTTTATCGCATTGGAAAGAAGATTATTCAATACAATCTCGACCTTTTCCTGATCTAATTTGTAGAGTTGGTTTTCATTGACTTTGGATTTGAAATCAAGATGTAGCCCCGACAATTGTAATAAAGATTGAAATTCCCAACACTTGCTTTCTACAACTTTTCGAATAGAAATATAGTCATAAGAAAGCTCCAATTTATTGTTTTCCATTTTTCTGAAATCCAATAATTGATTTACAAGTACCAATAAATTGTCTGCATTTTTATTGATGATCTGTAGTTTACTTTTGTATTTTGAAGGAAGGTCTTCTTCCTCCAAGAGGTCTTCTAATGGGGAATGAATAAGCGTGAGAGGGGTTCTGATTTCGTGTGAAATATTGGTGAAGAAACGCACTTTGGCTTCTGTAATTTCATGTTCCTTTTCTTTTTCCAAATGGATCAAACGCACTTGGTTTTCTAGTTTTTCTTTACGAATAAAGAATTTGAAAACACCATAAATGATCAAGAGTGCCACTAAGATATAAAAGAGAATAGCAGGAGTCGAAAACCAAGGAGCCGGCTTCATATCGATCACCAATTGATTGGTTTCACCGCAGTTACCATACAAGCATGCTTTGATTTCCAATACGTTTTTCCCAACGGGCAATTGAGTAAAATTGATACTTGAAGAATGTTGATTGTCGATCCATTGATCCGATACTGTTTTTATTCTATAATAGTAATCCACATTTTTTTGATCCACATAGTTGGTGGTGTTTACACTCAAGCGAATCACCTTATCCTTATACCCCAATTGTATTGCTTTGGTAAATGGTAAAGCCTGTTGCAAAAGCACTCTATTGTCTAATGTGTCATCTACCTGAATGTAGTGATTATTGATATAAAGTTGGGAGAAATAGACATTAGGGAGTGTCACATTGTCGGAGATAAAAGAAGGCGAAAAAAGTACCATTCCTTTTTGTCCACCAAAGTAAATCAGGTCTTTCTTATTGTAAACCGCACCAATATTAATGGATGAGATATCTACACCGTCTTCTTTAGTGTAGTTTTGAACGGTATGATTGTCGAGGTGAATGCAACTGATACCTTTTGAAAGCCCCACCCAAAGTCTGTTTTGTTGATCCATGGTGATGGCATTGATACAATCATTTTCTAAACCGCTGGTGTGATCATAAAAATGAACGGCTTGCAGACTGTCTTTAGAAGTGTCTAATACCAATAAACCATTCGCACTTCCCACATAAAGTAACGGTAGGTCAGGGTGTTTGAATAACGATAAAATGATATTAGAAGGGAAGTTAAACTTTGCCTTTAGATCAATGAAAGTAGAGGTTTTATCACTTTTATTGAATTTATATAAACCATTAAAAGTACCCAACCAAAAATGTTCTTGATCTACTTCTACAATATGCTCAATACGGTCTGCTTCAAAATAATATTTTCCTTTACTGACAGGATTAAAATATTCCATTTTAGATAAATCAAATGCTTCCAATGCATTGATACAAGCAATACCATTTTGCTGTAAACCAAACCATATCTTTTGATTTTTTTGATCATAAAAAATGGTTTTTATCTTTCTGAATTTAGAAGAACCATAAAACGAACTTTTCCCAAAAGGATCATGAATGGAAAAGATAAAGACGCCTTCAGAGGTGGTAACATAAACTTGATCACCGATGGTTTTAAAATCAGAAATAATAAGATTCCTTGATACAGGAAGGTGTTTATATTGTTTTTCAGCTTGCTTCTTATAGGCAATACCGCCGTTTTTTGTGCCAATCCATTGATTATCGAATCGGTCTACAAAAATGCTGTTGATGTTATTGTCTGGAAAACCGACATTCTCTTTGAAGGAATTCGCAATTTTATAGATTCCTTTGTTCTCGGTCAGTTTCACTACACCACCATGCGTGGTCGTAATCCATATAATATCATTATTATCAATAAAAATATCCGTGACTCCCTGATAATTCTTATTTAGTTCGTGCGCCGGTCTCAAATCAATTTTATGAAAAATCGATTTCTCAGGATTACTTCGGTACAGACCATTTTTCCAGGTTCCTACCCAAAGCCTGCCTTGTTGATCTATACTAAGTGAATTGATGAGTTTGAGTTTTTCATCATTTCTTCCAATGAATTTTTTAGTAGAATGCGTATCAATGGAATATTCGAATACACCTTTTGAACTACCAAAATAGAGTGCATCTCTTTTATGGTCATAAATGATCTTTGTAATCCAAGGTACTGATTTGATAGGATGTCTTTGAATCTTTAAGGTCTTAAAATCAAATTCGTGCAGGTTTCCCCCTGAACCAAACCATACATTACCATTATTAGTTTCTTGGATGGATTGTATGACTTTGTTGTTAGGATGATGAAAAATAACTTCTTGTTTTTCAATGTCCATTACAAAAAAACCGCTCATCCAGGTACCGATGCATAAGTAACCATTACTCGTTTCTTTTAATGAAGTAATTCTCAAGAAAGAATTATTTCTACTGTAGTTTTTGAACACGTGGTGATAACTCACAAATTGATCTTTAGCAATGTTGTAACTGGAAAGACCGCCACTTTTGGTGCCAACCCATAGGGTATGATGTGCTCCTAATTCGAGAGTTTCAACATCTTCACTGTAAAAATGCTCATAACGGGGCGAAGGCTTCAAATGTTCAAAACCTTGTGCATCAAGCTTTACAATTCCTTCACTACTCGCAAACCAAAATTGCCCCAATTCATCTTTCACTACTCTTGTGACGGAGTTGTTTGATAATCCATTGGAGACGTTGAGGTACTCATAAAGATAACCTTCACTAGCATTTGAGAATCCGAAATTTGGGAGGTGAAAAAATAAAATTAGTGAAAATAAGTAATGGTAGTATTTCATTTCATTGTTCATTAAGTCGCTGTACCGTTAGAAGAGTACAATTGCTTACCACTCAAATAAACCTTATTTCAATGGGAAATAATAAGTAAAAAGTATTTATTAATGTTAATACATTGTAAACTTAGTCTTCGTGAACTTCCAATCGATTTTTCTACAAGACTTATAGGATCTACTTTCAAACTTCCTTCTTCTTCATTTTTGTCTTAACACAAAAACGAAGCAAAAAAGTCAAGGCTTAGAAGTCAAAAGCTAAATTCCATTTCTCTCGCCTAAATGATTTTAAACTCGCTGCGCTCAAACAGCAAAATCATTTTTAACGGCTCACTCCATGAAATTCTTGACGCTTTTCCCTTCAAGGCCGGGGTTAGAACTACTAAACGATTAGAGTAGTAGTTCCACTGGCGCGAATGTTAAGCGATAGCGGCATTCGTGTCCTACAGATCATCAGAAATCTCCTGATTTCTAAAAGTCGAAACCGAAGTTTACAATGCATTGAATATCAGAAAAAAACGGAGTATATTAATCCACTATACGTTGAGACCCCCACCAATCTGTATTGGGTTGAAAGTCTTCCGCTAACATTTCCATACGTTTTTTCTCTAGTGATTGCATTTTCTTCGTTCTCACTTTTTCCAAATAGCGTTCTTCTTTTTCTTCCGACCAAGTATTATCTCTTTCAGGATATTTTGCTCCTAAGTCATTCAAATAAGTAAATAAATCATCACTCAATTTCTTTACGATGTTAGGGTACTCATTGGAAAGGTCTTGTTTTTCATGAACGTCTTCATTCAGATTATAAAGTTCATTGCGGTTATCTTCATAATAATGAATCAATTTCCATTTTCCAGCACGGATCACAGAAGACGGTTCTCCACCTTGATTACCGTAATGTGGGTAGTGCCATACAATAGAACGATCATCGATGGTTTCACCCACAAAAAGAGGAGCAAGACTTACACCATCTTGGTGTTGATCAGGATGTAAAGGAAGTCCGGTAAGTTCCAATAAAGTAGGGTAAAAGTCCGTGTGTGTAACAGGCACATTGGAATGAATGTTTGATTGCTTTAACCAAGGCACTTTAATAATGTACGGAGTTCTCAACCCACCTTCAAACTGATAACCTTTACCTCCTCTAAGCGGATAATTGGAAGTAGAGAAAGCATCGCCTGCGGCTACTCCTCCGTTATCTCCTGTAAACACAACAATGGTATTCTCACTTAATCCCAATTCTTCTAATCCTGATAACACTTTACCTACGGCATCATCCATAGATTCTACCAGACCAGCATAAACAGGGTTGTCTTGATGTTGGCGGATTGGTAAAAACTTACCCATTTTATATCCCACACTGTCTACGCCTTGTGTTAATGCTTTGTCTCTATATTTTCTCCATTTTTCCTCAGTGGTTTGTATTGGGCCATGTACCGCATAAAAAGACAGACATGCAAAAAAGGGTTTCTCTTTATTTTCTCTCATAAAGTCGACTGTTTCTTGTGCAAGTCGACTACTTAGATTTTCTCCTTTAGGACCATCTTCCAGTCTCGGGTTTTTATAAGGTGAAAAATAACCACCATGAGGACTTCCTGCATGGAAACCACCTTTATTGATATCAAAACCATGATCCTCAGGAAGTGATCCTTCACCACCTACATGCCATTTTCCGGCAAAGAAGGTGGTATAACCGTGGGCTTTGAAAGCTTCAGGCATTGTGATATAATTTGTATCTAATTGATGTTGATAATAGGCAGGAAGTAGTTGATTAAATCGTTTTGTTTTTCTCCAAGCTTCACCTTCCTTCGCCCCAATCCAATCCGTGATGCCATGTCGTGCAGGGGATTTACCAGTCATAATACTCGCTCTTGATGGGCTACAAACCTGACAAGAGGCATACCCTTGATCAAATTGAATCCCTTTGGCAGCAATCTGATCAATATGTGGAGTTTCGTAATAATCTGAATTGGTCGTAGATAAATCATGTGCCCCAAGATCATCAGCAATGATCAGTAACACATTGGGTGCCTTGTCAGGAGACTGATAAGCTTTTTTCTGCTCTGTTTTACAAGCAATAAATGACGTCAAAAAAAATATCCCTAGGAGAGATTTAGACAAATGTATCATTGATTTGGAATTGATTAGTGATAAGTGAAATTACCATTTCAAGGACAAAGTACTAAGTCATAATTATTGCGAAGTAATTCTTCATGACTTGAAGTAAATACAGGCAGGTTGTCTGTAAGGGAGGTTTCTGTTTTTGAAAATTATCAATGTAAGAAACCCTAAAAAATAATCAGAATTAATACGAATGTTTTTGTCTTGGTATTTTTACAAATATAAAGCTATAGTTATATTCGTGGGGTGAACAGATTCGTCATTAATGGCGACTAAATTCGTTATTTTTTTAATTGATTCTTGACAGTTAATAAATTATTTAACTCATTTTTTAATCGTAAACACTTATTTATCAGTATTTTATTTCAAATAAGTGTAAAATAGTCACATATTGACGGATATGGACATCAAGAAAAAAAGAAGACCGCTCATATTTACATCATCGTTGTAAGACGAGAACAAGTAGTTTATCAATTCTTAATCTGATTTTTAAAACTCCTCTTTTAATTATTATTGATTTCAAATGATCAACTACGTTCTATGAAATGAATTATTCAGAAACATGAAAAGCACCGATCTTACTTTATTAAGAAGGTTCATTTTTTTGACTGCAGAGTGTTTCTGGTAGAAAAAATTAAAGCATTTTTTTTATGAAAAGTTTCTATCACGGAAAGAAGAAATTTCCTTTTCAACTATTACTAATGCTAACCTTAATCTTCTTCGGTTTTGAAGCAACAGCACAAGATCGAATAGTTTCGGGTACAGTAAAAGATGAAGCAGGGGCACCTTTACCAGGGGTGAACATTAAAATTAAAGGAACAAGTACTGGTACTATTACTAACTTTGACGGACAGTTTAAACTTGCTGTTGATGATCCAGCAACTTCTATCATTTTTAGTTTTATGGGGTTCGAACCTCAAGAAATGGTAGTAGGACAAAACAAATCTTTTGATATTACTTTAGTAGAATCTACTGAACTCTTATCAGAAATTGTAGTGGTAGGTTATGGTACTCAGAAGAAAGAAAACCTGACAGGTGCCATTGGTGTAGTGACCCCAGATAAGGATGTCGGAAATCAAGCAGTGACCAATACAGAGGCAATGCTTCAGGGTAGAATTGCAGGTGTGCAATTAACACAGTCAGGCGGTAAGCCGGGTGGTGGTGCTGAAATCATCATTAGAGGTAACGGTACTTTAAACAACTCAAGTCCTTTAGTATTAATTGATGGGGTACCAGGAAGTATGCAAGATATTCTTCCTTCTGATATTGAAAGTATTTCAGTGTTGAAAGATGCAGCTTCAGCTTCTATTTATGGTACAAGAGCAGCTAATGGTGTAATCCTCGTAACTACAAAAAGTGGTGGAACTACTGAGAAATTAAAGGTAAACTATAATGCTTATGCTGGTTTACAAAAAGCGACTGTACTGCCAGACTTTTTAGATAGTTGGGATTATATGACTTTAAAGAATGAGGCGAGCATTAATGCTGGAAGATCTCCTATTTATACAGATGAAGAAATTGCAATAGCAAGAGAGGGTAGTGACCCTTACCGTTATGGAAACACTGATTGGGCAGATGAAACGTTCAAAGATGGTGCATTTTTCCAGAATCATCAGCTTTCATTATCACAGAAAGTAGGAAAAACACAATACATGGCTTCCCTTGGTTACTTAGATCAAAAAGGAATTATGTATGGTACTTCTGCTGAAAGAATCAATTATAGATTGAATATGAAAAGTGACCTTGGAAAGGGTTTTAAATTTGGTGCAAATTTCTTTGGCGCTATTAAAAAATCAGAAGCATCAGCAGATACTGATGATCAAGGTGTAATGCGTTTGATTGCGAATTCATCTCCATTGGTTCCTGTTTTCAATCAAGATGGCTCATGGGGTTCTGCTTCAGGAAATCCGTTTGAAATCAATACCAAAAATCCTCTTTTCTATGCAACTGAGGCAAGTAGACAGCACAACAATTCAAATAAGACAACGATCAATCCTTACTTGGAATTTAATCCAATTGATGGTCTGACGTTTAAAACTAACTTCAGTTACTCTTTCACACAAGGGTTAAATAAAGCACATAAACATACTTTCCAATTGACAGATAATGATGGTAATGATTCTGATATTTCAAGAGTTCAAAATTCATTACAAGACGTTTCAAATACTTATGAAACCGTACAATGGGAAAATACAGCGAATTATAACAAGAAGTTTGGACGACATGGCATCAATGTACTTGTGGGTACAACAATGAATTCTTATGCGCATAGATGGTCTAAAGTAAGAGTGACAGATCTACCAAGTAATGATTTAGGGCAGATTGGTGCGGGTAGTAATGCGGTGGTTGATGGTACTTTCAACGAATCAAGGTTACTTTCATTGTTCAGTAGATTCCAATACAACTTTGATGACAGATATTTATTTGAAGCAAACATCAGACAAGACGGTTCTTCTAAATTCCCAGCAAATAATAGGTTTGCTTTGTTCCCCGCTTTGTCAGCAGGTTGGATTTTCTCTAATGAGTCTTTCTTGAAAGGAAGTGAATTCTTATCATTCGGTAAAGTGAGAGCCAACTGGGGACAGTTAGGTAACGATAAGATCGGTTATTATCCTTACTCACAAACTTACACGCCAACAGATGGTTACCCAATTGATGGTTCAACGATTAACAACGGTGGTTTGGCGGTTACAGACTTAGCTAACCCTGATATTAAATGGGAAACAACCACTTCTTACGGTATCGGTGCTGACCTTGGTTTTTGGGATGACTTGATTACTGTAACAGCAGATTACTTTGTGAAAGATACAGATGATATTCTTCTGAAATTACCAATTCCAGGTGCGACAGGCGTTTCCAATCCAGCTTTTCAAAATGCTGGCCGAGTAAAAAATACAGGTTGGGAATTAGCGGTAAATCACTTCAATAAAGTAGGCGAGTCAGGTTTCGAATACAATATTGGTTTCAATATCACGAATATCAAAAACGAAATCATCAGTATGCAAGGGGAAACTCAATACCCTAACAACAGACAGGTAAATATGGAAGGACACCCAATCGGTTCATTCTTCGGTTACAACAACACAGGTATTTACAGAACAGAAGAAGACTTAGAGAAATACCCTTACATTGATGGACAAACTCCTCAGTTAGGTGATTTAATTTATCAGGATATCAATGGAGATGGTGTTATTAATGATGAAGACAGAACAATTATTGGTAATCCGAACCCAGAGTATATGTACGGTATTAATATGGGAGTTGCTTATAAAGGTTTTGACCTGAAGGTATTCTTCCAAGGTGTTCAAAATGTAGATATCTATTCTTCAGCAACAGGACACCACAGTGGAAGTGGCAACAACTTAATGAACTGGACTACAGATTGGTTAGATCGTTGGACTCCTGAGAATCAAGATGCAACTATGCCACGTTTAGGAAATGTAAACAACGAACAAATTTCATCTTTCTGGGTACAAGATGCTTCTTATTTCAGATTGAAAAACATAGAACTTGGGTATAATTTCAACCAAAGTGTATGTAAAAAATTAAAATTACAATCACTTAGAATCTACGCCAACTCTACAAACCCATTGACATGGTCTAAATTGGAACATTGGGATCCAGAACGTTATGCGAGTCAATCTAGAAACGAAGCGTATCCACAAACAACAACTTTAACTTTTGGTACAAACATCATTTTCTAATAGTAGCATCATGAAAAAAGCAATCATAACACTATTAGGTGCCGCATGTTTTTCATGTAGTAACTATTTAGATTTACAAGATAATAACACGTTAAATCAAGATTCTTTCTGGCAAACAGAAGATCATTTACATTTGGCAGTAACCGCCGCTTATGAGAGCCTCACTCCAGAAGAATTGTATGGTAGAGGAATTAGAGACCTAGATTGTATCAGTGATAATGGTTACAATGAATGGACTTGGATGAATTACTGGGATATTAGTGTGGGGCAACATCATCCTGCAACGGATAGAATTGGCTGGGTGTGGAACGATAACTATAAAGGTATCCGCAGAGCCAATGAAATCCTGGACAATGCTCCTGGAATGAGTATTGATGCAAAAGTGAGAGACACGGCTATTGGCGAGGCTTTATTTTTAAGAGCGTTGTTCTATAATAACCTATCAATGTTATTCAATAATGTACCACTTATCCTCAAAGTAGTTTCTCCTGAAGAAGCTAGAATTGAAAAGTCTCCAAAAGAAGAAGTGGTAGCACAGGTTATTGATGACTTAACAAGAGCGATTGATATGCTACCAGAAAAAGGCGAGGCAGTTGGTAAAATCAATAAATATGCTGCTTTGGCTTTAAGAGCAAGAGTGTACCTTTTCAATGAGCAATGGGAAAACGCCATGAAAGATTGTGAAGAGGTAATGAACTCTGGTAAGTACAGCTTATTAGATGACTATGCAACACTTTTCTCAGCGGAAGGCCAAAATAGTATAGAATCGATCTTCTCTGTACAGTTTATTTCCAATATGCGTTCAGGGGAGATGTTTAGTGGAACTTATAAAAAGCAACCACAATCCCACTTTAGTGTACTTCCTAACCTAGTACATGATTACTACACTAAAAATGGTGTAAAAGCAGAAGATGATCCTGAAGCGACTCCATTCTCAACATGGACGCACGAAAATGGTTTACCAAAATCTGAAACTGAATTAGCAGAGGAAGGATTAAGTATTTATGATTACTGGGCTGAGTTTACCAATAGAGACCCACGTTTAGATGTTACCATTTTAAGAGGTGGAGAACCTTGGGTAGACCAAGCAAAATGGGATAATTCTGTAAAAGCTACAGGTTATGGTATTCAAAAGTACATCAGAAAAGAAGTAGGTTTATACACTGATGGAGATCGAAACTTTATGGTTTTAAGATATGCTGATGTGTTATTAATGTACGCTGAAGCTAAAAATGAATTGAGCGGTCCATCTGGAGATGTTTTCAATGCTCTGAATCAAGTGAGAAGAAGAGTGGGAATGCCTGACTTTGATGGCTCAATGGGGCAAGATGATTTGAGAAATGAAATCAGACATGAGCGTAGAGTAGAATTAGCCCTTGAAGGTCTCCGTTACTTTGACGAATTGAGATGGAAAACGGCAAAAGATGATTTTGAAAATAAAGTAATCTTTCACGAGAGAACTTTCAATGAAAGCAAACATTATTGGTGGCCAATTCCTCAAACAGAGATGGATAGAAATCCAAACCTTTCTCAAAACTCAGGTTGGTAAATACAATGGAATAATGGTTTGAGAATTCAAACCATTCACATCTGACTTATTTTTTTGAATGACCTAGTATGGAGGTGCTGAAAGCCTCCGTGCTAGAGCGAACTTCAACACTCAAAAAAGAAATGAAATGAAGAAAATTGCCTATAAAATAATATTACTTATTCCGATCCTTATTGCAGTAATGAGTTGTGATTTGGATGATATGATCAACAATAGACCTTCACCGGGTGAAGAGGAAATTGCACCAGAGGAATCATTTGGTAAAAAAGGGTACGGACAAACTTTAAAAAGTCCAGTATGGAGTAATTGTGTGGCCAATGTGATGCCGTACTGGCATTACTCATGGGGAAGTGATTACCCTACAGGCCTTCCTGATAATGTTGAATTCGTACCGATGATTTGGGGACGAAATGATGTGGAAGGAAAAGTGGAGAAATTAAAAGCGTTAGCTGCTGAAGGAAAAATCAATTATTTGTTGGGTTTTAATGAACCCGACAAAGAAGATCAAGCCCATATGTCTGTAGAGGAGGCAATAGAATTATGGCCACTTCTAGAATCAGTAGGCGTGCCATTAGGTTCACCGGCACCAGCATCAATGGGAAGTGGATGGTTAGATGATTTTATGAGCCAAGCCAATGCTAAAGGTTTAAGAGTGGACTTTATTTGTATGCACCGTTATACAGACTCTATTGACCCCAACAAATGGATGGAAGCTTTCCAAAATGCCAATACTAAATGGGGATTACCCATTTGGATCACGGAGATGGGATTGGCGGATTGGACTGCAACAACGCCAGAAAATAACAAGAGAACGAAAGAACAAGCGTATGACTTGATGGAAGCTTTATTGCCGATGATGGATCAAGCTTCTTATATTGAGAGATATGCTTGGTTTGATGGTGGTAGAGCGAAGAATCAAGCCGCTTTACATATCTCCACAATTTATGAACAAAACACCGACATGTTGACTACATTGGGTGATTTGTATGCAGAGAATGACCCTAACCTTAAAGCAGGGTCAGGCAATGGAGAACTTCCAGAAGCAGGAGACTATGGTTTAGTGATTGATGGAGGTTTTGAGTTCAGAAACGTTGAGGGTGCTTGGGGCGGTTATGACAATGGTTTTGTAGATGAGACTTCTGCTAGAAAAGGAATTGTTTCTGGTAAAATCCAAGCAGATAAAAATGGTGATGGAGGTTCAATGTTACAAGCAATTGAGGTAGAGCCAAATACAGTATATGAATTTAAATATTCAACTAAATGGGCAGAAACTCCTGATGGTACAATGATGGTACAGGTTCAAGACAGAACTCCAGACACTAAACCTGAGGCAGGTTGGGAAAGACTTTACATTGAAGAGCTTTCTACAAGCACGGATTGGACAGATGTGACCACTAAGTTTACAACAGGACCTAGTACAACCTCGGCCTACTTGGTGTTCTACAAAGGAGGAACAAATGATGGCAGCAACGCAGGGTTAACAGTATTGTATCTTGATGAAGTAGCTGTATTTAAGACAGATGAGCAGGTAGATCCTGAACCCCAACCAAAACCAGTACCCGATTCAGGTTTAATCATTGATGGTGGATTTGAAGCGACTACAGCAGGACCGTTCCCATCAAGTGGAGAGAGCTGGTACGGATTTGATGGTAATTTTGTAAATGGTATCGCTGATGCTCATACAGGAGAGAAGTATGCAATTTTAGCGACAGACAATAATGCAGATGGAGCGTTTTTAAATCATAAATTAAATACGGTTGAAGGCTATAAAGAATATACTTTAGACCTCCATTCAAAATGGGGTAATGTACCAACTACAGCAGGTATTGTAAAAGTATTTGATATTACGGACGGTGGAAAAGTAGAATTATTAAATAGTAATTATGCTTCTCAAACAGATTGGACTAATAGTTCATTTATTTTTGAAACGGGTGAGAATACAGCGGAAATTCAGATTACGATCATCAAGCCAGGTGGAGAAGCAGATAATACAGTGATGATCGATGATGTATTATTATTTGAAACAGGTGATGTAACGCCTGCTCCTCCAGCGAAAGTAAACCTTGTCCAAAAAGGAGATTTTGAAGATGTAACAGCAGGAGCATTAAAAGCAGATTCTTCTCCTTGGTCAGGGTATAACTCTGGTACAGCTGATATTGTGACATCCGCTTTAGCAACAGCTTATGAAGGTGAACAATGTGCAAGATTGAAAAAAGATGAGGCTTCAATCGCTCAAACAATCACAGTAGAAGAAGGGAAGACTTATGTATTTTCAATGTTTACAAAGTGGAGTGATGGTGATGGTGTTGATTTGAAATTTACCATAAAACCTTCAAATGTTGGAAGTATCAAACACCAAGAAACAATTACTGCGTCCACAACTTGGACAGAGACTACATTTGAATACACAGTGCCAGCAGGACATACCTCTTTGACTTTTAATGTCTATAAAGCAAAAAATAATGCGGCAGGGTTCTTCTACCTTGACAATGTGGTAGTGACTGAGAAATAAATAATAAAGGAGAGGACTGTTGTAATGAAATAGACCAGTCTTTTAATTAAAAACAGGGACTTATGATGGGATTTTTTCCATTGTGAATACAAGACCATCATAGGCCCTATTTTCAACCTTAGGTCTAGAAACACAGCCTTTAACTTCTAAATAAAGAGACTATGAGAACGAACTACTTATTTTATCTTCTAATTGTTTTTTGGGGCTTGATGTTGAGCTGTCAGAAAATCGAAAAGGTAAATAATAACAATAGAGAAATTATTCGCTTAACGGATCAATGGGAATTTCAATACAACGACACATTGGAGCACCAATGGGAAAATGTGACGGTACCGTATGATTGGGCTATTTCAATGTCTTTTGATCAGGAGGTAGACAAGCAAGCAGTCATTGTGTTGGAAGATGGAGAACGTGTACCCAAAGTACGCACCGGTAGAACTGGAGCATTGCCACACATTGGTAAAGGATTTTATAAGAAATCACTTTACTTTACGCAAGAGGATCAGCAAAAGAAAATCTTTATCCAATTTGACGGTGCCATGAGCCACGCAAAAGTGTATCTCAACAAGCAGTTTGTAGGAACTTGGCCTTACGGGTACTCTTCTTTTGAATTTGAACTAACACCTTATATCCAATTCAATCAAGACAATTTATTAGAAGTACATTTAGAAAATAAATCACTTTCTTCAAGATGGTACCCTGGAGCTGGAATTTATAGGGAGGTCAGAATAGTAAAGACCAATCCAATCTATGTGAAAAATTGGGGGACTTATATTACAACTCCTCAAATCACAGCTTCCAAAGGAAATGTCAATATCAAAACTAGCGTAGAAAACAAAACCGATCAAGCTCAAAATATTGAACTCATTCAATCTATATTTTTCAAAAACCAAAGAGTGAGTACAAGTACAAAATCGATTAAGCTAGACCAAAACAATAATGAAGTTGAAATGGATTTGGAAGTGGAAAACCCTCAGTGGTGGTCTATTGAAACACCAAATCTTTACAAGGTAATCACAGAAGTAGTGGTAGATAATGAGATTGTAGATATTTATGAAAGTCAATTTGGATTCAGAACCATAGAGTTTACAAACAATGATGGCTTTTTCTTAAATGGGAAACCTCTTAAATTCAAAGGTGTTTGTCTACATCATGATTTAGGACCTTTAGGTGCAGCACATAATCTTTCAGGATGGAAACATCGCTTATTGAAATTGAAGGAAATGGGGGCCAATGCGATCCGCTCGACACATAATCCCTCTGATCCAAGCTTAGTACAACTAGCTGATGAAATGGGTTTCTTATTTATAGCTGAGGCATTTGATGAATGGGAAATTCCGAAAACTGAAAACGGGTACAATACTTTATGGCATGATTGGGCAGAAAAAGATTTGGTAGCTCTGATTCATAGAGATAGAAATCATCCTTCTTTAATCATGTGGTCAATTGGAAATGAAATCAGAGAGCAAAACGACCCGAATGGAGCTAAAAACGCACAGTTCCTAACAGATATTGTACACAGGGAAGATCCAACGAGACCTTCAACAGCAGGCTTCAATAACTTTAAAGGTGCTATTAATAATGGTTTGGCTGACGCAGTGGACATTCCGGGTTGGAACTATAAACCACAGAAATATGAAGCGTTCCATAAAGATCATCCAGAATGGAAAATGTATGGAAGCGAAACAGCCTCAACGGTAAGTTCCAGAGGAGAATATTTCTTCCCTGCAAAAGAAGGAAAACATAAAATTCGTCCTAACCTTCATTCAAATTCTTTTGATATGGATTTTCCTAACTGGGCACAGACACCCGACAGGGAATTTAAAGCACAAGAGAAAAATGATTTTATCATGGGTGAATTTGTATGGACAGGGTATGACTATTTAGGCGAACCTACTCCTTACAATGAACAGTGGCCTACAAAAAGTTCTTATTTCGGAATTATTGATTTAGCAGGTATTCCAAAAGACCGTTTCTATTTGTATAAAAGTCATTGGTCAGAAGAAAAAGTATTGCATTTACTACCACATTGGAACTGGAAAGAAGGACAAACGGTAAGTGTACATTGCTATACAAATTATGATAAAGCAGAACTTTTCTTAAACGGAAAAAGCTTAGGAATAAGAACAAAAGACGCTTCACAACTTTATGATTCTTACCGTTTAAGATGGGATGATATTGTTTACCAAAAGGGTGAATTGAAAGTGGTGGCCTTAGATAAAGAAGGTAATATTTTAGCGGAAGAGGTGAAATATACGGCGGGGAGCCCAATTGCTTTAGAAGTGGAACTTGATAGAAATCAAGTAGCCGCCAATGGAGAAGAAATTGTATATGCCACAATTTCAGTAGTGGATAAAGAGGGTGTTTTATGCCCTAGAGCCAATAATTTGATTCATTTTGAAGTCAAAGGAGAAGGACAGCTTAGAGGGGTTGGAAATGGAGATCCTACATCATTGGAATCCTTTGTGGATCATAAAAGAAAAGCATTTAATGGAAAGTGTGTGGCTATTTTACAGTCCTCAAAAGATGCCGGAAATATTACTTTGAAGGTGTCTTCTGATGGACTGGAATCCAAGGAAATAACGGTCAATACATTAAGTTTAATGTAATAAAATGTAAGTAGTAAATAGAGAAGCAGATAAGAGATCAATTATAAAGTACGCTTCTTTGAAACAACGAAAGCATTTGTACTGGTAATTAAATGGGAGGGTGTTATGGTCCTCCCTTTTTTCATCAATTTATCAAAACAATAATGAAAAATCTATTTTACCTGCCTCTTCTTCTTTCATTCGTGATAGCATGTCATCAGGAAAAAGAAGAACAGCCTCAACCCTATATTTTTACAGAAACTACAGCTGCATTTCCCCCTACAAAAGAGTGGGAATTGGTGTGGTCTGACGAGTTTGAAGGCACATCTTTAGATACTACAAAATGGAGTATTACAACAAGCCAAAGTAGTAGGCGACCAAGACCTAAATTGGGTATATCTTCATGGTTTTGGGTGAAAGATCATATTTGGTTAGATGGTCAGGGTAATTTGGTAATGAAAAGCTCAAAAGTAACAGAAGACAAAATGTATTGTGGAAGTGTTGACTCAAGAGGAAAGTATGAACCAAAGTATGGTTATTTTGAAGCAAGAATTAAAGTTGCAGAGACTTCTAAAGGCAATCATACCGCTTTTTGGCTTCAAGGTCATCACCAACGAAATGTAGATGGAACAGCTAATGATGGGGCAGAAATTGATATTTTTGAATCAGCGTGGCTTTCAGAAATAACAAAATCCGTAGTGCACATTGACGGATATTCTGAAGATCATAAAGCCAATACAAAGAAGTTTGATACCCCAAACATTCACGAGGGTTTCCATACTTATGGATTGCTTTGGGAAGAAGATAAAATGGAGATCTATTATGATGGTGTGTTGAAAGTAACCTACAAAGATACTTGGGTACCTAATGTTAATGAATGGTTATGGCTTTCCGTTGGTGCAAGTTTTGCTGATGGTAATTTCAAAGATCAACCGATTGGAAAACTATCGGAAGCAAAAGTCGACTATGTGAGAGTGTGGAAAAGTAAACCTCTTCTTCAAGCACATGTGAATTGAAAACAATAAAACGATTTAAAGAAGAAAAGAAATGAAAAAGTTACTATTTGGTTTGACATTCTTAGGGATGATGGGGTGTCAAAAGTCCAACCCTAATGAATCAAAATTATCGGAGAAGACAGACAAACCTAATATTATTATTTTTTATGTAGATGATTTAGGATACGGTGATATAGGAGTCAATGGATTGAAAGGAGCTCAAACTCCTGAAATTGATAAATTGGCCAACGGTGGTGTCTTATTTACTGACGTCCACTCCCCACATGCCACTTGTACGCCTTCTCGTTACTCAATGCTGACAGGTGAATATGCCTTTAGAAAGAAAGCACAAATCTTACCTGGTGATGCACCCTTGCTGATTGATACCAATAAGAAAACCCTTCCTGATATGTTGAAGGAAGAAGGGTACAAAACAGCCGTAGTAGGGAAGTGGCATCTAGGATTAGGCAATGGAAATGTAGACTGGAACAAAGCCGTAAAGCCGGGTCCATTGGAAATCGGTTTTGATTACTCTTTCCTTTTACCTTCCACAGGTGACAGAGTACCTTCTGTTTATTTAGAAAATCATAATGTAGTCAACCTTGATCCCAATGACCCGATCACCGTTAGCTACAAAAAGAATATTTCAGATCGTCCTACAGGAAACGATCATCCAGAACTATTACGTCAAGGAGCAGACAAACAACACGGCAATACCATCATCAATGGCATTTCAAGAATCGGCTATATGAAAGGCGGTGAAAAAGCATTGTGGACCGATGAGGATTTCCCTGAAAAGTTAGCCGGAAAAGCATCCGATTTTATCCGAAAAAACAAAGACAATCCTTTCTTCCTTTACTTCGCATTTCATGATATTCACGTACCACGCCTTCCTTCAGATCAGTTTAAAGGGAAGTCAGCAATGGGTGTACGTGGCGATGTAATTCTACAAATGGATTACACGACAGGCTTAGTAATGAAAACACTTAAAGAATTAGGTTTAGAAGAAAATACGTTAGTGATTTTCACTTCAGACAACGGAGCCGTTCTCACAGATGGCTACGATGATCATGCCATCGAATTACTAGGAGACCACAAACCCAACGGTCCTTTCAGCGGAGGAAAATATTCTTCTTTCGAAGGAGGAACAAGAGTACCAATGATTGCCTACTGGCCTAAAAAAATCAAAGCAGGTCAAGTGAATAATGCCACTTTCTCCCATATAGATTTCTATGCATCCTTCGCAGATCTATTGGGCAAAAAATTACCAGAAGGCATCGCAAAAGATTCCAAAAATATGCTTCCGGCATTAATCGGAGCTTCACAAGACGGCCGTGATTATATGGTGGAAGAAGGCTTTACATTAGCCATCAGAAATCACAATTGGAAATACATTCAGCCCATTCCAAAAGGGAAAAGGATCCCGAATTTTATGGACAGAACCAAAAATATTGAAGGAGGGATGTCACATGAGCCACAGTTGTTCAACTTAGAAAAAGATCCTCAAGAACTCACAAACCTAGCAAAAGAATATCCTGAAATAGTAGAACAACTTCAAGCGAAGTTGGATTCGATAAAGGCAGTGGAGGTTCTATAATTATGATAAACACCTTTTCTAATTTCGGTTAGGGAAGGTGTTTTTTTATCGGATGATCAGCGTTGTCAAATACTTCTTTGTTTTTGAATCTTAAAAGTTCTTGAGTACCTTAAAACATTTTTTTGAAATACACTATTGTAGCTAAATATCCTCATAGCTCCTAATTGATAAATATAAAATGAGAGCAATCTATATTCAATCTACACAAACAACAGAAGTAATTAAAGAGCTTACTTCGTTATTAGAAAGCAATGAAAAACAAAAGGTCGTAGACAGAACTGCTTTACAGAAAACTTATTTTACAGACGGTTTGCCAAAATCCTTATTTATATGTGGAGAAAGGAAGAATGGATGGGTGAAAGTAGAATATCAGTCTTCAGATGTTTTAGAGAATTGGGGATGCGATTTATCAGAAAAATTAAAAACTAAGGTTGTTGTTTTACATTACTTACATCGTTTTGGTTGGGGGTATTTTGCTTTATATGCTTCAGGGGTCAAAAAGAGAGAATTTGCAATTCAAGATGTTGGAGATTCTCCCTTTATTGAAGAAAATTGGAATGCATCATTTGATCCATTAAGTGAAGCTAGAAAAGATGTAACATTACAAGTGGAAATTAATGAGGGTGAGTTTCCAAAGCTTGATATTGAGAGGTCTGAAGATTTTGATTATTTATCAATCGGCATTGACTTAATTCATCAATATTGTTCCATTATAGGAATTGATTTTCTGCAAAATGAATCAAATTTAAACACGCTTTCAATTGATCAAGATGTGTACATAATGTTAGGATCTTTTGAAGAGAGAACAGAAACCCAATGTTGTAATTTTGAAGACGATATAGACTTACCTTTTTAAGAAATGAATATTAAATTATGCAATTAAAACTCCCTTTTTAGAGCCTTAGTGCTTAGTAGCTCAAGCGGCCTCAAAAACAAAAAGGCAACCCCCATCAGAGGTTGCCTTTTTACTTACAAGATTGTTACAAATGTACTCTTACTATTACTTTGTGTATTTATTATGTTCATAAACGCGCCCTATGCGTACGTCAGTTTTCTTCATCATGTCTTCTTGAGAATCTTCTTGATACTCACTTTGAGCCGCTAATAAACGTTCTTTTAGTTCAGCCGTTATTTCTTCATAACCGGCTTTACCATAAAGGTTATTTAATTCATTAGGATCATTTTCTAGATCGAAAAGTTCCCAATCATTTTCTCTCCATTCATTTATTGCTACTTCAGGGTTGTAGTAGAAGTGAATCAGTTTATACTTTTCTGTACGGATGCCATAATGCGGTAAAACGTGGTGCCACCATGGGAATTCGTAGTAGTGGTAGTACACAGCGTCTCTCCATTGGTCCATTTCTTCGCCTTCTACAATATTTTTGAATGACTTTCCTTGAATATCTTTTGGAATTTCAACACCTGCAAAATCAAGTAATGTAGGGGCGAAGTCCACGTTCATGGCTAATTTATTAGAGACCGTTTTAGGTTTGATGTGATTTGGATAGCGGATTAAGAATGGCATTTTGAAAGACTCCTCATACATCATTCTCTTATCAAACCAACCGTGTTCACCTAAATAGAAACCTTGATCAGAAGTATAAATCACGATCGTATTTTCAGCTAATCCAGATTCATCTAAGTAGTTTAATAACTCACCAATATAGTGATCCACACCTTTCACACAACCCAAGTACTCTTTCATGTACTTTTGGTATTTCCATTTCTTCAAGTCCTGACCTTTTAAAGTATCGCTAGGTGACCAAGGTTCTTCGTTGTTGTTGCCATACTTATACCATGCGTTTACTTCTTTTTTAGTCATCGCATCAATATTCTCAGGATCAACTTTTAGATCTCTTCTGTTTAAGTTTCTTTCTATTGTTTGCCAGGTATTTCCTGCTGCAACTTTTCCTTCGTAAGTATCATTGAAAGTTTCTGGCTCAACAATTTCAACGTTGTCAAATGTATGTTGGAATTGAGGGTCTGGATCCCAAGGACGGTGAGGAGCCTTGAACTGATACATCAACATAAAAGGTTTCTTCTGGTCACGCCCTTTCGTTAACCATTTTTTCGCATCTTCCCAAACCTGTCTTGATGAATGGAAACGATTTTCAGTCACTGTATCTTGACCGTTTTCTAAGAACACTGTATTGAAATAAGTACCTTGTCCGCCATGATTGATCATTACTTTTGAGTAGTCAAATCCTGTTGGAACAGTACCTAAGTGCCACTTACCAATTACAGCCGTTTGATAACCTGCCTTTTGTAATAACTTAGGGAATGTTTGCTGAGAACCATCAAAATCACCACCGCTTTCATTCTTAAAGAACCCATTGACATGACTGAATTTTCCTGTTAAAATTGCTGCTCTTGAAGGACCGCAAATTGCATTTGTACAAAATGTATTTTGCATGATCATTCCCTCGTTGGCTATACGGTCAATATTAGGCGTAAGGTCAGGAAACTGCTGAGCTAATCGACCACCATATGCACTGATGGCGTTGGTAGCGTGATCATCACTCATGATAAAAATAATGTTAGGTTGTTGTGTCTCTTCTTGAGAGCTATTCATCTTGGAGCAACTCCCTAAAGAAAGAAGTCCAATCATAAATGGGAAAAAAATAAGTAATCTTTTCATCTGATGGTTTTCAACTATATACAATGAATTGTGATCAATTCATTTCTTATTAAAAAAATATTGAAAGTGCTAATCCAAAAATAGATGTGATAATAGTCTTGACTTAGAACTTAGGTACTTCGAGTAAAAAGTACCTATGCAAAAGTAGTTTGTACCATTGTGATTGAAGTTGAATAATGATTCTAGTAGGTCGGTAAATAGTTCACAATAAAAACATTAAACAATTATAAATATCTGATTATCAGTATTGATTGTTATTCAAGTGTGCAAAAAACACAAATGCAAACATCATTGAACAATTTTTCACCCTCATTAAAAATTACATCTCTGATATTTGTAACATCAACAACGAGATAACATTCTCAACAATAGAATTATTATTTGGTATGAAAAGAAGTGGAACTTTAATGCTATTACTCTTATTAGTATTGTCATCAATAGCGCAAGATCAAAGACCAAATATCGTCTGGATCACATTTGAGGATATGAGTCCTTTATTGGCTTGCTATGGTGATTCTACCGCTTATACTCCAGTGATTAATTCGCTTTCGGAAGACAGTAAAGTTTTCAACAATGCTTTTTCTACTGCGGGAGTTTGTGCACCAAGCCGTTCTGCAATTATTACAGGTATGTATCCTACTTTTTTAGGAACAAATCATATGCGTACAGGAAGGGACATTATGGGTGAAAGTAGAGGTGTTTACAGTAAAAATAAAAATGTAATAGACAGAGAAGGAAATAATGTGATTGAGTACAGTGCTGTGATTCCTACGAAGATAAAATGTTTTCCAGAATACTTAAGAAGAGAGGGGTATTATTGTTCGAATAATGCTAAAACGGATTATCAGTTTGCCTCACCATTTACAGCATGGGATCAAAATGATACAAAGGCACATTGGAGAAATAGAAAGGAAGGACAGCCTTTTTTCGCAGTGTTTAATTTCAATGAAACACACGAGTCCAAATTATGGAAACACAATCATCTTCCTCTTACCGTTTCGCCTAATAAAGTAAATATTCCGAGCTACTATCCTAATACTCCGGAAGTAAGAAATGACATTGCAAGAGTGTATAGTAACCTTGAGTTACTGGATAAAAGAGTGGGGGAAATTATCCAACAATTAAAAGAAGATGGATTGTATGATAATACCTATATTTTCTTCTTTTCTGATCATGGAGGACCGATGCCAAGACAAAAACGTGAAGTGATTTCATCAGGTTTACATGTTCCTTTTATGATAAAATACCCTCAAAGTGCAGAAAAAGGTTACAGTGATCAAGTAGTCAACTTTATTGATCTAGCTCCAACAGTATTGGAAATAGTAGGAGTGAAAATACCTAAACATTTACAGGGGTCAAGTATTCAATCCCAAAAAAGAAAATACTCTTTTGCCGCAAGAGATAGAATGGATGAGCATACTTCGGCAAGAAGAAGTGTGACCGATGGAAAATACCTTTATGTAAAGTATTTGTACACACAACCTTCAAGCTATCAAGATATAGAATACAGAAAAAATGTGCCGACTATGCAGGTTTTATTAGAGTGGTATGATCAGGAAAAACTATCTAAAAATCAGAGGAAGTGGTTCGCTCCTGTAAAGGAATTGGAAGCATTGTATGATTTAGAAAATGATCCAGATGAATTGAATAATCTGATTGGCAAAGCAGACGTGAAAGAAGTAGAAAAAATCATGAGAGGGGTATTGAATAAGTGGCAGCGAAATATTAATGATAGATGTAAAGCAGTAGAGTCGAAAATGATAGAAGAGATGTGGCCTAATCAAGAACAGCCACAGACCGAAGAGGTAGTGTATAAGGTGAAAAAAGGAAAACTTCATTTATCCTGCCCCACCAAAGGAGCCTCAATCGGGTATAAAAGAGCGGATAAAGAGTGGAAAGTATATACAACGCCAATTGAAATAGACGAAACAGATTCAATAACAATTAAGGCAATTAGAATAGGTTATAAGACTTCAAATAAACAGTGTGTGACGCTTTTTCCTAACAATTTTTTTTAACAGGTAGATGTTTTTAAAAGTCCTGTAACTGTACAACTTGTGTGTGTGACTATCTTATAATGAAAAAGCCATCTCGGAGTATTCCAAGATGGCTTCTTTCATCTATTTGATAAGTACTTTATAATGGAAAGTACTTATAGTGTGCTAATTACTTAGCAGCTTCAAATCTTTTTGCAACTTCTTCCCAGTTTACAACATTCCAAAATGCAGAGATGTAATCAGGACGACGGTTTTGGTAGTTTAGGTAGTAAGCATGCTCCCAAACGTCAAGACCTAAGATTGGAGTTCCTCCGCACTCACCTGCCATCAATGGGTTGTCTTGGTTTGCAGTTGAGCAAACTGAAACAGTACCGTTATCTACACATAACCAAGCCCAACCTGAACCGAAACGTGTTGCAGCAGCGTTAGCAAAAGCTTCTTTGAAAGCATCGAAAGAACCAAATGCAGCGTCAATAGCAGCCGCTAAATCTCCTGTAGGAGCACCACCACCGTTTGGTGATAAGATTGTCCAGAATAAGTTGTGGTTATAGAATCCGCCACCGTTGTTTCTTACAGCACCTGATAACTCGTCAGCTGAAAGTAAGTCTTCGATAGACTTGTCAGCGTCAGCAGTACCTTCGATCGCTGCGTTTAATTTTGAAGTATAAGCAGCGTGGTGCTTAGAGTGGTGAATTTCCATTGTACGAGCGTCAAAGTGTGGCTCTAATGCATCATATGCATACGGTAACTGAGGTAATTCGAATGCCATTTTTAGTAAGATTTTATTGTTAAGAATAATATTTTTCGTTTTCAAAAAAAAGTGATTAACTACCGTTTTGGTGAGGTAGATCATTTTTTTCATTCGCAATTAACACAATAAACTCTAAAAAGTGAATTAAAATCCAATCGAAAAAAACTATAATTCAATAAAGTTTATTGATACTGTAAATTCAATTAGAACAGGCGAACAAGATTTTCTTTTTCCACTAACTCAATAATCTCAGAAGTTCCCTTAGAGAAGTCTTTACAAGTCCACTCCCAAGTCTCTTTCAGGATTAAACTGCCATTTGACTGTCTTTCAGGAATTGACGTGCATTTTCCTGTCATGATTTCGTCATTTGTATTCACATGTTGATAGGTGAATTCCAAAGAACTGTCCTCTTTCACTATACCAGTGATTGTTCCCATTCTGATGTTAGTGCCATAATAAGTGGCCCAAATTACATCTCCACCTTGTCTGTAATGAAAAAAAGTTTCGCTGTCTACTTCTCCGTTTTCAGAATTAGAAAGCGCCTTAAATCGCTTGTTATGATAGTTGATTTGTTCCATAGTGTAATGTAATAGTCAAAAGTTTATTTGGATAAACACTAGGGTAATAACCTGAGTTCGTCGAATTCAGGTTAATAGTGTTCAATATTATTTTTAATAAAAAGAAGGTAATAAGCAGTGGACCGATTACCCTCAATATTTTGTAATAATCATCAATTTACTAAGAGCAATAGGAATAAGAAAGAGTAAAGAATAGTGTTATTCTATATGTATTACATAGTCCTCTTCTTTAAAATTGTCTTAGTTACTATTTTCTATGAGAAAGTTTAATCCATTTCATTTCCTACTCTTTCATAGAAAAGATAGATAAAATTAAGAGTATTTTACCTGTAAATATTTTATAGTTCCTTCAATGTCTCTTGAACGGATAGGTTCACCGAGTGCTTCAAACTTCCAGTTCCCTTCTATTTTATAAAGGCGTCCCATAATCATAGAAACATAGCCAGCAAACTCAGAGTTGGAAGAAAGGTTGAAGGTAGCAATCAAGTCGTTTCTCGTGTATATTCTGATTTCAGAGAAAGGAATTGTTGCAAAGTCTTGTTTCTTATAGGAGTTGAGGTATAAAAAGATCTGATCTACCTCTTGTGCAACCTCATTGAGGTGTATCTGAATTGTTTCATTGTCTAGCCCATCATTTTCTCCAGCATCTCCTTCAAGATCATCACCAGTGTGCGTTACAGCGCCATCAGGTGAAATTAATTCGTTATAGTAAACTGTGTAGATTTCGTTCATTTCCTTATCGAAAGCACTAATACTAGCGTCAAGATCTACGTTCACTTTATTATTGAGAAGTCCAAAAAGTAATTTACCATGAATAGCCCCCCAATTCGCCCCAACTCTGATATAATCGAGTGTGTTGCCATCTTTTTTAAGGAGAGATATTTTACTTCCTTTTGATAATGAAATTCCAGTTTTTTTCTTGAGAGATGTACCCATCGAATAATAGATTACTTTGTTTATGAATAGCTTGATTGTATGCTTTTGTTCTGAGAATACCAAGAACAAAGGCGAAATTAATATTAAGTGATCAGAATGAGTAGTAATTACCCAAATTTAGTGATAAACTAACTTCGCCTTTTTGTTTAAAATGACTTAAAGAGGAGTACTTAAAAAGTACCAAAAGATAATTTAAGCATAAATATCTACATAACCTTGTAGACCCTTTTTGGAACCATCGCCAGAGGCAATAAAATTCCACTCTCCATTTGTTTTTTTAAGTCGACCAAATTCCATGTCAGTGATACCAGTATAGTTTTCATTCAAATTAAAGCGGATAATCTCTCTTTGTGTATCGATGTCAACAATACGGATATAAGCATTTTGAAGCATTCCAAAGTGATGTCTTAAGACTTCAGCATTATGGATCGAAGCCACAAAAACCATTTCCTCTACATCTTTTGAAATTTTTGAAAGATGAGCTAAAATCATCTCATCGTCTCCATCTCCTTTACCGGTTCTATTGTCTCCAGTATGTTCAACACTATTGTCTGGCGATTTTAAATTATTGAAGAAAACAAAGTATTCGTCGGCGGGTAATTTACCGTTTGCATTGATCATGAAAACAGAAGCATCTAAATCTAGGTTATTGCCAGGTACCATGTCCCAACCCAAGCCTACCATAATTTTATCCAGGCCTTTTTCGTTTTTTGTTAGGTTGAAGCGGTTCCCTTTTTTGAGAGAAATACTCATAATTAAGCTGTAATAGTAATAATAAAAGTTTGTTTATAAAACGTCAGAATATTCCTGAAGTTGTTTATAAGCTTAAATATATTTAGAAGAAACTGAATATTAGATCTTGGAGCTATTTTTTATTAAAAAAATCGTCAATTTTTTTCTCTTGAGCGGTTTGAGGTTTTGTTCTCGTAAAAAAAGAATTGATCATGTTTTCTTTTGATTCTTCCGTAGTAGAGTGGGAATTTGTATTGGGATGAATTTCTTCAAAAAACTGTTGGATTTTTTCTTCAGATTCCTCATCCTCTCTATTTTGCTCCAATGCTAGGTCTATTTCCATGGACAAAAGTTCATCTTCAGGAATTGTACTTTCTTCAGTGGTATTGAATACATCGTAGAGAAAATCTTCTACATCAAAACTGTCATTTTCTTGATTGGTTTTTAGGAATATCAGTTGTGTGGAGATCTTTTCTTTTTGAATCTGAATCACGGAAATTTTACTAGACGTGTCAAGCAACTTCAGTTCTAACTCTTTGATAGACTTGACGTAATGATCCCTTTCTTTTTTTAATGTATTACCGTAATTATTCAATTCCAACGCCTTAGAACGTTGTTCGTTGCTGATTGCAGCCTTGATATCAAACTGGTTTTTCTTGATATGTTTTTGAAGATGATCCGATTTTCCTTTCAAAGTAATGACTTGAGCCTTCAGCGACATTTGTAAATGATACAAGTGCTCAGACTCTTGCTCTAGTTGTAAGGAAGTGTTTTTTAATATCTCTTTAGTTGATAATTTATGATGAATAATTTTCTTGATTCTACTCCACATCACCGTTACTTGATAAGCTTATTAACACAGTTAAACTTTAGTAAACCCAATATACTTACATTCATTTACTTTTTTATTGAAATACCTCTCAAACTACCATTCTGGTCTTAAATTTCCCTTAAATCTCTTCTTAATCGTATCAACTGATCATGATATTTTGCGGCTTCGTCATAACCCACTTCTACAATCTCGATTAATTTTTCGGGATCAGTATCAAAAGTATTGTAATGTATGAGGTCTTGAGGAAAGATATGAACGTCACAGTCCTCCAGTTTTTTGAGTTCTGCTTTATCACCTTTCAATGACAATGCTCTCAAAGTGATCTTTTGAATATTGTTTAACTCCCCTTTCTCGTATTGACGGATTGGAGATACGTATACGCCAATGATCTTTTCACATTGCTCCCGCAAAACATCCACTGGAAAGTGATTGAGTATACCTCCATCACTATACAATTGATCGTCAATTTCCATGGGAGAGAAAACAAATGGATAAGCAATAGAGGCCAAGATGGCATCCGTAATAGAACCTGATGTAAATACCTTTTCTTCAGCAGAAAGCATATTGGTGGCTACAATAGAAAGTTCTTTATCACAATGCCTGAAATCGTCATCTGGAAAAACTTTAAGCAAATCCTTTTTGAGGGTTTTAGGGTCAACAATTCCTCTAAAAAGTACATTGGATTTAAAGAAAGATCTTCTTTCCCAGTCAAACAAATCTGTCGTTAAGAAGAACTCTTGAATTTGGGTCAGTGGAATGCCATACGCATACATACTTCCTATTATCGAACCTGCACTTGTTCCAGCTACAGCATCAGGAACAATTCCTAGTTCTTTCAGATAGAATAAAACTCCGATGTGGGCCAATCCTTTAGCTCCGCCACCTGAAAATACAATACCTAATTTATGCTTCTTTGCCATGTTGATTGATGATTAGATCAATTGCTTCGATAATCTCTTTTCTCTCTTTCTTGATGGATTGATAAGCTGTTTTGTTTCGTTTTGATAACAGAAATACTCGCCAATCGGATAACAGAAAGTGGATATAACTATTGAAAAAATACGAAGCATACGTGAAAAATGGAAAAATGAGAACTACTAGGAAAGTATACCATACAAATCCTCCAGCAAGGAAATAGGCAATCATCAGATAAGTAAAGTAGAAAATAGGGAAAATAATACCACATAAGGCAATCAAATTTGCACCCCAGACTTCCATTTCATCAGATGTTTTTAAAGCAATACTTTTGGATAATTTATAGGGTATCTTATTTAATATCCAATTCACCCAATGGAATGGTAAAATAAGTAGCGTAATCATTGATCTGAAAACCAATGAAAACACACTTTTAAAGTTCTTTTCCGTATGCCAAAATGACTCATCTTTTATTTTATTTTTCTTTAAAAGGTTATCATAGTTTTCAATCTTTTCTTTTATAGTATTTAATTGATTTTCTGATAGTTTTTCCAAAAAATCTAATCCTTTGTTGAGATAATGGAAATAATCCCTCAATGATTGTTTTCGTTTAAAAGGAGTGGTTTCTGTATACATTGTAACCGCTTGAACCAACGGTGCTTCTGCTTCCAAATTAGGAAGAGTGAAATAGCTTTTTAAGATTTCCTCTTCAATTTTTTTAGTAATTTCTTGAGCCGTTTTACCACTGTTTTTCTCATAATCCTCTTTGTAATCACGGACTTGGATTGGATCCCCAATCTCAATACTTACACTAGGAAACACACTGCCAATATGCGTATAATTCAATGCTACAGGAACGATATGTACATTGGATTGAAATTGATTAGCCACTTCTGTCTCCAAAGCGATTCTTGCGGTGCCAGATTTCAAACCTCTTAATTTTCTCTCCCAAATACTTGTTCCCTCCGAAAAAATAAGAATATCACCTCCCTTGGTAAGTGTGTCTATACAATGTTTGAACATGTCTTTATTCGAAAAAGGTTGCCCTTTCGGTACATCCTGTTTTCGTACTACGGGAATCATGTTCAGTTTTTGAAAGAGCCATTTGTTGAATTTCCCCTTAAAAACAGTGGATTTGGTAATAAAATAGAGTGGTTTATGATAACTACATCCTAAAACCAATGCATCGATGTACATTAGTGGATGAGTAACAGCAAATAAAATAGGTACATCTTTAGGGATTTTCTCCCAACCCGTTTTTTCAACTTTATAAAATACAAGTTTCAAATAGACGTACTTTACAAAAAAACGAATGATGTTGTATAATAGGTTTCCCATTAGGAATAGGGTTAGTTGTGATTCAAAACAGCGAGGATCTCTTTTAACTCTTCTTCTTTGAGTATTTCAATATTTTTTCCTCCAGCATTAAGTGCACTTACCTTCTGTAATTTGGTAGGTCCTGGATCTGTGCCTACAAGAACAATATTCGTAAGACCTGAGATATTAGAATTAATTTTCGCACCTAAACCTTTAATAATGGTGGCGAGTTCTAATCTTTCCCAAGTATTAAAAATTCCAGTAATTACCACCTTTTGTCTATAAAAAGGGCTATCAGGATCTGCATTTTCAAAATCGGGTTTTAAAATATCTCCAGAAAGTTGTGTACGGTAAGGAGGGTTTGTTTTCTTCTTTTTGAATGGATTTTTCTCAAAAATAGGTAACTCTTTTTCTGAAATACATTCAATGTAAAGTTTCGCACAAGCTTCTGCATCTGCCAAAGCATTATGATGATTAAGAGCCCAACCGTAAGTGTAGCAAACATCATCTAATGCTGCTCCGGTGATTCTATAGGTACAATCGTATTGGAATTCAGGAACATCGAGGTCGTACAATTCTAATGTTTGTTCTAATGCCCCAACATCAAAACCAGCATTGTGTGCTACGATCAGTTGTCCTTCAATGAAAGGTTTGATTTCATCCCAAACTTGAAAAAAACTGGGAGCATTTTTAGTCATTTCAGCAGTAATACCATGAATAGTCGTATTGAAACTATGGTATCGGTTATCAGGAGGACGGACCAAAGTTTCATAACGATCAATGATTTCACCGTTTTTCACTTTGACAATTCCTACTTGACAAATACTCCACCTTGCACCATGTGCTGTTTCAAAATCTATTGCTGTAAATTCCATATATTTTTATACCTCGAACATCGAATTTACAAAATTCGACATTATGAAGCATAATTAACAATGGTTTAGGTCATTAATGCTGTTCATTAGGAAAGGTTAAGAGAGGGGGAGGGGAGGTAAGAGGTATGAGGGGAGAAGGAAGAGGGGGGTGATATATCCATTACGAACCACTCTCATCCCTCTTCCTTCTTACCTCTTCACTAACAAAAACCTATTTTTTACTCAGTTCAATAAACGGAATGATCATTTCATCAATGGAAATTCCACCATGTTGGAACGTGTCTTTATAGTAACTCACGTAATAATTATAATTATTAGGATACGCAAAGAAGTAATCTTCAGTAGCAAAAACATATGATGTAGATACCTCTGTTTTTGGTAAACCAAAGTCTTCAGGATGACGAGCTACAAGTACATTTTTCTTATTGTAAGAAAGATTTTTACCTTGTTTGTACCTTAAGTTGGTATTTGTTTCTCTGTCCCCAATAATTTTATAAGGCTTTTTAGTTCTTACAGTACCATGGTCTGTTGTGATGTATACTTTACAGTTTTTATCAGCTAACGTTTTCAGCATTTCATATAAAGTAGAGTGCTCAAACCAAGACTTTGTAATAGAACGGTAGGCCGCTTCATCAGGTGCAAGTTCTCTCACCATATTAGTGTCGGTCCTTGCATGAGAAAGCATATCAACAAAGTTATAGACTACTGCATTGAACTTTTTATGCAATAAACTATTGATTTGATCATTGACTTGCTTGCCTTGAGAAGCTCGGATGACTTTATGGTAACTGAACTTCTCTTGGATGCCATGACGTAATAGTTGTTCTCCTAAAAGTTCTTCCTCATAATTGTTTTTACTGTCCTCATCATTGTCATTCACCCACCATTCAGGATAGGTTGCTTCAATTTCAGAAGGCATTAAACCTGAGAAAATGGCATTTCTAGCATAGGCAGTAGTGGTTGGTAAAATTGGACAGTAAACCTCTTCTTTGATGTTGAAAAGATCTGCAACCAATGGTTCTATCACTTTCCACTGATCATATCTCAAGTTATCAATCAGAATAAAGAATACACTTTCGTCATTTTCTCTTACATAAGGCAAAACTTTTTCAGAAAGTAACTCATGCGAAAGAATTGGACGGTTTTCAGGGTCTTCCATCCAATCAATATAATTATCTTTTATAAATCGACAGAAATTATGATTGGCTTCGTTTTTTTGCATTTCGAATACCTCACTCATACTTCTGTTTTCAGTCTGAGTGATTTCGATATCCCAATAAACAAGTTTCTTATAGGTTTCTACCCAATCTTCCCATTCCATATCATTCATAAATGACATCATGATACTTTGGAAATCTTGTTGATAAGCAGAGTTGGTTTTTTCAGAAACTAGTTTTTTGGTATCTAAAATTTTCTTGATCGACAGAAGAATCTGTTTAGGGTTAATGGGTTTAATCAGGTAATCCGCTATTTTGGCCCCAATAGCATCTTCCATGATATATTCTTCCTCACTTTTTGTAATCATCACAACAGGAATATTCGGCTTGATTCTTTTGATTTGCTCCAAAGCTTCCAGTCCTGTCATACCTGGCATATTTTCATCCAAAAAGATAATATCAAATTCCTCTTCTTCACATTTTTCAATGGCATCCAAACCACTTAAAACGGGAGTGACTTCATAACCTTTTTTCGTTAAAAATAATATGTGAGGCTTTAGTAAATCAATTTCATCATCTGCCCATAAGATGCGTTGTTGGCTCATATGTTTCTTGTATTTTTTGTGGAGTAACAATTTATGAAATTGTGATTCAAAACACACCAAGATTTCACCACAATTATTTTTTTTTAGATTTTTAAAATTTCAGATTCAAATAATCGTTATAAAAATAGGACGTAAAATGAATATTATATATCATAATACAATCATTTCTCCTTCAATGTGATAGTCTTTTTTTGACGGAGGCCAAAATTATTAATGAGAATGAACAATAATATCTGCAATTTTGTAACAACAAAGAGATGTTTTCAGATGTTATTGTTGAGAAAACAAAAAAGCAATACCAAATATTAAATTAGCTATAGCGTATGGAAGATAATACAAACGCATCATCATCAAAATTATTGATCATTATAGGAGCTGTTTTCGGAGGGGTTTTACTCTTAACCTCCATCTTCTTCTTCATTTTTAGTGATGATGAAGAAATCGATCCTCAGCTTGTTACAATCGATGAGTTTATTAAAGAAAAAGCAATTTGGGAGCTTAATGGCGACGCAGTGGAAGGAAGTGCTGTAGCCATTACACTACGTTTACCCAATATGAATATTAAACAGGTTGAAGATGCTGTAGAACGTGCTGACCAAAGTGTGAGACAAGTCGATGCCGATATTAAAAAAATATGGAGCTCTTTAGGGGATGATACGGGAGATTTAGAAAACAGTCTTCTAAACTTACAGGATGAGCTTGAAGGTATGTCTGATATCTATGAACATACTGAAGTGATAGCGGGTCAAATAGCAGTAGATGATGCTTCAGGAAAGAACGGTGCAGTTCAGTCTGCGGTGATCCGATTACTGTCAACAAGAGATGGTTATATCAGGGACATTAATTTGATGCAGGAAAATATTGATAAAGTATTGACGGTACTAAATGATGCTAAAAATCAAAATGGATCAGTCGGAGGGGTAACAGAAGCCATTGAAGAATTAGAAGTGGCAAACACTAGGTTGTTTGAAGAAGGAAGAACACTTTTAAGAACTTTATTTGCATTTGAGTATATCTACAATCAGCATAGACAATCTGGCGATACTGGAGATAGAATAGACGTATTTTATATTGCTTTGCAGGATTACCTTTATGATAAGATCATTGTAAAGCACTCTCAGGATAATTTCTACCGTAAAAAAGGGAAATTTGATGACGTAGTTGCTGAAACAAAAGAACGATTGGGGTCATTGGATGAGGTGGTAGCACTTCAACAGAAAAGAGAAATGAAACTCAATGAATACAATAAACTGTCAGAGCATTTAGGAGCATTAAATGAGCTGTACAGTAATGCCAATGTTTCTATCACTGCTGATAATTTTTCTGAATTGAACTTTGTATCCGATGAGGAATGGGAATATTCTATTTCTGAAGAAAATGCACATACTCCTTTGGTAGTCGTTTATAGGGTAGAGGGAACGCCTTTATCTTCTGGTGTTGTGGTCGCAAAAGCATCTTATAATTTATCATTCGAAAATGAAGATAGTGATGAATTAATTTTACCTGGTAAATTGGAACATGATGTGAGCGCTCAATAGGGCAAAGAAAAAGCATAATCACAAAACCTGATTGGAATGAAGCTTACTATTCATCCCAATCAGGTTTTTAATTTATTGAAAGGTTTCTATTTTTGTGCTGAACAATAAAACATAGACAGATGATTAATCATACAGTACTTTTCAAATTAAAAGAAGAGACAACAGCAACTCAAAAACAAGAGTTAATCGATGCACTACAAGCATTGGGTGGTAAAATTGATGAGTTAAAAGAAATTCAAGTAAAAGAGAATTTTTCAGACCGTTCTAAAGGTTTTGATGTAGTTCTTTATTCTATTTTTGATTCAAAAGAAGCTCTAGAATCTTATCAAGTTCACCCTGCACACGTAAAAGTAGTAGGTGAAAATGTGAAGCCAATTTTAGCCGATATACTTGTTGCAGATATTGAATATTAATTTTCATTTCTGAACATAAAAAAAGCCATTACAACCGAAATTGTAATGGCTTTTTTTCAAGGTTGAAGCTTAGTTTCTTCCACCTCCGTGGTGACCTCTTCCTTTACCACCTTTATGTCCCATTCTCTTCATTTGTCTTTTTTCCATTTCATCAGCAAGTTCATCCACTGACTTTGAAGGATCCATTAAGACAAACATTACAGGTTGATAATGTCCCATCATACCTTGACGTCCCATTTTTCCTTTACCTCTTCCTTTTCTGCCGTTTCCTTTTTCATGACCATTACCTTCACCTTTATTTTCAGGCTTGTATTTTGACATAATGGCTTTCATATCGCTTTTCCATTGTTCTTGCTGAGTTTTTGTAGAAGCTTTGATTGCTTCTAAATCAGCTTCGTGATTATCAACAATTTCCCAAGCAGCAGTAGTAATATGGCGCATTTCCTTTTCCATTGCCTGACGCTCTTTTTGTTGCTCTTCTGTAGGCTCTCCTTCAGGGCGCTTCATACCTTCTTTTTTCTTAGAAAGAGCGTCTAATCTTTCTCTTAAGGATACTAATGTTTTCTTTTCCGAATTAGATAACTTATTATCAAACTCTTTTCTGTTTTCTAATACTACAGGAAGTACTTGCGCTTTCATGTACGCTTTGATTTCCTTTCGGGCTTCATCTCTTTTCTTTTTCTTTTCTTGTTGAGCTACGCTTACAAATGATACAGCAAGAGTTGCTACTGTGATTAATGATAGAATAAGAACTTTAGATTTTTTCATGACACTAATTTTTTAAATTGTTTTCGTTTGATTTTGTATACTCCAAAGGTCCTATCAAGGATGCAATATTGATAATCATTTCAACGAATGGACTTGTTTTTTCAACGAACGAAAAGCTGAGGCATAAAAAAAGTCCCAAGTACTTAAACTTGAGACTTATTTGTTCCATTGTATTACCAGTTAGTTTCTTATAAGCTAGTATGTAAACCACATTCTGTTTTGGTTTTACCAGCCCATCTACCCGAACGGTCATCTGACCATAAAGGCTTCGTAGGATCTGCTTTTGCCGTACATGGCAAGCAACCTACACTAAAATACCCTTTTGCAATAAGAGAATGTAAAGGAAGCTTTCTTTCATTGATGTACTGAAATACCATTTTTGAGTCCCAATCTAAGATAGGGTGGTATTTTGTAACACCATGTTTTGCTTGTTCTTCCTTTTGCATTTGAGCGCGTACAGCAGATTGTCCTTTTCTGATACCGTTAATCCAAACATCGTTTTCTTTTAAGATATCTTCTAAAGGTTCAACCTTGTTGATATGACAACATCTGTCATGATGATGAACGTGTAATGGTTCACCATTTTCATCCACTTGTTTTTCAACAGGGATTTTTGACTTCAAGTCTATAATATTTAATCCAAGCTTTTTGGCTAATTGATCTCTAAATTCGATTGTTTCAGGAAAATGATAATTAGTATCTAAAAAGTACACTGGTATATTTTTATCTACTCTGCTAATGATATCCAACAAGACAACACTTTGTGGTTGAAATGAAGAACTAGCAAAAATTCTTTTCCCTTGCGAATGATAGATAGCCACCTGCTTTGCGATTTCATCAACTCGCTGATCAAATGATATTGCTGAAGCTTGTGGAATGATGCTTTGCGATGACATATTCTTTTCTTTAACTTTTATTTAATCTACTAATTATATAGGATAAATGCGAATTAATGAAAGAATCTACTTTTTTCAAAATTTTATCACAAAAAAAAAGGATCATTTACGAATAAATGACCCCTTTTGTACTGTATTGAAAGTAAGTTGATTAATTTCTATAACAACTTAAAACCCTCTTTTTAATTCTATACTAGCTCTGATCGGTCTTGAAATATTACCTGCATCATCTTTAAATTTTACATAAACGTACTTCATTCCGTCTGCTTCGCCATTAAGTTTCCATCCATCAATAGATGGTTTTAATTGTTGCCAATGTGCTCCTTGGAAAGAGGATTTATTGCTGACCATCATCATTGCAGCATCATCACCATTAATACTAAGAGAGACAAGTTTGTTGATATTATTTGTAAACTCAGCTCCTTGATCAATGGCAAGTGAAATATTTTTTGGTGCATTTGTGTCAAAAGAAATGCTAGAAGAATAGGTTTGTGTCTGATTCCCTGCAACATCTTTATACTTTACAAAAATCTGCTTGATGCCGTCTCCCTCACTTACTTTGTATGTCTTTTTAGTAACATACGGAATCCATTCACCACCTTCAAAATTGCTACTTTGAGCAACAATCATAGAATCAGCTTGTCTACAGAAGAAAGAAAGGTTGACTTGATGGTCTTGACGGTTAGATATTTTTTCACCATCATTAATTGAAATTTTACCTCCAAAAGGTGCTGTTCTATCCACAATGATTTCATCAGTAACCACACTTGTTATATTTCCTGCTTGATCTCTGTATCTAGCATAGATCTTACGTATTCCATCATCGCCAGCAGCTAAATCCCATTCAATGTATTCATCTTGAATAAGACGCCATTTGTTGCCATGGAAAGCAGAAGTGTTACTAATTTGAAAATATTTCGCTCCTTGTTGCCCTAAGATAATACCAACCTTTAAACTATTTTGGTCAGTGAAATATTTAGTAGGAACATCTATTTTAACAGAAATGTCGGAAGGTGGCGTGGTATCAAGGATAATTTTCTTCATCAATACTTTCGACTCATTGCCATCAATATCTTTGAATTTGAAATAAACTTCCTTTGTACCATCTCCATCCGAAAGTTGGTAAGAAAATAATTTTGAAAATTTTATCCACCTAGCACCTTCAAAAGATTTAGAACCACTGGCCATCATCTCAGCAATCCCCACACCATGAATTTCTATTTCAATATGTGTTGAATTGGAATATTTTCCAGATTTAAATATAATTCTTGTACGATCTAATTCGTCTTGAGCGAATAATTGTGTGTTAAAAATTAAGGTTGATATTATTGTGATAAGTAAGGTTCTCATCATGAGTTTTTCTAATAATAAAATTTCTTTTTAGTACTACTAAGTCAAAAAAGCTTCAAAAATAACCCTTGTGGCTGTTTTTATTTATATGCTAAAAAAATAGCTGTGTAAAGTTTTTAGCGATAGTAATTAAAAAAACAATTATAAGGAGTTGATACCGAAGAAATTTTGTCTTGGTAAATTACCTTTCAATAGGTACAACGTAAGTTAATGCAAAAATAGTACTCAATTAAGTAATAAGACAAATGTAAATTGATAATTTAGGGCAAATGCAGTCAATCATAAAGTGACAGTTTTAGTGAAACCATTTTTTTTATATTACATTTTCTTACCAATTAAAGTTTACTCAACATCATTTGAAATTTGGTTTGTACATTTGTTCTGCAAAAAATAATGCATTAACGGAACAAGATTTGTTAGTAAAGAATTGTCGAAGTTATTTTATTAAAAAATGTCCTCTCCTAAATCTTCATAATTGATTTAAGAGGTATTTAATGAAAAACTTGTATTTTTTTTGTTTTTCATTTGAATTTGGAGAATAATTTCAGATTACAATTGTTTATTTATCGTAATCACTATCAAATTTGAATATTGTTAAGAAGTCGGATATGTTTTGTTGCACTAGAAAGATAAATTCATTTTTTTTCTGTTTCGCTATTATTTCTTCATTTTGTTTAGGCAAAGCTATTGCACAAGAAGTAACAGAAGGGCATTCATATACTCCGGGGAGTTTATCTCAGGAACCAGTACAAGTTAAAAGAGAGTTGTTTCCTACAAGCTCATCTGAGGTGGGGGATACAACTTTTACAATATATGGAGATGCGTCGATCCCTTTCAAAATCTATTTTGTAAACGGGCCGCAATATGACAACATCTTCAATCCTAACCCAACGGGTATCATATTAGGAGATAGAGAATTTAATTTTTTCTGTTCAATGGAGAAGTCTATTCGTCAGAATTACTCCAATGTTTTAGAAGCAAAAGAATTCGATTATTTAGGAAGAAGCTACTTAATGCTTATTTCGTTTAGAGAAGATTGTTTGGGTGACAACTGTAGATATCGTTGTTACAATGTATTTGATATCACAGATCCAACAAGAATTCTTCAAACTTCTTTTTCAAGCTTATTCCAAGGAACAGACAGTTTTGGTGATTATAACAACGATGGTAAGTTAGACTTCCTAAGAGTTGCACCAAAACCTCCAAAAGATCAACAACCAGGAGAGTTAGTAAGTAATTACTTAGTGACTGCTTATACTATGAGAAGAGGTATTCCAAAACAATTAACAGATCAAGGTAACTCTTATTACTTATATGTTGATGGCGATGAGGAAGCTACAAAGTTTAATGTTTTACAAGCTTATTGGTTCTTCAATGTCAAAAATCAAGAAGGTGCAGATGCAGAACCTACTACATATTTTGCAGAGTACATTTCTTTTGATCCAATGTATAGGTATTTATATAACCCTAACGGGGTTAGAATAGAGAAAAACAGATGGTCTGTACTCATCACTGATGTAGGAGATTTGGAATCCGCACAAGAACATTGTCATCTAGTTCAAGAATATGAAATCGAAGATGTTTATATTATGATTGATCAATATAGTGGTGATATTACTTATCAGGTTTTTGCTGGAAACTTTGTAAGTAAAGAAAGTGCAGAATCATACCTGAAAATATTACATTCTCATGGTGTTGATGGTCAATTGACTGATTTCTTAAAGTCCTATTAATTTTTCAATAACGAAATACTAAAGTGGTACAATTCTTAGTTTAAATAGAAGAAGCACTTTAATTTCAAAGTTTTTTTTAATAACAATACAAGAGAAAGTAATTCATTTTTATAGCATCTATGAAACTATCACACTTAAATATTATACTGTCCTTATTCTGTTCATTATTTTTGGTCACGGAATTAAAAGCTCAGGAGGATGTTGCAAAAGCACATCTTGAGACAGCTGACTTTCTATTAGCGAACAGTCGCTACAGTGAAGCTCTTGAAGAATTAGACAAAGCAATAAATGCGAATCCAACAGATGGAAGCGTTTATTTCAAAAAAGCAAATACGCTCCTTGCTATTACTAAATTTAATGATGCTATTAAAACATTAGAGGCTTGTGTAAAATCTGATCCTAGTTTTTTCAGAGCATATGAAATGTTAGGCGATCTTTATTCTCAAAAGAAAAAGCCTTCTGCTGCAGTTAAGTATTATGATTTAGCCTTTCAAAAGGATGAAAGCATTGAGCAAAAATACCTTTATAAGCTTAAGATATTAGATATTTTAGATCAAGCGAATAGACATCGTTTCTCTAAAAAGCATATTGATGATTTAAGAAAATTAGAGTTAGCAGAATCTTTTGATCTTGATTATTATGAGTCAATGTACTGGAATGAAATTGACCATCCAGAGAAGGCGGAAGAATTAATGGCTAAAATTATTGGTGAAATTGAACCTTTATCGGGCAATGAAAGATATTACTACCAATACATCTGGGCATTATTTAATCAAGGAAAATATAGTGAAGCGAAAGAGTGGATGGATAAAATCACTACAAGTGAAGCTGAAGCTATGTTTACGATTTTTAGAGAGGGATATTATTTCAGTTTAGCTCAGACTTATTTCCAAGTAATGGATTATACTAAGTCTCAAAAAATGATTGATGTGACTTTAGGTATTAATTCATCTTTCATCGAGGCTTTTGATTTGCAGAAGCAATTAGCAGCTATTCACACTGATAAAACAAAGGTGATTGCAGCACAAGATAGAGCTTTGATGGCAGAAAAAGATATTAAGAAACGTTCTGCAAAACTATTAGAGCTTGCTACTCTAAACTATCAAGCAGAGGATTTTGCAACAGCGTATATTCACTTAGAGGAATACCAAGATGCATTGCCACAAAATGAGAGAAACATCAATGTGATCTTCATTAAGACAATGTGTGAGAAAAACTTAGGTGAGGTTGGAAGTTCAACTGAAAAGCTTAAAAAGGTAATTCATAACCCTTCTATCACACCTCAAGCGAAAGCAAAATATAATTTTTCAATTGCTCTAGTTTATAAGGAAGTGGGCGATTATAAAAACGCAGAGACTTTCTTAAAAGCGGCTTATGGTGGTTCTTATAAAAATGCTGTAAGATACGAGTTTTCAGATATTCAAAAGTTGAAAGATCTTAAGGAAATCGAATCGATGAACTAAGAGATATAGAATATTAAAAAAAATAGGTCAACCTCAATTTCTGAGGTTGACCTATTTTTTTGTATTGAACTTTACAAGAAGAGTTACATGTTTCTTCTGTACTGTCCTCCGACATCAAATAGTGCATGTGTAATTTGACCAAGAGAACAATATTTAGAGGCTTCCATTAAAGCATCAAAAGTATTTTGATTGGCTAAAGCAACACCTTGCAGGTCCTTTAATTTTGCAATTGCGTTGGCTTTGGCATGTTGATGTAAACTTTGCAGAGAGGTGATTTGACTGTCTTTTTCTTCTGTAGAAGATCGAATTACTTCTTCAGGAATAATAGTAGGAGAACCTTCCTTACTTAAGAAGGTATTGACACCTACAATAGGGTATTCACCATTATGCTTTAACGTTTCATAATGCAGGGATTCTTCTTGAATTTTAGAACGTTGATACATTGTTTCCATTGCACCCAATACGCCTCCACGCTCAGTTATTCTGTCAAATTCCATCATCACAGCTTCCTCTACCAAATCTGTCAATTCTTCAATGATAAACGAGCCTTGTAATGGATTTTCATTTTTTGCTAATCCAAGCTCTTTATTAATGATCAATTGGATAGCCACTGCTCTTCTTACAGATTCTTCAGTAGGAGTAGTGATGGCCTCGTCATAAGCATTAGTATGCAATGAATTACAGTTGTCATAAATAGCATATAATGCTTGCAGAGTAGTTCTAATATCATTAAAAGCAATCTCCTGAGCATGCAACGATCTTCCTGAAGTTTGAATATGGTATTTCAATTTCTGGGAACGGTCACTTCCTTTGTACTTAATTTTTAAAGCTTTCGCCCAAATTCTTCTAGCCACTCTGCCAATGACCGCATATTCTGGATCCACGCCATTAGAGAAGAAGAAAGAAAAGTTGGGTGCGAAGTCATCAATTTTCATTCCTCTGTTCAGGTAGTACTCTATAAAAGTAAAACCGTTGGCTAGTGTAAATGCCAATTGAGAAATTGGATTAGCACCTGCTTCTGCAATATGATAACCAGAGATTGAAACAGAATAGAAATTACGAATGCCATTGTCAGTGAAATACTGTTGCATATCACCCATTAAACGTAGTGAGAATTCTGTAGAGAAAATACAAGTGTTTTGTGCTTGATCTTCTTTAAGAATATCGGCTTGAACCGTTCCTCTTACTTTGGCAATTGTTGCTTTTTTGATTTCATTATAAATTTCTAAAGGTAAAACCTGATCACCTGTTACGCCAAGTAACATCAATCCTAAGCTATTATGATTTGGCGGTAAATCACCTCTATAAACTGGTATACCTTGTCCATTATAGATCTTCGTAATTTTATCTTTTACTTCTCGTTCCAGACCATTTTCTTTAATGTAGACCTCGCATTGCTGATCAATTGCTGCATTCATAAAGAACGCCGTCATCGCCGCCGCGGGACCATTAATAGTCATTGAAACGGAAGTGCTTGGAGCACATAAATCAAACCCAGAGTATAATCTTTTGGCATCATCTAAACAGCTTACATTGACACCTGAATTCCCAATTTTTCCATAAATATCAGGCCTGAAGTCAGGATCTTCTCCATAAAGGGTTACAGAGTCAAAAGCGGTAGACAATCGTGCCGCAGGTTGTCCTTGAGAAAGGTAATGGAACCTTCTGTTTGTTCTTTCTGGGTTTCCCTCACCTGCAAACATCCTCGTGGGATCTTCTCCTTGTCGTTTGAAAGGGAATACACCTGCTGTGTAAGGAAATTCTCCAGGCACATTTTCCTGCATTACCCAACGAGTAATATCACCCCACCCAGTAAATTTAGGGAGTGTAACTTTGGAAATTTTATTGCCGGATAATGTTTTAGATTTAGCTTCTACTTTGATGTCTTTGCCTCTTACTTGGTAAGTGAAAGTGTCTCCGGCATAAGCTTCTACTTTTGCTTTCCAGCCTTCCAATACATCAAAAACATTGTGGTCTAAATCTCTTTTTATTTTATCAAAAGCTTCCTGTAAAGTAGCCTTTGTGTTTTTGTCAGCTTCAAGAATTTCTATTGATTTTTGTAAACCAAATAGCTGATCAGCAATGTCAGCTTGTTCCTTGACATGTAAATTGTAGTTTCGCACGACTTCAGAAATCTCTGACAAATATCTAACTCTTGATGGAGGGATAATATGAAAGCGGTCTGAAGTTTCATTTACTTCAATCTTAGGGAATTTGACAGTACTTTTTTCTTCTAAAAGTGAAATGATTTTGTTGTATAACTCATTCACACCTTCATCATTAAATTGAGAAGCCATGGTGCCGTATACAGGAATATCATCTTCTTTCAGTTCCCAAAGCCCATGATTTCTTTTGTACTGTTTTGCTACATCTCTTAATGCATCTAATGCTCCTTTTTTGTCAAATTTATTAAGGGCAATTACATCGGCGTAGTCTAGCATGTCAATCTTTTCCAATTGAGTAGCTGCTCCATATTCCGGCGTCATCACATAAAGGGAAACATCGCTGTAATCCACAATTTCAGTTCCTGACTGACCAATACCAGAAGTTTCTAAAAGTATTAAATCAAAATCAGCTGCTTTAACGACTTCCAATATATCTTCGATATGTTCTGAAATAGCTTGGTGTGCTTTTCTTGTAGCCAATGAACGCATATAAATTCGACCATCAGCAATAGCATTCATTCTGATTCTATCTCCTAGAAGTGCTCCTCCTGTTTTTCTTTTCGATGGATCAATAGAAATGATCGCTATTGTTTTATCTTCAGATTGAGAAAGAAACCTTCTGATTAATTCATCGACGAGGCTTGACTTTCCTGCTCCACCAGTACCCGTGATACCTAATACAGGAATGTTTTTATCTTTATTCTGAACTTTAAGTTCTTTGATGAAGTCTACTTGATCTTCTTTGAAATTTTCTATTGCTGAAATAATACGGCCAAGGTTTCTATGGTTTTTCTGCCCTAATTGGAGCTTTTCTTTTCCTAGATTTTCTCCAGTAGGATGATCACATTGAATCAAGATATCATTAATCATTCCTTGCAGCCCCATCGTACGGCCGTCGTCAGGAGAATAGATTTTCTTGATGCCATAATCGTGCAACTCATCAATTTCAGATGGGAGAATAGTGCCACCGCCACCGCCATAGATACCAATATATCCAGCACCTCTTTCTTTCAGCAAGTCATAAATGTATTTGAAATACTCTAGATGTCCCCCTTGATAAGAAGTAATCGCAATTCCCTGCACATCTTCCTGTATGGCACAGTCTACAATTTCCTGAGCCGTACGGTTGTGCCCAAGGTGAATGATCTCTGCACCCGAAGATTGCATGATTCTACGCATGATGTTGATCGACGCATCATGGCCGTCAAATAAAGAGCCCGAAGTGACTAGCCTTACCTTGTTTTTCGGTTTGTAAGGTGTAGCGTTGTTCATTTGTGAAGTCATTTTTGTGATGTGTGTTTAAGTTATGGTTAAGTACTAGTTCATTACCAAAGAGGCTTTTGTACTAGTGTTTATGTGTGTATTTTAAGTTTGACAGTAAAACTGTCTTGAGTGTCTATAATCTCTAGTTGATGTTTGAGGTTATACTGCAAATTGAGACGTTTTTTTACATTTTCCAAACCAATGCCCCCTAATTGGTCTTTTGAAAGCTTTGTACGAGGTTTGCTGTTCGCTACTTCAAAGTAAATTTCATTAGATGTACTTACATCTAACTTTACTTTAATCCATCCATGATCTTCATCTTCAATATGACTATGCTTAAAAGCATTTTCGATAAATGGAGCAAACAGTAAAGGAGCAATTTGTAAGGAGGGTTTCTCAATGTTCCAATCTGTCTCAATATTATCTTTTATACTATCACTTTTAAGTAAGTGAAGATCGATAAAGTTTTTCAAGTAATCGACTTCTTTGTGAATCGGAACCGTTTCAGTGGAGGTGTCATAAAGCATGTACCGTAGCATATCAGAAAGCTGTAATACCACTTCCGGAGTTTTGTCTGACTTGATAAAAGACAGTGTATAGATATTATTCAGTACATTAAAAAGAAAGTGGGGGTTGACCTGAGATTTTAAAAAACTCATTTCAGATTTCACTTGTTCCTCTCTCAATAAAGTAGCTTCATTCTCCTTTTTTAAGCCAAAAAGTGTCATCCTGTATGCTGTACTAGCCAAAGCGATCACTCCAAAAAGAATAATATTGTAGGTACTTTCAAAAATCTTAAATCCTTTACGGACCCTCTTTGCATTACGATTTTTTAATGCTCTTTCTCGCATTTCAGGGTCATCAAAAGGAAACATCATCCTTTCTGTATTGGATTGTTTCCATGCTTGGAAAATTTCCTTTTCGATATATTGATAAAGAAAGGCAATGATTAATACAAAAGAAAAAAGAGATAATGCATAAACGAAATGCTTTTTCTCTAATAGTAATTTAGGAACTAAATAGTTGAGGTTAATTTGCCATATGAAAACCTGAAAACCCACCAGTAATACAGCCTTCATTGAACCATAAGCAAAGCCAAACCTTTGTTCGAAAAAGCTGTATGTCAAAAAAAGATAGGCAAGTATTAGTAGTCCTTGCCAGATATGATCTTGTTTAATTTTTTGTTGAGCTAACATTGAGTTTGTCATTATAATGAATAACAAAAATAACAAATGTAGGGAAAAGGATAAAAACTGAACGAAAATGGATAATCAATAATTGAATAAGGAACGTTTTGAAAGGTATAGTTTTTAAAGTTTAATTATCGTAAAGTGAAGATGAAAAAAAACATATACAGTTTCTTATGCTTATTTTTTACCGTATTTGGTTTAAATGCTCAGTCTCAAAAGCCTAATGTATTAGTGATTATGGGAGATGATGTTGGGTATGATAACATTTCTCGATACAACTTAGGACAGTTCAGTTACACAACTCCTAATATTGATCAAATTGGGGTTGATGGTGTGACGATGACTACGTCTTATGCGCAACAAACCTGTACAGCAGGTCGTGCTGCTTTTATTACAGGACAATCTCCTCTGAGAACTGGTTTAACTACTATTGGTATGCCTGGTTCTAAGATTGGATTGCAAAAAGAAGATCCTACTATTGCAGAAATTCTTAAGCCTTTAGGTTATAGAACTGGTCAATTTGGAAAAAACCATTTAGGAGATAAAGATGATTTTCTACCCACTAATCATGGTTTTGATGAGTTCTACGGAAATTTATATCACTTAAATGCTGAAGAAGAGCCAGAAGATCCTGCTTATCCGCAAGATCCTGAGTTTAGAAAAAAATATGCTCCTAGAGGTGTGATTCATTCCTATGCTGATGGACGTATTTCGGATACAGGTCCTTTAACTGCTAAGAGAATGGAAACTGTAGATCAAGAATTTCTTGATGCTTCAATGAAATTTATGGATACTGCGATTGATAATGATGAACCTTTCTTTGTTTGGTTTAATTCAACAAGAATGCACGTTTGGACACATTTAGAAGGTGGAGAAAAAAATGAAGACCTTCAAAAATATGGTATTTACGGAGCGGGTATGAAAGAGTTAGATAACCAAGTAGGTGAGCTTCTAGATTTCTTAGAAAAGAAAGGTGTTTCTGATAATACTATTGTGATTTTCACAACTGATAATGGTGTGGAAAAAATGACTTGGCCTGATGGTGGTAATTCAAGATTTAGAGGAGAAAAAGGCTCTACTTGGGAAGGTGGTGTACGTGTACCTTTCTTAATAAAGTACCCTAATGGTATTAAAAATACAGGTAAATATTTAAATGGTATGATTGCTCATGAGGACGTGATGCCTACACTTTACAGAGCAATTACTGGGAAAGGAGACCTTGCTGAACAATTAAAAACAACGGGATATCAAGGTTTAGATAGAAACTACAAAGTACATTTAGATGGATATGATCAATGGGATTATATCACAGGTAAGCAAGATGAATCTAACCGTAAAATAAATATTTATGTTGCGGATAATGGAGATATTCAAGCTGTAAGATGGAATGATTGGAAAGTACATTTCATTATTCAGGAAGGAGAAGGTGAAGATGGAATCATGGGACCTAGAACAGTATTGAACTGGCCAAGAATTTATAACCTTGCACAAGATCCTTATGAAGTTGGAGATGAATCTGGTTTATATTTAAAATGGATGGGACAAAAGATGTGGCTTTTTGTACCTATAAAAGAAATTTTAGGTGAGTTTGTTGGGACATTTCAAGAGTTTCCTCCAAGACAAAAACCTGAGACATTGTCGCCTACAAATCTAAAGAAATTGATTTATAGCAAAACAAAATAATAAATAGTTAAAAATGGAAGTTGAAATGTGTTATTTAACTAAATTACTGAGCTATCGCTCTTTTAAAATTTTGAATTTTCATTTCTTTGACAGAAAGCCGATCTTTCTCCTATGAAAAGACT
>NZ_JACVVP010000058.1 GCF_014534745.1 Flammeovirga sp. EKP202
AAAGCCGACCAAGAACTTTATGATGAAGATTTGAAACGCTTCCGTGATTATGTCAATACATTGGAGACAAGCAAGGAGAAAGGTAGAAAAGAAGGGATTGAGATTGGAGCAAATCTTAAAGCAATTGAAACAGCTAAAAAGTTTTTATCAATGGGTTTGAGTGTGGAGGAAGTAGCAGAAGGAACTGGTTTATCCATCGCAGAAGTGGAGAAACTAGTAAAGCACTAGCCTTTGATTAAAATTATCTTTTGACTTCAAGACAAACAACTATCAACTTTAAATAAAGCAAACATCAAAAAATGAGGTACACGCTCTTCCTATTATTATTTTTCACATTAGGGGTTTTACATGCACAAACCTATCCTTCTCTTTCTGAGCTGAAGCAACAGAAACAGCTTTTCCAACAACAGCAGTTGGAAGATAGTTTGTTGCAGATGGGAAAGATGCCACAGTTGGTCCCTTTTGTAGGAGGTAGAATCGGTGTATCAAAAGCCCACGATTTCAATCGGGGGGAAACAATAGCTCCAAACATTGCCCCTTATCTCACCGCAGGTGTCAGCTATCGCTATTTACGTTGGGAAGCAGAAGCAACAATGGGATTGAATGTGATGCTCAATACCGATTCCTTATCGTTAGGGATTTCAGACCGTTGGTTGGCCGAAGGGAAAGTAAAATACAGACTAGGCGAACAAAGAAAAGGCATGCTCAATGCAGGTCACGGATGGCAACCGAACACCAATTATATCAGTGTAGGCGGTGGTTATGCTTGGAAAAATAAAAAGGATAAAATCATTACGCTGTATTCAGATATCAACTACCACTATCAGCATAACGACTGGGGCGTATTGGCAGGCATTTCTGTAGGTTTCGGCAAAAAAGGCTTGGATCAGGTGGTCAAAAGCAATCTCAATGGTTTTGATCCCAACCGAGAAATCCAAAGTCCCAACCTCAAAATACTGGAGAAATTCAAAGATATGCAAAATATGTCTTTCAGTGAAGGTTTTAATTTGTTGACAAAAGCTTTGAATTTTGGAAATACAATTACCATTTCACAACAAGACCCACTCAAAGTCACTTACTCCCCGTCATTGCAACTGCCTCTTAGCGAAGCATGGAGTGTTGGCATTGGTCCCAATATCTCAATGCTGTATGATTCCCTGCATACCAATTGGTCTTTTGGAGGAAGAATATTTACAAGAGTTCAGCCTCATAAATACCTACCGTATTTTCAAGTGGAATATTCAGGTTTATATGAAGCAGACTCTATTTATATTTCTCAAGATGGCGTTCAAGAGACAACAGTTCCTAGATGGAAAAGTGATATTTTAGTAGGAGCAGGATACTCTCTGCAAGTAGGGAAATTCTTCACCATCGAAGCTTCCGCCATGCGAAAAACCGGTTGGGTAGACCCCGTTGAGGGCAACCCATGGCAATTCCAATTATCCACCAAAAAAGATATCCCATTTGCAGATCCAGAAACAGACCAATTGGAAATTCCTGAAGCGACTGTTGATGTTGGCAAATTCCTCAAAGTAGGAGGGGGCATCAATGTCACCGCTGGAGAAAACCCAAGTGTAGAGGCTGCTCCAAAGTTTTATAAAACTGTAGGAGCCAAAAAGAAAACAAATATCGGTTTGTCACCCGTTGTTCGTTACGCTAGAGTAGAAGACAAAGACCTTTGGGTCTACGGAGGTCGACTATCTACCCAATACACCCCTTTCAAAGGTTATCCACATATAGATGGTGAAGTAGAAAGCATGAACGCCTCCGATCCCACACAACCCGAATACAAAAGGCATTGGTATCCTTCCCTCCGAGCAGGAACAGGGTACACCTTTCAGTTCGGTGATTTCTTTGGCATCAACTTCCAACTGCTCTATTCTTTTGTCTATGAAACAGAAGATAATCCCCTCCAAAACAGCCCATGGGTGTTCAGAATTGGGTTTAATGGGATTGGTGATATGTAACTTAAAAATTAATAATTTAGATAACTATAATAATGAAAAAACTCTTTTTTACAACAATCTTCTTATGTCAGCTTAACTTTCTATTGTTTGCTCAAGAAGTAGAAGTAGATGCTAATAGTGTGAATATTCATCAAAATACAAGTAACGATAAAGCATTAATCATAACTCAGGAAAATAACGAGCAGGTAATTAGACTACACTTAGCAAATAATGAAAGTGGTAAATATGGCTACTTTAATTTAGGAGGTACCACCACATTCAGAGGTAATGGCCAAGCTTCCTCTTTTCAGGGAACTTTAAGTGTAGGAGATGAAAGCCATGCGAGGGAACTCTTTAAAGTGAATGGTTCAAATTCGGATGTCATTTTTAATGGAACTCATGAAAATACGATTTGGAGTTTCGTCAATAAAGCAACAGGATCAGGCACCCGATTTTATGTTGAAGATGCTAATTACTCCCGTGATAGACTAACCTTCAATTTTACAAGTAATAAAGGCCAATCGAATGTAATGGCAGGAACAAGTGATGGAAATGTGGGGATTGGAACTTCAACACCAAGAGCTAAATTACATATACTTAAGGAAGGAGATTCTTCTGGTCCTGAATGGAGCTACGAACATCCTATACAGATATGGGGAGATGATCAAGATTTACAAATTGGTGTGGATACAGAAAATAGGGTAAGTTACTTTCAATCTGTTGATCATGGTACTACAGCTTCAAACATATCATTAAATGCTAGAGGTGGGAATGTTGGAATAGGTACTGTTTCACCAACTTCAAGATTATTCCTTAAACAGTCATCTGAAAAAAGTACATCAGGGTTGTCAATACAAGATAGAGCTACAAGGACTATTAATATTTATGGAGAAGGTGCTTCAGGAAGACAGGTAATTTCCACATCAGGCACAAATAATCCATTAGCATTTATTTTAAATGGAACAGAGGCAATGAGATTAGATAACAGAGGACATGTAGGTATTGGAACAACAAACCTTTCTGATTTTAAATTATCCGTTGACGGCAAGATAAGAGCAACGGAAGTAAAAGTATATACCGGTTGGGCGGATTACGTCTTCGAAGAAGATTATCATTTGAAATCTCTTTCAGAAGTAGAAGCTCATATCAAAGAGCATAAACATTTACCTGATGTTCCGTCTGCCAAAGAAGTAGAAGAAAATGGAGTGAATGTTGGGGAGACGGAAGCGATGTTGTTGAGGAAAATTGAGGAGTTGACTTTGTATATCATTGAGCAACAAAAACTAATTGACAAACAAAATGAAAAGATAAATAAGTTTGAAAAACTTCACAAAGAAATTGAATTAATAAAAAAACTTGTCAATGAAAAATAATGATTATTTTAAAGAATTAATAAACATAATTGAAAGATGAGAAAAATATTATTTGTGATATCAATATTTTGTTCCTTAAACTTATATAGTCAAGAAAAAATCATGACAGAGATTGGAGGCAAGAATGATTTTATTTACAAAAGTGGAAGAGTAGGAATTGGTATTGATAACCCAACTTCAACTTTAACAGTTAAGGGGTCTTTTAGCTTAAAAAATACTTCAATCGGAAATTCAATTTCGTTGTTTGCTAGTAGTGATGGAAATACATATCTAAATAATGCAGGAGGAGCAGATAATTCAAGATTAGGTATTCAATTCGATGGATCTAGTAGTTTTTCGTTTTACAAAAATGGTAATCTTATTAGTCATAAAGGGTCAATCGGAATTGGTGTGACACCACAGTCTAAGTTAGATGTTTATACAGGTACAGTTGCTCAAACAGCCGAAAAAGCAAATATTATGGTTATTAGAGGAGGCAATAGTCCTCAAACTAATGATAATAGAATGGTAGGTCTATCTTTAACTTTAGATCATTCTGGAAATGTGCATTCTCCAAATCAAAAATCAGTAGGAATTTTTGCCCAATCTACTAGTTCATGGAGTAATAGAGTGGATATGCTTTTCTATACAAGAGATTACGAGGGTACTCAACCATATAGTGAAAGAATGAGGATTTCAGGAAATGGGAACGTAGGTATAGGTACAACTAATACATCTGATTTTAAATTATCTGTAAAAGGAAAAATCAGAGCCGAAGAAGTAAAAGTCTACACTGGCTGGGCCGACTACGTATTCGAAGAAGATTACGAATTAAAATCCTTATCAGAAGTAGAAGCACATATAAAAGAACATAAACATTTACCCGATGTTCCTTCAGCTAAAGAAGTAGAAGAAAATGGAGTAAATGTTGGGGAGACGGAAGCGATGTTGTTAAGGAAAATTGAGGAATTGACTTTGTATACTATTGAGCAAGAGAAAAAGATTGAAGATCTTACTAGATCTTTGGATAAAGTGGAAAGTCAAGAGAAACTAATTCAACAATTATTGGAGAGAATCTCAAAACTTGAAGAGTAAATCCCTTTCCATTATTAATCCATGATTTAAAATCGTGGGTTGATGATGGTAAGTAATAGCCTATTTATTAGCTTTTGTTCCCACCTTAAAAAAAAAAGAGAACTCCCTTTTTAGAAAGTTCTCCATTCGTTACACTTGATTTAAATAATAAGGTGTTTCACTAATGGAACACCAGAAATTGCTTCTTAATTAATGGGATTGAGCGTCCATTTTGTTTGGTCACCGGTCCATGCTTTTGGAGCTTGCTCGACTTTGATGTCGTCAATGGAAGAAGAATTACTATAATCCTTCCCTTTGTTTTTGGCTCTGAAGCGTTTCCCTGAGCCATGATTTGTCAGAAGGTGAGTATCTGCATCGATCTCAATTTCCCATTCGATATGATGAGCTACACCGCTGAAAGTAGACCTCTGAATTAAATCTGAAAAATCATCATTATCTATTGGACGGAAATACATTCCTGTCGCTCTATTTTTGAATCGGAAATACCCTTCGTTTCCTTTTTCAATAGACCATTGACAGTAATAATCTGAAGCGGTGTTACTATCCACCACCATTGTGGCTCCATTTTGATCGTTTAGTGGTCTAAGTCTTTGAGAGGTGCCATAATTTTGGATATAATAAAATGGGACTACTTTTTCTCTGAATAACTCTCCTGTACTGTTCAGCTCACCGTTGGACAAATCCACACCTTTCCAACTATCATACAACACCAATCCATTGACTCCTGCATCAATAGCAGCATCAATTCGGATAGCTTTGTTATCATACTTTTTGTTGAGGTTTGTTTCCGAATCCCAAGTAGGCAAATTGCCAGAAGCTTGAATAAATCCATCCCATGCGTTGTGATCAAAACCAAGGTTATGCGTCGTAGCAATACTGATATACTGCTTAATATTCGTCTGATTTAGAATGTCCGTACCGGCAGGGACACCCCATGTACAAGGACCAATCAATTCAGCCCCATTTACATTTCCATACAACTCACTGTAGATATTATCCATTTGATTGGCATACCAATATTTACCAGGAGCACCGTCTTCATTAAAGGGTGAAATCCAATCACAAGGGTATTGGTTAGAAAAACGTTTGATACGATCCACTAACGCATTTTTAGCCCATGTTTTTCCTAAAACACTCGGACCTGTACCACCGTTTTCGTCATAAAGAACACCATTGGCAATACGGCGTGCACCTTCCCAAAGGGCAGGGTTGGCAAATACTTTAAGGTTTCTTTTAACAGCCTCAGTATAGAGGTAGTCAAACATAGCAGTATTTGGGTTTACATTGTCGGCGAAAATGGTAATACGGATGCCATTTACTCCCATCTTTTCAAAGCCGTCTAACAAATTGTCGATTTGACTTTCCGAAGTAAGTTTGTTTTTGATTTGTGCCTGTTTGACATCCGCAAGCACCCAAACCAGATTACCTCTGTATTGAGTATAGGAATGAGTGAAGGAAGTAGTTCTTTGATTACTTACCTGTTGGATGTTTTTGTTCTCATCAATAAGGTTTTTTGTGCAAGAGCAAAATAGCAGTTGAACAAAGAAAGAGATTAAAATAATTTGTTTCATTTCAAAAATTGGTAGTAAGTGTAACAATTACAATTAGGTTGTTTTTGTAATTTAAAAAGGGGTACGTAATCATATTTAGGGGTTGAAAAATTCGAAAAGTGAAGCAGATTTCGCTAAATATCATCGCAAGTGGAACCTATCGCCTTAACACTTGTGATATAAAAGAAGTCGGGAGACTTCTGCTGATCTGTAAGACACGAATGTCGCTAACGCTAAACATTCGCGCTAGTTGACTTTCTACCCAATTCGTTTGGTAGTGCTTTCTTCAGCCTTGAAGGGAAAAGCGTTAAGAATTTCATGTATTGAGCCGTTAAAAATGATTTTGCTGTTTGAGCATCTCAAAACGATGAAGTTTTGATCGAGTTAGCCTTTCATTAGGCGAGAGGAATGGAATTTAGCTTTTGACTTCAAAGCCTAGATTTTTTGCTTCGTTTTTTATCAATGGAAAAATGAAGAAGAAGAAACCTTGAAAGTAGACCTTATAAAAACTGGTTGAAAGTTTGATTGAAAGTTGACCATAATTCAGCTAAAACTGTATTTAATAGGTCTAAAACAGCGTTTTACGAAATCTTACCCCCCTTTATCATATTTTGTCAACTCTCATTTCTTTCAATTAGGATTAAAATTGTAAAGTCAAAAGTATGATGAAAGAATATAACTTTTAACGATGAAGAGAACTATAAAAAATATACTGATAGCTGTATGTGTGATACTGACTTCTAATCTATCAGCACAACACCTGAAATGGGAAGACCCTACTTTTTATCAATATAATAAATTGCAAGGTAGAGCGACATCCATTCCTTACAACAACATTCAAGAAGCAACTAAAGACAACCAATCCAATGTTATTTCTTTAAATGGAAAATGGAACTTTAAATACGTAGGCACTTTTACGGAAGAAATTGATATTTCTAATCTAAACGTAAAAGGGTGGGATAAAATAGAAGTCCCTTCTAACTGGGAAATGTTGGATTATGGGAAGCGTATTTATACCAATACCAAATACCCTTGGGGTAAGGTAAATCCTCCTTTTATTCCTCACAACAAACAAGAAGTGGGGCTATATCAAAAGGAATTTACATTAAGCAACGACTGGACAAAAGAGAAAGTAATTCTACATTTCGGAGGTGTGACTTCGGCTTTTGAACTTAATATTAATGGAACAATGGTGGGCTACAGTCAAGATGATCGTTTGCCTTCGGAATTTGATATTACACCTTATATCAAAAAGGGAAAAAATACTGTAGCATTAAAAGTGTATCGATATTCTGATGGTGCTTATCTTGAAGATCAAGACCACTGGAGATTGTCTGGTATTCATAGAGAAGTGAAATTGATCAAAGAAAACAAGATGAGGATCAATGATTTCTTTGTAAGAGCAGGCTTAACGGATCAATATACAAATGGCGATTTACAAATCCATTTTGAAGTGACCAGCCCTTACGCTCAACAGGAGTGGAAGGATTACAAGATCAGAACAACGTTAAAAGACAACGGTGTGAAGGTGAATTCTTCAGAGGTAAGCGTGAAAAAAGTGATAAAGAAGAGACCTCAAAGAGACGACTTGCCGTTTGCACATATACGCCAAAGCATTGAAAATGTAAAAACATGGTCAGCTGAACAACCTCATCTTTATGATCTATATATTGAATTGGTCAATACTAAAAATGAGGTGGTGGAAGTTCGTACCTCAAAAGTGGGTTTCAGAACAATTGAATCAGATGAGAAAGGCCGTTTCCTTGTCAATGGAAAACCTGTATTGATCTATGGTGTGAACCGTCATGATCACCATCATTTGACTGGCAAAGTGGTGACAGAGGAGGATATGCGTCACGAAATCAAATTATTAAAGCAATTTAATTTCAATTCTGTAAGAACTTCACATTATCCTAATGATCCTAAGTTTTACGACTTATGTGACGAGTATGGTATATACGTAATGGATGAAGCAAATTTAGAAACTCATGGTATTACAGGTGACTTAACAAATAATAGTTTGTGGTCGGGTGCCTTTTTAGATCGTATGGTGAGAATGGTAGAGAGAGATAAGAACCATCCGTCAATCATATTCTGGTCTTTAGGTAATGAATCAGGTACAGGTTTCAATCATGCTGCAATGGCAAGTTGGACGAAGGATTTTGACCCTACACGTTTGATCCATTATGAAGGTGGACAAGGGGATCCAACACATCCAGAATATTTGGATTATACTTCAAAAGAATTCAAGGATAAATTAAATCAAAACAAAATTGTTTCAAATGGTACAGACCCTTCGTACTTAGATATGTTGGGGAGATTCTATCCGTTACTTGAAAGTTTAGAAGAATTAGCGGAAAAAGATCCAACAAACCGTCCTATTATCTTGACGGAATATGCTCACTCCATGGGGAACAGTACGGGTAACTTTGAAGATTACTGGACATTAATTCGTCGTGTGGACCGTCTTGTAGGAGGATATATTTGGGATTGGAGAGATCAAGGAATTGAGGTGACTGCTGAAAATGGAGAAAAATATTTCGCTTATGGCGGTGATTTTGGAGAAGATATCCATGCAAGCAACTTCTGCTTAAATGGTGTGATTACATCTGATGGTCAACCGAAAGCGGCGATGTATGAGATCAAGCATGCTTTTCAACCTATTCATTTTGAAGTAGCTGATTTCAAGGCTTTCAAGGTGACTGTCTCAAACCGTCACTTCTTTGAAAATACATCGATTTATGATTTTGAATATGAAGTTTTAGCGAATGGTTTATCGGTAGAAAAAGGGACTTTTGATTGTCCGATTATTGAAGCAGGAAAATCTCAAAAAGTTAAACTTCCTATCTCAATTTCTAAATTTGAACTTTCTAAGGAGTATTTTGTTACTCTAAAAGCAACCTTAAAGGAAGAGCGTAAATATGCAGAGAAAGGTCATGTTGTAGCACAAGATCAATACTTAGTTCCACAAGGAGGATTGTTCACTCCTGCATTTGCTCAAAATCAGGGAGAATGGAGTAAGAAGGGCAACAAGATTTCATACAACGATTTTGAAGTGGTTTTAGATGAAAAAGGTCAAACTATCGAAAAAATTGTTTATCAAAATAATGAGCTGATTAGCAAAATGCCAACTCCAAATTTCTGGAGACCAGCTACTGACAATGACGTGAGAGCATCCAATGTACATAAGAAGAAAAAGTACTGGAAAACTGCTTCTAAGAATTTAAAAGTCAGTGCAATGAATATCGAAGATTCTAATGCAGGTTTATGCATCAATATAGAATATCAATTGCCTGAAGATAAGGCTTCTTGGACCACGACTTATACATTGGGTAAAGACGGAAATGTACATGTAGAAGCAGCTTATGTTCCTCATGCGCCACTACCTAATATGGTGAAAGTTGGAATGCAAATGGAAGTGCCCAACACTTTATCAAACATAGAATGGTATGGTAAAGGACCTGAGGAAAATTATATTGATAGAAATGTGGGTGCAATGATGGGCGTTTATGCAATGGCATTGAATGAGTTTGCACAAGATTATGCATTGCCTCAAGCTTATGCCAATAGAACAGCCACTAGAAATTTTGTTTTGACAAACAAAGAAAATAGTGGTGTGAAGTTCTCAAGTGCTCAACCATTTGAGTTTAGTGTTTATCCTTATTCAGATCAAAATATTGAAGAGGCAAAACACACAATTGACTTGAAAAAGTCGGACAACCTGACTGTTAATATAGATCACATTCAAATGGGAGTGGGTGGAAACAACTCTTGGAATGAGGTAGGTAGACCATCGGTGGAATATAGAGTTCCGTCACAACCTTATCATTTCCAATTCTACATCTCTCCAAAATCAAAAGAAGAAAAATCTCAGCTTTAAGTAGCTGATCATAATTAAATATAGTTTATAAATGTAGAATGAATTGATCTCAGGTAAGGCAAAATTTTTCGTCCTAGCCGTAGCTAAGACGAAAAATTTTAACGAAACCTGAGTTTAATTCAAATGCATTTAAGCTATAGATAATTTTGAACAGGTACTTAATTATAAAAAGACAGCGATGTTTAGTTAGAGACCATGTTTCAAGTGTTAAGCGATAGCGTCACTTGGAACACATAATTGGCGAAGTCTCCTGACTTCGAAATACAAAAGGAATAATAACCATTTCTTTCGAAGTCGGGAGATTTCCCCAAATGTAAACCACAAGTGAACCTTACGGCTTAACACTTGCGACATTAAAGATTAATATTGCTCTCATAATCATCGCTGATTTATGAAATGAATTTTTTAAATAACAACTACAAATGAAAAACATTACTTTTTATTTTCTATTCTTTCTGCTGACTTTTACGCAAGTATACGGACAAGAATGTAAAACATTGATTGATGATGATTTTGAAGTAGAAACAGATATGGATAATCTACCTTCTTATATCAGTATCAATACTTCTGGAAATGTCAATGGTGGTGATATTTATTTCAAAGAAGGAATGTTGCATATGGAAACACCTGCAGGTGGTGGACATGCAAAAGCCAACATTAATTATGAGGCATTCTCTCAAAATGAATTTGAAATTTCTTTTAGAGTAAAGTCCAATAATAGTGGTGGATATACTTTCAAAATGGACTTTTTGGATGCCAACAACAAATGTTGGATTGGTCTAAAATACCCTGATTATGGTAGAAGAGACATCAGATGGGATATTTTGGAAAATGGAGGTGTACCGGGTGGTAGTAATTTCCCAGAAGAGCATTCATTGTTAGATGCAGATTATGCTGTTGATACATGGTATGATATAAGAATGGTATTTAATGCCAATCACCAAGTTGCGATTTATTTAAATGGTGTCTTGAAATTTGATCAGTTACCATTGCCTGAAGTGGTACGTGACTCTCCAATTACGACAATCAAAATGTATTCTCAAGGTTCTAAGAACAATGGTGTAATCACATTTTTTGACTACTTCAAAACGGTGGAAGGTCCTCAGCTCAACAAAGATTTAATCAGTCAAAGTATTTTAGAGGCAGAAAACTTTTTAGCAATTAAAGAGGGTTCAGGTCAGTACTCTCAAGAGGCGATCGATCAATTGAAGGCAGATATTGCTACTGTAAAATCAAAAATGGATGATTGTAGCCTTTCGCAAGAGGAATTAGACGCTGCAGCAACAGAAATGGATGACGCTTTGGATCACTTTAAATCCCAAGTTATCATTATTCCAACTGACGTTACTGTAACAGTGGATTGGAGCTCAATGTTGATGGAGAGAAAAGCAGAGTGGCATGGAGCAAACTCTACTTACAACGCTGATGGACAAGGTTTATGGAATCCGACATTAGAAGATTTAGATCCAAGAGTCATTGATTTAGCCAATTATACAGGTTCGGCATTTTTCAGATTCCCAGGAGGAACAATGGCCAACCTTTATAATTGGAAAAGAGCAATTGGTCCTACGAGTGAAAGAGTGGATAACCTTGATGCACATAGCAACGGTAAAGCATTCAATAACAATTTTGGGCCAGATGAATTTGGAAAGCTATTGAATACAACTTACTTAAATAAGGGTTCAATCGTGGTTCCTTTTGCCTATGGAACTCCTCAAGACGCTGCGGATTTTGTGGAATATATGAATGCTGAAGTAGGGGCAAATCCAAACGGAGGAAAAGATTGGGCTTTAGAAAGAGCGAAAAACGATCAATACGAACCTTACAATATCAATGTTTGGGAAGTAGGTAACGAGTTGTACGGTGATTGGGAATTGTCTGTCTTAAATTATCCATTAAATGGTGATGACGTTCGTGGTGGAGAGACAATTCGTTCTGGAGATGCTCGATTTTATGTTTATGGTGGTACAGAATCTTTCACCAATCAAAGAGCAGTAAAACAAACTACTTGGGTGGCAGAAGAATGTACTCTAGACGGTACGCCAGAGCAGGAATTTAAAGTGAAATTTCCTCCAATAGATTTAAGTCAAGAATTCAAAGTGAGCATTGATGGTGAAGTTTGGACAGAGGTTTTAAACTTTGATAATTCATCAGCGACAGACAAGCATTTTGTTGTCACAAGCGGAACAGGCGGTACTTTTAAGTTTGGTGATGGTGTAAATGGTGCTATTCCAGAAAGTTTAGGAGATGTATTGGTCAATTATACTTCAGGTCCTCATGCAGGCTTTAGTGAATATTATGCCGCTATGAAAGCAGTAGATCCATCCATTACAGTGGTAAGTTCATTTGAACATGAAAACTTCTTTAAGTACATGGCCGATGAGAATGAACCATATGATGCCGTTGCAAAACACTATTATCCAGGGGGAGAAGCTTCTTCAGGTCAAGAGTATATCTTTGAGTTATCACAAATTGCGAAATACAATTCAAAAGTAGATGAGTTCAAAGAATACCTAGAGAAATATGACAATACCAGTCTTACAGATATTCATGTACAGCAATTCTTGTCGGAGTACGGAACGCCAAGAAACTTCTCTGCTATTCCACATGCCATTGTATTATGGCATCAAATGATGAATAATTATAAAGACGAAGTTTTAGGTATTCAAACGCACTCTTTCTTTAAGAATGATGGTACAACGATGGTGGAGACTAGATTTGGAGGTTTCTTGAAAGCGAAAGGTTTTGCTCATCATATCTTTACACATTTACATCAGGATCAATTTGTAAAAGCAGATTTTGAGGGTGAAAAATATACACACCGAAATGCTGAGATATGGAATAGTTACCCTACAGCATCGGTCAATGAAGAGAACACCATAGCGACAGTGGTAATCCCTAATACTTCAGACGGAAAACAATTGAACACTACATTTGATTTCACAACGCTACCATTTGAGATGAATGATAAAGTGGTCTTGAAAAAATGGGTAGCACTTGCCGATGATATTAATGTGGACAATATACCTGATAATCCTAATAATATACGTCTTGAAGGTCCTGTTGTAATAGATAATCCTACCGCTTTCACTTTTGATAAAGTAGCACCTTATACAGTGGCCATTTATCAGTGGGAAGTAGTCGATACCGAAGAGTTTACTTATTTATCAGAAATCCAACCAAGAGTGAATTTAGGAGAAGTAAAAGTGAATCAAGGTTTCTCTGAAGATTCTGTTTTGATGATCAATGGCTCAGAGCAGTATGATGCAGTGACATTAAGCTATTATACTGAAGTAGAGTACAATGTGAAGCGTTACTTTGATGATTTTGAAGCAGAGATTGGTTTGGAAGATAATTTCTTAGGCGGTTCTGCTATCCTTAAAGTGTTCGGAGATGATGAATTACTGTATGAGTCAGCACCGATTACAGCAAATACACCAATTGAAAAAATTAGTATTGATGTGAGAGACGTAGAGACCTTAAAGATCACAACTTCTCCAAGTTCAGGTCTTGGCTTTAACGTAGGTATTGCCAATGCTCGTTTATACAAAAATGAGAACTACCAAGATGATGTAACAAGTGTTGAAATTGACAGGTCTTCATTAAAGATTGCCCCTAATCCTTTCCAAACTAATGTTCATATCACTTTACCAAAAGTTGTGACTGGAACATTGACTATTCATGACAGCATGGGAAGAATGATCACACAACAATCTCTTCAAAATAAAATTGCATTGGATTTAAATCTCTCTCAACTCAATCAAGGGTTATATATTATCAGTATCACAAATGCAGACGAAGTATTTGTGGGTAAACTATTGAAATCGAACTAAATACATTGTAAACGAGGTTTTCGGCTATTTGTGATTTTTAGAGATCAGGATATTTCTGATGATTTGTAGAACACAAATACCGCTTTCGCTTAACATTAGTGCTAATGGACTTTCTACCTAATTCGTTTGGTAGTACTTCCCTGGCCTTGAAGGGAAAAGCGTTAAGAATTTCATAAAGTGAGCCGTTAAAAATGATTTTGTTGTTTGAGCTTTAGCGAGTTTAAAATCATTTAGGCGAGTGAAATGGAATTTAGCTTTTGACTTCTAAGCCTTGAATTTTTTGCTTCTTTTTGTTTCAAGACAAAAACGAAGAAGAAGGAAGTTTGGAAGTAGATGTTTTGAAATCTTACAAAAAGGCTGAGTGAAAATTGATGGAAATTTAGTTTACAACTAACGAAACATAAGCTTGGGATCTAATATCGGTCAATGATGATCATGAGGTCCCAAGCTCCCTTTATAACACTATTAATCAGTATGACAATGAATCGAATTATTATTATTAGCGTATTGTTGCTACTATCACTGGGGGGATATGCCCAGGAAGCAGTAACAATTACTTACGACTTTCAAAATGGTTTTGGTGCTTCTACTGCTGGAATTGGGGATCATGTGATTTATCCTCAAAGAGCAATTGTAGGTGGATCAAAATTAGTAAATCAAGGGATTGCAGATAATATGGCTGTAACTCAAATCACCAATAACAACGCTACAAATTATAGTAATACTTTTTTCCGTTTTGATATCCATACCAATAAAGGAGCTAAGTTTAAAATCAACAAGGTAAGAGTGATCCAGAAATCAGATCACGCTGGAGATCCTAATGCTATTGGAGAAGATGGCACAGGTAATACTTACATGTTTAGAATTGGAACTCAAACGAACGGTAACGCTATCTCGAATAGTGACCCTGAACAATCGTCAGGAAATCTATTGTTTTCTGATGAGTTAGAAGAAACGGAGTACATTCCTCATGAGAATTACAGCAATGTTAAAAATGGAGAGTACCTTTCTGTTTATTTGGCTGGTCGAGGAGAGAGAGTAGGAGGAAACCCTATTCCTGAAGAAGATGGAGGAGGAGTTTATGAGGATGATATTTTCAATTGGTACGTTGACAAAGTAATCATTGAGGGAGAATACGTTGAAGGCCTTTCAATCCCAACTTTTGAATTGGATTACGCTTTAGATAATAAAGACATGACAGCAGTTTCTACCAACCAAAATATTACTGCAACTGAGATGACAAGACAAGGAGGAGAGTCACAATGGAAGCAGGATAAAACATTTAGTATGCGATTGGCCAAAAATAACAATAACTTAGGTTTTAATAAAGTTGGTTTTATTTACGATATGACTGTTGCAGAAGGCTACAAAGCGATGATTCATAATTATGAATTAATATTTGCAGGGTCTGGAGAATACAGTAAATCAAGAGCATATAGAGCTTCTATTTATCATGATAAAGCAAGAGATGGGGGAGGAACAAGAGTCGACTATTATCAGCTTGATGTTTTATCAGGAGTAGAAAAATATGGAAATGGAGTCAATGAAATGGACTTTATGAGTGGACTTTTCCAAGATAACTTAGTTTTTGAAGATAGTTACTCATTTATGGTGGGTTTGAACAGGACAGGTAAAACAGATGGTTCATCACTAAGAGAATATTTTACTTTTGATCATGTCAGTATTCGTGGTACTGTAGTCCCAACAGATGCTTATGATTTATACGCTGAAATTCTAACAGGTCAGGATTTATATGTGAATGCTGTAATTGGAAGTGGTGATACAGAGTACCTTCAAGAAATAGTAAACCGTTATAAATCGGCATTACAATCTGCCGTAGATTTTGCTTTTGATGAATCGAAAACAAATGCTGAATTAACGGCGAAGAAAACGGAAGTAGAAGCGTTAAATGAGCATTTCAGAAATAATACAAATAGTCGTAGTAATGTCGCTCCAGTAGTTCAGGAAGTGACTTTATCAACTACAAAAGGAGAGGCGGTGCAATTCAGTTTGGAAGGTACAGATGCTGACAATGATATTATTAAACTAAGTATCAAAACACAACCTCAAAATGGACTACTTGAATTGGTAGGTGATGCTTACAAGTACACACCAAATCAAAACTATCAAGGAATTGAAACTTTCACTTATGTGGCAAATGACGGTCGTACAGACAGTGATGAAGGTACAATTGCTATCACCGTAATGAACGAAGGCAATAGTGCCCCTGTTGCTGTATCTCAAACATTAGATATTATTTCAGGCAATGAGTTGAGTATCACTTTAGAGGCAACAGATGCTGATGGAGATGACTTAACGTATGAAATTGTAACTGACGTAGCCAATGGTACTTTGACTGGTGATGTACCTGATTTAAAGTATGTATCTAATGCAGACTTTGAGGGTGAAGAGAGTTTTACATTTAGAGCTTTTGATGGAATTGCGTACAGTGAGGCAGTGAAAGTGACTATTACTGTAAACCCTGTTCCAAATACGGCCCCACAAGCAAAAGGTCAAGTCGTGAAAGTAATGTCTGCTCAAAGTGTAGCAATCACTTTAGAGGCAACAGATGCTGATGAAGATCCACTAACGTATGAGTTGGTGACTGAGCCATCAAACGGTATATTAACTGGGGAGTTACCAAACCTAACTTATGTATCAGATGCAGGTTTTGTTGGTGATGATACCTTTACATTTAGAGCTTTTGATGGTACAGATTATAGTAATGTTGCCACTGTTGATATTGCAGTGAGTGACCTTCCTAATACAGCTCCAGTGGCAGTTGATCAAGATGTATCGGTGACTTCTGAACAGAATTTATCTGTTGTATTAGAAGCTACTGATGCAGACGGAGATGTTGTTACGTATGAAATTGTGGACGAACCGACCAACGGTACATTAACAGGGGAGTTACCAAATCTAACTTATGTGTCAGAGGTAGGATTTGTAGGTGATGATAGCTTTACTTTCAAAGCGTTTGATGGTGTGGCTTATAGTAATGTAGCCACTATAAGTATCACTGTTGAAGCAATTCCAAATACTGCTCCAGTTGCTAAAAGTCAAGAGGTGGAAGTGACTTCTGATGAGTCCATCAATATTACTTTAGAAGCAACTGACGCTGAGGATGATGAACTAACTTTTGAGTTGGTTGATGAGCCTACTAATGGGACTTTGACAGGAGATTTACCTGATCTAGTTTATGTTTCTAATGCAGGATTTGAGGGTAATGATAGCTTTACTTTTAAAGTAACAGATGGGCAAGTGTATAGTGAGGTAGCCACTGTAAGCATTACAGTCAACCCAATTCCAAATAACGCTCCAGTAGCTATTGTACAAAATCTGGAAGTAATGTCTACAGCTTCACTTCAAGTAACATTAACGGCAACGGATGAGGATGGAGATGATTTATCATATGAGCTTGTTGATCAGCCAACAAATGGAACATTGACGGGTGAACTACCAAATTTAACGTATCAATCCAATGACGGATTTGATGGTACTGATACATTTACTTTTAAAGCATTTGATGGTAAAGATTACAGTAATACTGCCACAGTTACTATTACAGTAACACCGTTTGTCAATAACAAACCTGTTGTAAATGATCAAGAGTTTTTATTCAATCAAGGGGAGACCGTCTCTTTTGTACTAACAGGCTCGGATGATGATAGCAATGATCTAACATTTAGTATTGTAAATCAACCTACTAACGGAACAGTAACTGGTGATGTACCTAACTTAAGCTACACACCTAATGAAGGGTTCCATGGAGAAGATCATTTGACTTTTGTAGCCAATGACGGTTTTGAAAATAGCGAAACAGGAACAATTACATTTTTGGTTAGAAATACTGGAGAAGAAGAAGAGGAAAATAACGCACCTGTTGTAGAAGATATTACAGTAGAAGTGAGAAATTCTAGTGCTGCATTTATCGAACTAAAAGGTACTGATCAAGATGGAGATGATTTGAGCTATCATATAATCAAAAATGTGACTTCAGGTCGATTAGATCTTTTGGGAAGTAGCGTAGAATATTACCCGGAAGCTGGCTTTGAAGGGGAAGTGACTTTCACTTATGTAGCCAATGATGGAAAAACAGAAAGTAATATAGGTACAGTTACAATCACCGTGACAAACGATGATGTAACGAGTATTGAGGATGAATTAGCACAAGATTTAGAGGTGACTTATACCAATGATGGTATTCACATTAAAGATAAATCTCAAAGGAGTCAGTTTGTAGGATTGGTGCTTTATAATTTGGATGGGCAGGTACTCTTGAGTGAAGAGCATCAAATTCCATCTAATGGTTCAGTAACAATTCCATATCAATTCAATAAAAATAACTTATACCTCATCAAAGTGGGTGTGGGTAGTCAATTCCTAATTAGGAAGGTAATTTTCAAGTAATTAGTGAAAAGTGTGTAAAAATAGGTTGCCGAGATGACTTGGCGGCCTATTTTCTTTCAAACATTAAAAAAGATGAAGATCAAACAAATAACAGCGGTACTTTTGTCTGCACTAATGTTGGTGGGGTGTGTAAACGCCAACAAAAAAAAGACAAATAATATTGTACAAGCTCCATCGAATGAGAAGTACAAAGGCAATTTGGAAATTGTAATTGCTGATGTAAAGCAAGCACAAATCCATAATAAATTAAAGGATACGACTCAGGTCAATCATTTATTGGACGGTTTTGAAAAGATGCAAGTAGATGGTGTCCGTATCACAATATTTGGTGAAGAGGTGAATCCTAATCCAAAGATGTATGATTATTTATACCATGAAGCAAAAGCGAGAGGGTTTAAGATATTCGCTAATCCTGCACTTTGGGAAGGTGCTCGTAGAATTGTCAACAGAATCAATAAGGGTAAAAATACTGGTCAAAAAGTATTAGGAGATGATCAAGCCACAGATTTATTAGTAGAGCGTATCTTGAAGTTCTCTAAAGAATATCCAGTAGATTGGATTTGTCCTTTTAATGAAGATGGGCAGCCAGGACAATATTGGACGGCAAGCCAAATTAATGAAACATATCAAAGATTGGCTGAAAATAATATTGAAGCTCAATTAATAGGTCCATGTACTTGGGGAGTGGGTTCAGGAACGAAAATCTTAAACAAAACAGATATCAAAGATTACATTTCTGTAGCAACAACACATAACCTTGGGTTTGAACATAACAAGTGGTCTAAATTCTTAAAGTCGGCTAAAGGCTTGAAAGTATGGGATTCAGAAACCAATATGAACAAGAAATTTAAAGATAAAGATATTCGTATTGAGGCAGCGATTAAAGCGGGAGTTAACGGTCTTGTTCTTTATGATAGTTGGAAAGGAATTGACCTTACGACAGGTAATCTGAATGCCGTTGGGGAGCAATGGGTTGAAAAATACCTAGAGAAAGAAGTGAAAGTGTCTAAAATCTAAAAATAAAGACGTCTATCCAATTTTAGCATGCTTGTAATTTAAATAAAGTAACAAGCATGCTTTTTTATTCGCTTTATTTTTCATCTATGAAAAAAGGAAAGCTTGAAAATAAACGAAAATGTATTTTACAATGCAATTCTGTTTCTAGAGTTTTTATTCTCATTCTAAAAAATCAATAAACTAATTAGAACTTCAAATAAAATGACCCAAAAAATCATAATACTATGAAAAGAAGAAGCAACAAATAATTTAATAATGGTTTTGGTCCAACTTTGCTTATAGAATTTTTTAAACATTAATAATACCATTGCCATCCAATAGAAAAATAGACCATTGCCTATCCAAGTCTTTACTTCCCATGGAATTAATGTACTTAGGATAATGGTTCCAAAAATAAAGAGAGAGAAGGCGTGCAAATGTACGGATAGAAGTAGGTGTTGGATATATAAGTTTTCCTTATTTCGGATGTATAAAAGCTTTAAGTACAACCCAAACAAAGGAACTAATAGCATAATTGCAATAGGAATATTTTCTATAACAGTTTGAAAAAAAGTAACTCCTTTTTCTTTATAAAAATATTGAGCCTGCTTAATCATTTTCACTTGATACCAAGATGTAATACCCAATGAATCTTCTATGGTTTGATCATCTACAGTTTCGGTTTCACGAATAAACCAGATGATATCTCGAATCCTTTTATCATCCTCTTCAGAAATAAGTTCATCGTTTTCTTCATGATCTGGATATTCATTTTTTATCGAATCCACTATGGCTTCTACCTCAATTGGTTTATCATTTCCTTCATCGATATCTACGGAGAGAAATTTTTCGTTTTTATCTTTTGGTAAATGCTTTTCAAGGTCCAAGCTGAAAGAATGCTTGTCAATAATGACATTGTTGAAAATGAAGAGGAAGAATAAACTTGAAATCAGATACAATCGGACGGGATGTACATAGCTTTGTCGTCTTCCTTTAAGAAACTCTTCTGTGAGAAATTGAGGTTTGGTAAAAAATGGGATAAAAGTGTGCTTTAATTTAGAGTCAATACCAAAAGCTTCATTGATATAGTCCTTGATGATGGTGAGAAAATTGGTATTGTAATCTGCCCTGCTTTGACCACATGAAGGGCAATAATGTTCACCTGGTGAAAATTCATGACCACAGTTAGTACAGTTTAAATCTTGCTTTGTCATTGATAATTATTTAAGAGAAGGAAGTTTAGTCATTTAAAAAGCATGCTCAATTTTGAAATAATAATTGGAACATGCTTTTAAAAATAGATTTATTATGGAAGAAAACCAATTAGCAACATATCATCGATCTGTTTTTGATTTCCTTTCCATTGTTCAATGTCAGCTTCAATTTTTTGTCCTTGTGTTTCCACGTTGAGATCACCGTATTTTTGTATGATATCAAGAAGGCCTTTTTTCATTAATTTTTTACCTCTTTCTCCACCAAACTGATCTTGTATACCATCAGAGAAAATATAAAATCCTTTAATATCATCCGTCAATGGAATATGATGAGACGTAAATCTCATGGCATCGTAGTGTGGGTGAATATTTCCTCCAACAGATTTCTTATCCCCCTTTATTGTTTCTATTTTGTTGTCCTCTCTCAAGATCACAAGAGGGTTTTTAGCTCCGGCGTAGTATAAATTCTCTTTTGTATCATCCCAAATACAAAGAGAAATATCCATCCCTTCCTTATTGTTATTATTTTTTTGGTTGAAGTTTTTCTTTACATGTTCATCCAACTGATCTAATATCTCATGAGGTGAAGGTGATTTTGAGGCTGCCACAATCTCTCTCAGTAAATTACTTGCCATCATAGAGACGAACGCACCCGGTACACCATGCCCCGTACAATCTACCGCTGCAAAGAAATGGTGATCACCCATTTTTTCATACCAGTAAATATCACCGCTTACAACATCTTTAGGCTTGTAATAGATGAAGAAGGACTGAATATTAGCCTTAAGTTCTTCGTCAGTTGGTAGTATAGATTTCTGAATTCTTTGAGCATAATTAATAGAAGATTCCAAATCAGAATTCTTCTTATTGATCATCTCATTTTGCTGATAAACTTGTTCTACCAAAACGCTTAATTCCTCATTTGTAGCGTTGAGTTCCTCAGTCCTTTCCGTAACTTTCTCTTCGAGTATCTTATTTTGATTGATGATAAGGTTACTTTTCTCCATCTCCAACTCATTAATTTTTTGACCAATTGCTAGGGCTAAGAAGAACATCTCGAAAGTAGAGCCAATTTGCCAAGCATAGTCCGTGAGTTTGTTATAAGGAATGATATCAGCACCAGCCAATACAAATACTACAGCAGCACACAAATAACAGTTAAAGGCAATTAAGAAAAGACGAGCTTCCTTTTTTCCTTTATTGATCAATGTGATTGAAGAGTACAGCATGATGATGGCCCCAAAAAGCCCACCGATCTGATTGAGAATGGAACAAGCCAAATTAAAACCAAAAAGAACAGCAAGTATAGCAATTCCAAATACACCCATCCCTGTATAATACAAAGCTCTAAGCTTTGGCAGGGTCTGTTTGATTTTAAGGAATTTATAGCCGAAAACTACAGAAGCTAACCCTGCAATGGCAGGCCACATCGGTCCTCGTTTCGCAATAAAATGTATATTTCCCCATAAGTGTGCATCATGCCCTTGAAAGTGTGCAACCATCAGCCCAACGGCTAATACATATAAAACATAATAGAGGTAGGTGTCGTCTTTTACACTAAAGTAAACAAACAGATTATAGATCAGCATGATGAGGATGAATCCATAATAAATACCATCTGCTATACTAGTGTCATATACATATTGTAAATAGGATTTGGAAGATCCATAATACAACCAAAACTGAAGATAATTAGCGTCTATTTTTAGATAAAAATAGCGGTCTGGATTAAAATCACTATTGATATTGAAATAGGTATTAGGAATTTTATATTCTTTGTCAAAAAAGTTTTTGGTATACCCATCTTCTTGTAAATCATACACAGCTTCATCTATAGGTGTGTATAAATTTACATCCTCAATTAAAGCAGTCTTTAAATGTAATATAGGCTCATGGAAATTATTTTGAAGCTTAAATCGAATCCAGATAGTTGCTTTATTATTTCCGAAGTTTAAAACTTTTTCACCTAAATTTTTAAACTCTTTATTTTGTATCGTATTAATATCATATTGATGCAATTCATCTATATAGACCTCCGTTTTATCACTAATATTAATGGGGGTAGAGGCATAAGTAGACGTTAATTGAGCTAATAAGATAAAAAGTAAAACTAGTTTGTATTTATTCATTTTAGTTTATATAGATGGAAAAGTAAAATGTAAGTTCATGTCTTACATGATATAAAAACAAAAAAGTCACATCTTAACAAGTGTGCATTCTCATATATACAGCTCTAATTTATTAAAACTAGGTCAGAAATAATATAAAAATGAGTTGAAAGTTAATGAAATAATAGCATTTCAAATTTTAATATTACAAAATAGACTTACATGATATTGATAGATAGTAGATTAAGACTTTTTTGGTGATTTTGGTTACCCTAGTGAAATTATAGGTAATTGATGGACGTTTATAGTGCAGTAAATCCTAATTACAAATAAAAAAGGTAAGCCTATAACAAAATACAGACTTACCTTGAAAGTGAAAGATTATGGATGATTATAATCTTCTATATAATTTCTTGATATCCTCTTTTGTCCACTTCTCTTTCCAATCAAGACCGATAGCGTGGTTCCACATATGAGGAAGGTTGTAAGCAACTTCAGCCATTGCATCAATTGTTTCTTCAGACCATTCTTTCGAAAGTCCTTGAGGAAGATCCACATTGTGCTTTTCAATCATTGACTTGAATTCGTTCACAGCATCACCATAGAATTCTTCTAAGTGATAGAATGCTAAACAGTTAGCATAACCATGTCTAGTACCTAAGATTTTTGATAAACCATAAGACAATGCGTGACATGCACCTACCTCAGAGTATGTTAAGCTAAGACCACCGAATAAAGAAGCGATCATTAGTTTTTCATCATTTTCTAAGTTTTGACCAGCGTTATCGCCCAAGTATACCTCACGGCAAAGTGCTAATGCTTGGTCACCATAAGCTTTTGAGTAAGCATTAAAGTAAAGACCGCTTTCTGCTTCGATACAGTGGATGTAGCAATCCATACCTGTATAGAACCATTGGTTCGTATCTACAGTGCTTAATAACTCAGGGTCTAAAACAGCTTGATTGAATACAGTCCAATCACATTTCAAACCTAATTTCTTTACAGGGCCAGTCAATACTGCTGTCATAGAACATTCAGCACCTGTACCCGCTACTGTAGGAACACCCATGTGGTAAACGCCTGCTTTCTTCACCAAGTTTAATCCTTGGTACAATTGAGAAGAGCCTTCGTTGGTTACCATCAATGATAAAGCTTTAGCGATGTCCATGATAGAACCGCCACCAATACCAATGATACCAGCAGGAACACCTTTCTCTGCAAGAATTTTATCACGAAGGTTATCTACTTGATCTGTAGTTGGCTCGTATTGATCGATGTCTTCAAAGAAAACCATATCTTCTGCGTGAGCAGGAATACGATCAGCAAGCTCTTTACCTTCGAAATATTTATCAACGATGAAAACCATAAATTTATCGTTCTCATCACGTTTAGCAGCAAGAATATCGTCAATTTGATTGAACGCACCTTTACCGTAAACAATTTTATCTATGTTTTTAAAATTCTTATGCATGATATATTATTCTACTACTTCAACAACACTTTTTAATTGAGCTACTAATTGATCTGCAAATGCATGGATCTCTTCTTCAGTCCAAGTCGCACGGATACCAATTGATAATAATCTACCAATGATGTTTTGTGACTTTGGAAGCTCAAGGTTGTGCCAATCTTGACGGTGTTCGTAGTCGTGAATAGCTAATTTGTATGGAGATTTTATGTCTTTTAAGTGATCCCACTGATTGATGAAGTGATACATGTTAGTGTACCAGTACGCTAAACCTTGTACCTCTTTAGAAGCTTTCTCCGCTAACTCAGGAGTTTCCATAAAGAAGTTTAAGAAAGTAGCTGAATCACCTTCTTCGTCAGGTAGGCAACGGAAAGTAATGAAAGGTACTTCATTCTTTAATCTTTCCTTTAAGATCGCTTTGTTTTTCTTGTTGTTAGCACGGATCATCTCCAATTTACGCATTTGAGCTACAGCTACTGCTGCATTCAATTCACCTAATCTGTAGTTGAATCCTAACATTGGGTGAGGCTCCATACCTCTGTTGTCGCCAACGTGTGAGTGACCATGGTCAGAGAACTGTGCCATGATTTCATATTTATCTTTATCGTTTGTAAAGCAAACACCACCTTCACCGGCAGTAGTGATTTTAAAGAAGTCAAAAGAAACAGCACCTGCTTCACCGAATAAACCTACGTGCTTTCCTTTGTAGAACGCACCTAAAGCTTGTCCAGCATCTTCTAATAGTTTGATATTATGCTTTTTACAAACAGCCTGAATTCCGTCCATATCAGCTGCAGCACCACACATGTGAATTAGTAAAACAGCTTTAGTTCTTGGTGTAATTGCAGCCTCAATAGATGCAGCACTTAAGTTTAGCGTTTCATCTACTTCTGCAAATACAGGAATACCACCAGCAAATAATACTGCTTCAATAGGAGCAATGAAAGTAAAAGGAGTACAGATCACTTCATCACCGTGACCAATACCAGCAGCTGCCATCATACAAGCTACAGCAGCAGAACCACTTGATACCGCTTGAGCGTGTTTAGCACCAGTATATTCTTCAAATAATTGCTCAAATTCACGAGCTTTCCAATGACCGTTACGTTGGTCATCGTGATTGTATCTGAAAAGCATTCCTGACTCTAATACGTCATTTACTTCTTTTCTTTCCTCAGCACCAAAATATTCCGTTCCTGGCATAATTATATAATATTATTTTACTAAATTTTTTCTATTTCTATAGTCCGGCAAAGGTACAAAAATTTACGATTGGATATATTCATCAAACATGAAATTTTTGGACTTTTACAGAGATAAAACACTTCAAATTGACATCATGTCAAAAATGAATGTTAATTAATAATCAGGAGCCTGATTATGAGGTGTAAAAATAAAAAAGGAGATACCCTTTTGAGTACCTCCCGTTGAGATTTAATGTAGTATAGAATTAGAATGTAACTCCTTTCAATACATTTTTTCCTTTAAAACCAAATCTATAATTTAATCCAAAAACAATTTGGTTTCTACTGCCAAGGAATGAGTATAATGCAGTAAACTGATATCTTTTGTTATGCTGGTAATTGATTCCTAATGACATACTCCAAGGGTAATATAAGGCCTTGTCAAAAGTATAATATAATGTCATAGGATCAGGACTGTTTAATAAATTACTAGCACCTTGGTAAATAGGCTCTAAAATCTGTTGTTCTGTAGGGTTTAATTGTCCATACCAAGTATCTAAATTCTGACTTACTCTTTGTTTTCCTTCTGGTGTGATACCCACTAATTTTTCAATATTTACAGATCCACCACTTGATTTATTAAGTCCTAGGTATTGAACACCCACAAGGGCAACAAGGTTTCTGTAAGGCTTTTTTCTCCAACGGAACATATGGCCCACTCTAGCATTGATTACATTTGTTTTTGTAGCTTTATCAGTACTTCCTGTCCAAGTGTATACCTGCGTAAAGTCTGCTGAAAGTACAATGGGACCAAAACCACCGGCAACTACAGTACCCCAACCTACGGATGGACCTTCACTTTTTGCAGTGAAATTGGCATTGAAAGGTAATCCTAAACCAACCTCAGTATCAGATTTAATATAACCGCCAATAGCATACAAGTCTAGGAAAGGTAGTAGCCAGAAATCATATCTTGCTGATACAGCTTGAACGTGTGGTGTTACATTATTGAATCGTGCAAAACCATCAACATTTAATAGCTTGTTGGCATTTAAACCTACATTAAGGTTACTTACCATTAGATCCTGTTTTGAATAGGCATAGTTGATCATTAAACCATTTGGGAATGGTAAGTCAAAACCCATTTTTCTAAGCTTTGATCCCATGATCGGGTAATGCCAAGGATATTCTGTTCTTTTCAAACTATCAGTATAATTTTGATAGATGTCATCAATAGCAAGATTGGATACAGAACCTTGTCCGTATGAATTATTTGAAAGTATGAATAGTGTAAAAACTAAAAAACCAAATTGTAAAATTTTCTTTTCCATGTTTCGTAGCAGAGATGATTGAATAATGTTTGGATTAAATCAATTAGGATAATTCCCTTATTGATCACATTACAAATATCCCGCTTTATGAGCCGAATGAGTTACATAAAATTGTTGATGATTTATACATTCTGATCAAAATCAAAATAGATAGTTTGAGGTTAAATAAAAAAAAGTACCCTCTTGTTAGGAGGGTACTTGATGTGTGTATTGCAACTATGTTATTAAAATATTTACTATTCTGGGAAGATAAACGTAATCGATGCTCTAAAGCCATATTTTGCTTTTTGAGCCGCAGGGGCAGCGACATTAAATCTTGGACCTGCTGATAACTGTACTTTCTGTTTACCTAATGATGCTACTCCACTAATACTTGGAGTGATCCAAATTGTGGTAGAATTGTCCATCCAATTTTGAGTTAATTCCATCATTGCAGAAGCACCTGCACCTGATTTCCAGTTGTAAGTAGCAAAAGGTTGGAAGTAGAACTCATTCACGTCAGCTCTAGCTACATCACCGGCTACACTCCATATCTGATTCACAAGGAAACCATAGGTAAATGCATTTTGTTGTTTCAAAGCAACGAATGTTGGACCTAAACCAAATTTACCAGTACCTAACATTTTATTTGTTGCTGAAGGTACTAAAAAGGCTGGACCAATACCCCATATCAATCCGTTCTTTGTTTTGGCTGGGCTGAAGAATCCACTCAATACCATATCACCAAGTCCAGATTCTGAATTTCCATATCCTGTAACATTGTCTTGGTGTACTACTGGCAATACCATACGTGTGATAAGGTTAATATCATCACTTAATTTAATTGGTACCACAGGCTGAACGTTCATGGTATGTCTCGCACCATCATGTTCTCCAATACCAAAGTCCATATTATTTTGGAATGGAGCACTAATTAAGCTAGCTACTGGGTTTGCTAATTTCTTAGCGATATCCTCATCATTTTGTTTTTCTTGTGCAAAAACGGTTACACTTACGAACAATGCAAACATGATTACACTAAAAATTAACCTTAATTTTGTTCTTATTTTGTAATTAAATTTTTTCATTTGATTAGCAATATTTGAAATACTTAGGATGAATTATAAAGGATTATCCTTGATTGATTATGTTACAAATATCAGTGTTTGAGTATCGTTTCAGTTACATGAAATCTTTATTGATTTATATATTCTGGTCAACTTCAAACATTTTTTATATGAAAAAAAGCCCCGATGGAGTCCACCGAGGCTAAAGCTGTGTGTGCTTAAACTAAAAAACTATTAATATTATTTTTCTTTATTTATGTTCCAATGTGATGGTTGCTGAAGTGAAATTATTCGCAACCTTCATGTCTTTGTAGGCTGAATTGTATAGGTAAAGCGAAATAATAAGAGAAACTCTATCTTCGGTAATAACCTCCTTAAATAAGTCACCTTGAGCAATTTGTGTGATTAATGCTTGTACGATGTTTTCAACCCCCGTCTCTTGGATTTCTACTAATACACCTTGGATCAAACCACTGACCTTTTCATGATTAATATTGTCTTTGATAAGATCTAATTCAAAGATCATATTGGCAATATTATCAGAAATTAATTTCGTATTAAGGTTAGCAAACCCATCTACAACAGGATATAGGAACTGATAAACATTTTCTTCACTTATTATTCCTGTAATTGCTCCATTTACAGCTTTTGCAATTTGGAAAGATAGATATTCTGCATCTGTATCTTCGATGATGAGAAGCAGTTTTGAGGCAATGAAATCATGTACCACAGGAGACGCAATCTCGCCAATTTTACTTATTAAAGAATTGATAACAGGAACTGCTTTTTCATGATCAATTTCTTGAAGTGAAGTAATACCACTCGCAATGGTATTTTGAATGAAATCATGATTTAAGAATTGATTGATGATCAATGCACTGACCTCTTGAGTCGTCTTTTCTGCACCTCCATTCAATGAAATCACTGGTTTTGCGGCAATGAAAGCAGTTTTCAAAGTGGATTCCATTGCATCATAATCTGGAGTTATTTCAATACCATCAAAAGTAGTATTGATCAGCGTAATGATATCCTCAATTTTTCCTGTTGCCTCTTTGGCAAGGTCTCCCATTTTTAAAATCGATGTATCTTCAATTTTTTCAACAAGTGGAAATAATAAACTGTAGAAACTGTTTTCGTTGATCCATTGCTCTTCTAAAAGTGATGTAATTTTATCGGAAACATCATTAATTGTTTCTTGATCCAAAGTTGTAAACTCTGTCCATATTTTAGTTGAAATTGCATTGATATTGTCTTCAGATAAGATGCTACCAATGAGTGTCATAATAACTCCAGTGATTTTTTCAGAGCTCTCTTCAGGAGCAGCAACGATCTGATCTATTTCAGGGTAAATCAGGTCATAGATTTTTTCTTTGCTTAAACTATTATGAACTAATCTTACAATCTCATTACTGATTTTTTGAGTCACTTCATCAGCATCAATATCTGTGATTTTATCCAACTCTTTTTGGATCGCCTCGGAAAGTTTTTCTTCCAACCCTAATGATTCAAGGTAATTGAATAATTCATCTGCAATTTTATCGGCAGTTTCTTCGGGTGGTAGGTGCTCAATAAACTCACCTTTACCTGCTATCCAACCTACAATGGCATCATTGATAATTCTTTGGATCGTTTCATTGTGATAAAGTAATGTGGTAATTAACCCTGCAATTTTTTCGGGTGTACCGTTCGCTGCATATTTTAGTAACTTGTCGTTAGCACTTTGAATTACAGAAGAAGCAATTTCTTCATTTACATGCAAAGTAAAATGTTGTAAATTCTCATCATATTTATACTCATAGTTAAGGTTTATAGCAGAATTGGTAATTCTAATTTTATTTGAATTAATGATAAAATACCTACCAATACTATCTGTAAGGAAATCTAATTCTGCATTTGTAGTTGTAATATCTCTATCAACAGTAAACTCATGGATTGTAGATCTCATGTCGTCTGAGTTGTAAACCATATCTTCTAAATCATAGTTACCTTGTTTTAGTAGATCAGTTTGTGCAGACCATAAAATTGGCGGAGCAATATCATCGCTCTTCGTAATGATTTCAAAATTGTTTAAATACCATTGATATTGATTCAGTATTGATTTTGTGTTTTGTACATCATCAATCACTGGATCGATAGGTTGCTCACAACCTATCATTATCAAATTAACAATAGGCAATAAAAATAGATTTCTAAGTTTTTTTGAAAGGGTCATCATAACGGTTATCTCTTAATTAGATTGAAATTATAGAAACGTATGTATTTGATTACCTTACAAAGGTCTTGGATTTAAGAAGGAATGACTTGTATAAAAAAATTAAGAATTTACACATTATCGTCAATTCTAAAAGTGGAGAACTAGGGTAGGAGAGGTTACAAAAAAATAGCCTTGGTAAAAAAACATTACCAAGGCTATTCAATGAAAGGTTTAATGACTCTATTTTACTTGTAATCGTTGACCAATCTTTATTTCATTTGTTGTCATGCCGTTCAAGTCTTTGATTGAACCAACAGTAACACCATATTTTCTAGAAACAGAGAACAGTGTATCACCTTTTTCTACTACGTGATACTCTGCAATCCCTGGGGAGCTTGCCGTTTCAGTAAATGACTCTTCAGCAAAGCTTTCTTCAGGAGCAGTAAGGCGAAGTGTTTGTCCTTCGTTAATGGCCCCACTTGTAGGTAAGTTGTTCCACTTGATCAAGTCTTTATGATAAACACTGTATTTTCTTGAAATGGCAAACAACGTTTCTCCTTTTTGTACTGTATGCATTGTAGCATTTGTATCTACTGTTTCGGTAACAGCAGGTGTAGTTGCAGCAGTAGTAGTAGGTTGAGCTGCAATTACCGTAGTATTGATGACAGTCTCATTCGCAGCTTCCAATGGCTTTTCCGCGGCAGCAACGTTGTAGTTCTCTGCAGCAGGTTGAGTAGACGCAGCTGCCACTTGATTATAATTACTTTGAGCACCGTTGGCTTTGTCAATTGGAATTTGAAGCATCATACCATTTTTTGGTTGATCTCCAGGATTTAAACGTCCGCGGTTCTGAGTATAAATATCATTTTCTGTCAATCCATAAGTTGCAGCAATTGATTTGACCGTTTCACCTCTTTGAGTAGGGTGAGCGATAATTTGTCCTGTATAAGGCCCTTCAGCATCAATATTAGTATTACCTCTTACGGCATATACACCAGAAGAAGCTGCTGGTCCAGCGGCTGATGGATTAGAAACATAAATCTCATCACCAGGTTTTAAAGCTTTGTTGTTATTCCAAGCTTGAAGATTTTGAGGCGTTACACCAAATTTACGAGCAATTCCGTAATAAAATTCTCCTTGTTGCACAACATAGGTTTCAGGAGCAGTAGGTTGTTCACTAGCAGCGGGCTCTTGAAAAGCGGGTTGTTCTACAGCTGGCTGTTCAACAGCAGGTTGCTCTGCTCCAACAGTTACAGCACCAACAGTAATCGCTTCTCCTACTGTGATGGCTTGATTGCCAGCTGCAGCCGGAGTGACTGTTACTGCTGTGTTATCAGCAGGAGGAATAATTTCAAAAGAACTTTCTTCAATAGCAGGTTGTTCTGTAGCTACATTTGTTTCTACAGGAGTTGCCACTACTTCTTCTTTGATTACCTTTTCTTCTTCCTTCCCGACAATCAATACTTGCCCTTCTTCTAAAGACAGGTCGTCACCAATGTTATTCCAATTTTTTAGGTCTAACATTGTTACATTGTACATTCTAGAAATTGTGAAAACACTTTCACCATCTTGTACTGTATGTGTTTTAGAATTGGGGTTTAAAGCAGGAACGCTATCATTGGCTACAATAGAGATGACCGTTGCAGGATCTGCTATTGTTTCTACCAAAGATGAATCTGCAGTTACCTCTTCTTTTACTTCTTCAGGGATGTCAATCACCTTTGGAGGTACAGATTTAGGTCTTGTTTTTTGTAAGAATAAAACTCTACCTCTTGCCAAAGGTTCGTCAGGTTTCATTCTGTTTTTCTTGGCTAAGCTTTTTAGCTTGATACCATATTTTTGAGAAACTTCCCATAAGTTTTTCTCATCAATAGTGGTATGAGTAGCAGTAGTTGCTTTGCCTTTTTTTGATTTAAGGTAATAAACATGGCCTTCCATCAAGTCATCATAGGCGTCCATGTCATTGTATTTGTATATCTTTTTTACATCTACATTAAGTGATGTAGCAATTAAAAGCAAGTTTTGATTTTTGCCAGCAATAAAAGCAGAGATGCCATTGGCGTCAACAAGAGTAATTTCCTCACCATTAACTATTTTTGAATGAACATTCGTAATGATTGGATAAGGGTTATCTTCCTGAAGCGGGGATTGATAAATGGCATTTTGTGGGTTAACGTTAGTATTAATTTCAGAGGTAATTCCATTAAACGAGCTAAACATTGCACCCACGCTCAAAAGGAAACCAACTGTATATATTTTCTTCATAATGAGGTATTAATTACACCTTAAGTTATAAGATAAACATCATAGGGATTGAAAAGATTAGTTTTAATCTACCTTAGTTCGGTTTGAATACCTTGTAGTAGTAGGTTGTAAACTATTTTGATTAGGATAAAATCAATCTAATGCACCCATTTTCTTTAATCCTAGTACTTAATCGTTAGAGCAAAAATAATTTTTTTGTATTACTCTTACTAAAAAATAAGTATATTCTTACAAATCTACAATTTTTGAGCCATTAAAATACCATCACGAAGGGGTAAAATGAAACTTTGGACCCTTTTATCAGAAGCAACTTTTTCATTAAAAGTCTTGATGGCCATTGTCATTTTATCATTAGCAGATGCATCAACGACTTTTCCTTTCCATAATACGTTGTCAATCAGCAAGAAACCACCTTCTCTAATTAGGGGGAGACAAAGCTCGTAATAAGCGTCATTATTCATTTTATCAGCATCAATAAACACAATGTCAAAGTTGGCGTCTAATGAAGGAATGATTTCGAGTGCTTTTCCAATATGTAGATGAATGATGTGATCAAGATTGGCTTTTTCTATATATTCGCGGATGATATTTTCTTTTTCATCATCCACTTCAATAGTATGTAGTTGACTATTTTTTGGCATCCCTTGTGCCAATGCTATAGCTGCATAGCCTGTAAATGTGCCTATTTCAAGTACATTTTTGGCATTCATACTTTTGGCTAACATGGTCAGGAACAATCCTTGAGGATGTCCTGATACCATGTGAGGCATATTTTCTTGTAAATGAGTGGCTCTATCTAACTCCTTTAAAATAGGGTTTTCATCCGTAGAAACCTCCTCAATATATTTATCAATCTCAGGGTGAGTGATGTTTAGCATTAAAATAGGGGATATTGATTAATCAATAAAAGGATTTTCACCTTGAGCATCTGCACTGTTGTAAACTCTAATTGCAATGACATCTGCTTCAGCAGTCAGGGTGTCGCCAGACCAAGCTTCGCACTTCATAACCACTTTTTTACCTTTCTGTTCCGTTACTCTTGCAATGAGTTTTACAGGAACAGCAATAGGAGTGGGCCTTAAGAATTTAATATTCATGGTGCCTGTCGCATATCTGTACCAAGGTTTCGAATCTAACGCTCTTCCTTCTGATTTATAAGCATACGCCATGGCAGTTCCCATACAGTGGCAATCTATGATGGTCGACAAAATACCACCACTTAAAAGGTTGGCCCATCCGTGGTATTTTTCTTCAGGTTGCCAGATACAATGTGCTTCATCTCCTTCCCAGTATCCTTTGATATGTAAACCATCATCATTTTTCTTCCCACATCCAAAGCAAACATTGCCTTCCATGTGATCTTGAAAATAAGGAGAAATCATATTATTTATATTTTCTAAGTTGAGTAATAACAGCTCTCATATCTTTTGGATATTCTGCCTCGATGGAAATTTCAGTGCCATCCACATCTTTAAACTTTAAAGATCTAGCATGAAGTGCTACACGAGACATCAAAGGCTGTTCTTCTGTGTTGTTTTTTAAGTTGAATTTTCTTCCTTTTATGACAGATAAATAGGGTTTTTCACCGCCATATACTTCATCTGAAATAATAGGAGATCCGATATAGGCTAGGTGTATACGGATTTGGTGCATTCTTCCTGTTAGTGGTTTACAAGCCACTAAGGAATGAAATTTATAGATTTCCTCTGTTTTAACAATGGTCTGAGAAGGTTTGCCTTCAATATCAATTCTTACATTCCCTCTACCAGAAACAAGAATATTTCTGTCAATCATGTTTCCTTCAAAGTTTTCTACACCATCAACCACTGCGTGATAGATTTTCTCTACTTCTCTTTTTTCAAACTGAATGGCAAGGTTTCTATAAGCCTCAGGGTTTTTAGCAATTGCCATTACACCTGAAGTTTCTTTGTCCAAACGGTGACACAACTGAGTGTCTCCACCATATTTTTTGGCTTCTTGGTAAACAGTAGGTAGCGTTTTATCTCTATCTTCTAGTGATGATATATAAGGAGGTTTATTGACTAAAATATAATTGTCATTTTCAAAAATGATCCACTTCTTAAAATTTGGAATCTTCATTGTCTACTTCTTTGGATAACTTTAAATCGAATGAAAAAGTTGAACCTTTTTCTTCTTCACTTTCCAATGTGATAACTGTGTCATGTCTTTCCAAAATGTGCTTGCAGATTGCTAAGCCCAAACCAGATCCACCTTGTTTTTTCGTTCTACTTTTCTCAACTCGGTAGAACCTTTCAAAGAGTCTGTTTTGGTCTTCTTTTGGAATACCAATACCATTGTCTTTTACATGAACAGTAACCGTATCTTCATTGACCTGCAAAATTACTTTAACAAATCCATTTTTGTTATTATACTTAATTCCGTTAACAACTAAGTTGATTACCACCTGTTTTAGACGGTTGTAATCAGCATCAACATAGATAGGATCATCATTTGGAGCCTCTAAAGTAACAAGAATATTTTTCTTTTCTGCTTTTTGCTCTACTTGTTCTAATACATCAACGATCATCACTTGCAGATCAAACTCTTCAAATTCCATAGAAATCTCTCCAGCTTCTATCTTGGAAACAGTCAAAAGATCTTCTACTAAAATGTTTAATGAGTTGAGTGATTTTGCAGCTTTTTTAAGGAAACGATCTCTTACCTTTTTATCATCTACTGCTCCATCTAAGAGGGTTAGGATAAAACCTTGGGTAGCAAAAATTGGTGTTTTTAGTTCGTGTGAAATGTTAGCGAGGAATTCCTTTCTGTATTCCTCCATTTGCTTCAACTGAGCAATTTCCTCTTCCTTCATCTCAGCATAATTCTTAATCTGTGACTTAATGCCAGAAATAGGATTTTTTTCTTTCTGCATTAAATTAAACGCGTCAGAAGAAGAGATTTGTTTGTTTCTTAACTCATGAATTTGTCGATGGATATTGCCTACCTCCTTAAAGAAGATGAACTCCAATACAAAATAGGTCAGTAGGAAAGAGGAGGAGAATGAAATGAGCATTCCCACCAAAATACCTGTATGTTCAATACCTGTTGTAATGGAAAGAAAGGCACCAGTAATACCTCCAATACAAAGGGCTAGTAATAACGAAACTGATCTGGCGTTGAAAAACATAAAACGATGTTGGAAAATAAAACCTCATGACCTACGAAAGGTAATGAGGTTTTTTGATTTATAAGTTTGATTTAGAGTAGGATCATACGGAAAATGGATTTTCCTAGATTTCAAATTTATAACCAACACCTTTTACAGTCTTGATATACCCTTCTCCAATTTTTTCTCTCACTCTTCTGATGTGAACGTCAACAGTCCTTGCTAATACATAAACATCAGTACCCCATATATTTCTCAAAAGGTCATCTCTGTTGAATACTTTATTAGGGCTTTCTGCTAAGAAGTAAAGCAATTCAAATTCTTTCTTAGGAAGAGTTTTCGCTTCACCGTCGATGAATAATGTATAGCTTGATTTGTCGATAGAGAATTTATCAATATTGATGACATCTTTTTTCTTAGAAGAAGATTTATTTTTTCTTTTGAAAATCGACTCAATTCTCTTCATTAAAGCTCTTGGCTTTACGGGTTTCACGATATAATCGTCAGCACCAACATCAAATGCAGCTACTTCTGAATACTCCTCCGCACGTGCTGTTAAGAAGATCACATGAGCATCTGCTAATTCAGGATTCTCTTTGATCTGTCTACACGCTTCCACACCATCCATCACTGGCATCATAATATCTAAAATGATCAGTTCAGGGTGAAACTCCTTGGCTACACCAACCGCTTGCTTTCCGTCGTTAGCGGTCTTCACGTTGTACCCTTCTTTTTGTAAGTTGTAACTTAAAATCTCTACAATATCCGGCTCATCGTCCACCACAAGAATTTTTCTTTCGAGATCTGCTGCCATTTTAATTTGAAATTGATGTTAATTTATAATCTGAATTTAGCTCTAATTTAGAGTGGAAAGTTCATTCTTCAAAGAAATAAGGTTATCCGTAGGGATATACTTGCAATCTATTTACTGTTTGTTAACATTAAATTCAAAGAATGAGTATTATATGCTTTGTTCTTTTTGATAGAGCGAATTTAACTGTATAGAATCAATCATGACATTGTGCTTGTGATGTAACTCTTCTACCCAGTTTTTCTCAAGGTATTCTTGATAATTGGCAATAACGCTCCCTTTACACTCGTCCAATGATTTTACACTTGGAGCTAAGATATCTTTAATTTCAACAATGAAGAATCTATTGTTCTCCTCAAAAGTATATCTTCCTTTTTCCAATTTCAGGTGATCCATGTGTGGAATTTCATCTTTGACAAAAGTACCTTCTTTAAATGATACTGAAAGGTTGTTGTTGCTGTTTTTTTGTTGTACAAAATCAGCTGTATTTGTAGAGTAGTATTTCACATCTACTACACCAACAGCACCCTCTTCAAAGTTAGATTTGATTCTGTCTTCTGAAATGCCATTGGCAACGTATTGATTGACGATTTTTTGTAGGCGCTTACTTTTCATTGATTTGTACTCCCCTTTATTCACTTCTACATTAAGGAGTACAAATAGAGATTTATCATGCTTCAACGCTTCAGCACTTTTCTTTATATCACTAAGTCTACTTTTGTAGAGGTACGAGCTGTTTTTCTTGAAAGTGATGGTAGAAACATCAGAAGGATACACTTGATAATAATTGGAATCTAACATCTCAATGGTTTCTGCCATTAACTGCTTACTTCCTGTATTATAAATAGACATCACTGCTCTGGTGTCCCACATGTAGTTTTCCTTGTTAGTCTCATAGTAGGCCTCTAAAGCATCGGCATCTTGACTCGCTTTGTTCCATACACAATCTTCCATTACTCTAAACAATAAAAGACCGTCTTGGTATTCTTGTGCTAAATGCTTGTACTCTGGGTATTTCTCAGGAAGATTTTCTTTTTCTACTTCCAACAATACCAATTCAGAGTATTTGTTGAAGTGATCCTCTAAAACTTCTTCCAAATCATCATTTTTAGAAGTCTTTTCATGTTCAACAAGGTAATCTAAGAAATCATTGACGGTAATATCTTTTCCTTTAAGTGTGAAAACTTTCTTCTTTAAGGTTTTAATGTCAATCTCTTCCGATTTTTTCCACTCATTCGTTAAATAACTACTGTCTACTAAAGAATAAGCAAGTGTTTTATTTTCGTCAATAACAGTGTAGCTATTGTCTTTTTTCAGTTTCTTAATAAAATCTTTTCTGCTGGTTTGTGATCTACTATCTCTTTTTACTTTTGTCACCAAGCCAGGGTACATTGTTTCATAAGGGGCAACAGGTTCTTTTTTGTATAAACGGATAATATGCCATCCAAAATCAGTTTTCACTGGCTGAGCAATTTCTCCAACTTTCTGCAAAGAACTCACACCTTCTAAGAACTGAGGAGGGAAGCGTACTTCATTTACAGGAGGAAGAATACCATTGTTTTGTGATGACCTTTTGTCGTCTGAGAAATTGGCACACAATGCATTCCAATCTCCACCATTTTGTAGGCTGTCATAAATGCTAAATACTTTTTGTTTTGCAATTTCCTGTTTCTCCTTTGTATCTCTTGGACCACTGTTGATCATGATATGTTGAACTTGGAGATTTCCAAAACGTTCTCTCTTATCATTTACTTTTAATAGATGGTATCCAAAGCGTGTTTTGATTAGGTCAGAAACACTATCAATTTCTGTATTGAAAGCAGCCTCTTCAAAAGGGTAGACCATTTGTAAAGAAGTAAAATAACCTAAGTTGCCTTTATTTCTTTTTGCAGAAGGATCTTCAGAATATTGAAAAGCCAACTCTTCAAAATCCTTTCCTTCTTGAAGTTCTTTTTTGATGGATAAAATCTTGTTGTAAGCTGCCAAAGTATCTTCTGGAGACGCATCTTCTTCTAATTTTATTAAAAGGTGGGAGGCATTGACCTCAATTTTTTGTCTTTCGTAAGCTTGCTTTACTAAACTGTCATTAAATACAGATTCGGTCAGGTACGGTTCTTCGAGCTGATGTAAATACATCTTGTATTCTGATTGGAAATCAGGAAGTGTATCATAGCCTAAAGCAACAGCTTCTGCTACTTTTAGTTTGAACTTGATGAAAAGATCAAGGTAGTTGTCTACGCTTTCTTGAGAATAATAGGTACTGTCATTGATATAGTTTTTCTCGTAGAGATAGACAAAGTTTTCTTTTGATATATTTTCGCCATCAATGCTGATGATTTTTTCTTCTTTGGTTAAGTTTGATTTCTTCCCAAATGGTGAATTTGCACAACTGAAAAATGATAGGGAAGTTGTAATTAATAAGAAAAAATTTAATGTGTATTTTAACATAACTTGATTAAAAAAATTCCAACAAAAGTAGTAGGAAAGTGAAGGACGATTTAAACCGCCGGTTGTGTGTTCAATGTATTACTACTTGAGAAAGTTTGTTTATGAACTTAAATATGTCTCTTTTCTCTGAAAAATTCAAACGAAAAAAGCCACCCAATTGATTTAGGTGGCTTCTCTGTAAGGATTTGATTTATTTATCTCCTCTTTCTGCTTCTTGCGTTTGTTCTAAATTCTTAGATCTCTTTCGCTTTTCTCTCTTAGACTCTTTCGGTCCTTGTTCTTCCAATTTCTTGGCTTCTGCTTGAGAAATTTTACCAGCAGCAGCTTCTGCTTCAATTTTGGCTTTCTCTTTTTCCCAAGCTTCTTTCTTTTGCATGTGCTTTTTCAGTTCCTTATCTACGCTTACTTTAAGCTTAGTAGCATCAGCGTAAGAACTTGCATTTGAGTATCTAGCACCAAACTTCTTGTACGTTTTCAATGACTCTTCAAAACGTTCTTGTTGTTTGTCGAAAACAGAAATTTTAGCTAATTCGTATTCAGCTTCCATTTTCTTATACATCACCTCAGGTTTGAAATCTGAGTCTGGGAAATCTTTCATGAAGTTATCATAAGCAATTGCGGCAGCTTTATAATAACGCAAGTGAGAATATTGCTTTGAAATTTCAAAAGCCTTCAATTCTAACCTTGCTCTTAATTCATCAATCAAGTCATTACATTGAGTTGCATATTGACTTGTTGGGTATCTGTTGATAAAGTTCTGTAACTCTTCAATAGCAGTTTCAGTACCTGACTGATCCAAATTGTAGTCCGGCGTATCTTTGTATAAAGAGTAACCGTTCATGAATAAAGCCTCTTCCGCAAACGGGCTTCGGTTATACGTTTCATAGAAACTTTTGAAGTGATGAGAAGCAATCAAATATTGCTTTTGCTCATATTGACTATAAGCATAGTAAAATTGAATTTTCTCATATTCGGCTGCACCAACAAATGCACCCATAATGTCTTCAAATAAAACAGAAGCTTTATAGAAGTCTTTATTATCGTAATAATTTAGAGCAGCATCATATTTTTCGTTGATGTCTCTACTTTTTGATATTTTCGAAAACTTAGAACAAGAGAAGGAAAATGTACCTAAAATTGCACAAGCTAGTATGATCTTCTTTCTTAACATAACTGCAAAACTAGATTTGTGTACCCTTAAATAAAAAGGAAAGCATGGCTTTGTCTCTAAAAAGTTTGTAATCTATTGATTTAGGGAGAATTAAAATTTTGGCACAATTCATATTTTTTTGTATCCAATAAAAATTTAGCGTAAAAATAACAGAATAAGTACCTAGTCAAAAATAAGTGCATGAAAAAAGTGAGGTAATGCACTCTTGATTTTAAAAGTACACTTAATTTGCATTAGGTAATTGCTAAAACAAAGACCCCCTTTTTGTGCAAAAGGAGGTCTTTGTGAAAAAAATATTTTTTGATTTTAGTGTTTTAGTTGAATTTGATACTTCCGTAAGCCGATTTGACATAGATTTTTTTGCCTGAATCTTTTCTAATCCTATAACCTTCGTATTCAGATGAAGTATTGTGTTCTATGGATTTGTAGATTTCAACTCCTTCAGCATTGTTTTTAAAACTACCATATCGAGTCTCTGCATTGAATTGGAAAGGAGTATCTTCGTCAAAACCAATTTTGATGGATCCATAAGCGGCATCTGCGTTGATTTCTTTAAATGAACTTGCCACCTCATTGACTTTTATGCTACCATAATCAGATTCGTAATTAAGAGAATTTCTTAGTGTATTGACTTCAAAATTTGAATAAGCACTTTCTCCTTCGATTGATCCTGCTGTACCGATAGTGATATTTCCGTATTTGTCGTCAATCTCTAATTTATTCGCTTGTCCAATATTTAATTTGCCAAGGTATCTAGATCTAATTTCGCCTTTTTCAATGAAATCAATATCGCCACTACCATAACTGATTTTTATCTCATTTGAAGGGCCATTCAAGTCTTTTGTCTTCAATGAACCATACGCTACTTCAAGAACAGATGTGCCGTCAATAGACTCAGTAGTAATTGAACCATATTTGTTGTGGAAGTCAATATTAATATCTTGAGGGGCAGTGATGGTATAGATGATTTTAAACCCTTTCTTATTATTGATGTTTGTAGAACTTGGGACGATGGTCTCAAATTTAACATTATGTCCAGAAGATTGGTTGACAATTCTAATCTCATCCAACAGCTCAATTGCTTTTTTTTCAGAGCTATGCCAAGCTTGAACTTTTGCTTCTACCACTACATTTTTTTGACTGGATGAAGTTTCTAAAATAATATCTCCAAACTTATTTTCGATACTGATCAAAGACGTTTTGTCTATTTTATTGAAGGTCTCTGTTGTTATTTTCTCTTTTAAATTAGGGTGCTGAGCAAAACCTAATGAGATCGTTAAGAAGAAAATAAAAAATGTACTATATATTATATTGCTTTTTGTTTTCATGATTCCTCTTTGGTTTAGTAGAGTTGATAATAATTTCCATTTGTTTGTTGAGTAGCTCGATTTGAAGCTCAAGGTTGATCACCATTTGTTTTCTGACAATCGCTGGTTCAGCACTCTGAGAAGCTTCTTTTTTGAGTGCTTTGTAGTTCTTTTGCAGATGTTTTAATTGTACATTAAAATCATCCAAGAGCTTCACGTCTTCAAAATCTAAAGCAGTGATTTGCGTTTTTTTATTGGAAATAAGCGTCATGTAATAATCTTCAGCTTGTTCCCATTCCTCGTTTTGAGGTTGAACATTAATCGTATTTTTACCTGAATTAAAATTGCTGTTGCCAAACCATCCGATACCGACACCAATGATCAAAATTGCAGCGATTGAAAGCCATTGTTTACTGAATTGTAATTTTACTTCCTTTGTGGCAGTTTTTTGGCCCTCCTCATCCTTATCCAATTCATTTTCAATTTTGTCCCAAAGCCCTTTTGGAGCATCAAACTTATCAAAGGATGAATTTTCAATGACGTCGTCGATCAAGTGTTTTTGAAGAGGTTCATCATAAAGCTCCTTTTCAATTCTTGTCCACACTTCGTCAGAAGGTTCATGGTAGTCTTTTATATCGGATCTTGAACGAACAACTTCTCTTTCAAGGTTGTCGTTTAATATTTCTTTAAATCTTTGATCACATCCTTCAGAGGGTGTTAAGACATCTAACTTTCCTCTGTTTTCCAGGATGAACTTTTCAATTTTATCCATCGTTAAGAGAATTTAGAGTGATACTTTTAAAATTTCTTTCAGTTTCTTTTTAGCTCTGCTGTATTGTGATTTGGAAGCAGACTCACTGATGTTTAAGATTTGTGATATTTCCTTATGGTCATATCCTTCTAACAAATACAAAGAAAAAACAATACGATAACCGTCGGGTAAGAGTTGAATAGCCTCGCGAATTCTATCAATATTCAATATCAAATCAATATCCTGTTCTCCATCATTTTCGATTTGCTCCGGAATGCGCCCTTCTTCCATTTCTACAAGTTCAAGACGTCTCTTTTTTACGTGATTAATGGAGTGATTGACTACAATCCTTTTGAGCCATGAGCCAAATGAAGAAGTACCTTTGAACTGATCAAGATTCCGAAAAGCACTTAAAAATGCCTCTTGTAGTATGTCTTCGGCCTCTTCAAGATTATTGATGATGCGAACACATATATTGTACATGGCTTTCGAATATTGTTGATAGAGTTCAAATTGAGCTTTTCTATCGCCCTCTTTGCATCTTTCTATTATCGCTGTCATAATTTTTTCTTTGTTTACCTTAAAGACAGCATAAGATACCTAGGGTTGCATGAGAAATTAAAAAAGTAGCAAATTATTTTAAAGCAGTGATTAAAATTTTATTACAAATTAAAAATGAAGTAAGTGTTGATGAAAAGGAGCAAATCAATGTAAAAATCAAATTAAGTATTACTCTTTACAATTTTTGCAAATACCCACAATCAAATAGTTGGTCTCCTTTGCAGTATATCCTTCAGGTAATTTTACCGGAACAATTGGTAAGTCATCCATGCATTCAGTATCGCCACAAACTTGACATTTAAAATGTATGTGCTCGTGATTGTGTTCAGTACTTGTGCAGTGGTCGGTATTACATATAGCATATTTTACTATAGAAGTCTCATCAATTACTCGGTGTATAATTCCTTTATCAATAAATGTTTTAAGTGTACGGTAAATAGTCGCACGATCGCACAGGCCAATCAATTTCTCTTCAATGATATTTTCACTCAAAGCAACATTGCTGTTCATGAAGATATCAATAATACTTATCCTTCCGTTTGTTCTACGTAGTTTGTAGTTGTTTAATATTTCTATGGCTTCTGTACTCATACTGCAAAATTAATTTATAGCGTATGAAATACATATTCAGATTTCGAAATTTTTTCATTTTATGTATATAAATAACAAAAAAGCCTTACTACTCTTCATTTTCGAAGGATAGTAAGGCTGTTTTTTTAGTTCAAGAACTTTAATTTAGTCAATTACAGAACCTGACCTAACAACGAATGATTCGCAGAAAGCATTAAAGATTGGCACATTATCAATTTCTAATGCAGTACCAATTTCTTTGATTTTTTCTAGCTCTACTTCTGTGATTGCTCTCTCATTTAATAAGTCATCATCTTCTTCCATAAATAAGAAAGAAATGAACTTGACAAAGATAAATGGAGCATTTAGAATATCTCTTTTAAGATCACCTGTTAATGAGCTTGGATTTTTAAGCGTTTCCAAAACAACATTGTTCTCTTTTAAAGAAGAGTGCATTGTGATTTTGATCAATTTGTAGAAACGATTTTCCCACTCAGAGAAGTTGTAAGAAAGGTACTTCAACGCAGGAGCAAGAGGATCGTTCTTTTGGAAGAAACTTCTTCTTGATAACTTACGAGCTTTTCTTCTTAAAGTGATTTCCTCATAGTGGCTTACACTGCCGTTGGCTAATGCAATACCAATGGATGGCGTGATCAAGATGATCGAAATAAAATCATCATCACTTAGGTCCATAAATGCAGGGTCCACTTTTAAGAAGTCTTTCTTAAGTGCTTGCATTTCATTAAAGAAATCCGCGTCTCTAACGAGCGTAATTAATTCACTACCTGTAATCATTTATATATTGTCGTTTAATTTTTTGTTAGTACAAAATACGTATATCTATTTTTTCTTTTCTTTAGGTGCTTTGTCTTTCTTTCCAAAAACAGAGAAGTGTACATATCTCTTTGGGTGTGCTTGGAAATCGATGAATAAAGAATCTAAATCAGCCATAGTTTTGACTAATTGATCATGAAGTTCTCTTTCTGTTAGTAAAGCACCTACAGTACCGTTTGGATTATTAACGTTTTCTAAGGTTTTATTGGCTGAAGCTAAAAGTTGTTGTGCCTCTTTTACTGTTTGAGCTAAAGGAGCATCATTTAAAGAATCAGCAAGGTGATCCATTTTTACTAAAATAGGTTCTAATTGCTTAGAGGCAGATGCGAATTCGCTTGACATGACCTGTAAGTTGGCTAATGTTTTGTCCAAACCTCCATTATCTACTTTTTTCATAATAGAATTTGCAGAGGCTAAAGTAGCATCAGCAGTTACGCCCGCTGTTCTAAATTGAGACATCATCTGCTTGGCTGTATCAAGAGTTGCCTCTAAGTTGGCGAAAAGTGGGTCCATTTTTTCAACAATAGAAGCCACCATACCATTTTCAACATCACCTGCAATTGTACTCTCAGGAGTGGCGAGTTCACCAGCTCCACTACCTTTTAGTATAATTTGTTTGTCACCTAACATACCTTTGTCAGCAATTACGGCAACAGTATTTTTGTAAACTTTAATGTCTTCATTGATATCTAAAGACACTCTTACCATATTATTTTGGTTTTGTAATAGCTCCATGCTCGAGACTCTTCCAACTATGTAGCCGTTTATGGTGACATTATTAGAGACTTGAAGGTCTGCGGCACTTGGGTATTCGACATAAAAAGTATTTTGGTTTGAAAAAATGTCGATCCCTTTTAAGAAGTTATAACCGAAGTAAAGCACGAAGGCCGAGATAGTTGCGAAAATACCTACTTTTACTTCGTGTGAAAATTCAACTTTGATTGTGGACACAATTATAATATTTGATTTGAAATCTTATTTGTTCTAATGTAGCTTGCAGCTTAATTATGACATCTCAAATTTATCAAAGAATATCATTTATTCTATATTTCTTTCCATTTTTGATAATGAAGACTCGAAATAATAGCTTAAATTTGTCAAATATGACTTTCATATAATGTCATCTGATACATGATTCGTACTTTGTTCAAAAAAATAGATATACTTAATTTTTTGCAAAACCTATTGTTTGGTCTAACCGGAGCTTTATTTTTTATGATGTTTATGTCATCAGAAGCAAAGGCTAGCAAATATGCTTTCGACTTGGAAGAAGAAGAAGCGTATTTTAGAATTTATAATGACACTGCCAAAAGTAGGCAGGCAGCTAGACAATTAGCCGTTACTTTAAATAGGCTAAATGCTGGTGCTAAAAATGAACTTATATCCAATTATGCAATTGCAATGAAAGCTTTTGCGGATTCCGTTCTATTTAGAGGAGATAGAGAACTTCAACAAGTACGTGAAGATTTGGCAGAACCGGAGATCGTTGATCGAATCAATCAGTTAGACGCCGCCTTAAAATCGACCGACCCTGATGATTGGGAAGAAGCCAAGACATCTGGTGTATTTGACGACCTTGAAGAAGTGATTTTCAACTATAGTGATTATGATCTTCCTCAAGAGGACATGATTGAAACACTAGACCTGTGGAAAAAGGAGGGAGATGATGCAATTGCCGCCACGGAAGATGCTTTTGAATCACCGGTTGATTATACCTCAGACTCTTCAAATTTCGTAATGCGTACCCAAACCATGTATATGGTGGGTAATGCCGAAGTAGAATTTGGTGAACAAAAGCTGAATGCTGGAGATATACAAATGAACTTTGTAACCCATATTGTTCGAGCACAAGGTATCCCAGATTCCACTGGAAGGATCGTTGAAAAACCTATCTTTAAAGATGGTGAGAAGACATTCAATGCCAATGAAATGATCTATAACTATGAAACTGAAAAAGGTCTCATTAAAGGTATTGTAACAGAAGAAAGTGATGGTATCATTACTTCGCAGGTGGTGAAAAAAACTGCTGGACCGGAGATGTATATGGGAGACAACGTATACACAACATGTCGTTTGGAACATCCTCACTTTGGTTTTAGAACTAAAAAATTAAAAGTAGTACCGGAAAAAAGTATTGTATCAGGGCCTTTCTTGGTCGAATTGAATGAATCCCCTTTACCATTGGGATTTTTCTTTGGACTTTTCCCTGCTACTTCAGATAATACCTCAGGTTTTGTAATGCCTACTTATGGTGAATCTACCGATAGAGGTTTCTATCTAAGAGAAGGTGGTGTTTTCTTGGCACTGACAGATTACTTTAACTTGACTGTTTTAGGTACAGCCTACTCTTTAGGGGGTTGGGGTTTGAATGTATCATCTAACTATCGTAAAAGGTATGCCTTTAGTGGTAACACGAGGTTCTCATTCGTCAATAACCTTTTCCAAGAAAATGATGGGTCGATTACGGTAAGGAATGATTATCAAATTCAATGGTCCCACTCTCAAGAAAGTAAAAAGAATTCAAGATTCTCTGCAAACATTAATATTGCCAATTCAGATTATAACAGAAATAACTCTCTGAATCCGAACGACTTCTTACAGTCTTCAATGAACTCATCTATTAGTTATAGTAATAACTTTGCGGTGGGTAATGTCAATATGTCTACAACGGCACAGACACGTTATCAACAAAACGTTCAGACAGGTGAGGCTTCTATCACTCCAGAGGCAAGTTTTAACGTAGCTCGTACAAGACCTTTTAAATCTTTATTTAAGAAGTCAAATGCTATTTCTGAGATTGGTTTCACTTATAATATGAGAGCGTCTGGCTCGGTAACCAACAAGCCAGGACAAGGAAGATTGCCTTTTGATGTGATTGGTGATGACGGTGATATTTCAGATGGTACAGATGAATCGGGAAGATACCCTGATTTACTGACCAACTTTGGAGATTATTCCGATGATCTTAAATGGGGTGTTACCCATGATTTACCGGTTTCTACCCAAATGAAGGTGCTAAAGTATTTTACTTTTTCACCAAGTTTCAGCTACAAAGAATATTGGCACCCTTTCAAGTATGATTATACTTTTATTGAAGAGGAAAATGCAGTATTGGTAGATACAACAAACGAATTAACAAGATATCAAGAGTACAGTACTGCAGTAGGATTCAACACTAACATGTTTATGTTTTATAACATGAAAGGTGGTTCAGTGATCCGTCATACTATTCAGCCTAACGTCTCGATGAGTTTTAGACCTGATTTTGGTGATCCTCGATTTGATTACTACCAAAATGTTCAAACTTCTACTACGGATACAAACGGACGTGAAATGTTTAGATCAGAAGGAGGTTTAGTCGGAAAACCTTCGTCGGGTAGGAGTAATAACCTGAGTTTCTCCATCAATAACATCTTGGAATTGAAGTCCGGTAAAAAGGACGAAGAAACCGGAAAGGCAAAGAAAACGATGCTCTTGAATAACTTGCAAATTTCATCAGGTTACGACTTCGAACGAGATTCATTGAATTGGTCTGACATCAGTGCTGGCTTTAGAACCACTCTTTTCAAGAAAGTAGATGTTTCAGTACAATCGCGTTGGAACCCTTACAAATACGAAATTGTATCTACAGCCTATGACGAGGAACTCAAGAAGGAAGTAGTAACTAGTCAATATAAATCAAAACATCTTCTTTGGGATACAGATGGTCAGTTGGCAAGTTTAAGTAACCTTACCGTTTCATTGGGTACTCGATTAGCACCAAGAGGAGCAAAGAAGAAACAAGAAGAAAAGTTGGATCAGTTACAGCCAAGAAATGAGATGGAACGTCAGATGCTGGAACAGATGAAAAGAAACCCTGATCTCTATCTAGATTTTGATATTCCTTGGTCGCTTTCATTAAACTATAACCTAAATTATAATAAGACAGGTGAAGCAGAACCGACCGTAACACAAACGTTTACTTTCTCAGGTGATGTATCACTAACACCAAAATGGAAATTTGCATTCCGTTCGGGTTATGACTTTAAAGAAGGTGCTTTCTCTTATACTTCATTTGATATTACAAGAGACTTACACTGTTGGCAACTTACTGCGAACTGGATTCCATTTGGTCCTCGACAATCTTATAATATCACCATTGCAGTGAAGGCCGCAATGTTGCAAGATTTGAAATGGGAGAGACGTAACTCATGGATTGACCGTAACGACAGATTCCAATAAAATAACTGAGCTATCGCTCTTTTAAAATTTTGAATTTTCATTTCTTTGACAGAAAGCCGATCTTTCTCCTATGAAA
>NZ_JACVVP010000059.1 GCF_014534745.1 Flammeovirga sp. EKP202
TTCGGTAAGTTTTATAATTCGAACTACATTTTATAATTTAGAGGATAGTTGAGAGACAAAACTTACCTCAACTGTTGGCAAACATAAAATGAAATCTAAGAAATGGGATTAGACTCGGTAGAATTATTGTTTTTTGTTGAAGATACATTTAGAATACGGTTTAATGCGTCAGAAGCAGAACAAATAAACACTGTACAAGACTTTTCAAATTCTGTTTATAGGAAAGTCATAACTAAACGAAATGAAAAATGTCTCTCACATCAAATATTTAATAGAGTTAAAAAGGCTATTAAAAAATTGAACTTTACCGAAACTATTATTATACCTGAAACAAAATTATTTGAACTGTTCAGTAATAAAAATTTAATAAGAAATTGGAAATTACTTGAAACAGAAATAGGTCTTAAATTACCAGAATTAACATCTCTAGATATTAGTCCAAACTTAGATTCACATGTTAAATTTTTAGGTATCAAGATTAGAAAACGTTCAACACCAATATTAAATGGTACGGTTAAACAGTTAATTAATTGGATAGTATCTTTAAATTATAAAGAACTTATAAATCTTGAGAAGATCACGAATAAATATGAAGTTGAAAGGGTAATCATCGGAATAATATATAATAAAATGGGTAATCCAATTAATGAAATAGAATTGGAACATTCCATAAGATATGATTTAGGAATAGATTAAAAAACGTTTGCCAATAATTAGGGCTTAGTTTGGTCTTCAGACCCAAAAATTAAGCCCTAGTTGAACAAAGGCGGTGTGGTTCTCTTGCATTTAGCTGTATGGAAGTTAGGAAGGACTTTTCGATTACTCGGGAGGTCTTTTTTTGTAGAGAACTTTTTTATAGATCACTTTCCCTCACATTTTTTACCCTAAAAGCCCTAAATAAATAATGAAATTAGGACTGAATCGCCTGCTTTTGGAAAGTTTAGGGTGTAGCCTATCAGGCTTATTTTCATAAGCAAAAAAATGAGAGGGTCAGTTTCTAATTGAGGTTGCGTTCTACTTCCGTTTCTTTATTTGGTGGGGCTCTTTGAGCAGCGAACCGTGGCATAATGACCATCGACCTTTCTCCACAGCAGGGGCAGACCAATGGATCATAACCCAGTTTTTCCCTTGACAGTTTGATCCAGTCCCATTCTACTTTTTTTGGAGTTTTCTGACCGATAGACTTTCTGATTTTCTCTATTTTGACCTTTTTGATGGCTCCGTTGTAAAATCCAAAATGTCTGATCCTCCTAAAACCCTTAGGAAGTAGATGCATACTGTATCTTTTGATAAAATCTACATCCGAGAGTGTCATTTCTTTTTTCTTTGCACCGGTTCTGTAATCCTTGTAAGAGAAGGTGACTTTTCCTTGTGAGTAATCCAATAACCGGTGGTTTGAGATGGCAGTTTTGTGCGTGTATCTACCAAGATATTCGATGATCTGTTTTGCTCCTCCAAACGGTCTTTTTGCGTAAACTACCCATTCTTTTTCGAAACAACTTTTCGCTATACTTTGGTCAATATACGCTTTTGATGTATCATTCTTTCTTATTTGATCTACAAGTTTGGCCCTGAACATTTTTGCTAATGCTTTCGCTGGGAAAAGGTACTTTCCCGTTTTGTCACTGCCCTTCCAATGTTTACCATTGCAAAGTGCACCTCCCGGAATAATGCAATGCAGATGAGGATGCAGACTCAAATTTTGCCCCCAAGTATGAAGTACTGCGATCATTCCCATTTCTCCCTCTAGACTTTTGCTTCCGAATGTTCTGACTGTTTCCCAGACGGTTTTGAAAAGCAGGTTATACATTAATTCAGGCTCATGCAGAAAGAGGTCATTTAATTCATGAGGTACTGTAAATACAGTATGAAAATAGGGGACGTCCAGCACTTCCTCCTCCCGTTTTGCGATCCATTTTTCTCTATAGGTTGCCTGACATTTCGGACAGTTTCTATTTCTGCAACTGTTGTAGGAGATTCTTACTTCACTACACTTTTCACAGTAGTCGATATGCCTTCCGAGTTTAGCCGTCCTACAAAGCGTCATGGCATGCAGGTCGAATTTCTGTCTGCTGAGAAAATGAGTAGAAGTCCTCCAAAATTGTTGCCGATTGAGAATGTGGCTGATCTCAACTTTTGGCTTCATAAATCTTGTCGAAAGGCGAGAAGGAATTGGATTTTTTGACAGTTGTAAGGTTGATATAAACAGAAGAAGATGATGAAACTGCAGACTTTGGTCAGTCATAAAATCACTTTGTTGCCATGTTCAATATAAATTCATTAGAATTAAATGAAAGTGCAATACATGACTTCATAGAAACTAGCATTTCTTTTGAAGGAGAAGAATATTTGAATAATTTAAAGAAAGACATTGAAGTTAAATTACCTTTTGACTTATAAGAATATGATTTAAAAACTGTACTTGTGATTGATAGAAATGGGTACTGATAGTTTACCAAAATTGATTACTTTTATAATTATTAATTTGAGTGAGCGATCAGGCTTTACTTTACATTATTATTGATAGATAAAATGGAAGAGGCAGATAAAAGAAAAATTTTAAATTTCCTATCAGGTAATGTCTCTGTAAAAGAATTTGAATCCTGGGTATATAATAACTCAGAGCTAGAATCTAGATTAGGCTCTGATTGCTTTTTTGACTTGATCAACGTAGATTTTAATGATAAAGATAGTGTTTATGCAACCAAATCACCATTATTGGGAAAATGTATTGATTTAGAGGAATTGAAAAATTTCAAGTATCATAGGACTTTAGAACAAGCAGGCTGGTTCGATGGTAGGAAAATGAAAAATGCTGTTGAAACAAAAAATTTACAACCTGAATTAAAACATGCTTGGAATATTCTTTCCGAGTTTGGAGGATTAGAGTTAATCACAACTTATGAATCTGATTATTGGACTCCAAGAAATATCAAATTTCCTGAAACTGTTGAACGAATAAATAATGGAGCAAGTTATGGATTAGATAAGCAACTAATTTGTTTTGCTAATATTGATGATTACAATTCAGCCTTGTATGTAGATGACGAAAACAATTATTATCAATTAGATGATATTGAAAGCATTAAACTTTATCAATTTAAGGGAGTAGAGTTTTCCAAAATGATACAGAATCTGCTTGGTATAGATGAAGAAGGGAAGTTTGAACTTATAGGAAACTCAAGTGAAAAAAATAGCAGACAAAGGCTAAAAAAGCGTTAAGTTTATTGCATTTAAGCATGCTTGCTACAGATTGAAAAAAAATAAAAAGCTTGTAGCTATTTAGTAAGCAGAACGTAAGTTCTTCGAAATGCTTTTTAGCCAAGTCATACACATTTTAAGATAACCGAAATCTATCAATGGAAATTCACGATTTTGACATAAAGAAAGGGATTTATAGCTTTGAATTTGGTGAATTGAATACAGAAAGTCATTCACATCCTGTTGTCGAAATCATAAGTGCAACAAATGGAACTTTTTCACTACAATCTAATGGGCAGATAAATAAGAATTTGGTTTTTGCAATTATCGACTCGAATATCGAACATAAAGTATTTTCAAAGGACTGTTCTATCAGAATGCTAATGATAGAGAGTCATAATTTGAAATTAACTGATTTTTTGGGAAACAAGGGAATAAAGTTTAAGAACGGTGTTTTTTCAAAGACTAACATTGTGAATAAAAATGAGCTGTTTTCAGAAGTAAAAAACCTTGCAATAACAATTGACTTAAAAACACCAACGGACAAGCGAATTGTGGAAAGCATCAAATTCATTGAGGAGAATGAACTTGAATACAAAGATTTAATTTCGGAGTTGACTTCAAAGGTGTTTCTATCAAACAGCAGACTTTCCCACCTTTTCAAAGAACATATCGGAATTTCAATAAAAAAATATCTTGTTTGGAATAGATTACGTCAGGCAATAAATCTGTATTTAAGTAAGAACACTAACTTGACAGACGTTTCAATACAGAGTGGATTTTTTGACCAAGCCCATTTTACCAATTCCTTTAAAACTGTTTTGGGCGTAAGTCCTTCAAAAGCCTACAATAGCAGAATCTTACAATCATAGTAAGTTGCTTAATTCTACTTTTATACTCAAAAGCAAAGAAAATGAACGAACAAATTAGAAAAGTGGAGAAAAAGGACATTCCAGAATTAAAGAAAGTACTTGATTCGAGCGAATTGTTCCCATCCTACTTGCTCGATGATATGATAAGCGATTATTTGAGCAACGAGAAATCAACGGATATTTGGTTTACGACAATCCAACAAGGAAAGCCCATTTCGATTGGCTATTGTGCACCTGAAAGATTGACCGAAGGAACCTATAATCTTTATGCGATTGCAGTTCATAAAAATCAACAAGGCAAAGGAATTGGAAAGAAAATGATGGAATACATCGAAAATGAGTTGAAAGAAAAAGGCAACCGAATTTTAATAGTAGAAACATCAGGGAAACCAGAGTTTAAGTTGACACGGGAATTTTACATTAAATGTGACTATACAAAACAAGCAGTAATCCCAGAGTTTTATGAAAAAGGAGATGACAAAATTGTCTTTTGGAAGAAATTGACGGAATAAAAACTGCGCACAAAAAAAATGCCTTAGTTGAACAAAGGCGGTGAATTTTTCATGCACTCAGTTGTATGGAAATTAGGAAGGACTTTTCGATTACTCTGGAAGTCTTTTTTCTTTGAGCTTAAGCAGATAATCATTAATTTCATCATCGGGAAGTTCAAGAGGAGTTTTGTTAAAATGTAAAGCAATTTTAGCAATATACTTGATGCAATCATCAAAAGTAGACTCTGACTTTCCACTTAAAGGTATACCTCATTGTACATCTCGTTGAAACCAGGAACATTAAATGCTCTGTTTCGTATAGTTCTTATTTTTATCTTACTAAATTTAAGGTGGTATTGAATTTAATGAGATGTAAAGTGTAGAAATTGAGGGATTTAGATATCGGAGTTTTTGTTCAACATCAACTAAATTCCAATCATGGTTGCACAACCGCTCACGAGTTTAGTATTCAAGTTAGCTTACAGATAAAAACACACAATGAAACCTATTGATGGACATATAGTTAAAAATGAAAATATATGGGATATTCTTCTAAACAGAAGATTACTTCATGTATACTACATTGATGAATATGGAAGTTCTGGCGACTACTTGGATGATTTTAGGTTTCACTATCTATCCCAAGGAGCAGTACTTTTAGAATTCGACAACTACCAAATCTTTGAAATTACTGTTGATGACAATAATTCTAATCTATGGCTTCGTTCAATTCAGAATCAATCACTACATCACTCACATAGGTGCTTGACTACCCAAAAATCATCTTGGTCAAGAATATCGAATAAAATAATTCTTGCTTACGATCTAGTTCATGATTTTTACTACAAATGTGATGTCAAATCAAGTAACAAAGTCGATGTAGTAAGTTCTATCAAAATCACTTTTCAAAATGGTGAAAGAATATATATTAGTAACGCAGGATTCTTAATAGAAAATGAATTAATAAGTTTGACAGGAGATTTAATTATATATTCAGATAAGAGGGTTGGAGTAGAACACAAACTTTTAAATGAAAATACGTAAGCTAAAAATTAGGGCTTAGTTTGGTCTTCAGATCCAAAACCTTAGTTAAACAAAGATGGTGAATTTTTCATGCACTCAGCTGTATGGAAATTAGGAAGGACTTTTCGATTACTCGGGAGGTCTTTTTTCGTTGAGAACTTTCTTATAGATCGTTTTCCCTATCATTTTTTAACCTAAAAGCACAAGCATTAATTACGAATTTAAAACTGAAAGGATAGTTTTACTTTGTAAACTAAGTTTTCGAATATTCATGGTCTTTAGAAATCAGGAGATTTCTGATGATCTGAAGGACACGAATGACGCTGACGCTTAACATTCGCGCCATTGCACTTTTTACCATTTTAGTTTGGTAGTATTCTCCCCGGCCTTGAAGGGAATGCGTTAAGAATTTCATGAATTGAGCCGTTAAAAATGATTTTCCAATTTGAGCTTTAGCGAGTTTAAAATCATTGAGGCGAGGAAAATGAAATTTAGCTTTTGACTTCTAAGCCTAGATTTTTTGCTTCGTTTTTCATCAATGGAAAAATGAAGAAGAAGGAAGCTTGAAAGTAGACCTTAGAAAGCTAGCAGAAATATTGATTGAAAGTAAACGATAATTTAGTTTACAATGTACTTACTGTATTAAGCTGAACTACTTTAATATAAGCTTTGTTTTAGAGATAATAATGTATTTATCTATCTATCCCAAACTGAGCGTATGCGAAACTGTTCTCTACAAGCAAAAAAAAGGATAAAAAAATTACCTAAGGTAATCTTCGATAACCAAGAAAACCCCAATTCTTATTTTGATATTCTCAAAATTGAAGAACTTTTACAGAGGGATTTAGACCATGATGTTTGTAAGAATCACCTTGTGAAATTCTATGTCATTCTTTTTGTCTATGAAGGGGAGGGCTACCATACCATTGATTTTACTGATTATAATTATAAGGAAGGGACAGTGATTTTGGTGCGAAAAGATCAAATCCAAAAATTTTTTAGAAGTACTAATGTTAAAGGATATTTACTCATTTTTACCGAAGAATTTATCATTGGACATTTGAACAAAATGGAAGCCTTAAAAGCATTTCAACTGTTCAACGAATCGCTTAGTTTTCCTAAAATAGAATTTAACAATAAGAATGAGTTTTCCGATTTTATGGTTTTGGTAAAGCAGTTGGAATTGGAATATAATGCTAAGGATGTTTTTTCGATTGGAATAACAAGAAGTGTTTTGCACGTTCTGATTATAAAATTATTTCGTATCAAAGATAAAGCAGGGGATTTCGTTGAAAGAAAAAAATATATGTCCCAATTCCTGGCTTTTCATAAATTGGTAGAAGAAGATTGTTTCAAAAGTAAAAAAGTCCAGTATTTTTCAGAAAAGTTGGGCGTTTCCACTAAAACACTCAATAACATTGTGAATGAGGTGGTGAATGTCTCTGCCAAATCTTTTATAGATGAAAGAAGCATCATGCAGATAAAAAGATTACTCATTAGTACCGATCATTCCATCAAAGAAATCGCTTACATGTCAGGGTTTAGCGATGCCACGAATTTCTTTAAGTATTTTAAAAAATTTACCAATAGCTCACCAAAGATTTTTCGCCAAGCACATTAAACTTTATTGACAACTTTCCCATTTTGACAGTTTTTAGGATTATTATGATCATCAATATCGTTTTTCTTTCCCGTAACTTTGTTTCATGATTTTTACCGAAGACTCTGTTTCAATTTTTATATAAACTCTATTTCAATGCGACTCTTAAAACTAAATTTCTTGTTTTTAGGTGCCATTTTTTCGTTGGCTACCTTAACTTCTTGTGATGACGATGATGATGTGACTGTATCACCTGTCACTTTGGGTTCAGAAGTAAATGTAAACAACACGTTTCAATCTCCAGCATTTGGATATGATGACGAGATGGATTTTGCAGTAATTTCAGGCATGAATGCAGGAGATTTTGCTGCCGACGCAACCCTTTCTTCCTCTGTTGAATTCCCCGCGTATATCGGTTTGTACGATATTAATATCAGCGAGACCACAATCACCTTCGATGTCATTGCTCCAGAAGATGATCCTACTTTTTCTGGGTTCTGGAGAATTATTGAAGCGGGTACATTTGACCGATATTATCTTACTTTTGAAAATGCTCAAAATGTGAAAGGCTTTACCTCAAGCAACCCTAATGTAAGGCTCAGAATAGATTCTGAAAAAGTATTGGTAGTGGAGATAAGCGAAGGTTATGACTTTAATCCAGACCAGAAATTTACAATCACTTTAAATTAAATGGTATGCAAATCACTTTAAAATCATTCTTTCTGCTAGTAACGTCTCTGTATATTTCCAGTTGTGCAACTGCTACAAATTCAAATTCAATGAAAGGTAAAACGATAATGGAAGTTACAACTTTCAACATCAAATATGATGCTAGCCCCACTACTTTTGCGACACTTGATGCAAAGGTGGAAAGCGACTTTACAAGTAAGCAAAAAGGATTTATTACCCGTCAGAGTGGTGTGGATGAGAAAGGAGATTATGTTGTAGTAGTGTATTGGAAAAGTGTAGCTGATGCCGATGCATCCATGAGTAAATTCATGGGGGATGCCACTGTAGCCAATTATGCCCAAATGATCGACGCACCGACAATGAAAATGTCAAGATATGCTATGGATAAATCTTTCAATGCGGAAAATAGCCAATTTGTTGAAATTATGTCCTTTGATGTAAAAAAAGGGACGGATATTGCTCAATTCCAGTTTATTAATCAAAAAGTAGAAACTGATTTTACTGGAAAACAGAAAGGTTTCTTACAACGATTGATAGGTGTGAATGAAGCAGGAGAACAAGTCGTTGCTGTTTATTGGGAAAATAAAGCACTATCAGATGCTTCCTTACAACCCTTCATGGAAGCTCCAATTTCAAAAGATTTTATGTCAAGAATGGACCAGAAATCTATAGACATGGGACGCTACAAATTTTTAAATATGGATCTATCAAATAAAGATAAAACTGTAGCCCTACTGAATAGCTTTAACACGGGCGACCAAACGCCAATTTCCTACATCAATCCTGAAAAATACATTCAGCACAATTTAGATGTTGGTGATGGTTTGGCAGGTTTTGGAGCGGTAATGAAAAATGCACCAGAAGGTGGTTTTAAGGCCAATGTTGTACGGGTATTTCAGGATGGTGATTATGTATTTACACACACCGAGTATGATTTTTTCGGACCAAAAGCTGCTTTTGATGTTTTTCGATTTGAAAATGGAAAAATAGTTGAACATTGGGATAACTTGACAGAAGTAACTCCACCAAATCCAAGTGGTAGAACTCAATTTGATGGAGCCACTGAAATCACAGACAAGGATAAAACAAAAGCTAATAAAAAGGTGGTCAAGCAATTTGTTGATGAAGTTTTGTTGAATGGGAAAATGGACAATTTGACGACACTTGTCAATCCTAAAAAGTACATCCAACACAACTCAGCCGTAGCTGACGGATTGGATGGTTTAGGTGCAGCTTTAAAATACTTTGCTGAAAATGATATGGTGATGGTTTATGATAAAGTACATAAAGTATTAGCAGAAGGCAATTTCGTATTGACGATGAGCGAAGGTAAATTTGGCAAAGCACCAGGTGCCCATGTAGCTTATTATGATTTATTCCGATTAGAAAACGGACAAATAGTGGAACATTGGGATGTGATACAACCTATCCCACCAAAATCAGAATGGAAAAATGATAATGGGAAGTTTTAATCCCCCCTGAAAATCAAAATGTAATTTTTCTTCAAATAAAGAATAAGTTTTACAATCTGAATATAGAATAATTAAAACAGGAGTCATCCCTAATTTTATGACTACAATAATAAAGGGATGACTCCATTTTTTTATGCCTATTTTTTTAAATGGCTATTTTCGGAATTAGCCTATTCTTTCAAATTATTCATTATTAGCCCTTATGTCATAAAATTCCAAGGATTTGAAAGAATAGGTAAATCATGTTTTTATCACATACTATAGTTTTGATTCATCGAAATGAACGTCTATTGTCAATGATTGAAAGTAGATTTTTTGATACAAGTACTGGAAGATAGAATAGTTGAATACATTGATATCCTACCAGCTTTTTTAGATTCAAATAGGTGTTCATTAGTGCAAACAAAACTTTTGAGGAAATGAAATTGAAAACATATTTATTACTTGGTTTTTACAATAGAAATAAGCAGCTAACTTTCCATGTGTTAAGTGCTTTTTTGTTTTTACTCTACTCTTGTGGAACAAAAAATAGTATTAATAAACCAGAGGTGCTAACTGATGTATATGGTAAGCTTCAGCCTTTTGTCCGAACTGATACTTTATCCAATGTTTCTTATTTCAAGATAGAAGAAGGCAAAGACGAATTTAATTCCAACAATATAAAATGGCAATGCGATATTAATTACAAAAAGGTAGAAGGGAATGATAAGGCGATCGATGCAGAGGTACGCATTTTTCCAGACCGTAAAATTAATTCACAATTAGAAAAAGGAATAGAACTTCGTTTTGACAAATGGAGTAAAGAAAACTATGTGTTCATTCCCGCTTCTGTGTATAATGGTAATCGATTTAAGGTAGTGCAGATGAATTGGCCAACTGTGGTAGTGGATGAAGCCGACCGTTACCATGATATTGCACCAAGGATTGCTCATTATGTCCCGCATTTAAATAGTGATGAAGGTCCCTCAAAACTAATTCGAAAACTCAATGATGCCAGTACACCTGCAATTGGGTTTTACAGTCCTGAACTTCAGAAAAGCTTCTTGCTATTGATAAAGCCAAGTCGAAATTTTAATATCGAAATTAAAGAAAGTGAGGATCGCACAGTAGGCTCCATCATTCTGTCATCAAATGGACAACCCGATGTTTACAACGATCAACAATCGGATGCTTTTGAGATCAATTTTCGAATGTTTGAGTTTAATTCTAATGCACCAATTGATTTACTGACGAACTATTTCAAGGTGAGGAAATCAATGGTAGCAACGAATGAATTCGTTCCTTCAGTGCCATTTAGTAAAATGTTTGAAATCCAGGAAAAGCTTCATAATAGTGAGCGATGGAATAACAAGATGCAATGTTATATTCAGTCAGGCAACCATGAACATGGCAAATGGTATAGTGGTGTCCAACTCGGTTGGATAGGAGGTTTAATGGAACAGCAAACTTTACTTACTGCTGGAAACGAATTAAGTAAGGAGCGTTCTATTCTTACTATGGACAACATCTTGAATAATATGCAAGGCGAATCGGGTCTAATGTATGGCATGTATAAAGATGGAAAGTTGTATAGTGATGATTACCGAAATCCGTTTAAGGAACCATTCATAGGCTTGACTCGAAAAAATGGTGATGCACTTTACTTTTTGCTTCAGGAGTTAATGTTGTTGAAAAATAATAAGATGTATCAAAATAAGGTTGCTGAGTTTGAGGCCAAAGCACAAAAGCTAGCAGACGGATTGGTAAATCTATGGGAGCAGCACGGTCAGTTTGGTCAATATTTCGATCCCAAAACAGGTACATTGGTCGTTTATGGTTCAACCTCTGGAGCATCAAGTATTTCAGCACTTGCCTTGGCATCAGAATATTTTAAAGAAAACAAATACCTTAAAATAGCAGAAGAGGCTGCCGAATTCTATTACAATCGTGATCTGAAAAACGGTTATACCACAGGTGGTCCAGGAGAGGCGATGCAATGTCCTGATTCAGAGTCAGCTTTTGCTTTATTGGAAGGTTATATGGCATTGTATGATTTAACAGGAAATAAAAAATATACAATGATGGGTGAACATGCTGCGGCTTATTTTGCAACCTATACCACCTCTTATGATTTTCCATTTCCTAAAAATAGCCCAATGGGAAAAATTAAAGCGAAATCAACAGGAGCAGTTTGGGCCAATGCACAAAATAAGCACGGTGCTCCAGCGATATGTAACTACTCAGGGGATGCTTTACTTAAACTATATAGAGCAACGAGTAATCTATTGTATCTTGAATTATTAAAAGATATAACTTACAATTCCATGCAGTATGTCTCTACCGAAGAAAAACTGTTGGCACCACATTTTAAGCCAGGCTATGTTTGTGAGCGTGTAAATATTAGTAATTGGGAAGGTGAAAACCTAGTTGGTGGCAACCTTTACGATACATCACCATGGGTGGAGGTGGCTCTAATGCAAATAACGGTTCAAGTACCAAGTATTTATGTTGATACAAAAGAATCATCCATCACTGTTTTTGATAATCTAGAAGCATCAATTGTAAAATTGGATAATGCAGGAGTTAGTATTCGAGTGAAGAATCCAACGAATTATAAGGCAACATGTACAGTCTTTATTGACTCAGAAAAAAATAAAGCAATGGGCTGGAACAATTATGCTGATTTTGAAAAGATAGAATTGGAGATAAATGAAGAAAAAATAGTGACTTTAAAATAAATTCATAGCAGAGTAGGAAAAGGTTTTGGCTTAGGTTTGAGGTACTGATAGTCCACTGATATGGATTACTTTTATAGGTGTTGATATTGGTGAGCTATCAGCCTTTTCTGTATATTTTTCTAAAACTATTTTAATTACATTGTAAACTAAATTATCATCAACTTTTAATTTGCATTTCTGTAAGCATTTATAGGATCTACTTTCAAGCTTACTACTTCTTCATTTTTCAATTGATGAAAAACGAAGCAAAAAATCTAGGCTTAGAAGTCAAAAGCTGTAATTTTGGGAAATTAAGCATTGACACAATCGATGCGAAACAAACGCTTTACTATGAACACTAACAATTACAGTAAATCTTTCTATTATTTTGTTGGGATTGCATTTTTATGGATTCCCATTTTATTTTTTGATTCCCCTTACTTTGATGAAAATTTCTTCGATGGAAAAATAATCTCCACAGTATCTGTTTTAAGCATATTTGTCATCATATTCTTCTTGTCGTCATTACGTATTCGATTTTTAATGACGGTCATGGTGCCTTTGTCATGGTTAGGTGAAATGTTGTGCTGTGTATGGATGGATATGTATGATTATAGAGGTGGACAAATTCCGATGTATGTGCCCTTTGGTCATGCAGTGATATTTGCATTGGGATGGAACATCACCCAGAAAAGCTCTATTCTTTCCAACGCTCTTCAATTCAAAAAATGGATGATGGGTTTTTATACTTTACTTTTCGCAATAGTAATTCTATACTTCAAAGACACGTTAAGTTTAGCTCTAGGAGCATTATTCTTCTGGGCCCTTTGGCGAAGAAATTACATGCCTTTCTACCTTGTGATGAGTGCATTGGTGTTATATTTGGAAATAATCGGAACGTATTATGGAGTATGGAAATGGGATCAAAAACAGTGGATCTTCCAAACTGTCAACCCACCCATAGGAGCCATGTTTATTTATATTGGCGGTGATATGATTTTAGGCAGATTGTGTAGGTATCTGTTAAAGGTTTTGAGGAAGAGAAAGGTCGTTTATGTGAGGAATTAATTCATATTATTAGTCAACAATAGATCTATCTAATTGTCTCAATAGAACTGTTCGTGATGTCAAGCCGAAAGGCGTCATTACGAATTTTAGACTTGTATAAGTTTGAAACTTATTACAATAAAATATATCCATGATTTCTTGAACAGAAACAAGAATAGTATCAATATGAACTAATGTTCTTTAAAAAAATAAGATGGGTAATAGATTAAAACTTACTGGCGTGTTTAGAGATTTAAGTAACACTGATAATTTAATCTTTGTATGCGAGCAAACAACAGGTGAAATAATAAATGGAAGAAGTATTGTCTTTGAAAGTCAAATTCTTGGTGAAATAGTATCCTTTGATAAAATAAACGTGCTTTTCTCAGATAACATCTTTGAAATTGTGATAAGAATAAAAAAAGAAACAAAATGGACGGCTGAAGAAGTAAAAGGTAAAGAGGTAATTATTTTGTGATGTTATATTTACCTTAAGGGCTAAGCCATATAAATGTTATTGTTTTGAGATAAAGTTATTGAGTTATAAAAGAACTATTGTAATGAAAAAAGTAATCATAAAATGGAACTCCATACTAATTGTTTATATAGTTGTGTTATATGGAACTATTTCAGTTTCAAATGCACAAAGTTGTACAATCATAGAAGAAGAAATGAATGACTTTTCTTTACAGTATTTAGATTTAAATAAAGTCGATTTGAATCATAAGTTTATGATGACACTATTAACTATTAATGGAATGGGTCGGAAATCTTATACCCTTTACTCACAAGGTGAACAATGTTTTTTTGAAGTTAAAATAGAAGAAGAACAAGTTGTTTTTACTAGTACAGTGAATTGTATTTTTGATACTATTGATTCTTTAAAAGAGAACCATGTTATTTATGAAATCTGTTCGTCAAATTTTGAACGGCATTACTTTGATGCGATGCTGATAAAAGCAGGCTCTCAAGTAGAATATTTTATCCCAATTGGATCATCTATATTCGGCAACATAGAATGTATTAGCTCCAAAAGTGAACTTTTCTCAAAACTGATAAAAAAGTTTCAAAAGGAGTACTTATTAAATAGAAATAAGTACTGATTTATCTTCTTCGTTGAGGTTTAAACTAATTTGAATTCAAAACAACCCAAAAAATAAAATGGACTCAGCTGAACTATTATTAAATGAAATCATCAACTCAGATATTTGTAAAGGATGTGACCCTCCCAACTCAAAACCACTTCTAAATTTTTCATCACAATCTAGAATTCTGATTGTAGGCCAAGCTCCCGGAGTAAAAGCAATAGAATCAGGAATTCCTTGGAATGATGCTAGTGGTAGAAGACTAAGAGAATGGATGGGTATTTCAGAAGAAGATTTTTACAATAAAGATAAAGTAGCAATTGTCCCCATGGACTTCTGTTTTCCTGGTAAAGGAAAATCAGGTGATTTACCACCACGACCGATATGTGCTCAGAAGTGGTTGCCAAAAATCATGAAAGAGCTCAAAAATGTAGAGTTCACCCTCTTAATAGGACAGTATGCACAAAAACACTTTCTTGGCGAACTCAGAAAACCCAACTTAACTTCTACAGTCAAAAATTGGAAGGAATATTACCCAAAATATTTTGTGATGCCTCACCCTTCTCCAAGAAACAATATTTGGTTAAGAAAAAACGAGTGGTTTGAAGTTGAATTACTACCTGTTTTAAAAAGTGATATAGAGAAAATTTGCTCTTAAATAAAGAATAATAAAGAACCTCAATTTTTAACCCAAGTGATCAATAAAAATTAGAATATAGAAAACTGTAGGAATATTGTTTGAAAGTAATTGGAAATTGAGTGGATAATGTAATAAACTATTCACTTAAAATGATGAATGTATTCATCTATAAAGTGTAAAGCAGGTAGGTTTTAGTCCTCCTTAAGTGTTACAAAAAATGAGGATTAGTTACAATCTGTTTCAAATTGAATAAAATGTAAATAAATTCAAATATTTCTATTACATTGTGCTTGAGACTAACTTTTATTTCATAACATGAATTTCAACATCTATAACTTCTTGAGCATTGTAGGTGCTGTTCAAGGGGTGATATTTTCGCTTGTAATACTTTTTTTTCATAGAGGTCGTAAAAGTTCAAACTATTTGTTATCAGCGTTAATTGCTTGTATTGCATTGACTATGGGTCGTCATGTATTGTCTGATATGCAAGTATTAAAACAACATCCTTTATTAGAAAGTGTTCCGTTGACCTACTTATTGATGATAGGACCACTGTTGTATTTATACACAAGGTCTATTTGTACATTAAACTATGTTTTCGATTTTAATTCTTTAAAACACTTATTGCCCTCTTTTATTTTCTTTATTGGAAGGGTATTCAATATGATTGATCAATTTTACTTTAAAGTGGGCGTTTTTGAGGTTCTCAACGGCTATGGTAAATTAGAAGTGATAGTTGGTGTTTTCTCTATGAGTGTGTATGCTTTTATGACTTTTAGAACGATTGATGAAGAAGAAGAGATTTCGGATGCTGATGTGCAAAACAGAATATGGATGAAAAAAATTATCTATGGATGGTCTGTAGGGTGGATCTTATTTGCTGTTTTGTCTTTAGTGGATCTTATTTTCTTTAATTACGAAAGACCTTATTCAGATTATTACATTTTATTTCTCTATTTGGCGTTTGTGATTTATTGGTTAGGGTTAAAAGGTTTTTATGAGAGAATTACGCATTTCACAAAAGAAGTGAAGATTGAAGAACCTGAAAAAATAACGATTATCAAGTCGAATAGACTACAGAGTGATATGGAATACCTACAAAAAGTGATGGAGGTAGAAGAGTTGTATTTAGATCATGAGTTGACCTTAGAAAAATTATCTACGAAAGTGGGCTTTTCCACGAAAAAGGTTTCCATTATCCTTAATCAAGGTTTTAAAAAATCATTTTATCACTTTATTAATATCTATAGGGTAGAAGAATTCAAGAAAAGAGTACATCAAATCGAAAATCAAGATCTCACTTTATTAGCTGTTGCTTATGATTGTGGCTTTAACTCTAAATCAACTTTTAACTATATTTTTAAAAAAGAAACGGGAGAAACACCTCATCAATACAAAAAGAGAACGAAGCCAAGAACTGCTGTTTAAGTATTACGAAATGCTCTTCAAATAGACTAAAAGCAAACAAATTTTGTCATTTAATTGAAAATAGATTTAAATTTTAAATGATTCCCTGTTTTTTTCAAAATCAATCCTCCTAGTTCCAATAAATTCTATTATTTTCGCCTTTTGAAATTGTGCAGTAATGTATAGTAACCGAAGGGGTTTTCGGTTATGCATTTCTGACGTTGAGCAAAAAACAATCAAAATGCAAATTCTTAGCGAACAAGAAGTACTCCGTCGAGAAAAAAGACAACAGCTAATGGACTTGGGCGTCGATCCATATCCAGCGGAAAAATTTGATGTAAACGTTTCAGCAGCACATATTCATAAGAATTTCGATCGTCGTCCTAATGATTATGGAACAGTGTCTATTGCTGGTCGTATTATGAGTGTTCGTGCGATGGGTAAGGCAGCTTTTGTAGAATTACAAGATGCCTCAGGTCGTATCCAAGTTTATGTAAATAGAGATGAAATCTGTCCTGGAGAGGATAAGACATTATATAACACGGTTTTTAAGAAGCTTTTAGATAGAGGTGACTTTATCGGTATTGAAGGTTTTGTTTTCAAAACAGAAGTAGGTGAAACTACTGTTCATGCCAAAACACTAAAAGTTTTATCTAAAGCCTTAAAACCACTTCCTGCCGTTAAGGTAACAAAAGACGAGGATGGTAATGAAACAATGCACGACGCATTTTCTGACCCTGAATTAAGATACCGTCAACGTTATGTGGATTTAGTAGTCAATAAAGAAGTAAAAGAGACTTTCGTTAAAAGAACGAAAATCATCAACGCTATGCGTAACTTCTTTAATGATCATGGACATTTAGAAGTTGATACTCCAGTATTACAAGGTATTCCTGGTGGTGCGGCAGCTAGCCCGTTCATTACTCACCACAATGCTTTAGATACTCCTTTATACTTAAGAATTGCCAACGAATTATACTTAAAGAGATTAATCGTAGGTGGTTTTGATGGAGTATATGAGTTCTCTCGTAACTTCAGAAATGAAGGTATGGACAGAACGCACAACCCTGAGTTTACAGCCGTTGAAATCTATGTAGCTTACAAAGATTACAACTGGATGATGGAATTCACGGAACAATGTTTAGAGCACGTTGCTATCGCTGCAAATGGTACAACTGATGCGAAGGTTGGCAATAATGATATTTCTTTCAAAGCACCTTACCGTCGTGTAACAATGGCAGAGGCAATCATGGAACATACAGGTAAAGACATCAACGGTAAATCTGTTGAAGAATTACGTGTATTCTGTGACGAGTTAGGTATTGAGCATGACGAGACAATGGGTAAAGGTAAATTAATCGATGAGATCTTCGGTGAGAAATGTGAGGGTAACTATATCCAACCAACATTCATTACTGACTATCCTGTTGAGATGTCTCCTTTATGTAAGCGTCATAGAGATAATCCTGAATTAACAGAGCGTTTTGAATTGATGGTGAACGGTAAAGAGGTAGCCAATGCTTACTCTGAGTTGAATGACCCAGTTGATCAAAGAGAGCGTTTTGAGGAGCAAATGAAATTAATGGAAGCGGGTGATGATGAAGCAATGTTCATCGACCAAGACTTCTTAAGAGCATTAGAGTATGGTATGCCTCCAACATCAGGTTTAGGTATCGGTATCGACCGTTTAGTAATGATGTTGACGGACAATGCTTCTATCCAAGAAGTTTTATTCTTCCCTCAAATGCGTCCTGAAAAATGGCCTGTAGCTTCTTCGGAGCAAGAGTGGGCAGCAATCGGTGTTGAGAAAGATTTAATCAACGTGATGCACAAATTAGGTTTCTATATGATTTCTGATCTTGCTGATAAAGCAGTAGGTAAATTGATGAATGACTTCATCGGTATGAAGAAGAAATTGAAATTGAAGCAAATCCCTAACCCTTCGAAAGACGCGGTTCAAGGATGGATTGACAAGGCAGCAGCAGCCAACAGCTAGTCAAAAATACTACAATAGTAGTCAATGATATAAGAGCTACCTTCAGCAATGAGGGTAGCTTTTTCTATGCCCAAAAACATGAGCTTATAGAGTATCAGAATTGGTAAATAAAAAAGGCTTTATACTTAATGAAAAGTACAAAGCCTAATATAGATGTGAGTGGAATGTTTACTTTACTAAGTTGAAGGTATCTCTTGCGATCATCACTTCTTCATTCGTAGGAATTACAGCAACTCTAACTTTTGAGTCTTCCGCTGAAATTACAGCTTCTTCACCCATTATTGCTTCGTTCTTACTATGGTCTAGCTTGATACCAAGTCCTTCTAATCCTTTAAGGATTTCTTTTCTTGCGTTGATGGCATTTTCACCAATACCACCAGTAAAGATGATAGTTTCTAAACCTCCTAATGTAGCCATATAAGTACCGATATATTTTTTTACATCGTAATGGAACATTCTTAAGGCAAGGTCAGCATCTTCGTTTCCTTTACTTGCAGCGATAGATACATCTCTGTAATCAGAAGAAACACCAGAAACACCGTATAGACCTGATTCTTTATTGATAAGATTCGAAATACCTTTTACATCAAGGTGTTCGTGATCTGCAATGAAAGGAATAACACCTGGATCAATAGATCCGCAACGCGTACCCATCATCAAGCCATCCGTAGGAGAGAAGCCCATAGAAGTTTCGATTGATTTGCCATCTTCAATAGCTGCAAGTGAACTTCCGTTACCCAAATGACATGTAATCATTTTAGAAGTTCTGTCTTCACCATACAATTCTTTAGCACGGTCAGAAACATACTGATGACTCGTACCATGGAAACCGTACTTTCTCAAACCATACTTCTTAAAGAAGCTGATCGGTAAAGCATATACGGCTCTTTGTTCAGGAATAGTGTGGTGGAATGCTGTATCAAACACTGCAACTTGTGGGATCTTACCAATAGCTCTTTCAATGGCTTCCACACCTTTGATATTGGCAGGGTTGTGCAGTGGTGCTAAATCAATACACGAAGTGATGCCGTGCATTACGTCATCATTGATCAAAACACTTTTTGAGAACGTAGAACCACCGTGTACAATTCTATGTCCTACCGCTGATAATTCTTCTAGTGAAGAAAGAATATTAAGCTTTTCATCTGTAATGATGCTTAATAAAAATTCGATTCCTTTAGAGTGGTCTGGTATTGTTAATCGGATTATTTCTTTACGTCCCTCGCTGTTCTTGACTGTAATTGAAGCGTCTGGTAAGCCAATCTTTTCTATCAATCCTTTTCCGATGACCTTTTCTGAAGGCATTTCGATAAGTTGGAACTTGATAGAAGAACTACCAGAGTTAAGTATGAGAATTTTCACTTTTAATGCGTAGTAAATGATATAAAATTTTTCGTTGAACTAATATCACAACTATCTCATAGAATTACAGCGATAAAAATCACCCTTTTGCAAATGTTAAAAAGTAACAGTCACAAAAGGGTGCTTCTTTAAGATATTTATACAATATTTTATGGTTTTATTTTAACTCCCATAAGTAATATATCGTCAATTTGTTTTCCTGTAGAATTTTTATTTGCATTTACCCATGATTCATAAAAGTTTTCTAAAGCGATCTTTTGTTGGTCCATAGGTTTCGAAGCGACCATAAGAATTAGCTCTCTTAATCTTTTGCTGGAGATTTTACGATCATTTTCTCCTCCAAATTGATCTTGATATCCATCAGAGAAAAGGTAAAATGAAGTTGTTGTTTTTAAAGAAATGATGTGCTCTTTGATGTTTAATTTTTTATTGCAAGAACCCAGACTCAAACGTTCTCCTTTTATATTATAAATAGTATTATTCTGTACAAAGACTAAAGGCGTATGTGCTCCTGCAAAGTGTACTTTCTGATTGGCCTTATCCCAAACGATCACACCCATATCCATACCATCTCTAATACTAGTGCTTTCATCGATTTGTAACATATTGTGAAGGCTGGCATTCATCTCTAATAGAATACGAGCAGGAGAAGTGATGCCTCTCAATTTTACAATCTGTTGTAGGAATCCATCACCAATCATTGACATCATAGCACCAGGAACACCATGACCAGTGCAGTCTGCAACGATAAGAATTGACTTATTTTCGGCTTCATTCTCATAGGTCCAGTAGAAGTCTCCAGATACAACATCTTTTGGCTTATACATTAAGAAATACTCCTCCCAAACCTTACTTAGAGTTTCATCAGCAGGTAAAATAGCATTTTGAATACGCTTTGCATAATTGATACTATCTCTGAGGTTTTTGGTAGTTCTTTCTATTTGAATATTCTTCTGTTCTACCATATCTCTTTGGGCTGCAATTTCTTCGTTTTGTTGCTCTAGCTCATCATTCTTTTCATTCATGGCGTTATTCAGTGATTGTAGTGTCTCTGATTGTGCCATGATTTCCTCATTCTTCGAAACAAGCTGAGTGGCTTGTGTTTCTAATTCTTCTTTTTGTTCCTCAAGTTCAGCTGTAGCATTTTGAAGCTCCAAAGTTCTTTCAGTGACTTTTACTTCTAATGTTGCTTTGGCATCCGATTCCATTTGAAGCATCTGCTTAATTGCAATATTCTTTTCTTCTCGGTAAATGGCATATTTTTTACTCAAAGCTGTAAATAATAGGGTGACCATAATTACATCTCCATATTCCAAAATCCTTGAAGTAAGAAGGTTGTCAGGAATTACACCTTTCATTCTACCGACAAATAGTAAAAGTGCAGTAAGATAAATACTAAATGAGGCAATGTAATAGCTTGCAAATCGATTGCCTTTTACATAAGAGGTAATACCAACGCCTAGAGAAAGCATCGTAAATGGAATCGAAGTTCCCGTTACAATTTGAATAGCCGTGTAATAGGGTAAAAATATTGCTCCAAAAATAGCGATAACACCAATACCTAAACCTCCGTAGTTGAGTTTATGTGCAATCGGTGAGAGCCTTTTGAGCCTTAAAAAGTATAAGTTAAAACACGAGACACCCACCATCCAAATACCAATAGATAAAGGCGTAATTTTATTGGCCAAGTAAATATTGTTAGGGAATAGGAATTGGAAAGTATGCCCTGATAATGAAAACGTAAATAAAATTTTGGCAATAATTGGAATCGGAAAAATCAAGTAACTGATATCTTTCGTTGGAAGGTAGGTGATAAGACCTAAAACAGCCATCATTAATAAGATTCCGAAAAATAAACCGAAACCAACTTCATATTTAGAATTAATCTCCGCAAACTTCCAAGGGCGGTACAATCGCATTGGAATTTTAACAGAACCATCCGTTTTTACTTTTAGATACATACTTGTCACACCTTCTCCTTCCACTTGCAATGGAAATACATAGTTGTGATGTTGAATTGGTCGGTGGTTGAAACTTACATGATCTCCTGTTGCCACATGATCAATCAATTTTCCATCTTTTACCACATAGTAGTCCACAAAATCCAGAGGTGCATAGTTTACCTCCAAGAGCCAGTCGGGCTTCATTGTTTTCTTTTCATTCTCAATATCAACTCTTACCCAATAGGTAGATTGACCGTATTCAAAACTGACATAAGAACTATTGTCCCATTCTGTAAACTTTGAAAAGGTTGGACTTGAAATTTGAGAAAAGTCCATAGTGTTTGTCGGATCAATATAAAAGTAAGCTTTTGAAGCAGCATTCACATAAGGTTTTGATTCCTCTAAAGTGAGTTTGTGTTCATTTATGCCTGCTAGTAAATTGACTGCATAAAGCGTAGCTATGCATGAGAATAAAAACCTAAGCATATCAATTATGATGAGTTTTAAAAAGTCTAAACAGAAAAATTGGCTTATTAATTTTTTTACAAGATCATAATAACATTTAACAATACCAATAAATAATTTGATTATTTTAACTTTGAGTAGAGAGATTAACAAACCATCTTGTTTGATTATTTGTATTTATATCCCTTAAATGTATGAAGATAAAAGGTGATTTATGGCTGTTTAACCCTCATTGTGAGCTGTCTATACTTAAAGAACAGCAACATTATACCCCACCTAAGATGATAAAAAAAGTGCAAAATGACCTTTCTGTATTGTTAGCATGGTTAGTAGGTGATGGTGATAGTGTTTTGATCGAAAAGCAAGTGGTAAATAAGGCTTGGAAGGAATTATTGCATAGTGTTGTGGGGATTGATTTTAAATTTGTAACCTCTAAAGAGGTAAAAGAGAGTAAAATTGCTTTTAATGCAGTGAAGTCATGGGGTAAATCACCTAGTTTAGTTTCAGATTTTCATTTTTTACCTCCAAAATACCAGCAATTCTACGAATGGGATCGACAACTTAAAGATATTTTCCATAGGCAATTTGGATACAATATTTTGACCTATATCATTGATAACGAGGTGAATAATTCTATTTCTAGTGATAAGATTGGTAAGTTTTGTCTTGATTATCAAGAAGTTGTCAACGAAATAGAGGGTATGTTTATTAAGAATTCGTTCGGTGTAATAATGAAACTTCCTTATAGTTCTTCTGGAAGAGGGATATTAGTACTCAAAAGAAATGAAATAACTCCAAGTGTTCAGAAATGGATTGAAAGTGCTCTTAATCAACAAAATAGTGTTTTGGTGGAGCCTTTACTAGAAAAGGAATTTGATTTTTCTTTGTTATTCAAAAAGCATAATAATACAATTGAATTTTTGGGAGGGTCATCTTTCTTGGCGGGGTTGACTGGACAATATTATGGGTCGGGTTTAAATACTTTTCGTAGTTATTTTTCAGATCTTGAGTGGGAAAGTATTATGAAGATTATAACACTGATAAAAACTAAATTAAAAGATGAAAAACGGTTAGAAGGCCATTTTGGAATCGACGCATTGGTGTTTAAGGGGGCTAATGGAGAAAGGTTTATTCATCCATGTGTAGAAATTAACCCAAGATACACCATGGGGCATATAACATTAGGCTTACAAAAAGCAGTGCCATTGCATAAGAAAGCTGAGTGGAGAATTGTGACAAAACACGAAGTGACTGACTTTGTGGCTTTCCAAAAGGAAATGGAACAAAAACATCCACTTTCAGTTCATCTCAATAAAGTTCAATCTGGATTTTTACCTTTAGTAGATGTAAATTTGGTGCAAAATTATTATGCTTACCTTTTAGTGGAAGATGAAGAAATATAGATTAAAGCTAACAACATTGGAATTTCGCTTTTTGCAAAGCATTTTGATTCGATTAGCCGAGGCCTACAAAAATAATCTGCCTGATAATATTGCGCATCAAATTCTTATAGAATTATATGAAAGCCGATTCAATGTGTCAGTGGTAGATCAAAATTTAGAAAAGACATTGGTATTGAATCGTTCGGTTGTATTGGCATTTCATCAATTCTTGAATGAGATACCACTTTCAGGGGATGCAGATTTATTGAGAAATCAATTATTCAATCAGTTTGATGTCTTTTTACAAGGTTAATCAGTTATCTACTAAAAAGAAATGATAATGTATAAGGGAGGGAGTAATATAGTTTTTCTTTTGTAGAGAGAAGGGAAAGCCCTTCATCTCTATTATCATTGATGTCAAAGGCTATTGATAAGGCTAATTGACATACTTCATATTCTTGGATTAATAACTATAGAATTGATAGAAATCCAGCCCATTCTGAGCCATAGCCCTCTGTCACTTGAGTGTAGAAATACATGTCAATTGAAATTAGACCTACGATAATCAATCCTAGCATGATAAAAGCATTCTTTACTAACATCTTACTTAAGAATACTTTGTAGCATTTAATGATAATAGCAATGTTGGCAATAACTAAATAGAGTGTAATATAGGGAGCCATATTAGTTTTTTTCGTGAAACATAATTTTACATTGATAAACGGTTGGGATAAAAAAAGTTAGGTTATTTTAATTAATAAACTTAAATGAATATATATTCAATATTTTTATTTAAGGTTGTTATGATATGGAAAGTTTTGTTTATTGATTATATTGTGAAACAAATCATTCATTATTACCAATAACCACAACACTTTAGACACAGAAATGAATACATTAGAGACCCATCATTCTAAAATAGAATTGACTGAAGGGCAAAAAGCTTTTTCGCGAAAAATGCTGAGTCCTTTTAAGTTTAAACTATTTACAATGACACAGGTGCCACTTGGTTTTATAGCAGGGATGAAGCTTATTGAGTTAGATGGAAACCAATGTTCTACTACACTTCCTTATAAGTTTTTGAACAAGAACCCTTTCAAATCTACTTATTTTGCAGCACAAAGTATGGCCGCAGAATTATCCACCGCAGCTTTAGGAATGTTGCATCTCAATGAACATCTAAAGAAAATTGCTTTTATCATTGTTGATATGGAGGCTGAGTTTTTAAAAAAAGCAGTTGATAAAGTTACTTTTGTCTGCAAAGATGGTCACTTGGTAAAGGAAGCAATAGAAAAAGCATATGAGACAGGAGAGGGACAGATTGTGAAAATGCAAACGATAGGAACAATGCCAGATGGGACGGTAGTTTCTAAATTTCACTTTACTTGGTCCTTTAAATCTAGAAAACGATAAAAAATGAATGCACTTCTTAATGGGGTGCATTTTTTATTACATTGGAAATTAAGTTATCGTCAACTTTCAATTAGCCTTTCTACAAGCATTTATAGGATCTACTTCCAAGCCTCTAATATCGCAAGTGTTAAGCCGATAGGAGTCACTTGTGATGATATATTGGCGAAGTCTCCCGACTTCGATATGAATGAAAGTGTGGTATTTCTTATCGAAGTAGGGAGACTTTGCTAATGAGTAGTTCCAAGTGACGCTCACGCTTAACACTTGAAACATGGTCCCTAATGATATGAACGAAAGTATATTTTGAAACTATTAAAAATGGAATTGTGATAAACTTTACTAGCATCAAAAATATTTGGACAAAAAAAAGCAGATCATTAATGATCTGCTTTTTTTAGTGTTGTGTGTGCGATTGTGTGTTTCAAACATCAAGATTATATTTCTACAATCTCAATTAGCATTGTGTGTTATTACTATGTTGTTTATCGGTAGTACAAATATTGCAAAAGTGTATTTAATACGCAAATTATAAATGTATTTTTTACAATTAAGTTATATTTTTAACATTTGATAACATTTATAGTCCAAAAACTAGTGTAAAATTGAAGTTAGCAACGAATTTACCTTATTTATGAGTGAATATATTACAACTTTAGAAGCCGTCTTTGAAGAGCATCATGATCACGAAAGAGCTTTACAGCAGAAGGCATATATGAGAAATCAGTTTGAATTTTATGGTTTGACCTCCCCAATTCGAAAAGAACTACAGAAACCATTTCTCCAAAAAGACTACTTGCCTTTAAAAGAGGAAGCCTTTGATATCATCACAGTTTTATGGAACAAACCGCAAAGAGAATATCAGCTTTTTTGTTTAGATCTTCTAGATAAGTATAAGAGGCAATACAAGGAAGATGATATTGCTTTTTTAGAAAAATTGATTTGTCAAAAATCTTGGTGGGATACCGTAGACTTTTTAGCTTACAAACAAGTAGGGGCTTTATTGAGTAAATATCCTTCAATGCAAAAGTCATGTTCTCAGCGTTGGTTGGCGTCAAATAACATTTGGTTGCAAAGGACTGCCGTATTGTTTCAATTGAAATATAAATCAGATCTTGATACGAATCTGTTAGTAGATAACATCACTCCATTATTAGGTTCCAAAGAGTTTTTTATTAATAAAGCTATTGGTTGGGTTTTGAGAGAATATAGTCGTACCAACCCTGAGTGGGTTATAGAATATGTTTCGACCGAAGTTGATCTGAGTAATTTGAGTAAGAAGGAAGCTTTGAGGTTACTTGAAAAATAAAAGGTCAACACCTTGAAGTATTGACCTTAAATATTATCTATGAAAACTGACTTTTTAATCTTAATTGAGTCAATTTGTTTTTAGTGTCTAATGCAAAATCGTTATTGATGATCCAGTCGTAATAATGAGGATCTTTTTTCAACGTTTCTACCACCGATTTGCCTTTGTATTTTCCAAAGTTGAAAATGGCATCTCCTTCATTGTTTAAAACCATTCTTCCCGCAAAATCAACTAAATTACTAGCTGTAAGATCATGGAGTGCGTTCATGTCATTTTTAACAGGCTCATAATCTTTGCCGTGTTTATCTTTGATAGTAACGCCTTCATAATGTTTTACTTGAGCATCAATAACATCTAAAGTTGCGATGGTGTCGGCTTCTGCAGAATGTGCATCTTCCAATTCTCTACCACAATAGAACTTTAAAGCGGCTCCTAAAGTTCTAGGTTCCATCATGAAGAAGATTTTTTGAGCATCAACGATTTTTCTATTGCTGAAATCAAACTCAATACCTGCTCTTAGGAATTCTTCGGTCAATACGGGTAAATCAAAGCGAAGCACATTGTAACCACCAATATCACACCCTTTCATAAAAGCGGCTATTTCTTTGGCGATTTGCTTAAATGTAGGCTTATCTTTAATGTCTTCATCATAAATTCCATGAATTTTACTAGATGATGATGGGATATGACACTCAGGGTTAACTCTGTGGGTTTTCACTGTTCTGTTTCCATTGACATCTGCCTTAACCATGGAGATTTCAATGACTCTATCTTTTGTAACATTAGTACCTGTAGTTTCTAAATCAAAGACCACTAAAGGGTTACGTAAATTCAAATTCATTCTCTGTATTTCTTGTCTTTAGTTGTTTTAAAAATACGAATACAAAACTAATTGACATTCATTCTTTGTTATGTGGTGAAGGTTTCTAACATAAAAAGTGAGGTCAGTAGGATGAGTCCTTTTCATGTTCGAAATTTCTGGAAAGAATAACTTGTGAATTACTTTTGGTTAAGTACTTACTAAAAAATTATTTTTGAAGCCACTGTCTATATAAAAGTTGTTGTTCTTTGGTCGGATTTTCTTCTTTATAAAAGACATCATACTCCTTTTCTTCTAAAATATGTGTTTTTGACTTCAAATTTATAGTTTTCCCATTTCTTCTTATTTGGAGTTTCAATTTAGGAAATTTTTCAGGGTGATTAATGTAATTATTCATTAAATCCCCAATATTTTCCATAGTAATGGGAGTATTATTCATTTTCAAAAGCACATCGCCAATTTGATAGCCCATTTGCTTACCAAAATCGTCCATGTCAACGGTGTCTTCTACAAATATTTCATCGTTGTCATTGATAGAAATACCAATGTTTCCAAAAGTACCAAAAGTACTTATTTCCTCCGGAAGGTATTTAATACTTACTTTTTCAAAAGTTTCAGTATAAGGAAATGGACCTGATGAGGCCACATATTGATTTAAAAATGCAGTAGCTTCCGGAATACCAGATATGCTATCAATGATATGAAATAATTGATCATCTTTGAAAGCACGGTCTGATCCAAACGTGCTACTGAGCTCCAACATTAAATCTCTTAAATTATATTTACCCTTGCTGTTTTCAATTAAGATCAAGTCTAAGGCCATGCCAATTAAAGCTCCTTTTTGATATACATTTCCGTATTGACTACTGTGTTCATCAAGGCATTTTAAACTTAATTCAGTGAAGGCTAGATCATCTTCATAAGTTGACTTAGCCGTTAAGATTTTTCCTCTAAGTGCGTCCAGATAAGCCTCTTCGTCAATCACATCATTTTGTACTAAAGCTAGTCCTGCAAAGTATTCGGTGACTCCTTCATAAAGCCATAAATGCTTGGACATTTTTGGGTCAAGATAATCGAAGTCTGCTATTTCTTCCGAATGAATACTCAAAGGAGTGATGATATGGAAAAACTCATGTGCAGCAATCTCTTGTATAACGGGTAAGAGTATAGCAGGATTTTCTTCAGGAAGAAAGTAAAAGGAGCAATTCCAATGTTCCAGTGCCCCCATAGCACCTGAGTTGCTCGGTTTGTCTGTCAAGTAGATGAGAAATGAATAATGATCTGTAGGCATTTGATTTTTTAAGAAGACTTTTTGAGCCTCTAAAACATCAATTAGCTTTTGACCTACTAATTCAGCATTGAGTTTTTTATTAGGGGAATAAATACTTACAAATACTTTGGTAGCACCAATATTCAAAGTTACCGTATCTGCTTCTGTATAAATAATAGGATTGTCGACCAATCTATGATAATTAATCACATCAAAATGATCAGTTATAGAATCACTTTCGGTTTTAAAAAGTGCACTTCCTCCAAATAGATGCTGAGGTTTTTTGATTTCAATATGGAAAGGGCTTTTTTCTAACCCATCAAAGTACCCAAAAAAGCCATGATTATTGATGACAAAAACATCAGGTTCTTCAATATTGGTTCCTGCAGGTTCGAAAACCTTATTGGGCATTGTTGTATCCCAAGTGTCATCCACGGTGTATTGAATAGTGGCGAGTTGGGTAATATCAATGATTTTGTATTGATTGTCGTTGAGTTTTTGGACTTCCAAAAGTTCTCCCTCTTTATTAAATGCTTTTAAATTGGATATGAATCTTCCAAAGTCATACACTTTATAAGTTCCTGGAACTATAGCAGGAAATTGAAAAATAGAGCTATTTGGTGAGGTGTTTATCGTTAATTTAACCTCAACCTTATCATTTTCTACTTTATTTAAATCTAATTTATAACGGTATTGAAACGTTTCCTCTTGTGCAAAACAAGGTGTATGACAAAAAAATAAAAAAAGAAGTAGTATTAGTAAGTAATTCTTCATTCCGAAATTTATAACATAGGACTATTAGAGTATATGCATGCTTCAAAAATCTCTATGACAGTGATTTTTGCTTGTAAACACACTTCGCAAGGCATAAAGTTTCCAAATTTAATAAAGTCTGAAAATTATTATTAACACTCTCCCTAATTTCTATCATATTTAGTATTAAATATTTGACATTGAATTATTTTAATTTGAATTAACATACGTTCGTCTATTAATTTCCAAATCAGTAACATTCTCCGTACTTTTGTAACCTTTAAAAAAATAAGTACAAGCCAAAATTAATCTAAAGTAGCTCAAATGGGTTGCTTATAGGTGATTAACAGTCTGTTAATATGAGAAAAGTTGCGTTTTACACGCTTGGTTGCAAGCTGAACTTCTCGGAGACATCTACTATAGGTCGTCAGTTTGAGGAAAAAGGCTACAAAAAAGTTGAATTTTCGGATACACCCGATATATATATTATAAACACTTGTTCTGTTACTGATAATGCAGATAAAAAGTGTCAGAAGATTGTGCGTGAAGCAAAAAAGATTGCTCCTAATTCTTACGTAGCGATTATTGGTTGCTATGCACAATTAAAGCCAAAAGAAATTTCGGAGTTAGAAGGAGTGGATGCCGTATTAGGTGCTGCAGAGAAATTTAGACTCTTGGAGCTTTTAGATGGTTTTGTGAAAGACGATGCTCCAAAAGTTTTAGCAACTGAAATTAAGGAGACGAAAGAGTTTGTTTCTGGATATTCTATGAATGATAGAACTAGAACATTCTTGAAAGTACAAGATGGCTGTAACTATAAATGTTCATTCTGTACAATTCCTCTAGCAAGAGGTAAGTCTAGAAGTGCAACCATTGCTGATATCATTAAAAATGCCGAAGAAATTGCTGCTACTGATACAAAAGAAGTGGTATTGACAGGTGTGAACATCGGTGACTTTGGTATCATTGATGGTAGACGTCAGGAGAGATTGATTGATCTTTTAAAAGAGTTAGACAAAGTGGAGGGGATTGAAAGATTTAGAATTTCATCAATCGAGCCTAACTTATTGGACGAGGAAATCATTGAATTCTGTGGTCAATCGGATAAGTTTGTACCACACTTCCATATTCCATTGCAGTCGGGTTCTGACAAGATGTTGGAATTGATGAGACGTAGATACAGAACGGATTTATACAAATCACGTATCACGGAAATCAAATCTCAAATGCCTGATGCTTGTATTGGTGTTGATGTAATTATTGGTTTCCCTGGTGAAACAGAAGAAGACTTCTTGGATACTTATAATTTCTTGAACGAATTGGATGTGGCTTACCTTCATGTATTTACTTATTCTGAAAGGCCAAATACTGATGCAGTTCACATGGATGGTGTAGTTCCTAAAGCGGAAAGAGCAAAACGTTCGAAGATGTTGAGAATCTTGTCTGACAAGAAGAAAAGAGCATTCTACGAATCTCAAATTGGAACACAAAGAACTGTTTTATTTGAGCACGACATTGAAGAAGGAAAAATGTTTGGTTTTACAGAAAACTACGTTAGAGTAGAAGCGAAATACGATCCTGCTTTAGTCAATGAGCTAAAAGATATAGAATTAGTGAAGGTAAATGATCAAAATATTGTAGAGATCAAAGAGCCTGAAATCGTTTACGAAAAACACTAATTTTTAATTAGATATAAAAAAATCCTCTTTTCAAATCGAAAAGAGGATTTTTTGTTTTCAAGCAGTTGCACAATTGAAATCCAAAACTTTCGATTTTAATTGTGCAGCTGCTTAATGCTTTCTTACAACAAATTAGTAAGAGAAATTGTGAAGCATGATTGGCATCACAAGCATTAAAATATTTTCGTTCTCATCTTGATCTTCAGGGACAATCAATCCTGCCATACCTGGCTCAGACAATTGTAATGTAATACGATCAGAAGCGATGTTGTTTAAGATTTCAATTAAGAATTTAGCGTTGAAACCAATTTCTAAATCTTCACCATCATGCTCACAGAATAAACGCTCTTTTGCTTCATTAGAGAAATCTAAATCTTCAGCAGAAACGAATAACTCATTGTCTTGGATTTTAAAACGTACTTGGTTAGTAGTTTTGTTAGCATAAATAACAATACGCTTCAAACAACCTAATAACGCTTGACGATCCAAAGTGATATGGTTAGAGTTGTTTAATGGAATCACGTTTTCATAATCAGGGAAACGCTCATCAATTAAACGAGCAATCAACTTCATGCTACCGAAAGTAAACACAGCGTATTGCTCATTGAACTCTAAAGTGATATCAAGAGATTCTGAAGGGAGGATATTTTTCAATTGCGTTAATGCCTTTTTACCCATGATAATAGGAGACATTACACCATTTACTTGAATATCGTTTCTTCTGTATCTTACTAATCTATGAGAATCTGTAGCCACAAAATCAGAGTGTTCTTCAGTTAAATTGAAGAATACACCGTTCATGTTAGGCTTCATGTCATCATTACTTGTCGCGAATAAAGTATACCCAATCGCATCAGCTAATGCCTCACTTGTCATGGACAAAGTATTCGACATTTGAAGATCAGGATTAGTAGGGTAATCCTCCGCATTTTCACCCGCTAATTTGTAACGACCGTTATCTGAACTGATTTCAATAGTATAAGTTTCAAAATCAATTGTAAAAGTCACAGGTTGTTCTGGTAAGTTCTTTAATGTATCCGTCAACATTTTAGCTGGGATAGCAACGTTACCGTCAGAGTTCGCCTCAACGTTTACTTCAGAAATAATTGTGGTCTGCATGTCTGATGCAGTAATTCTTAATAACCCACCTTGAATTTCAAATAAGAAATTTTCAAGAATAGGCATAGAGGGGTTATTGGGAATAACACCATTCAACATCTGAATTTGCTTCAGAATGGTAGACGTGGATGCAATAAATTTCATTATCTTCTTTTTCTATTTTTAGAAACCAACTTTTTGACGAACTTCTTCCATCTTCTTCAAAGCAATTGCTCTTGCTTTTTCCTCTCCAATGCTAAGTTCTTTTTCTAACTCATCAAGGTTTGACATATAGTAGTCAAACTTCTCTCTTGCTTCAGCGTATTTTTCCAAGATAAGGTTCAATAAAGCAGTTTTAGCATGACCGTAGCCATAGTTACCACCTGTGTAGTTATTTCTCATCTCTTCAATTTGCTCTTCAGAAGCAATTAATTTATACAATGCAAAGACATTACAAGTATCAGGATCTTTTGGATCTTCTAATGGTAATGAATCTGTTTGGATTTTCATCACTTGCTTTTTCAGTTGTCCTTTTGGTAAGAAAATGTCGATGACATTACCATAAGACTTACTCATTTTACTTCCATCTGTACCAGGAATTGTCATGATCTCTTCATTGATCACAGCCTCAGGCATAGCGAAAGTTTCACCGTATTGACGGTTGAAAGCAGAACAGATATCTCTTGTAATTTCAAGATGTTGTTTCTGATCTTTACCCACTGGTACTTTATCAGCATCGTACAACACGATGTCACAAGCCATCAAGACAGGGTAAGTGAATAAGCCTGCATTGACATCAGATAACTTGTCAGATTTATCCTTAAATGAATGCGCATTAGCTAACATCGGGAAAGGTGTTAAGCAGCTCATATACCACGTTAACTCACAAACCTGAGGAATCTTCGATTGTCTATAGAAAATATTTTTCTTAGTGTCAAAACCCAAAGCCAGCCATGCAGCTGCAGTAGCATACACGTTGTTCTTTCTTTCTTCTGCATCTTTGATGGTTGTCATCGAGTGCAAATCAGCAATAAAGAAGAAAGCTTCATTATCGTCTGACTTTGAAAGTTCAATTGCAGGTTGGATTGCACCTAAAACATTTCCTAAATGTTGTCTTCCAGAGCTTTGTACTCCTGTTAGAATTCTTGCCATATTTAATGTCTGACTAGTCTAAATTTTTGTCATTAATTTAATGTGCGAAATTAACAAAAAAATACTCCAACAAAAACTAAATACTTCACAACATTTCGCTTTCTTTTTGAAAAAAGTAAGCATTGAAGACAATTAGGGGCTTCATATTAAAAATTTGATTGTATTTATTCCATAAAAAGAATCACGAATAGGATTCTAAATAGAAAATCAGAATAAGGTCCAATCCAAAATTAATTCTGAAGAATTTTGTCTTTGTACATATTATTAAATATTGCTGAGAATATATGTCTGTTAACATGAGTGATTTTAAACATTGTTCGACAAATTGCAGACTTATACCTTTAAGTAGTAAAAACAAATAAACATGGCATTAATAAAAAAAGTAAAAGGCGTAGCTCCAGTAGTTCCTGAGAGCTGTTTTCTAGCAGAAAATTCAACAGTAGTAGGAGATGTGATAATGGGTGAGGAGTGTAGTGTGTGGTTTAGTGCTGTTGTAAGAGGTGATGTAAATAAAATCACTATCGGTAATAAATGTAATATCCAAGATGGAGCAGTGATTCATGCTACCTATCAAACTTCGGCTACTACTTTAGGTAATAATGTATCAATTGGTCATAATGCCTTAGTGCACGGTTGTACAATTCATGATAACGTATTGGTAGGAATGGGTGCTATCGTAATGGATGATGCAGTAGTGGAAGAAAATGTTTTGATTGCAGCAGGAGCAGTTGTGCTACAAAATGCTCGATTGGAGTCAGGCTATCTTTATGCAGGAATTCCAGCGAAGAAAATTAAGCCGTTAGATGATAAATTAAAGGCTGTATTCGAAAGAACGGCAAATAACTATGTAATGTATAGCAGTTGGTTTGACGAAGAAGTTGAAGAATAATGTATAAATAAAGGGTTTCATAGTTTGAATTATGAAACCCTTAATTTATTGCAATGAATAAGAAAAAGTGAAATTCTTATTCGTCATGAAGCCATTCTTTTTTGGCTAATAATTCGTCTTCAGTTTCTCTGTAGTCTGGGTCATCAACACAGCAGTCTACAGGACAAACAGCTGCACATTGTGGCTCCTCATGGAAACCGATACATTCTGTACATTTGTCTGGAACGATGTAGTAGAATTCATCCGATACAGGCTCTTGCTCCTCATCTCCATCGATAGAAGTGCCATCTTCCATTTCAATTGAAGTAAGTTCAGTACCTTCACCCCAAGACCAATTTACTCCACCTTCGTAAATTGCTGTATTTGGACATTCTGGTTCACACGCCCCACAGTTGATACACTCGTCTGTGATAATAATCGCCATATTGTTTTTCTATTTTAAAAAAGAGTCAATCGGTTAGTGGTTCGCTAACATCAAAGCTGATTTGACATCTTTGTTTGTTTACTATTTCAATCATATCAACATTCTTAGTGATGATATGTTTTACAAATTTGCATCTTGTATTTACAAAAAACAATAGCAAAGGGATTTCAAAGGTGAAAAACTATGGTAAAAAGGGTATGTTATTATCAAAAATTATAATTAAATAACAAAAAGTTATAACGGCTTAGATTTAACGTATCTTGATCAAGTACAAATGTAAATAGTACTTTTTAAAGGGTCTTTTGTGAAAAAAATCGGTTTTGGAACTTTTTTGGTAACAATTATTTACAATTTAATTTTAAAATCGTTAATATTAGTTATCATAAATTTTAACTAATGTTTAAACTTAATGCTACTATGATTAAATTAAGAACCTTATTCCTATTAGTCCCATTTATAGCATTGTTCTCATGTTCTGATGAGGAAAGTAGCGGACCCATTTACAATACATTGCCGGTAGCTGCCGATTGTAAACTAGGATCCTATTCCTATGTTGAATCAATTGATAGTGCTAATATTAATTTTCTGAGATATGAGAATACTGAAACTTATACTTATGAAAGTGAATTGCTAAAAACTTACCGCGATGATGTAAACTTCAGTTTCATTGATACTGCAGGACAACGTCAAGAACAATCAGGTTTTATTGTTTATGATTTTGAATATTCTGGAACTGAATTAGTTTCAGTGCAGAATAATGGCCAAGAACTATTGGGGGTTAGAAATGTCGATGGAAGACCTTACATCTTGTTTGCAGAGGCAAGTTCAGGAGGACAAATTGAATTCGTAATGGAGTATGATGATCAAAACCGATTAAAATACGTTTATAACAAGGAAGATCAAGGTGGAGAAATTTCTACAATTTCTCATTATGAAATGACATATGATAATTTAGGAAATATCGTTGAATTTAGCTTAACTGCAGCAAATGGAACAAAGGAGCTCATTAATGATTTTCAATATAATGGTACAATGAAGAATCCATATCAAGGATTAATTTTCTTCATAATCTCTCTTTTTGAAACCTCTTTTGAAGAAGACGGAATGTTTTTCGGTAATGCATCAAAATTAAGTCCAAGTATGTCTCAATTTTATCGATTAAGTATCTATAACTATCAAACAGAAAGTTATGAAAGGTCTCAATATGTAGAAGCTGATTTTGATGAAGATATGACGTACACTATGAATGGGAATAATTATCCTAAGACAGGAAGTATGACTTTTAACTTTGCTCCAGGTATAATAACATCAATAAATGAAACGTATACTTATACCAATTGTGATTAATTTTATAGCTGTTTGTATTACTTTAAATTAAGTGTTATAATTACGATATACACTTGAACTATCGTATTACTACTATGGAATTATTCATTGGCATTATTCTTATCTCAATGCCCATATTATTTGCAATAGGATTATTGACTTTCATGATGACTGGACCAAAGGATCAACAGGATATTGTTTCGGAATATAATGAGGCTAACAATGAGTAGTCTATTCAAGAAGATATCTGTATGAGGCTAATAATAATCCAAAAAGGGATATCACTACAGATGATATCCCTTTTTTAGTATTATTTAGAGCTAAATTCAATTCATCATCAAAAGATGAAATTTTCTATAAAGTATAATTTCTTCATATAATAATAAGAGTAAATTATTCCTTAGAGATACCAAGTCGATATACTAAACCAATATTTAAAGCATGTTTAAACTGTACTGCCTGACCTTCTGTACCATCATTTCTGGTTACAATCACATCTGGGTCATAGATTAACTGACTTGTAAAGTTCACATTCATAAATTTGTTGACTTTCATATCAATGGTTAAATCCCAGTTGACAACCCATTCAGATAAGCGGTCATATTGAGCAAACATGTTGTAAATTGATTTAAGAGTGACGTTTTTCACAATCTCCTTATTGAAACCAACTTTTACATTCATACCTAGCTGATCTCGGAATTGTTGGCCAGCATCTAAACCATACATTTCAGAAAAGATAGTATCTCTCACAAAAGTCATACGATTGGCTACAGGAGAATAAGTGATATAAGCATATTTAACAGGAGTATAGGTAATACCAACATTGAGGTTTAAATAACCAGGAGCGAGAAAGTCTGAAATTTGTATTTCTTGCTCTACGCCATTTGCATCATTTTCATACTTATAACCTTTTGCGAATTGTGTTCTAAAGTCACCCGCAGCGGTAATTAGCACTTTTTTATGCCATTTGTAGCTGTAATCTGCACCAAGATTTAGTTGGTCATCTGTTTTCTTAAATGGAAATCTGCTATTGGACTGATTAATGAGACCAAAAGCCAAGTCTGTATAAAGGCGAGTGATTGCTTTATCGGTTTCTCGAATCGTTTTGTAGTTCAAGAGACCTCCAAAAGAATAGGAGCTTTCGCCACCACCTGACCAATTAACAAGCCCTACATTTGAAAAGTTGAGACCTACCTGTAAACCATGTTTCCACTTTTTAGGGGGAGTATTAACAGAAGTCGAATCTTGTGCAAAAAGTGAAAACGTAGAAAAAAGGAACAGAATAAGAAAGATTAAATTTGTTTTTTTGGTTTTCATCATAAAAAATGATTGAGATATTTAAAATAAAATTGAAGATGTTTTAGAACCTAATTAATAGTTAAATACTACCTCAATAGGAGATTATGCAAAAGTAGAGATCTTGAACATAAATATTGTAAGAATAGATGTTTTATAGTGAATAAAATGGATACTCTCACCTACTAAATGAGTTAAAATTGTGTATTAGATTAAAGGTTTTAAACAATTTCTAAATGTGCTTTAAAATTAAAACAATATAAAGAAATAAATAAAAAATAACGTTGATTAAAATTTTCTTCATATATTTCATAATCATCTCCGTTAATTAATATGAACAAGATATCATTTATTCTTTTAATAGGATTCGCTGTAGTTTTTAGTTATTCATTTAAGACTTTGAAAGTCAAAGATGAAATAAGTTGGAAATCAGCAGAGGAGGCCATTGCTTCTTCAGTAAAAGATGGAAAACCAATATTTATCGATGTGTACACTGATTGGTGTGGTTGGTGTAAAATTTTAGATAAGAAAACTTTTCAAAATAGTGATGTGGTGGACTACGTATCAGAAAACTACCATGCCGTAAAGCTTAATCCGGAGAAAGATGGTTCATTTCAATTTAAAGGAAAGAATTATACCAATGAGTCCTTTGCTTTGTCACATGATGTAAACAGTTACCCTGCTATAATAGTTATACATCCTGAGGGGAAAGAAAAAGTTTTTGTTGGTTACAGAGATTCTAAAAGTTTTTTAGAAATTTTAAAAAAATATAAACGTCAAGTTGATTAGATTTATAGTTTGAAAAATATACCCATTTTAAAGAAATAAAATAACGAGAATAATTTAGGATGATAAACAGAAAAAAAGCACTCATTTTACCTGTACTTTTAGTTGGGTTGGGATTATTTGGGTTTTCATTATTAGCAAGGATAGAAGCTCCAGAGGATAGCGATAAAAACGCAATAAAAAGAAGTCTATTATTTACAGCCTTAAAACAGATGCACTATAACAGTGTGGAAATAGATGACGATTTTAGTGAAAAGGCTTATGATCAATATTTGAAAAATTTAGACCCGAACAAACGATATTTCCTAAAAAGTGATATTAATAAGTTCAATAAATCTAAAGATAAATTAGACGACGAAATTAAAAATAATTACAATACTGAATTATACGAACTTTCAGTTTCTATTTTTAATCAAAGAAGACAAGAGGTAGAAGAGATTACTGCGGATATACTTTCTAAACCATTTGATTTTAAAAAGAAAGAAGAAATTCTTTTTGATAGAGATGAAATGAACTTTCCAAAAAATGAAAAGGAAAGATACGATCGTTGGAGAAAGTCATTGAAGTATGCAGCACTTTTAAGAATGAATTCGAAGTTGAAAACTGAAGAATCAAAGAAGGAAGATGCTGAAAAGAAAGGAGAAGATTATACTCCAATGAGTTATGAAGAGATTGAAGCAGACGTAAGAGAAAAAGTATTGACCAATTATAAGGATGTGTTTGATTACATGAGAAAGCAAGATGAAGAAGATCATTATGCTTTGTATATCAACTCAATGATCTCTATTTATGGTCCACATACAGAATATTTCCCACCAGAAAGAAAAGAACAGTTTGATACCGAGATCTCAGGTCATTTTGAAGGTATTGGAGCAAGATTACAACAAACTGGCGGAGAAGTGAAAGTGGTAAGTGTTATCACGGGTAGTGCTTCATGGAAACAAGGTGATTTAGAAGCGAATGATTTCATCCTTAAAGTAGCTCAAGGTGAAGATGACCCAGTGGATATTTCTGGTATGTCATTAAAAAATGCTATTAAGTTAATTAAAGGACCAAAAGGTACTGAAGTTCGTTTGACGGTAAGAAAGACTGATGGTAGAATTGTTGTTATTCCAATTATCAGAGATGTTGTAGTGATTGAAGAATCTTATGCTAAATCAGCAGTTATTGAAGATAAGCAATCAGGTAAGAAAATTGGTTTGATCCATTTACCAAGTTTCTATGTAGATTTCCAAGACCGAAACGGTAGGTCAAGTGGAAAAGATGTTTACCAAGAAATCAAAAAACTAAAAGCTCAAAATGTTGACGGTATTGTTCTTGACCTAAGAAATAATGGAGGAGGGTCACTTGGTGATGCTGTTGAAATGGTGGGTCATTTTGTAGGTAGAAGCCCAGTGGTACAAGTGAAGAGTAAAATTTCAGGTTCTAAAACTTTAAAACCTGAAACAAATAATATTGAGTACGATGGTCCATTGGTAGTAATGATCAATAGAATGTCTGCTTCAGCTTCAGAAATTGTTTCTGCTGCCTTACAAGATCACGGAAGAGCAGTTATTGTAGGTTCTAACTCTTTCGGTAAAGGAACTGTACAACGCTTTATTGATTTAGATAGAATGTCTCGTTTGAATGAATACAAGCCATTGGGTTCATTGAAACTGACAATTCAAAAATTCTATAGAATTAATGGTGGAGCAACTCAAGTAAGAGGAGTGGCACCTGATATTAAACTACCTGATACTTATGCATACTTAGAGGTAGGTGAGGAAGATCTTCCTTATGTGTTACCTTGGGATGAGGTAGAGCCTTCTAAATACTCAATGTGGCCTCAACAACTTCCAATTGCTGATTTAAAAGCAAAATCGGAGCAAAGAGTTGCAAACAATGATGTATTTAAAATGGTGGAAGAAAATGCATTGCGTTTGAAGAAACAAGATGAAAAGAAATATTACACATTGAATCTTGAAGAGTTCAAAATTGAGCAAAAGAGATTAGATGAAGAATCGAAGAAATTAAGAGAAGCAACAACTACTCATGATGAGTTTGAAGTGACAGTGATGAAAGATCATTACCCAACTTCAAAACCCGATTCAGTTATCGCTAAATCTGCTGAGAAGTGGGAAGAGATCATCAAAAAAGATGAATATTTGAAAGAAGTAACATTGATTATTTCTGATATGATGGTTCAATAATTGAAATCTTCATTCACCACAAAAAGGTCACATTTCCACCTAGGGAGTGTGACCTTTTTATTTCTTCTTTAAGGTGTTCTCTATTTGTAAATTTTAACCTTAATTTTTTCCAAGAAAATAACTTTTCTATCATATTTTTAACCGATTCAATAAAATGGTTTTTATATTGCACGTCTAAAAATGAATCAACAAAACGAACGATAGGAATAAATATAGATCATGAGTATTGAGATACGTGAAGTAGTAACTAGAAAAGATCAAAAGAAATTTGTAGATATTCAATTTGAGCTTTACAAAGGAAGTGAATTTTGGGTACCGCCAATCAAAAAAGATGAACTTTCCATTTTTGACGAAAACAACCCGTTTGAAAAGTTTTGTGACACTCAATATTGGTTAGCCTATAAGGATGGTAAGTGTGTAGGTAGGATAGGTGCGATCATTAATTCAAAATATAATGAAAAAGCAGACGAGTCTAATGTTCGTTTCACGAGATTAGAGTTTATCAACGATAGAGAAGTTGTTCAAAAATTATTAGAAACAGCTGAAAAGTGGGGTAAAGATAAAGGGATGACAGGTATTGTTGGACCATTAGGTTTTACGAACCTTGATCATCAAGGGATGATGATTGAAGGGCACGAGCATTTACCATCGGTAGCTTCAGAATATCACTTACCTTATTATAAAGAGCATTTAGAGGCATTAGGTTATGATAAATTAGTCGACTGGATCGAATTTAGATTAACCCTTGATGAGGAAGTTATTGAAAAAGGTAAAAAAGGTGCTGCTCTTTTGATGAGAAGAACGAAGACCAAAATTATTTCTTTCAATAGTTCTGATGAATTAGTGAGCTACGCTGATGATATTTTTAATTTATTAGGTGAATCTTTTAAGGATCTTTATAGTGTTATTTCTTTTGATCATGAAATGGTAGAATACTATAAAAAGAAATTCTTGAAGTTATTATCCCCTAAATATGTAAAAGTATTAATGTCTGAGGATGATGAAATGATGGGTTTTGTAATTGGAATGCCTTCATTGTCGAAAGCACTTCAGAAAGCAAATGGAAGTATTTGGCCTTTTGGTTGGTATCACATCATGCAAGCGTTAAAGAAAAACGATACTTGTGATTTTCTTCTAACAGCTGTTCACCCTAAATTACAACGTCTTGGTGGTGGGGTGATGCTTGTTGGTGAATTGCAGAAAACGATGCAAGAAAATGGTATTAAGTATTTAGAAACAACAGGAATGTTCGAGACAAATCAGAAAGCGATCCAAAACTGGAAAAACTACGATCATATCCAACATAAAAGAAAAAGATGCTTTACAAAAGCACTTTAATATAGAGCTTAATAAAAAACGGCCAATGAGTAATCATTGGCCGTTTTCGTTGGTTTAGTTGTTGATGTATAAATCAAAAACTTCCGAATAGTCATCTCTGTGGAATTCCTTGTATTTACTAGTTTTCCATGAGAAGATATAATCATTTAATTTCTCGAATTCATCAGCATTAGTATTGCTTCCTAACGTACCTTTTAAAGTTTCCATTGCCAATGTTACACTCTCTTGTGATTGAGTGAATGCATTAAAATCGCTTTCCTGTAGCGAAGCAATTTTAATCAGACTTTTATAAAGATCTTTAAGTTTTTCGATTTGTTTGCGATCTACATCGATACTGAAGGCACTATCTCCAAGGTGAAATTTAATTTCAACGTCTAGATCAATATTTCCAGCAGTTTCGAGTTTTACTCCTGAAAAGAAATATTTCTTATAAGGATATCTATAAAGGGTTCTTCGAGTATTAATTGCAGAAGTACCATCAAGATGTATCAAAGCTGTGTTAGTAAAACAGTATTCATCTGTTTTCGACTTAATCAAGAAAAAGATTTTTTCTCCATCTTCATGCATGATGTAGTCATCTGAGTCTACTTTGTCATAGTCAACAGGATCGATGATTTTACCAATGTCACTCAACCCCATGACATCAGAAGCTAGTTTTTTAAACATAATAATTTACGTTTTTGAATTGTGATAAGTACGTTTAATTAGTGTTGAAAGTAATACAATAAATATTTATCAAAAAATATATTTACATTATTAACTATATTTTGCCGAAAGTATGGCTTAGCCTGTTGATTTCAGCATTGATTTCTTTTTGCCATGTACATCTAAACCATTGGGCAGCTTCTTGTCCTACGAACCTCCAATGCCAAGCTTCCTGTCGAATATTTTTCTCTATTCTGAAATAATAGGTAGGCACCCATCCATACTCAAAAGCGTGGTTGAGAAGCCATAGAAACAGTTTTGTGTTTTCTCCAGCATACCTTATATCTATTGTTGTCAAAAGGTGATGTTCGGAATATCCAGGCCTTTCAGCTCTACTTTCTCCATGTTTATTGAATACAATTTGTTGTGTTCTCTTATTTCTGTAAGAGGATCTTATATTGATGTGAATATTGTTTTGGAAAGCGGCTTGTTTCATTTCCAAGTAAGCTTCGTAGGCAGGGTAGAGGAGTTGATCACCATTAATTTCTTTGTATTGAAAATCTTTGATTTGAATAAAGTCAATATAGTTGAAGGGTACGCCAATAGGCATTCTCATAAAGTCATAGTATATTTTGTTAGGGTTGATGTCGATTCCCTCTTTTTGACTGATGAATGTACTTAGGTTTACTCTATATTTCCAGTTCTTTTTGAGAAGTTCGTTTTCACATTCTTGGGCTACTATTGAATGAGAAAAAAAGGTTAAAAGGATAAAAAGGTATTTGTGCATTTGTAGGAAAAATTGAATCAAAAAATCTCTACAAATGTGATAATAAAAAAGGGCAAATCCGAAGATTTGCCCTTTATATTTAGACTTGTGTCTACTCTACAAACTATGCGTTGTAGATGTGAGCTACAAGGTCAAGAACTTTGTTAGAGTATCCGATCTCGTTGTCATACCAAGAAACAACTTTCACGAAAGTATCAGTTAAAGCGATACCAGCGTTAGCGTCAAATACTGAAGTTTGTACTTCACCGATGAAGTCGTTAGAAACAACCATATCCTCAGTGTAACCAAGAACACCTGCTAATTCACCTTCTGAAGCTGCTTTCATTTCAGCACAGATTTCAGCGTATGTAGCTGGCTTCTCTAAGTTTACAGTTAAGTCAACTACAGAAACGTCTGGAGTTGGAACACGGAATGCCATACCAGTAAGTTTTCCGTTTAATTCAGGAATAACTTTACCTACTGCTTTCGCTGCACCTGTAGAAGAAGGGATGATGTTTTGACCAGCACCACGGCCACCTCTCCAGTCTTTCATTGAAGGACCGTCAACAGTTTTTTGAGTAGCAGTTGTAGCGTGAACTGTAGTCATTAAACCGTCTTTGATACCCCACTTGTCGTTAAGAACTTTAGCGATAGGAGCTAAACAGTTAGTAGTACAAGAAGCGTTAGATACGATATCTTGACCAGCATATTCTTTGTTGTTTACACCCATAACGAACATTGGAGTTGCGTCTTTAGAAGGAGCAGACATAACAACTTTCTTAGCACCAGCAGTGATGTGCTTACGTGCAGTTTCGTCAGTTAAGAATAAACCAGTTGATTCAACAACTACTTCAGCACCTACTGCGTCCCACTTCAAATCTTCAGGGTTTCTTTCAGCAGTTACACGAACAGTTTTACCGTTAACAACTAAGTTACCGTCAACAATTTCAACAGTACCGTTAAAACGTCCGTGAGTTGAATCATACTTTAACATATAAGCCATGTACTCAACGTCGATAAGGTCATTAATTCCTACTACCTCGATATCTTCTCTTTCTACTGAAGCACGAAATACGAAACGTCCGATACGGCCGAAACCGTTGATACCTACTTTAATTGCCATAATTTTATTTAAATATTAAAATTGAATAAATAATTCTTCAAAAGTTGGGTAGATAATGATGATGGCTAAACTTGTTTGCCCTTCTCAATAACTACATTGCAAACGTACTTACATAGTTTGTCTTGTGGAATGATAAATATCATTATTTGTTGGCAATTTTACCCAAATTACAACCAAATATAAGTGTATTAAAAACCTTTATTTCAGTAGTTTACCTAAAAAAATAAAGGGATCACAGATATATTATTCTGTAATCCCCTTATTATGAATGTAATGCTTTTGTTGTCTTGAAAAAAATACTTTTAATGTTTGATCTTTAACAAGTTGTTAATTCATTTGACTCAGTAGAACTTATTAACGATATTTTTTTCAACTTTTATTACTTTTTCTTATTTCCAAAAATAAAATCGACAAGATTTCTCACTTCACCGTCTTTATTGGCCTGTTGGAACTTTTTGTAAATCTGAAAATGTCTTTCTGGATCAACATTAAATTTATCTTTTCCTTCCTCTAATTTCTGTTTTGATCTATGGAAAAGTTGCCTACAATGATCCGCTTTTTTTCTTGCGATTTCTGTAATCTCATTATAGTTCAAATTAAACGCTTCCTTCATTAGGTATACTCCTAATTCAGCATCATTTAATTTTTTCATCATATTTTTTAAACCTTCAGAAATTTCAGTGGCTTTGTCTGATGACCAACTCTCGATGGGATCAAAATGGAAATTATGGGTAATGTTGGCCCAATTATCAACTAGGTGTTCTTTTTTTCTTTTTAATGCTTCAAGATGATTTAAACACGTATTAGTGATAGTCTTGATTAGATAATTCTTAATGTCAGCAATCTTTGATAGATCAACCTTAAGAATTTTGATAAAAGTGTCTTGCACCATATCCTCAGCATCGCTGGCTACTCCAAGTATCCTATAGGCTACGGCATACAATAATGGACGATATTCTGTTATTGCTTGTTCAGCTGACATAGTGGTGGTTACAAATGATAGTTTAAAAATGATTTCATATTAAAGAAATCTTCATTATATCTTATTTCCTGCAAATTAATAAAATAAATTTTCCTATTAACTATAAAATTAAAGATAAATACTATTTCTAAGATTTATTAAAAAATGAATATTTATTCATTGTTTTGTCATATTGCTGTAACAATATGTAAATGATTTCATATGAAAAGACAGAGAGTGTGATGACAAGTCGTTAAGGCACTGTAAAAAGATTTATATAAAAAAAGAGTTCGAGGAAACCTCAAACTCTTTTCATAACCCAAAAACTAACTATTACTCTTTTCTTATATATCTTTAAATCACTTTGAGAGTGATTGTTTTTTCTAACTTACACCTAAGTACATGACAAAAAACGTGTAGTTAGAAAATTTTGATCTCTATCCACTGGATTTAGTAACTTATCAGAGATAT
>NZ_JACVVP010000005.1 GCF_014534745.1 Flammeovirga sp. EKP202
TATGTTATAAGTTAAACATAATGATTATTTATTCAAATCTTAGTTTTGCGACAGCCCCCTACAGAACTGCATTTTAGTATAAAACCTTTGTCTTTTAACATACAATCAGACCATCATTTAGTAGTATCTCCCTCGGCCTTGAAGGGAAAAGCCTTGACTTTTTTGCTTCGCTTTTGTGTTAAGACAAAAATGAAGAAGAAGGAAGCTTGGAAGTAGGCTCTATCAAGTCTTGTAGAAAGATGAATTGAAAAGTCAACAAAAGCATAACTAATACGCTTGTAAAAGGTTGTAAGAGTTTTCAAAATCATAGATATCATAGTCTTCTAAAGGCTTTGCATACTCCATTTTTTCGCTGATGATTTCCTCCCAAATTTTATAATTGAAAGGGGACAAAAGGTCTTTGATTTTGGCTCTGTAACCCTTTTCATATTTTTTGATTTTTGAAAAAGCGACCTTCATCTCTTTCTCATTTTCAATCAAGTTAGAGATGTAATACTCCATCTTCTTTTTTTCAATTTCCACCCACATTTGATATTTAAAATCAGAAAGAAGAAATCTATGCTTGAAGAAGTTTACCTCTTTTTCTGCAAGCATTGAGATCATGTTGGCGTACAACTCAGGATCTTTATCCGATAAATACACCTTTGCTGGATTGTTTCGATCCTTCACAGAACATACTTTCTTTGGTGATTTTATATCCATCAACCTTGTGCCATTTCTTTTTAAGAAAGCATCTGTACTACCACCTTTCCACGGCAAATGAGTTACCTGCCTTCCTTCTGGAATTGTTTTTACATAGCTATTTCTAAAATACAACTCAGCAGGTGCCTCTAGATAAGTGACGATCTCAATGTTCTCTTTCTCAAAATCAGGGTTTTTGTAAGAATAACCCTTTCTATTTTTATACATCAAGTAGTTTTTATCTTCTACATTTTGTTTGGGTAAATAAACCATCACCATAGATTCCTCAGGTGTTTTGTGATTGAATTCATCAATGTAACTATTCAGTATGACCGAAAGCCCCCAACCATTGTTATAACTTGGTCTAAAATGAGAATGCTCCAAAAAGGTATTCCATGAATCTAACATGACGATCTCCGCATCATGTTTCATTGCACTTTTAAAGCCATCTCTAATACCTCTTGACAAATGCAGGTTGTCATATTCTTTGTAGCATTCATCGATTTTCATTTTGTTGGAGGTAATATGTCGAACGGGTTTCTTTTTCTGATCACTATTTTGTACAAAATAACTCGATATACCACTATGCATCACAGTTTGGATAAAAGGACGTTGTTTCGACTTTAGGATCGAAGCCAAAAGATCAATCTTTTTCTGTCGCAACATTCGTGATTTCTCAAAGTAAATCGTTTCGAACCTTTCTAAAGCCAACTCAATTTCTCTCTTTCTACCCGGCCAAAAAGCATTGTAAATCACAGAAATATCTTTGCTCAAGTACGAAGTAATCTCATCGATTCTGTCAAAGTATCCACTCATATCTAACTCACTATCTTTAGACTTTTCCCACTTCTTGATTTCTTTGAGTGATGTTAGGCCCTTGGACTTATAAAACATCAAAGCTTTATTACCATTAATGGTATACCAATTTTTAAAGTCTTTGGACTGATCATAAATTTTGGCCAACCTCGTACCACATTCATAAATTCCTTGATGTACATCCGCTCCAAACTCAAACTTAATGGCAATCATCAGTTTAAAGTCATACCCTTTCTTCTGAATGACTTTTACATAGGTATCAATAATATGATCATAGAGATCCAATATCTTCCTATTTTCAGAAAGAATATAGAGCAATGAAAAACCATTAATACCACTTTTCATCGCTAAATTAATTTCTAGATCAACAGCATCTTCCAATGTAAGTGGCGATACCAAATCTGTATCTATAGGATAAAAAAGTTCGTTGTTTTTGACCCAGTTTTTGTTGTCTTGATCAAAATGATAGTTTTCTGCATTAATATGGGACAAAATTCCATACTCTGGCGTATTGAGAAACCTCAGGTTGTTAATTGCGAAAACGTATTTTTTTTCTTCTTTTGTTTTTGCTTGAAATGAGTAAAATGCAAAACATGCTAGAAGGCAAGAGAAAAGAGTTATTCTAAAAAGTTTCATAATTCATCTAATATTTTGGGCATGCGAGAAACACACCCCTACTTCAATAATAGTTGTAAAATGCCTAGATTTAACACTCTGTAAGCTAAATTATCTTCTAAAATGCAGTGCTGTAGGGGGCTGTCGCAAAACCTTTTTTCATTCACCATGTCGCAAGTGTTAAGCCGATAGGCGTCACTTGTGATTACATATTGGCGAAGTCTCCCGACTTCGAAATGAATGAAAATATGGTATTTATTTCGAAGTCAGGAGACTTCACCAATGATCAGTTCCAAGTGACGCTAGCGCTTAACACTTGAAACATGTTGGTTTTGCAACGACCTCACGCGAACCACAATACATTACCATTTATCCTTCATAAAGGGAATTACTTTAATTGAGTTTACAGTGTATTTAATCATTGAGTTCTATGACATTTTGTATAGTAAATACTCGTGAGACTTTTAAAAATTGGATGCTCCAACTATGTCTCTATGTTGTACTTCAAATTTAGAGCAGTGACTTAATTGTGGTTTATTTTGACATTAATTCTACATTAATCCTCTAAAAAAATTGATAATAATACCCGTTAATCGTTAATTAAGAACCTATTAAGCACTCCACGTAACTTTATTACCTATAATTTTTTGGGCCATGTTATGTGTCTTTGGTCAGTTTTATAAAAAAGTTGAAATGAAAATATTAACTAAAATCTTTATATCAATAAGTCTACTTATAAGTGTGCAATCCATGGCTCAAAAAAGGCCAAATATTATTTATATCGTGGTGGATGATATGAGTCCATTTCCAATGGAAAAAGAGGAGGCTAGAGAAACGAGAACTTTCGGTTTCTGCGGTGAGCAGCACGTACTCACTCCATTTGTTGACCAATTAGCTAAGGAAGGCATAATCTATAAAAATGCTTACGTATCTTCTTCGGTGTGTTCTCCTAGTAGATATACCTCACTGACAGGAAGATATGCCGGAAGGTGTACAGGCCCTCAGTTTATGAGATTGCATCCTGAAGGTAGAATGACCAGAGTTGAAAATAATACTGAGCTGGAGAGCAACAGAATGAACGTGGCTAAAATTCTTCAAAAAAATGGCTACAAAACAGGCTTTGTGGGAAAAAGTCATATTGTAGAAAATGATAAACTCAATCGAAAAAAATTCAAAGAAAATGGTTTTGAAGAATACGAAAAAACAGCCGATATCAAGAAGCAAGAAGTAAGTAGTGCAATGGCACACAACCATGCCAAATGGTCTAAGATGATTAAAGAAAGAGGTTTTGATTATGCTAACGCTGTTTATGGCGGAAACCTTCTTGAACTTCACTCTAAATCGGCTAACGCACATAATATTGAGTGGACTACATCTGCCGCTTTGGATTTTATTACAACTAGTAGCGATCAAAATGATCCTTTCTTTCTGTACTACGCCACTACCGTTCCTCATGGCCCTGAACCTTGGCGACAAACTAAAGGGAAATATAATTTTGGATTAGATGCAGATCCCAACATCACTGGTGAAGGCTACATTGAAAAAGACTATAGTTTTATGCCGGAACGTGGTGATATTAAAGCGGAAGTTTTTGCAAATGATTCTTTAAGAAAAGATCAGGCCTGGCTCCGATGGTTTGATCGAAGTGTAGAAGCGATGGTAAAGAAGCTGAAGGAAAAGGGACAGTATGAAAATACTTTGATCGTTATCACTTCCGATCATGGTGCCTATCACTATGGGAAAACGACACTTTATGAAACTGGTGTCAAAATTCCACTTATGATGCATTGGCCAAAAGGAATTGCTCCTGAAAGTTCATTTGACGGATTGGTTCAAAACATTGACTTCACACCTACCTTCTTGGATGTTGCGGGAGTAAAAGTCAAAAAGCAGATGGAAATAGACGGTAAAAGTCTTGCCCCCACTTTTAAAGATAATACTGTAAAAATTCACGATTACCTCTATTTTGAGATTGGTTTTGCAAGAGGTATTCTGGCAGAAAACTGGAAATATATAGCCGTTAGGTACCCTAATGCTATCAAGGATAAAATAGCAAAAGGTGGGACTTTCAAAGGGTATCGAAATGAAGAGATTCCTGAACCTTTTTATGTTCGAAATCAACACTTAGGGCATCACGCTAGTAGTAGTAACCCTCTCTACTTTGAGAAAGATCAACTTTTCAATTTAGAAGACGATCCAAAAGAAACTAAAAACATATTTAACGAGCACCCAGAAAAAGCAAAAGAACTCCGATTGATTTTACGTGAAGCTTTACTTTCTTTTGAAGAACGTCCATTTGATGAATTGACAAGTAAGGCATTTTTACAGTAAAAATAGGCTAAGAAAAAAATAGTTGATGAATTAAATTCTCAATAAAAAAGTAATGAAAGCACCTAGTCCAAATTGCCAAATTTATGGACTAGGTGCTTTATAGTATTGGAAATTTCCAAGAATATTGCGGGGGTTGAAACCTTTTTGTTGCACTACATGTCTAAAAATTTGATATTACATACTATAACTCAGAACACTATGGCAACAAGAAACAATATTATCCAATTCGTTATTGATGAATTTCAAAAAACCATCGATGCATTCCACAAAGAAAGTGAAGAGTCAATCCAAAATACAATAGACTCCTCTGATACAAAACTATATGAAAGTAATACTGAAGACGAAATCAGTAGTATTACCATCGCAAATAGCAGTATTGACGCACTTTCTGATACCGTTCAAGCACTGAAAAAGAGCCTTAAACAGGAACACACTGAAGATAAAGTGAGAGGAGGCAGTGTCATTGAAACTCCTGTGATGTATTTGATCATGGGCACCCATTTTCCGCCTGTAAAATTTGAAGGAAAACAGGTAACAGGTGTAGCTGCAGATGCTCCCATTTACAAATCGATCATTGGAAAGAAACAAGGTGAAGAAATGAAACTTGGAAATCAAAATATAAAAGTCAAGCTGCTGAAATAATGATGAATAGTAAATAGTGCATTATTAATAAGAGAGTCCTCACAATGTTTTATATTGGTGATTAGGAATTTATTCTTTTTAATCTAACTATTTAATTACTATGAATCTTGGTGCTTTTTCCATCAGTCTTACTGTCAAAGATCTTCAAATTTCCAAAACATTTTATGAGAAGTTAGGTTTCAGTGTATTTGCAGGTACAGCTGAAATGAATTACTATATCATGAAAAATGGCCAAACAAACATTGGCTTATTTCAAGGAATGTTTGAAAAGAATATTATTACCTTCAACCCTGGTTGGGATCAGGATGCCAACAACATCGAAAACTTTAAGGATGTAAGAGCAATTCAACAACATCTTAAAAAAGAAGATATTGAATTGCTCTCAGAAGTAGATGAAAGTACTAAGGGCCCGGGGAGTATTATGATTACTGATCCTGATGGAAATCAAATCCTAATTGATCAGCATATCTAATTACACTATTGACAATGAATACCTTAAGTTTTGAAGGTTCAATGTGATTTAATATTACATTGGACCTTATTTTTTTCTGCAAATATTGGAAACATAATCGGGTTTAAGTAAATTATGATTAATACCAGACTCTAAATCAAATAAAAAAACTACAAACCGACCTTCTACCTTAAATATGTTTTATCCTAAATTATCAGTTATTTATGTTTCGTTCACTCATTTGCATTACATTTCTCCTCACTAGCTTTACTGCATTTTCTCAAATCAATTTCAAAGGATACGTAATCGGAAACGACATCCCTAATAATAAAGTCTCTTCCACAAAAATGGCTTTTGCGGGACATTACGGACATTTTGAAGCAAATCAAAATAACCAAGGGCTGATTCATAGCATCACTTTTAAACCCGAAAAAAGTGGTACTCCCACCTTAATGACCAAAGCTGAAGTTCAGAAATTTATTGCCGCCATTAAACATTATTTCAGAGTAGATATGACCAGAGAAGGGCAAGGTAAAAATGGAACTTTTAAAGGGTTGCATAGAGACTGTCATTTCATTGTCAATTATACTCATCAGCAATTTAACTATGGTAGCTATTATCATATCAATTTGATCATCCATAATCCTAAATTAGGTACTATATCCTATTTAGAATAAGTACAGTAACCCCTATTTTCGTTAGCTTCAATAGTTCATTTTGGAGGACATAAAAGACAAACTGAGAATATGAGGTTTAAGTAAAGTATACTCTCTTTCCTCTGTACAGTACAGAAATATCCTGGTTTCTAACATCTCAAATCAAAGGGAATAAGGCGATATAGATCATCGATATTACATTTTTTTAGGGGCTATTTTTTTCCTAATTTTATCATTGAAATTAGAATATATTGTAAGCTGATTTTTCGAATGTTTATACTTTTAGAAATCCGAAGATTTCTCGTCTATAAGGTATAAATGATACTATCGTTGACATTCGATCGTGTAGAATTACTACTCTTTTAGTTAGGTAACTCTACCCCGGCCTTGAAGGGAAGAAGTAGCAAATGAATTGGGTAGAAAGTCCACTGGCGCGAATGTTAAGCGATAGCGTCATTCGTGTCCTACAGATCAGCAGAAATCTCCTGATTTCTAAATACCATAAATATTCGAAAACTTAATTTACAATGTATTGAACTACTACTGTAAACATGATTTTTTACGTTAATAATGAAATTTTTTAGTCCACTATTCCTATTGCTTATCCTATCTTTTTCATCGTTTGCTAGCAAGGAACTTGATTCGTTATACAATGAATTGGATAAGGTCATTGAATTACGTCCTCAATTGGATCTTCAAAAAAATAAAGAAATTGATAAGTTCAGGTTCAGACTAGAAAATGATAGTACTATCTCATTGCGTGAAAAATATTTTCTATCCATGGAGATCTTCAAACTCTACGAAGTATTTGAGTTTTATGGGGCACTTTATTTCATCAATGAAGCGATAAAGTTTTCTGAAGAACTTGATGAATTAGAATTGATCAATGACACTTATCTCAACTTTGCCAACTTGCTAATAAGAGCCGGTATTTACTCTGAGTCTCAAGAAATTCTTTCTGATATTGATAAAAATTCGTTGACCAATGCCCAATTCGTTTTTTACAATTTAGTCTACAAGGAACTTTACTATCAGCTTTACTTTTATAGCAGAGTACAACACCTCAAAAAGGGATATTTAATGAAATATAAGGAGTATAGCGAGATCCTTTTAGCACTTTTGCCTGAGAATTCGGATGCTTCTTTAGAAATAAAAGAAATTACGGCCTTGGATCGTCGAGACATCAAAGAAGCTAGAAGAATTAATGCTTTACGACTATCCAGAACACAAATTGGGCAGAGAAATTATTCAAAAATCACGTTCCTCCTTTCCATTACCTATGAGTTTGAAAATGATTATATCAATCAACAGAAATATCTTGCACTTTCTGCCATTTCAGATATCAAAGGAACAATTAAAGACAATGCATCATTGTCTATTTTAGCTGAAAAGTTAGCAAAGAATCAAGATATTGAAAGGGCTTATAAATACATAAATATCTCTTATGAAGACGCTAACTTTTACAATTCTGATTTAAGGAAAATACAGATCGCTAATATTCTTCCATTGATCTCAAAATCATATGAAGATCAATTAGTTGAACAGAAGCAAAGTCTTCAAATTTTTATTATTGTTTCCTCTTTACTATCTATTATTCTTATCATTGCCTTCTTCTTCATCTGGAGGCAGGTCAAGAGTATCCGTAAAGCTCGTAACGGTATGGTAGAAGTAAACGCTCAATTGAAGCTTTCTAATTCAGAATTAATTGAAGCCAATGAACAGTTGAAAAAACTTCACTCTGACCTATCAAAAACCAACCATGTCAAAGAAGTATATATTGGAGAATTCTTAAAAATCTGTTCCGATTACATTGACAAACTGGAAAGTCAAGCTATGCACACCCAAAAAATGTTGATCGGCAGGAAGTATGGTGTGCTATTAGATGAAATTAAAAACCAGGATATTCGGAAAGTGGAAATGAAGCAATTTTACAAAAACTTTGATGAAACCTTCTTGAATATTTATCCCGATTTTGTAAAAGAAATTAATAAGCTTCTTGATCCTAACGACCCTATCAAAATTAAAGCAAAGGACCTTCTCAATACCGAACTGAGAATCTTTGCTTTGGTGCGTTTGGGAATTTCAGACAGTGCAAAAATTTCAAAGCTTTTGGGCAATTCTGTCACTACCATTTACAATTATAGGGTGAAAATTAAAAACAAAGCCACCGTAGACCGTGACCGTTTTGAAGAATATGTCATGAAGATTGGAGAATAAAAAATGAAAAAGCCTTCCTGTAAAAAATTACGAGAAGGCTTTATCGTTATAAGTTGTAATTCCACTGTCACTATGTTTAGCGATAGCGGTATTCGTGTCCTATAAATCAGCAGAAATCTCCCGATTTCTAACTATTTGAAAACTTAGTTTATTTCGATCCTCCAGTAAGTAAGAAATAAGCACTCGCCCAACTTGCATGGTCTCCCCCTTTTTCTCCATCTTCCTCGTCAACAATTAGTTGCACCTCTTTTTTTCCTGCCACGTCAAGTACCAGTCTTTCCGGCTTTTGCTTCGTAGACTTGATTGCTCCACTGTTAAATACCTCCTGACCATCAACCAAGATGCGCATTCTGATTGTGCCTGCGTTAGAATCATTGGCACCTGGCGTTACTACAAATTGCTTGTAATTAGACTCTACAGGATAAATCAAAGTGGATGGAGCATGAACACCTACACCTTTGTTGAATTTCTTACCTTTCAAGCTAATCTTTCCGCCTTCAATCCCTTCATTGTTCATCACTCTCCAGTAAGAGTCTACCGTTGAGGCTAACTCTTTCGTTAGATATACTTTTTCACCCGGTAACTCATCATCTGCTAATTCTGCTTCTAACTTGGCCAAAAGACCAGGATTCTTTGGTTTGTTTTCTTTTTTACCTTCCACAAAAAACGCTTCAGCCCAATCTGCGTGGTCTCCCCCTTGGTTTTCTAAAGCATCTACCTGTAAAGAGATTATTGTCGCTCCAGTAACATCAATTGCGTTCAGTTTTGGAGTATATTTTTTGTTCTTACTTGAAATGACACCAGAATTAAAAACCTCCTCGTTGTCTACTTTTATGGTCATTTTAAAAGGCCCTTGATGTGCATCATCCGCGCCTGGAACCACATAAAAATATTGAGCTTTTGATGGTACTTTAAATGTTAAGTTTGAAGGAGCGTGTACACCAAGACCTTTTTTATACTCAACGCCTTGAATACTTAATTTCTCACCACTTACCGCTTTGTCTTCATTTACTCTCCAATAGGATTGACTATTCGTTAGAGCATCCTTTCCGTTGAGGTATACTCTTTTTCCTTTCATGATTTCTACTTCTGCTGGAGTCGTTTCAGTTTGAGCATACACACCTGCATTAAGAATAAGAAGCGTTCCTAATGCTAATAATTTCTTTTGAACTTTCATTTCAAACCTCTTTAAAATAATAAAAATATCGTTGGATGACTAGTCTCTTTGTTTCACGGACTAATCGCGTTAATCAAATTGTTTTGAATCACACTTAAAGGTAAAATGTTGATCTTTTACAGGTATGCTCTAATCTTTCATTTCTTATAACAGAATATTCGGATAAGGTTTAGATTAAAATTCAATATTACACAAACAATTGATTTACAGAGCAACTACACTATAAACAAAATTATCGTCAACTTTCAATTGAGCTTTCTAGCAGAATTTATGAGATCTACTTTCAAGCTTCTTTCTTCTTCATTTTTGTCTTGAAACAAAAACGAAGCAAAAAATTCAAGGCTTAGAAGTCAAAAGCTAAATTTCATTCCCCTCGCCTAAATGATTTTAAACTCGCTAAAGCTCAAACAAAAAAATCATTTTTAACGGCTCACTTCATGAAATTCTTAACGCTTTTACCTTCAAGGCCGGGGTAGTTACTACTAAATGATTATCTGATTACAGATCAAAAGATAAAGGTTTTATAATAATCTTCTAAAATGTAGTGCTGTAGGGACGTTTTATTAAAACGTCCTCACGAACCACAATACATTACTATTTATCCTTCATACAAGAAATTGCATTGATTAACGAAAACTTAGTTTACAATGTAATTAGTATACAGTGAAACCTATACAAAAAAATGAAAGTGGCTACTTGTCACTGTTTCTCTTTGTGAAAGCGTCATTTTTAATACAAAAGGAGAGATTATTATAGAATTAAATAGTAATAATGAAAGATTAGCAACAAAAAGAAAAGATGTAAACCAATACTTTTGTAATGATAATATTGGTTTATCATGTAAGGTAAGGATTGGGTAAATGTCATTTCACTTTTCCAAAGTTTCGACCCAATGATTGGGATAGAAACTGGAGTGCATTTACCCTTTTTTACACTAAAACCCAATTTGATCCTTTGCATCAAAAAAATACTCTGATAAAATAGGGGGGGATAAAAAACTAAAGTTTGATGGAGATTCTTGGAATGACCGACACAATAATGAAAAGAAATGATGCCCCTCCTTTTCAATTTTGCATAAAAAAATCCCACATAAAATGTAGGATTCCGTTGTTTGTCATTTATTGTTAAAGACCAGTTAACTGAGCAGATCTTCAATTCTTTTCTCTGCTTGTTCCACTGAAGAATAAGTTTCTGTCTTTCCGAATAGATTTCCTTTTAGATCATATATTTCATACTTCCCGTGTTGGACATAACATGGATATACTAACGATATCTCTCCTTTCACTGATTTATACGTTACCGCATCAGCAAAGGGACCATTTTGAAACGATTTTTGAATTTTACTTTCCATTTCTATATCTTCTTTATAATGTTATTATACGTAAGAAAAGAAGATTAGTCTTGAGAATTTAAACTTATTACTAATTGGTATATAAAAAAGTGAGCTATATATAATCCGATCTTATATTAATTCCGTAATTTTTTATGAATAGTAAATGGTTATGTATTGTGGTTCGCGAGGTCGTTGCAATGCAACGACCCTACAAAAGAAGATTTTCACAAAGCATTCACCTTATAATATGTATTTAAGTAATCATTTTGTAGTTCTTTCACTGGTGCAAATGTTAAGCGATAACAGCATTCGTGACCTACAGATCATCAGAAATCTCCTGATTTCTAAAAACCACAAATAGTCGAAAATTTAATTTATAATGCAATAAGGCCCATTTTAGCAAATGGACCTTACTCTATCATCTATAACCGTATTACACTATTTAAAGCGTTGCATTTGCGTCATAAATCATTGTCCCTACACAATTTGCTGGAATTGTAACAATATAAGATTTATCGACACCTGTCATTTTAAAATTGATCTTCTTTTGTGCCTCTGAATAGTTCATTAGAAGTGTCACTATTTTACCTTCTGGCGTTAGGAAAGATACATTTGGTAAATCGCCCATTTCATTGGACTTAATTCTATGCGAACCTGTAGGAATAAATTTAGAAGCTTGACCTACTGTATAGTAAGCCACGTTTCTCTGTACAGTATTTCCGTCAATTGTCAATCCACCTAAACACAAAGTACAACCTCCATCTGTATGAGGTTCTTGGTTTGAATCAGCAGCTAAATTCCACTCCAAAACCGTTCTACTCCAGTTTCTTGTTGCACCAATAAACATATTTTCAAAGTGCCACATCAATGTTCCTCCAAAATCACCGTCGTTGGAGCCAACCCACTGTTCTGTAAAATAAACTGCTTTTGATGGATCTGCTGCCTTAACAGTGGATAACGCTGAGATATCACCTGCGTATAGGTGGAATGCAGAACCATTGATGTATTGATTGGCGTCAGAATTGATAATGCTAATTGGATAATCCGGACGATCACAATTGTGGTCATACGTGATGATCTTAGTGGCAATACCTGCTGCTTGGAATTTTGGTCCTAAATGCCCTGCTATAAACGCTGACATTTCATCTGCATGCATCAATAAACTCGGTACATTACCAGGGTGAAGGGGTTCATTTTGAATTGTAATTGCATCAATAGTAATTCCCTCTGCGGCGTAAGCTTGAATATATTTTACAAAGTAATCTGCATATACACCATAGAGTGAGGTCATTAACGATCCTCCTTTGTAATCTTTATTGGTTTTCATCCATGTAGGTGGCGACCAAGGAGATCCTAATATTTTTATTGATGGATTAATGGCCAATATTTCTTTCAGTACTGGAATTAGGTTTTCTTTGTCCTTTTGGATCGAAAAATTATTTAAACTTTCATCTTCTGTTTCAGCATAAGAGAAAGGGTAAGCATCTAAATCAGAAGCTCCAACACTCACTCTTAGATAATTAACGCCAATTTCTCCTTCATCATTACCAAACAGTTCTTGAAGAAGTTGGGCTCTAGCCGCTGAAGACATATTATTTAAGTGCAATGCACTACCTCCTGTCAAAGTGAAGCCAAAACCATCAATTTCTTGGTAGGTATGTGATTTATCGACTCTTAATGTCGAAAATGTATTATCATCTCCTATTGAAAATGCCCCCTCGATTAAACGAAGTCCTTGATTTTTTTGACCTCTAACATCATCTTGTGATGTGATATACAGTTGAAGATTCGACACATCGCCTGTTGGTGGAGGAGGAATAGCTATACTATCTGCCTTCTCCGTACATGATGTATTCCCAAATGATGTTATCATCATTAAAACAATCCCTAGTAATGTATTCATATTTCCCTTTTTCATCATTATTTAGAATATTAAAGAGAGCACTCCATTGCCAATACGCAAGTTCATCAACAAAGAATGCTCTCTATAGTTTAGTTAATTGTGTAAGCTGCTGTTTTGTAATCTTTAGCAACTTCCAATGTGATGGAATACGTCCCATCTGAAGTTATAAACTTGAAGTTTGCCACATTCACACCCTCTTCTACTGAAGCTTTATTTGTTGCACTGCCAGACATTGCCGTTGCATCATCAGTTGACCCTGCCGCATCTGAAACACCAAACTCTACATCCCATGGAGAATTGAATTTTGAGTCATGTCCTCCTGTAAGATTTTGGTCTGTAATTTTAAAAGTATATGGATGTTCGTAAGTCATAGGTATTTCTTCACGGTCATCCCAACCTGTACCATCCATCCAGTGGAATAATAAAATGTTGTAATACTGCCACTCTACTTTCGGTGCGTCAAAATCCACCTTTAATTGGTAAGCTTGATCTCTCGCTACAGTAATTTCACCTTCTCCTTCTATAAAATAAGGAGCCCCTTTTACATTATTAGCATCTGGAGTTTCCGTCTCTCCAATTTGACCTAATAATGAATACGCAGTACCGGTCCCATCTGAAGCTGAGTTTAGTGTGTAGTTGACAGAAGCTTGCAACGCAAAATAATGTGGTGCAGTAAACACATTTCCATCTTTAATCAGTTCAACTACTTCTGATCCATCGCCAGGTATTAAGAATAACGCTTCAGGAGCTTCGATTGGTCCTGGTGTTGGAATGTCTAATTCTATCTCTTCAAAAGTGTAAGTATAGGCTGATCCTAGGAAGTCAAATGAAACAATGTAATCGCCTATGTTTGCATTCTGAAGGTCTTCTTTTGACAGTCCTACTGCATCTGCATAAGGTTCATAAAGTAAATTAGTTGTACCAGGTGATTGCTTATACATACGTCCCCAATCTCCGTCAATTCTTAATACAAAACCACCTTCTTTCAGTAAAGAAACGGTATCTTGGAATAAACCATTTCCTTGATAAGCTAAGGCTACATCACCGCCCCATTCACCTTCAATTGGTGTACCTACGATTCCGATATGATCGATTTTTTCTAATGAAAGAGTTTCATTTTTAAGGTCTAATGCTACTCTGAAAATACCACTTTCTATAGCAGTGACCATACCTCCACAAAGCTTTACCTTGTTGTCTTCCACACCATAATGCAATGCCGGCTCCTCTTGTGCGCTAACAAACTCAAAAGTCTCATCTTTTGTCAGTGCTGTAATGGTCTCAAAGAATGTCGTATTTCCGTCCCCATCTTTAAAGGCCTTCATTGGGATCGCGTCAGCCATTACATTTCCAACTTCAGTGGCTGCCCCAAACAAATACATTTCATTAGGAATTGGATCAGTAGAAAAACGTTTGAATTGAATCGGTGAAGATGAATAAGATATTCTTGATAGAGAATTCGCTTTTATGCCCCATTTTAATGTTGAAGCAACACCTTTCTCATAACATCCTTTTGCTAAGGCCTCATCTATTTCTTGATACGAAACACTTGCAGTAAGGCCTCTCCCATTTTCATCTGCTTCTACTTCCAACAATGGGTTATCATAAGAAGAAGAAGTATCGCTGACCAATACCACCGAGTAAGTAATAATATAATCTGCCGTATTAACAGCGGCTTCCCATTCAAAATCAACGGTCTCTGATGGGAAAATTTCATCTAATTCTATCGTTGCATTTGCTTGAGGAAGGATGGAAGTGGGAACTGATAAATCCCAATTTCCTTCAGGTTGCATATTCGATTTTGTAGTACACCCGAAAGCCAAAGCCAACAGAAATGAAAGTACTACTGCTATTGTATTTTTACTCATTTTCTTGAAAGTTTAGCGTCTATAATGGATTCTGTTCTAATTCAGGATTAAGATCCAACTCTTGTTGAGGAATTGGTAATAACATTTTCGCTTCCGTCATATTATAATCCACTGCCTGACCTGTTCTAAGATCAATTTCCACGAGATTGTTCATTGTACTCACCGCAATATTGTGTCTTACTAAATCATCCCAACGGTGTCCTTCTTGTGCCAATTCCAAACGTCTTTCCAAAAGGATTTTAGTTCTTAACTCCTCTTTTGATAAACCTCCGCTTACTGCTTCTAAGTTGGCTCTTGATCTGATTTTATTTAACTCAATCACTGCGGCACCGCTCTGACCTGTTTCATTCAAGGCTTCCGCTTTTAGTAAAACAATATCTCCAAAACGAATCAAGTAAGGTCTGTCTGTTGAGGCCCAGCCCATTGCTTTTTTCCATTTATAAGAAAACGGAATGCTTGAACCTGTCGAATTTCCCCAATATTCATCTACCCAATTTACTTCTTCGAAAAGAACCGATGCTCCTTTTCTTGTCGCATCACCTTCTGCGTCATAAGCTGCGATGAGGTCTTGTGATGGCGTGACAAATTTTCTCCAAGAATCACCTGATATTGACGGAGGAAGCAAAAGTTGTGGAGCGAAGTTTCCTTCATCTGTTCCTAAGTATTGCACTTCAATAATTGATTCCGCGTTATTATAATGTTCTCCATCAAAAAGATGAGCATAGTTGGATAGTAAAGTATAAGCTGCTGCTGATTTTTCTACTTTATCAATTGCCACTAACGCATTGTCCCACTCGTGGTGTTGAGCATAGACCTTTGCCAATAATGCGTTGGCTGCACCTGCTGTCGCTCTTGCTTTATTGGTAGAACCACCTAAGTCATTACCATTTTCATCCGTATAAAAATCTGGAAGAAAATTTGCCGCATCGGTTAAATCAGTAATGATCTGTTGATACACTTCATCTACCGTATTTCTTGGTACTCTTACATCTTCAGGCTGCGTTGATTTTGTAGGCTCAAGAATCAATGGCACACCACCGTGTAATTTGACTAAAGTGAAATAATAATAAGCTCTAAGGAATAATGCTTCCCCTTTAATCTCCGCTTTTCGTTCTTCTGTCATCTTTGGATCATCCACCAATTCTGCTTTTTCAATGACAGTATTGGCCTTTAAGATACCATTATATATTTGAGACCAATTTTTGAACAAACGGGAATTAATGGGTGTGATGGTCAATAAGTCGGCCTCAAATACTTCTGGATTATCCCCTCCTGCGTAGGCGTTATCGGAACGAATATCACTAAAAATAACATGGTCCCACACATAGTACTCTGCAGACTGAAATGTTTCGTAAACACCTACTAACGCACTTTCAATTTGAGAAGCTTTATTGTAGGCATTGTCTGTTGTTTCCTCTGAAATAGGCTGAACATCTAAGAATGCATTACATGACATAGTACCCAATGCAATTCCTGCCGCTACGATATATTTTTTCAATTTCATGATTTCTTTGACTTTGGATTAGAATGTGATGTTAGCACCAAAAATGATACTTCTCGTCTGTGGGTAAGTCCCATAATCAATACCGATGACTGTATTTGAACCTCCACCTTGGTTTACTTCAGGATCAAAACCAGTATAATTAGTCAATGTCCATAAGTTTTCACCCGTCACATAAACTTTAAAGGCACTCATACTTAATTTTTTGATTACATTTTCCGGAAGATGATATCCTAACGTCAGTGCTTTCAATCTTAGGTAAGAAGCATCTTCCACAAATCGAGTCGAAATTCTAGAGTTGTCTGTATTACCTGGGCTAGACCTAGGAATATCTGTCTGGTCACCTGGGCGCTTCCATCTTCTTAACACTGCCGAAGATTGTGATTTAGAATCAATCATTCCCTCTGTATTGATTCTTGTTGCATTCAACATATCGTTGCCTTGGGCTCCTTGGAAGAAAATATTCAATGTCAGGCCTTTCCAACTTAAGGTATTTGTAAAGCCATAAATGAAATCAGGGTTTGCATTACCAATAATCTTACGATCATCTGCCGTTGGGTTGAAAGTTGAATTACCATCTCCACCCAAATAATAAGCATTACCAGTAGTAGGATCTACTCCCAAAAATTCATAACCATAAAGCATTCCAAGAGGCTGTCCTTCTTTGACTTGAATCGCTTCTCCCCTGCCAGCAATTGAACCTAAATACATTTCTTGCCCTACAATGTCTGTTACATTATTTCTGTTGAATGAGATATTAAAATTAGAAGACCAACGAACGGCTTTGTCTACATTTACAGTATTCAAATTAAATTCAATACCTTTATTTTCTATACCACCCACATTCTGAATTGCTGATGTGAAGCCTGTTGTTCTAGGTAAAGGTGCATCCAAAAGAAGGTCATAGGTCTTTTTGATATAAGCATCTACTGTCAACTCAATTCTGTCTTGTAACAAACCTAGATCAAAACCAATGTTGGTTTGTGCCGACTCTTCCCATTTCAAACTTTTATTTTCCAATGAACCAGGGTAAGTCCCCGGCATCGCTATTCCTCCGATTGGGTAATTTCCTCCACTCCCTACTGTTCCTCTAAATGAGCTACCAATTTGATCGTTACCAACAATTCCGTAACCTGCTCTCAATTTTAAATCTGAGATCACATCTACACTTTTCAAAAATTCCTCTTCAGAAATTCTCCAACCAGCAGAGAACGAAGGGAAGACACCCCATAAGTTGTTCGGTCCAAACTTACTTGACCCATCTACACGAATATTAGCCGTAAGTAAGTATTTGTTATTGAAGGCATAGTTCACACGGCCAATAAATGATGCATTGGTCTTTTGTGATTCTGTAGCCGTTGCCGAAGCAATTTCTGACCCTGCATTTGGTGTATGAATCACATCTGATGCAAAATTTCTTCTTTCGATATGACTACTCTGCCAATGGTATTTCTGAATGATAGCACCCGCCAACGCCTGAATTTTGTGCTTGTTGATCTGCTTGTCAAACTGTAAAGTATTGTCTAAAATGAAGTAGGTATTATTGTTTTGTGATACAATAGACTGTCCGTTTAATGCTCTACCATAAGACGTTTGGAAAGGGTCTAGGAACGATTTGAACTTATCAGTATTGTTATCAATACCAAAATTAGTCTTGAATTTGAAATCCTTGAGGAAAGTCACCTCTGCATAAAGATTACCTAAAAGTCTTTTGTTGTTGTACCCTCTTTGTGAAGCATCTGTACTAGAAATTGGGTTTTCCCAATCTTGGAAAGGATTAGAAGTAAATGTTCCATCTTCATTATAAATACCAATGACTGCGGGAGTAGTTAACACACCCAAGATAACACCACCTTGGTTTATGGCATTGTTATCATTCACATCCACATCATTATAGTCTACATACGAAACTCTAGTACCTATTTTTAACCAATCATTCACTTCTTGGTCCAAATTGATTTTGAAGTTGGCTCTGTTCATCTCTGCACTTCTTACAGCTCCTTGAGAAGAAGTATACCCCCCAGAGATATAATAATTTGTTCTATCCGCTTTTCCAGAAACAGCAAGTTGATAGTTTTGAGTATAACCTGTTTGGAATACCTCATTTTGCCAGTCTGTATTTTCTTGATACAACTCCCAATCGGTATTGTATCCCATTTCAGTCATCAGATCACGGTATTGCTCCCCATTTAATACTTCTTGAGTTCTCCAAACTTCATTGACACCTCCATAAACATCTAATGATACTGTTGGTTTAGTAGAAGTACCTTTTTTGGTCGTGATCAGCACAACGCCATTAGCACCTTGTGCTCCATAAATAGCTGCAGCAGACGCATCTTTCAATACAGAAACACTTTCAATGTCTGATGGGCTTAAAGATCTTGTGTCAGTGGTGGGTACGCCATCCACTACATACAACGGCTCAGAACCTGCATTGATAGAGTTTGTACCACGAATACGCATTGAAATACCTTGTGAAGGTTTTCCAGAGGAAGCTTGTACTTGCACACCTGCTACTTTACCCTGAATCAGAGAACCTACTTGTGTATTAGGGCGTGATTCCATTTCTTCACTTCCCACCACACTTACAGAACCTGTTACATCTTTTTTGTTTTGTGTACCATAACCGATGACTACTAATTCATCTAAACGGACCATATCTTCTTTTAGCGTGATATTGATGACACTTTGGCTCCCTACTGTAACTTCTTCGGTAACCATACCAATATAGCTAAAGACTAAAATGTCCTCAGGTTTCACTTTTGAAATTCTAAATTCACCTCCAAAATCTGTTGTTGTTCCAGTAGATGTATTCTTGATCAGGATTGTTACTCCTGGTATACCATCACCATTTTGATCAGTGACTTTTCCATTAATAGTATTTTGTGCTGACGCATCGGTCACTCCGAAGAGTAGCAGAGAGAATAATAGTAAGAGTATACTACTTTTCTCCAAAAAATAAGCAGTTAAAAATTTTGTCATTTCTAAGTCAAAATAAACAGATAAAAATTTCATTTCATGATTCGATAAACTGTAATGTATTACATAGTCAGCTGAAGCTTATCGAACAATACAAAGTTGATAGTTAAAAAATGTATCTCATACACTTAGTAGTAAAATAGTAGATCCTATTTAACACTAAAAACTTGATTATATGAAACTTAACACAAGACTCAAAAGCAAAATGAGTAGATCATTTATAAAATAGATAACACTACTTTTTTGTATTTATTTACAATATTGAGGTCATTCTAGTGTTTTTAGGTCTAATGGAAAAAGATCTTCAATAGCATTAATTCTTGTTCTTGCTTTTATTTGTATTTACTTTAGATTAGAATCAACTTCTGGACTACATTACTTATGAACACTACCTCTCAAAAAGCAAAAAAAAGACTCTTCATTATCACTGGAATTTTAGTGATAACAAGCGTTGTACTGAAATTTATCAATCACAATCATATTGAGCAGACTACGCTTTTATTTATTGGTATACCAACACTGATCACTTTGATGGTTATTCAATATTCCAAAACTCCTAAAACTGCCTATGGGGTTGCCTTTCAGGTCATCACTTTATTTCTTTTGATGGCTTCAATATTATTTGGAGAAGGAACGATTTGTATTATTATTTCGGCACCTATTTTTTATGGGGTATCATTTCTGATCATTTTTATCATCTCTCAAATCAATAAACGTAAAAAAAATAAGGCGTATACTTTAGCGGTAATACCTCTAATTCTTGTTCTTTTTCAACCGAATCAATACCTGTCTACACCAAAAGTATATTCGGTGAGTACGTCAAAATTAATTCCTCATCAAGCCTCACTTTCACAACTTCAACAGCAACCTAATTTTTTAAGAGATTACCCTTCCATTTTTAAATTGGGTTTCCCCACACCACAAAAAATTACGGGTAACGGTTTAGATGTTGGTGATCAAAGGCACATTCAATTTCTCTCAAAAACAAAAGGGATAGGAACTTTAAGTTTGGTCATTGATACTGTTTCACAACATTCAGTGACATTTGACATCATTGCAGATGATACGCATATCAATCACTGGTTGACTTGGCAAAAAGTGAAAGTAGAAATTGAACATCAAGGTGACCAAAGCATTGTAACATGGACTTCTAATTATACTTGTGATTTAGGGCCTCAATGGTATTTTGGACCTATGGAGGAAATAGTAGTCAATGTGATGAATGAACATTTAATCCATTCTTATTTTAATGGAAATAGCAATCATTAGATCCATCTCAATTGTCATCACGTTTCTTTTCTTGGGTTGGCTCGCATTAAAAAAGAAACAGGAAGTAAAACGTAATTGGGCTATTTTTAATAGTTTTATTTATGTTGGTACTACCCTGCCCTTGGTAAATTATCTTTTAGTAGAACAAGGCTTCTGGAATTTTGTTGATGAAAATGAAATCAAAATGCCTTATGACCTCTACTTTATCTGGACAGTATTGTGGGGTATCATTCCTCCACTGTTTCTAAAGAAAAATGATTTTAAATTCATCTCCCTCGTTATTCTTTGGATGGATTTATTACTTATGCCGGAGTTAGAAAAGTATGGGATTTTAAAACTACAAAAGCACTGGATTTTTGGGGAAATCATAATGATGGTCTTAGTTTTCTTCCCTGCCTATTTTTGGTCATACATCTATTACCATCAAAAATGGAACGGAATAAGAGCAGTATTTCAAGTTTTGATCGTCACCTTCAAGATCTTTATTATTCTCCCTTTCTTACTTTACATGTACCAACTCTTGCCTTATCCCTCTTACCATTGGTCATCGATACAATTTCAAATTCTATTCATTATTGCTTTTCCCGCCTTTATGGCGGTACAAGATTTAGTCACCAAAGGTCATGGCACTCCATTTCCCTATGATCCCACAAAGCAACTCGTTAGAAACGGCGTCTATGCTTATTGCAGAAATCCCATTCAGTGGTCAATGACATTGATATTTTTACCATTAGCGTATTATCATCAAAGTCCTATTTTTCTGATAGGATGTATCGTCTCTATCGCTTATGTAGTGGGTGTTTCAGAATTTCAAGAATACGATGACATGGAACAACGATTTGGCTCCGCTTGGTCCAACTATATAAAAGAAGTCCCAAAATGGTATTTTCTTTGGGTTCCCTCTTCTATTCCTAGGGGAGTTATCTATTTTGATAGAAATTGTCATCAATGTTCTCAGGTAGAATTATGGTTTCAAAATAAAAACTGTATTAATTTAGAGATCAAGTCTGCTAGTACTTATCCCGGACAACCGCTTACAAAAGTTACTTATGTAGACAGCAATGGCAATGTTGAAAATGGCGTAAATGCCATAGGACAAGCATTAGAACATATTCATTTGGGGTATGCCTCTCTAGGATGGTTTATGCGTTTTTTCCCAGTGAGTTATCTTTTACAAGCCATTATTGATACCATGGTTTTTGATAGAGATGAAGAATGCGAGATAAAAAAGAAGGATTAAAGTATTCTTCAACTCGATTAAACTAAATAATTTAGATCTTTGTTCTCTTCCTTAGAAAAGTTACGCATAAGTCCCTTATCGGATTTATGAAAGAATATCAATAGATCCTCTTATTACATTTTACTATCCAATGATAAAACAACGACTCTTTCACTTTTTTACTTTCATTTTTTGCTACATCACTATTCTCCCGTTGTTTGCTCAACAATTAGAATTGGGTCTACCTATGGGGCATAAATCGCCGATTACCTACACAACCTTTACGGACGATAGTCAATACATTATCTCTACGGCTTATGATGGTACGCTACTTTGGGAAACGTATACTGGGCGTTTTGTCAAAAAAATTGATGAGCAACAGTATCGTTTTCAGGATTACCACTCTTCCTCTTTGGGTACTTTTGTCATGACGCTCAATCAAAAAAACTACAAGATACATTTATGGGATATTGAAAAGGGGAAACTAGTGAAAGAACTAAGCGGAAAAAAAGCGCTGTTTTCTCCTAATGGAAAATGGATCGTCACTTATTCCTACTACTATGGAATCACTCAAATTTGGGACACTGCAACCTTAACGAAAAAGGGTGAATTGAAAGGGTATTTTGTTGGGTTTGTAGATAACGAATCAATTATGATTCAGACTTCTCATTATCAAGTTAACGATATCAACACTTTAGAAGTAAAATATCAGATTGAAACGACAACAGAACGTCAATCTTTTCAGCTATTAGAAGATTCAGATTATTTTGTAGTAAAAACGGGAAAGTTTAATGTCGCTTTTCATCAGAAATCGGATGGTGCACTGTTACAACGCTATTCCTTTTCTACTGCAATTGAAGATCTAGTCTTTGATGAAAACGACACCTATTGGGGGGTAAACTTTGAAAATGATAGTTCTAAAATTTTCAATCAGAAAAAGAAAACAAGTGAACCTATCTCTTTTTTTCAATCCGACATTCTCAGTTTCAGTCAAAATGAAAAAGGAGAAACGACCTCCCTTCATTTAAATGATGATACAGTAGTCGCATTCCGCTTGAGTGATCAAAAAGAGTTGTATCAGATTGGTGGGTTTCATCATGGTGTATGTGGTTATCAAATCAGTCCGGATCATAAGTATTTGTGTATTATAGACTGCGCCTCCATTAATGACTATGTAGCTGAAATTGGTTCTAACAATGGCTTTCTTTTATTTAACGCTCAAAACGGTCAGTATATCAATGCCTTTTTTTCAAGTGTGGATGAATTGATGTCTTGTGCGGTCAGCCCCAATAAAAAATACCTCTCCAATATTACACATTCCTACTCCTCTACCCTTTTTGATTTAAGTAATGGGGAATTAAAACAGGTCTTAGGGACAGAATATGCTTTCGGTTCTCAGTTTTCTCCGAATGGGAAGTATTTGTCTACCTATTCCGATCAAAGAGCCATTGATACGGGCAGTGATATGGGAGCTGAAATAGTGAATCAAGATTCTCAATGGATATGGGATACTGAAACAGGAAAATTGGTATATATTCAAGAAAGGCAGTATAACCGCAATTACCATCAAACGGCATTTGATTTGGTAGAAGTAGACTATAAAGACCGAAAAATAGTCCACCTCAATCAAGAAGATGAAAATGGTTGGATGACCTCTTATATGGATCTTGTGGGGCATACTGACACTGTCTATTTTAAGGCATTAAGTGAAGATCAAAAAATGGTCCTTACGGCTTCAAAAGATCAAACGATAAGAGTATGGGATGCAAAAACTGGAGAAACACTTAGCACAATTTCAGACGTTATTTTAGAAGTAAAACATGCTCAGTTTTTAAAAGAAAATACCCAACTCCTTTTTGTATTTGACAATGAGCAACAACTGTTATGGGAGATTTCGAAACAAAAGGAAATACTCTCGCTGAAATGGCCTGCTTTAAAAGAAAAAAAAGTAGAAATTATCAATGCTCATTACAAAGTAGTTAATGATCTAGATAAAGATATATTGAACGTTTATGACGCATCTACCAATCAACTATTGTATCAGTTGACTGAACATAAAGACTACATTTCTTCCATCCAATTTATTCCAGACACTCATTATATGGTTTCTTCTTCTTTTGATGGAAGTACTATTTTTTGGGATCTCAAAACTGGCCTTCCTTTGATCAAACAATTTACTTTCAACCAAAAGTACCCCATATGGTTGCTTCCCAATGGCTATTATTTAGCCACAAAAGCCTCTGCCCAAAAACTCTATTATAAGAAAGGGTTACAGACAGTAGGTTTTGAACAGTTGGATGTAAAGTACAACCGACCGGATAAAGTATTGGCAGTGCTAAATCAGATTTCGGGTAGTGTAGATACCACTATGATTAAGGCTTATCAAAAAGCATGGGAAAAAAGGATCAAAAAACTAGAAATTGATACCAGCAGATTTGATACGGGTTTTTCCATTCCTGAGTGTGATATTGAAAACCGAAGTAGCATTGCTTACGAACAAACGCAAGGTAAATTAAAATTACATATTAAGGCATTAGATAGCCTTTACCTCTTGGATCGTTATAACATTTGGGTCAATGAAGTGCCTGTTTTTGGAGAAAAAGGTGTTTCGATAAAAAAGAAACAAACGAATACTTTAGAGAAAAATATCAATATTTCCCTATCAAAAGGCATGAATAAGATAGAGGTTTCTGTTTTTAATACTAATGGAATCGAAAGTTATCGTTTACCGCTGAAAGTCAACTATACACCTTCAAAACTCAGAGAAGAGAAATTGTTTTTTGTAGGAATTGGAGTGGATCAATACCGTCAAGAAGGGCACGATCTCCAATATTCAGTCAAAGACATCAGGGATCTCACACGACAATTGAAAGTAAAATATGGAGATCGTATTGTCATTGATACTTTATTTGATGAAAATGTAACTACTCAAAATATTCGTCAGCTCAAGTCCCGTTTACAAAATACATCTGTCGATGATAAAGTGGTGATCAGCTTCTCAGGACATGGGTTACTTTCTGAAGACCTTGATTATTATTTGGCCACTTATAATGTAAATTTTGATCAGCCCCAAGAAAATGGTTTACCCTACGATGACTTAGAATACTTGTTGGATGGCATTCCTTCCCGAAAAAAACTTTTATTAATCGATGCCTGTCATAGTGGTGAAGTGGATAAAGAGGAAGTAGCATCAATCAGTCGTATTCAAAGTGAGAAAGAAGGGCTTAAGGGATTGATCCTTGTGGAAAATAAAACAACGAAGATCGGACTAAAAAACAGCTTCGAATTGATGAAAGAGCTTTTCAATAGTATCGACCGATCGACAGGAACCACAGTCATTTCAGCGGCGGCAGGTACTCAGTTTGCACAAGAAAGGGGAGATCTTAAAAATGGTGTGTTTACCTATTGTATTCTTCACCAAATGATGGAAAAAGAGAGTATCACCGTTTCTGAACTGAGAGAAGCTGTCAGTCAACAAGTGAAAGACATCACGAATGGCCTACAACAGCCTACAAGCCGTAATGAAACACTAGAGAATAACTGGAAGGTTTGGTAGCATAAGATTTATTTATACCAACATAGGAACAATCAATTTTACTTATCCTAAAAGTCGTCTTACATTTGTTCCATCAACAATGATAAAAGGACATAAAAATATAAAAACCAAATAATCCATGTTAGAACAAGCATTAAAAAACCAAGTAGTAGGACTTTTCAATAATCTAAACAACAAATATACTTTCAATGTAGAAGTGGCAGCTAATCATTCTAGCAAACAATCACTTTTAGATTTACTGGAAGATGTAGCTTCTTGTTCAGATAAAGTTTCCTTAGAAGTAAAAGAGGGTGAAGGTCTTTCTTTTACAATTAGTAAAAACGGAGAAACAGCTAATAATATCATTTTTAGAGCTGTACCTACAGGACATGAGTTCACTACATTATTGATGGCTGTTCTGAATATGGAGGGTATTGGTAAAAACTTGCCGGATGAAGGGGTTACAGCTAAAATCAAAGGTATTAATGAAAAAGTAGTGGTGAAAAGCTACATTTCATTGACTTGTACCAACTGCCCAGAGGTAGTACAAGCCTTAAACGTAATGGCGATTTACAACCCAAATATTGAGCATCATATTGTGGATGGTGGTATCAACAAGGAAGAAGTAGAAAGCCTAGGTATTCAGGCGGTACCAACGGTATTGGCAAACGGTGAACAGCTTCACGTTGGTAGAGCTTCATTGGGTGAGTTATTAGGTAAAATAGAAGGTATTGCAGGCACTAGCTTTGATGCTTCTACTGCGGTAGAAAAAGAATATGACGTTATTGTAGTAGGTGGTGGCCCTGCAGGTGTTTCTTCAGCAGTTTACTCTGCTCGTAAAGGGTTTAAAGTAGCGGTAATTGCCGGTGTGATTGGTGGTCAAGTAAAAGAAACTGTAGGTATCGAGAACATGATCTCAATTACAAAAACGACAGGTGCTGAGTTGACAGCTAACTTGTACAGTCACTTGAAAGATTATCCTATCGATATCTTAGAAAACCGTATGGTGGAAGAGGTAGAAGTAGTAGACGGTTACAAGAAAATCACTACTTCAATGGGTGAGAAATTCGTAGCTCCTGCCTTAATCGTGGCAACAGGTGCTAGCTGGAGAAAATTAGGTGTTCCTGGTGAAACAGAATACATCGGTTCTGGTGTAGCTTTCTGTACACACTGTGATGCTCCTTATTTCAAAAGCAAAAAAGTAGTTGTAGTAGGTGGTGGTAACTCTGGTTTAGAGGCTGCAATTGACTTGGCTGCTATCGCTTCTGAAGTAACTGTTTTAGAATACATGGACACACTAAAAGGTGATCAGGTATTACAAGATAAAGTAAACAATCTGCCTAATGTATCAGTTGTAACTAATGCGGAAACACTAAGTGTAGACGGTGACGGAAGCAAAGTGACAGCTATCCAATATAACGATAGAGAAACGGGCAATGTACAATCGATCACTACTGATGGTGTGTTCGTACAAATTGGTCTAAAAGCCAACAGTGACTCTTTCAAGGATATTGTAAAAACAAACCGTATGGGTGAAATCGAGATTGATGCTCATAACCGTACTTCAGTTGCAGGTGTCTATGCTGCGGGTGATGTTTCTATCGTTCCTTACAAGCAAATTGTCATTGCGATGGGCGAAGGTTCAAAAGCTGCACTTTCTGCATTCGAAGACAAAATCAAGAACAAATTAACGGAGGCTCCTGCTGAAGTTTAAAAATATATAGTCGCTAACTCTCTCTACTTTCCAAAATGCTGTAAACACATACAGTGTTTTGACAAACTTAACAAGGCTAGTCTGTGAATTCAGGCTGGCCTTTTGTCATTAAAATATACAGTAAACCAAACTTTAAAAGGAACAATCATTCTAGAAATTGAAACATTGACCTACAATTAGCTTCAATAATCCTATTTAATATCCAATGGCTTTATCATGCATAATGATATATGCAAGAAAAAAAAGAACAAGGATTGTTATAATGCTGAAACTAAATAGGAATAAGAGTATTGAATATTTTTTCAGCTTATTTTTCATAAAAATCTAGTCTGCTTAAAAAAATACTGACCTACAGGTGCGAATGTTAAATGATAGCTACATTCACATCCTATAGATCAACAGAAATCTTCTGATTTCTAAATACCATCAAGTCCTTAACTTTTTATGGGCTTTCTATACTGTGTTGGTGTCTGCCCGAATTGTTTCTTAAATGATTTTCTAAAATACTGAGGGTCGTTAAATCCTACCTCATACGCAATTTCAGAAATATTAAGCTCACTTGTTTTAAGTAGCTCCAATGCTTTTTGAAGACGTATATTTCGGACAAATTCGACAGGTGGCATTCCCGTTTCCGCTTTCATTTTTCTATAGAATTGAATATTACTCATATCCATTTCTTTCGCTAATTCGGGCACTGAAAATTCCGCCTCGGAAATATTACGCTCTATGATTTTTCTAGCTTGATCTTCAAAGGAAACTTCGGTAACCTGTTTTTTCTTCTTCTTTGTTTTTTGCTCTCCTTTATCAATATCCAAAATGTTGGATCTCATTTTTAACAGCTGATTTACCCTTACTTCCATGTGTTTTGGAGAGAAAGGCTTCGCGATAAAGGAATCTGACCCTGCTTCCAACGCCTTAATACGCTCTTGTGTATCAGGATTGGAAGAAAGAAGAATCAGTGGTGTATGTTTCGTTTTCTCTCCTGATTTAATCTTTTCGGCTAAATGAAGACCACTCATCCCTTCCAAATAAATCTCAGCAATCACCAGCGAAGGGTAGTATTTCAATACTTTCTCATAAGCATCCAAACCATTTTCGGCATACATAATCTTGTAGTCTTTCTCTAAGATGCTCGCTATGTATTCTCTGATCTCCTCCGACTTCTCTACAATCAAAATCAGCTCCTCCTTCTCTACTTTTGTTTTCGTATCCTCTACAGAAGATTTACTATCAAACTGAAGCTTTTCTGTATTCGAATACAACAATTTTGGTACAAGTTCTGAAGACTCATTTTCTTTATCTTCCATCGAAAAGAAATCATCATCTGAAGGTATAATTAAAGTGAATTTTGAACCTAATGAAGGCTCACTTTCTACATAAATCATCCCTTTCATCGCTTCGATGATCGACTTTGCAAATGCCAAACCAATACCCGACCCTACATCATTATTGGTTTTTACCTGATAGAATCGGTCAAAAATAATCTCCAAGTCCTCCTTGTTGATCCCAATTCCGGAATCTTTTACTTCAATGGATAAATAGTTTCGTGAATACTTCTGAGGTAAATTCCCTTTATAATTCACAAACTTTGGTTGTACTTCTCCAAACTCAACGGTAGAGACAGTAACCCAAACACCTCCATTAGCTACGTTGTATTTGAATGCATTCGAAAGAATATTGTACAACACCGCTTCCAACATCACTTTATCGATGTAAACAGCCTCTTGGAGTTCAGGAAGGAAATTGATCGTATAGTTGACTTTTTTCTTCTTTGCCACATGTTTAAACGCATCCGTAGCATCTTTAATGATGGCATCTGTTGTTTCTTTTTTCACATTTAAACGCATCTGACCGTGTTGGCTTTTGGTCAAAAACATTAATTGATCTGTCAGTCTCAAAAGTCTCTGAGCATTTCGATAAGCAATGCCCAAAGGTTCTTGCATCTCAGTAGCTACGGTACTGTTTTTTGCAATTTGCTCAATAGGGCCTAATACCAACGTTAAAGGTGTTCTTAATTCGTGTGATAGATTGGTAAAGAAATTCACTTTCCTTTCGTACTCAATTTTTTCATCACGCATTTTGAGGTGCTCATATTTCTCTTCATTGGCCGAATGTACTTTTCTTCTCCACCAAACCATTACATAGGCCATAATTCCCACAAGTGCCAAAGCATAGATGATATAGGCGGCTAATGATCTGTACCATATCGGAATAATATTGATCTCTAATGTTTTCACTTCTTCTCCCCACTCTCCATCAACATTGGCTGCTTTTACCTTCAATGTATAACTTCCTGGCATTAAACCGTTGTAAGAGATGATATGCTTATCTCCCGTAGTCTCAATCCAGTCCTTATCCAAGTTTTCCATCTTATAACGGAATACTTTTTTATCTCCTTTTGTATAATTCAAAGTGGAAAGGTAAAAGGAGAAGGTATTCTGATCGTGGTTCAAATTGATCTCACCGATATTTTGAATCACATCTTTTAATACTACTTTAGAATCTACCTTTTCATTGGGGTGTACTTCTTTTCCATTCAAATAAAACTTTGCGATGACAGGTTTCACTTGATACGGGTTATCTTTGAAAGCGGGTATTTGAAGCAGATCAACCCCTTTTTCTCCACCAAACAACACATTACCTTTGGAAGTCAGTTTCCTCGATTTATTATAAAATCGTTCATTTAACAAACCATCTTCTGTAGTATAAGTGAAATATTTATCATCCTTCCACTCAAACGTATTATTGATGGTTGTACCCCATATTTTATTATCAGGAGTCTTTAAAATACTACTGATTGTCGCTTTTAATAGCTTGTGAGGAATGCCCTTCTGAGAAAAATGATTTCTATCTTTTATAAATTCAAAAAGGCCATTTTCAGTCGCTACCAATAACGTCTGATTGTCCTTTTCTACAATATCCGAGACCAATGAAGTATTCATCGTTGGGGTTTGGACATTAAATTGTTCAATCTTAGTGATTGTAAAATTCTTGTCATAGACCACTTTCCACAAACCTTGCCCTCTACTTCCTAACCAAATTTCAGTTTTGCTAACTGGGTAGATTTTGATGATTGGTACGTTTAACAGCACACGGCCTTTTCCTTTGGTCATAGACACAAACTGATCTGTAGATGAATTATAATACGCCAAACCTGCATCCCAAAAGCCTACCCAAAGACTACCATCATATTCACTTTTGGTCACCGACATCACATAAGGATTCGTAATTTTGTCGCTGACCTTATATATTTCTTCAATAGCCGCCGTTGCTGCATTTAATCGATAAACACCTTTTCCTGCAGTACTAACCCACGTATTATTGGCTTCGCTGACTATACCTGTTATTTGCTCAAAACGATACTCGTGCTGTACATAGTTTCCTGAACCATCACTATTGTGCGAAGCCTCGTAATATAATTTACCGTTGATTGTACCTAACCATACTTTACCTTTATACTCTTCAACCGCCACTACCGGATCAATTGTCTTTGGTAAAAGGTGACGAATAGGTTTCTTATAAAGATCCAATGTGTAGGCCCCAAAGTGAGTTCCTACCCAAAGTACACCTGCCCGATCTTCAAAAATGGCAGAGAAACCACTCTTTCCTGTATACTCCTGATTTAATTCAATTTCCTTTGTTTTCAGGTCAATAGTATACACATTATTGGCCGTCATAAACCAAAGTTTTCCATCTTTGGAAGGAGAGGGCTGGAGGTAAGACTTATTGTTATTGATCAATGCTTTGACCACTTTTCCTTTTAACTGCTTCTGCTCAAATGCTGCTGTAAAAACTCCTTGTGTATTGGAACACCAAATTTCATTTTGATCGGTCTGATAGATACTGTACACCCCATGAAAAGCATCACCGATCAATAAAGCGACCTCTTCTGTTTTCACATTAAAACAGCCCAACCCTTGCATGGTCCCAAACCAAACATATCCATTAGGATCAAAGTGTACTGAGATCACCAAATCTTGAAACAATTGACGGTCAAAAAGGTCTCCTAGTTCTCTTTGCGTATAAGATTTAAATATCTTTTCATTCCAATTATAAAAAGCAAGACCATTGCCCTGCGTACCTATCCATACATTACCGTTTTCATCTTCAGAAAAAGAAGTAATTCTTTGAATATTCAATGTTCTTGCTGATTCAGATTTTTGAGTAAGGTGCTCAAAAGAGTCTGTCTTTTTATCAAAAATGAAAATGCCATTATTGTCTGTACCAATCCAGATCTGACCATTGGAATGTTCCATGATCACCGAAATCTTTTTATCTAATAACGGTTGATAATCTCTTTCTCCAAATACCGTGATTTCATACCCGTCGTATTTATATAGTCCATCCCAAGAGGCAAACCATATATATCCTTCTTTATCTTGTATAATACCAGTCACTGCACCAGAAAAATTGGGCAGCTTAATAGGGGTAGCACCTACAAGGGTAGTAATACAAAAGAATAATAATAAGAGGACAACAGATATTTTATTTAAAAAATAGGTCATAAAGATTTAATTCATTTCAGCAGGTAGTAGATTTCTTCAATCTAAAACTGCAAAATACAAAAAAAAGACGAATGGAATTTATTATTTGTCGAGTGTGAGAAATTAAGATTCAGCAATGATGAACATCAATTTATCATTAGAAAATGCTCACTTTCCAAATGATTCCACGTGGAACCTTTTCTATTTCATCGATTATTACGGTTAAGTTGGTATTTCAATCTTCAACTCTTAACTATACTAAAACTCCTTACCTATTACGGAGTTTTGGTATAGTTACTATATAAAGGTCCAAATGATGGAGTTTTGGTATAACAGCAATGAACCATAAAGGTAATTTCTAATTCAAAGTACCTCACTTAACCGTTATTCTTTCGTTTTCATGCCTATATTACCCTTTAAATACCAAAACTCCTTAATTTAGACTTAGGTGTCAAATTAAGGAGTTTTGGTATATATGGAGATTTGGTATTTAAAAGCTTACTGATTAATCAATCGTCAATAACAAATCTGTTGCTCTTTGAAGACCTGAATCACTAGCCTTTTCTAAATCAGTTCTATAGCCTTCTAAAGGTCTATCTAACTCATATGTATCCAAGTTTTCATATTTCAATTTCCCTAGCTCATACAAGCAGAACGGGTCATTTTCTTTGGCTCCTTGTTTAAAGAAAGTGTAGGCTTTGTTTTTATTACCTTTTCTCAAAGCATATTTACCTCCAAAATAGAAGCTTTTTAAGCTATGTTGCCCCATTGCTCTGCGGAATAAAGTATAAATTTCTTCGTCGTCTGCAAAATTTCTAATACCCAAAGCTTGAATTGTAGCAAGTTGCCATAAGTGAGTATTAACACCTTCTTGTTGTTCTTTTTGGAAGGCTGTAACCACTTGCTTAGCATAGTAATCTCTCTCAGAGTCTGTCATTTCAATTTGGTCGTGCTGATTTTCCATTAACAGCTTCCAAAACATCCCCTCTATATTTTCATCGATCACTGCCGCATCATCAAAAATTCCTGCAATTGTTGCTAACTCTTTCGACTTTCTAACAAATGGCTCTTCTAACTTGTACTTCGACAAGTTCATTTGATAAGTCATGTATTGGTCAATAGCTCTTTCCATCAGAGTTGAAGTTGAAGTACCAACTGACTTTGATTTAAATACAAATTCGGTATTACCTACAGATTCAGAAAATGAACCTAAAATAGGATGAGAAGGAAGTGTTTTCAAATCATACTTCAACGTCTCTGCAGTGACAATACTGTCTGCTTTATGGTCTTTTAATGAATGAATCAAGGCTCCGGCAAATGGAGAGTGCTCTCCCTTTTTACCATCTGCTACCGCAGTCAATCGTCCAGAACTCAATACGTATCTATTTTTTTCTTCTAATTGAAAACGTAAAAAGTCTTCTGCTGTAATGCTGTATTGATTATTGTAAGCTCCTCTTCCTTTGTTGATTTTATCATTAAAAGAACCTCCAAAACAAACATCTACTACTACTAATGCTTGTTGCGAAGGTAAGTTTTCTGTCAACGATTTTAATCTATGAAATGGAAGGTAAGAAATAAGACTTGGGTCCATTCCTCTTGATTTTGTATTCTTTAGGATCAAGAAGCCCTCTTCGTAATATTTGTCTTCGTAATCACCATGACCTGCTAAGTATAACAAGAAGCGGTCATTCTTACGTAGTTTGCTATGATAGCCTCTCAATGCGTCTAGTAGCTCTTCTTTCGTAGGAGAGAGTAATAGTTCCACATGAAAGTCATAATCGTTTTTAAGCACCTCTGCCACCCCTTTACCATCAAAAATAGGGTTGTTAAGATCCTCGAAGTTATCGTATTCGTCAGTAGCTACAATTAATGCATAAGCTTCTGACTGTACAGGAAGTTTTTTTTGTGTACTCGCACTTGTTTTCAATCCACCTCTGTATTGTCCTTGTGCAAAGGTTGTTGTTGTAATAGAAAGCAAGCTAATGAAACCGATGAATAAAGTCCGTATTAAAGTATTCATAAAAACTGAGTTTTACAGATTTAATTATTAAGTGAAGAACCTGATAAAAAAGTTTGGTCTAAAAGTGTCAAGTTAATAGTTTCTATTCGTTGTCAACGAACATTGAGGTAATTTTCAATTTACTAGAAACATAACAGTCGCTGATGCAAAAATAAAAATATATTAAGTACTAGAAAAAAAGTAAGAGGATAATTTTAAATCAATAAATAAAGGGATCACAATCACATCATGATCTCCAAGTAGTATGAAAACAGCGTTTATCTTTTAACCTTGCTTTTGTCTTTAGTACTCGCACCAGTACTTTTTTATCTCGACAAAAAAAATACCACACTATCCAAAGTGTGGCATTATCATAGTAGAATCGTTGTAGCTGATTGATAATAACGGTTTAATGCTTTTTCTAATCTCTTTGTTCAATTTTCACTTGTTCAAAGAGATTTTGATGAGCTGAGGTCATTTTTATAAAATGTACGCCTTCATTCAACTCAATGGTATCTCCATCTTTTGTATAGACTTGATGTTCTTCATTTCCTAAGGCATCAAGTATACTTACATTGATTTTTCCATCATTCGTCTTGAAAGACACCTTTGTTCCATCCACTGTATATTTCAGGAATGGAGGAACCTTCTTGACTTTATAAATTAATACTTTTTCATACGTCTGCTTAGTACCTTCCATATCTTCTCTTTTCAATCTGAAATAAGTGGTGACTTTAGGTTGTTCTAACGCAAAACTGTATTGTCTTTCTATATCTGAATAGTGCTCACCTTCCTGATAATTTACCATGGTCCAATTCTTTCCGTCAATAGATGATTCTATCATGAAAGCTTTGTTATCAACTTCCTTAGAAGTGGTCCACTGTATGGTCTCTTGCTCCAAGATAAAACTTGTGATCTCAGTCGATGTATCAAAGGGTGTTGAAACCATAGATTGATAATTGAATAGTAGGAAGAGCAGGCTAAATATCATTTTCATTTTCTCAGGACTAAAGGTAATGTCTGTTTTGTTAACGTTGTAACTATATTCAGGTCTCAGTCCATTCTAGTTTGTTAACGAAATAGGCAATATATTTTCTATTTACGGAGTTTTGGTATATTTCATAATTTGCGGTTAAGTTGGTATTTAAAGTATTACAGAGTAAATCAAAAGGTCAAAAGCGAGTGATTTTATATAAATTTTTTATGAATGCATTTCTTGCACTTAGATAGTGTCGATAGGGAATAGGAATAGAGTTTAACCTTTATATCGTTTTTTAAAATACCTACTTAACCGTAAAAGAGAAAATCGTTGTTTTTATTTTATTGGAAGATTTATCAAGAACTACAGCAAAATGAAATATACCAACTCAACCGTATTTTATAGATTTCATATCAGTTCTACTCTTTTTTAATAAAAAAGCAGTACAAGTAATTTCTACCGTACTGCCATTTCATTCTATTGATATCTCGTTTTGTAATGAAGTGTAGAGTAGATGTTTTTGTATTATGGTTCGTGAGAACGTTTTAGTAAAACAGCATTACATCTTAGAAGATGATTACAAAACACTATTCTATTAGTCTATAATAAGACAATCATTTAGTAGTAACTCCTTCGGCCTTGAAGGGAAAAGCGTTAAGAATTCCATGGATTGAGTCGTTAAAATGATTTTGCTGTTTGAGCGTAGCGAGTTTAAAATCATTTAGGCTCAAGGAATGGAATTTAGCTTTTAACTTCAAAGCCTTGACTTTTTTGCTTCGTTTTTGTGTTAAGACAAAAATGAAGAAGAAAGCTGCTTGAAAGTCGATCCTATAAATGCTGGTAGGAATTTGAGGAATACTACATTTACTTATTTGGTCATGATATCCAAAATCGTTTTATCCGTTCCTTTCATTCCTTGTTGGGCTAATGTTCCTACATTTTGGATTGTTTCCTCGCAACACGTATCTACAATACCATCATTACTTGTAAATACATTTCCAATTTGGGAAAGCATTGCTCCATCAAAAGCAGCATAAATTCCTGAAGCAATTTTAGAAGCACATGAAGCATTTGCACCGTCACAAATTACACCTGAAACATTTCCAAGTGTATTTATGATGCCATTTTGAATCTGCTCTACACTTCCTCCATCTAAATATACCAAAGCTCCGCTAACTGCAGCCGAAGCCGTCATCACTCCACAATAAGCCGATAACCTACCCACATTAGTTTTAATATGTACTGTTGAAAGATGTGAGACCATCAATGCTCTGTACATTTCTTCTTTGGTTCTATTCTGATCAATACAATAACGGATGATTGGAAGAGAAGCTGTCATTCCTTGATTTCCACTACCACTAGTTGTCATGACTGGCAAAGCACATCCTCCCATTCTGGCATCACTTCCTGCTGCAGCATAACTTGCGGATCGGTTTCTTTGGTCATCTCCGTAAATACCTTTTTTGATATTTTCCTGTATACAGGCACCTATATTTACACCGTATTTTTGGGTCAATCCTTCCTCTGCAATTCTCGAATTAAACTGATAGACTTTTTCGAATAGGGGAGCGACTAATTCTATGTCAATTTGATTGGCCATTTCGACAATTTTCTTAATGGTCAAAACACTTCGATCGGTCAAAGAGGAATTAAAATCTGTATCGTTACAAGGTTGATCAATCAGAACTTCCTTGTTCTTTGTTACTTTGGTAATGTTAGTATGCGTATGTTTGATTTCTACACTTGCCGTTTCATTTCCTGCTTGCACTTCGATCATCACATACAAGGTGATATTATTTGGAACTACCTCCAATGTCACATTTCCTGTTGCTATCAGTTCACGAACTCCCAACATATCTTGGGCTGACACATTACTGATCACCAACAAATCCTTAGAAGCATCACCAGCCAGTGCACCCATAGCTGCCGCTACTTCTATGCCTGCCATCCCTCCGCTATTCGGAACGATCACACTTTTAGCGTTTTTCAATATGTTCCCAGAAACATAAATTCTAATTGCTTCTGGCTTACGTTCTAGTATCTCTACTGCTTTCGCTGCCGCAAATGCTATTGCAATTGGTTCAGTACAACCCTCCGCGGGTACAATTTCTTCTTGAAGAATAGTATAAATCTGTTGTTGTTCTTTCTCTGATATGTTCATTATCTTGTTTATATATGGAGCCTTTCAAGGAGTTTTTTTATCAAAAGGGTAAAATAAAAAGAGGATCCCTATTCTGAATGTTTTTAGTCAAATTCATTTACATTCCGAAATAGTTATCCTCTTCTTTATTATTTATCGTTATGAACGAATTAAAGATCAAACTCTTTTAATTCCTCCGATGTCAGTTTCTTGTAATTGGTTGTATGATCACATATTTGCTGAATGACAAAAGCCGTTTCCTCTTCTGTCAATTCTCCTGCTTTCCAAAAAAGAACTTCACCTGTCTTATCTACCAGTAAAATACCGATGCTGTTATTACAATCACCCGTATTCCATTTTTTTGTTACAGTTCCTTTTGGATCTGTTAGTATCAAAGCGTTGGCTTCTCTTTTAGATCTTTTCCTGATCATTCTTATCATAAATCTAACAATTCCATTAGGATATTTTGAATCTTTTAGGTTAACAATTCCATACGCTTTAAACTCATCCAAATTGAACTTCCATTGCTTTACTTGCTTGACAAAGTTTTCATTTGCATCCGGTGTATCTGGATCAGCATAAAAAATCATGACCACTTTTTCTCCAATCAATGGGGTAATATGGTCGTTGTTTTTTAAATCCCTCACCATTATTGGTTCAAGAAAATCTCCTTGTTTTAAAATGGAATCACTCTCTATATTATTTTGAGCAAAACCTGTCAGCGTGATAAAAGATAAAATGAATACGATTACAATATTCAACATGAAATTATGGTCTATGTTATTATAACTATTAGGACAAAAGTCAATTGTGCCCATTTTTAGTTTTCCGAAAGATGTACATTTCTCTATTTGTTAGAGTATGTAATATTTGTTCTTTAAAATCATCATTCCTTTCCACTTCTTTTCGAGAGTGATGTTTCTTCTTTCTTCTTTACCCCCAAAGTAAATGTAAGGTTTCTGTTGTTACAATTCTTTTTCAACTTATTAGGTAAAACTTTCTGTATTGGTTACATATTGTATTATTTGATGGTTCACGATAGTTGATCTGATTTTGTAAATTGCCTTTGAATCAATTATCTCAGGAAGATGAATTTTGGCTTAAAAACTCTACTAGTTTCATTACTACTATTACTTATTGGGTGTGAAGATTACTATCAACGTCCGCAGCATTTTGGAGATGTTTCTTTTATTATTGAAGTCACACAACCCAATCTTTTTACAACGGATTTGAGTATCACCAACACTGATCTATTTGCCCTACGAATTGAAAGCGCCACTGATAGGGAAGAGGTGATTACGTTCTCTCATCTTCATGATATTCCTTCTACTCTTAAGTTAAAACAAGGGCAGTATGATGTCTACGCCTATTCTTCTGGAACCGAAGAAAACAGCGAATTAACCCTAAAAGGAAAACAACGTTTTACGGTAATTGAAGGTAATGCTACTCGATTAAATATTCAATGTTCCCAAAATCGTCTTAGAAAATAAGTTCTACATCTGTCAAAAACTCATTCCATATATTTACATTCCATTCTTTAAGCTACAAAGGTCCTAAATTGGGACCTTTGTTTTTTTATTCTCTATTCTATAAACTTCACATTTGATTGCTACTTTTCTTCTGATTTGTTGGACACAGATGACTCTATTGCTTAACGTTCACGCCAGTGGAATTTCCATTCTTCTAGGATAGCAGTTCTTTACTTGGCCTTGAAGGGAAAAGCGTTAAGAATTTCATGTATTGAGCCGTTAAAAATGATTTTGCTGTTTGAGCTTTAGCGAGTTTAAAATCATTTAGGCGAAAGAAATGGAATTTAGCTTTTGACTTCTAAGCCTTGAATTTTTTACTTCTTTTTGTTTCAAGACAAAAACGAAGAGGAAAGAAGTTTGAAAGTAGATATCATAAAATTTTGTTGAAAGATCGATTATAAGGTAATGAAAGCTTAGTTTACAATGCATTAAATAAATAATATGTGCTCATTTCTTATCCATAAAAAAAGGTCCCAAAGTGGGACCTTAATACAATATAAAATTCAATAATCTATCAAAACCCAATCTGTTGCGATGGGCTATGTTTTCTCAATAAAAAGGATGCTTCTTCTTTTGTTAGATTAAAATAATTAACCAAAACTTCAGTACTTTTTATCTCTCCATTTTTAATCAAACCAATGATCTTTTGTGTCTTCTGATCAATCACCTTTTGGATTTTTGGTACATTGTTTCCTTTCATCTGGACTGACGATGCTAAGAATGCTAAAACGAAAAGTAAAACAGAAAAAGCTCTAAACGAATTGGCTGTTGTCTCCGCTTCTGTTTCTTGTTCAGCAATTTCTTTCATTAAAACTACTCTTCGCTCCTCTAACAGTTTTAGATTTTTTTGTGCATCTAGAAAGGTTTGATACTTGGCCCAATTTGTTTTCCCGTTAACCGTATGCTTCGCATTCTCTAAAATCACATTCTGTACTTGATCGATTTGATCATCAATACTAGAAGTATTTGTAGAAACAATTTGATCTTTTGCATGTAACAATTGCCCATTCCATTCTGCATAAAAAATCATTGAGGTTAGTAATGTTGCTAGAATTGCATATTGGTTAATGGACTTAAAATGCTGATAAAAAGAGATGGTTTGAAGGGTGTAATGATGTGATAAAAAGACGATGAAAATCGAAATGGATAAAGCAATAGGAGTGTTTTGGAAGTATTCCTTGACGAACCAAAAGGTTACGTACGAACTGTACATCATAGATACTACTACTAAAGAGTAATCTATCAGTTTTAACGGTTTCATTATTTTAATTATCTTTGGATTGAACATTTCATAGTTGGCAGAGGTGAGATACTCCAACTACGATATTAAAAATGTTTTCTCAGGGTATGTACGCCAATACATACCCTGATTTTTTTTGATAGATTGAGCGTCTATCAATACTTTGTTTGATCATCTGAAAGGGTAGAAGTACAAGATAAAAAACCTCTTAGCCCCCAAAAATTATCAATGTTTTATAGATCTAAACCAAACTTCTGAATCAATTCTTTAACTGATTCTTCCATGGCTAGCTTTTCTACTTTTCCTAATTCCTTATCTATTGGAGCATCAATAAGCGTACGGATCGTTTTATTGATTTTATTAAAAGTAAAAGGTTTTGGAGTATTCGCTGCAGCTCTAGAAGTTGTATTTTGTGGAGCTTCTACAGGCTTTGCCAACTTGTTCTGCAGAAAATCTTCTAGTTCTTCTGTCTCAATCAAACCTTCTTTGATCGCTTTTAAAGCCTCCTCAAACTTAGCTTGAGAAACGTTTACTTCACCATCAAAATAAGAATGCTTGAATGTATCAGAAACTTGATCTAGCACTTCTGCTGTTTTTGCATCTCTCAAAATGGTATTCTTCCCTACGTTGTATTCCTCTGCCAAAAGGTTATACAATTTACCATCACCTGTTTTTTCTCCTTGTTTTCCTTTGTGAGTAAGGTAATGATGCCCTCTGTAATACGACATTTCTCGCTTCGATAAGTTACGTTTACCGACCTGGTTTTTAATCATCCAAAGCTTTGCATCATCAATATTATCAATGTCTACAATAACTTCTTCAAAATCATAACCGTTGTCTTCACCACCTAAAGACTGACAAATTTCATATCTGTTGTGACCATCCAACAATACTTTCTGACCATTATCTAGATAGAAAAAAGTCAAAGGATCTCTAACGCCCTCGTTTTTAATACTCTCTTCAAGGGTATTTCTTTCTGATTCTGTCAGTGGTCTGATCCACTTTTTTAATTCATCGATGATGTGAATTTTACCAGACGACATCTCTTCTTTCTTTGAATCAATCAGTTTTGAAGCTTTCTGATCACTCCCTGGTAAAAAATCTCCAATATTAATTTCGTTAGGCATGTGCTATAATTTCTTGTGCTAAATAAGTGTGTTCATCCATTGCTTTTTTGATCCCTTCCTTTTCCTGTTTCTTCAAGGATTCATCTTCAAACAATGAGAAAATATCTTTTCCGATCAATGGACCTTTGTTATATGCCATATCTCTTACGGCAATTTCTGTTTCAAAAACTCTATAATGTGTAGATCTCAATGCCTCTTTGTACTTGTGCATATCTTTGGTTCTACCTGTTTTAGTAAACAAGAAGCCCAATACTTCTAAGTTAGGATTTTCCTCTTTATAGTCATTAATGTGGCTTAATACGTTGTTGATTCCTCTAAATGCAAATTCAGAAGCATCCACTGGAATCAAGGCTCTATTAGAGGCAATCAAGCAAGAATCATTTGTTATTAAAGCAAATGAAGGGGATAAATCGAAGAAAATATAATCATATTCTCCTTCAATTTTTTCAATAACATATCTCTTCACAAGTTTGTATGAAGAAGGACCAGAGTTTCTGTTTAGCGTTTTATTTGTAAAATCCAGGTTTGTAGTAGAAGGGATAATATGAAGATTCTCCTGATACTGAATGATGGCATTATTGACATCACACTTTCCTTCAATGATATCTGACAATTCCTTTCCTTCATAAAACTGAGGATCCTTATACCCCAAATGTTGAGTTAAGTTCCCTTGAGGATCGGCATCAATCAACAATACTTTTTTACCTAATCTTGATAATGCTGCACCAAGGTTACAAGCAGTTGTTGTCTTTGCTACTCCACCTTTGTTGTTTATAATTGAAATCACTTTAAACTTGTCTTTCAACTTTAATCCAAGAGGAGTTAAAACTTGTGTTAGTTTTTCGATATACTCTGCTTTTAAGTTCTGCTCTCCATTCAATGCTTTGTGAAGAGACCTTGTAGGGATTCCAGCTTTCTTTTCGACCACTGAAACCTTAAGCATATCATTGTCTTTGATAAAATCTAGAATGTCTTTTTGCGTCATGATGTGATATTTTCATAATTTCTCAACAAATCAACACAAAAAAAGTGAGGTAAAAAACAAAAAAAGATATTTTTTTCACTTTGAATAGTAATATTTTACTTATAAAGGTATTTTTTTCACTAATAATAAATATGAATGGTCTATTTAGTACAAAATATTTCCTATCAGAAGGGTGTTTAAAGTACCTATAATCCTGATTTTAAAGGAGAAAGACTGACATCACTTTAGATTACGGTTGTTTTAGTATATTTAAAGCCATTTCTCTAGATTAAATACCATTTAAACCATAATATTCCTTCTTATATACTACCTTAACCGTAAATATTTCCTTTTTTCTACTTACATATCATTTCTCAACCATAATTCTAGTCTTTAAATACCATCTTAACCGTAATAATATTGAGATAAATAAGTCATAGTGGAGTTTTAGTATATTAATCTGGGGTTTTATAGGATTGATTGCTAAAAGGGAAACTATTCATGAATACGGTTGAATCAACATCTATACTGACTTAACCGTAATTTTATATCACATATACTGTTTCAACCGTAATAAAATCTATTTATATACCATCTTAACCGCAATTTTTACGGAGAAAACTGTTTTATCCTTATTTTTTAATTATAAATACTGTTTTACCGTTAATCAGTAAGTTTTCAATTGGAGCTCATCATAATTCTAATAGCATTCTTAATGCTAACTTTTAATATAAATTCCATCTCTAAAAGGATATAATAAGATCTATTTATTTAATTATTTTATATACTTATTATTTATAGGGTAACATAACTAATTGATTATCAGAAAAAAGAGGCACTTATAAATACTAAACTAACCGTAATTAGATACCAAATCAACCGCAGTATGGATATTTCCTTAACCATAGTAATATATCTACTTAACCGTATGACAAATTTAAATACCCTCATTTAACCGTAAAAATGGCCTAAAATCACACCTAGAACCACAATTTTGACTACTTAAGTATTCACTTAACCATAAATCACTGCGGAGTATTCGTATATCAGACTGTTTTAGCACTAAATGTTGAGGTATAACCACTATTTAACCTTAATCGCTAGAATAATAGAAAATGCGTTTTATTCTTTTATTTATCTCTATTTATTCTTTATAGGGTATGTAATTTATTGATAATTAATATTTTACGGATGTTTAAATACCATCTTAACCGTAATTGGAATGATATTACACCATATTATAAATACCATTTCAACCGTACTTCATAGCATTTACCACCATAGTTGCTTTTTAATTATACCATCTTAACCGCAATTTTTAGATTAAAATATCAATTCAACCATAATAATGCTCTAATACCAGTATTTTCCTCTGTTATGTATACCATTTTAACCGTATTTCTACTTATATATACTGTTTTAACCGCAACTGTTTTCTTATAAATACCATCTTAACCGCAATTTTGATGAAGGTTTACGTTTTTTTCGTGTTTTTAGGCTGATGATCACTCATTTTACGTCTTATTTAGTATATATAGAATGAAAAGGGTACCGATTCATTGATATTTCCTACGAATCCTCTCCAGCTTAAAATGTGAATAAATTATTGAAATTCGATTTTTAAAAATATCATCTTAACCGCACTTTTTGACTTTAAATACTATCTTAACCGCAATCGAAAGTTAAAAATACTATTTACACCGTAAAAAATGTTTGTTTTTACAATTTTTGCTATAAATTAGACTTTTAAATATACTAAGTGCACCGCAATTTTTAAGGTGGACTTCATTTTTTGGAATAATTTTATCTATCATGGATTTAATAAATAACATCACTACCCGTGCTGAATTGGTAAAGCGACCCAATCAGATTATAGAAGCGAATACACAGCTTCCTATTCCTGGTTTAGCACAAAAGTTATTTATTTATACCAATACCTTCCATAACGAAGACTACTCGAAGCCAATTACTTTTAAGCTTTCGAGTTTTTATGGACGTTATGTTGGAGGGCAGAACTTAAAGGACGTAGACAAAGCCTGTCAGCTTCTTAAATCGTCTATGATCATGTTCTACACGCCTATCGATAAAGATTCCGGTCTACCGGTCATTATTGGTAAAGATGGCGATGTGAGCCTTTTGAGCAAGGGATATCGAAAGGAGTATGTTTCTATTTTTGATAGAATTGTGCTGGATAAGACAAAAGTGACCTTTGAATACTCCGATAACTTGCTTCCTTACCTCAATGCAAAGAGTAACTATACGACTTACATTTACGGCAATATTCGTCAGATGCGTTCTAAATATGGACCAAAACTATACGATTTATTGTCTCGAGGAATCGGTTTTTACGAGAGTAGAAAAATTACTGTAGATGACTTCAGGTCTGTCTTTGGTTTAGAAAAACATAAAACGTATCAATCTTATGGTCGATTGAAGCAGTCGGTTATTACGCCTTCTATCAAGGACATCAATAAGAATGCAGATATTGAAGTATCATTAAAAGAATATAAGCAAGGGAGAACGATTAAAGTATTGGAGTTCTTTTTCTCAGGAAAGGTGGATCATCAACAAAGAGAAAATGACTTTGCTTCTTCAATGGAGCTCCTAAATACTGAATTTAGCCAAGATGCTACCCTAAAAAATACGTTCGATAATTTCATTCACCTTTATCGTTTAAATAATAATTGCTACAAGGATGTAGAAGCAAAAATTGTTGACCCGGTCATGAATGAGAAGATATTAGGGAAGTGGCTAAGTGAAATCATTACCGAACATGCGGGTGGATCAAGAGAGAAGTTTATCATTGGTGTACAGAACAACATGTTGTCTTACATTATGAATGGTAAAACATCATTGAATATTGATACAACTCCTGCCTCTGCGGCTTCTTCGATCAAAGAAACGCCTGCTGAGAGTGCATTTGGTAATATCGAAATCATTATCAACGAGGAAGAAGTTGCTCAACCTGCAAAACCTACTGCCGCTTATAAATTTGAGCCAGTAGCTATTCCTTGTCCTGAATATGGTACAGATCAGGCCTTGTTCAAGGAACTTTCAACTAAATTGGCAAAGAAACTAACTCATTTCGGTACTTATGATTTCTCGACAAAGAAGTTTGGAGAATGGCATCAAGTGTACTTGGATGAACTCAATAACCAACTTTTTGTATTTTATAAGGATATGAAATCATTGGGGCTTGGTAATTCAATCATTCGAAAAGCTATTGAGGTGTTTGTCAATGACTTAGAAGAGTATCAGGTAATGAAACCTTTGAAGAAAGAGATCAGAGATTTAAGAAATGCTGTACAGAGAAATGAAATTTTCCCTAACAAAGGCACTTTTGCGAAGATGATCAACGACTGGTAAGAACATCACACTGATTTATTTAGAGAATCAATGCTTTTAAGTTAATCTAAGGTATAATTTAAGGTGTTGTTTTGACCTTTATCAGAATTATATTAGGTTTGTAATTATACAATAATATAACTTCATAGACATGATCGGAGAAAATATAGTTAAACTTCGAAAAAAAAATAATATGCAACAGAAAGAATTGGCTCAGCTGATTGATATTTCTGTTCAAGGCTTAATTAAATGGGAAAAGGGAAAAGTAGAAATTCCTTATTCTGGTCTTTCTAAGATTGCCGACATTTTTAAAGTACCTCTGGATTACATCGTAAAAGGACCTCCTGCAAAGGTAGTGTCTCTTATTAATTCAAAAGGAGGAAACACAAAGTCTTCATTACTTAGACAAATTACTATGGGTATTGTCACTGAATGCCCAGACCTAAAAGTTCTTTGTATTGATACTGACCCACAGCAAACACTTGCAATGTATGCTGAAAATGGTAGACACGAAAATATTGAAGTCATCAGTTTTGATTCGAATACTATTGCAGTTTCTGAGAAGTATAGAAAGCTGATCGAAGACAGTCAATATACTTATGACTATATCTTAGTTGATACGGCAGGTTACGTCGCAGTAACAGATCTATTGACAAGTATAATTGCAAATTCGGATGTGATTGTACCTATCACGCTCAACGAAACGGCATTAGGACCAACTATTTCAAGTATCAGTAATATTGCTGATGTAAGGGACTCTTTAGATCTACCAACCAAAATTATTGGTATCAGAAATAGAGTCAATAGAACAGTGAAAGAATCAAGAATGCCTTTTGAGTTGGACGGCTATATGGGATTAAAGCTATTGGATACTTTTATTCCTGATTCAATCCAATACCAAAGAGATACTAATTTCAGTAATACTAATATTACAAAAGAGGTGCGTTCATTAATACATGAATTGTTGCCTGTTTTAGATTAAAAAAAGCCCTGTTTTACGCACACTGTATTAGAACAAATATGAACTATGCTGAACCTAGATAAATTTAAGAAGAAAGAAGAAGAAAAATTAAAAGAAGGTAAAACTTCTCTTAGAGAGAAAGAGTCACAGGAAAAGTTGACAAATGTGGATTATAAATCTCCAGGTGCATTTCATATTGAACCTGAATACAGAGAACTGATTCGTAAACAAACAGAGGATGAAGCTCGCAACTTTGAGGAGTCAATTAAAGCTGAAGGTGTTCGTGAACCTATATTATACTGGACCCATACACTAAGAGATAATACAGGTGCAAGAGTAGTTCATACTGTTGTGGATGGTCACCACCGTTGTGAAGCAGCCATAAAGTTGGGTTTAGAATATATCCCTTGTAAGGAATTAAAATTCAGTACGCACAATGACGTTCGTATTTGGATGTTGAGAAACCAATTGGGGAGACGTAACATTGGTGATGCTGAAAAAATTCGTATTGCACTTCAGTTGACGGAGTTTTTAGGTATTGAAGCAAAAGAAAGGAAAAAACGTCAAGTTCAAGGTTTCAATGCAGCGGCAGAGAAAAAAGTTGATACTACTCCTGTTGAAGTTTCTGAAGAGCAAAATGAGTTGGATGATCTGAAAAAGTCATTGAATATTGATCCTAAAGGAAGAATCAATAGAGCAGAGGAGGCGGCAAAGATTGCAGGCGTGTCTACAAAGAATGTAACCAAAATGAAAAAGGTTATTGAAAAAGGCCCTGCTGATATGCTTAATGCAGTGATGGATGGTTACCTTTCAATTCATAAAGCTTGGACTGAACTTAGAGCGGTAGAGCTTGAAGAAAAGAAAAAGAAAGCTAGAAAAACAAAGAAAGTAGAGAAAGACCTTACGCCAAAGCAAGTACAAGCATTAATCAATGATACTTCTTTAGTAGAAAAAGTAAGTAGAGTAGCTTTAGCTTTTAGGTATCCCGATACTTCTTTTGAAGCTCAAAATGTCAACCCTTCTCATCAACATTATAATGATTTTACAATTCGTTTTGTAGAGAACAATACGGAAGTAAAACAAAGTAAGTTTGTAGATGTAGTTCAAGTGGTCAAATTAAATGATTCAGAACTGTCTCCTTTGGTGGTCGGTTATCAAATCGTTTCTACTTTTGATGATCTACAGAATCTAAATAGTTTAATAGATTTATCTGCTTCTTGTCATAAATTTTATATTGTTGTAGATGATTCTTTATTAGAAGAGGCAAAACTTCAGGTAGAGAAACAGAATCTGAAAGTAGGAATTATCACTACTAACCCTTCTCCAAAAGTAGATGTAGCCTTGGAAAGTCATTACATTGAGCTCAATGAACACCAAGAATTACAGGTACTAAGAGAGTCGTTTTTTAGATCATTATAACATTGCATTATATTTTATTAGGTGAGGTTTTAAAACAACAGGACTATACATCACGTATAAAAAGTATGTTGAATTTAAAATTACATCATTATGTTATCGACATCACCGAATAAAAATGTAAAGACAAAATTCAGAAAAGGAGTATCTTTAGGAGATTTAATTCGCATGGGGGTTACTCAAGAAGAGATCAAAAAACGGTTAGGTTTTAAAAAAATATATAAGTAAAAAGTGGTTGAGAGACCACTTTTTTCGTTTTTGGCAATTTTGCCAAAAACGCCAAAGTTCCTTTCTTTTAATATAAACCAACTTTCTACTAAGATAGTAATTGTATTTATTGGGTAAGTTTACTACACTGTAAAATAAACTTTCGTTAATTAATGTAACTCCTTTAATAAAGGATCAATGGTAGTGTATTGTGGTTCGTGAGGTCGTTGCAATGCAACGACCCTACAGAACTGCAATTTAGAAGATAATTATAATACCTTTGTCTTTTGATCTGTAATCAGACAATCATTTAGTAGTATCTCCCTCGGCCTTGAAGGGAAAAGCGTTAAGAATTTTATGGAATGAGCCGTTAAAAATGATTTTGTTGTTTGAGCTTTAGCGAGTTTAAAATCATTTAGGCGAGAGGAATGGAATTTAGCTTTTGACTTCTAAGCTTTGAATTTTTTGCTTCTTTTTGTTTCAAGACAAAAACGAAGAGGAAAAAAGCTTGAAAGTTAGATCCTCTAAATGCTTGCAGAAAGGCCGGTTGAAAGTTGACGAGAACTTAGTTTACTACGATTTATTGATAATAATAATGCTATTCGAAAACGATTTTGGTAAATTTGCCAAAAACGAAAATAGTCTAATTTGCCCTCTATGGAAAAAGATATGAACTGTCCTTGTGGATCAGGAAAACAATATAAAGATTGTTGTAAAATTGCTCATGATGATATCAATGATGTAGTTACCGCTGAACAATTAATGCGGTCTCGTTATTCTGCATATGTATTAGCAGATAGCGAATATTTACATAAAAGCCATCATTCTAAGACAAGACCTAAATCAAGAGGAGAAAGGAGGGAGACTATAAAGTGGGCAAAAGCAGTAGATTGGAAAGGACTTGAAATTATTCAAAAACAACAAGGACTAGAAGGTGATAATTTTGGAGTGGTAGAATTTAAAGCCTATTTCATGGAGAGAGGAAAACCCTCGGTAATTCATGAGAAGTCTACTTTTGAAAAGGAAAATGGGCATTGGGTGTATAAAGATGCATTATAAAAAAGCACTGAAGTTGTGATAAACTTCAGTGCTTTTTTCATTTAGAGAATTATATAAATGAAAGAAATTAAAGCGATTTAAATAATCGACTACTATCAAATTCTTTTAAGTTGAAAAGTACAACTGTTCCTTTTCCATAGATATGATCAGCTGGAACGAAACCCCAAAACCTTGAGTCTAATGAATTGTGTCGGTTATCACCCATCATAAAATAATAGTCTTGTTGAACGGTATATTCATTGACTTCTTTTCCATTAATGAAAATTTTCCCGTTTTCAAAAGTTGCATTATTGTCCTCATACTTTAAAATGATAGGTAAATACAGCTGACGGTTACTTGGAGTTAATGTGACAACATCTCCTTTTTTAGGAACTCTTGTAGCAGGATAAAAGTCCGCTTCTCTACTTACTAAACTCTTTACGGCTTTTATATGTGGATCTTTTCGGATCGCTTCAGCCTTCTTTTCTGAGATATGAACAACAAAATTTCGTTGTCCTGAAGGATACGTTTTATCGTTGTTATGATCATAATGATAAAGATCTAATTGTTCCAACTTCTTTTTTGAAAGTCCATTTTCAGTGATGACTTCAAACTGATGTTGTGTTTCTACATCATCAAACATTAATTGACCATTGATATAAACATCTGCATTTTTAAGTTCTACAGTATCTCCGGGAGTGGCAATACAGCGCTTTAGATAAATTGTCTTAAGGTCTACAGGCTTGTCTTCCGGAGGAAAAAAGAATCCTACAATATCACCTTTCTGTACTTCAGAAAAACCAGGCAAACGAAATGTAGGAAGTGAAATCCAATCTAATCCATAACCATGAATTAATGGTAGCTGAAAAGGTGTGGCAGGAGTAATAGCTCCATAACTTAATTTTGAAATAATAATGTGATCTCCTGCTTGTATGGTAGGCTCTAGTGAACTAGTGGGCACTACACTTCTCCAACCAATCAGCCAAGAGAAGAGCGATACCAAGATGAGCACTTGAAAGAAATCTTTAATGGTACTTTTTCCTTCTTGCTTAATTTTCTTTGCGTTAATTTCCATTTTGATAATTTTAATTTGACACTTTCTGCAGAGTTTGTTTTTCAGTTATGTGGTGTTCCACATTGTATCGGTTACGAATATATATTTTGTAAAACTTCTTACCAATTAATTATACGATTACTCAAAAACTAAGTTGAAATGAATCTCTTTTTTTCTTTTTTTTAGGTTGAAAACAAAACTTGAAATACTATTTTTGTACAGGTTATTTTACTTTTTAATATTATCTTTTCCTGTTATGATGAACGAATTTATTTACATCGCCTCCGCTTTTCTAGCACTTTTTTGTCTGACCTTAATCTTATTATTTTTGAGTATAAAGAGAGGAAAGAAAATAAAGAGTCAAACTACGTTATTAAATAAAAGAGATGATTCAGAAGAGCGTTATAAAGCCCTTGAAGAAACATTGGAACAAACCCAAAAAGAAGCAAAGGAAAGATACTTTACGCTTGAAGAGCGATTAAAGAAAGTAGAAAGTGAAAGAGATCACAAAGGGAAAAATCTAATTCAAACAGCAGAAAGGTTACTAAAAGACCACACTGATTTCTTAGCGACGCAAGTGACAGCAAGTAATTATGTGGAGACCAAAAATAAATTAGAAGAGGTATTTGATTTCTGTTTGGCTCACGATTACGAAAATAAAGAAGCATTAAAGCAAGCTCAAAAATCTTTGCAGCGTAAGTTTGAAGACTTAGTCAGAAAGGATCTAGAACAACAATCTCAGAATGAGTTGAAGGATCAAATGAGAGAAGAACGTACTTTTCAAGAAAAAGTAAAAGGAGAATTGGAACGTTTGGAACAGGAAAAAATAGCCTTGCAAAGAGATTTACACAATGCCATTCATGCTGCTAATGAAAAGCAAGTACAGCAATTACAATTCAAATTAGACAGAGTAGAAGAACATATTCAGAGAGCTACAGAACAATCGTCTACTTCAACCACTTCTGGATTTGTTTATGTACTTTCAAATTATGGTTCTTTTGGAGAAGAAGTTTTCAAAATAGGTTATACACAATCTGACGATCCGCAATCAGAAATCAATGCTTTAAGTGAAACATTACCTTTCCCTTTTGATGTTCATGCTTTGATCAATGCTTCGAATGCTGAGCACTTATATCAAACTTTAAAAGAGAAATTACAAAAATATTCTGTCAATAAAGTCAACTTAGAAAAAGACTTCTTTGCTGTACCATTAGAAAAAATTGTTGAAATAGGAGAAGAGTTAGAAGGGAAATTCACTTACGAGAAAGAGCCAGAAGCATTAGAGTATTTTCAGTCAATGGAAACTTCTGTAGAAGATTTAGAATATTTGCTTCAAGTAAAGCGTCAGCAGCAAGACACAGAAAGTTAGAGTTTTGGCCTTAACTTCCAATAGATCTTTCTACCAGCTTTTATAGAGTCTACTTTCAAGCTTCCTTCTTCTTCATTTTTGTCTTAACACAAAAACGAAGCAAAAAAGTCAAGGCTTAGAAGTCAAAAGCTAAATTTCATTTCTCTCGCCTAAATGATTTAAAACTCGCTAAAGCTCAAACAAGAAAATCATTTTTAACGGCTCAATACATGAAATTCTTCACGCTTTTCTCTTCAAGGCCGGGGGAGTACTACCAAACTAAAATGGTAGAAAGCTCACTGGCGCGAATGTTAAGCGTTAGCGTCATTCGTGTCCTACAGATCATCAGAAATCTCCTGATTTCTAAATATTATAAATATTCGAAAATTGAGCTTACATTAGTTTTAGAATGTAAATTTTCCGTTTGAGTCGTTAATATTTCCTTTTAGGTTATACATTGTTATACTCTTTGTTTTGATATCCGTTGGTATAAGTAATTCTAGATAAATAATTACTTATAATTAAATGAAAATGGATTTGACTACAAAAACAATTAACACATCCTCGAATAGAATTGTATTTCTGGATTACTTAAGGGTGATAGCCATCACAATGGTTTTGATGGTACACGCTATTGAAATTTTTTACCTTGCCGTGGATCATATCTCATTCAAGCCCGGAGATGATTTTTGGGTAGCTTTAATGAGTAGCCCTATGAGAGCATGTGTTCCTCTTTTTGTAATGGCTTCAGGCTATTTATTGGTTCCTGTAAAAGATAGCCCAAGTGTTTTTTACAAAAGAAGGTTTACCAGGATTTTATACCCTTTTATTATTTGGTCAGTACTTTATGCCTTTGTTCCTTATCTTTTGGGAGCGGATCAGTTTGATGTGATGCAAAGAAAAATGACCACCTTACTACACAACTTTAACTTAGAATCAGGGCATCTTTGGTTCGTGTATATGTTAGTGGGCGTTTATTTATTTTTACCGATTATTTCTCCATGGTTAAAAACAGCCTCTAAACGATTTATAGAGTTTTACCTTGTATTATGGTTTATCACAAGTTTTCATCACTTTGCAAAACTTGCTTTTCCAGAAGGTGTTTATGGTGAAGTATTCTGGAATGAATTCCATTCTCTATTTTATTTCTCAGGTCATTTAGGTTTTATTGTTCTAGCTTTTTATTTTAGAAAGTTTGTGACTTTGGGTAAAGCTAAAAGTAGAATTTTAGGACTGATCATTTTTCTTATTGGCTATGTTATTACTTTTACGGTATTCAGAGAAATGTTGGCTCATACCAATGTTATCTACTTTGTAGAGTTACCTTTCCGTTTCTGTACACCTAATGTAATTTTAATGACGATTGGTTTGTTCTTAATGATCCGAACAATCGATTATCAAAATGAAAAAGTATATAAGGTAGTCAAAGAACTTTCTAGATTAAGTTATGGTGTGTATTTGTCTCATATGTTCTTTATAGGACTTTCGTGGACTTATGTTGTACAGCCAATGAATTTATCTACCCCTGTTTCTATTTTGCTAGTGACAGCCTTGACTTGGATTGCAAGTTATATTTTAGTGAAGTTATTATCTTACCTTCCAAATAGTAAATATTTTGTAGGATAGAGTTCATTAGATAAGAATGAAGAGTTGTTCTAACCTTATTCAAAATAATTGGAGAAGTCTCCCGATATTCGAAATGTGATATAAATGCCGTTTATATTTCGAAACCGAGAGGCTTCTCCAATTTTTATTTTAATAGCTATTGTTGTTCAGTGTAGACGTTGCAATGCTAGATCCCTACAACGAACCACAAGAAATCTTCACTCTTCATCAAAAATTATCTTTTCAACTTTACAATACTGTGCGTTACTTTACCCCATACCTTTATTTCTTTCTTAGAGATAGAATAGGGGGTAGACCAATAACCATCACTTGCCATTCTGAAAATCCTAAAATCATTATTGATATAGGCTATAAACAAATCCCCTGATTTTAAATCTTCTCCTTTGGCTACAACTAGATAATCTCCAGTGGCTAATCTCCATTCGGGAATATCTCTACTCATTTTACAGAAAAAAGTATTATATCCCCTTTCTATAATATCATCTGCTGAAATATCGCTTTCAGCAAAATCTTTCGCTGGACTAGGGAAGCCTGTAGCTTCCAAGTATTCTTCTTTAAACTTTTCTCCTTCTCTATCGAATTGCAGTTCTTCAATTTCTCCCATCTCTTTAACAATTTTCAATTTGACAGTGCAATGACTGTGGGTAAGTATTCTTTAAAGTACGTCAATAAGGGAGATAGATGTTTACGTCTCAAATATAATTAATGATTAAAAAATAAACAATAAAATGTTAAAAAAATAAACTAATAAATTTATTATGTTGATTTTGGAACAGGTCAGTTAATGACCTTGTAGAATGCGATTTAAGCGATTTTCGTGCATTAAATGATAAATGTATGATTGGATGAGATTGAAGTGATTAGAGCACTTTACAGAGGCTTTATCAAGTTGTTTTGTAGTTATGGTTTAGGTTGAATAATTACCGAAATTGTTTTATTCATTATATCACTTCAGTGTTGATTTTGGAGTATCATAGTAGTTTGAAAAATAATGGTTTTGTGATGGAGTGGTGGTTCGTGAGCCACAAGGCATTGTGGCTTTACAGAACGTACTTACTTAATTGTAAACTAAGTCTTCGTTATTTATAGTATTTAGTAATCAGGAGATTTCTGATGATCTGAAGGATACGAACGACGCTATTGCTTAACATTTGCACCAGTGAACTATCTACGCAATTCGTTTGGTACTGCTTTCCACGGCCTTGAAGGGAAAAGCGTCAAGAATTTCATGTATTGAGCCGTTAAAAATGATTTTCTTGTTCGAGCAAAGCGAGATTAAAATCATTTAGGCGAAAGGAATGGAATTTAGCTTTTGACTTCTAAGCCTAGATTTTTTGCTTCGTTTTTCATCAATGGAAAAATGAAGAAGAAGGAAGCTTGAAAGTTGGACATAAAAGCCTGTAGAATAATTGATTTGAAGTTTGTGGTAATTTGCATTTTACGTAGTATACCCTAGTACAAACTAGAATCTTACAATATCCCACACTCCACACTATGATTCATTGCTTCAATTCAAAGTACATGCTGTCGTATAATCTCATTTCTAAAAGTTCTTTAAAGCTAATGTCTTGCTGTTTGATGTGTCTAATGTTAAGAGGTGATGTTTGTTAAAATTTGGGTTGTTTTTAATGAAATTTTGCTTTTCACAAACTACTGTTATTGAAGTTGTCGTTTATAATGTTACATTTGGCTATATAGCTGTAAAACAGCTGTTATTATTGTTATCAATCTATGCAAAAGTGTGTTTTTTATTGGCTTAAAATGCATGTTATTTACACATTTTTAATAATTTTTTTAAAAATTTATTTTTTAACCCCATACATTTGAATTGTCACTGAGACGCTTTTAAAAAATCTAATTCTATTCAGTTTATTAAGGCACTTTTTCTAATCTGACGTTATTGAAATGAAATATATACTATACTTACTATTTACAGGCTTATCGGCGAGTTTATTCGCCCAGAAAGTAGACAGACCTAATATTATTTTTATCATGTCTGATGACCACGCATTACAGGCGGTGAGTACATATGGACATGAAGTTTCAAAAGTTGCACCTACTCCTAACATTGATCGTATTGCCAATGAAGGAATTAAGTTCAACCAGAGTTTTGTGACTAATTCTTTATGTGGCCCTTCAAGAGCTACTATGTTGACAGGAAAATACAGTCATAAGAATGGTTTCAGAGCCAATACAGATAAGTTTGATTCTTCTCAGCAGACATGGATTAGCTTATTGCATGATGCGGGATATACAACAGGAGTGATTGGAAAGTGGCATTTAAAGAGTACACCGAAGGGTTTTGATCACTGGAATATCTTAAACGATCAAGGAGAGTACTACAATCCTGATTTTATTTCAAATGGTGATACTACTTATGTAGAGGGGTATACAACGGATTTAGTGACGGATTTTTCTTTAGATTGGATCAAAGAACAGAAAGATACAGATAAGCCGTTTGCTTTATTAATTCATCATAAAGCACCGCACAGAAACTGGATGCCACCGATTCGCTATGCGAATGAATTTGACAATGTAGAGTTTCCAGTGCCGGACAACTACTTTGATGATTATGAAGGACGTCAAGCGGCAGCAGAGCAGGAGATGGTAGTTTATAAAGATGCTCAAGAAGGACATGACTTGAAGATGTCAGTGGCTGTAGGATCAGACGAGTGGAGAAAAGACATCTGGCCTCATCTATTTGATAGGTTAACCGCTGAACAGAAAGAGGCTTGGTTTAAGGCATACCGTGCTAAAAATGACAAAATGAATGCTGCTCAAATGACGGAAAAAGAGATGGCATTGTGGAAATACCAAAGATATTTACAAGATTATTGTGCGACTGTAAAGGCAGTCGACGAAAATGTCGGTCGTGTGTTAGACTACTTAGATGAACAAGGTTTGACGGAGAATACCATTGTAGTGTATACTTCTGATCAAGGATTTTACTTAGGTGAACACGGTTGGTTCGATAAGCGATTTATGTACGAAGAGTCGTTTAAAACACCATTAGTAATGCGTTATCCAAAAGCCATTAAGGCGGGAAATACGGCTCAAGCTATGGTACAGAACATTGATTACGGACCAACCTTCCTTGACTATGCAGGTGTTGCAATCCCGGAAGATATGCAAGGGAAATCGTTGAAAGCAGTGGCTGAGAAAGGGAAAACACCAAAGGATTGGAGAAAATCGGTATATTACCATTATTACGAATATCCGGGCTTTCACATGGTCAAAAGACAGTACGGTGTAAGAACGGACAGATATAAATTAATCCACTTTTATAACAACATTGACACTTACGAATTTTATGATCTAAAGAAAGATCCTTCGGAAATGAATAACCTGATTGATGCTCCTGAGTATCAAGATGAAATAGCTTCATTGAGAGTAGAATTGGCTCGCTTGATGGAAGAAGCTGAGGAACCGCCTTATGAGACATGGAAAAACACGGATTACCGTAAAGAGGCTAGAATGAGGAGGTTGAAGGAGAAGAAGGCGAAACAACAATCAAAAAAGATGAAATAAACTTTTGGAACTTAATCATTCCTAATTGACAACCATACATTACTGACACACTATTATATGATGATACTATCTTACTTAACTCTACTGATAACATTATTTACGTTTGTGGGGGAACCTGCCACAGATAAAGACAAAAAGTTAAAAGAAGAAGAAAAACGTTTTGAAGAAGACGTAAGAATCTTTAATGAAACACATGAAGCCACCTTCCGCTATTTTTGGGAATGGGCACACCCTGTATCGGGCTTGACACCGAGAAGGTCATTGAAAAATAGACGCTACGATATTGGTATTGGAGCTTCAGGCTTTGGTATTCAGGCAATTATCGTTGGGGCTCACAGAGGTTGGGTGACAAGGGAAGAAGTGGTGGATCACCTTTTGAAAGTGACGGATTTCTTAGAAAATAAAGCCGTTAGGTATCATGGAGTATTTCCTCATTTGATTCATGGGGAAACAGGACAGCTGATCAAATTTGCTGGTCAGGATGGTGCTGATATTCAGGAGACTTCCAACATGATGATGGGCCTTTTGGTAGCAAGAGCTTATTTTGATAAAAATACACCAAAGGAGAAGCAGTTAAGAGAAAACATTACGAAACTTTGGGAAGCAGTAGATTATACCGTACATGAATATCAAGATGGTTTATGGTGGAATCACTCTGATAATCAGGAAGAAAATAACGGTTTGAAGCTGTTGATGAAAGGCTACAATGAGGCAATGACGAGTTATGCGCTTGCTTTAGGTCATCCTAAGCATGCCATCAAAAAGTCTTCGTACCAAGCGTATGTCAACGGAAAGAACTTTGTCAATGGTAGAAAATACTTCGGCTATACGTTGGATTTAGGAAAGCCAAAAGGTGGACCGTTGTACTTGGCACAGACGCCTTTTGTGACCATGGACCCTAGAGATATGCAAGACCAATACACATTTTATTGGACAAGAAGTATCGCTCATTCATTGATCAACTGGACGTATTGTTTCAAGTTTGCTCCGGAGGAATACGGTTACTCTCAAGAGGATTGGGGACTGACGGCTTCACAAATTCCAGGAGGCTATAATAATAGAGCAGGGCCTTCCAAAGACAAAGGTGTGATTGCGCCATCGGGTGCTTTAGGCGTATTTCCTTATGTGCCGTATCAGTCCATGATGGCATTGAGAAACTTCTATGAAAATCATAAAGAAGGACTTTGGGACAAGTATGGGTTCAAAGATGCCTATTCTATCAAAGATGATTGGTATTCAGATCGTTACTTAGGTTTGGATCAAGGTAGAACGGTCATTATGATGGAAAACTACCGCAGTGGTTTGTTTTGGGAATTATCAAAGAAAATTCCTGAGTTACAAGTCGCTAAAGAAAAGATGGAGATTCACTCTCCAGACCACAAAACAGGATTTCCACTAGCAGTAAAAGAGAATATATCACAAAGAGTACAATTAATTCGACATCCTGAATTGAAAGCTTACCATCTAGATTATTTTCTAGAGAATAAGGGCGAAGTAAGCTTTGAATTTGAAAATTTAAATGGTGTAGTGACTACTTTATTTCCCTCTAAATCTAAATCAAAAGGAATGCATCAATTGGTCTTTAACAAGGGACAATTCCTTTCGGGCACTAAGGGAAAAATCATTATGAAAATTGACGGTAAACCAACAAACGAACTAGCAGTACAACTTTATTAATGGTAACAGCATGAGAAAATTATTAATTACGGTAGTAGGCTTATTGATTAGTCAGGTGATGTGTGCACAAGACTATTCGAAACAAGTGGAGAAATTGCTGAAGAAAATGACCCTCGAAGAGAAAGTAGGGCAAATGACGCAGTTTACTTCTTCCAGCGATGTAACGGGTCCGACATTGAGAGACAATGTGGAAAAAGATGTAAAGGCCGGACATGTAGGTTCTTTGTTTAATGCCATTTCTGCGGAGTATACAAGGGAATTACAACAGATGGCCGTGGAGGAAACACGTTTGGGGATTCCGTTATTGTTTGGTTATGATGTGATTCATGGCTTTAAAACGATCTTCCCGATTCCACTAGCGGAAGCAAGTTCGTTTGATTTGGAAATGATCAAAGGAGCGGCGAGAGTAGCGGCAGAAGAAGCTTCAGCGGCAGGTATTCATTGGACGTTCGCCCCTATGGTAGATGTAAGTAGAGATCCACGTTGGGGTAGAGTAATGGAAGGTGCCGGCGAAGACACGTATTACAACAGTGTGGTGGCTAAAGCAAGAGTAGAAGGTTTCCAAGGAGATGATTTATCGGCAACCAATACAGTTTTGGCGTGTGCAAAGCACTTCTTAGCCTACGGAGCAGCACAAGGTGGTCGTGATTATCATACCGTAGATATGTCGATGCAGACACTACATGATGTGTACTTACCGCCTTTCAAAGCGTGTGTAGATGCTGGTGTGGAAACATTTATGACGTCATTCAATGAGATCAATGGAACACCAAGTACTGCCAATCCTTATTTATTCAAAGAAATATTGAGAGAGCAATGGGATTTTAAAGGAATGGTAGTGACGGATTACACGGCCATCAATGAATTAATTCCACACGGTATTGCTGATAATTTACAATCGGCAGGTGAGTTGGCGGTCAATGCAGGAATTGATATGGATATGGAGGGCGCTGTTTTCTTAAATACTTTGGTGAAAGCAGTCAAAGAAAATAAAGTATCAGAAGAAGTGATTGACAAAGCGGTAAGAAGAATCTTAACGGTGAAGTTCAAATTGGGCTTATTTGATGATCCCTACAAATACTGTAATGCAGAGAGAGAAGAGAAAGTAACGCTTTCAGCAGATTTTAAGCAGAAAGCAAGGTTAGCAGCACAACGTTCAGTCGTTTTATTGAAAAACGAAAACCATACACTTCCTATAACATTAAGCAATAAGAAGAAAATCGCTTTAATTGGGCCATTGGCCAAAAGTAGAAAAGATGTATTGGGAGGTTGGAAAGCAAAAGGTTCTCCAAAGAATGCTCAATCACTTTTTGAAGGAATGAAACAGGCCACAGCAGGCAAGGCGGAGTTGCTTTATGCCAAAGGTTGTAAGTTGAGCGGTGAAGATAAATCAGGGTTTGACGAAGCATTGGAAGTCGCAAAAAAAGCAGACGTAATAGTATTGGCAATTGGTGAGTCTAGAGTGATTTCTGGTGAAGCAAAAAGTAGATCTGATATTTCAGTGCCGGGTGTACAGACGGACTTGTTAGCCTATTTAAAGCAAGCCGGAAAACCTATCGTAGTCGTCTTGATGAACGGCAGACCGCTGACGTTAGAAAGAGAAGACGAACTAGCGGATGCATTACTAGAAACGTGGCACTTGGGCACAATGGCAGGACCGGCTATTGCAGATGTGATTTTTGGCGACTATAATCCTTCTGGAAAATTACCAATGACGTTCCCAAGAAACGTAGGTCAAATTCCAATTTTCTATAATGTGAAAAACACCGGTAGACCTTTCAATCCAGAAAAGCCTTCAGGTTATAAATCGACTTATTTAGATGTTCCAAACACTCCACTGTATGCCTTTGGGTACGGTTTGAGTTACACAGAATTTGAGTATTCTGAAATCAAAATGTCTTCAAAATCAACAGAAAACGAGATTACAGCTTCTGTTGAAGTGAAAAATGTTGGAGACTATGACGGAGAGGAAGTGGTACAGTTATATGTACAAGATGTGGTAGGAAGATCGACAAGACCATTAAAAGAACTGAAGGGTTTTGAGAAGATTTTCTTGAAGCGTGGAGAGACCAAAACAGTCACTTTCAACATTAAAAATGAAGATTTGACGTACTTCCGTTGGGATATGAGTAAAGGGGTGGAAGCTGGAGATTTCAATGTCTATATCGGCACAAGTTCTGATAATGTGAAAAAGGCATCATTTACTTTGACAGAAGGATTTGAAGTAGGAAAAGACAATTCGGTCAAATCAAAATAAAGAAACACTGTTTCAAGTGTTAAGCGACAGCGTCACTTGGAACTGCACATTGGCGAAGTCTCCCGACTTCGAAGTACAAGTAATAAGTAATATTTATTTCGAAGTCAGGAGACAATATTCTATCAAAAGTGACGCCTATCGGCTTAACACTTGCGATATAAATAAGATAATAACATTGCAAAATAATTACACAACTACATAAAACCTGTTTGATACAACCAAAAACATCAAGCAAAAACTTCTAAGAAACATCATACAATCTATTTACTGAAATGAAGAAAAACTACTTTTCAATTTTTTTATCCCTATGGATCCTTTCCTCTTGTACCCAAGAGAAAGTGGAACAATACGTCGGTCAACCGAAAGACCTAAGGTATGCGGGGGTAGCGGACTACAAATGTGGAGACTTTTTCACCACCTATCAGCCTTCTGTTTTCGTGGGAGGCGGTGAAGCTGAATTTAAGATTACCAATGTTATCAATACTTCAGGAGAAGAGATAGAAGTGACCAACAACTTCTCTATTGACCCAGGTAATGGCGTAATCTCATTTTTAGAATACAACAACCTATTGCCTGATGAGTACACATTTGATATTGCTGTAACCAATGCCATTGCGGAAGTGAATTTTCAAAATGTATTATCATTTGAAGCACATCAAGCGGAGCCTAGCGGATTGTATTACCTTCCGAATTTATACTCCACTTACGGTACCAATATGGAATTTTCAACAGCATTGCCCAATGTAAAAGGAGGAGGTCCATATACTTACAAATTGAATAATCACACGGATGTTTTCACGATTGATGCCACAACAGGAAGCATTCATTTAGCCAAAGAATACACTATTGGTGATGATGAATTCAAGGAATTTAAGTTAGATGTTACCGTAGAAAATGCACAAGGCGAACAAATGCAAGAAAGCATCATGGACATTGAAGTATTAGGAGCGAATATCGGTCAATTGATATTTCATGGCATTGCGATCAAAGGCGATAGCGAAAGTTATGGATTACAAAATCTGACTTCCAATAATTACTACGGAACGGTAACCAAAGAACTGTCAGGTGAAGAATATACGACGGTATTGAACGACTCTACGCACAATCCAAAGTTTGTAGGAGAAACTTGGAGAAGAGCCTGGGCAGGACAGGTTTTTCCCTACCAACAAGAAGATGGCGTGATTACAGAACGTGTATTAGTAGCCTATTGGTCTGATAGTGAAGAATCGAGAAGTTTCTTAGCTACAGAAACTGTAGATCTAACCAATTATACTACAGATGCTTATATCGAAACTTCAGGACTTTGGAGATACAGTGGTGGAGCTGAACATGTCAATCAACATTTAAGTGTGGCCATTATAGATGTAGCAGAACTAGACGAAGGATCTCCTGTAGCGTCTGAATGGGAAATTTTAGAAAATGATATTTCTGATCGTTTCATTCAGTTTCCAACAGATGGTTTGATAAAAGAGATGGACTTAAAACTAGAAGGATCATTAGAAATACAGATTCCAGATAAATACTTAGGCAAGCAAATTCAAGTGGCACTCATTGCTGATTTCTTAAACCCAGAAATCGGAGCATTAACAAGAAGATTTTACGTACACGAACTTCAAGTAAGAGCAAAATAATTACGAGGATTATGAAACGAATGACTTACAAATATATATTCATCTTATTGGCTTTTGCGTGCTCTCTCTCTGTTCAGGCACAAGATGAAACAGACGAAAAAGCGAAGTTTATAAGAGTGACCGGTATGGTGTTGGATCAAAATGATGAACAGCCCATTCCTGGAGCGAGTATTTTGGTAGAAGGCACTAAACACGGTACAGCCTCCGATTTTAACGGAAAATACTCCATCAGAGTAAGGGAAGATGCTGTATTATCGGTTTCTTTTATCGGGTATGAGACACAGCGTGTAGACGTAGAAGGACGAAAAGAAATCGTTATCAATTTGAAATCGGATGTAGAGGTTTTGGATGAATTGGTAGTGATTGGTTATGGTAAGCAAGATGCGAAAGAGGTGTCGGGTTCCATTAAATCAGTGGTAATTGATGACGAAATCGCTTCCATGCCGGCCGCTTCTTTTGATCAGCTCTTGCAAGGACGTATGGCCGGTGTACAGGTTTACTCTGGAGAAGGAGGACCAGGACAAGCTATGAACTTTGAGATCAGAGGTACGAACACCATCACGGGAACATCAAGCCCATTGTATGTGATTGATGGATTTCCATTGGAAGACCCAACATTGTTCAGTTTAGATCCTGCGGATATAGAGCGTGTAGATGTATTGAAAGATGCTTCTGCTACTGCGATTTATGGATCGAGAGCTTCTAACGGCGTAATTTTGATCACGACCAAACAAGGGACAGCAGGGAAACCAACCGTCACTTTTAATACAAAAATGGGAATGTCACAAATTCCCGAGGAAAGAATAATTAAGACATTAAGCCCTCAAGATTATGTAGAGGTACAACACGATATAGGAGGAGGAGATCCTTGGGGAGAGTCTTCTAACTATACTGATGAAGACTATACCAATTGGCAAAAAGAAATTTTCCGTCAGGCACCTTTCCAAAACTATACTTTATCCTTGAAAGGCGGTTCTGAGCAAACAAAAGTATTTACCTCATTAGGTTATGTCAACCAACAGGGAACATTGTTGAACTCAAGTTTTGAGCGTTTAAATGGACGTTTGAAATTGGATCAAAGTATTGGAAAGTTAGTGGATATGAGTGTGAATTTGAATTATGCAAATTCCAAACATGTAGGAATGAAAACGTCTACAGCACAAGTTTCAGCCATCAAATCAGCGATTATGTTCAAGCCAATGACCACTAAAAACGGCGATTTGGAAGACGAAGATGAACTGAGTGCAGGATTCTATCCGCCAACACAAACACTCAATAATACAGACCGTGAAAGCGAAGTAGATGCCTTGCAAACCAATATCAACTTCACGGTGAAATTGGCAGAAGGATTAAAGTTCAGAACGCAAGTAGGATATCAGATCAATGTCAACAACGGCAGAACGTTCTTCAATTTAGGAACCAACCAAGCCGACAGAAGTGGTGCAGGCATCAATGGTACATTAAGTGCTTCGAAGACAGAGAATTTCTTGAATGAAAATGTATTGTCGTACAGCCTAAACCAAAATGGACATCACTTGGAAGCCATTGCAGGTTTATCCTTCCAAATGACGGAACGCTTTAACCAATCTTCATCTGCTAATCAGTTTCCATTGGATGATTTAGGGTGGAATAATATGGGAATTGCCAACGTGGCTCAAATGCCAAGTTCATCGTCCACTCAGCAAAATTTGATGTCAGGTTTTGGCAGGGTCTCTTATACTTACAAAAACAAATACATTGTGACGGCCTCACTCAGAGCAGATGGGTCATCAAGATTTAAAGAAGGCAATCGCTTCGGTATTTTCCCATCAGCGTCGGCCGCTTGGAGAGCTGGAGAAGAGGAGTTTGTAAAGGACTTAGGTGTATTTGATGAATTAAAATTCAAAGTAGGTTTTGGTACTACCGGTAATAATAGAGTGAGTGATTTCGATTTCTTACCCACCGTTGGTGTCTCTTCAGGCTACTATTTTAATGGTGCTTACTCTTCCGCTTTCTATCAAAAACAATTGGCCAATACAGATCTCAAATGGGAAACTACTCAGCAGTTCAACGTGGGTACAGATATGGGTTTCTTCAACAATAGAGTTTTATTGGATCTAGAATATTACTACAACTTGACAGACAACCTGTTATTTAACGGTAGAATTGCACCTTCTACAGGTTATAATAATGTGAAGCAAAACATCGGGGCAGTTGCAAATCAAGGAGTGGAACTTTCATTGAATACAGTCAATGTAAGAACAAAGAATTTCCAATGGTCTACCAACTTCAATATTTCATTTAATAGAAGTGAAGTCAAAAAACTATCTTACGGAGAGGATTTCAGATTGTATGATCCAAATGTAGGAGGAATGTTCTCAGGGGAGTTGTATTACGGTTTGTTTGTGGGTCAGCCTATGACACAAATGTACGGTTATAGATATGACGGAATGTATCAGGTAGATGACTTTATAAAAAGTGCAGACGGGAGTTTGACGCTGAAAGAAGGCGTACCGGAATTTATTTCTCAAACGGGAGAAGTAAGACCCGGACATCCAAAATACCGTGATTTGAATGGAGACGGACAGATTGATGAAAACGACAAAGAAATCATCGGTGATCCGAACCCAGAGTATTACGGTGGTTTTACAAACACTTTCACCTTCAAAAACTGGGATTTGAGCATCTTATTGACATGGTCAGTAGGCCAAGACGTTTTCAATGGCAACAATGCTGATTTTGGTGTAGTAGGAAGCCAAAGAGGTCGAAATTACTTGGAGCAAGTAGCCAATAGATGGTCGTATGACAACCCAACTTCAGAGGGCGTTTGGGCAGTGCCAGGTCCTGGATTGGAATACTCTTACCACCAAGTTTACGGAGGGCATCAAATGAGTGATTACTTCATAGAAGACGCCTCTTTCTTAAGAATTAAAAATATTACGCTAGGCTATAAAGTCAATAAGCAGTTTTTGAAGAAACTGAAAATCAAATCCTTCAGAGTATATGGATCCGTGGACAACCTTTGGGTGTTTACCAACTACTCAGGCTACGATCCGGAAGTATCCGTAAGGAGTCAAGCCATGTACAGAGGCATTGATTATTCTTCTTATCCTGCCGCGCAATCAGCCATCCTAGGTCTTCAAGTATCCTTCTAACTGACAGAGAAATGAAAAGATTTAATTACATATTATTCATCATTATCGCTACACTAAGTGCATGTTCGTTTTTGGATTTAGAACCCAAAGATGAACTGACAAGAGATAATTTTTACAAAAATGACAGAGAAGTAACCTTAGCTTTGTCAGGCGTTTATGCACAGCTAAGAACGCTGTATGCTGAAGATTTTTCAGTTTGGCTAAACGTGGGAACGGACGAAATGCTTTACAGAAGAGCCACGTTTGGAAAAGAACTGAGCCGAATGTCATACAATGAATCTGATATAGATTTGGCGAGAATCTGGAAAAATAGCTACACGGCTATCAATATTGCCAATGACTTTATTGGGTCGTTGTCTGCATTGGATAGCATCCCTAATTTGAAGAGAACAGACCACGACTTAATGTTGGGAGAAGCTTTAACGCTAAGAGCAATGTTCTATTTCAATATGGTAAGAATGTGGGAGCATATTCCATTACGTTTGGATCATTTCACCGATCTCAACGGTAACTTAGAGGACTTGAATTTACCCAATGTACCAGCCAATAAAATCTATAATCAGATTGTGGCAGACTTGGAAACCTCATTAGAATTGATGAATGAGCGCCCAAAGCAATACGGAAGAGTTTCGAAACAAATTGCTCACGGTATTTTGGCAAGAGTATTCTTAAATATGGCAGGGGCGAGAGTACAAGGAGGTGATTTTGGAAAGGATTACTGTTTGAATAAAGTAGTAGAGCACACCAACGCCGTGGTAAACTACGGTTACCATACGCTCTTACCAGAATATGAAGAGGTTTTCTTGAATGAGATCAAGGGCATCAGAAATGATGTGGAAGTGATGTGGGAAGTAGATTTTACAGTTTCTGATAGTCGAAATTTAGGAGGAAGAATCGGTAATTTCAATGGAGTACAAATCAGTTTCACTTCAGGTAATCAACCTTTCGCGACAGCTAACAGTTACATTGCTCCAACCATGCACAATGCTTTGTATAGCAATACAGATACTAGAAAAGCATGGAATTGTGCCGACTTTAGCTTCAACAATGACGGTGATTTTTACTTTCCTGTTTTCACCAAAAATCAATTAAGATGGTACCCTGGGAAATGGAGAAGATTGGATTTGGGAAGAGATTCCAACGGAGAATTAGATGACACTGCCGAAAGCTTAGAAATGGGCGTCATCAACAAAGATAGGACTTCAATTAATTTCCCATTGTTGCGTTACAGCGACGTTTTATTGATGAGAGCAGAAGCATTGTATCTTTTACAAGGTGAAAACGAACAGTCTAATCAGGATATTGAATTGGTAAGAAATAGAGCGAATGCAGGTACTTTGGAAGAAGGATTAATGCAAGTGGACGGCAACTATATGAAGCTGATTCAAGAGGAACGCAGAAGAGAACTTTGCTACGAAGGTCATAGAAGGTTTGATTTGGTACGCTGGGGAACGCTATTGGAAACAATGAGAGATTTGAGCGAAAACATCAGAGCAAACCCTAGCTTCAGAGAAGAGCACGAAATACAGTTAGTGGCACCAGGTGAGAGGGTAGAAGAGAAGCATGTGGTGTTCCCAATTCCTTCAGATGAATTGCAGATCAACGTGAACATTAAACAACACAACCTTTGGTAAACGGAATTGACATGAAAAAATTACTTATAAATATAGTGGCAATGTTGAGTTTTACGGCTTGTTTAACAGAGCATGATGTAGACTTCACGTTACCTGCCGAAGCTCCTCAAACATTATTGTATCATCAAAATGATGTGGTAAAGCCTTTCACACTCTCGTTTGAGGGGGTGGCACCAGAAACTATGGCGGACGGAGCATTGAACTATGATATCTCCAAAGTGGCATGGATTCAGGCTTCAGACACGACAGTGGTCGAAGACAGTATCAACCCTTTCTCCATTAATCAAGAAACGGGCGTGATCCAATACACTCCTCATGACTCTACAAAGCTTGGAGCCTATTTGATTGATGTAATGCTCAACAATGAAGTAGGAACGACAGCATTTACCAATGCCTACCGAGCTGTTTTGGAGGATTGGCGACCGATTGTTTCCATAGAAGCAGAGGATGAGAATATCGAATTATTGATTGATAATACAGGCCAGCCTCTTTCCTCTATTGTGACAGATGCGAAAGTCAACGTGGTAAGATGCGAGACTTCTGATGTAAAAATCGACATTACTCCGGCACTACCCGAAGGCACTCAATTATTATTACATTCCACGGGTTATTTGTATTTTACAGGAGCAGTGGAGCAAAACACCTATACAGTGGTTTTGTCAGCTGAGAATGAATACGGCGAAGCACAAGAACAGCCAATGCTGTACTTCCATACCAAAGTGGCTTCAACGGTAGAAAGACCATTGTTTGAAATGGAAATTACGTCCAATTACAAGCCAGATGGATTAACTGAATTTGAGTTTGAAGGCATGTTCTTCAAGCAGATTTCAGGACCAGAAATCACTTCAGCTACGACTTGGTGGAACATCAACCGTGAAAAGAAAAACCATCCTGACCAATCAAGAAATGGAAACTACATCACAAGGTGCTATGCTAGAACATTGGAAGAAAACTCTCAAGCAGAGCATATGATGGTCCCTCTAGGTTCATTTGATACAGAAAATCTCCAAACCATCATGACCGAAACAGGCGTACTTTTCAACGCCGGCGTAGACATTACTGGAGATCAAAGAATCGAAATTAGAGCCGTAGGAGAAACCGCCTATAATGAAGCAATAGCAAATAATGACGTAGCTTCAAAAATCGATGATTGGCCATTGGTATACACTACAGCAGAGCATGAAAGAACTGAAAAGGGTTGGTTCTTTATTCACCATAATGCGGAAGCAGGTGTAAAAATCAACGACGCTAAAATGAAAATAGTGGTCCTCTACAGACACATGGGAGCAACCAATAGTGGCTATATGGGATTGGATCAATTGAAAGTCACCGGCAAGTATTTGCTATTTGATTAGACCTATGTTTCAAGTGTTAAGCGATAGCGTCACTTGGAACAGGACATTGGCGAAGTCTCCTGACTTCGAAAGATGTTAGTTAGAAGTCAGGAGACTTCTGATGATCTGTAGGACACGAATGACGCTTTCGCTTAACATTCGCGCCAGGGGATTTTCTACACAAATCGTTTGGTAGTGCTTCCCCCGGCCTTGAAGGGAAAAGCGTTAAAAATTTCATGTATTGAGCCGTTAAAAATGATTTTCTTGTTTGAGCTTTAGCGAGTTTAAAATCATTTAGGCGAGAGGAATGGAATTTAGCTTTTGACTTCAAAGCCTTGAATTTTTTGCTTCGTTTTTGTTTCAAGACAAAAATGAAGAAGAAGGAAGTTTGAAAGTAGGATGTTGAAAGCTTGTAAAAAGATTAACGGATAGCTGACGATATTTTAGAGAGGTGGCTTCAAACGAACCACATTCTCAAACATTGACAGAAGAAATGAAAGAATAATGAAAAAGTTACATCGAAATATCATTACAATCATCGCTTTTATTTTGGCGACTCCGCTGATGCTTTCAGCGGAGGTACGCCCCAATGAAGTGGTGATTGGACTCGACGATTCTATTCAGCAACAACTGTTGAACTTAGAAAGCATTCCCTATTGGAAAGACAGCACACGCTTGATTTCTTACGAAGAAATGCTGGTCAGGAATCCAAAATTTGATGTAACGGATCATTATTCGAAAGCAGATTATGACAATGAGGCCAACTACTGGTTGAAGTTTAAAGTCAATATTGATCACAACAGCGCCAAGCATTGGCTCATTGAAATCTACGATCAGAAAATACAAGAGATCTTCGTTTTTCTTCCATTATTGGACGGCAGTCTGAAAAAGGAAATCATGGGCGCCTCTCATCCTTATGCAAAAAGAAGGTATGATCACAAAAACTTCGTCATTCCACTGACACACGATATCGATTTTTCAAAACCAATTTTTGTCAAGATCAATAGCAATAAGAAAGTGGACCTTCATATGAATTTCCGAAGCATCAACCGTTTTGTGCAGTACTCTACCAAAGAATACCTATGGTTTGGCTTACAGTATGGTGCTTTTATCATCATGGCGGTGTATTCACTTTTGCTTTGGACGAGTATCCGAGATTTCAAATACATTGCGTATATCGGTCATATCGTGGTGGTGTGTCTGTATAGTATGACCAACGACGGTGTTGCGTTCCAATTTTTATGGCCCAAAACGCCAGCCATCAATACCTTTATCAATGCCTTTCTGAGTTTTGCGGTATCTCTGACAGTGACCAATTTTATTAGAGAAGTCGTAGATAAAAAGTACTTGACAAGATCCTATCATATTGCCATCAATGTACTTTTCGGCATTCAGTTTCTGGTATTGGTTTTGACTATCATGGGCGAGGTTCCCTCAGAAGGAAGACTCTCGTTGGTGATCACCTTGCCCGTTTTACTTTTCGGGTTGACCAGTATCTACCGCAAATCCACCATGTCACCCTATTACATCATGGGGATTAGTTTTCTGCTGATCGGGTGCATTATATGGTACATGAAATGGTATGGTGTGATTCCTCATAACTTCTTCACTTTTTATGGCTTCAGAATGTCAGTCATTGCTGAAATGTTGGCTTTCTCTTTTGCTCTTTATGACACGTTACGTCTTTTAAAAGAAAGCGAACACCAAGCACAACGTAAGCTTTTGAATCAGCAAAGAATAACGGAGTTGATGCACGAACAGGTGATTGAAGAGCAGAAGAAGAACATTGAGTTGAGTAATAAAGTCAATGAAGAACTGGAGCAAAAAGTAAAGGAGAGAACGGAGGAGTTACAGAAAAGAGAAATGCAGTTGGAGGAATTGAATCAACAACTTTCACAAAGAGCAGAGAAGCTGGGAAAAACCAATTACAAGCTCGATGTCACCAACTACAACCTGAAAGATGAAATCAAAAAAGTCATTGAGAAACGCTTTATCAATCAGGTGGTCACACTGACCGAATTCCAAGATTTATTCCCAGATGCAACGGCTTGTAAGCGTTATTTGGCTAAGCAAAAATGGAGTAATGGTTTTAAATGTAAGCAATGTGGAAACTGTTCAGGTTCTAAGACAGGACAGACATTTACCATGCGTTGTACCAAGTGCGGTTACGTAGATTCGGTGACTAGTAATACGGTTTTTCATGGCGTCAAGTTTGATCTAACCAAAGCCTTTTACCTTTCCTACATCACACTTTATCAACCCGGCGCCTACCGCAATATTGAGTTGAGTGAAATGCTTAATATGTCGAGAAATACAATTTCGAAGTTTAAGACCAAAGTGAAAGAAGCGAAAGAGAATAAACTGCTCATTCCGAATTTCACCATTGAAGAAAACAATACCATTGAAATAGACGAAAAGAAGCAAGCCTAATGAAAGAGGTACTTATAAAAAGAATATTATGGCTATTGATGCTGACAAGTGGAACATCTTTAGCACAAGACCGCCCCAATTTTTTGATTATCGTTGCCGATGATTTGGGGTATGCAGATGTAGGGTATCATCATTTGAGTAAGGATATTCCTACCAAAAACATTGATAAGTTAGCAGAAAAAGGCGTAGTCTTTAAAAACGGTTACGTTACTGCACCAGTTTGTGGTCCTTCACGCGCAGCGCTACTGACGGGAAGCTATCAGCAGAGATTTGGTTTTAAAGACAATCCAGGTCCTTTCCGCCCTTCTCCAGAAGTGGTGCCGGGTATTTCAGATCAATTCCCCACTATTGCCGAAAAATTACAGGAGAAGGGATATGCGACTGTAGCCATCGGAAAGTGGCATTTGGGAGGGCAAGAGGATCGAAATTACTTACCGCTTCAAAAAGGATTTGATCATTATTATGGCTTCTTGGGTGGTGCTTCTTCCTATTATTTTGAAGACGAATGCTCTCAATTTTTTATGGAAGATGATCAGCCCATCAAAACCCCAAAGACCTATCTGACGGATTTATTTGGTCAGAAGGCCATTGATTATATTGATGCACACGATCAACAACAACCCTTCTTTATGTATTGGGCCCCTAATGCCGTTCATACGCCATTGGAAGCACCTCAGGAAGTGTTGGCAAAGTTTGATCATATCAAAGATCCTAACCGAAAAAAGCTTGTGGCCATGCAGTATGTCATGGATCAGAACATCGGAAAAATCATTCAAAAATTAAAAGAAAAAGGGATATACGAGAACACCATGATCGTATTTATCTCTGATAATGGAGGAAAACCTGGCGATAACGCTTCTCTCAACCTACCCTTGAACGGTGAGAAAGGGACTTTATTTGAAGGTGGAATCAAAACGCCTTACTTGATGCACTTCCCTGCACAATTACCTAATGGGAAAATCTATGAACCTATGGTATCGAGTATGGACATCTATCCTACATTATTATCATTTGCGGGCATTCCTCTTCCGGTACACATTGATGGTGTCAATTTAATTCCATTTGTCACCACGGATAAACATCAGCCACACCATCAGCTGTTCTGGAAGAATGCCAACAAGTGGTGCGTTCGTCATGGGGATTGGAAACTGTTTTACGATAAGAAAGCCAAAAAGGAAAGACTGTACCACATCAGTGCAGACCCTTACGAAAAGGAAGACTTGTATAAAAAGAACCCTGAAAAAGTAGAGGAATTGAAAACCATCTATGCCCATTGGGATCAGAATAATTCAAAAATTGCTTGGGGTTGGAATCCTTCGGCAGTAGGAAAATACAAAGTACATAACCAGTTTACTTTTGAAGAAATCATCCCTGAACGTTTTGAAAGTAAGCAGTTCCAGCAAGTAGAAGTGATTCAAAACCCTCACAAAAAAGGATTGAATCAAAGTGAACATGTTTTGGAATTGGAACATGGAGAGAGTACTTCAAAAATCCGTGTTTCACATGCACCAATGTCGCCCAAAGAATTAGGGTATTGCCATTTGAAAATCTACGCTAAAAAAGCAACTGAAGTAGAAGTACATTTAAAATTAGGAGACGAAACCGAATTCAATCATCAAGTCCAATCTTACACACTAACAGGACAGTGGCAGGACCTTGTCTTCGACTATTCCAAATTCAAAGGAAAGGTGAAAGGATTGGAAATTGTCTTCAAAGGCAAGAATTCAAAAATATTTGTAGACGATATATGGTGGAATAAAAATCCAGAACCTATCACCGTCAACGATGCTTCTAAAGTAGAGCAAATCCAACTTTTCTCCAGTATCAAAGACAAAAACAAAAAAGTACTGACATGGAAACCCATCCCAAATGTAGACGCCTATGAAGTAAGGCATAAAGGGATAGTGATTGCAACAACAGTCCATCATTATGTTCAAATAGAAAAAGGCCTTCCATTACGAGAAATCAAAGTGACAGCACGATCAGATCATAAACTTTGAAAGTAGAATGTTACTTCATCCGGCCTTGAAGGGAAAAGCGTTAAGAATTTTATGAAGAGAGCCGTTAAGAATGATTTTCTTGTTTGAGCAAAGCGAGTTTAAAATCATTTAGGCGAATGGAATAAAATTTAGCTTTTGCATTCTAAGCCTTGAATTTTTTGCTTCGTTTTTGTTTCAAGACAAAAATGAAGAAGAAGGATGATTGAAAGTAGCATTTAGAAAGCATACATCAACCAATGATTTTTAAAGAGACATTCAATAATAATATCATGAAAAGCATCATCAATTTTAGTTTTTACTTATTAGTAAGCATTTTTTCCAGCTCACTATTCGCACAAAGTTCCGCACCGAATATCCTATTAATCACTGCCGATGATATGGACTTCAACTCCATCGGTGCCAATGGAAGTAAAGTAGAAGACATCACACCGAACATTGACAAACTCGCTTCACAAGGTATTCGATTTACAAATGCCCACGTTACAGTTGCCGTTTGTATGCCATCAAGAGGAGTAATTGGAACAGGCTGTTACCCTAACAATAGTGGTATGACAGGTTTTTTCCCTTCCAAACCGGAAGTGCCTACATTGGCAGAAGAGTTGAAAAAGCAGAAGAATTATAAAACGGGTATTCTCGGAAAAGTAAAACACTCTACACCGAAAAAAGTAGAAAAATATGTGTGGGAATACCAACAAGACTCTAAAGATTTAGGATCAGGTAGATCACCAAAATTATACAAATCGCACTTCAAGAAATTTTTAGGAGAGGCCAAAGCAGAAAATAGACCTTTCTTTATGATGGCGAACTCACATGACCCTCACCGTCCATTTTTTGTAGACAGTCCAAATTATGAAAGAAACGGTAGACAAAGACCTTCAAGAATCTATACTCCAGAAGAAGTGGAAGTACCAGGTTTCTTAACGGATATGCCAGAAATAAGACAAGAATTAGCGAACTACTTTAGTTCCGTAAAACGATGTGACGACACTGTTGGAGCATTATTGGAGGCCTTAGAAGAAGAAGGCCTAACAGAAAATACCATCATCATTTTCTTGTCTGACAACGGTATGGCGTTCCCATTCGCCAAATCTAATGTGTATTTACAATCTACAAGAACACCATTTATGGTCAAATGGCCGAAGCACATTCAGGCAGGGCAGGTGAATGAAAAAGACATGGTTTCCATGGTCGACTTAATGCCAACACTTTTAGAAGCGACAGGCCTTGAGATTCCAGCGACATTAGACGGAAGAAGTTTCTTACCGATTTTAAAAGGAAAGAAACAAAAAGACAGAGACATGATTTACACGCATTACAATGAAACATCAGGTAGCAAAGCCTTCCCAATGCGTGCCGTACAAACACACGATTACCTGTACATCTTCTCTCCTTGGGCTGTAGGAGGTAGACAATACAAAACGTCATCGATCAATGGAAAAACATTTACAGCCATGAAAACAGAAGCGGAAACAAACCCTGAGATGAAAGAGCGTGTAGACTTCTGCCTTTTCAGAACTGTTTCAGAATTCTATGATTTAAAAAATGATCCGAACGGTTTAAATAATGTGATCAACTCTCCAAAATACGCAAAGCAACAAGCGGAGTTTGAAAAAGCCATGTTGGAATACATGCAAAAAACAGAGGATCCTATGTTGGACATGTACAATCACAAAGAGGATGAACAATACTTGATCTCTGCTACAGAGAAGCATCAAGAGTATGTAAGCGAGTTGAACCGTATTCGTAGAGCGGAAAAAAGAAAAGCGAGAGCAGAAGCCGGTGAAACAGGTAAGAAGAAAAAGAAAAAACAAGCACATTAATCCCCTCTAATAGCATCAATTTCCAAGGTTGAGCAAAAAAATGAAAAATTTTCAATAATTCGATAGGGATTTCAATAGTGAAATACACTTCTGTAGATGAAAAGGTAGTTAAGTAAAGTAATTTATCTTAGTAAATCAATCGTAGTGTAGTGATAGAGGTGATGTTCTGCATCACCTTTATTTTTTTGTTCTTTTCAATATTAGTTTAGAAGAACTTGCCCATTTTTGATATAATTCGTATTCTGAAAGCTAGTTCTAAAGGAATAAAATGAATGGCAGTCTACTCAAATTTATAACTCAATACAAATAAAAGATGTATTGTCTCTCAATATGCTATTTTCAACTTCAATTACTAGTTTACGATAAACTTCATGCATTGATTTATTTTTATTAGATATTCTAAGAATTATATCGTCAGATACAGTTTCATAAAAACCATCTGTACAGATAATTAAGCGATCTTTAGGTTTAGATGTAATATCAAACTCCATAAATTTAAAATACTTCTTATTACCTAAAACATATTCAATGATATTTTTTCTAAAATAATTTTTACTTTCTACTTGACTGATTTTCTTTTCTCTTAATAATCTACCTAACTCACTATGATCAGTTGTTAGGTTTTTAATAACTCCATCTCTAATCAACAATACTTTACTATCACCAATATGAATTCCTTTAATTCTTTTATTATTAGCATATAATCCAGAAAATGTAGTAGCTATAAAATCAACTTTCAACTCATTTTTTGCAAGAATCTCAAGTTCTTTATTTGTTTTGATTAATAAATCTCTAAAGCTTTGCTTGTTAACGGATGTTATATTTTGGGAAAACTTATCAACAACATATTTACTTGCAACTTCTCCATGTGGTAAACCACCAACACCATCTGCAATTGAAGCAAATACAGAATTATAATGGAAACCAACATAAAGAGAATCTTCGTTGATGGCTCTTGGTCCCTTATTAGTATATTTATAGTAATCCATTATATACAAATAGAATAATATATTTCTTGGATATCTTCATTGAATTTTTCGATATCCTCATTGATTGATGATATTAAATGGTCGATAGCTCTACAGAACTTCATTCCATCAACTAAACATTCCATTTTTATTCTTTCGAGTAAATGATGTTCTATATTTCCTTTGAAATATGTAACGGCTATACCTTCAACAAACCATCTATTATGATTAGTACCCATATATAATAATGCAAATATACCTTCTGAAACTATATCAACTGAACCAATCTTCATGAATTCTACAACTCTATTCGCTAAAGTATCACAAAAATCAAATTGAAAAGATCCATTTCTAACATAACTGAATAAAGATTTTGCTATATATGGAGCATAATCTGGGTATTTATTAATAATTTCTATATGCTTTAGTGAAATTAAAGACATGATTATATTTTTCTCATCTTGAATTATATTCGAACTTAAAAAATCAGATAATGCACTAACATCAGCTTTATTAAATTCCTCAACAGGCTTTTCAAGATTTTCTTTAATTATTTCGGCTTTTTCTGTTTGGATATCACCTACTTTTTGTGAGATAGAATTTAATGCTTCTCTAAAACTAGCTACAGACGGAAATCTCCTTTTAGGTTCCAATCTTGTGGCGATGCGTAATATATCTCCAAAATTCGAAGACTCAGATATTTCATGACATGCTAATCGTTGAGTAGAACCTACAAAGTCATGTAATATACAAGCAAGAGAATAAATATCTGATTGAGGACTAGCATATTTCAAATCTTGAGTTATTTCAGGAGCTGTATACAAATCTGATGTCTTCCTTGTTCCTGTTTTAGTTAATGTAGTTATTCCTGTTTTATTCAACGAAAACAAACCAAAATCACCAATTGCATACCTTTTACCATATCTTAGTACATTTGCTGGTTTTAAGTCTCTATGAAACATTCCATATTTATGCATCTCTTCAAGTCCAGCCATTATATCATAGATACATTCCATGAAATTTGTACTATTTAGAATACCTTTATCAAAATCATTTTGCATTGAATCATCAGCTAATTCCATTATATAAAATGGTGGATTTTTATCTTTATCGATATAATTTATTTTAACTATATTCGGGTGCTGAAGAAATTTCTGATAAATAGCTTCTTTAATAAATCTTTTTTTTGCCATCTCAGCATAACCTGCCATAGAGTGATGAATAACTAATTTTTTTAGTGCATAATCTTTTCCATCATCAGATTGAACATGTATAACTTGCCCAAATCCTCCTTGTCCTATTATTTTTAATTCCTTGTAATTCATTGTTGAAATTTTAGCTGAAAATACAAAAGTATAAAATTGAATCACAACTAACCTGATAATATCCAATTAACTTTTGAACATCTAAAAAAATAGCTACATACAATACATTATGTTATTGGTTTCAGAAATGGGTTAAAAACCTTGCATTGGTAGTGTAATTTATGTAAAAGGTGGTGTTTACCCAATAAAAATTCCCTACAACTACCCTTAAGTTTATTGTTAGGTCGTTGAAAGCTAATTCCAATTTACAGTTTAATGTATTACAAATCAAGAATGGCTATTGACCATTAAAAATGGTGATGATAATGTTTCGTGTTGTGGTCCGTGAGACGCAAGGCATTGCGTCTCTACAGAGGGGTATTCTTTCGTTTCAACGAATTGCTAGATTGAAAGTACATCCTGTAGAGCCACAATGCCTTGTGGCTTACGAACCACTATTACATTCATCGTATATACTAGTTCGCTTAAAACAACGAATAGAGAAGAGTTTAGGGATCAATATTTTGTTTTACTCGTAATATGAATTCAGTTTATCTATAAACCTATTCCCTGCTTCTTCGTCTGCCTCTAGAAGTTCAGTGAAGCTATTAGCATAGAGATGAATATCATCTAGGTCTTCATGATTTATATACACAATTCTATATTCGTCATTTTCCTTTTCGTGGTTGGTATCGAAGCAAAGAATTCCATAATCTTCAAAGTCTGCGAAATAAATATAGCCTTTACCAATTATTAGTTCAGGTTCCATATATTCAAAGACCTTTTCGGAGAGAAAACTCAATTCCTTGTCAGGTTTGTGATCTGGGAAATTAACAGCATGGTCAGGAATTCGAAGTCCAAACCAATGCTTGTATTTCAAGAATTCTCTATAAGATTGTGGTAGTTTATGACCAATTTTTGACTCAACTTTATCTAGATCATTATCATCAATAATACTATTAATTGGTTTCCACCCTTGATAACCCTCACTTGGTTCTATTGATTTGTCTAGCATTTCATCTGGAATATCATCAGGTATCATCATAAAAAATTCCTCCTTCGACATCTCAATTAGGCATTGCTCTACAATTGATTTAATTTTTTCCATTTCTAATAATCAGTGAGGTAAAACATTTAAATAGCCATCGTGTCAATTATCTAGTTTATTACACAATGACGTTTATCCAATAGTTAAAAAAGACCTTCAACCACTTTTTAGTTTGCTGTTAGATTGTTGAAAGCTGATTCCAATTTACAGTTTAATGTATTACAAATCAAGAATTGGTTTTTAAGAGCAGTAAATGAGGTTGGTTAAACCTTTTTTGGGAAAGTGATTAAGTTAAATGGGAGATTGTATTTCATAGTAACAAATTATGTGAGCTAAACACAAAGAACAAAGGAAAGTTAAGAGGTTATAATTCTTTATTTTACTTGACTAAACTATTAATTTCCTCTTCCGTATGAATTGCAAATCAAAAACCATAATCAAGAACATGAACTATACTATGTATTTTCAGATAATTGAGCCAAGACTTCAATTGCTTTATCAGCGTTTTTTTTATCAACAAAAATATGGTCATGATAATACCCGGCAATAACGTTGCAACTTATATTATGCTTTGCTAATTCTGTTGAAAAAATGGCTGTTAACCCAACGGCATCAAGAGATGAATGAATCATGAGTGTTATCCATGAAGCAATGTAATCATACTTTAGATTTAATTCATCAGCCCTCTTTTTTTCAATGACAATCGTAGTTCCTTCCTTTTCTTTGAATTCACAAATAGTATCATCACGATTTATATTATTGATGTCATTCACGGTTGAAAAGACATATTCTCCATCATTGAGTTTTGGAGTCATTCCTTGAATTAACTTAGATAAATTTGTTTCTCCGGTCATCTTGTTTTTTATTCCAAAATAACACATTTTTTTAAGATCTTAAAACAGTATTTAATCTCTTGTTATTAGTAGTTCGCTCTACCTAGGTAGAAAAGAAAATTATCGTTTTTCGTGCAGAGGTTTGTCAGCTACAAAAGATTCTTTTTTCAAAATGATTTTTACTAGAAAAAGGTCCTCTTATGACTAACAAACTACTATAACAATTACCAAGTCAGTTTTTGGACTGCTGTTTATCATATTCCTAAGAATGACCCTAAATCGCTGACTACTTGGTTTTTATGAAAATTATACGAAAAGATAATTTTTCCCCTTCAAAATGAGTGATTTGTGTTAGAAAATACCCCAAATTTAAGGTAAACTTTAAGATGTAATAGTATAAATAGAAGACTAAAGTTGTTGAAAACGTTTCACGTGAAACAATTTATTGTATTATTTAAAGAAAATGGAACAGTCTGATTATTAGTTGTTAATGTGAAATCAAGGAGGTAGGTGGTAAGAACAGTCGTTTCAAAAAACACAAATTTACCTTAACTTGATGTTTTAAATTTGGGGTAGAATAATAAGAGAGGGTGATATTGAAATAAAAGAAAAAATGGATAACAAAATACTAATCATAGATATAGAAACAACAGGTTTCCTCAATCAAGGTGGGCATATTGCAGAGATTGGAATGGTGGAGCTGGATTTGAGAAACGGAGACAAACAAATTGTTTTTGATAAAGTGTGTCATGAGAAAGGTATGACACTGGAAAGCGTTGAAAATAGCTGGATTGTGAGCAATGGATATATGACCGTTGATGAAATTCGATACAGTAAAAACCTGGAACACTTAAGAGAAGAAATTCAATCAATTATTAGTACCTATACTTTAGGAGCGACGGCATTTAACCGTTCTTTTGACTTTGATTTTTTAGAGAGCAGAAACTTTTCTTTCCCTAAGAAATTGGATTGCCCAATGCAGTTATCAACTAATATTTGCAAGGTTTCTTGGAATAAATATTATAAAAAATGGAAGTGGCCAAAAGTTGAAGAGGCTTACGATTTTTTCTTCCCTGATAATGATTATACAGAAATCCACCGAGGAGCCGACGATGCTTTCCATGAGGCCGACATTGTGATGGAGCTGTATAGGAGAGGGGTGTTGAAAGTATAAATACCTTGATACAGGAAGTTTGGAAGTGGGTGAAATCATAGTATCTCGTAGTGTACTATGATTTTATACTTTCCGAAGTTTAGTTTCTCGAATTGAACTCAATATTAAGGTCATTGCTCCCCTCATAAACCCACGACCTAATCATGAATTATGAGGGGAATTATGTCCTTTTTATTCAAATACATTTTTTAATTTTTTAGCTTCACTTTCCATTGATTTCTGATAATCCAGTTCTAATTCTTCTTCGGTCATATGACCTTTCATGAGCTCTCCAATTTGAGCATGATAAGATTTTTGTAGAATTATTCTTTCCGGTTCAATCAAGTCTAGATACATTTTTAACTCCTTTGTGGGTTCAAAATATAAGATGTATTGAGCAGGTATATTATTTAAAAACTTATAGAATACCTTTTCACACTTGACTAGCTTCAGGAATTCATAACAATCTTGATGTTTTGGCGAATTTGCTAATTGAATTTTATAGATAGAATCATCAATTTTTTTGCCGTAACGATAATATACTCCTGCCAAAAATGAATAGATCTGTTTGTTGGTTTTAAACTTACTCCTTATCAGCTGGTCTTTATCATCATAAAAACTATTCATTGTTTTAGAAAGTTCTTCCGAAAACATATTGCTATGATTTGATGATAGAAAAACAGTGTCTACCGTAATATTTCTTTCTTCTTTGATGTATTGTGTTAAAAACTCAACCAATGGTTTTTCATAAGGGTAATATTTATCTATTTGCTTTTGCCTGTCTACATACTGAAAGCGCCCCATATAATCACTTAATGTGCCTAATACAAAATAGTCTGGATCATACTGAGTAGTACTATCAGAACTTGTTGGATGACTTTGGTTTTCTCTTATAACATTTTGAGCATATGACCACTGAAAGACTAAAAAAAAGAGGAAAAGTAAAGAGTAAAACTTCATTTTTATTTGTTTGCTTCTGTTTTGTTAAAGATCTGTTTGCCACAAATGAAGTTACATCCTTTTTTGATTTTTTGAAAAAGATGAGCAAGTAATCTTCTCATTTTTATATCGCAAGTGTTAAGCCGATAGGCGTCACTTGTGATGATACATTGGCGAAGTCTCCCGACTTCGAAATGAATGAGAATGTGATATATATTCGAAGTCGGGAGACAATAAATAGTTCCAAGTGACGCTAACGCTTAACACTTGAAACATGGTAAGTAATTTTACTTTAGTATTCCTTGGTCTTTTAACTTTTCTATTAAACCATCGCATTGATTTCTCGTCAATCCATAGACGTGAAAATACGAGGCAGGCCCATCTAATGTTCTTCCTTTGACGGCAATTAGCTCGTCGTTTTTCCACCATGTACAATATTCGTCAGAGCACTCTGGTATTATTTGAAATTCGTCATTCATTATTTTCATCAAACCTTCTAAACTCTTGATGGTAAAATAGTAGGGGTTTGAAGGCCAATCATAAATTTCATTTTTAAAAGCATATTCTTCAAGCATTTTTTCGAATGAACTATGCAGAATATTTGGGAAACCGTTATCATCTAATGTACATATTTCACCTCTATCGGTAATAAAAAAGGTGAATTGAGCCGTCATATGTTCACCGCAAATTTCTATAAACTTATCCCCAACTTTTTCTAAATCTAGAGGCTCATTATTTATGATTTGATCTCTAGAAAATAGAGATACAGAAAACGATTTTAGTGGTTGATCTTGGATTGTTAGTTTATACCCTGAATAAAGTGTTTGATATTTTAGGAACTCTTCAAAAGGGTGGATATTCTGCTTTTCCAAATATGCTTTTGTTTGATCCTCATTTGAGGTCCACTCTAAGTTTCTATCTAAAGATTGAAGATATTTGGTAGCTCTTGTTGATAGGGCCATATTTTTATTTTATTAAATTACACTAAAGCGTTTTACCAATACTAAAAGCTCTTTCTAAATGATTTTCCTTTACTTTTTCGGGGTCTAAGGTTCCCCCTAATATTATTTGTTGCTTTTCTTTGAATCTTCCACCAAGACGGTCGTCTAGCATAATGTTTCTTATACTTTGGGCGATTCCAATTTTCTCTAGGTATTCATTCGGATGCCCTGCTGTACATATTGATAGTCCCTTATCAATTTGCTTCATTTTCCTGATTTTATTTCTATTCGAATCGTAACCATAAGCATAGCCAACGGTATAAACTCGATCAAACCAACCCTTCAGTTTTGCAGGAACATCACTCCACCAAAGCGGATATAAAAAAATAATGGCGTCAGCTCTTTCAATTTTTTCATGTTCAATTTTTACATCATTAGGAATTGGCATGTCTTTTCTTCCGAAACCTTCGCGTTCATATTCTTCTTCAGACATGTCGGAAATAAAGTCCATTTCATAAAGGTCAGATATTTCGATGCTATGTTTAGCTTCTTTTAAACCTTCAATTAACTGCTTTAATACCTGATATGTAAACGATTTTTTGCTTGGGTGAGCATAAACGATAAATACATTCATATGATTTCAATTCAAGTAGTTCTTTATTAGTTTCTCATTTTTGACCGATGCCAATAGTCGAGAAATTCTTACAGGTACACCAAAGTCACTTGCTCATTTTAATAATTTTGCTTGTTGATTAGTCTGCTGTAAGTGATGAATGAAGATAATTAAATTCTGAACAACATAAAATAAATGCTTTTTGAAAATGATGAATGTGATTCAGGTAAAAAAAATGGATACCCTGTAGTGAAAAGGATATCCATTTTTTATGACTTTCGATGACGAAATGAATTGCTTAGAACTCAATACCTAAAATTGTAATGTCATCTCTTTGTTCAGTTTGACCTTGATACTCTTTCATGCTATCGATTAAAGCATTATGCTGATAAGTCAATGACTGACCTACGGTTTGTTCAAGAAGAGCGGTTAATTGAGTAGAACCAAATTTCTTTCTCTCGTCGTTACATTGATCAATGTAGCCGTCTGTCATCAAGAAGACTCTATCGCCTTTTTCGATAGTTCTTGTATGAATATCAAAGCTCTTTTCTACTTTCTTCTTACGGATTCCTCCAATCGCAATACGGTTACCATTGATTTTCTCTAGCACACCTTTTTCTCTATTGAAATAGAAAATAAAGCTTTTTGCCCCTGAGAAATGCAATTTACTTTTTCCATCAACGAAAGGATCAATACGCATTACAGATAAATCCATACCGTCTTTGTTGTTTGATTTTTCTTGTTTTAAGGCCGACTTAATACCTAAGTCCAACTCTTTTAAAATCAAATCTGGTTCGTGAATATTGTTTTCGTTGACAATTTTTGAAAGCAAGTTGGTACCGATCATCGACATCAATGCACCTGGCACGCCGTGTCCTGTACAATCCACACAAGCGACAAATAATGTATCTCCTGCCTTTTTACTGATCCAATAGAAATCACCTGATACAATATCTTTGGGCTGGTAAATTGCGAAGAAGTCGCTGAAATTAGAATAAATAAGATCTTTTTCCGGTAAGATGGCTTGTTGCATCGTCTCCGCATAACGAATACTATCTGTCACCTTTTTATTCTTTCTTGTGATATCTAAGTTGGCTGCCTGAACCTGTTCTATCAGTTTAGAAACCTCTTCATTTTTATCGTAAAGTGCTTGATTTCTTTCAGAGATGATCAAGTTTGTTTCAGACAAGTGATCTCTTTGAATTTCCAGCTCTTCTGCTTGTTGCTGTAACTCTTCTGCCTGTTGTTGAATTTCGTCTGCCTGTGTTTTAATCTCAAGCGTTCTTTCTTCTACTTTCTGTTCTAGTTCTAATTGTTGTACTTGTAATTGTTTTACTCTCACTCTATACCCTAATGCCACCAATGCAATTAAGCCCAGTAAAATAAGAAGTTGAACAATAGGACGCTCATACCAGAAAGGAAGTTTGATAATGGTCACTTTTGCAGAGTTTGTGCTCCACACTTGATCATTGTTACAAGAGATCACCTCAAACTGATATTCACCTGGAGGAATGTTGGTATAAAATGCTTTTCTAGAGGAACGGTTATCAATCCACTCCTCATCATAATCTGTCAACTTGTATTTGAAAGCTACAATATCAGGAGCGATAAAACTTAAACCTGTAAATTTAATTTCAAGACGTTCATTTCCTGCAGGAATAGTCACCTCATTTGATTTCTTGAAATCTTGTTCTTCGTTATTAATGTAGACCTCATTGATCAATACATTTGGAGGGAAGGGGTTCACGTATAAGTTTTCTGGATTCACCACAACAATACCTCCTAACGTTGGAAACCAGATTTCGCCATTTTCTCTTTTTAATGAAACACCATTGGCAGTGGCATCATTTGAAGCTAAACCATCGTTGTGGTTGTATAATTTAATTTCCGTATTTTCTTTTTCTCCAGAACGAATAGCCAATAAATCACGCTTAGAAACTGTGTAAATACCATTATTACATGTCACCCAAAACGTTTGGTTCTTGTCTTCAACTAAATCAAAAACGGTATTAGCTATACCAATTACTTTATTCCCAAATTCAAATACACTGCCGTCTTTGTAGCAGTAAATACCATTGTTTGTTCCGTACCAAATCGTCCCCTCTTTATCTTCGTAAACTTTAAATACAATTTGATTTTTCAAATTATTCTTCTGCATAAAGTTTTCAAACTTCCTTTCTTTATAAGTCGTTATTCCTTCACGAGTACATATCCACAATTGGTTTTGACTGTCTTCGTACATCGACAAAATAAAATTGTCAATCAAACCATCTTTCATAAAGAATTTCTCAATGGAACCATCGGGGTGAATCACATTTAAGCCATTGGCTGTACCAACCCAAATATTATTTTGATGGTCTTCCAGCACCTGACGAGCATAATCATTCGATAAACCGCTTGCCGTTGTAAGCACCGTGGTAGTATGTCCTTCATCAGTACTTTTGATTAATCCCTTTTTGGAGCAAACCCACATCACACCTTTGCTATCTACAAATGCGTCTTTCACCACTGGAGTAATCAAGTGCTTGGTGATACGGTGTGTGAAGAAATCTCCATCTTTATAAATACTAATTCCCTCATCAGTACCCACAATAAACTCCCCTTCATGATGTCCTTTTCTGATAGAGTAAATCACATCATCAATCACCCCTTGTTCTTCTTGGTAAGTGATAAACTTTCCGCGATTTAATAGGTAAATACCCGAATGATAAGTAGATACCCAAATACTTCCTTCATGATCTTCCGTTATATCAAGCACAATATGCTTATCGATCTTATCATTTTTGACGATATGACTGATATTGCCATCAAAAAACTTAGACAATCCCGATTCTGTACCAATCCATAAGGCACCAAACTGATCTTCGTAAAGTGCTGTAACATGTTTGTTTGGCAGTTGGTCTTGAAGTGAGAAAGGCTGTACTTTTTCATTTCTATCTATAAAAAACAATCCTTCTTTTGTACCTACCCAAAGCTGACCTGTAGGAGATTTAAAAACCGTGTTGATCTGATTTGAGGTGAATTTTGAATTGCTCTTATTGAAGTGGATTAATTTGTTATCCGCTATTCCATACAAGCCTTTTGTATTTGTACCCACCCAAAGTACATTATCCTTGCTTGAGTAAATGGTTGAAATATGCGTATTCTGTAATTCTGGAGTTATACCTTCAGTGATAAATTTATTCTCCGTAGGAGCATAAAAAGCTAATCCATTAGATGTTCCTACCCAAATTTTACCTTCTTGATCTTTACTGATCGTACCAACGATGTTACTTGGCAGCCCATCTTGTGTTTGGAAAGAACTCCAATTTCCATCGGTTTCCTTACTCAAACCTCCTTGAGTACCGACCCATAAAGTATCTTTATCTTCAAGTAGAGCTTGAAAAACTCTACCCTGTATCCCTTTTGTATTGGAAGGTGTAAAAAATGTCTTCTGCACCCCATCGAATTGTATTAGTCCGTTGTACGTTCCAATCCAGATGTATTTATCATTAGTCTGTTTAACAAATAAAGCACCGTTGTTCGGAAACCCATCTTTGTCCGTATACACTTTCATAGTGTATTGAGAAAGTGACAACTGAGAGGTATTCCTTAGTTGTGCTTTTAAAGAAGTGGATAAAATGAATAAAAGTAGAAAAATACTTACGATCCTATTTTTCATAAGGTAGCTAACAGAAGGTCAAAAAATGAAAGTTTAAAAGTATTTTCATCTATACAATAATGATGTCGATTTTCGTAATTCTTATTTTTATCGCCCTCAATTAACATGTGTTTGGTATTTCTTATTATAAGGTTAACATCACCTGAATTGATACATGTTGTAAGTTGTTATCTGTCAGTGTTTTATTTTTTTTACCTCTGATTTGCTTTGTTTTAACATTTGTGAATAAATATTCAGTATTTGATTTCTAATGACACAAATGTTAAGCAAAGCGTTATTTGTGTTCTAAAGACCAACAGAAACCTCCTGATTTCTAAAAACTATAAATCGCTGAAAACTTAGTAAGTTTTCGTTGGTTAATATGATTACTTTTATGAAGGGTAAATGGTAGTGTATTGTGGTTCGCGAGGACGTTGCAATGCATTTTAGAAGATTATTATAAAACCTTTACCTTTTGACATGTAATCAGATCATCATTTAGTAGTATCTCCCTCGGCCTTGAAGGGAAAAGCGTTAAGAATTCCATGTATTGAGTCGTTAAAAATGATTTTGCTGTTTGAGCGCAGCGAGTTTAAAATCATTTAGGCGAAAGAAATGGAATTTAGCTTTTGACTTCTAAGCCTTGAATTTTTTGCTTCTTTTTGTTTCAAGACAAAAACGAAGAGGCAAGAAGCTTGAAAGTAGATCCTATAAATGCTTGCAGAAAGGCCGATTGAAAGTTGACGATAATTTAGTTTACAATGTGAAAGATTTGTTTGATGGTTGTTTTTAGGAATTGAATAGATTGTCCAATTTTTCGCCAAGGTCATAGATATCTTCCATCCTTGCCAAAGAAGCGATCCAATAGTTAGGGATGGCTTTGCTTCCATAAAGTAGTCCTGCTAATCCACCCGTAATAGCAGCAGTGGTATCAGTATCGTGTCCAAAATTGATCGCCTTTAACACTGCTTTTTCAAATGAATCGGTTTTTAGAATACACCAAAAACTTGATTCTAAAGATTCAATCACGTATCCACCTGTCATGATGGTTTCTTCCGCCACTATGTTGATATCATTTTGAATAATTCTATTAAAATGTACTCTCTCCGCTTCTTGGAAATTGATGAATTCCCAAAAACTTTGCACCTCTTGCCTTGTCTCTTGATAGGCTTCTTGTTTTTCTAAACCTTCAACAATTTTTTCTGCAAATTTTAAGTAGATAAAGCAGCTCATAGCAGCTCGAATATGTCTATGAGTAAGGGCTGAATTATCCCAAATAAGCTCAAATTTCTCATGGTCATTTTTGCCTTTTAATACAAAAATCAAAGGTAAAATCCTCATCAAGGAACCATTACCATTGTCTTTTTCTTCAGCATTGTATTTTTGCTCAAAAAGTGCTTGGTCGTTTCCTGTTCCCAGTATTTTTTCAAGTCGTGAAATAGCAATAGAGGTCGTCATTCCAATATCAAAAACATTGTTTCTGGCAGTCCAATACGATTCATTTTTCCATTTTATAAATTTTAGAGCCAGAGATTTTAGGTTATAACCTTCTACCAAAGTTTCCGCTAAGCAAAATGTCAATGCACTATCATCCGACCAAGTTCCAGGAGGTTGTTGATGTGTTTGGTACCCGATCATATCTTTGGCAGGGTTTCTTTTCATTTTATCTCTCGCTGAGAATTCATACGGCACACCCAGTGCATCTCCAACTGCCACCCCTAATAGTAGATTTAGACCTATTGTTTTCATATCTAATTTTACCTTTTAGTTTAACTTTGCCCATAATTTAGGAAGCATAGAAGGTAACTCATCCATAGTCCAATCTTTTCCTTTCGTTGGGGGGGCACCAAAATCGTAATCCAATCCTAAATCAATTGCTGTATCTCTTGGGAAAGTTTCATCTTCCTCTTTTCCTGTTTTATTAGAGTAAGCTTCTGTGGTAACATACATTAATCCGTCCCAATGATAAACTCCTTTTTCTTCTACAAATTGGACTAAATAGTCGGGGTTCTTTAATATCTCAAAAAATGCATTTTTCCCAAGACCAATTAGCCAACTTCTAAAGTATAAGTAACTATCATCTGATACAAAGTCTTCAATAATTTTCTGAGCTGCAATAATTTTAAAGTCATCAGCTTGGATGATATATCTTCTAAAATCGAATTCAAATTTTTTGATTTCTTCTAATGAAAGTTTTTCTAGTTCTTCGACTATATATTTTTCTTTTAAAATTTCGTCATTATTAGAAACTTGGATGGCATTTTCAATTAGCATCCAAAATTTATCATTTGTGATAGTATCCATGTAGTTTGATTATGTTATAAAAGTTTTTGTTAAAGTGAGTTGTACTTTACAGCTACAGTTTTGTCAATTGATTTTTAAGATGATAAGAATTTAGAATAGTCTACTTTCTCCATTAATATTTGCCTTTCAGAAGCACTTATAATTTTACTCAATTCAATTTTCATATGATAGCCATTTTCTACGATACTTTGCCATTTTGTGTCTTTAAGTATTTCAGCTGCATTGTAATCATCATTATTAGGAGTATCATATTTGTCTAATTGATCATGCCATTTTTCAATTATTGAAAACTCTGTTTTCGTTATCCACTTATGCTGTAATTGATACTTGTATCGATTATCAATGACTAAATCATCAAAATAACTACACATAAACTCAACGAATGACCAATGAAGGTTTGTATTTGTTTTGTCAAGCCAAGATCTCTGCTGAAGTTCGAATGAAGTTAGTTCGTTGATACAAGCTAACCATCTTTCCCTCCATCGTTTTTTCTGATTTTCATTCATAAAATTGGGAGTTTGGTTCGTTCTTAACTGCCATTTCGTTTTGGTATATTTTAGCCTTGAATTTCACAATAATCAATTGTTCCGTTGATGTTCGCTCTTACATTAATTGAGTGTCCCCAAAAAGCGTCTCCATCATTGAACCAAGCTTCAAATTCACCATCCTCATGAATTGTTATGTTTTCTAAGGATATTCGTGAGAGAAAATCACTTTCTGTAATTGGCAATCCATTTTCGTCAAGCCAACTTTCGTTTTTTAATGATAGAAGTTCTTCCGATATCTTAGATTTCAATTTTCTTTCCCAGTCTATAGCATTATTACATACTATAGTTATGCTTAAGTTCTCGATTTCTTATTTTTTCTATTTTGGGTGCGATAGTTTTTTCATCCCAATCAATAATGAGATTCGTATACACTTTCACCTCAAAATCGTTTCCATTTTTAATAGAAAAAGTTGTCTGCAATTTTATAGTCATTTGTGACTCGAATATTCTAATAAGTCAGATATTACCTCTATGAAAGTTGAATTGTGAACTTCATTATTTAAGTAAAAAAATATAATATCCATTTGTGAAATTATTGCTTACGTTCCGTCTAAAAAGCATTTCAAAAAACAACGTCCATCTACTAAATAACCCCATGTCTTTTAAACTTTCTTTCAATTTAGTAGAAGACTTACTTGCACGCAAGTACTTATTTAGAAGTTACATATCGATTTAGAAAAGTTTTTAAAAGTAGGTAGTGGAGTGAATATAGCATTAGGTAAAAAGAAGAAAATTTGAATAAGATTAAATGGTATTTGATAAACAGTTATTTGCTTATAAATATCTTTCTCAAATTTAACTCGATCTAGTATTCTAACCCCAATAACCAATGATTGAAAAAAGATGAACATCATATAATATACACTTAATCAGAAGATTATATATTTCTCATTTTCAATGATTGAATAAAGTAGAACTAATAATAGTATCGGAATTAAACCCAAAAATCTTTTTTGCAGTTTTGTTATCGACGAGCACTGAGCCTTGTTTTCTACAATTATTTTAGCGAGCAATTTTTTTAGTCTTAGTGCTTAATGATGGTGAAAAGCTTAAAAGATTTGAAATGAAAAAAAGAATATTATTAGGGTTGATAACATTCCTCTTTTGCCAGTACTTATTTGGGCAACAGACTATTGTGAAAGGAGATGCTTTGACTTTAACGTTTGATGCTGAAGCGTACCCAGTTTCAGTAAAAGATGCAGACGGCAATGAGTTATTAAAATCAGGGAAATCAATGGGTTTTTATCTGTTGGAAATGGATAAGACCAAACGGCATTTTGACAAAGTAGAAGAAGTTGCTTTAAATGAATATCGTTTTTCAATGTCAGGGTCGGAAGAGCAGATTATAGTTCGTTTTGCTCCTAAAAAACACTATACTACACTAACCTTTACAGCGTTAGAAAACTTTCCGTTGAAAGGTGAACGATTGTTTTTCAATTTAAATACAGAAAATCAAGGGGTGCAGACTTTAGCTTTGGATTATATGATGTATACGGACCGCCGAAAACGCAATAAGGTAGAAGCTGAAAGACGTTCACTTTGGGAAACATCAGATTCTAATCCTTTAGGAGCATTTGCCTTATATCCTTTTACGGATGGAGAACAGGAAGATGAAGTTTTGTTAGACATTTGGGTGAATGAAGGGTTGCCTCATCCTGCTGTTAAAGGAGAGTGGACAAAAGCAAAAGCAGAACAATGGTTAGAGGATTGGATAGAAACTTGTTATGATGTTTCTTTTATCAATATCGCACCACAAGACTTTAATCAGCATTATGATTTCATAGAATATGCAGAAATGATGGAGGCCAAAGGGCTTTATTTACACCAAAATATATGGAAGGATAAAACAGTAGATGGTGTAAATACAGGAATGTATATGAATGGTTTAGCAGAGTTTTATGAATTTAAAAGTGAGTTGCAGGAAGATGGGATGTGGTTGGCAAGTCATAGAATGAGCGGTGCTTTGGATAATACAGATTCAGATTACTGTTCTGGCGTGAAGGAAGTGAACGAAGGTGTAGAACATTGGGGAAAAATGAAACTGAAAGAAGGAGTATCAAGCAGTGATAAATCGATAGTTGTTATTCCTAATGAAGGAGTGGTGCTTCCAAGTCATTTTAAAGGAAAAGGAAGACCAACCTTACCGCCCCCAGTGATGCAGAGTTATTTCAAATACACCACTTTTAGAGTTGGAAATGAATGGTTGGAAGCTAAAGAAATCAAAGATTTAGGTGATGGAACTTGGGAATTGACAGACTTGAAAAGAGCGAAATTTGAAACGGATGCCAATGGCTATCCCGCCGGAACTGAAGTTACAGGTTATATCAGAGGCTATGGACATGTTTTCGAACCAGATGTTAATTCAAAATTATTAGACGAAGTAGCTCAAAGATGGTCTGAAATTAATAATACGATGGAGTTTAGTAATGCTTCATTTGATGGTGCTGCTTGGCATATGGCAAAAGGTGTTTGGGGATTTGAAAAGTTTGCAGCATTAACCTACCAATATTTGGACCATCCTACTTGGTCAGTGACAAGTCATGGCACACCTCCTGAGGCTTGGTTGGAGTATAGATTTAATAGGGTGAAAAACGCATTTGGTGGTGAGTATATGATCAAAGATGCGGTGAGATATTTCTTAGGAAACCCATCCCGAATCACACCTAGCATTGAAGAGCTTGAATATCAATTTTTAGATCAGTTGATAAATAACAGTAGGACTTTTTCACTAGCAAGAGGTACAAAAGGAATTTCAATTGAAGATTTAGAAAAAAACGGTCATATCGAAGAGGTTTTGACGACTTTAGCAAACTACAAAAACGCATCTTTAGGGATGTCACCTGAACAACGTGAGAAGATGGATGTTAGACGCAAAATTAATAAAGCGAAACTTCCTTTGTCAGGTAATAAACCAGTGGGGACGGCACTTTGGAGTCTTGAAGGTGATCAATTTAGAAAATGGTATAGTACTGGTACAAAACATTATACTCACGAATGGTTCATTGGTCAAGAACATGGATGTGTGACACCTAGGTTCTATACGCAACTCAATACTGAAGAATCACTCTTTGTTCCTAAAGAGATAAAAACAGGTTTTGACCAGGTGAGAATTATTGGTAGAGTCTTGCCTAAATTTAATCCATCATCAAAACACAATATTGAATTGTTCCCACTAATGAAAATAGAGGATAAAATCAATCTAATACGTGAAAATAATACTGCTCAGGAGTCATATGCTTTGCTAGCCTTGAAAGAATATAAGATTGAGAAAACGGATTTGGTAAAACATAGAGGTATTGGCTTACATGTGACAGGTGATGGAAGTGGTGCAACAGTAATTGTACGAATTGGTGATGGTCACTTGGCTAGGGATTATGCTATTCCAATAGATTTTGAAGGAAAGAAATGGATAGAAATCCCAACTGGAGAGCAGGGTTGGAGGCTTAATAATTGGAGTTGGTGTCCTAAAACCAAAAAGATGATGAAATATGAGAAAGTATCCTCCATTAGTGTGGGTCTTGGCTATGTTCCAGCAAACACAAAAGCTAATATTATCATCGAGGATTTAAAAGCGTTAAGTGAAATAGAGGAAACAGTAAAATCTCCAAAAATTACGGTTGGTGACCAGATCATCAAAATTAAGGAAGATATCCCAACAGGTAGTAACTTCACATTAAACGCTAATGGAACTTTCACAATTTTTGATGAGTATTGGCATGCTATTCAAACACTCAATCTTGGAAAATTAAAACCGTCCTCTTTGGATAAATTCAGTATGACATCAAAATCATCTGATGAAATTTGGTTGGAGATAGGTGTGCAAGCATCTACAGAAACACTACCAAATCCTGCGGCAACAAAATAAAGTTAGATTGGTTAAGAGAGTGGCTTGATAGGCAATTGCATATTAAGTTTACTCTCTTTTTTTTTACTTTTTACTAGAAGTAATGGGTGGTTTTAAATTTTAAAAGTAGATAATACGGGTACGTGAAGGTATATTTTCAAACTTCGAAAAGAATTGATTATCTTTGTGAAAATATATTAAATCTAGACAATTTTCACTTTTCTAAGTACTAACCAAAAATAACATGAATTAGTGTTATCTAATTTTGTCTTGGTACTTTACTATTCAACTGTATAACCTATGTTTTCTGTATTCTTAAATTTAGCACACATCTTTCTAATATTTGCCCTCAATTTGACCTTTCAATGTGTTTTTGCATTGAAAAACATAAAATTAAAGAGTGATTGAAAAAAGAAATACCGATTGTAACTAATTGATATTCAGTTCTTATTGTATTCTCTTTTTCAAAGGTTGAAAAAAGAAGTAATAATACTTATTACAGAAATGTTGATGCATAAAAAATACTCAAATTACCCCTTGAAATCATAGTGTGTTTATGATCAACAAAAGAGGTTGATATTTTTTAATTATTAAATGTACATGAATTATTACCCTCTTCTAGTCATAATCAATCAATAATTTCAATGATAAATGAATATTGGAATCAAAGATTATCATCGCATGATATCACAAATGAATGACTATTACTTATATGATGTTATAACAGATGCGTAATATCGTATTGCAAATTATGTATGAGATGACAAGAAACATTACTAAAGAAAAAAGAACTCTATATAAGGAGTGGGCCATTGCTCTGGTTTTCACTTTTACTTCTCTTTTGAGTTATGGTCAAGGAGGGACGTATTATGTGAGTGAAACAGGAAGTGATAATAATGACGGTCTGACTGCAGAAACGGCATTGGCTTCAGTACATAAGTTTTTCGACCTATATGTTAATAATGCAATTACACACAGTAATGCAGTTTATATGGTAAATATTAGTGGAGCTGTAAAGTTTTCTAATGACCAAGCAGGCGAAAAACCAATAAAAGACAATGAAAATGTGACCATCACTTTTAAGGGTGATAATGTTGCTACAACTACTATTTCTCCTTACAAAGTAGTAAGTGAGGCTGAATATGGCCGAACAAACCAACATGGTAGATTCATGAATATGAATGATGCTGTGAACTGGACTGTAATTTTTGAAGACCTGACGATCAGAAATTTTGGACTAGATGGTAAAAATAAGAATGTATCCAAAGGTGGTATAGTATGGAGTAATAAAGAAAATACAAAAGTCACATTCAGGAACTGCCATATTGAAAATGGTCATGCAAGAAGTGGTGCATTGGTATTTTTCAACCAAAAAGGTTGTGAAATAATAATGGATAAAGTGTATGTCAATAACATCACGGTATTACAATCGGGAAATGAAATTGAACCAATTGTTTATATGAAAACGGGGGTGATGAATATTCAAAACTCCATTTTCAATACTATTACAAAAGATTACACTCCTGTACATGCTTTTGGAAGTGACACACCAGCAGATGAAAATGCAGCAGAATATAATGGTACCGTTTTAGGATTTGAAATGGCGGAGAATGGTGTAGCATCAACCGTTACACTTCTCAATAACAGTTTTGTGAACTGTACAGCTGTTAACGATAACCTTGGTGATTTTACGGCTTTTAATAACAATTACTCAGGTGATGTGATTTCAGTTGGAAATTCGGCAGTAGCGATTCTTGGGGTAAACAATAATAATGGTACCAACATAGGAGCTATTAATATTGCAAATAACGTATTCAGCGGAACAACAGGTGATGATATTATGATTAATAACAATACCTGGGTTACGTTAGATCTGTTTACTAATAATGTGATGAATGCGTTGGGTTACAATGGTGATCAATCAGCCAATAATACTATACAAGAAAGTTTTACAGCAGATGAACTTACGGTAGATAACACTGTAAAGCAAGGAGCAAATGGAATGCCTTATTTAGAGATCTCAGGTGAAGTGATTGGTGGAAAAGGAGCAACAGGCGCTTTAATACCAACAACAGATATTACGGGTGCAACAAGAGCTAATCCTCCTGGAATTGGCGCTTTTGATGTAGCCGCTCCAGTGGTTCTTACAAAAATTTTAAAGATTTCTACAGACCCAATTGATTTTGGTACGGTAACAATTGCCGATCCTCAAGAAACAGTTGATAAAACGCTACTGATTGAAAACATTGGCACTGCTGCGCTTACGATTACCGATATTGCTGTGGCCAATCCATTTGAGTTAGATGTTGACCTTATCAATCCATTAGTGATAGAAGCAGGAGGGAGTGAAAATGTTGTCATCACTTTTAATCCTACTGTTGCGGATAACTACAGTGAGGAGTTGACAATCACTTCAGATGATACAGAAGGAAGTGCGAATAAAGTGATATTAAATGCTGTTGCAAGTATTTTACAAGTGACATCATTTACATTAAGTGATGATGTCAATTTTGGTACAGTTGTGATTGGTGAAACGAAGACTGCAGAGATTACAGTTTCGAACACTGGAAATACAGATTTGATATTTTTAGGAACAGATGCTTCTTTCTCTAATTCAAATTATATTTCACACAACATCCCTGCAGAAGGCTTGAGTGTAACAGCAGGAAATACTGCAAAGATCACACTTACACTAAACACATCGACTGCTGCTGCTACGTCATATAATACAACTTTCACACTATCAAAAAATGATGTAGACGCCTCTATGACTCTGAGTGCTGAATTGACAACAGATAGCAATGAAAACGAATTTTATGTTAGTGCTTTAGGTGATGATTCAAATGATGGTTTATCTTCTAATCAGGCATTAAAAACTTTCGCTGCAGCATTAGGTAAAATCAATGAAACCGAAGAAATAGGTGGGAAAACATTTACTATCAATGTGGTTGGTGATAACCAATTTACTTACACCGCAAACGGAATTAGACCTGTAGCAAAAAATACAACTATTATTTTCAAAGGTAGTGGAGCAGATGTTTCCTCAATTTCTGGTGGCTTTGATGCTGATTATGCTGTAACCAATGACTACGGAAGATTGCTGGACTTAACCGGTAATAATACTGAAGGTATCAAAGTAATTTTCCAAGATCTTACGCTTAAAAACTTTGGTTCCAATTTGACTAGAGATGGCGGTTTGATCTATGCAAATGGGGTGAATCAAACAGTAACCTTCAACCAATGTCATATTTACAATGTGCATTCAAGATCAGGAGCTATTGCTCATTTCCAAACAAAAGAAAACCGTTTTGAAATGAATGGCTGTTTTGTAGAGAAAGCAACAGCATTACAACATACTGAAGTAGGTAAGCCTATTATTTATGCTGAAATGATTGATATGAGCATTAAAAACTCCATTTTCTCAGATATCACAAAAGACTATACGCCATTATCAGGATCAGTTGAGGAAGCCATTTATAACGGTATCGTTGTTGGTTCTATTTTATCAAGAATTTCAAGTTCAACTCTTAATTTGAAAAAAGAATTTACGATGGTCAATAATACTTTCGTGAATTGTAAAACAATCAATGATGATCTGGTTTCTTTTGAAAAATACAATGAGGATAGAAACCATGGTTACCCTGGTGATTTTATCAACAATAATTCAGTTGTAGCATTACTGACAAATAAACTGGGAGAGTTTGATAATCACAAGTATACAGTCAATATTGCCAACAACTTATTTGTAGGAAACAATGGGGCTTCTGCAACTTCAAATGAAAATCCAGAGTATGATCTTTTGATCAATAATAAAAAGACGATCGAAGTAAATGTTATATCACATAACATCCTAAACTCATTCGGATATGTTGATCAAGGTAATTTAACGGATAACACTATTGATGCTACTTACACCGTCACTTCTTCCGAGATCAATTTTAATGTTCAAAACGAAGATGAGTTGGTGATTTACAATGATGCATCCACTAAAGTTCCCTATTACAAATTAGAAGGTAGTGCTATTGTTCATGCAGGATTGACTAATGCGGTATTAGTACCTTTGACTGATATTTCAGGTCAAGTAAGACAAACACCACCAAGTATTGGTGCTTATGAATATATTCCACAAGGAGGGCAAATAACTGCAGGTTCGACTTTAGAATTTACAGATTTAGCCCGATCGGCAACTGTAACGAAAGGATTGGAAATAACGAACAGTGGAAACCAACCACTATCCATTACAGCTGTACAAATTACAGGTGAAGGGTATAGTATTTTAAATGCACCTACAGCTGAGGCTCCATTGAGTATTGCTGTTGGAAGCACTGAAACGGTTACAGTACAGTTGGTGACAGGCCCGACTGCAAAAGTTTATGAAGGAACAATTTCCATTAATTCAGATGCTATTAATATCAATCCTTTAGAAATAGCAGTAACTGGAGAAGTAGAAGGTGATCGTCATATTGAATTGAGTACTTCTGCAGTTGTTTTCCCTACCACTTTAGTAGATGCCTCTGCCGTGACTTCGGTTATTACTTTTACAAATGAAGGTCTGGATGACTTATCGGTAAATGAACTTACAGTCAGTGCACCTTTTGGATTTGTTGTAGAAGGAAATGTAGTAACAACATTACCTGCTTTTAAGGTGTTAGCAAATAGCGGAACAAAAGAAATTACGGTTGCTTTTGAGCCAAAAGCAGAGGGTGATTTTACTGAAACGCTAACTTTCCCTTCCAATGCAAGTACGGTGACAAGTAACACATTGAACCTTTCAGGAAAAGCAATTGTACCTGTTTTCCAAGTGAGTGGAGATACAGACTATAATTATATTGGTGATGGTACTTCTAAAACGACAACGTTGACCTTCACCAACAATACCGATCAGCCTGTTACGTTTATGGCTGAAGATTTTGTTTTCGAAACTACGCCAAGTTATATCACAATAGATCTTCCAGAAGAAGGGTTAGTGATAGATGCGAATGGTACAGGTGACATAGCATTGACTTTTGCTCCTGTTGACCTTCCTTTAGGTACTTATACCAATAAGCTGACAGTTACTAAAAATGAGTTTTCTAAAGCAATTGAAATTACAGCAGAAGTAGTTGAGAAGTTTGAAGAAGATCATTTTTATGTAAGTGCAACAGGTAATGATGATAGTGATGGCTTAACATCAGGAACAGCATTAAAATCCTTCGAGAAAGTATTTACACTCATTGGTGAGCTTGAAGAAAAGTATGGAAAAACATTTACTATTAATGTTATTGGGGATGTTCTTTACACAACCGGAGGTGCTGGTATTCGTCCAAATGCATCAAACTCTACAATTGTTTTGAAGGGTGAAGGAGCAAATATTTCTTCTATTTCTGGTGGGCTTGATGCTGAATATACAATAACAACTGATTACGGAAGATTCTTAGATTTATCAGGCAATACTACTGAAGGCATCAAAGTCATCTTCGAAGATCTGACGATTAAAAACTTTGGATCTTACGGACAAAGAGATGGCGGTGTTGTTTATGCCAATGGAGCGAATCAGACAGTGATTTTCAACCAATGTCATATTTACAATGGACATGCAAAATCAGGTGCTATTGTTCATTTTCAGACCAAAGAAAACCGTTTTGAAATGAATGGCTGTTTTGTTGAAAAAGCAACCGCAATACAATCAAATGGGGTTGGTGGACCAATTGTTTATGGAGAAATGACAGATATGAGTATTAAGAATTCTATCTTCTCCGACATAACAAAAGATTATACACCATTGTCTGGGAGTGAAGAAGATGCCACATACAATGGTATTGTGATTGGATCTATTTTATCAAGAATTTCAAATGGTATCGTTGATTACAAAAAAGAGTTTACGATGATCAATAACACTTTCGTAAACTGTAAAACGATTAACGATGATCAAGTATCATTTATCAAATTTAATGAAGATAAAAACCACGGTTACCCAGGTGATTTTATCAACAATAATTCAGTTGTAGCATTGCTGACAAATAAACTGGGAGAATTTGATAATCATAAGTATACAGTCAATATTGCCAACAACTTATTTGTAGGAAACAATGGGTCTTCTGCTTCATCAAATGAAAATCCAGAGTATGATCTTTTGATCAATAATAAAAAGACGATCGAAGTAAATGTTATATCACATAACATCATGAATTCATTTGGTTATGTTGATCAAGGTAATTTAACGGACAATACTATTGATGCTACTTATACCATCACTTCTCCTGAAATCAATTTTGATGTGGAGAATGAAAATGAATTAGTAGTTTATGATGACGCCTCTACAAAAGTACCTTATTATAAGTTAGAAGGAAGTGCAATTGCAGTAGCGGGATATTCAGAGGCCACTTTAGTTCCCAATGTTGATATTTCAGGGCAGGAAAGAAAAAGTCCACCGAGTATTGGAGCTTATGAATATATCCCACAAGGACCTCAAATAGCAGCTGAAACATTAGATTTTGCCACTGTAGAAAGATCATCAACGATAGTGAAAGAATTGACTATTTCAAATGCCGGTACTATGACTTTGACTATTTCAGCCATGACAATTGAGGGGGTAGGTTATAGTTTAGTAGACTTTGAAGCTCCTTTAGCTATTGATCCTGAAGAAAGTAAAACAGTACAAGTTCAATTGACAACTGGAGAAGTTCCAGCCATCTATAACGGTACGGTTACGATGACTTCAGATGCAATTTCAGGGAGTGAGTACAATGTAGTACTGAAGGCAGAAGTCGAAGGTGACCGTCAAATAGCTTTGAGTACGGATAAAATTGAATTCCCAGAACATGATGTTGATAAAATAGCACCTGTTTCAGTAATCACCTTTACAAATAATGGAATTGATCCATTGACGGTAGAAGATATCACTGTTGCTGCTCCTTATGGTTTTATGATCGAGGATAAAATTGAATTGACTTACCCTTCATTTATAGTAGGTCCTAACAATGGAACTGTAGAAGTAACGGTCGTTTTTGATCCAACTGAACAAGGTGATTATATCGATACTTTATTTGTCGCTTCTAATGCGGTCAATAGTAAACAAGATACAATTGCACTATCAGGTACAGCAACAGTGGCACCTGTGAGAATAGTTGGAGACCTTGATTTTCAGACAGTTTCTTTGAACTCAACAAAGGAGATTTCATTAGAGATTACAAATAATTCGGAAGAAGCTATTACTTTCTTTGAAGAAGATTTTGAATTATCAAAAGCTGAATTTATCACATTTGACCTTGGTGAGGCAGGGTTATTAGTGGCAACAGGCGAAACCGTTAGTTTACCATTTTCTTTTACTCCTGTAGACGTTACTTTGGGAGCTTACACTAATCAATTAGTGATTACCAAAGGTGAAATTAGAAAGGAAATTGCAATAGCTGCTAACATTGTAGGCGAGATAAAAGAAAATACCTATTTCGTTAGTACTTCTGGAGATGATTCTAATGATGGTGTTACAGAAGGAACAGCTTTTCTAACTTTTGAAAAAGCTATCAACGTAATGAACGCAATTGAAGAGAAAGAAGGAAAGGTATTTACAATCAATGTTGTTGATGATGTAAGACATACAGCCTTGAGTAGTGGTATTACACCTAAACTGAAAAATGCTGAGTTGATAATCAAAGGTTTGGGAGCAGATGTATCTTCAATTTCCATAGGTATAGATGATGACTATTCAACAGAAAATGACTATGGTAGATTCTTGAACTTATCTGGGGGTGACTCGGAAGGCATGAGAGTAGTTTTCCAAGATTTGACTCTTAAGAACTTTGGTTCGCATAGTTTGGATGTTGCTAAAGAAGGCGGTATTGTATACGTCAATGGTGTAAATCAAACAGTAGTCTTCAATCAATGCCACATCTATAATATACATTCAAGATCTGGAGCAATTATTCACTTTAATACCAAAGAAAATCGTTTTGAGATGAATGGTTGTTTTGTAGAGAAAGCAACTGGATTGCAAGCAGATGAAGTGGGGCGTCCTATCATTTATGGAGAAATGACAGAAATGAGTATTAAGAACTCCATCTTCTCAGACATCACTAAAGATTACACTCCGTTGTCAGGAACTGTTGAAGAAGCTACTTACAATGGTATTGTGATCGGTTCTATATTATCAAGAATTACAAGTAGTACGCTTAACAATAAGAATGTGTTTACGATGGTCAACAACACTTTCGTGAATTGTAAAACAATAAATGATGATCTAGTTTCTTTCGAAAAATACAATCAAGATAGAAATCATGGGTATCCAGGTGATAATATCAATAATAATGCAGTTGTAGCATTGCTTACCAATAAATTAGGAGAAGTAGATGGTCATGTATATATCGCAAATATTGCCAATAACTTATTTGTAGGAAACAATGGCTCTTCAGTTACTTCAAATGAAAATCCTGAGTATGACCTTTTGATCAACAATAAAAAGACGCTTGAGGTAAATGTTATATCACATAACATCATGAATACATTTGGTTATGTAGATCAGGGTGAACTTTCAGATAATACAGTGAATTCTAACCTTACACTTTCTTCGGATGAAATCAGATTTGATCTTAATGAAGATAATTCATTGGTCGTTTATAATGATGCACTAACAAAAGTACCTTATTTCAATGCCAAAGGATCAGCACTTGGAAAAGCTGGTTTGGCTGATGACACTCTTGTTCCTACAGTAGATATAGCAGGTAGACAGAGAACAAATCCTCCTACGATTGGGGCAGTATTGCTAGTCACAAAACCAGAAATTGCTGTAGTTGAAGTCTTAGATTTTGGAACAAGGAAATCAAATGATACAGCAAATGAATTATTCTTGCCAATTGCAAATAATGGTACTGCAGATTTAGTAATTTCAAATATCACAATAGCCAATGATACCGAGGGTATATTTGAAGTAGACTTTGAAGCTCCATTCTCTATTGCAGCAGGACAAACAGAGCAAGTGAAAGTGATCTTTAATACAGGTACTGTTTCTGATGTGAATTATACCGCAAACATCACGATTGAATCAAATGATAAGAATGTGAATGTGGTAGTGAAAGGAGCTACAAGCGATAGTATTGAATTTATTAAGATAGAATTATTCGCTGATACAGAAGACTATCAAATAGGTGATCCTGTTCAGTTTGGTGATTATATTCTGAATGAAACGTTGGTGACTCGCAATATATACATCACGAATAAACTAGGAAGTGACCCACTAAATGTGACAGCTGTTGAAATGCCTTTTGGATTTGAATTAGTTTCTGGTCAAGAGACATCATTTACTGTCAATGCAGAAGATACTGTAATGTTAGAAGTAGTATTTAATCCTACTATAGTAGATGTTTATTCGGGGAGTATGACAGTTGTATCGAATTATACAGCAGGGATTAATACAATTCTATTAGAAGGAGAAGCCCTATCAGATGCTCCATTAGAAATTTCTTTGACAGGTGATTATATGAATGTGGAAGGAGATACCTTGAACTTTGATCTGCTTTACTCAGGTGACAGTATCAATACAGATGTTGTGATTTCAAACGATTTCTTTGAGGCCATTCAGATTGACAGTATAGTTATCAGCAATAATGACTCTCTTTTCTTAGTTCATGATTTTTCAACGACTTCTAAAATACTAGAAATAGGAGATTCATTTACCTTGAATATGATCTATACACCAAGAGTTACAGAGGATCTAGCATATGAAACAACCATGACACTTTATGGTACTTCTGAATCAGCCAAAGGAAGAGCGGTAAGAAAGGAAGTGAAAGTTAGAGCCTTTGTATTAACGAACCCTTATGAAAAAGAAGACCCTACAAGTATTGAGGATGAGCTACTACATGTGAAAGTTTATCCAAATCCAGCCAAAGATTTCATCACAATTGAAATTGCAAATGCGAGTCTAATTGGAGAAAAAATAAGTTTGATTTCAATACAAGGGATGGAAGTGAGAATCTTTACAATCAATTCCATGAAACAGACATTTGACCTATCAGGGTTAAGTAGTGGAGTGTATGTATTAAGAACTCAGAATAAAGTGATCAGCAGATTGGTTGTAAAACCATAAAACAATTCCTCCTGTGGCAAAGTTCACGGGAGGAATATTTTGAACCTTATAGGCTAACCCCATTCAAATAAGATTTTTTAGAAGGAATGAATGAAATTTTTAATATACGATTACAAATGATGAAGAAGAGTAGAAAACAACTTTTTGCCGCATTGGTAGGAATTTTACTATCCTTCACAGTAAATGCTCAAACCCAAGGTATCATGGGAACAGTGACTTTCGCTGAAGATGGTCTACCTGGTATTGGCGTTTCCATTAGAGTAAAAAATACCACTCGTGGTACTGTGACGAATTTTGATGGTAAATACAATCTCGCCGATGTTCAAAAAGGGGAAACTGTAGTATTCAGTTTTTTAGGAATGAAGCCCGTTGAGATAGTGGTAGGCAATGAAAGTGTGATTAATATTTCGATGGAAATAGAAATGACTTTGCTGGATGAAGTAGTAAAAATCGGTTATGGATCAGTAAAGAAGAAAGACTTGACGGGAGCTGTCTTTCATGTAGAAAGTGAAGAACTAGAAGGTACTCCTGCAGGTGCTACGTTTGAATCTATGTTACAAGGTAAAATAGCTGGTGTCAATATAAACAGTACATCTGGAGCTCCAGGTGCTGGTAACAGAGTGAGTATAAGAGGTTATGCAACACTTGGAGGTGGAAATGAGCCTCTTTATGTGATCGATGGAGTTCCTTTTGAAAACACAACAAGTAATGGTTTATCAGACATTGCCGATGCAAATGGAAGTAGTAATATTAGCCCATTATCAATGCTAAACCCTCAAGATATCAAGTCCATTGACTTTTTGAAAGATGCTGCTTCAACAGCGATTTATGGTTCAAGAGGTGCCAATGGTGTTATCTTGATTACAACAAAAAGTGGTGTAGAGGGAAGAAAAGGAGACATTCAAATTTCATATGATCATGCGATTATGGAACTGCCTCAAAAAATTGCGGTATTAGATGCCAATCAGTATACAATTTTAAGAGATGAAGCACTTAATAATACCTATGAGCGTTTTGGAGGAAGTCGTAAATCAGATGTAACAGCATCCCAACTTGATTCTGCACACAGAGGTTTAATTGAAAACTCAGACTGGCAAGATGCCATTTTTAGACAGGGTGTAAGTGATAAGTTATCATTGTCAGTTGGCGGTGGAAATCAAAGTGTGAAATACCGTGTATCTGGTAGTTATATGCATGTGGATGGGATTGTCATTAACTCGTCTTTAGACAATGTGACCTTCAATACCAACCTAACAACAAAAGTTTCAGACCGATTAGATATGGGTGTAGGCTTGATGATGTTATACCAGAAAAATAATCAATTAGCAGGTACCAACAATGTCAATCCAGTCAACGGAGTGGGAGGTACTATCATTCAGTCGGTATTATACAGACCAGATTTTACACAGCAGAGATTTTACAATGCGATTGATGATGGAATATTTGATCCATTGGATGACAGAATAGCCGTGAACCCCTTGATCAATGCAAACGGTAACAAGATTGTAGGAAATATCTTTAAACCAGTAGGTAGTGTTTGGGTAGGATATAAAATTAGTAATAGCTTGAAATTTAAATCTAGAATTGGTGTCAACTTCCAGTACAGAGATGAAAAATTCTATCAAGATACTACAGTTCCTAATGGTTTTGCATTAGGTGGTTGGACACGTCATTTGCATGAAAAACAATTTAGTTGGAATAGTGAGTCAACATTGAACTACTCAAGAAGATTCAATGATTTTAAAGTTGATGTAATTGGAGGTTTTGGTATTCAAGGTTCATCGCGTGAGCAAACAAGATTAAGTGCTTATGGTTTTATCAACGATAACCTTCTTTACTATAACATAGGTGGAGCTGCTGTCACGCAGTTGAATAACTTTGAAATGCAAGAAAACAAACTTCTCTCATTTTTTGGTAGAACTAATTTCGAATTTAAAGGAAAGTACCTTTTTGGATTGAGTGCACGTTATGATGCAGCAACGGTTTTTGCAGAAAATAATAAATGGGGAATGTTCCCTTCTGCATCAGCCGCTTGGCGAATTTCTGAAGAAAATTTCCTTCAAGAATCTAGCTTAATTGATAATTTAAAACTGCGTGCAAGTTTAGGCTCATCAGGTCGTAGAGGTATTCCTCCGTACAGATCTTTGGCTACTTATTCTATGTTCAGTTTCTACGAAAGTGATGGGAATGGAAATGAAAACCTAACCAATGGTGCTGCACAAACAAATATGCCTAACCAAAACTTACGTTGGGAAACAACACATGAATTGAACATCGGTTTGGATGTAGGTTTATGGCAAAGCCGTGTAAATATCGTTACAGATATTTATAGAAAATGGACAGAAGATCTCTTGGTTGAAACTCCTTTAGATCCTACAACAGGTTTCTCGAGTGTATTAGAAAATAACGGTAGCTTAATGAACACAGGTATTGAATTCACCATTTCAGCCACTGCCATTGACCGTAAAAACTTTTCATGGAATACCTCATTTAATATTTCTGCCAATAAAGCAGTTTTGACGGACTTGTCAACAGACAAACTAGAAAGCGGAATAGGTGGAGGAAATTTACGACCGACACAACGATTTATCATTGGGCAAGAAGTAGGACTCTTCTACGGTCATAATATCACAAGAATTTTACAAGAAGGTGAAGAGGCTCCTTCTACACAACCTGATGCAATGCCGGGTGACCCTATTTTTGAAGATGTAAATGGTGATGGTGTTTTTGATTGGAATGAAGACCTCACTGTAATTGGTAAAGCACAGCCGGATGTTCAATTAGGTTTTACAAATAACTTCAGATATAAGGCATTTCATTTGAGCTTTACATGGCAAGCGGTATTAGGAAATGATATTTTAAACTTGAATGCTAGAAGGTTATTAAATTTTGAAGGCAATAATAATGCAATGGTGGAAGCGATGGACCGTTGGACACCAGAAAACCCAAGTGCAAAATATCCAAAAGCTTATGGTGGTAATTATACCAATTTTGATAACGGAAGTATTGTCAATAACCTATGGATTGAAGATGGATCTTACTTAAGATTACAGAACGTAAGACTCTCTTTCAATTGTCCTAACAGATGGTTGCAGCCTATAGGAATAAGTAGTTTGCAGTTAAGTTTAACAGGAACAAATTTATACACTTTTACCAATTATTCAGGCTTTACTCCTGATGTTTCATTGGGTGGTACAAATGTTTCGATGATGGGTCATGACAGAGGAACCTACCCTCAGTCTCGTAATTATGCAATGGGTGTTAGTGTTAAATTTTAAGAAGTGTGTAGTATGAAATTATATCAATTTATTTTATTGTTTGGTTTAGGAATGCTCACTTCATGTGAGAGTTTCTTGAAGGAAATACCTAAGGACAGGTTTATTGATGAAAACCTCTTACAATCCGATTCAGATCTTGATGCCGCTACAGCAGGTTTATATAATTCTTTTGTAAAGGAAAATGGTTTATACTCCCACTGGCTGTATTATATTGATAATGGTACTGACGATAATGTGACGCATTATACAAGAGCCAATTTAGAAGCAGATGATATTTCAGCGCATGAAGTAGTAGCAAATAACCAAACCATTGAGTTTATCTGGACACTATTTTGGGAAGCGATCAACAGAAGTAATAGTTTAATTCATAGTATTAATGAACTGAATGACCCATCAATTTCTGAAAGTGCAAAAATCACGAATATTGGGGAATCAAGACTGATCCGTGCTTTATGTTATTTCCATTTGGTACGTTTATTTGGCCCTGTACCAGTTATTGATCAAGCGATCACAGATAGATCTCAAGCTTATGCAGGACCTAGAGTAAATGTAGACTCTATTTATCAAAACGTTATTATTCCTGATCTTCAGTATGCAGAAAATTTTGCAAGAGATTTCAAAGCTGGACAAAGAGGGCGTTTGAATAAATGGGCAGCAAAACTTATTCTGTCAAAAGTATATTTAACCATGGCAGGCTATCAATATGAACCTAGTACTGGTACATGGTTTACATTAGAAGATTCACGAAGACAAGAATATTATAAATTAGCAAGAGACAAAGCCGAAGAAATTATTCTCAATTCTCCTTTCCGTTTGGAGACGCAATCTCAAAATGATAAAACTCCAGCATACGGATGGGTTTTTGACGATGATAATCATGGAAACATGGAATCCATTTGGACCATCTATTTTCATAACGCTGAAGATTTTAAAGGAGCAGGTTTAGCAAGCAGATTGAGTAGGTTGCACATGGCTAGAAAAAATGATTTCTGGAATGGTAGCACAAATTCAGGTAACATGATCAAGGAAGAATCTCCAGATCTTGCAGAAAATTATATATTGCCCACACCCGATTTATTCAAATCATTTGAACCAAATGATACGCGTAAATCATGGGGTATGCTTACCAATTTTACTTCAGGAGAAGGTGTGATGTACGGATTCAGTCCATCCAACGCAAAGTATATTGATCCTACACTTCATATACATGGAGAAAATGGAAATAGATCAGGTGTAGGAAACAAAAATCTAATTGTTTATAGAATTGCAGATGCTTTTTTAGTGTATGCAGAGGCTGCCAACGAATTGGAAGGTGAAACACCGACACTTGCTTATTCTTACCTTAACCTAATCCGTAATAGAGCTGGCCTTAAAGCTATTTTTCCCGGATTAAGTAAAGATGAGTTTAGAACTGTCATCAGAAAAGAGAGAAGAATGGAATTATTCGGTGAGCTAAATCGCCGTTATGACCTTAATAGATGGAACAATTTTGAAGAAAAATATTCTAATATGATTACAATCTATGAACCTTCTGATAACATAGAAGGTGAAATTAAAGATGTAATAGAATATATGCCTAAACATACAGGGAGCATGAATTCTATGTACAGAGTTTTTCCTATTCCTTATATTGTCATTAATAGAAACGCAGAAGTGACACAGAATTATGGGTATTAAGTTCTAAAACTTAAGTACTATAACTTTCAAGTCATGGTATGCGGTATTTAGTCTATTACTTAGTAATTAATAAATATTTCAAATAATAATTAAACTTTCGAAAGAGATGAAATCATTTTTTTTAACAATCGCATTCGTATTTTCATTTGCTTACGCTCAAGCACAAACAACTCCAACAACAAAATGGGAAAGAAGAGCAGACTTCTGGACACAAAGATGTATTGAGAAGTTTGAGTTAGATCCATCAATTAAGGATACACTTTACACTGCTAAATTGGAACAAATGCAGGCTTTGGTTGAATTCAATAGAGCAAAAAACGATCTTTCGAAGGAGGAAGTATCTGAATTGAGAAAAGAAAAATTGTGGCCAAAAGACAAAGCATTAGCAAGTATTACTGGTTTAAGAAAGAAAGACATTGGTGATTTCACTAATGAATTAAGACCAGAAATGAATCAAATTAAGTAAGGGTCATTTTACTCAACGCTGTTTAATTTTAAAGAATAAAAATAGCATCAGACATTGTTTGGTGCTATTTTTCTGCATTGAAGAAATCTAAAAGCATGTTTGGAAAATGCTCTACTACTTTGAAAAAAATAATAATCTAGAAGGTATCAACAATCTATAAGTACTAGGTCATTTTGAATGAAGAGTTAAGAAAAACATGACCATTTTTTCTAGCCCCATTCTTTATATAATCCATTTGTCATTAGCTCATATATTTCATTTACCGACTATTTAAAGTAATACCCCTTTTTTTAAAGTATAAATTTCTCATTTTTATTGATGATTGATTTGAGAAATAACACCCGTAAGTGTCAGAAAATCAGTATTGTGATGTTTCTCTTTTTATTCGATTGAATATAGTAACAAAAACAAATTTGGGAGTAGTTTGAGATGTTATTTTCAAAATACATTTGTAACATGAAAAATTGATTATAGAACAGCAGAAAACCTAATCAATAGATCTTGACTTGAATTTTTTAAAGAATTGAATTATGAAGTGGACTGATTTTTTATTAAAACTATTATTGTTTACCGCAGTGGCAGGAGGGATTCAATCTTGTTCTAGCGTAAAAGAACAGCAGAAGAGTGCCAATGTTTCTTCAAAAGCAAAGACCTTTTGGAACGTTTTGAGTAAAGCTCCAGCAATAGTAGAAGATAAGGATGGAAATGAAATAAAGAAAAGCGATTATACATTAACTAAAAAGTGGGACGGGAATTTATGTAAGGCGACAATTACAAATACAAGTAATAAAGTGATTAACCCTAAGGATATTATTTTATTTGCGATTGAAAAACACGGTTTGAATCCAGAATCACCTATTTATGGTGAAGGTTTTCAAATGTTACATCAGAATTCAGGAACATTAGCCAATCATGAAAATATAGGAAATAATCCAGATAATAAGCATTATAAAATGAAAGACTTAAAAGGTCTTCCTACAGCCTATGGATTGTTGAATATCAATGTAGATGGAAAAGAGAATTTTATGTTAGGTTTTCCTTCTTGTAAGAAATTCATTGGTAGAATTGCTTATGATGGAGAGCAAATGTTTGTTGGGTATGATGCAGAAGGGTTGTCTTTGAAACCAGGGGAAAGCTGGGAATTAGAAGATTTCTTGTTCTTAGACGGTCCAAATCAAGGTGATTTATTTGATGTAATGGCTGATGAAATAAACAAAAATCATAAGCCTAGAAGAACAAAAAATATTCCTACAGGATGGTGTTCATGGTATTGTTATCGAATGGAGATCACAGATCAGATCACAATGGATAACTTGGATATTTTCAGTAAAAAACTTCCTGAATTAGAATATATTCAATTGGATGATGGTTATCAACCGTATATGGGAGATTGGTTAGAACCTAATCCAAAATTTGGCGATGTGCGTGAAACAATTAATGGTATTACAAAAAAAGGCTTCAAACCTGCAATTTGGGTTGCTCCATTTATCGCACAAAAAGAATCGAAAGTATTTAAAGAGCATCCAGATTGGTTTGTGAAAAATCAGAAAGGTGAGCCATTGGTCTCTTCAGAGGTGTCATTTGGAGGATGGAGAGAAGGACCTTGGTACTGTATGGACGGTACACACCCAGAAGTACAAAAGCATTTTGAGCATATATTTAGAACTATGCGTGAGGAGTGGGGAGTTAACTACTTCAAGTTAGATGCAAACTATTGGGGGGCAATTCAAGAGGGTGTTTTTTATGATAAAAATGCGACAAGAATTGAAGCTTACCGAAGAGGTATGGAAGCGGTGTTGAAAGGATGTGACGAAAATACAGTAGTATTAGGTTGTAATGCTCCTATTTGGCCATCATTTGGGTTAGTGACGGCACAGCGTACAAGTGGAGATATCCGTAGGGCATGGTGGTCATTTAAATCATTAGCAAAGCAAAACTTAAGTCGTTGTTGGCAAAATGAAAAGATCTGGGATGCGGATCCTGATTGTTTAGTGCTTGGTAAATCAAGTCCTTGGAATATGAAATATGATAAAATTTCAGAGGACGAGTGGTTGTTCCACGCTTCATCTATTCATGCTGTTGGTGGTTTTGTATTGAGTGGTGATAAAGCGGAATTATTGAATGAGAAAGAATTGAAAATCGTAAAGAAATTACTGAATCCAACAGGTAAAGGTGCTCGATTTGAAAATACAAAAATGGAAGTAGGAGTTACAGATCTAGGAGATAAGCAATACTATTATTTCTTCAACTGGACAGATGAACCCATCGACTTAAGTGTAGAATTAAAAAACAAATCGGAGCTTACTGATTTCTGGACAGATGAAGAATTAGGGGTATATGATGGTACTTATAAAGTGAATCAGTTAAGACCTCACGCTTCAAAAATTCTTGTAGGAACAGCTTCTAACTCAATCGAATCAAAATAAACGAAACAAACATGAAAAATATATTTATAGCTATTGCAGTATTGTTTGCAATTTCTTCATGCCAGCAATACAATAATCAAGCAACTGCTTCATCTTCAAGTAAAAGAAGTGAAGATCCAAGACCCAATATTATTTTTGTCTATGCTGATGATTGGGGATTTGGTGACCTAAGTTCTCAGGGAAGCTCTTTTTGTAAAACGCCAAATTTAGACCAAATGGCGGCAGAAGGTATTGCTTTCAAAAACTTCTCTGTAGTAAACCCTGTTTGCTCTCCAAGTAGAACATCCATTATGACAGGTCATTTCCCTGCAAGACATTTTGTACATGGACACTTTGCAGGTGTGGAATCACATGTAAGAAGAAACATGCCGGATTGGTTAGACCCTAAAGCACCAATGCTACCAAGAATGTTGAAAGATGCCGGTTACGCAACGGCACATTACGGTAAGTGGCACCTCTCAAATACTCACGTTCCTGATGGCCCATCACCATTAGAATACGGTTATGACGACTTTGAGTGCTTCAATATTCAAGATATGTATACGCAATTAGATGCGGACTCTACAATGGATAGAACTATCAAATTTGTAGAGAAAAATAAAGATAAACCTTTCTTTATCAACGCTTGGATTCATGCAACACACACACCACATTACCCTAAAACGCACTTCTTAAAAGAGTTTGAAGATTTAGGAGAAAAGGAACAAGTGTATGCAGCTATCGTAAAAGATGCAGACCATAAAATGGGATTGTTGTTTGCCAAGTTGAAAGAACTGGGGATTGATGATAATACATTAGTTATTTTCTCAAGTGACAACGGACCAGCTCCGAATCAAAACAGAGAAATCTGGGGACAAGATAACTCTACGGGACCTGGATGTGGGGTGTATTTCTCAGTAGGAGAAACGGCAGGTTTAAAAGGCCAAAAAGCATCTATTCACGCAGGTGGTGTGAGAGTGCCTTTCCTAGTAAGATGGCCGAAAGAAGTGCCAGCAGGTAAAGAGGATAAAGTAACCGCTTTAGCATCAGTTGATATGTTACCAACTTTTGTAGAGCTAGCAAAAGCGAAGTTGCCAAAGGGGTATGTCTCAGATGGCCAAAGTGTTGTAAGAGCATTTAAAGGTCAGAAAATGAACAGAGAGAAGTCTATTTTTTGGCAGTGGAAATGGCCTCATAACAGAAAAGCGGATTATTGGGCAAGTGGTGCAATTCAAGAAGACAATTGGAGATTATTGTTCAATGAGGAAACAGGTCAAAAGGAGTTATACAACCTAACGGAAGACTGGAAAGAACAAGATAATGTTGTAGAAGCATTTAATGATAAAGTTATTCATATGATGGAGAAATATAAAAAATGGGAAAAAACACTTCCTGAAAATCCTTCATCTGATTGCTTCTCCGCTGTAAGAAACAGCAAAAAGGCACTTTAAGTAGAATTAAGAGACTTGAGTAAAAGTAGTAATTGTGTGAACTAGGGGCGTTGTTTTACAATGTCCTTATTACTCACATTATCTACAACTCTAGCCTACAGTAATATAAGAGTATGATGTTGTGGACTACTTCATACATTTTAAATCAGGAAAAAACAGATAGGCAGTGGCCTTATTTGTATTGAACTAGTTATTATAATTAATAAGAAATGAAAAAAATTATGATTCTTATGGTTGCAGCATTTATAGCAACCTTATCGACTTCTATCGCACAGAAAAAAGGAACAGAAACGGTGTATCAACAGGAGAAAAAACTGGATTGGTTTAGGAATGCTAAACTAGGTCTTTTTATGCACTGGGGACCATCAAGTGTGGAAGGTGTAGAAATTAGCTGGGCAAGACAAGATCACCCGCATGACCATTTTGGTAAAGGAGATAAAATTCCAAATGAACAATATGACGCTCTTTATAAAAGTTTCAATCCTGTAAAGTTTGATGCTGATGCATGGATGAAATTTGCTAAGAATGTAGGTTTTAAATATATCGTTTTTACAGCAAAGCACCATGATGGTTTTTCTAACTGGCACACAAAATTAAGACCGGATTATTCTATTTCAGAAACGCCTTTTAAAAGAGATATTTGTGCTGAATTAGCTGAAGCTGCTCATAAACACGGTATCAAATTAGGATGGTATTATTCTACTCGTGATTGGACACACCCTGATTATTTAGAAGGCGACAATAAAAAATATGATGATTTCCAAAACGGTCAAATTCGTGAGCTATTAACGAATTATGGTGAAGTAGATATGATGTGGTTTGACCATATTGCAGGTCAATGGAAAGATTATACTTTAAAAGAATTGTACGAAATGATGTATGATTTACAAGGTGATGATTTCTTAGTGAATAACCGTGGTGCTCGTTTTATTGGTCGTAAAAAAGGTGGTGTATATACTGCTCCAGATGATGCTACTCAGAAACTTGTAGATGGTGATTTTGATACACCTGAACAAAGAATTGGTAAGTTCCAAACGGATCGTGCATGGGAGTCTTGTATCACTATGAATACATGCCCTAGTGGTGGATGGTCTTACCGCCCTGATTGTGGTACTTTAACCTATGAAGAAGTAGTTCAAAAATTTGTACACACTGTAACTGGTGATGGTAATATGCTTTTAAACGTTGGTCCTAAGGCTGATGGTACTTTCCCTGCTGAACAAGTAAAAGTGTTGGAGCAGTTTGGTAAATGGATGAAGAAAAACGGTGAAACGATCTACGGAACAAGAGGTGGTCCAGTGAAAAATGGTAAGTGGGGCGGTATGACTTTGAAAGGAAACAAAGTGTATGTTCACGTACTTTCATGGCCTGAAAGTGGCAACTTGAAAATCAAAGGTTTAAACCACAAGATAGTAAATAGCAAAGGTTTCAATGTGAAGAAAGTGAAAGTAAACCAAAAAGGTAATGAAATCGAAATTGAGTTAGCAGAGAAAAACAGAGATGCTTTGGATTCAATTATCGAATTAGAATTGGAGGATAATACGTTGACTTCTTCAAAGAAACTTTAATTAAGGAACACTTTTTACCTCTGTAATAGGGGTTATAAAAAAATCAAAGTAATGGTATTGATTCATTACTTTGATTTTTTTTTAGGGGGATGTTCCTTTTACTCTAAGTACTTAAACCAAAAGTATCACCATCAACAAAAAGATGAAATGAATAAAATGCTGAAACTTGCTCTTTTGCTTTTCACTTTTAATACAGCGGTATTTCCTTTAGAAGCAAAAGAAAAAAAGAAAAAACCTAATATTGTTTTCATATTAGTTGATGATTTGGGCTGGTCAGATGTAGGATTTAATGGCTCCACATTTTATGAAACACCTAATTTAGATCAGTTTGCAAAAGAAGGAATGCAGTTCAAAGATGCTTATACCGCAAGTCCGGTTTGTTCTCCCACAAGAGCGAGTATTATGACAGGTAAATATCCTCACCGTATTAACTTTTGGAGAGCAACACCAACACATAACCTTCCACAAGAGGATATTACCATTGCAGAAGCATTAAAAGAAGGGGGGTACAGAACTGCACATATGGGAAAATGGCATTTGATGCTTAAGAACGAAAAAGGGAAAAACTCAACGCCCTTAGATCATGGTTTTGACATTAATATAGCAGGTCATGGTGCTGGACAACCGGCTTCTTATTTCTTTCCTTATAAAAGTGAAAAACGAAAAAAGGACAATGTACCAAATATGGAAGATGGGAAAGAAGGAGATTATCTCACGGATGCATTGACTTCAAAAGCAATCCGCTTTATGGAAGAAGCAGAAGATGAACCTTTCTTTCTCAATCTTTGGTTTTACACCGTTCACACACCAGTACAGTCCAAGCCTGAAAAGACGAAAAAATACCAGAAAAAGTATACACGTCTAGGGTTAGGAGAAAGTAAAGGAACTACTCCAGAAGTAGGAGAAAGAAACCACAGAAAGCAACAGGACAATCCAAAATATGCAGGCATGGTGGAAAGTATGGATGAAAATGTAGGAAGGCTTTTGGATTACCTAAAAAAATCAGGAAAGGATAAAAATACCATCGTCATTTTTATGTCAGACAATGGAGGTTTATCTACCATCAAATCTTCTAAAGGCGGACCTACTTGTAACCTCCCATTACGTGCAGGTAAAGCGTGGACCTATGAAGGTGGTATTAGAGTACCTATGGTGATTCGTTGGCCTGGAGTTACAAAAGCAGGCACCGTAAGTCAAGAAGCAGTGATAAGTACAGATTTTTACCCTACTATTCTTGATATGGCAGGTTTGCCATTAAAACCGAATCAACATTTAGATGGCCTTAGTTTAAAACCGTTATTGAGTGGAAAAAAGACTGAACTTGATCGTGAAGCAATTTATTTTCATTATACTCAAAATCATCACGTAAGTGGTCAGGGACCATCCGGTGCTATTCGTTCGGGTGACTTTAAACTGATTGAAAGGTTTAGTGATAAGGGAGTAGAATTATATAATCTAAAGGAAGATATTGGTGAGCAAAATGACTTATCGAAATCAAATCCTAAAAAGGTGGCCTATATGACTGAGCAGTTACATAAGTGGAGAAAGGAAACGGGAGCAGAGGTACCGAAAATGTAATCTTATATTTTCATTTTATGAAAGTTATCAACAGCTTTTCAATTAGGTAAATAACTAAATTGGAAAGCTGTCGTCGTTTAATGCTACAGGAAATCATAATTCATGAACTTCCTAAGAAGCCTCAATCACTAGAGGGAAAAACATTATTCCAAAGAAATAGAAACCCATTGTGCTATTATCCTTCCTCCATACTGAGAATATTTATGTTATGTCAATATATGATTAGTATCGTCTAAAAAATAAAGCTTTTGGGGTGATTATTCTTTCTTGAATAATGTGATTGAAAAAAGAAAAATAATATCTAAGTGTTTGATAATCAATAGTAATATCATTCTCTTTTTTAACAATGAAATACAGAAAGATTAATTGTAGATAGAGAAATAACAAAAAGAAAAAGGGTTTTACATTTGAGTAGAAAGATGAATAACTGAAATGAATGATACAATGCGAACGATACTTAAAATAACAAGATGGATGCTGTTCTTGGTTTTACTACAACATGCAACAGTATCTATTGCTAATAATCTTACAATCTCCAATGTAGTGTTCGGAGAAAAAAATGAAACAGACCAGACGATTAAAGTAAGGTTTGATATAGCTTGGCAAAACTCTTGGCGTCTAAACTTTGGACAATCCAATTGGGATGCTGCTTGGTTATTTGTGAAATATAAATTGTCCGCAGAAGATTATTGGCGTCATGCTTCACTCAATTATTCTGACGGAACAGGGTCAGGTGATGGGCATACGGTGCCAACAGGAGGTGTGATAGAAAGTAGTAATGATGATGGTAGTAATCATGCACATGGTGTTTTTCTTTATGCCAAAGAAGGCTTTGCCCAAGGAACAGTTTCTTATACGAGTGTAGAGTTATTATGGGATTACGGTGATGATGGAGTACCCAATGGAGATGAAGTGGAGATAGCAGTCTATGGATTGGAAATGGTTTATGTTCCTGATGGAGCGTTTTACGTAGGAGGTGAATATGGAGGAGCACAAACAGCTGATGGTTTTGTGACTTCAGGTGGTGATGGTAATTTTTATATTGATAGCGAAACAGATCCTATAACTGTAGGAAATTCGAGTGGTAATCTATATTACAATAATGTGGGTGGCTATGCTGGAGATCTATCAGGTCCAGTACCCTCAACATTTCCAAAAGGGGTGAGTGGTTTTTATTGTATGAAATACGAAATCACACAAGGAGAATATACTTCATTTGTTAATACTCTGACAAGTGCTGACCGAAGTGATAGAGTAAATGGTAATAATGGAGAGAATAGATATACAATAGCAGATAGTGGTGATGGTACGTATGAAGCAACAGCACCTTATCTCGCTTGTAATTATCTCTACTGGGATGACCTGACAGCCTATTTAGATTGGGCAGCATTAAGGCCAATAACAGAGTTGGAATTTGAAAAGGCATGTAGAGGTACTTCAGAACCGGTTTTTAATGAATATGCATGGGGTAATGGTTTTGTAGCATCTTCTACCTATACCATCTCTAATGAAGGAGAAAGTAATGAATCAATTACAGCAAATTATGCCACTGCAGATGGCAATGCATTATATGCGAGCACAAGAACTTCTGATTGGGGACCATTAAGAGGTGGTATTTTTGCTGGAAATGATGACAATACTGGTAGAGTAACGGCAGGCTCCACTTATTATGGAATCATGGAGATGTCTGGAAACGTATATGAAACCTGTATCTCAATTGGTTCTGCTGATGGAAGAGCCTTTACTGGAAATCATGGTAATGGTACTTTAGCTTCTGGAAGTATTTCTGATGTAACAGGTTGGCCAACAGTGTCAGGTGTAGGAGAAAGAGGTGGAGCAATTGATAAGGATAATACGAAATTACGTATTTGTAATAGAGAATTTGCCAATAGAGCAGGAGCCTTAGATAATGCTTATCGATATATAGGTGGAAGAGGTGTAAGAACAGCCAACTAAAAGTGGAAGAATATGATGAAGTTATACTTTTTAACCGGTCTCATTTTTTTAACTTTTCCACTTTTTGCACAGGAAGAAGCTATTTTTTCTGGTGGTGATAGTAATATGGGTTTAAAAACCTACGTTGAAGAATATATCAATAGTAAAGGGGGAGATAGTGGAAACACAAAATCAAGCAGTACTACTGAAGATTTTAATATCTATAATGGGGGAGATAGTTTTGGAGATATCGGAGGTGATTTACCGGTAAGTTTCTTATTTTTTCAACCTACTGTTTTTGAAAATAGTGTAGCGTTGGAATGGGCAACTGCAACAGAAGAAAACAATGATTTTTTTACAATAGAAAAGTCTGTAGATCGAAAAAACTGGACGTTTGTTGCATCGAAGAAAGGGGCAGGAAATAGTAATACACGATTGAATTATAAAATAGTTGATAGCCAGCCTTTTAAAGGTGTTTCATTTTACAGGCTAAAACAATCGGATTATGATGGGACAACCATTATATTAGATATACAAACTGTAAATACTATTGCCACTAAGAAGTTATTGGCCTTTCCCAACCCAACTGTCAATGAATTACTCATTGTTGGTAATTTTACAGGAGAAGATAAAGTTCGTGTTTTTGATATCATAGGAAAAGAAATGAGCGTACCCGTTTTATCTCAAAATACTGAGAGTATACGATTACAATTGAGAGCCTTGCAGGCAGGCCAGTACATTGTGGTCATTAACAATAAAGAATCAGTGATTGTACTTAAAAAATAAAAAGTGTAGACTACTAATATTGAATAAACTAAATTAAACAAACAACTTACAAAACAGTAGAAATGGAAATTATGAGAAGAAATAGATTACTCTATCTGACTGTATTACTAATTACGTTAGGTAATGTTGCGATGGCTCAGAAAAAAGAGCAGAAAACAAATTTTATACAAATTCTTACGGATGACCAAGGATGGGGAGACCTAGCGTCATTTGGACATCAGTTTATCAAGAGCCCGAACATAGATAAGTTAGGTGAAGAAGGTGTAAAACTGACGAATTGTTATGCTGCGGATGGTGTCTGTTCACCTTCAAGGTCCTCTATTCTAACAGGACGTACTCCTTATAGAAACGGGGTGTACCGTTGGGTGCCTGCAAGTCATTTTTGTTATCTGAGAAAATCTGAAATCACATTACCTCAATTGATGCGAAAAGAAGGGTTTTCAACAGCCCATTTTGGAAAGTGGCATTTGAATGGTTTTCAAGAAGAAAGAGTAGGAAAAACAGAAATTTACAAAAACTTCAAGTGGGGAGTCAAAGGACAGCCGAGCATGGAGGAATATGGGTACGACTATTGGTTTGCGACACCAAACGTCGCTCGTCCGAACCACAAAGATCCTGAGAACTTCTTTTTGAATGGTGAGTTATTAGGTAAAATAGAAGGTTACTCAGCACAAATAGTAGCTAAACAGTTTGTAGATTGGTTCCTTCATAAAAGAGATAAAAGCAAGCCTTTTTTTATTACCATCTGGTTTCATGAACCACACGGTCCTATCAATAGTAACCCCGAGTTTGTGAAGCTATATGACAAGTTGAAAGATCCTAGTATGCAACAGTTTTTAGCGAATGTAACGCAGATTGATGATGCAGTGGGGACCATCGTAAACGCATTGAAGCAGGAAGGTGTTTTTGATGATACATTTATTTGGTATACAAGCGATAACGGACCTGAGGGCATTCATGAGTATGGAACTTTTAATCAAGACGATCACGTTTATGGTAATTCAAGGTACAGAGGTGATACTGGTGGTTTGAAAGGACGTAAGCGTTGGACACATGAAGGTGGAATTAGAGTTCCTGGTATTATTTCTTGGCCTAATGGTTTAGCAAAATACGGTTATCCTGAAGGGAAACTGTCCGCTGAACCAGTGATTGGATCTGATATCTTCCCTACATTTCTAGAAGTAGCGGGAATCGACCTTCCAAAAGGTGTTATTTATGATGGTGTTTCGGCAATTCCTCTTTTAAAGGAAAAGAAAATCAAAAGAGAAAGACCACTTTACTGGAGAAATAATACACAAGAATACCGAGTGGCGATCAGAGTAGACAACTGGAAATTACTTTGCGATGCAAAAAGAACAAAGTTTGTACTCTATGATTTAGAAAAAGATATCAGAGAGACAACCGACCTTTCAGCTTATTATCCTAAAGTGGTAGAACGCATGAAAAAACAATTAATAGCACTTGATAATGAAGTATTAACGGAAGGTCCTGATTGGTGGAAAGGTGATAAATTCCTGAAAGGTCAGTTACCTGATGATAAAGAATTAAACACCAAATAAGTATTATTTTTTGATGTTGTTCATGTTGCGACGTAAGGGCGTTGATTTACAACGTCCATGCGACAACATCAATAACTATTTTTTGACCTAATACTTATTTTAAAAATAAGTACTAAGCCAAAAATAAATCATAGTTAATTCTAATTTATTTTTTGTGAGTACAACGCTAAAAAACGTATGAATAGTGGTTCTATTGAAAGTTTTTTGAAGGCAGTAATCGCAAAACAATAAATAGAATTAGTATTAAATAATTTTGTCTTGGTACTAATTATGTGTGACGCATAGGTTATTTAAAAAAATCGAAATGAAAAAACTCTTCACAATCGCATTATTATTTTCAATTTCATTGGTTTATGGTTTAGATAAACCCATGAAGATTGAGATGTCCAATTTCACGATGACATTGGATGAAAGTGCCCGCCCAGTTTCATTAAAGGATGTCGCTGGCAAGGAATTATTGATTTCTAAAAAATCACTAGGTTTTTACCTTTTAGAGAAAAACCGTTCTCAACGATTTTTTGATGTAGTAAAAAAAGTAGGTGAAAATAAGTATCAGTTTTCAATGTCATCTTCAACTGAAATGATTGAAGTAGAAGTAGGCGGAAAAGCAGAATACTGTACCTTCCGTTTTACTAAATTGGAAAATTTCCCATTAAAAGGGGAGCGTCTATTTTTTGGGTTGTATTCTAAAAACCAAAATATCCAATCGTTAGCATTGGATTATATGACTTATTCGGATAGAAGAAAAAGAAATCAGATAGAAGTTGAAAGAAGATCACTTTGGGATATTTCTGATGAAAATCCATTAGGAGGTTTTGCTATTTATTTGTCAAGAAATGAACAACAAGAAGATAACGCTTTATTTGACATCTGGGTGAATGAAGGCTTACCGCATCCAAAAGTAAAAGGGAAGTGGACCAAAGCAAAAGCGAAAGCATGGTTAGACGAGTGGATCGAAACATCATATGATGTATCCAATATTAATATCCTTCCAAAAACACCTGAGGAGTTAGATGAATTTTTACCTTATGCAAAAATGATGGATGCAAAAGGTATTTATGAACATCCAGTCGTTTGGAATGCACACACTTTTGATGGCGTAAATGAGAAAATTTATCCTAAAGGACTGGAAGACTTAGTAGCTTACAAAGATCACTTAAAAGAAGAAGGTCTACGTTTAAACTCTCATAGAATGAGTGGAACAGTTCGTCATAACGATGAGTTGTTTGTACAGGGTAAAGAAGGTGTTCATCCAGATATTGAATTTTGGGGTAAAGTCACTTTGAAGAAAAATATTGGTTTATCTAGCAACAAAATTATCGTTGTTCCTACAGAAGGAACAGAGTTCCCAACGATTTACAGAGGTGGAGGAAGATCCGTTTATGGTCCTCCAGTGTATATGAGAGCCTTTACTTTTGAAAATTTCAAAATTGGTGATGAATGGATCAAAGCCAAAAAAATGAAAGACTTGGGTGATGGAACTTGGGAATTAAGCCAAATTAGAAGAGGTGTGTATGGTTCAAAAGCCACAAAACATACTACTGAAGAAACAATGACGGGTTACTTATGTGGTAATGGTGCCGTATTCCAACCGGGGCCTAATACTGCTCTTTTTGAAGAATTAGCGGACCGTTGGGCCACCTTGAGTAATAAACTAGAGTTAGTTAATGCCAACTTTGATGGTGCGGAGTGGAACTTCTCACATGGCGTTTGGGGTTTTGAAAAATTTGCAAGTTTAACGTATCAAAAATTGGATCACCCTACGTGGTCAATGACGAGTCATGGTATCCCACCGGAAGCTTGGTTGGAATATAGATTCAACAAAACGAAAAAAGCATTTGGTGGTAAATACCTGATTCAAGACGCCATCCGTTATTTTGCTGGAAATGAGTCGAGAATTACACCAAGTATTGAAGAGATTGAATATCAATTACTGGATCTTACACTTAAGAATAGCCGAATTTTTAGTATTGCAGATGGCACTAGAGGTATTGCATTAGAAGAGTTGGAGAAGAATGGAAACATTGAACCTACACTTCACAAATTCAAGGAATACAAAAAAGTATCTTTTGCTCTCTCTCCTCAACAAAGAAAGTATATCAACGTTCACCGTAAAATTGAAAATGCAAAATTACCACTTTCAGGTCATAAACCTATGGGTACTGCGAGTTGGAGGCTTGACGGAAATCAACTTAGAAAATGGTACAGTGTGGGTACTGAAACATATACCAATGAGTGGTTTATTGGTCAAGAGCATGGTTGTGTAACACCAAGGTTTTATGTACAAAATGGACAAGATCAATCGCTGATAGTACCAAAGGAAATAAAAAGTGATTTCGAAGCTTTCTCTCTTATTGGTAGAGTATTACCGAAATTTGATCCTGAATCAGAAGAAAACATAGCACTTCTTCCATTAATGAAATTGGATAATAAGATCACTGTTGCGAGAACCAACACTAAAAAGGTAGAGCACTATGATTTGAAGGCTTTAAAAGAGTATTCTATTCCTAAAACAGATCTTGTGCACCATAGAGGAATTGGGCTTTATGTAACAGGAGATAACAGCGGAGCCACTTTAGTAGTGCGTGTTTCAGATGGTCACCTTGCTAGAGATTATGCCATCCCCGTGAATTTTTCTGGAAGAAAATGGATCGAAATCCCAACAGGTGAGCAAGGTTGGAGAGTACGTAATTGGCATTGGTGTCCTAAGACGAAAAAAGTGATTCACTATCATAATATTAAGAAAATTTCAGTCGGTTTAGGATACGTTCCTGCTGATACAAAAGCTTCTGTAACCATTGAGGAATTACAAGCATTAAAGGAAATTAATGAAGGATTAGTAAACCCTCAATTCACGGTTGGAGGTCAATCTTTCAAGATTAAAAATACAATAGCAACAGGCAATCATTTTGAATTGAAAACGGATGGTAATTTTGTTATCTATGATGAATACTGGAACAAATTATCGGAACAAAAAGTAAAGATGAAAAAACAGCCTACAACACTTAGCCAATTGAAAATCGAATCGAAAGACTCTAAAGCGATTTGGTTGGAAGTTGGTCTACAAGGTATTTCTGAATCTATGGAAATTCCTGAGGAAGCCTCGAAAACAGTATTGAAATAAATATTTTAATGAAGAATGATAGTGGTTTAGTTGAAGCTCTATTTCGTAAACCACTATCATTTTTAATACATTGTAATCTAAGTTTCCTCATATTTATGTTTTTTAGAAATCAGGAGATTTCTGATGATCAGTAGGTCACGAATGTCGCTAACGCTAAACATTCGCGCCAGTGGAATTTCTACCTTATTATTTTGGTAGTGCTTCCCCGGCATTGAAGGGAAAAGCGTTAAGAATTTCATGGATTGAGCCGTTAAAAATGATTTTCTGTTTGAGCTTTAGCGAGTTTAAAATCATTTAGGCGAAAGGAAAGAAATTTAGCTTTTGACTTCAGAGCCTAGATTTTTTGCTTCGTTTTTCATCAATGGAAAAATGAAGAAGAAGGATCGTTGAAATGATACTATAAAAAGTTCGTAGAATTGTCAATAGAAAGTTATCGATAATTTAGTTTACAATGTATTAATCCTCTAAAACCATCTACTAGCTATTCCCGACAATCATATTTAGAATCAAAAAATTATCACACTTGAAATGAAACATTATTACTTTACTTACCTTACCTTAATTCTACTATACTCTAACTATTCACTTCTGGCACAATCCATCACAAAGGTTGAAACAAATGCGTTTACCCTAATTTTTGATGATGAAGCAAAGTTGGTTTCAATGGTAGATCAAGAAAAAAATGAACTATTAAAAAATGTAAATTCTAACACATTTTACTTTCAAGAAGTAGACGGTAGTATCAAACGCTTTGATAAAATCGAAAAAATGCCTGCACCTGCCACTTATCGTTTTTCTAGAACTGGAACAACACAGAGTTTTGATATTCAGTTTGATGCGAACGAGGATTATATCACTATTCATTATCGCTCATTCCAAAATTTCCCATTCAACGGGGAGCGACTTTATTTTGAATTGAATATCAAGGAGCTTGCTACTAAAACAATTCCATTGGATTATATGATAGACGACGCTGGTAATAATGATTCAAGAACCAAAATAGAAAGAAGGACACTTTGGGAAACTGCAGAAGAAAACCCAATGGGATCATTTGCTATATATGCTTATAAAAATGAGGAGCAATCAGATGAAATATTATTCAAAATATGGGCGAGTGAAGATGTGCCTCATCCAAATGTAGATGGAGAGTGGACCATTGAAAGAGCCAAACAATGGATTGATGAATGGATAGAAACTTCTTATGATGTTTCTTATCTAAATATTGCACCTTTAAATTATGAAGAACACGCTTCATTTTTTCCATATGCTACAAAAATGGATGCAGACGCACTCTATATCAATCATTCAATATGGAAAAACGACAATGTTAGCGGTATAAATTTGAATTATTATCCGAATGGTAAAAGTGATTTCATTCAATTTGCGGATGAGGCTTATGAACAAGGTTTAGGTATTTATACACATAGAATGAGTGGAAGTATCAATAATGCTGACACAGATTATATTGATGTGGAAGGTGAAATCAATGAAGGTATAGACGCTTGGGGAACAATGAAATTATCTCACTCAATAGAGGAGAATACAACAACGATTATTGTAATACCAGATGAAGGAGTAGAAATGCCTATCCTTTTTCAAGGTGGAGGTCGACCAATCTATCCGTACCCTTATATTCCCAATGGTACTTCTTTTAATGAATTAAGAATTGGAAATGAATGGATTAAAGTTGGTGCAATTGTAGACAATGATGATGGAACATGGGAATTACAAAATGTGCAAAGAGGACGTTTAAACTCTCAAGCTAGTGCACATAGTGAAGGGGAGGCTTTAAAGGGTTTTTTAAAAGGAAACTCCGGCGTTTTTTCACCAGCACCCAATTCAGAATTATTAGAAGCTATAGCGAAAGAATGGGCGCTTTTGAACAATGAATTACAATTAGGTAACGTCAATTTTGATGGAGCAGAATGGCATATGTTTAGAGGTTTTTGGGCTTTCGAGAAATATGCAACCCTTTTTTATCAAAATTTAGATCATCCTACGTGGTCTATTACAAGTCATGGTAGACCTCCCGAATGTTGGTGGGAATACCGTTTCAATAAAGTAAAAAAAGCATTGGGAGGTGAATTTAGTATAGTGGATCCTGTTCGTTATTTCTTAGGTGACAAATCTAGAATTACACCAAGTTTGGAAGAGCTAGAGTATCAGTACTATTATAAAATGATCACCAATAGTAGGACTTTCTCATTGGCTCATGGCACAAAAGGTATAACACTTAAGGAATTGCAAGAAAGTGGTCATATTGATGATGTATTAACGTCTTTAGCTGATTACAAAAATGCCTCTTACAATATCACCCAAGAACAGAGACAAATTTTTGATGCTACAAGAGCACCTCAAACAGAAAAACTTCCATTATCCGGAAATAGAGTAGTAGGTGAAGCCTTCTGGGATTTGGATGATGGCATTTTCAAAAAATGGTACAGCACAGGCACAAATCATTATAACTATGAATGGTACATAGGACAAGAACACGGAAGTATCACTCCACGAATATATTTAAAAACAGAAACCTCTCAACCTCTTTTTATACCCGATAGTTTATCCAATGGGTTTGACGGGGTGAGAATTTCGGGTCGAGTGCTACCAAGGTTTGAAGCAGGAAATACAAGTAATATTAACCTTATGCCATTTATGGGATTGGAGAATACCTTGCAGGTTGAATCAGAGAATACAAAAAATAGTATTGTTTTCGATGATTCAGAAAACATTTTAATCCCATATAATTTAACTGAAATTATAGACCTCACACAGCATAGAGGACTAGGAATGTATGTAACAGGAGATAGTAGTGGTTCGACTTTGATTGTCCGCATTTCTGACGGCGGATTAGCAAGGGATTATGGCGTTCCAATCGATTTTAATGGGAAAAAGTGGGTGGAAATACCTACGGGTGAACAAGGTTGGAGATTACAAAACTGGAGTTGGAGTCCGAGAACAAAAAAAGTGATCAGGTACGACAACATTCAAAAGATTTCAATAGGTTTGGGATATATGCCTGCAAAAACCACCGCAAAGGTAACAGTCGAAGACCTTCAAGCACTCTCAGAAATTAATGAAGCGATGATCAACCCCACTTTTATTGTAGGTGATGATTCTGTAAAGTTGGAAGGAAGTATAAACACCGCCTCACATTTTCAACTCAATGAAGAAGGAACCTTTACAATCTATGATGAATTCTGGCACCTCTTAGGTACTCATCAATTGAAAGCTTTAAACCCATCAGAGCTTAATAACTTAAAAGTAGAAACCACTACAGGGGAAAAGCTATGGCTGGAAATTGGAGTGCAAGCTACGATCAATTCTTTTGATTATGATGAATACATCCGCAGTATAAATGAGGAACCTAATTCAATAGGTGATTCTTTTAAAACAAAACCGATAATTTTCCCTAACCCTACTCAAGAAAATTTCCAATTCAAACATCTACCTACAGATTGGTTTGGAGAAACATTGGAATTGAAAAATTTAACGGGCACAACTGTCAAAACATATACAATGGATAGTACATCACAATCCTATCCTTTACAAAATGTTCCAAAAGGGGTTTATATATTAATAGTTAGAGGGCAATTTGTAGGAAGGTTGTTGAAGTTGTAAATACATTTTTCAAAATTTTACAGTTAGACCCATTTTTTTAAAGTTTGAAGCTATTACTCAAAGTAAGCACCATGACATCAGTCATGGTGCTCGTCATTTTACCCTACAACTTTTATCATAGTATTTATTCAAACTCCTTCAAAGAGATTATCATTGTCGTTAAATCATCTAGATAAAACTTGTTTGTCAGTATCTAATGATATAAGAGTCATATCATCATGTAACTCTTTAAGTAAACCTAGTTTAATTTTTGACCAAGAAATATTGAGAATCAAGAGTATATTTTCATGTTTGAAACTCAGTATTTAAATAGGTACAGAAATCCTTCTGCATCTTTTTCCTTCCTATTTATAGCTCATTTTCTTGATACATTTCATTTTCATGATGAATGCTTTAGGTGATTATTTACAGTAATATATTTAGGGAGGTGTAAGAAATAGATGATCGAAAAGAGAAATATATGACTTAAATTGCTGTATATCAGTGTTTGTTTATTTCTTTATTTAAATGATTGAAAATAGAATACACAAATTTATTTTCGGAATGAAAGCCTAAAAAAAATCAATGATGTTTGTAATTGTAGTAATGAAATGAGATACAGGGATAAGGTGAAATAATAGAATATTCTAATTGTTTAACTATAACAAATCTTTTCTCTATCCTTTAGTTGAATAAGCTGTTATAGGTAAGTTAGTTACTTAAAGCAGAGGAAATAGCAATTATGAGTGTTCTTTAAAATACCACCTGTTTTCCATAAAACTTACTCAATATACTAATAAGTTTACTTACACTTGATATTAACTAAATCATGAAATTATTATTTTTTACGTTTTTGCTGGCACTAACTGTTCATACATCTTTTGCACAGACTTATGAGGATATTACAAAGTGGGAACGTAGAGCAATGTTGTGGACAATGCAATGTATTGAAGAATTTGAACTTGATCCTGAAATAAGAAATAATTTGTTCAAAGCGAAATTAGATCAGATGAATGCACTTAGAGAATTTAACGATAGGAAAGAGGGTAAAACGAAAGATGAGCTTTTAGAATTAAGAAAAGAGCTTCTGTGGCCTAAAGACCAAATAATTGTCGATTTGACTGGATTAAGAAAAAAAGACATTGGAGAATTTACAGATACTTTCCGAAAGGAAATGAATAAAATCAGGGATAAATAATTTGTGGATAAAAAGGATGTATTGTTGAATGTTATATGACTTGTTAAAAATAATTCTCGATTCATCCTTTTTCTTCTTTAAAGTAGTTTGTGAATGATATAGTATTTTTTTATCATTGTACAGTTGCATTTTTTGAAGAAGTCTATTATTAATTACCCACAAAAGAATCATCTGCACTATTAATTTTAAATGGAATGAACTACCTATCTTTTATAAGATTTTTGACCTGTTTACTTATTTACTTAATAAATTCAACCTTATTATTTGGCATTGAAGTAAAAAATGGCAACAAAAGAGTCTCTGTTTTCTTAGAACATGAAGGTTTTTATCAGAATACGGTTACGTCAATAGATAAAGATAATGAGAACCTGTTATGGATGGGATCTCCTAATGGTTTAATCTCTTTTGATGGTTATGATTTTGAATATTTTTATGCACAAAAAGATAGTTTTAGCCTGCCGAGTAGTCGTATTGAAAATATATTTGTAGATCATAATAATTTGATATGGATCTCTACAAAAGAAGGATTATGTTTTTATGATAAAGCAAGCGGTCATTTCACTACTTTAAACCAGAATCCAGATAAGGCGTTTTTGGTGATGACTGCAGATAATGTTCTTTGGTCAGCAAGCGGAAATAGTCTTAACTATTATACACTCAATAAGGATAATATTGTAGAGGATGAAGGGGTAATCAATGTATTTGACCTTCCTCAGAAACCACTAAAACATATCAATTTTTGGGAAGAAGGATTGCTTGTTGGGAATGAAAATAAATTGGTGTGGATTAACCCAAAAGGGAATATTAAAAAAGAAATAAATATAAAAGACACTTTCGAAAATGTTGAGATCTACACAGCTAAAGTGATCGATAAATTCCTTTGGCTAGGAACAAGTAATGGACTTTTTAAGTGTGTTATTGATAATGATTTTGTTCTTTTTAAAGTAAAACACTACCCGCTTGATACATTGGTCAATAAAGGAAGACGTGTTAAAGTGAATACGATTTCTACAGATGATTCAGGACATATTTGGATTGGAACTCGTCTGTCAGGTTTATTTAAGCTTGAAACTAAAAATGAAACCTTAAGAGTTTATTCAACAGCATCTACCGAACGTTCTCAATTGAGTAGCGATATTATATATTCTATTTGTGAAGATAAAGACAATGTGATATGGGCAGGTACTGGTCAAGGTGGTCTGAATAAAATTGATTTGAATGAAAAGCCTTTCTTTTCCTATACACATAACCCTTTAAGAAAGAATACACTGATGGGTAGAAGTACCAATTATTTAGCAGAAGATAGTAAAGGCTACGTTTGGGTTTCTTTTCATAATAAGAAGATGTCAAGAAGTACTGCACCTGTCAATGATTCAAATATACATTCTCTTTCTTTTGAAGAAGTAAATTTAAATAACCCTTTATTTTCAAAGCAAAGTATTACTTTGATCGAAGAGGATTCGAAAGGGTATATTTGGTTTGGGACGAACCTTGGTTACTGGGTTTACAGCCCAATTAGTAAGAAAGTCAAAAAAATTGATTTCACTTACCAAGGGAAGAAGGTAAAGAATAGCACATCGAGAATATTAAAACAGATCAGTGATAACCATCTTTTATTAGGTTCTAAAGATTTGTTGATTTTGGAAAATCCTTGGGCAGAAATTGAAACTAAAAATACCATCGAAATAGCATCAAATCTTTTGCCTTTAGATGGGGCCAGTGCTGAGACATGTATTAAAGATAAAAATGATACGTATTGGTTAGGTACAAAGAAGGGATTAATTACTTTTAGCATTTTCAATCATCAGAAAATCACAATCAATCAAAATCAGATGAAACAAATACCTAAACATATTAGACATTGTGAAGTATTGTCGTTACATCATCAAGATAATGTGATATGGGTTGGATTATTCGGTGAAGGTTTAGAAAGGTTGGAGTTAAATGCAGAAGGAAATATCGTCAATTCTGCTACTTATGACCGTTCAAATGGTCTGCCGGATAATATGGTTTATGGTATAGTTGGTGGTGGAAAATCAGGGATATGGTTGAGTACAGATGCAGGGATTTGTCAGTTTAACCTTGCGGAAAATAAGTTTTATACTTACGGTAATAATGACGGTATCAACAGTAGAAACTTTAGAAAAGCGTCTTTCAATAAAACAAAGGAAGGACTGATACTTTTCGGTAGTTTTAATGGAATCACTCTCTTCAATCCTTTACAGATTCTTAAAAACCCAATACTCCCTAGAGCAAGTGTCAACGACATTTGGATCAATGGTAAAGAAATTCAGTCTGTGTCTGAAATAGAGCGAACGATATCTTTTACTGAAGATGGAAACGAACGTTTTGAAGAGCTGATGTTAACCCCAGAATCAAAAAATATTGCTTTTGAATTAGTAGCTCATCATAATGCTAATCCTGAAAATAATGCAATTAGCTATAAGTTGTTAGGTTTTGATCAAGAGTGGAAAACCACAAGTAAAGGGAAGTACATTGTGAATTATACCAATCTTCCTGCAGGTGATTATAAACTTCAGATTAAAGCCAAAAATGGAGATAATGTGTGGAGTGAAATACAGGAGTTAGTAGCCTTTACAATTCCATTACCGATTTATTTAAGGTGGTGGAGTATATTGTTGATTACTTGTGTTTTAGGAGTTTTGATTTACGTGATAGCTAATTACTATTATAAAATTCATAGTCTAAAGAGAGAAATCAAAAACAAAGAATTTGAAACGGAAAGAATTAGGGAGGTAGATCAGGCAAAATTAAAATTTTTCACAAATATCTCTCATGAATTTAAAACACCTTTATCATTGATTATAGCTCCGTTGGAGAAATTGATTGAAGAGAATAAAAATGAAGAAAACGCAAAGTTGATTTCTATTATTAATTCAAATATCAATAGATTACACCGTTTGATTGATAACATCATTAACTATAGAAAAGTCGAGAACCAGAAAATTAAAATCAATTACAGTCGATCTACAATTGGAGAATTTGTCAGCGGTATTTATGCTTCTTTTCAAAATATAACAGAAGATAAAGGCATCAACTTTACGTTTTCAGTGGAAAATGAAAATAATCAAGTTTCTATCGATAAAGAAAAAACGGAATTTATTGTTTTCAACCTGCTTTCTAATGCTATAAAGCATACCAATAAGGGAGGAATGATTCAGTTGGTTTGTAAATTTATTGAACAAAAAGGCAACAAACTTTTATCTATCTCTGTAATTGATAACGGAATAGGTATACAACCGGAAGACATTGACCATATTTTTGACCGTTTTTATACTGTAGAGAGAAACGGGGAAATGCAAGAAGGTACAGGTATCGGATTGGACTTTAGTAAGTCTTTGGTAGAGAAAATGAAAGGTGAAATCAAAGTGGAGAGTAGACCAAATGTAGAAACGACTTTTGAAGTGTTACTGCCTTATGACAATGAAGAAACAGTTACTGGAGTCATTGAGGAAGAAGAAACTCAACTTCCTGTAGTTGAAATGTTGAATCCATTAACAGTCAAAGAAGAAATTATTCAAAAAGACGCTTCACTTCCATCTATTGTTATCATTGATGACGAAGCTGATATCCGACAGTTTTTACAGCATTCGTTTGAATCAAAATACAATGTTGAAACTGCTATAAATGGTGAAACAGGTTTAGATATTGTCAACAAAACACTACCTGATTTAGTCATCTGTGATGTGATGATGGATGGTATAGACGGTTTCGAAGTTTGTAAGAAAATCAAAGAAACACCAGCTACATGTTATATTCCAGTGATTCTCTTGACAGCTTTAAATTCGGATGAGAAAAAGCTGGAAGGAATTGAACTAGGAGCTGATCATTATATGAACAAACCGTTCTCTATTGTACAATTAGAAGCTATTGCAAAGCGTCTCATTCAGAACGGACAGAAAGTTCAAGAGCATTATGCATTGAAGAGTAATCTTCCGGACCAAAATGTAAAACTGTTAGCCTCTGATAAAACATTTATTTTAGAAATCAATAATATCATAGAAGAAGAGCTTTCAAATTCTAGCTTTGGGGTAAAAGAACTCGCTAAAAAGGCAGGGTACAGTTCTGCTCAATTCTATAGAAAAATTAAAAACATCACTGGACATCCACCAAATGTATTGATCAGAAATTACAGATTGCAAAAAGCCGCAAGAATCCTGTTAGAAAACCCTAAGATGACAGCAATTGAAGTGATGTATAAAATTGGTATTGATTCACCGGCTTACTTTTCTACCTCTTTTAAGAAGGTTTTTAATTGTTCACCAGGTGCGTATAGGAATTATCATGAGAAGCAATTAAAAAAGCAACAAGCTTTGAAGGAAGCAAATCCAAATATATAGTCCAGTTTTGGGAAAGTAGATTATAAGTAAAAATGAAGAAAATAAAGGTGTGTTTGGTGGGAATTTGTCTTCAATTTTATAACTTCCTTTTCGTTAATAAGTTGTCAGTCTATTCTTTGAGTGAGAGTAGGGGAGTAATGACAGTTTTGTTGTAAGGTTATTGCTATCAATAATGTGATGTGAAAGAGTTTGAAAGTTTAAAAAGGTATTATAGACCTATTCAGCCTACTGTAAAAGCGGAAGATACGGGGATAGTTTATCTGGAGGTACAACCGACAAGGGAAATAGAACACTTTGTTTATTGTTTCTGGCAACTTAAAACATCGCAGCCTTTAAAACATGATTACCACTACCGTGTGGTATCTGATGGCTGCATTGATATCTTTTTTGATCATAGGCAACCCGCAGAAAACTTTGTGATGGGGTTTTGTCGGAAATATACCGAATTCCCTATCGGAAAGGAGTTCAATTATATTGGTATTCGATTTTTGCCCGCTGCATTTCCTTTGTTGTTTAAAATTGATGCTAAGACATTAGCCAACCAAGCTCAAGAACTAAAGAATATTTTACCTGATTTTGCAGATTGGATTCAAGAAAGTATTTCAAGTTCTTACCCTTTTGATGTGATCACTGAAATGCTGAATGAAAAAATCAGCATTTACCTTGATAAAACAGAACTTCACTATGATTCCCGCTTTTTGAATGCCCTGCAATTGATTTTTAAAAAGAAGGGACACCTCGATACCGAAAAAGAGCTAAATACAGGTTTAAGCCCTCGACAGCTTCGTAGAATCTTCAACTATTATATTGGAACAACTGCTAAGTCATTTAGTAATGTGGTGCGCTTTCAGTATATCTTAAATGCCCAACCTACTTCACAAAGTCTAAAGGAAAATAAACTTTATTTTGATGTGGGATTTTTTGACCAGGCCCATTTTATCAAAAATTTCAAGACGTTCTATGGTGTGACGCCTTCTGAAGCTTTTCGTTAATAAGTATAAAGCCAAAAATAAATCATAGTCAATTCTAATTTGTACTTAATGTCCGATTTTTACAATATTCCGTAGCTCTGCTAGCCTAGATTTGTATTCATAAGCAGTTGCACTTTTGTTTTAGTGCTTAATAGCATTCATTATGAAAACACTATTCGTCATCGTATTTGTATTATTCTATGGAATAGCAAATGCACAAACACCTGAAAAAATGAAACTTAATGCAGGAATTATCACGGAAAAGTTAGCGGAAACCAAACAGTTTTACACTGAGGTTTTAGGATTTGGAGTTCGTTTTGAAAACGACTTCTATTTATTACTTCATACTCCTGACGAATCGTCTGAGGTCAGCTTTTTATTGCCCAATCATCCTAGCCAAAAACCAATTTTTCAACCCTCATTTCATGGAAAAGGGGTTTACTTTACTATCGAGGTGGAAGATGTAGATCAAGTTTATCAGCAAATAAAAGAGACAGGAACGCCTATAGCTATTGAACTTCGAGAAGAGGTGTGGGGAGACCGACATTTTGCCATAGTGGATCCTAATGGTGTTGGGATTGATATTGTAACGTATACTCCACCTGAAGACTAGTACATTAATGTCATTTTGAATAGGGAAAAAGGGAAAAACTGTAATATTATCAATCCTTAGCAATTTGATTTTGGAGGTATAAAAAACAGGTTCAAGCCTTTAATCAAAAAGGGCTTGAACCTGTTCTTTTGAGGTAATTTGTTTTAGTGCTTAATCTAGGATATTATACCCTTTCAAAACACCATCATGTTCAAGTAGTTCTTCCTCAATACCTTTTTCGTTGATTCTATCATTTTCAAGGTCGACCCATACCTTATATTCAAATTCATTCAAAATCTTTTTGATTTGTAGTTTGAATTTTTCGTAGTTCTTCGCTCTGATCTTTAGATATTCATTAGGATTGTCACCATGTTGAAGAATGGCATTTCTATTGGCAATGAAATAGGTTTGAGCGGCCATTTTCCATAGGGCTTTATCTTCGTTTGAAAGAAGAAAACGTACGCCCATACTTGAGAGTTCAGAGTTCAGAATGATGTCACTCAACGCTATGGATTTATCATGATCTACTGAAGAGGTGATGTACATTACAGGATCATATTTGTATTTATGGCCTGTAAAAGTTTTAGGTGATGTAAAATCAATAACTTTTTTACCCTCTCTTTTTACCTTGACATTGATTTTCGTTTCTTTCTCTTTTTTGATGTAAAACTCATCGACACCTGCTTTGGCGATCCCCATGTACGTATTATTGACATACACCTCAGCGGGTGATTTTAATAGTGTAACGACTTCTATCATGGATTCCCCTTCATAGTTTTTCTTCTTATTTCGAATAGTAAACTTATCTTCCACATTCATCTCGTTGCGGTAGAGGTTTCTAAATGCCACGTAGGTCATTTCTTCCTCTACTTCATTTGATTTTCCATTCCATTTATTGAAATGATAATTCAAAAGTGAAGACAAGGCATACCCGTTATGGATTTCAGGGTTTAAGTTATTCGATAAGTTATATAAATTCCATGAAGAAAGGCTTAGCAATTCTACATCTGGAGTTAAAGACATTTCCAATAGCATTCTAAACTTTTTTGTCCCTGAAGGGTTATTGGAAAGTAAATAAGTATCATCAATAGCGTATTTTTTATTCACATATACCTTTTTGCCGGTCTCTTTGTGAATAAATGTATTGGGCATATAGTTGAGATAAATATGAGGGAAGAACTTGATATTTTTGGAAGTGAATTTATCTTTTATTTTTTGATAATCTTCTAGTCTTTTTAAGTAGATAAACGAATGTGTCACCGCCTCAAAATGTTCGATAATTTCATCTTGGATTTCCTCCAAGTAAGTTTGTACATGATACACAGGAACGACGTTAAGGCTCCCTTTTTGGTTTAAATCATCAAAGAAAGTTTTGATTACTTTGATATCTTCCTTTGCTATTTTTTTAGATCCTTTAGCTTTAGAATACGAGAGTATGTTTTTTGTATTACCTGTAAATAAGACAATTTGATCGTTGGTATTTCTAAGCCATTTTTCTGACATTTTTGTACTGCCATAGATTTCACCAAGATCCTCAGAAACCTTAGCAAAGAGTTGCTCTTTCGTGTATTTTGATTTTTTGTTTTTAGGGAAAAAGACATCCAAACAGAAATTGAAATCTATATTTTTGTCTTCAGCTACTTTGATAGTGATGGCCAAAAGCCTTTTAAAACTCGTTTTGTATTGGTCGCTACCGAGTACATTGTATTTAAGTTTGAAGACGTCAATACCATACATTTTGGCACTTCTAAGTTCCACCTCTATGGCGTCTCTAAGTTCCAATAAATGCACTTGTAATGAAGTTTCTGACACTGCAGTTTTGTATTTGTTCATGAGTAACTCCTGGTCCAATCCCAAAGTATATTCATACTTATACGCTTGTAGACTAGAGTATTCATCACCTAAAATACTATTGAGGTTATAAGATGCCATTACTCTCTTCTTATGGAAAAAAGATGGGGTGGAACTTTGGTCTTGAGCAGTGATAAAGGGTGTAAAAGATAAAAGTATTAGTAGTACTAAAAGTATTTTCTTAAAAAACATGTTACAAAGTAATTAATGTTAGTATACTCGGATCGTTATGTCCAATTTTGTAATAATTTACTCTTGCAATCTCATGCTTTTTTATAATATAAGCAAATAAAGCATTTTAACTTTCTGTTGTGCTTATACCGAATAGTTGTAAGGAAAAATGAAGGGCACAAAAAAGGCCGATTCCCTACAAGAGAATCGGCCTCACACTTTTTAATGAAATAAATCGTTTAGAACATTGGTCCGTCAGTGATCATGATACCGTCAACGTTCACTTCGTAACGTTCACCATCAATATTACCAGTTGAGAAACCGAAAGCGATGTAGTCTAAAGTACCAGTGAAGTCGGGTTTTTCTGCGTCGCCACCCCAGTTACTCCATGCCATAGTACTCAATCGGAAAGTGTAAAGCTTCCACTCTCCACTTGTTTCCACAAAGTAATTTTCAGTGTTGATATTACCTCCAAATTTTGTGTCATTTTGGAAGATTTCAAATTGAAGGTTACCCTTTGCGTTACCAGTGTTTACCCAGAAAGAAAGGTGAGGATCAGTAACTCCAGAAAGGTCTAGGTTGTTGGAGTTATCCATTTTCAATGCACCTGTCCAGTTCCATCCAGTAGCACCGTTTAAATGCACGTTAAGGTAGTGATCACCAGTGATAGCTTTCATGTCTCCACCATCGATGCTGTGCGTAGCTCCTCCACCGTTATCGTCCCAGATGTAAGAAGCCGTTTCGAATCCTTCCAATTCATTTGCAACAACAACAGGACCGTCAGTAATCATTACATTGTCGAGGTTTAATATGTAAGGGTTTGCACCATTACCTTGTTTATATGATAGTTTTACGAAATCTAAAGTTCCTTTAATATCCACTTTGTCTAATCCGCCACCCCAATCAGAAAGCTCAAGGTCTTTAAGACTTACAGTCACCCATTGCCATTCGTTATTTGTAGCACGGAATACATAATTGTCACCATCATTACCAGTATTGCTTGCTTTGAAATCAGCACCGTTATCGTTACCATTCTGACCAATTTGTAATTGGAAATAACCTTGAGAAGTTTCAGAGTTGATTTGGAAACTTAAGTGAGGATCGGTGAAAGTCACAAGATCAATTGGCGTATCATAATACAATTGTCCCATCCAAGAAGTCCAACCGTCACCATCTGCTTTTCTTACCGTTAAATAATGATCTCCTCTACCTTTTGAGATACCGTTACCAGCGTCTAATCCATTTTCAGGCGTCACATCACCTGGTTCGTAAGGGTTTACACCGTCTTCGAAATCAAATAAAACTACAGGTTCTACAGGATCAAAGAACTCACCTGCATCTTCCACTGAAATAGATCCCGATTCCGGTACATTAGAGTCTGCATTGTACGTAGAAACCTTAATAGTCACTTCGTCTGGTAATTGACTTGGAGCCAATACATTGATTTGAGAAGAGTTGGCATTTGAACCGTCTACTTCAATGGTTTGACCACCGATGATCACTTCATAGATCAAGTCAACGTTCGTTCCTTTGATCGCAAATACTTGACCTCTTGTAATGTAAGTAGGGTATTCCACATTGGAAGTCAAAGGATATACAGGAGCATAAGTAGTATCTGAAAATACTTCTTGCTTATAAGCATTTACTACTCTAAGGTGTGATATATCAAAGATTCTTGGGAGAGTGGCTTTGATGGTATCCTCAGTAGCACTTACTGTAATTTCAGAACAAGGCGTTTCACCTAGGTATACTCTTGCATTTTTGAAATTCTCACCCAAAATCATGAAAGGCTCACCAATCACGGTAGGATTTTGAAGGTCAGTATCAGCAATTTTTGGTTGTGGATAATCAATATCGTTAGATTGACTGTACTCTTTTTGAGTTGTACAAGAGTTCATTCCGCATACCATTCCGAAGAATGCTATGCTTAATGAAGCCTTTTGTATTTTATTTTTAATATTCATGATAAATAATCTCTTTTAAGTAAACCAATAGTATTAGTAACCAGGGTTTTGCGTTAAACCGAATGAAGCAACTTCACCTGCAGGAATTGGAAGAACTGGAACACCTCCAAGTTTTTTAGCTTCCATATTCGATACTACAGTAGCACCATTGGTTTCATCTCTGTAACCAATATTGTCTTTTTGAAGAGCACTAACGTAAGCGTCTGTTCTAAGAAGATCCCATAAACGTAGCCCCTCTAAAGCAAGCTCTGTTCTACGTTCGTGAAGAATAGCTTCCAACAATTGATTACCCGATGCAGTGACATCTGGAAGAGCACTAGAATTGTCTCTTGCAGGATAGTCGTTTGCACCCTCATTCCATCCTTTTGGATAAGACATGTTTCTAGCTCTAGCACGTACTTCGTTTACTCTCTGACGAGCAATGCCTTCATTTCCTAAGTGATAAGCCGCTTCTGCATTCATTAAAAGAATATCAGCATATCTGAATTTTCTTTGGTTCTGAGGGTTATCCGATTGCTCATTTGGACGTAAAGCTGCATCCATTAATACTTTTCTTGGGAAATACCCCGAAAGGAATTGTGATTCTGCCACACCTTGAGCAATACCATGAGCAAACTGTCCATTTTGACCTGCAGTCCAATCTAAACGAGGATCATTTTCTTCAAACTCGTCAACTAAGTCTTGCGTTGGGTTTAAGAATCCCCATCCCCAACCTTTGATATCTGTAGTACCTCTTGGTGCAGTAAGGATTGGTGAAGTAGAACCTGTATTGTTGTTTGCCCATCCTGTATTAGAGGTGGTGTGTTGTACTTCGAAGATAGATCCTGAACCATTTTCACCGTCTTTTTCAAATACTGTCGCAAGGTTTGATGCCAATGAGTACTGACCAGAAGTGATGACTTCGTTTGTTAAATCATATACTTCTTGCCAAGTATGATCATTTGATTTCCAGATACCAATATCATACATAATTACTCTAGCAAGGTAAGCTTTTGCAGCTCCAGAACTTGCTCTTCCTACTTCCATTTCAGATTTATTACCCATCATATCAGCTGCCATTTTTAGGTCTTCTTCAATTTGAGCAATCACGTCTTTAACAGGAGTTCTCCCTACAGCACCAATTTCTTCAGGTGAGACAGGGGCTGTGAATAAAGGCACATCACCAAACAAACGTACTAAGTAGAAGTAGCTATAAGCTCTGATAAATAAAGCTTCACCTACCATTTGATCCCTTAATGTTGCATCAAAACTTGTGGCAGGGCTGATACCTTTGATCGCTGTATTAGCTCTATGAATGGCTTGGTAATATGTTTTCCAAGCAGAGTGTGAAGGTCCGTTGATGTTTACAGCCGTCCATTCTTTCAACATTTGAACGTCTTGCATGTCACCAAAATCAGAACCACCTTTCCAAGAGTTGTCTGTCATTACTTCACCAAACATCCATTCTTGCATGTGAGCGACTACACCTTGATCTTGAGCAATGGCTTGGTAGCAAGCGTTTACTGCCATTTGTGCATTTTCGGGGTCATCATAATAGACTGGAGTATCTACTGCTTGTCCTTGTGGATCACGATCCAAGAAGCTAGAACAACTGTTTGCGAGGGTAAGCATACCGCAGCATGCTAATATATTTATAATGTTTTTGAATTTCATTTCCTTTCTACTTTTTGAGTTTCAACTAATTAAAAAGTAACGTTCAAGCCTAATGAGTAAGTAGTTGATTGTGGATAGTTACCAATATCAATACCTTGTGCTAGTGGATCACCGTAGTGGTCTGGAACTTCAGGGTCGTAACCGCTGTAGTTTGTTAGCGTAAATAAGTTGTCAACTGAAGCATAGATTCTGAAACGTTGTAAATGTAACTTCTGACAAAGGTCTTGGCTGAAACTGTATCCTAACTGTACGTTTTGTAATCTTAAGTAAGAAGCATCTTCTACATATCTATCAGAGAATCTACGGTTGTTGTTTGGATCACCTGATACCACTCTTGGCATTGAACCGTTAGGGTTGTTTTCAGGATGGAAACGGTTGTCGTAGTAGTTCTTTGTTTGGTTTTTCTGAACGTTTGAATCTTCGATCCAGAATTTTTGAATGTTTGCAGCTTCATTACCATAAGAACCAGTGAAGAATAAGTTCATATCAAATCCTTTGTACTCTAACCCGATGTTGAATGATCCAGTGAAAGTTGGGATAGCAGAACCTAAGTTCATCTTATCATCATCATCAATCACACCGTCGCCATTGACGTCCACAAATCTAACATCACCAATACCTGCGTTAGGTTGTAATGGATTTCCTTCAGCATCAACGTGAGCATCTAATTCTGCTTGAGATCTGAAGATACCATCTGTTTTATATCCATAGAAGTAAGCAATTTCTTGTCCTTCTTCCGTTCTTGTTGTAAAACCTAATTTGTCAATATAACCACCGTCAATGTGTCCTGTTTCACCAAGGTTTGTGATTCTATTCTTGATGACAGCAATGTTCGCTCCCACGTTCCATTTTACTTCGTGTTCTACATTTCTGTAGTTGACAGCAAATTCAAAACCTTTGTTTTGCATAGTACCTACGTTCACGTTTGGAGAGTTGGCACCTACATAATCAGGAACGGGCTGCGGAACTACCATGTCCTTCGTGTCTTTGATGAAGTACTCAGCACTGAATGTAAGTTGATCATTGAAGAATCCAGCATCAATACCTACGTTGGCCATTTGAGCAGATTCCCATCTTAAATCAGGGTTAGACAGTGTAGTTGGTGTTCTACCTTCGACTACGTTTCCGTTGATTACATATCTTAAGTTGTTTGTCACTGTTGATACATAGTCATTGTTACCTGCAGAAGATTGGTTACCTACTTCACCCCATCCTGCTCTTAATTTCAATTGCGTTACGGCATCTGATGATTGTAAGAAGTTTTCTTCTTTGATATTCCATCCTGCTGAGAATGAAGGGAAGAAGCCCCAACGATTTCCATCAGCAAATTTAGAAGAACCATCTGCTCTAAATGTAGCAGTCAGTAAATATTTGTTTTGATAGCTATAATTTGCACGAGCAAAGTAAGACATCAATGAGTTCATTCCTTGAGACGAAGTAGCGAAGTAATCAGATCCTTTTGCTGCTCCTAAGTATCTCATGTTTTCATTGAAAGGAACGTCATAACCTGTAGCTCTAATGTTGTTATAGCTGAAGGCTTGCATTTCCATACCAACCATACCACCAACAGAGTGATCACCAAATGTTTTCGAATAGTTCGCATAGTTAGACCAAACCCAGTCAAACTTGTTGTTTCTATTCTCATCCAATTGAGAAGTCATTCTTTGTTCCTCGTTAGAAACGAAGAATTCTGGTAAGTAAAGCTTTTGTTGTTGGTTTCTGTAATCCACACCAAAGTTAGATGTCAACGTCAAATCTTTAGTGGCTTTAGCATTTAAAGAGAAGTTACCAACAATTCTGTTGTCCCAAGAACGTTTGTATTGTTCTTGTTCTGCCATTCTAGCGGGGTTACTGTTATAAGCCCAAGTAGAACGAGCATAAGAACCATCTGCATTATAAACAGGAGTGATAGGGTCAGCCCATAAAGACTGAGTCAATGGACTTGAATAAATGTCATTCAAGTTCGTTAAAGAGTAATTAGCGTGCGTATAGGCAATGTTTTGTCCAAAGTTTAACCAATCATTAAATTTGTGTGTGTTGTTGAATTTTACAAAGAATTTCTCTAAGTCAGTACCTTTTAAGATTCCTTCATCCTTTACATAAGAAGTAGAGAAGTTGAACTGATTTTTCTCAGAACCACCATTAATACCAAAATTGTAGTTTTGGAAAGAACCTTGTCTTAATAATTCATCTTGCCAGTCAGTACCACTATAGTTACCATTGGCTACATACATTAATTGTTCGAATTCATCTGTACCTTCGGCAAATCTGTTGGCTTCTAGTCCTAATTGAGCATACTCAGAAGCGTTTGCCATTTCAATTCTGTTTGAAGCGTGCTTAACACCCGTTTGAGCATTGAAAGTATAAGTAAGCTTTTCTTGTACTTTACCCGTCTTCGTAGCGATTAAGATTACACCGTTAGCACCTCTTGAACCGTATACTGCAGTAGCTGAGGCATCTTTCAAGACTTCCATTGACTCAATATCTTGAGGTGCAATGTGAGAGATGTCTTGCATCGGGAAACCGTCTACTACATATAAAGGATCAGAGTTGTTGATGGTACCAATACCTCTTACTCTTACTTTAGAGCCAGAAGCGGGGTTTCCAGAGTTCGTCACCTGTACACCCGGTACACGACCTTGAAGGGCTTTGTTGACATCCTCTGTGGCAATCACTGTTAGTTCATCGGTTTTAACAGTAGAAACTGATCCCGTTACGTCACTTTTCTTAGCGGTACCGTAACCAATAACTACTACTTCATCCAATTCTTCTAAATCGACTTCCATTTTGATGTTGAAATCGGATTGAGCACCTACTGTAATCGTTTGCTTTTTGTACCCAATTGAGGAAATAAGTAATACTGTTTCATCTGATTTCACACTTAATTTAAAACGACCATCAAAATCCGTAATTGTTCCAATAGCTGTTCCCTGAATAGTGACATTTACTCCCGGAAGAGGACTATCTGTTTCATCTAATATGCTACCCTGTATTGTTCTTTCCTGTGCATACGCACTCATTGAAAATGTAATAGCGATGAACAGCAGAAAAAAATTCTTTAAGATCTGCATGACTATTTTTTATTGTTTAGTTGTTATTCAATCTAAATATGTTTAGCTGAACATTAATAAGTAATAACCGCGGCGTTATGTTTACAAATGTAGGGTAGACACTAATTAATCAGAGGTTGATTTTTGACAAATAAGCGTTGAAAAAAATATATTTTCATCAACCATGATTTTTCAAATAGGTAAAAAAATGACTTTTGTGATGAAAATTTACCCCTAAAACTACAAGAGTGCTCCAAAAGTATGTGATTGCAATTTATGGAAGAGTCCTGTTGGGCCAAAAGGTAATAATTTGGTTTGGTGTTTTGAGTAAATAAGTAATATTCATTTCAATATTTATGATAAAAAAGACCTTTTTTGGAGATTAAAATAACATCATAAATATACACTTTTGTGTAAGAATAATACCCTGTAATATTCGTTTTTATATACATTACGTATGTTTTTGATGAAAATTTACCTAAACTAACAATAGTGGCCCAAGGAGTAGAATTCCAATGTCATCATCAAATTTAAAAATCTCCATAACGTTCGTTAACCGTATCAAGTACATTTGAAATATGATTATCGGAAAATGAAATAAAATCACATCTGATTATGGAAAAAATGTACACTTATATATTGATAATTTTATCCTACTCCCTTATTCAAGGGTGTACTGCTGTAGAGCAGAAGAAGGATATCAGTGTACAGACCATTCCTAATGTGATTATTACTACCGATATCAATAATGAATCATTTTCTACTACTGATGAGCATGCCTTAATCTATTTATTATGGCATCTAAATAATGTTAGACTTCAATCAGTAGTCATGGAGGAATTTAACATTTATGGAGAAAAGAAATTGGAAAGTATCTTAAAATGTTATGCTGAAGATTTCCATAATCCATCACATTCTTTCCAAGAAAATAACTTTCCAGCACCTAACGCCATCCAACAACTTATAGTAAAAGGAGAGGATGCAGGTACAAAGAAAATCATACGTCTTTCAAGACAAAATAGAGAAACACCTCTTTACATATTAGTCATGGGAAGTATGAAACCGATTAAAGAAGCATTATTTCTTGCCCCTGACATTACTCAAAATATAAGAGTAATTTCTGTAGGAACAGGCATCAAACCTCCCAACGAGGATGTTTGTGGCAACTTAAACTGGAACGGATGGGGAAGAACAGAAATCTTTGAAAGGTTTACAGATTTATGGTGGATTGAGAACGACTGGGCCTTCAAAGGAATGTCAGAGGGTAAAGCACCCACGGCATATTACAACAATGTCATTAACTACGGAGCCTTGGGAAAATATTTGACCGAGAGCAAAATACAAACAATAAACCTTGAGGAAGCCATTCCTATCATGTTTTTGATTGATTCCAATATCAATGTGAATCACCCAGAATTTGGAGGTTGGACTGGAAACTACATCAAACCGTTTCCGGTGGAAAGACCCAATTATTGGGTAGACAGAGCAAAGACCAAGAAATGGAATTATCGAAAACCATGTAACTCCTGGGATTTGGCGGATCAAGTGTTGGAGGAACGTAAAACGAACATCATCCTCAGACGAGATGATATGTTTTCGTCCCTATTGTCTAAACTAAACAAACTTTATTCTCCAGCAGCAAGGGAGAACAGTTAAAGCATTTTTTAAATTATACGATAATGAAAAAGATTTTACTTATTTCTTTTCTGTATGGTTTCTTCTCTATTGGAACTAACGCTACCAATACGAATGAAGATCCAAAACCGAATGATAAGAAAGCAACAAAAGCGACAATAGCGCTTTACCAACAATTAAATAGTGTTTCTCAAAACGGGCAGACAATCTTTGGACATCAAGATGACTTGGCTTATGGTTACCATTGGTGGGGCAATAACTCTGATGTCAAACAGGTCACTGGTGATTATCCTGGGCTTTATGGCTGGGATATGGGTGAAATTGGAAACGAAAAGAATTTGGATGATGTGCTTTTCGAAGACATCAAAAAATACATTAAAGAAGCATATGCTAGAGGAGGTGTGACTACTTTAAGCTGGCACATGATCAACTTAAAAGAACAATCAAGTTCTTGGGATACAACAAGAGTGGTGCACGAAATGCTGAAAGGTGGAAAATACCATAAAGACTTTATCAAGAAGTTGGATTTATTCGCCGATTTTGTCAATGATTTGGAAGTGAACGGAGAGAAAATTCCATTACTTTTTAGACCATGGCATGAGCACAATGGTTCATGGTTTTGGTGGGGTGGTAAAAATGTTTCGATTGAAGATTACAAATCGCTTTGGCAATTTACGGTGGAATATTTAAGAGATAAAAAGAAGATTCACCATTTGATTTATGTGTACTCTACTGATGCTTTCCAAACGCAAGAGGAATATTTAGAAAGATACCCTGGTGATGAGTATGTAGATGTTTTAGGATTTGATGATTATGGTGCATTCAGATCATATGCAGATGAAGCAAGGGAACAATGGATCATCAATGAATTAGAAATTGTAGCAAAGCTTGCTGATGAGAAACGTAAAATTTGTGCCTTCACCGAATCAGGTTTAGAGGCAGTGACAGACGATACTTTCTTTACGCAGAAATTGCTTCCAAAATTAAATCACAATAAATGGACGAAAAAAGCCGCTTATGTGATGCTTTGGAGAAACGCCAACTATCAAAAAGAGCAGAGAGATCATTTCTATGTACCTTATAAAGGACATTCTTCTGCTAAAGACTTTATCCAATTTACGGAAGACCCTAGTATCCTCTTAGAGTCTGATTTTATGAAAATGAAAGAGAATTAATCAACGAACTCATTATGCAACTCGAAATCTTAGATCTGATCATTATTGGGCTTTATCTGCTATCAACAGTGGTGATTGGTATTTATCTGAAAAAACAAGCCTCCAAAAACATGGAATCGTATTTCCTAGGAGGTAACTCTTTGCCATGGTACATGTTGGGCTTGTCTAACGCTTCCGGAATGTTTGATATTTCGGGTACAATGTGGATGGTGTATTTATGCTTTGTTTATGGCTTGAAAAGCGTATGGATACCATGGTTATGGCCAGCTTTCAATCAGATATTCTTAATGATTTATTTATCAATCTGGTTGAGAAGATCAAACGTACTAACAGGTGCGGAATGGATCAGAACTCGTTTTGGTGATGGTACAGGAGGAAAGCTATCACATATGGTAGTGGTATTCTTTGCCATCTTAAGTTGTCTTGGCTTCTTGTCTTACGGATTTATTGGAATTGGTAAGTTCATCGAAATCTTCATTCCATGGTCGTATGTAGGACAGTTTATGCCATTTGAACTAACGGCTGAGCAAGTACCTTACGCTTACGGTATTTTATTCACTACCATTGCAACTTTTTATGTAGTAATGGGCGGTATGTTGTCCATTGTTTGGACGGATGTAATGCAGTTTGGAATCATGACCGTTTCTGCTTTGGTGATTGCAGGAATTGCAATGAACCAAGTAGATGCAGAAACATTGATGGGCATGGTACCCGAAGGATGGGATTCGCCATTATTCAACTATGATTTGGATATGGACTGGTCGGCTTACATTCCTTCTGTAAATGAAAAAATGGAAAGCGATGGTTTCACACCTTTCTCTATCTTCTTTATGATGATGTTGTTCAAAGGATTCTTCGCTTCAATGGCAGGTCCAGCACCAAACTTTGATATGCAGAAAATCTTATCCACAAAGTCACCAAAAGAGGCGGCAAAAATGAGTGGTTTCGTATCAGCGGTAATGTTCTTGCCAAGGTACTTGATGATTGGTGGTTTCACGATTTTAGCTGTTGTTTATTTCAGCGGAGACATCAATCAGGCGGGCAGTGGTTTTGATTTTGAAAACATCTTACCAATGGCCATCAAGGAATTCGTCCCATCAGGTTTAATGGGCTTATTATTGGCGGGTTTATTAGCAGCTTTTATGTCCACTTTTGCCTCAACAGTCAACGCCGCACCCGCTTACTTAGTCAATGATATCTACTTAAGATATATCAATCCAAAAGCAAGTGGTAAACTACAAATGAGAGCAAGTTATATCATTTCTGCAGCGGTAGTAGTGATCAGTACTATCATAGGTTTGTATGTTGAAAATATTAATTCTGTATTACAGTGGATTGTGTCTGCATTATATGGCGGATATATTGCGGCCAACTTCCTGAAATGGCATTGGTGGAGATTCAATGGTCATGGCTTCTTCTGGGGAATGGCAGCAGGTATTGCCGCTTCAATGATCTTCCCATTAGTATTTAAAGAAACATTAGAACTGTATTACTTCCCTGTACTTTTTGCAGTGTCACTGATCGGTTCAGTAGCAGGTACTTTGCTGACGAAACCAACGGAAGAAAAGACATTGATCAATTTCTACAAGACCGTAAAACCTTGGGGATTCTGGGGGCCAATCAAACGTAAAGTGATGGCACACGATCCAAACTTTGAAGGAAATAAAGATTTCAAAAAAGATATGTTCAATGTAGTGATCGGAATCGTATGGCAATCAATGCTGACATTACTTCCACTTTACATTGTGATCAAAGAAGAAATGGGTATTCTTTCAACCGGAGCGATATTGATCATTACCACTTTAATCTTAAAGAAAAATTGGTATGACAAACTTCCTGAGGAAGCACCGAAAGTACCAGATAGCATTGAAGATAAGGATTTAGTAGAGGCGAATTAGATGAACAGACAGGCAACTTAGAATGAGCTGGGAATAAATACTCCATCAACACTTTAGTGTTGACTACGTTGCCAAACTTCAAGACTTCAGTCTTGATTGTTTGGTTTACCACTTGCCCATAGTTTTAACTATGTTGCACGCTCTAACAATTACATATAAAAGAGACAAAAAGAAATAAAGAATAATACAATGAACTTTAAAGAGAAATTAACCGGATTAATTGAAAAACAAGAAGCATTATTAAGTAAAACAAATCAACCTGCAGATGCTTACAATGGTATTTTTACTAAATACGAAAACCCTATACTTACAGCAGACCATACCCCATTATATTGGAGGTTTGATTTAAACGAAACTTCAAATCCTCATCTTCAAGAGCGTATTGGTATGAATGCCACTTTCAATGCCGGAGCCATTCGTTTTAATGGAAAATATGTATTGATGGTAAGAGTAGAAGGCGTGGATAGAAAGTCATTTTTTGCAGTAGCAGAAAGCGATAATGGTATTGACAACTTCCGTTTTTGGGATAAGCCCGTATTAATGCCGGAAACAGAAGAGCCAGATACAAATGTGTACGATATGCGTCTAACGCAACACGAAGATGGTTGGATCTATGGTATTTTCTGTACAGAAAGAAAAGACCCTAATGCTCCAGCAGGTGATACTTCTTCGGCAGTAGCGGCAGCAGGAATTGTTCGTACAAAAGACTTGGTGAACTTTGAGCGCCTTCCAGATTTGATTTCTTACTCAGGTCAACAAAGAAATGTTGTATTGCATCCGGAATTTGTAGATGGAAAATACGCTTTATATACAAGACCTCAAGATGGTTTTATTGATACAGGTTCAGGCGGAGGAATCGCTTGGGGATTGACAGACTCGATGGAGAAAGCAGAAGTGAAAGAGGAAAGAGTAATTGAGCCAAAAATCTACCATACGATCAAAGAAGTGAAAAATGGCCAAGGTCCCGCACCGATCAAAACTTCCGAAGGTTGGTTGCATCTAGCACACGGCGTAAGAAACACAGCAGCTGGACTTCGTTATGTATTGTATATGTTCATGACTTCACTAGAAGATCCGACAAAAGTAACACATCGTCCAGCTGGTCATTTCATCGCTCCACTAGGTGAAGAAAGAGTAGGTGACGTATCTAACGTAGCCTTTGCCAACGGATGGATTGCAGATGAGAGTGGTGAAGTAAAAATCTATTATGCATCATCAGATACAAGAATGCATGTAGCGACATCAACAATTGATCAACTGGTGGATTACTGCAAAAACACACCAGAAGATGGTTATCGTTCGGTAACTTCAGTGCAGACCATTCATGATATGGTAGAGAAAAATGAAAAAATGATAGAGGAATTGGGACTTACAATTCCAAACAGACAAACAGTTTAAAGTAAGAGTGAAGTACCAAAATAAAGGGTACAAAATAGTAGTGTGATTCGCGTAAAGTAGGGACGTTTTATTAAAACGTCCTCATGAATCACAACATAACTCCTCTTATTTAGAGGCATTTTCAGAAAAACATTTAGTAGAGAATATGGAGAGGGGAGAGATTTTTTTGACTCTTCCTTCTTTCTTCAAACAAGCCATAAATTTTTGATAAAAATGATAGACTCGTTCAAAACAGCATTAGAGAAAGAATTGACAGACGGAATATTAAAATATTGGTCAGAACAAACCATAGATCACAAAAATGGAGGGTTTTATGGTCAGATTTCCTATGATAATAAAGTAAATGCAGAAGCGGACAAAGGTGCCATTATGCATGCTAGAATTTTATGGACTTTTGCGTCAGCATACCGTCAGTTAGGAGATAAAAAATATTTGGAAATTTGCGATTATGCTTATGAGTATATTAAGGCAAATTTCTTAGATGAGAAAAATGGTGGCGTGTTTTGGATGGTCGATTATTTAGGAAATAAAGTAGATGGAAAGAAGCAGATTTATGCGAATGCTTTTGTGATCTATGCCTTTTCAGAATACGCATTGGCAAAAGGGATCATTGAGCCATTGGAATTGGCTTTGAATATTTTTCAAGACATTGAAGAGCATTCTTTTGATAAAGAGTTGAATGGTTATTTTGAAGCATATACAGAAGAGTGGGTGTTGATGGAAGACCTACGATTAAGTGAGAAAGACAAGAACGAAAAGAAAACAAACAATACACACTTACATATTTTAGAAGCCTATACGACATTATACATCGCTACAAAAAATCAAAAAGTAGGACAACAACTTCGTAATCTAATTGAATTATTCTTGGATAAAATCTTAGACAACGATACTTATCATTTCAAACTTTTCTTTGATGAAAAATGGACATTGAAATCAGATGAAATCAGCTATGGCCATGACATTGAAGGGGCTTGGCTGATTCAGGAAGCGGCTGTAGCATTGGGTGATGAGACACTTTTGGAGAAAGTAAAAGAAGTGGCAGTCAAAATAGCAGAAGTGACTTTAGCAGAAGGTATAGCAGAGGACGGAGCAATTGTCAATGAAGGTGATCCTTCAGGAATTACAGACACGGATAGACACTGGTGGCCACAGATTGAAGCCATGGTAGGTTTTATCAATGCTTATGAAAACTCAGACAATGAAGTGTATTTGCAAGCGGCACATCGACTATGGAAATACACGGAAGCCCATTTAATCAATAAAGAATTTGGAGAATGGTGGTGGAGAGTGGACGAAAACAACGTTCCTAATTTGGAAGAAGATAAAGTTGGTCCTTGGAAAGCGCCTTATCATAATGGCAGGGCGTGTATAGAAGGGATCAAACGCTTTGAGAAAATACAATTAGCACAGACAACATAAATATTATCATAGAATAATTTTGTACATCATGGTTAAAACTATGGTGTGCAAAATATCTGAGTTCTAAAAACATGAATGAAATGAAAAGATTAAATACACTATTACTATTCGTGCTCTTATTGGGAGTATCATGTGTAAAGCAAACCACGGAGCAAAGCAACTCCGCTAAAAACAACTTTGTAACCATAGAAAATGGAGCCTTAATGCTGAATGGTCAACCTTACTATTTTATGGGTGCCAATTACTGGTACGGTATGAATATCGGTATGGAAAAATTAGGAGACCGTCAACGTTTGATCAATGAATTGGATCAAATGAAGGCGATGGGAATTACAAACTTGAGAATCTTAGCGTCTTCTGAGGGAGATGAAAACCAAGCATTCCAAGTGCATCCAACAATGCAATCTGCTCCAGGAAAATACAATAAAGAAGTGCTAGAAGGGTTGGACTTTTTCTTAAATGAAATGGGAAAAAGAGAGATGAAAGCAGTGATGGTATTGAACAACTTTTGGACTTGGTCAGGAGGTATGCCACAGTACTTGCAGTGGGCAGGAAAAGGAGAAGTACCTTATCCTCAAATTTCTCAAGAATGGAGTAAGTTCACGGATTATTCTAAACAGTTTTATGCCAATGAAGAAGCATCAAAAATGTTTGATGATCACTTGAAAGTCTTGATCACAAGAACAAATTCAGTTTCAGGAGTAAAATACACAGAGGATCCTACCATCATGTCTTGGCAATTGGCCAATGAGCCAAGAGGTTACAGCGAAGTGGAAGAGTATCATAAATGGATTACAAAAACATCTGCTTTGATCAAATCATTAGATCCAAATCACTTAGTTTCTATTGGTTCGGAAGGTGATTCACCAGGACCAGATGCTGGAATTAATCTTTTGAAAGATAGCGATGTAAAAGACATTGATTATGTGACAATTCATATTTGGGCTCAAAACTGGGGATGGTATGATCCTGCAAAACCAGAAGAGAAGTTTGAAGAGACGAAGAAAAAAGTAAGAGAATATTTATACAAACATGTCAATGATGCAAAAGCATTAGGTAAGCCATCAGTATTAGAGGAGTTTGGAATCGCTCGTGATAATGATGATTACTCACCAAATGCCACGACAGTTTGGAGAGACAAATACTACGGTTTTGTCTTTGATGAAGTATACAAGTTAGCCAAAGAAAATGCTCCAATATATGGAATGAATTTCTGGGCTTACTCAGGTGAAGGAAGACCTCCAAGACCGAAGGAATTTTGGAAGAAAGGAGACAATTTCTTAGGAGATCCTCCACATGAACCACAAGGATGGTACGGTGTATATGATAAAGACCAATCCACTATCCAAGTGATTGATGATTATGCAAAGAAAATGAACGGGTTAACATCAAAAGTGATTGCTGAAAACGCTCAATAATGATGATGAAATCTATTAAAAATACAATGAGTGTTTTGTGTGGAATATTGCTCATACTCCTCCCGAAGGTGTATGGGCAAACACCAACTGCACCGCCCAATGTCATTGTGATTCTGACAGATGATCAAGGTTGGGGAGATTTTTCATTCACTGGAAATGAACACCTTTCAACGCCTCATTTTGATCAAATGGCGAGCGAAAGTGCAGTATTAAACCGTTTTTATGTAAGTCCGGTTTGTGCTCCTACTCGTGCGAGTGTTTTGACAGGTAGATACCATTTGAGAACAGGAGTTTCTTTTGTCACAAGAGGAAGAGAAAATATGAGGTCAGAGGAAGTGACAATTGCAGAAGCATTCAAATCTGCGGGTTATACTACAGGTTGTTTTGGAAAATGGCACAATGGAGCACATTATCCTGAAAATCCACAAGGACAAGGTTTTGATACTTTCTTAGGATTTACTTCAGGACACTGGAGCAATTACTTTGATACATCTTTGGAATACAATGGAGAAATGATTCCAACCAAAGGTTATATCACGGATGTATTGACCGATTCTACTTTAGCTTTTATTGATAGAAACAAAGAAAAACCATTTTTCGCATTCGTTCCATTAAATGCTCCTCACACGCCTTACCAAGTAGGTGATGAGTATTATGACTTGTACAAAGACATTGATTTTGGATACGGTGAAAAGCAAAATAAGAAAATTGCGACGATCTATGGTATGTGTAAAAACATTGATGATAACGTAGGAAGAATCCGTCAGTATTTGAAAGAAAACGACATGGAAGAAAATACCATTCTTGTTTTCTTAACGGATAATGGCCCCCAAGGTGAACGCTATAATGGACCATGGAGAGGTGGAAAAACATCCATCCACGAAGGAGGTTCGTTGGTGCCTTGTACATTACAATGGAAAGGAAAAATCAAACCCCAACAAAAAGGTGCTTTGACGGCACACATCGACTTAATGCCAACACTTTTAGGGTTAGCAGGTGTAGAAAAGCCAAGCGAAGTAGCGTTTGATGGTATTGATTTAAGTGCTTATTTATTAGAAGATAAAACACCTCGCTCAAGAAAGCTTTACACCCATATGACGGGTTTTGAAATCACAGCAGAAAGAGGAGCAGTCAGAGAGGGAGAGTATAGATATACAACCGAATACGGTAAAACAGGCTTGTACAACTTGATGGTTGATCCTTCAGAAACGAAAGATTTACAGGAACAATTTCCGGAGAAAGCAAAGGAAATGAAAGAAGCTTTTGAAGCGTGGTATGCTGATGTCACTTCAGCCGGATTTGCTGATTTGAGAATCCCGATGGGTTATAAAGAAAGCCCAAGAGTGGTATTAGCAGTTCATGAAAGTAGTGGAGAAGGAGACTTGAAATTTAAAGCCAACGAAAATGGTTGGGCACATGACTGGTTCTTAGTCAGTGGAGATGCATCGATCCAATGGCCAATCGAAATTGTAAAACCTTCTACTTTTAATCTTTCATTAAAATATGCTGGTAAAGCGGTAAAAGGAGATATGATTGAGGTGGCATTCGGTGATCAAATCATCAAAAAGAAAATCAAGAAAGATTTCAAACCTATAGCATTACCCACTCCAGATAGAGTGATGAGAGAGCAAGAGGCCAAAGAACAAACCTGGGGTACTTTGGATTTAGGAGCAATCACTTTGCCTGCTGACAAAATCAAAACCTGCACGCTGAAAATCCACAAAAAAGGAGCTGGTGTATTGGAAGTGAAGGAGATTGTAAGTAGGAGAATGGATTCTCTGTAGAATGATTAACGTAAGTTTTTTCAAATTTGAATCTGGCGCAAGTGTTTAGCCGAAGGCGTCACTTGTGCTTGAATTTTGTGATAAGTCTGTAGACTTATAGCAAAAGAAAATAGACCTAAAAGTCAACAGACTTTTTACATATAATTAGGTCCAAGTCACGCTTACAGCTTAAGACTTGAACCAGTTTAAGGAAAGCATCTCAATGCTACTTTTTAAGATAAACAAAATAGAAAATTACAATTCAATTTTTGATTATGGAACATAAAATGATTACTAACTTATTATTACTTCTAGTAGGGCTGATGGGCTGTTCTTCAGAAGACACCCCTTCAGATCCAGTCGTACAGAATGGCAATTTGTCATTGGCTGTAACGATCAATGAGGATGTAGAAGAAAAGACTGCATTCAGATTACAGAGTGAAGGAAGCGGAGTGAAAGTTAACATTGTAGACGCGGAGGGAAAGACGGTAGTTTCTTATGCTTCCATTGAAACGGTGCCCGAAGCAATCGAACTACCTTCTGGTGTGTATAAAGCCAAAGGTGAGAGCAATTCTTCCGCGCAGTTTGGGTTTGACGACCCTCAATATGGAGGAGTTTCAGAAGATTTCTCTATTCAAGCAGAGCAATTAACTAGCTCTAGTTTAGAATGTAAATTACAAAACTCTAAAGTGACAGTAGACTATTCTGATTTGGTGAAAAATCAATTCGGAATGTACTCATCAGTTGCGAAGTCTTCTTTCGGTGAATTAGTTTTTGAAAAAACAGAAACAAGAGCAGGTTATTTCAGATCAAGTGGAAACCTTTCTGTAATTGCGACAATTGGTAAGGGAGAGAGTCAATTGACTTCCGAAATCACAATCAATTCCATTCAACCGACGACACATTATGCGGTGACGATCGACATCGATCAAGGAACAGGAAAATTAGTGATTTCTGTAGATGAAACAATTTTAGATGGAGGAAGCAAAGACATAGTGATTACACCGATTGAGGGAGAAGCTCGCCCAGAGTATAACACCTCTATTGGTTTCTTTACAAAAAATGGAAAACTATACGATGCCAACGGAATGGAGTTTATTCTAAGAGGAGTAAACAACGGTCATTTCTGGTTTGACAGCGGAAATAGAAATACAGCCATCAATGCTTTAACGCCAATTTCGGCATATCATTCCAATACAGTGAGAATGGTTTGGCAAACGAACTATGTACCGAGCCAATGGAACAATGTACCGGAGACGGATCAGTTGAGAAAAATGATCAATACTGCAATTGAGAAAGGCATGGTGCCGATGATTGAATTACATGATGTAACGGGTGATGAAAGTAAAGAGAACCTTTTGAAAATGGCAGAATACTATGTAAGACCTGACATTTTAGGGGTAATGAAAGAATATGAAAGTATCCTTTTGATCAACATCGCCAACGAATGGAGTGGTAAAACCACCACGTACAGAGATGCTTATAAAGAAGCCGTGACTATGATGCGTACAGCAGGTTTGAAGCATACATTAGTGATTGACGGAAGTGGCTGGGGACAAGATATGACACCAATTTTTGACTACGGTCAAGAGATCATTGATAATGATCCGCAGAAAAATATTCTTTTCTCAGTACATATGTATCAGAGCTACAGAAACGAAACAACGATCACTTCTAACTTGGAAAAAGCGTTAGAAATGAAGTTGCCATTGATTGTGGGTGAATTTGGATTCCAGCACGGAGGTACTGCCGAAAACCCAATTCAGATTCCGTATGAGCATATTTTATCAGAATGTGAACGCCTAAATATTGGTTGGTTAGCTTGGTCTTGGAAAGGTAATTCAGGAGGAGTGGAGTATTTGGACTTATCAACGGATTGGGAAGGTACTTCATTGACCGATTGGGGTAAGGGTATTGTGAACGGTGTGAATGGCCTGCAAAATACATCAAAGAAAGTTTCAGTTATTAAATAATTAGTCCGATGAAAAACATTAAAAATATAGTAATGACACTTTTCGTAGGCTTATTAATAGTAAGCTGTAACGAAAAGCAAACGTTAGAAAAAGAATTAAATGAAGGGCAGTTAGTATTGCAATTCGGATCAAATGCAAGAACAAATCAAGACCTCAATGACTACGGTTTAAAAGTGGAAAATGCCTCTGGCGAAGTGGTACTTTCTTATGAGAAAATTTCAGAAGCACCAGAAAAAATCAGTTTGGCAGTAGGCAATTATACAGTCAAAGCATTTAGTGCGGAAGAAATGCCTTATTTCACTTTTGATGCCCCTTATTATTATGGAGAAAAAGCGTGTACAATAAATAGTGGAGAAGAAACGGTAGTAGATATCGTTTGTGCACTGAAGCATGTAAAACTGATGATCAACTTTGATGAGCAGATTACAAGTACTGCAAAGTCTTATTCAGCGGTGATTCAAAGCACACATGATGAAATCACGATTGATGCCTCAACTGCCAAAACGGTCTATGCCGAACGCTCTGCTTTAATCATTTCAACAACCATTGAGGAACAAGATGGAACGATGATAAAGAATAAACAAATTGTGTCAGGTTTAGAGTCTAAATCTGAATACACTCTGAATATTTCATACTAGAATTTATAAGATTACTGAAAAGCTGCTTCTCTTTGAGAGGCATGCTTTTCCTATTAACAAACTCATAAAAGTTCTACTACACACCTATAAAAATTACATGAAATGAAAGACTCTATTTTTACTCTTTTTTTAATTCTTCTATGTCAACACTCTTTTTCGCAAGAAAGATCTTTTCAACATATCTCTGATGCTTCCGGATTAACGAACAAAGTAGTAAAAGATATTTACAGAGATCAAAAGGGATTTTTATGGTTGGGTACTCAAAATGGTTTACACCGGTACGATGGCTATGAGATGAAAATCTATAGATCCTCTTCAGAGGAAAGTAAGTCATTATCGACCAATGATATCAATGTTATTTTTGAAGATGACCAACAGCAACTTTGGGTGGGTACTACTCATAATGTTCATATAATGAATGCTGATGGAGAACACTTTAGGACATTAATACCTCGTTCGCCATTTGGTACAGAAGCATTTGCGTTTGAAATTTCTTCTATTCTCCAAAGTCAAAAAGGAACAATTTGGGTAGGGACAAAAGGTGCAGGACTCTATCAATTTAATTTGAAAGGACAATTGATCAGTCATCATTTAGCAGATCAGCAACACCCACATTTGTCAACCATAAATACGTTAGCCGAAGATAAGAATGGCAATATATGGATAGGTCATGAAGGACTTCACCTCAGTATTTATTATTCCCACCGAGGTATATTCAGACAATTATCGGTAGATCAAAACAAAAGTTATTTTTCAAAAAATACAGCCAGTAAAATCACCAAAATTCTTCCTGTAAGTACGAAAAAAATATTGATTGGGACATTACAAAATGGTGTTTTTGCGATTGACCCAACCACTCAAAAAGTCAATTATTTACAAGAAGTTAATCAGGGGCTGAAACATCCAAGTATTAAGGATATTGTGATGGATGACTTTCAGAATATTTGGCTTGCTACTTCTGATGGCCTTCACCAACTGTCTAGTTATTCGGATCAGATCATTAGAATTTACCGAAATAATGACTTGAACAATAAGTCCATCGCTGGCAATGCCTTACTTTCTTTACATTATGATCAACAAAATATCTTGTGGTGTAGTGTATCCGGACAAGGGGTAGATTACATAGAACCGAACTTCAAAAAGTTCAAAACTTACAAGAGAGAAGTGATGAATCAAAACAGTCTGAATCACACTACCGTTCAAGCTATTTTTGAAGATCGACATACAAATTTATGGTTTGGAACCAGTGGAGGTGGACTGACATTTTTAGACACTAAAAAGAATAAATTCGAACATTTTGTTCCAGAAACAGGAAATCCTACCAAACTTCAAGCGTGGGCTGTTTTTGCCATTCATGAAGACCATAAAGACAACATTTGGGTAGGTTCTTACTTGGGTGGATTATCGAAATTTGATAAAAAAACAAAGACTTTTAAGACCTATAAGAATAGTCAATGGGATAAAACGAGCCTTCCTCATGATGATGTGAGAGCTATTTTTGAAGACAGTAAAAAGCAATTGTGGGTAGCGACCAATGGCGGCGGTATTGCAATTTTTGATACTGAAAACGAGACCTTCAAAACTTTTAAAAGAGAAGAAGGAAAAGAAGATCAGACGCTTTCTAGTAATTGGACTTTGAATATTTTTGAAGACTCAAGAGGCTGGATTTGGGTAGGTACTTATGGTGGTTTATCCGTTTATTATCCTAATGAAAACCGTTGGGTAAACTTTATGAATGACACAAAAGATAGTCATTCTCTCACACACAATTGGGTGTATGCGGTTCATGAAGATAAAGTTGGAAATATATGGATTGGTACAGCGGGAGGATTGAATAAAATTGAAACTCAACAACTCAAACAGCCTATCAATCATTATTCAAAAGGCTTGATGACAGCATTTAGAGAAGAACAAGGTTTGAGTAGTAATAGCGTTCATGGAATTTTAGAGGATGATTTTGGGGTATTGTGGTTAAGTTCTAATAGTGGTCTTTCCAAATTTGACAATAAGAATAATAAAATAACGCACTATACAAAAGATGATGGTTTGCAAGGCAATGAGTTTATTCCAATGGCATTTTGTAAGACAAAGGCAGGAAGGTTAATTTTTGGAGGGAATAATGGGGCCAATGCTTTTCTCCCTAATGAAATCATCAATAACCCTTATAAACCACATGTTTATCTGACAAGTTTTTCACTTTTTAATCGTGAAATCAAGCCGGATTCTACTTCAACTATATTGCAACAAAACATAAGTATCACTGACGAAATCAGTTTACACTATGATCAAAATGTATTGACATTCAGTTTTGTAGCGTTAAATATGATTTCGCCAGAAAAAAATCAGTATGCTTACAGGTTGGAAGGTTTTGATAAGGGTTGGAATTATGTTGATGATAAAAGAGAGGCTATCTATACCAACCTTGATCCAGGGGAATATATTTTCAGAGTAAAAGGAACGAATAATGACGGACTTTGGAATGAGGAAGGGCAGGAAATTTTGTTGATCATACAGCCTCCTTATTGGCAAACGTGGTGGTTTAGATTACTCGTTTTTGCAGTGTTACTGTTGAGTATTTTCTTGGGTTACAAATGGAAAGTTCGTGCTTATAAAAGAGAGCAACAAATCTTAGAAAAGACAGTAAAAGACCGCACTAGAGAATTGGCTGAAAGGAACAATGACCTTGTGATGATCAATGAAGAAGTGCAGCAGCAGGCGGAAGAATTGGAGATGCAAAGAGATAATTTATCCAACACGAATAAATTGATTTCGGAGAGAAATATGGAATTGAATGATAAGAATAATAAGATCTCTAACTTGCTCGAACAATTGCAGACGGCCAACGGTGAAATTACGCAGAAAAACAGGCACATTACTGATTCCATTCGTTATGCCCAAACCATGCAAGAGGCCATTTTACCAATAACAGAGCAGTTTTCGTCTTACTTTCAAAATCATTTTATCTTATTCAAACCAAAAGATATTGTATCAGGTGATTTCTATTGGGTGAGTGTAAAAGATGAAAAAAATAGACTTTTTATCGCTTCTGTAGATTGTACAGGGCACGGTGTACCGGGAGCATTTATGTCGATGATTGGGATGTCACTCTTGAATAAAATTGTCAACGAATACAATATCGAAGACCCTTCTTCTATCTTAATTCATTTGGATGAAGGTATCCGAAAGGCTTTGAAGCAAGAGCATTCTAAAAACACAGATGGAATGGACTTGAGTATAGTAAGAATTGATCAGGACGGAGAGGAAAAAAACTTATGCTTTTCTTCAGCAAAAGGTTCAATGTACATCTACTATTCAGACCAAAAAGAATTGCAAAGAGTGGTAGGAGATAAGATTTCCATTGGAGGAATAAGACGTAAAAAAGAGAAGAAATTTACAGAACAGCATTTCCAATTGAAAAAAGATGATCGCTTCTTTTTACTCACTGACGGCTACATAGACCAATGTGATGAAGATCGTAAGAAATTTGGTTCAGTGAAGTTCGAAAAAATTCTCAATCAAACCATTCGCATGCCTTTGGAAAGACAACATCAATTGTTATTGGATGTCTTAAGAATCCATCAAGGTGAAATGGAACAACGAGACGATATTACAATTTTAGGCTTTGAAATATAATGTAAATGATAGTGGGTAGGGCGGTCCATTGCACTGCCCTACAACAAATTAAATGATGCAAATAAAACCATGAAATAACAGTATAAACCAACTAGCTATGAAGAAAAATGAATTATTAAAATTGGGTTTTAAATCTTTTATTCTCCTTCTCTTATCTGCTACAATTATTGAATCCATTTACATTATTAATGTAGAGAATAGAGAGGATTATATCTATAATATTTATCTGATTGTATTGCAGCTTTTGATTCTAATTTCATTGATGACCTATCTTTTCTTTTATAGAAAAGTGAAAGAAGAGAAAGCATTGATTCAAGAAAGAACACAACAAAAAGAAGATGAATTGATCTTGAAAATTGATGAAATTATACAATCAAAACTCTCTGATTCAGAATTTAATGTCGTTGAAATCGAAAAAGCAATTGGCGTCAGTAGACCGGTCCTTTTAAACCGTTTCAAAAGAGTAAAAGGCACAACGCTAGTCAATTACATCAAAAAAGAACGACTCAAAAAAGCCGAAGAGCTTTTGTTATCCTCATCAGACAACATCTCTGAAATAGCTTATAAAGTGGGCTTTTCAGATCCAAAATATTTTAGCAAAGTATTCCGTCAGGATAAGGAATTAACACCCACAGAATACCGAAGACAAAAACAATTCATCGAATAGATTTTTTAGTAGCAAAAATTTCATTTCATGTTGATAGGGGTATGTAGTTTACATATCTCTATTTTTTTTGTAATAAACTATATACGAACCCTGTAGGGACGTTTTAGTAAAACGTCCAAACGCACCATCATTTTACAGTTATAATTTTCCCCAAAAAACAATAAGGTGTAATAAATTAAATATCCCCCAATCCCTTAAAAAATTACACTTTATAAGTGTTGAAAATACAGACTTTTGAAAAGAATTTTTAACTAACGTATTACTATGAAGTCTGAAATGAATAAGATGTTACGCATCTTGAAATGGTTAATTCTAACCCTTTCACTTTATGGGGTAAGTACCGCTCTGGTACAAGCCCAAAACACCAACAATATTGAGTCAGCTGCAATCAGTTGCTCTTCTGATGATCACTGTCCTCCGGGTTATGTGTGTGAAGGTTGGCCGACTTATGAATGTGTTCCTGATGGATCGGGGGGAAATAATGGTGGAGACAATGGTGAAAACCCGGATCTACCAACTCAAGGGGCGAATAAAATTGGTATTTTATGGACCTCATGGGATGTCTCTCATTTTACAAACTATTCAACGTACATTGATAATATGGATAGTTGGGGTATTGAATATGTTTCTATTAACCCTACTTATTTTATCAACACCTACGAAGAGGGAATTATTACACAGTGGGAAGGTGCAGAGAAAACACCAAGTATTGCATTGCAAAAATCGGTAATCAAGGAGCTTTTAAGCAGAGATTACTATATCAACTATAGACCGCATATTGACCCGATCAAGTATGCGATGCCGATGGGAGCTACGAGAGATAATTGGAGTACCGTTCCTGGAGGTCAAGATTGGAGAGGTAAGTTTGATCAATTTGATCCGGTAGACCCGACAATTGGCTACCGTGAATTGGTCATTTTGCCTGGGCTTCAAATGCTAGCAGAAGCTATCCGAGAAACAGGAGCACCGACAATGCCCATCCGATTTGATTTAGGGGCTGAATTAATGGATGCCATGTTGAATTACCCTAATGAATGGATACAACTTCGTGATGAGGTAGAAGGATTGTTAGCAACGACCTATAGCGATGTTGCACAACATATCACATTGAGCCACAACTTCTGTCATCATATTGAACTCTTATTGAGTATTCCAGAACACCAAGATTTCTTTGAGAGAATAGAGCCTAATCAGCAATTGAATCCTGAAGCACAGTTCTTAGATAGAGCCGGTGTAACCAATGAAGACAGAGCGGCAATTGGTAGATATATCGCTGGGTTAGATGAAATGACAATATCTCAATATATGCCCTTGGATATCTTCGCTCAAGAGGGTGCAATGACTACTCCTGATCAGGTAAAACAAGCCTTATTGTGGCACGAGGATAACTTTATCAATGAGGTATTAATTGGTGCTCTTGGTATTGCACCACAAGATATTCCGGTTTTACATATTGGTGAATATGGTATGGGCTGGAGAGGTTTAGCCGCCCCTAATGTATGGGATAGAAATGCGTGGTTAGATGCCGGAGCGGGACAGTATATTTTAAATGATGAGGAACAAAAAGCAGATGCAGCAATCGCTATTGATGGAATTTTGAAATATGTAGCAGACGATTCTGAAACGAAATTCAACTCCTTCCTATTATGGTTTGGTGGTGCACCTTACGATGTGATTGGAATTAATGAACATTCTGAGTGGTATAATGCCACTGCTGCGGATACGTTATCAAATTATTGGAGTACACATGATGGTGCGCCTGCTACATTACTTCCACCATTTGAAGTTCCTATTGATGTTCCTGTGGCTAAAGCGGGGTTGAATCAGACCGTTATCGATGAAGATGGAAATGGTGTGGAGACTATTACACTTGATGGAAGTGCAAGCACTGATGATGTTGCAATCACTTCTTATGCTTGGTCAGATGGAAATAGCGTAATTTCTACTGATGCAATCGTGTCACTTGAGTTGGCTTTAGGTACTTATACATTTACACTGACAGTGGGTGATGCGGATGGCAACACGGATACAGACGAGGTGGTCATTGTAGTAAGGGAATCATTACCCAATCAAAACCCAGTAGCTGTTAGTAGTTCACCAAGAGTGACAGATGCAGATAACAACGGTGTAGAAATGGTGACTTTAGATGCTTCAGAAAGTACAGATGATGGATCTATTGTTTCTTATGTGTGGTCAATGGAAGGGACTGAAATTGGTACAGGCGTTTCCATTACACAAGAATTTGCTGTAGGAACACATACAGTAGAATTAACCGTTACGGACGATAAAGGGGCAACAGGCAGCACGTCGGTGACTGTAGTTGTTAATCCATTTAATGCCAATAGAATGGACAGAGTTTTAGTAGGCAATCAATCACTTTTCTTATCCGGCGGTAACTTAGCATGGTATAATTTTGCCAATGATTTTGGAGAGAAAACCACCAACTTAGCCTACTACGAGCAAGCGATTTCAGATTTTGCAACAAGAGGCGGTAATTCCATGAGACTTTGGGTGCATATCAATGGCGCAAACAATCCAGAATTAGATGCCAATGGTTATACTTCGGGTCTTGAGCCTTCTATGATTCAAGATTTAAGAGATGTATTGGACATCGCTTACGATCACAATGTAGTATTAAACTTGTGTTTATGGTCGTTTGATATGTTGAATACAAGAGATTATCCAATAGAAGTATCTCAAAGAGCGAAAAAACTATTGGAGGAAGAAAGTAATATTGATGCTTATATCAACAATGCATTGATTCCAATGGTCAATGGTTTGAAAGATCATGAGGCTTTATTATCATGGGAAATTTTCAATGAGCCGGAAGGGATGAGTAATGAATTTGGCTGGGACTTTACAGACCACGTTTCAATGGCAACCATCCAACGATTTATCAATAGACTTTCAGGAGCGATCCATAGAGAAGATCCTAGTGCCAAGGTGACCAATGGTGCATGGTCCTTCAAAGCCAATTCTGATATTTTTTCAGGGGTGGAGAAAAACTATTATTCTGATGCAGAATTAATCGCTGCAGGTGGAGATGCATTGGGTATTTTGGATTATTATCAAGTCCATTATTACAGTTGGGCAGGCACTACTTACTCTCCATTTGTGCACCCTGCATCCCATTGGGAACTGGACAAACCATTAGTAATTGGTGAGTTTTATGTTGAAGATCAGCCGGGTGCAGTGGCAGAGGAAGATCTGTTTAAAATTCTTTATGACAACGGCTACGCTGGAGCTTGGGGATGGCAGTACAGAACCTATGATGACGGTGACAACACTGATGAAATTCATAGAGATGCCATGCTAGCCGGTATTAAAACAATTGACGGTTATCCTGATATCGCTATTGATCCAAATAGAAATCACAAACCTGTTATTGTGGGTACGATCAATAGCTTTAGAATAGATAAAAATGCATCAACATTGGCAGGGTATTCAGATCTAAATACGGTCTTTAATGATCCAGAAGGAACGGCAATGAACTTTACTGTAGAAACAGTTCCTGCAAATGTAGTGCTTCCATCAGTCAGCAACGGAATGTTATCATTGGCCTTTGCAAACAATGCTACAGGAGAGGTGAAGGTAACAGTCACGGCAACTGATTCGGGATCGCCATCGGCATCAAGAGCATATGACTTTATTGTCAGTGTCAACGAACCTGGAACGGGCAACTTAGCACTTTATCAGCCCGTAACAGCGTCTTCAGTGGAAGAAGGAGCCAACACTGCTGAAAGTGTAAATGACGGGGATCAATTGACAAGATGGTCGAGTTTGTATGAGGATCCAAGCTGGATTGCGGTAGCATTTGATCAGGAATACTCCGTTAATGAGGTGAAATTGTATTGGGAAGGTTCATACAGTTCGCAATATGAGATTCAAGTATCACAAGACGGTGCGTCATGGAATACTGTTTATACCAACAATGCAGGTACAGGAGGAGAGGACATTATCACTTTCCCTGCTGTCAATACAAGACATATCAGAATGTTCGGTCTCCAAAGAGCATTAGAATGGGGACACTCCATTTATGAGTTTGAAGTGTATGGTGACGTTCCAAAATCAATTGCTGCTAATGCTGGCCCAGACCAATTCTTGAATGATAATGATGGAGACGGTGTAGAGATCGTAACATTGGATGGTACAGGATCAGCGGACAGTGAGCAAACTATTGTCGCTTACGAATGGACTGAAAACGGAGAAAGTATTGCTTCAGGTGTTACAGAAAATGTAGCATTAACAGTAGGAGAACACTTGATTACTTTAACAGTCACGAACGACCAAGGTATCAGCAGTTCAGATAATGTGAAAGTGACAATCTTACCAGCCGGATGTCTTTCAGACGCAACTCCTTTGGCCTCGAATTGGTCATTAGGAAATGAGTGGTCGGATCAGAACAATGGTTCAGGTTTATCCAATGCAGGTGGAGCGTTAGTATTAAGCCATAGAATGTGGGGTAAAACGGACATATGGATGATGCAAACAGGCGTTCCTTTAACTATTACTCAAGGTGAAACAGTTAGCCTATCTTTTGATTTCAGTGCAGCAAGTACTCCGGCAGTTACCGCTATGAATGTTGCATTAATTTCTTCTTTCGATAACGAAGGACCTGTAGAGATTATACAATCAGGTATTAACGTGACAGGTCCATTTGAAACAGGATTCAATACTTACAATGTTGACTTCACGGCAGCAGCAACTGTGAATAATGTGTACCTAGCCTTTTATTTGGAATTCGCTTCCCAACCGAATCAAGTGGTCACTTACGCTTTGAAGAACTTGACAGTTTGTACAGGTGCAGTAAGTGATAACCTTCCTCCGGTAGCGAATGCAGGCATAGATCAACAATTGACAGACAGTGATAGTGATCAAGATGGATTGGAAACTGTTGCATTAGACGGTACAGCAAGTACTGATGCAGAAGGGGAGATTGCTTCTTATCGTTGGATGTTAGAGGGAGTAGAGATAGCGACAGGTAGCAACCCAACCGTAGAATTGTCAGTAGGAACACACCTGATTACATTAATTGTAACAGATGCCGATGGCTTAACCGCCACTGATGAAGTAACGGTTGTTATAGAAGATGTGCCGTTTGAAGAAGGTATTCTTGAAGCTGAAAATGCAACCTTGACTTCAGTAACTGTAGAAACAGACGCATCGGCTAGTGAAGGTGCTTACGTTCACATGCAAGGAGAAGGCACAATCACTTGGACCTTCAATGCATCAACGGCAGGAACTCAAACCATCAAGATTGCATATCTCTTACCTCATGGCAATAAAAACCAATATGTGGATGTCAATGGAACTTCCTTAGGAAGCATCTTATTCGAAGGCCCTACAAACACATGGTTAGAAAAAACGATCGATGTTGAAGTGATTGAAGGTCGTAATACCGTGACCATCAATAAGCATTGGGGCTACATGTATTTTGATTACATAAGTACTGGAACAGTTACAAGTTCTAACTCTAGAGCAGTGACTCAAAATACAATACCAACACTTGACAAAGTGATAATCTATCCAAATCCAGCATCAACAGTGATTACAGTTGATACAGAAGCATTCGAGTCAGTAACGATCTATGACTTGAAAGGTATTGCCTTGATCAATTCTAATGATCCAACGGTTCAGGTTGGTGCATTGGGTTCTGGTATCTATTTGGTCAGAGTAAATACTGCAAATGGAGTGAAGAGCCTAAGATTGAGTGTAAGATAATGTAAAAGGATTTTGAATGCGAGGTAAAAGCCTCGTGTTCTTTTACAGCTAGAAATTGATAAAAAGCAGCTCATTCTTTTCATGCTGATGTAATAATTTGGTGTGAGTGAATGAAATAAGGGTGAATTTGAGAAAGGATCAAACTAATATCAGTATCATAAAAGTGAATTATAGTGACACTTTTTTGACAAAACACTTTATCAAAAAATGGGAACCCTTTAAATGATCAAATTTCTCTTTTTGGAAAGCTCACGATATTTGTCGTGGGCTTTCAATTTATATCAGATATCGGTGATGAATCATAACTAAAAAACACATTATCATGTTGCTATAAAATTATTACAAATTGAAAGATTAAGGATAAATAATCGTATCATGATCACTTACATTTGTAATGTAATAATTTAGAAAAGAAGGTTAATTAGACAGTTTTATCACCTCTTCTAGACGGCATATTAGAAGAAAGAATTTATTTCAAAAAGGTTAAAAATACTTTTAGTAGTTAATAAGTAAATACTATCATTTCATAGAAAGTTAAAGCATAGATTCACGTGAATCTATGCTTTTTTGTTTTCTAAAAGATTTGCAAATTCTTGTTTAGATGAAGCGAAAATGTGGTAAGCTTTTGATCCCTTATTCCTAATTTCTTTTCTCGGTTATTTCCCTTTTCTATATTCTGAAGGAGTGACCTTGTATTTCGCTTTAAACTTAGTAGAGAAGTACGAAGCATTATTAAAACCAACTTCGTACATGACTTCTGCTACAGAAATTGATTTATCATTGTCTAATAGATGAATTGCCTTTTTTAAGCGATAGTCTCGAAGGTACTCACTTGCTTTTGCACCTGTAATTTTCTTGAATTGAAGATAAAACTGTAGATAAGTCATATCTAATTTACTGGCAATTTGATTCACATTAAAGTTACTATCTTTATAATTTTCTTCAAGTACATTCTTAACTTTAGCAAGCCACTGTTCATCCTCAGAAAGAAGCCCTGTAGCATTACCTTCATTTTCATTGATATCAATCTTAATTTTTTCTGCTTTTTCTAGTTTTCTGTTCAATAGGTTATTGATTTGTAATTCTAGAATACTTGGTGAGAAAGGTTTTCCCATATGTAATTGAGCCCCTTTTTCCATTACTTTTTTCTTACTATTAAGATCTAGCATTGCCGTTAGGAAGATGATTGGAATAGGGTTGGTAGTACTGTTTTCTTTTAATTTATCGGCGAGTTCATAACCATTCATTTTAGGCATATTTACATCTAAAATGAGCAGGTCAGGATGTACTTTTTGTGCAACCTCATATCCCTCTATTCCATCATTGGCCGTGTAGATTTGGTATTTGTGATGAAATAAGTCATAAATTAATTCTCTGATCTCAGGGTTATCTTCCACAACCAAAATTTTGGTTGCATCATTGTTCTCATAATTTACCTTATTCTTGTCTGTTGTTAAGTTTGATACCGGAAGAGCAATTTCTTCATTTTCTTTTTGAACCGGTATTGTGATGGTAAAAGTTGTCCCTTCATGTATCCGACTTTTCACATCAATATCTCCCTTATGCAGTTCAAGTAACTCTTTTACAAGATAAAGCCCAATACCACTGCTTTCAAACATGGTATCGTGATTGTCAGATTTATAAAAACGCTCAAAGATAAAATGCATATCTTCTTCCTTGATTCCAATCCCCGTATCTTCTACCACAATGACAAGCTGTTCATCGATTTGATCTACCGAGAAAACTACTTCTCCATTTTTTTCAGTATACTTAAAAGCGTTCGATAAAATATTGAAAATGATACGCTCTAATACTGCTTTATCAAACCATCCACTGATGCTTTCTTTTTCAATGGCTACTACATAATTGATTTTCTTATCAATTGAATATTCATTAAAAGCATCTGCTGTTTTTTTGATAAAAGGAATAATATCTTGATGGATCAAATTGATTTCCATCTTTCCTTTATCCATTTGTCTAAAATTAATCAATGAGTTGGTCAGGTTAAGCAACCTTTTTCCATTGATATTAATCTTATCTACAAACGTTTTTAATTCTGGTGCTAATCGATTATCATCTGCTAGCTGTTCAAGCGGACTTAAAATAAGCGTTAAAGGTGTTCTAAGTTCGTGGCTAACATTCGTAAAGAAAGTAAGTTTTGCCTCATTGATTTCTTGTAAATGTTCTTTATCTTTTTTTTCAGCTAATACTTTTTTCTGTAATACAATCATATTTGAAAAATAGCGGTAAAGGCTAAAAAAGAGTAAGAAAGTAATAATAACATAAATAATAATAGCATAAACGCTAGTATACCAAGGTGACTCTATAAAAATCTTGAGTTGTTTGATCCCCATGTTTTCTAGTCCTTCTACATTGTCACCTTTTACTTCAAACATATATTCACCGGGGGGCAAACTGTTGTAACTAACATCTTTTTGAGTGGATTTTTGAATGACCCATTCATTATCAATTCCTGTTAAGCGATAAGTGAAGTTGGTGTTGTTTTTATCTCCATAATAAATAGCTCCAAGTTCAAATGATATTTGATTCATATCATAGGGTAACGTAATGGAAGATACGTCATAAATGGGGTTATTGAGAATCACCTTGTCGTCATAAACATGATGAGGTATTATTTCTTCATTATTCACCCTCAATTCAAGAATTTGAGGGTTATAGGAGATCGGAATATTTTTAATTTCCAGTGGATTGAAAACAACAATACCTTTTTTACTCCCCATCAGAATAGTCCCGTATTTGTCTTTATCGTAGGCACCTTTCTGGAATGAATTGGAAACCAAACCATCTGTAATTGTATATATTTTAAAGGATTGCTTGTTGGGGTCAAATTGAACAATTCCTGCATTAGTAGAGAGCCACAAATTATTATTCTTATCTTCCAATATTGCATTTATGATATTGTCTGGTAATCCATTTTGAGTAGAAATTTGTTCAAATCGGATGATCCGCTCATCTTTTTCAATACACTTATGTAATCCTCCCCCAAAAGTACCAATCCACAGTACTTTATTTTCACTTCTGTAGATGGCACTGATTCTATCATCGGCTAAAGTATTTTGGTTTCTTTTCAATGAAAAATAATGTGTGAGATTCTTCAATTGTTGATCTAGATGGAAAAGGCCCTTATTAGTACCAATTAAAATACCCTTTTCTTGATCGTTATAGATTTGATAGATCTTAGCTGTTTTTAATTTCTCTAAGTTTTCTAATGCAGTGATTTGAAGCACTTGATCACTTACCACTTTTTTATGGTTTAAAATAATGGTATAGAGTTGATGATTAGAATGAATTATGACATTTCCGTTCACTTCTTCAATTGCATTGACAGCTTTAATGGGTATGTTTTTTTCGTGTGAGTTATATATCAACCTTTGACTTTTTGAATCAAAAATTAATAACCCTTGAGGAGTCCCAACAAATACCTGTTGGTTGATTTCTTTTAAACATAAAATAGCTTGGTCGGCAAACAGTTTACGGAACTTAATGTCCTCTAGCGACTTTAAATTAAAAGGTTGAGTGTTGATATTCAATCCATTTTTTGATGTGCCCACCCATAAGTGTTCATAAGAATCAATAAGTATTTGTTGAATATGATTAGAAGTTAAGCCCGTAAGTTTAGGAAGGGTTTTAGAGATAGTATAAAAAGGTTGCTTATAAGGGTTATAGATACTGATACCTCCCAAGCCAGTAGCGATCCAAACCAGCCCTGTTTTATCAATTAATATGTCATTGATGACGTTACTGCTCAGACTATTTTTATGGTTTGAACTTTGATAATGAATAGTCTCGGTTGTTTTTAAATTATAGTTGACTATTCCTTTTCCTTCTAATACAACCCAAAGATTATTCTTACCGTTGTAGAATAACTTTTTATTGAAATACCCATCCAATGACTTTAGTTTGAGCAAAATTGTTTTTTGGAGTTTAACCTTTTCCCATTTCAAATCAAATACAAAAATGTTTTTATTGGCTGAAAGGTAGAGTAGATTTTCTTTTTCATTGATACAGATATCTTTGAAAGTGAAAGCTCCCATATCACGTTTATCAATAACATCCTGCCAATTGAGATGATTGTCTTCTAATAGGTTAGCAATGATGATTTTTGATTCACTCAAAATAAAGAAACGATTATCTTTCTTGATCACTTTTTGAATACCAAATGCCTTATTGATATTAATATTTTGAATCGAGACTGTTTTATTTTGAGTATCGTAACAAATTATTTTACTATTCGTGAAAACTAACTTTTTAGAGTCATTAATTGGAAAAACATTGACAACTAATTCCTCTTTACTAATGTATTTATTGAGTGTTTTAAGTTCATGAAATTGATTGGTAGAATAAGAATATGAGCAAAACCCTTTTTCAGTAAAGAGCCACATATTTCCTTTATAATCATCATGAAAAAAGTTGACAGAATTTCCTAAAATTGAATTTTTATCATCTGTATGATGATGATAGGTCATAAAAGAGTTACCATCATATTTGATCAAACCATTGGGGGTACCCATCCAAATAAAACCAAATTTATCTTGGTGTAAACTACCAATTGTATTTTGATTTAAACCATCTTCGTTAGTAATTCTTTCAAAATAATGAGGAGAATTAGCATTCACTTTATTAACAGTCAAAAACAGTAAGGTGAATAGGAATATATAAGTTGTTTTTTTTATGAACATAAGTTGTAAATACTATTAGGTATAAAATCTGCCGCTGGAATAATTAGGTAGATAGGAATCAAAAAAATCAATTTGAGTATTAAAGTACCTACAACGTCAAAAGTAATTAATTTTATTGTTCAATGAATATCATCATGTCCTCAAATCTAACATCATTCGTAAAAAAGGCATATGTTCAAATTTTACATTCCCTTTATTATTTCTTTAAAATAGGCGAATAGGTACTGAAAATGTATGTTGTATTATATTTTATGATCATTGAATATAGAACACTCTACTTTAAAACATCTAATAAGTAAGAATAATTATGAACAGCTAAAGTCAAATGTGCAAATAAAGTGATAAGTACTAAGCCAAAAATAAATCATAGTTAATTCTAATTTATTTTTTGTGAGCACAACGCTAAAGAACGTATTAATAGTGGTTCTATTGAAAGTTTTTTGAAGGATGTAATCGCAAAACAATAAATAGAATTAGTATTAAATAATTTTGGCTTGGCACTTATTATATAGGGTGTTTTTTTGCTCTTTTATATATAATATGTTTCTCTTTTTCTCTGATAACGCTATTAAATATAAAACTATAAATGAATGCAAGATTTGTGTAAAAGAATTACTCTTGCGATGCTTTAATATTGTAGTGTGATTTTTTTTTAAATAGAAAAGTAGACAACTTGAGTATGAAAAAGAATGTAATATTAGCCTTATTATTTTTCATGTCCCTTACTGTTTTGGGACAGAAGAAACAGCAAAAGATGAATGAGCTTTGGGGGGAAGATAAGGAGAAGGAAGAAGAAACAGTGACACATAAAGAACACCAGTGGTACAAAGAAGCAAAATTTGCAATGTTTATTCATTGGGGGTTGTATGCACAACTAGGGGGAGAGTATGAAGGCAAGCACTATTGGGGTATTAATGAGTGGATCATGAGAAGAGCGAAAATCGAAACAAAAGATTATCGCAAATTGGCTGATACATTTAACCCCGTAAATTTTGATGCAGATGAGATTGCACAATTAGCAGTAGATGCAGGTATGAAGTATGTTGTAATCACTGCAAAACACCACGAAGGTTTTGCTTTATTTGATTCAAAAGCAAGTGATTTTAATATCTCTAATACACCTTATAAGAAGGACCTTATCAAACAATTGGCAAAAGCGTGTAAGAAGAAAGGACTCCGATTTGGTTTCTACTATTCTCAAATGCTGGACTGGAGTGAAAAAAATGGATTTGGTAATGATTGGGAATTCAGTCCAGATGAGGCAGATGTTCAAAAATACATGAACGAAAAGGCTCTTCCACAAGTAAAAGAGTTGGTAACTAACTATGGTGATATCGGGTGTATTTTCTTCGATACGCCAGGTCCAATCAAACATGAGCAGGTTTTAGAGTTAAAAGCATTAGTAGAGAAATACCAACCTAACTGTTTAATCAATAGTAGAATTGGTCAAGGCTTAGGTGACTTTAAAACGTTAGGTGATAATGAAATACCTGAAGAGCCAGTAGACGGACTTTGGGAATCATGTGATACACACAACAATACTTGGGCTTACAGCAAATTAGATTTCAACTGGAAAACTCCAAAAGAAGTGGCTCACCGTTTAATTGATGTAATTTCTAAAGGAGGTAACTACTTATTCAATATTGGTCCAAAAGGTGATGGTTCAGTTCCTGAGGTATCAGCAATGATATTAAGAGAAACAGGTACATGGATTTCAAAATACAAAGAGGCAATTTATGGTACAGAATCAATGTACTTGGGTGGTCAAACGCAATTTGCAGCGACTCAAAAAGAGAACAAAATGTATTTATTCATCAAGGATTGGCCAAAAGACAACAAAATCTACGTTCCAAAATTCAATTCAAAGGTGGTAAAAGCGTACTTTATGGATGATAATGCTGAAGTATTGGTGAAAAACTTAGAAGGGTCTACAATGATGAATTTACCATTAAGAATGCCTGACCCTGTAGCTTCGGTAGTTGTAGTGGAGTTTGAAGGTAAGCCAAATATCAATTCTGATAAAGTATTCAATACAGGTTTAACTACAAAATTATTGCCTCATGAAGCGGTCTTAACAGGCTGTACTAAAACAAAAATTAACTGGATGGAAATTTTCGGTGATTGGCACGCTGTTCCGATTATTGAGAAGTGGGAAGGTAAAGGAAGTAAGGCTACTTGGGAAGTGAATGTGCCAAAAGAAGGAATGTACATCGTTAAAATCAAGTATACTTGTAATGAGGATGCGGATATGCAGGAAGGTATTTTAAATATTAATGACAAGGAACACTTCTTTGTACCAACATTTAGTGGTGACAAAATGAAGATTGAAAATAAATTTGAAAAGAGAACAATCAGAGTGTTTAAAGAGAGAAAATTGGGGGTTGTAAACTTTGACAAAATAGGTAAACAAACAATCTCGGTTACTTTGAATACAGATGATGCTTCTGGTTGGATAAACTTGGCCTCGATTACTTTCGAACCGATTATTCCAGTAGATGCTCAAATCAAGTCAAACTAATTTCTATTTTCCACATATCATAATACAATTATGGTGTGTGGAAATTGTTTTTTTATGATGATGTGACTGCTTCTAAAGCATTATTTATTCAGTTGATTTATGGATCGTTGTCATAAAGATGTGTTAAACAGAAATACAACTATAAGACGCAAGCGAAATGATTTTTTTGCTTGAAGTAATGATGGAAATCTGGATAGGTTTCCCCCCAAAAAAAGCCCACAACTTTAATTGTGGGCCTACAAGCTAAATTCTGTTTTTTACTGACCTTAAAGCACATTACTACGTATCTGAAGATTCACTTTCTCTGTATTGACAATATCATCATTCGTACGAGTACCGTAATCAAGTAATTTTGACGATAGTTCAGAAATGATGCTTTTATATTGTTTCTCATCGAACAGGTTAACAGTTTCAGCAGGGTCTTTTTCCAAATCAAAGAACCAAGGTTTTTTCTGCTGTGCATCAAAAATCAATTTATATTGATCGGTGACAGCTGCCACCCACCCATCAATTCGCACAAAAGTAATATTTTCAAAAGTAGAGGCATTTTCACCTTTAAGTAGACTACTGAAATCTTTTCCTTCTGTACTAGCAGGATTGAAGTTTTTATGCTTCACATTCATAAGTGATAAGAAGGTATCCATCCAATCTGCAGTATTAAGGGCATGATTGATAACTGTATTTTCTTTGATTGCCTTGGGATAGCGAATTAAGAATGGAATTTTTGCAGAGCTTTCATAAGGTGTCCCTTTATTTTCATGCCCGAGTTCTCCTAGCATATCTCCGTGATCTGATGTGAAAACAATAATGGTGTTATCCAATAAAGCAGTTTCTTCTAGTTTCTGGAATATTTTCCCAATGTTATCATCAATACATTTGACCATACCATGATATTGAGCGATATGTTTGATGAGTTTTGTAGAATCATATCCTATTTTGAAACGTTGCTTTTTAGTCACCCATCCAGGGTATTCTTCATTTCGTAAGGCGGAAGTAGAATAGGTCTCTGGCAGTTTGATATCTTTTGTCGAGTACATCTTATTGTAAGGAGCTCTTACAAGATTTGGGGTATGTGGATCTGGTAAACTGAGTACACACATAAAGGGTCCCTTTTGATGACTTTCAATAAATTCTAAAGTTCTATTCGTTAACCAATCTGTTGTGTAAGTTTCTTCATCGGCAGTTTTGATGGCAACAGCAGCTTTTTCAGTTGGAATGAAGGGTTGATCTCCATCAAAATCGAGTTTTTTCCAATGTCCTCTGTTAAACATGTACTTGTATTCAGAAAAGCCGTGGTAGACAGGGTCCGGTTGCCATCCCGGTTTCGCATCGTCTTTAGCAAGGTGCCATTTACCAATATATCCAGTGACATAACCTTCATTATTGAGTACTTTTGCAATAGTATTTGCCTTTTTATTAATACCTTTCCCGTTTTTTGTTACACCTGTAGTTTGAGGATAATTCCCTGTAAACATTGAAGCTCTTGAAGGAGCACATGAAGGTGTAGCACAGTACATACCGTTTAGAATAGCCCCTTCATGACCAATTCTATTGATATGCGGAGTATCAAAGCCAGGAATTTCGCCCCAAGGATTGGCCATCTCTTTCAACCCTTTTTTTATCAGCTGCTCTTTATAGGCACCGATCGTTCTAAAATTATGTTCATCAGTGATGATCAGAATGAGGTTTGGTTTTTCTTGTGCTATTCCCCAGCTTTTAGTACAGAATATAAATACCAATGAGAGGATGGTCTTAAAATTTAGTTTCATATAAGTAATCTTTCATTAAAAATTTCATTTCAATTTAAAATACCCCTCAAAATAAACTGTACCTCTCCGTTTATATAGCGTATACCGATATCAATACTATAAATTATACTACACTATAATCGTTAGAAAGGAAGGAGAAGTATTAATCATTTAGAATTTCTACTTATTTATTGCAACTTCAATTGTATTCGTAATGACAATAAAAATATCGAGACGCACACATTAGAAACTAATTATTACAATTTTAGTGACTACAAACCAAATGAAAAGATTAATGAATTACTTATACAGAAGACTACTTTTAAGCTCTCTTTTGATGTGCTTAATTTTCCCATCTAATGCAGGCAGTATAACAAGTATTGAGACAGGTTATACCATTACGCTGATAAGAACTGCTGTCATCAAAAGCAAAACTCATATTGTTGCTAATTCTTATGAAGGCACGGTCATGTTATACACTTATGATGGAAGGCAGAAATGGAAGAATAAACTTTCAGGTTTTGCAAATCATGATGTGTGGTGTGGAGATTTGAACAATGATGGGAATGACGAAATTTTGGCAGCAAATGCAGATGGTTATCTGTACTGTCTGGATGAAAAAGGAAAGTTGAAATGGAAGTTTCGATCTGGGGAAACACCATTAATTAGTGTGACCGTTATTGAGGGTGCTAGTGGCCGTTATATTGCAACTGGCGGAATGGATAAAAATGTGTATTATCTCAGTACAAAAGGGGAAAAGTTGAAGACTATTTCTGCTTATGATTATTCGATTCAGAAAGGGTGGGGGAATAATGGAAAAAGGTATCCTCAGGAGAAAGTACATACCACGAATTTCTTAAGAAAAGCACAATTTGGAAACGAAGAAATACTGATTCATGCTGGTGCGATTAATCAGAATTCCACATCAGGAGCCCTTTATTTCTTTAAAGCAAATGAAGTAAAACCATTTAAATCGATCATCTTAAAATCAAAAAGTCCTATTGGGGATTTAAAAGTAGAAGATGTTGATGGTGATGGTTATGATGAAATTTACATGGGTTCTTCAGGCATGATTAAGAATTCATTTGTACAAAAGGTTGATTTAAAAGACTTTTCAAAAAGCATTTTCCATTTCAAAAACAATAAACTTACTCGTAAATCTAGAAATGGATACAGGGTCCCTCAAACCGTGAGTATTGGAGAAGGTAAAGAAAAAAAGATGTTGAGTCTCTTTGGTGAAAGTCTATTAATTTACGGAACTGACTTTACAGGTGAGGAGGTTGAAATGGTCGTTGGTCATTACTCGTTTAATGATTTTTGGAAAGATGTTAGGTCCAATCAATTGCTTTTAGCAAGTGCACAAAGTGGAGGAAGTTGTATTCATATTATTCAACTAGATCACAAGTCTTGGAAAAAAGATTTTGCCAATTTAGTACCTGAAGGAAAGATCCGTAAGATATTAGACAATACCGCAGAGTTTAGAGAAGCAATTCAAACTTTTGAATCTTCAAAATGGGATGGAAAAGGGGAAGATGTATATTTTCTAACTGAAAAAGTAAACGATGGAAATGAGGAGGTAATCCAAAGAATAAAGCAAACTGAGGCTTCGCCCTATTTCTTCAATAGCAAACACTTACCTCATGTTGAAAATTGGGATCGTTCTGGTTTTGGAAATGATTTTTATGAAAAGCGTAGAGATCGAAGGAAAAAGTATACTAAAACACAAGAACAGATACTCAATGATATTCTACCATTATATAAGGGAGCGAAAGGAATAGCGTATTGGGGAGGTCATGGCAACGACCCTATGATGATCAGTTTAGAAACAGAAAAAAAGATTATTGATGCAGGCGGGAAGCAAAAGAAAACGGTAATGATTTTCCCTGAACTTGAACATTATACCTCCGATTTTGAATATACACTTCAACATTTTTTATATCCATTGGCGGAATATTCACAAGGTAAAAATGCTAATATTTATGTGAGAACAAAACATACTTTTTGGCAGGGGATTGTTTATTTAAAAATGTGGGACAAGTTATTGTCTGGTGAATATGCCGATGTTTTTGTACCATCAATGGAAGAAACGACAGATAAAATGATGGACTTGAGTGTAGCAGGTAAATTGGGGATTTGGGCTAGCGGTGCTACTGATAGCTGGGGAATCAGAGGAGCTAGAGACAATGCAAGTTACTTCAGATTAAGACAATATTCTCATCAGATGCTTCCTAATCACTTCTTGAGAAACTTAGTGTATGCGATGGCTAGTGGAGCACAGTATGTCAATAATTATGCTGTAGATCAACAATATATCAGTTTGCTTTATGAAATGATCGAAAAAGGGGTTTTATATGTTCCTAAAAAATCACAACTGGTAAGTATCAATCCTGTCCATCTAAGTATGAAAGAGCCGGATAAAGATTATTTAGATGAAGGTAACAATTTAAAGTGGACTACATTTTATGATGAGGAGCATGAAAAAGCAAATCCCAAAGTATTTTCTCGAATGAATGGAACGTGGCCCGCAGCTCCTGTAAAATCATATGACTTTTCCACTTATGCGTCTGGAAATAAAGAAAGAAGATTAGATTTTATGCCCAAATACCACAATGGTGTTGTGTTAATCACTCCAGTACAAGAAGGTGTTTTCGCAGATAAAGCAGCACCAAGAGGAAAGTTAGAAGATCACTTACACCCCATGTACAAAGGACAGTTGAAAGAATATATCACCGATGGTAAAAACTATCTTTCTTCAGATGGATCATCAGTATACCCCGCCAATAGCGACTATTATAAAGAAATTGAAAAATCAATTCAAGAAGGGGCGAAATCATTACCAATTAGAATAGAAAGTGGCGATGTAGCTTGGGTGGCTGTTCAAACCTCTCCGGGGCATATTCGTCTAACTCTCATTGACAATGGGTACCTTAATCCTGATGATAGAGTCGCAAAAGTGATTTTACAGAGAGAAGTTAAAGAGATAAAGGACATTGTGAGTAATCAAACTTTGAAAGCACAGGGTGATATATTGGAAGTAATTATTCCATGTGGGCTTTTCAGGTTTATTAACATCTCTTTGGAAAAGGAATTATAGGCAATGACAACTAATTACTAAGGTATAAGTAATAGTACTGACGGTCGAAGTACTTAGATGTTTTTTTGGATGTTTGTATACTTTTTCAGGAAGGCTTGGAACTAAAGCTCTATAAAATATTTCATACTAAGCATACATTTATAACTATAACCTTAAAGACTATTATATAAAAAATCAAAAAAATATTCACCTTAAAAATGGGTTATTTTCAATACTTTTTACTTTGAAAATGTTATATATTAGTCCTGTAAAACATATTTAAAGCTTCGTTTATTGAGCTATTTGTAAAGATTTGTGATGAAATCATAAAGTTAGGTGAAGAGATCTACTTTTCACTTTATGAGTTACATATGTGTTACCTTTTGAGCGTTTTATATGATGTTGGAATTGGAGAGAAGTATTTGTAAATATTCAATTACCATTAAAATAGAGTATAGAAAACAGTATTAAAATTCCCTAAGCGTTGAAAATACACTATAAGTTAAATTATGATTTTTTTTATTAAAACGCTTAGCAATGAAAAATGAGTTTATTAGCATTGCAGTGAAAACCAATTAGACAACACATGATTCGTCTATTTTTTTATCTAACCTATTTAATAATTAAAGTATGAAAAACTTAGCCAATTTATTTAGTTTATTGTTTATCGTGACAATGACATTTTCTTGTTCTTCAAAAGATGAAGAAAACCCCAACATTGATCAAGTTTTTGTGAGAACTTCCGAAGCGACGGATGGAAAAACTTCTGAAGTACTGATTCAAAAAACAGTATCAGGAATTGGAACCATTGAAAAACGTTGGAAAGAAGTAACTGTTAATGATGAGGGAGACACGTTAAGTATAGGTCATTATCACTTATTGGGTGACTTTGATAGTGTTTCTATTTTCCAAGCAGGAGTGACAGACTACCATGTTACAACGCACACTTTAAGAGAAAGTATTGTAACACTACCAGATCTTACACCAGAAGAAAAAGAAACTAAAGGTGATGGTAGAGTTGAAACGCTAAACTGGTTATGGGAAGATATTAATTCATTTAGCCTTCCTGACCTTTATTAATCATTCAGAAAGTGAAAGGATAGCCCACAAATGTCAATTGTGGGCTTTTTTTGATTAATAGACTATCTTCAAATATTACAGTTTTCTCATAAAAATAGCCTTATAAGCCTAAACTTTATCCTTGTAAATTCATACTCATATGTTACTATTTATATAATTGAAATACAGTGTTTTAAATAAATTAAAAACAATATGTAATATTTAAGATGGTCAATAAATACCGTTTGTTGTTAAAATTATACTATATAAATCAAGGAAGGATTTTAGATGGCGATTCATCTTCATTTGATTTATCTGAATAATAATTTTTAATTCAATATTGAAATGAAATATCCTTTATTATGTCTATTGATTGTGGTACTCTTCTTTGAGCTATCCAATAATTTGCAAGCAAATTACATCTTTAACTGCAAGTACAAGAAATACAATTACTAAAATGCAAGAGGTTCCAGTTTTACACAGTCATGGGAAAACTCATGAGTTTATTTAAGTGGATTCGATAAGGAGGTTATAGTTGAAGGTTGAGGGTTTTATATACTATCTACCTTTGGTTAGACAAATCAATTGGTTTATAAAGTATTGTTGTAGAGATTGAAAACCTCATTTGCAGTGTGTTAAAGGAGTTGTTTTTAAATACAATTAATCTTTATATTGCATTCAATTAAATGAACCTCTTTGTCCGCAAGTATCTTTCCGTTAGTAGAAATAAAGTAGATAGTATATACTTCTTGTGAATTGATCTGCTTTAGCAACAACAATTTTTTAATACTAATTTTTAGAATACTTATTCATAATTAAGAAAATATGAAAAATAAATTAGTACTACTTATACTGATATCCGCCTTGATATTTGAGCTTAATGTACATGGACAGGATATATCTACTCAAGAAAAACCAAAAAAACTAGAGGTTCCTTCTGAAGATTTTGTCTTCAAAACAGATCGATATAATATTACGCTAAGTAAGGATGGTAAGTTTACTTCCCTTATAAAAGCGGATGGAACAGAAATACTTAATGCAAATCGTACCAAGAATTTTTTCTTGAATATCCCTGTTAAAGGTGAAGTAGCGTTTACAAAACTTTTTAAAAAAGGTGATGACTTTGTATTTGGTACTGAAGATGAGAAGTTTTACGCTACTTTTAGTATTCAAGCAAAGCCTACTTATGTAGTGTTTACATTGAAAGATTTTTATGGTGACCTTCCAGTTGGAACGGAGTTAGAGTTTTTGATTGTGTCAACGACTGAAATTAAAGGTCTTCCTTTAGATTATGCTGGTATTGAGAAAAGTAAAGGAGCAATAATGAATTTCCATGTTGCCTTTGAACATCTATGGGAAAGATATAAAGGGAATTCATTAGGAGGTTTCATTTTGTATTATAAATCATCACCAGAAGCAGAGGATGAAAGTATTATTCGAGCTTGGGGTGAAGAGAACATGCCTCATCCTGTGGTGGAAGGAGAATGGAACTATGAAAGAGCAAAAAAATGGTTAGCAGATTGGCAGTTAATGTTTGCGGATCAATCTGTAATGTATATTGCACCACAAACACTTGATGAGTTACCATTTTATGAGCGTTATTTAGAAATAACGGGTGTGACTACAATTAATCTATTTACGGATATATGGCATGGAGGCTTCTGGCCAAAAGATACACCTAACTGGGCCGTGAATGGCATTTTTGGAAACCAAGAAAACTTACGGAAATATTCTGTGGAACAAAGAAAGAAAGGTCGTAGCATTAACCTTCACTATGTGAGCGGTGGTATTGGTGTGAAAGATCCATTGTATACAAAACCAAATTTATCCGATGAATTAGCCTCTTGGGTGGATGGTACCTTAGAAGAAGGAATTTTTGAGGAAAGTAAAGTAATTTACTTTAAGCCCAACCAATTGTGGTATAAAATGCCAAAAGACTTTACGTCCAAGAAGCAGTTAGTAGGTTTTGTAACGGAACCTTCACGCTCTTTTATGAAATTCGACTATTTGAAAATCGATAATGAACTCATTAAAGTTTCTAAGGTAGAGGAAGGAGAGAACGGAAATTGGAAGTTTTACATAAAAAATAGACAAGCCAAATCAACTGAAAAAGCAGAGCATAAAAAAGGAGCAGAAGTAAAAGGTATTGTGATGCCTTACAACATGGTTTATGTACCTGACAATAATTCTGAACTATTCAAAACTATAGCAACAAATTTTGCATCATTATTAAATGATTGTAAGGTTTCAAATGCACTATTTGATGGGGCTGAAATTCATGATTATGATGGGAAATGGGGTTTTAGAAAATTTGCCCAAATCGTATATGAGCATTTAGATCATCCTGTAGTGACACGGACTTCATATGGTAAAGAGCCGGATGCAGGCTTTATTGAGTATAGGTTAAATCAAACGAAAAAGTTTTTAACTGCACCGGTAGGAGATCATAATCATGCTAGAGCATCACTTCGTTTGGAAAGAAATAGCCGTACACATAAGAGCGAATTAAGAGAAGCATCTAATCTTCTAGCAGCCCATTTTATGCTAAGTACACAAGCGGCTTATAATGGTAGAAACTTCTCTATTTTGAAACCTGACCCGATGTTTGGAATTACCTTAGAAAAGTTAGAGGCTTATGGTAGAACGGATGAACTTTTATCTCTTCTTCCTAAATGGAAAGATGCTAGCCGTAAGTTAACACAAGCACAAAGAGATAAAATGTTAGCGACTCATGAATCATATAAACATAGGTTAGCTTCAAAGGTAGGATTTGAATTGAGGGAGACAGAATCGGAGTATTTAATTTATCCCATTCAGATGATGAGACAATCTAAAGATGCAATTAAGGAAGATTTGAAAAAAGATCCTCCCATCCAACTATTCCATATGTTGCAGGAAGATGGAATGTTTACGCCAAAAGCGAACTTATTCTTCGGAGAGACGAAATACATGAAGAATAATTATGAGACACAAGCTCCTCAATTTACTTTAGAGTTATGATGGGCGAAGGTGAGTTAGTGGAACCATCAATTCAAATTGGAAAGTCAAAAATCACGGTCAAATCAACGCTTCAGTTACAAGCAAAGGCAACGCAATACATAGAGTACAGAGGTGGAGAGAAGGCTAATATTTATGACAAAAACTGGAATTTACAAGAAGTGGCAGAAGTGAAAATAAAAGGAAATTTTGAAGCTGTAAAAGGACAAAATATAGTAACACTTTCTTCTGGTAACCACGCCAATGTAAAAGCTGAATTATTATTATTTACTGAGGGAGAACCAATCAAAGTAGCGAAAAGTGCTCCATTAGTGTGGTAATATTACTAGCAGTTGAATAATAGAGGAGTTTAATTATTCAACTGCTTGTATTTTTTATAACTTCTAAATATTATTTTACAATTACCATTTTGTTTGCTTATGATGACCCGTTCATTTCTATATTTAATTTTCATCCTACTTTTTTCATTAAAAAGCCAAGCAAATACATTAGGTTATTTTGATGTTTTTAGTAATGTCGTTGGCTTTCATCATCAAACAGTAAATTGTTTTTATCAGGATGAATATGGTTTTATATGGATGGGGACGCCTCATGGTTTAATCAAATATGATGGAAATGAATACCAAGCGTTTAATTACCTGTCAGGAGATTCAACCTCGATTATAGATAATTCTGTCAAAATCATTCATGATGATCATCAAGGCAATTTATGGTTAGGGACTGAAAAAGGTGTATCGATTTATTCTTTAGACCAGAACACTTTTTCTGTTATTAATGAACTAAATGAAAAATTAAAGGAACTAGGTCCAATTCAAACTATTTATCAATTGGACAAAAATACTATATGGATAGTCACTTCTGATGCTGTTTTACAAATCAGTAGAGCTAAAAATACGAATATAGTGACACAAGTTAAATTGGACTTTCTAAACCAAAATCAAAACTTAAAGGATGTTTATTTGACGAACAATCGGTACTACGTCCTTACCAATTCTATCTTATATGTACTTAAAAAAGTACAGAAAGAAGGAGGGTTCACAGTGATTGAAGAAGTGAAGGTAGCCGATATAGATGGATCCTCTTTTGTTGACCTTTTATTTAATATAGAAGGTACATTGTCTTATGTCGCAACAGAAAAGGGACTAGTTTCTTTTGATTTGAATTGGGAGATCATGCAATTATTGGATTATGTTACTTTTGAAACCCAAGATAACCCAAATCCAATGGTCAATAAGATTGTGAGTGACACCTTAGATAATATTTGGGTAGCTACTCAGTATAATGGTGTTATTCAATATCACTTGAAAACGAAAAAATCAACTTTTTTTAATAATTCAAATGTAAAAAAACAGGTCCCGGAAAATGGAATTAATGATATTTTGATTGATGAATTAGGTGTCATTTGGTTGGCGACTGACTATCAAGGAATTAGTATTTTAAATCCCTACAAAAAACCGTTTCATGGTATTTCTCATGATGTGTCAGACCCAAATTCTATATCTTCTAATTTTGTAAAAGGCATGTTGATTGATTCTCAAAAAAGAGTATGGGTAGGGAGTTTTAAGCATGGTGTCAGTAGAAGTAATGAGGTATTTGAGCTAGAGAATATTGATCAATTGACCTTTTCAAGAGAGTTTTCTAACAGGACAGTTTACAGTATAAAACAATACAAGCATTTTGTTTTATTAGGTACAAACAGAGGGCTTGAGGTCTATGACTTGAAACAAGAGAAATATATAGACATAGAAATGTTTCCAAGGAAACTGAGTACAATTACGGTTACAGAAATTATTGGAGGTCAACTTTTTGTTTATTCAGCAAAGGAATTATTTGTATATAATATCAAGGAAATAACATCTAATGGGAACTTAACACTGCGTTTTGAAAAGCAAGAAGAACATACCAATATACTTCGTTCACTAAAAAATCAAAGTGTCAATGTTTTTTTTAATGATGGAGAAAAGGGGATTCTTATTGGAACAGAAAAAGGGTTATTTCATGTAAGTAAAGATTTCTCAAAACTTACTTTTTATAAATCAGAGGAAGGAAGAGAAAATTCATTAGGAAGTGATAGAGTGTTTACCATTTATAGAGATACTTTTAAGCAGTTATGGATAGGGACATTTGGGGCAGGGCTTTATAAAGTTATTGAAAATGAAGTTAAAATAGATCACTTTGAAAAAGTAACTCCTTTTCCTGATAATGTAGTGTATTCTATCATGGAGGATAAGAATAATCGATTGTGGATTTCTACAGATGCAGGTATTGTGATGTACAATGCCAAAGAACAACTTCAGAAAAATTATACCGTCTCAGATGGAATATTAGCAAATAACTTCAGGAAAAATACATTTGGAAAAGACCAATATGGTACAATGCTGATGGGAGGTATAAAAGGCATTGTGATCTTTAACCCTATGGAAATTCAAGAAGTATTGGTTGCACCTCAACCTCAGATATTAAGGGTAAAAGTGAAAAACGAAATCATTGAACCTTATCAAAAATATGATGAGACACTTATACTAACGGAGCCAATTTATAAAGCATCTGAAATAGTACTTCCGTATACCATGAATCAATTGACGCTTGAGTTAGGTGCAATTAATTTTGGGAATCGAGATAATATAAAATTCGCTTACAGGTTGAATGGTATTGATAAAGGTTGGGTCATAAAAGAAGCAGATCAAGGTTATGCTAATTATACAAAACTACCTTCAGGTGAATATATTTTTGAGGTTAAAACCATCAATAGTGATGGAGTAGAAAGTCAGCAAATAAAACGATTGGTGATAAAAGTAGAAACGCCTTGGTATGTGACAAATTATGCAATTATTGCCTATGTGATCATAGTATTACTTATTATTTTTGGTATTTATAAATACCTCGCCAATATGGTTTCTTTGGAAAAGAGAGTCTTATCAGAGAAAAAAGATAAAGAGCACCTAATCGAGATCAATGAAGCTAAGTTGACTTTTTTTACAAATATCAGCCACGAAATTAGAACTCCACTAACTTTGATTTTGACACCTTTGGAGAGATTGACTTACGATGAGAAGTTACATCCGGACTTAAAAAGCTTTGTGAAAAATATCAATATAAATGGTCAACGATTATTGAACTTAACAAATTCATTAATTGATTTTAGAAAAATAGGAAAAGGTGAGCTGGAATTGAAGTGTGTGCAGCAAGATATTGTACCCTTCATTCAAAAAACCGCAGAAGCATTTTTAGGCTATGCTAAAGATAAAAAAATTGATTATTCAATTCGTATAGAAGAAAAATCAGCTGAAGGTTGGTTTGACAAGGCAGTGCTTGAACGTATTATTTTTAACCTTCTTTCCAATGCATTCAAATACACTAAAGAAAATGGTGAAATTGTTTTCCATATGTATTTAGAAAAAGACTTTCTCAAAATTGATATCAGAGATACTGGGGTTGGAATCAGTGAGGAAGATCAAGAGCAAATTTTTGATATTTTCTATAAAGGGAACCATAAACCTTCAAAGTTTGGTAGTAGTGGAATCGGCCTTTATTTAGTCAAGGAACTTATTGAATTGCATTCGGGGAAAATTGAATTAAAAAGCAAGGAAAATGATGGGTCAACATTCTCAATTACTTTACCGATGGGATTATCTGAAAAACCGGAATTTCAACTCGAGGAAGTAATTGAAACAGGTAAAATAGAGCAAAAAGCACCTGTTGATAATTCTACTAAAAAGAAAGTTCTTTTAGTAGAAGACAATGAAGAACTACTAGAAATGATCTATCAGTTGTTTCAAAAAGAGTATACAGTTTATCAAGCCAAAAATGGAGTAGAGGGTTATAAGATAGCATTAGAAAAACAACCTGATATTATAATCACTGATGTTAGTATGCCAAAGATGAATGGTTATGAATTAGCAGATAAACTTAAAAACAACTCAGAAACAAGTCATGTCCTTATCATTTTCTTGACTGCGATGGCTGATTTAGAAAGTCAGAGGATGGCATTAGAAAAAGGGGGACAGATTCATATCTCAAAACCTTTTTCCCCTAAGATACTGACCCTGCAAGTTAAAAACCTTATTTTACAAACAGAGAAGGAAACCAAGGTACTCAAGAAGAAAATTATCATGAGTCCTGAGAAGGAAAAAATACAATCAAAAGATGAGGTGTTTTTAGAACAAATCAATGCTGCATTGGAAGAAGGTTATAAGGATAATAACTATAGCATTGAACAATTGGCTGAATCTGTTAACATGTCCTATATACAGTTCTATAGAAAGTTTAAGACATTAACAGAAATAAATGCCAAGCAATACCTTAGAGAATTTAGATTGAAAAAAGCGAAGGAAATGATCGAAAAAGATCCTGACCTTTCGGTATATGATGTGATGTATAATGTTGGTTTTAATAGTCATTCATACTTTACAATCTCCTTTAAAAAAGTGTATGGAGTAACTCCTGCAACTTTAAGAAACCAACTCAGCAAAACTGAAAGTTAGTATTCATTTTAATCGAAATCCTTTTATTAATTATTTGAATGATATAAAAACGCAAAAGAAAGATCGTTATCAGATATGTTTTTTATAAAAGTGTAAATTTTTGAAAGATATAGAATTCTTTTTTGCACGAAATTGCCTTCAGTAAAAAGATCAACATGTGAAAGTGATCATAGAGAATCGATTTTTGATTTTCGAAGAAACAATAATGATGAAATGAAATTGAAAGGGACACTATTTATTAAGGGTGATATGAGAACATCATTCCTGTTTCAAGTCATAAGACTTTCTGATTTTTTTATCATAATAACAAGCAATAATTAAAAGTATACTTATGAAGTTGAAAAATTTTTTATTATCAGCTATTACTATTTTTTTAGTATGGGGTTGTGGTAATACAAAACTAGAGGGAGACCAAAAGTTTGCGAATAACAACTCAGCAAAAGCCAAATTGTTTAGAGAGAGATTAGAAAAATCTCCTTCGGTACTGGATGATAAAGACGGTAATGTGATTCCGTCAAGTGACTACAAATTATCAAGAAAGTGGGAAGGCAACATTTGTAAAACGGTTTTAACCAATACAAGTGACAAAGTAATTAACCCTAAAGAAGTTATCATTTTCGCATTAGAGCAGCATGGTATTAACCCTGATTCTCCAGTGTATGGTGAAGGTTTTCAAATGTTGCACCAAAATGGAGGTACGTTAGCGAAACACGAAAATAGAGGATCTAACACTGATAAAGACCACTATAGAATGAAGGAATTGAGAGATATTCCTACGGTTTATGGTCTATTGAACATCAATGTAGATGAGGAAGAAAACTTTATGTTAGGTTTTACTTCTTGTAAGAAATTCATTGGCCGTATAGCTTATGACCAAAATCAAATGTTGATCGCTGTTGATGCTGAAGGATTAGCATTGGCGCCAGGCGAAAGCTGGAACCTAGAAGACTTTATCTTTATTGACGGTGAAAACCAAGGTGATTTATACGATGAGATGTCGGATGAGATTGTAAAGAATCATCCTGCAATGAAGAGTGAAACAATGCCTATTGGATGGTGTTCATGGTATTGCTACAAAGAGGATATTACGGATGAAATCATGATGAAAAACCTGGATATCTTCGCAAAGAAAGTTCCTGAAATGGAGTACATCCAATTAGACGATGGTTACCAACCGTATATGGGTGATTGGTTAGATCCAAATCCCGCTTACGGTGATGTGAGAAAAACAATCGACGGTATTGCTGCAAAAGGTTTCAAACCTGCTATTTGGGTAGCTCCATTTATTGCACAAAAGGAATCAAGAGTATTCAAAGAGCATCCAGAGTGGTTCGTAAAAGGGAAAGATGGTAAACCATTGAACTCAAGCACTGTTACATTTGGTGGTTGGAGAGAAGGACCTTGGTATTGTTTAGACGGTACACACCCTGAAGTACAAGCACATTTAACACATGTGATCAAAACGATGCGTGAAGAATGGGGGGTAAACTACTTTAAATTAGATGCTAACTACTGGGGTGCTATCCAAGACGGAGCATTCTACGACAAATCAGCGACGCGTATTGAGGCCTACAGAAGAGGTATGGAAGCGATCTTAAAAGGATGTGATGACCAATCTGTAGTTTTAGGATGTAACGCTCCTATCTGGCCTTCATTAGGTTTGGTAACTGCTCAGCGTACATCTGCTGATATCAACAGAAAGTGGTCTAATTTTAGAAAATTAGCGATCCAAAACTTAAGCCGTTGCTGGCAAAACGAAAAGGTTTGGGATGCAGATCCTGATTGTATCGTACAAACAGCAGACAGCCCATTTGGTGGTAATCCAAAAGAAATTACAAAAGATGAGTGGTTCTTCCACTTAACATCTATCCATGCCGTAGGTGGTTTCTCATTAGGTAGTGATAAAGCGGAATTAATGACCGATGAGGATTTCAAAATCTTAAAGAAATTATTAAAACCTACAGGTAAAGGAGCCAAGTTTAAAAACTCTAAATTAGAAGTGGGTGTAACTGATCTTGGTGATACACAGTACTACTATGTATTCAACTGGACGGAAGAGCCAATTGATATGGATGTAGAATTGATCAAAGGAGCTAAATTAACTGATTTCTGGACAGATAAAGAAATCGGAGAGTTTGAAGGAAAGTACACTGTGAAACAACTTGCTCCACATGCTGCTAAATTATTAATGGCAACAAAGGTGGACAATCAATTAGGGAAATAGTGTGTTTCCTCAGGTGATAAAGAAACAGATTGAATAATTTGTGATATTGGATTTTTGCCCTGGTACTCGTTGTGAGTGCTAGGGCATTTTTATAAACAAACCTTCAGTTTATCGAGTCGATCTACAGTAATTACCCTAAATGTATAGGAGTTAATAGTGATTCTAACATTGTGTTTTACATTACTTATATAGAAATTCTTACCCTTTTTTAAATAATCATTTTCATCGGTTTCTTGTAATACTTCAAGAAGAAAAGACTCAATTTCTTGGCGATCAAAATCTGTTGAAAGTTTTTTATTGATTCGCCCATACACTAGTTCAGTGTAACAGATATTTTGAGTGATTTGTTGTTTTCTATTTGCCATTAATAGTATGAATCAGAGTGAGCAATCGAGTATTTCCATTGTCCCATAATTATAAATTCCTTTTTATATACCAAGAGTGACCAAATCCTTTACTTTATGGTATTGTAAAGTTGCTTTGATGCAAGCTTTTATTTCAGGAACAGGGATTTTTTGTTCTAGATCAAAAACGATGGCCCTTTTACCTTCATATTGAAAAGTACTCCCAAATACAGATTGGAAGGTCTCAACCAATCTGCTTGAACATTGAAAATAAAGTGCATATTGATGAGGTTTTTTAGCTTTCCAATCCATACGTAATGTACTTCCATGTTTTGTGATATAGCTTGGTTCTCCCCATTTTAGTGTTTCCTCCAAGGTGTCTATACTTTCTATTTCTTGGACGGTTTCTAAAACCAATGTTCTTAATTGGTACATCTGAGGCTTAACAGCATCAGGATAATTTTCGAAAATGTGAAGGACTTCAGGGTTAGAGTCGAGTTGGAATGAAAGATCAGACATGATTATTTATTCGTTCATTATTTTTATCTTAGTAGGTAAGTATTAAGACAAAATTATTTATTACTTATTCTTTGCGGTGACCTCCTTCAAAAACGCTAAATAGATCGACTATTCATACGTTTTATAATGTTGCACTCACCAAAAATCAATAAGAATTAACGATGATCTATTTTTGACTTAATACCTTACTCAAGGTATTGATAATAATAATTTTTCAAAAACAATGACCCCAAAAAGCACTAATTCTCAATGGCCTGTACTCGATTTTCAAGAAATTGAAGAAACACTAGCTACGCTACACCAATGGATTCAAATTGTTGGTAAAATCCGTTTGAAAACCATGCCTTGGCAGAACCATTCATGGCATGTGACTTTATACGTTTCTCCAAATGGTATTACAACTCAAGGGATTCCATTCAATGGGAGTTTTTTTCAGATTGATTTTGATTTTGAAAATCATAATTTGATCATAACTGCATCGCAAAAAGCACCTGAAATTATTCCATTACAATCCATGACGGTTGCAAAGTTTCATGACTTATTGTTTGAGAAACTCACAAAACTTGGAGTAGAAGTAACAATTCACGGTAGTCCAAATGAAATGGAACCAGCAATTCCTTTCAAGGAAAATACAACGAATAAAACTTACGATCCAGTGGCTGCCAATACCATTTGGAAAGCATTAATGCAAGCCAATTGTACCTTCCAAAAGTTCCGAAGTCAATATATAGGCAAGTGCAGTCCCGTTCATCTGTTTTGGGGAGCGTTTGATTTAGCCGTTACTCGTTTTTCAGGAAAAGATGCTCCCTTACATCAAGGTGGAATGCCTAATATGCCATTAGAGGTAATGCAAGAAGCTTATTCAAAAGAAGTGAGTAGTGCTGGTTTTTGGTTAGGTTCAAAAGACTTTCCAGTACCTTCATTTTATGCTTATGCCTACCCGAGTTCTCCTGAGTTTGGAAACCAAAAAGTAGCACCAAAACAAGCATTTTACAGTGAAGAAATGGGAGAGTTTTTCTTGAAGTATGGAGATGTTCAACAGTCTGATAATCCCGAACAAATGCTACTAGATTTTCTGCAATCTACTTATGAGGCAGCAGCAGAGACATCAAAATGGGATCGAGATAATTTGGAAAGAAAATAAAAAATAGAACAGATTATTTGTGCCAATTAATGATCTATTTTTTAGATAGATACGACCTAGAAAGGGAAAAGCTCTAATGACGCCATTAAATTTGCAATAAAAATCACTTTGGTGAAAGAATTGGAATAGAGCTTTTCCCTTAAGGTTTATGTAATCGTTTTATGCTAAATACTTATTTTATAAAGTATTCAGATTACCAAAAACAGTTTTTTGATCATCATCTATTGTTACGATGAAGTTATTTTTACTATCCCTTGAAATTGGCTCTTTTGTATTGATTTTGATATTAACCTTTTCGAAAGGTTTTAATGGAGGAATGATAGTTTTCCCCAATTTTATTGTTTTGTTATATCTTACTGTTTCTATTTTGATATTACTTTTATTTGAATTGACTTGACCAAAATTCTGCACTTCAATCTCAACTTCATGCTCATTTATAATTTTAGGTTTTAAAGTGGAAAGAAGAGCTTCTTGATATGCAACTTTAGGCAAACGAGAATACCCAAAGAGCAGCTTTCCATTTTTGTATTTCCCTAGTAGTTTTGCGGCAAAATGCTCATTAGTGATACCGTTTCCTTTTCCATCAAAAGTGATGATTGCATTATTTCCTTTGGCTTGAATTTTAATAGCTTTTGCTCCTCTACCATAGTTGACTTCTTCTGATGCTCCCAAACGTAAAGAGGATAAATCAAGATCAGTGTTAGGATTAAAACCTTCTTCTGCTTTTATCTCAAGGATAATTTTCTTCGTTTTTACATCGATTCTTTTTTCATTTTGAATTGTTATCAAGCGTCCTACTTTGAGCGGAATACTGATATTTTTCGAGCTATGATTATCATTGCCTAAGTCTTGTTTTTTAAGGGTGTCGATTACTGCAAAGTTAGCTTGAATAGCCCTTCCGTATTCATCTTGAAGCACCTTCATTCTCTCAAATTTATACCAATTTTCTTTCGTTTCATCATTATAAAAAGCGATACCCGGTTGATAGGCTTGTCCATCGTCCACTGTCCAATGAACGCCATCTTTAGAACGTAAGAACCAGGCAATTCTTCCTAACCAATCATTGACAATAAGATGATACTGTACGTGGTCCTTCCAAACCACGGGATCTTCAAAACGCCCTTCTACCTTGGGGTAGACACTTCTGTTACTTACTTGATACCATGTGGATACACCATTTTTACTAACCCAAATACCACCACCTCGGCAGACCATAAGCATTGAGCCATCTTCTCTTTTTGCAAAAGAAAGATTGGAGAGTCTTTCAATTACTGCTCGGTCTCTAGGATCAAAATCGATGTTATGATATTTCCATGGACCATTTACTGAATCAGCAATGTAAAACCCTTTGATTACATAAATGACAAATTTTCCTTCTTTGGTGATAAACCATTCAGGGTTGTGCCCTTTTCCCACTTCATTGACGACACTATACGGGCCAAATCGATGGTCAGCCACTGCATGTACCACATTTGAACGTTGCCATTCCTTATGCCCTTTGACTGCATTTTCGGCCCATCGGCAAACAAAAAGATGGTATTTATTATCTTCTAGGAGTCGGATATTTCCGCCCCAATAGGACCAAGTAGGATCTTCGATTCCGTTTTTTATATAGCGAGGTTTAACTCCTTGTGCTCCCCAAGTTTCAGATGTTTTTTCTTCAATTTTCGGTAATGGGGCAAAACGATCCATAAATCGTCCACCATAGACAATATTTTCCCATCCGTCTGGTAATTTTCTTTCAACATCTTGGCAGAAGGAAGTACTAGTAATTATAAAGCAGAAGAATAGTAGTACTGATAAGTTAGTAGTAGTCATACATATATGTTGTTAAGTATAGTAATATTTATCAGCCCACCTTTAGAGGTGAACTGATATTTTTAAAATTATTCTACAATAATACTCTTGACTTCCCAAGGTGTATTTTTACTTTCAGCAGCAGGTTGAAGTGCAATCTGATGCAAGTATTTTTGATGCTTTTTAAAGTCAGATAAAGGAATAATAATTTCTTGCCAGTCGGTTGTATTTGATGTATTGATGGTGAGCCATTCTTCCTGAGACCAGTCTACATTATGAGGATTATTTTTTGTATAACGTTTAGGGTTTTCATAGCTATACAAAGCCAATTTCATTTGTTGTGTTGGTGTGTGTTTCTTCAATTTTAGACGTACCTGTTTGCAAAGGTAAATTGGACTATGCAAATAAGGAGTTGAGGTGATGATCGCTCCTTTTTCAGTAGTTTTACCAAATAAGGTAGCCTCCTTTTTATTGTAATTAAAATTTGTACCCTGTTTTGCTTGCCAACCTTGTGTGGAATACGCAAAATTATAAACTCGGCCTGGTAGTGGATATTCAAGGTTGACTTCAGGAATTTTCACGGTTCCATCTTCGTTGAAGTAAAGTGGTCTTAATTGTACCCCTCTGTAGAAAGCATTTGTTTCATGATTTTCTTGAATGCTATACCATTGTCCTTCCCATTCAAAAGCACTTCCGTGACCACCGTCTAGATATTCCCCTTTATAGGAATAAGGTCCATGCAGAGTTTTTGACATTCCGTATTGATTACCCCAGAAAAGGTAATACCATTCATTTCTTTTGAAAATAGTAGGCTTGTCACCCGTAGGCTTTCGTTTTCCATTGTCTAACATGATGCTTAACTTTTGAGGCTTGTCCGCCAAAGAAATCATATCATCTCCCAATGTAGCGATGTAATATTGCCCTGCTCCAAAGATGATATAATGCTTTCCATGATCTTCAAAAACTTCAGGATCATAAGATTTCGTTTTTGTGAGCCCTTTTGGAAGAAGTGGTTTGCCCAATGCGTCTTTCCAAGGTCCTTTCATGGACGGTGCCACCATTACACCAGTGCTGTACGTTCTATTAGAGAAATACCAATAAAACTTACCGTCTTTTGTAGCTACATCTCCTGCAAAACAATTATCATGATCTCCAATATAGGTTTGAGTTGGTAGGATATTTAAATGATGTTCCCAGTCCATCAAATTTGTGGTAGACCAAAGTTCCCATCTGTCCATCACACAAGCACCATAGGTATCCCAACTTTTATCATGACCGCACATGGTATACAAAGTATCATTGACAATGATGACATGCGGATCAGCCAAACCTCTATCGGGAGCTATACTATTGATACTTACAGGTTCTTTTGTAACGGTTTTATGTTGCTGTTTGATACATGAAAAGGAGGTGAAAAAAAGGATGCAATAGATGCATTTCAATACGTACTTGTTTACCATTTTTAATATTCTATTTTTAAAGTGTCATTTCATTTCAAATAGGATATTACTAAATGTTACTACAATAAAAAGAAAGTAATTTTCACGTATTTCGTCCTACAATAAATCACCCTTTAAATAAGAAATATTTACCCTCTGTATGAGTTCATCATCTAAGAAAGGAATTGCAGTAGACTGTCAAATTTCAAAAGTAAACAAAAAGGTTGTCACATTATGATGTAACAACCTTCCTTAAGAGATATTTTATGAGATGGATTAAATCTCGTCATCAATATCTAAATCAAATTTTTCTAGCGAATTGATTTGATCTTCCCAATCCGAACCCTCTATATCTTCTAGTTCATCAAAAGAAGTTTCATCATTTTCTAATAATAAATCGTCGTCTAAATCGAATGTTAAGAAATCGTCCATAGCAATAAGCATTAAAGTGTTTTAGAATAAATTGAAATACACTCTATAGTACGCCAATGTCTTCACTATGTTTTTAGTATTAGAATCTATTTACAGAAAATAAAATTGATTCTTAAATCACTGTTAATGAATTGGTTTAGGTGCTTATTTTCTTGCGACCAAACAGAGGTCCAGTTCTTAAAGGTTTGATAGTGTGTGATACTTTTACCCTTATCATATTTGATTCATTGATAAATGAGGATTCAGCTTTAGTATAACTTCTTTCATTGATATATTGTAGGGTAACAAAAACATTTTTATACGCTTTCCTTGTCAGTCCAATGTATAATCTGTTAGAAGCTACTCTAGATTTGGGATCATTCAAAACAAAGAAGGGTTCAGCACCCAAAGTACAATATCCAAAGAAAGTAGAAAACTTGACCGAAGGATTATATCTTAACCTAAACCGCGTATCTGTACCATCAAAGAAGATTTGTTCTTCAAAACGTACACGTTGAGTAAAAGTGAAAATACTTAGCCTTGAATTGAACACAAAGTCTTGATAAGGACGGAACTCCTCTCTGGCGGCATCGCCCGCAACAAACATGACACCTCCTCTGACATAAAAATTATCATTTATGTCATATCTTAAACCACTTCTTGCTTGCCATCTTTCACCTTCAGGAAAGTAAAAACGGTAACCTACATCAGAATCAATAGAAAACTTGTATGACAGTTTATAGCGATTAAAATAATGCAGCCATAAAATATCATCTTGAGCAAATGATTTATTTGTAGTAATGACAACAATAACGAAGCCTATAATTAGGTGGCATATAGTTTTTGTCATGTTAGGTTTTTGAAATAATGATTGATATAAAACAAAATTAGTGATTAAATTTTGATATACATCTTATTCAATTGATTAACTCCGTTAATTAATCATAATCATGACAATAAGAGCGAATTTTGAAATTTACTTTTAAATGGTGAAAGAGCTAAATTAAGTTTGTGTAACCACTAAATTTAGATGATTATTTATTATTTAGGATACTGGTAACTGTGAAATTTAAATGGGGAAAGTATTTATAATGCTTTTAGGTTGAAACAACAACAAGTTATTCTTTAAAGTTTGGTAGCATTATTTGATGTGAAGGAATTTGTTATAAGTAATCTTAAATTGATATTAGTTTATATTCTAACAAATTAATTCTCATTTTGGTTTTAGCATACTTTCATTTGTCTTTCTACATTTTGGATATCGATATAAGCATCAATCCAGTCTTTCGCTTCATGCAACTTTTTAAAAGTGTTGATACTCCATCCTCTGTTGTAACCCATTGTCTCTAGGGTATTTCTTTCAAAATGTGAAGCTGAGGTCACAATGACAAATTGGATTTGCCTAGAGAAACCTAACTCACTTAAGCGAGCAATTGTGGTGTACTTATCAGTGATGTCAAAAGGAAAATCGAGCTGAGAGCCATCAACAAAAAGTAAGCTGGAGTGATTTTGCCTGAGAAAACTAGCACATTCTTTAAGAGCGATTATTAAAGAATCAATTTTAGGTGTACCTTCTAATGTTAGTCTCACTAAGTAAGCGTTTGTTGAAATATTATAATTCATAGTCCATTGGGAAATAGTATGACGTTTAATTAATTTAAAGGTAGTTCAAAACACTGTAGTTTACATAGATGTCTCAGAATAATCAAATTTTCCTCAAATAGATTCTTTATAAAATACAATTCTACACTTTGTTTTTTAGAAATTGAAGATTGTTGTCTAAACGAATATAATCTTCATTATTTTACCTTAGATGGAGGTGTTACACAAAAACTATAAGTTCGGAGATTCACATAATATCTCCTAAAACTACAAATTGAACAATTTTTATTTAATTTGTTAAATATCAATTATTTATGAATTTTTTCTTCCTTAAATATGTTCATCTGATCGCGGTTCAACAAATCCTGTAACATATTGATAGGCCTGTGAATTTATCCGAACGAACTTGAACAACTGGTTATGAAGTTTTGATTATAAAGCAAATGCTCCGTAATTGCACACAAAAGCTCATTTCATGAAAAATAACAAACACTTTACACTCATCTCATTATTAGGATCGCTCTCTATGATTGGTCCATTTAATATAGACACTTGTCTTCCTGCATTTGGTCGAATCGCCAATGATTTTGGAGTCACTTTTTCCCAAGTGGAAATTAATACATCATTATTCTTTTTTGGTTTTGGAATAGGCCAACTTTATGGTGGTTATATTTCTGATTTAAAAGGAAGAAAGTGGGTGGTGAGTAGAGGACTGGGCGTGTCCATGCTAGCTAGTTTGATATTGGTGACGGTCAATCAGCTCGAAGTTTTTTACTTAATGCGATTTGTTCAGGCCATAGGGGCAGGTTTCGTAGGGGTTTCGGTAGCCGCAATTGTAAGAGATAATTTTCAGGGAAAGGAAGCAGCAAGTGTAATGTCTATGGTCGCTATGATTGCGATGGGGGCACCTTTGATTGCTCCGTCCATAGGAGCACTTTTATTGTCAATAGCTTCATGGAAGGCTATTTTTATCTTTATTGCAGTGTATGGCTTGACCGTTCTCATCTTCTTAAATTTGAACCTAGAAGAGAAAATTCAACCCCAGCGTCAATCCCATAATTTCTTTCAAGGGATCAAAAAGGTATATCAAAATGTGCCTGCATTGGCGTATATGGCCGCAATGGCTATTCCTTCAGGGGCGTTGTATACTTATCTTACTTCTGCACCTTTTATCTTTCAAGAATACTTTGGTTTAGGAGAACAACAGTTTGCGATACTCTTTGGCGTAAATGGTTTTTCTCTGATCATTATGAATAAGATTAACTCAGTTTTGGTCAAGAAACATGGCCCTAAACCATTGATGAATGTAGGGTTAACAATACATTTTACATCTTTAATTGTATTACTAATTATTGTATCTGTATTTACGCCTACACTCTATAACACTGTGCCATTTATAACCTTACATGTTTCCACTTTAGGTCTTATCTCTGGTAATGCGACATCTGTAGCATTGGAAAAATTTGAAAAGCATTATGCAGGAATAGCGAACTCTCAGATGAGGGTAGTAGGTATTATTATTGGTGCAGTAGCCGGAGCAATTGCGAGTTTATTGAATAACGGTACGTTATATCCAATATTAGGAGTAATGATCACTTGTTCAGCACTTGGTATTTTTACTTACATGTCATTGAAGAAAAAAGCACAAAATACACTAGTTTCTGCGTAATACATTTTTAAAAATAAATCTTTTGATTTGATGAGGAAGGTTGATGTACCATGGAAGATTATTCCATTTTATATAAGGTACATCAACTTTTTTTTGTGTCAGTTGCTCAAAATGTCTTCTTACTTCATGTTCATACTGAGCTGTAGAGCTAGGCATTTTGATATAGGTTCCTAAATGTAAGGGATTTGTATTCAATTTTTCTTCTTGGAGAAACTGATTGAATATCAATAATCGTCCATGTTGCTTCTTCTTTTTGGGGTCTGCGGTGTTTAGAAAATATTGCCATCTAGAGTGGTGATGGATAAAAATGGAAGAGGCTTCAATTTGATTCTTTTGATCATAAATTGAGTAGATTCTTACCTTTTTTCTCTTCACTAATGCAGGAAGTATTTTCCTTAAAAAAGCATTGATTTCTCGGTTATCTGTAACCCCTATTTTGGGTAAAGTAAATTGATTAAAAAGCTGTAAAAAACCATCAATATTTTGGTCTAGTTGTACTTCCTGATTTCGTTTGATGGACTGTCTGATATTCTTCTTTTTTGACTTAGAAAAAGAGGAGAAAATGGTATCATACCCTTCAGATAAATGAATGCTTAAATCCTCTCCAGAATGAAAATCTGGATATTCTCCGTTTGAATTACCAATATATTCAATACAATACGGAATGTGATTTTGAATAAGCGTTATCGCCTCTTTTAAGAATCGTTCAGGTTGCTCTAAAGTAGAAAAATAACCCAATTCTGGAGTGAATAAAGGCATTTTGATAAACAAACGATGAGCTTTTTGATATACAGGAAAAGGCATTACCCATACATATTTATTATGTTCTTGTACAACTACACCCCACCAATCAGGAGCAACGATATCCAAATACCATGAATGTGCAAACAGAAGTGATTGAGGTGATGTGTTGATACATTCATCCCAAAGGTCTGTGTCAAGTTTGTTTCTTTTAATTAATTCTACTTTCAAATTTTCTTCAATTTTGACACAAAAAAAACACAGTACATTTAAATTCCAAATAAAAGTACTGTGCCTTGCTATATCTATCAGATGATTAATGCCTATTCATCTTCTTTTTTCTTTCGACGCCTTTTAGGAAGTTTATCAAGTTCTAATTGTACCAGCTGGCCCATCTCGTCAAATGAGATGATATGTGAGATTCTACCTCCTTCTGGTAGTGGTTCGCCAACGTCGTATTTAAAGAGAGATAACCTAGAGAGAATATCACCGTTGGTTGAGGCGATGTATTGACGGTTTGAGTTGAGATCAGTAGTGTGATCAAATCTTAGGTTATAACTTTTTGAGTTAAATAAAACTTCCATGAGAATAAAATGAGTATAGTTTAAAGGTTAAACATTTATTTAATATGTTGATTTTAAATAGATTATCAATATGGCTTAAATATTAGATAATTACTAATAAAATGGGAATTGTGTACCTTTTTTTATGAATTCATTCGTTATTTTTAATCATACATTCAAATGATGATCCTCTCTTATTTTGATAGAGTATTCGTGATACAATCTCTTCAATAATCGGAATGTAAGTTTTCTATTTCGGATGATTATTTACTCACTTTTTTTGACTTTGAAAGTGTAGAAATGCTGGGAGATATACGAAAAAATGACTGCAACAATTGTGGTAAGCAGTTTTGACGGAGTTGGATAAAAATGAAGAATATCTACAAAGACCTTCATTAAAATATAATTGATAAAAATGGAGCCGATACTTACCTGGAAATACCTAAAAAATTGGACCCATCCTCCAAGGTTAGAGTCTTGGAAAGTCACATATTTCTGTAATAAAAAACCGGAAGTTAGCGTGATAGGGTAAACCATAAATAGAGCCGCTATATGTGAGCTCATTATAAACAACCCAAAATCTATATTTTTTTCAAAAAGAACGTAATGAAAAATTAGAAAATACAATACTAAGTCTAATACCATATTTCCACCACCTATTGCAGCATATCTAAACGTTTTGATCGGAATAAACTTTTCAAATGGTCTGTGGAAAAAATCTATAAATTGTATAATCGTGTTTTTCATATTTGTTTTTTGTCTCGGCAGAAGACAAATATATCACAGAAATACAATATTATGTACAATTCATTCTTGCTTGTTCATGAATATTAGGCAAATGTATTAAGGGTGAAAAAGTTACGTTAGCAATCTCTCCTATAAATGGAGTTGCTTTTGTACTTCTTTATTGGGGAGTAGTATGAAATAATAAATGATCAATATGCGCTTCAAAGTTCTGATCAATGCTTGGATCTTTAAACATCAATCGAAATTTCATTGTGTTGTCTTGAACAAGATTATCAATACCCGCATAGATGGTATCATTTTCTATATTGTATATATATAATCTGTAGGCTTGGACACCAACATTCCCAATCAAACCAATTTCATGTTCTAAACTTACTGTTCTTAGCTTTGTATTGTTTGAGTTAAGGTAATAATAGCTTTCTGCTTGTGGCATTTCAGGTCCCAGATTAATATGGATTCCATTGCTGTCAAATGTGGCAGAAGAAGTATTGTCTCCTAAGAATAACCTGTAGTTGTTTTGATATCGGTAAACTTGAGCACCAATGGAAGTATCTTCTGAAGGGAAAAGGTTATTACTTTTTGTGTAATACATATTTTTATGGTTTGAGACATAATGTACTTCCACCGTATCACTGCTTTCATTCGTGCTTCTATTTTTGGTCTCTTCGTAGCTTTGGAAGGAAATATCTTGATAAAAAGGTTTACTGTAAACAGAAGTATCCCCTTCCTGATACACCAAATGAAGATCTTGACTGGCTTGTAATATTAAATTCGAGTTGTTTTGTGATGAGCTTAACGTTGTATTTCTTTTACCATTGATCAGATAGAGGTAACCATTTTCGTGTGAAGTATTTATCTCTAATTGTGGAGGATGAATTGATGAGGTAGTGAAGTGAAATGTTCTGATAGTCGAAAGTCCCTTTTCTTTTTCAAATTCAAGTTGACCATAATACGTCGTTTCGGAATGTAGGTTATTAAATTGATAGGCATCAATATTTCCAATAGTCACCCTCTCTTTTGGCTGTGCCGTTAATAAGTGCCCCTTCTTAATATCCACGACTTGAGCGAAATTTTCATCGAGAGCAAGCGTCAGGTATGTTTTTTTTATGGCCGTATTTTCACTTTCATTGACCCATGAAATTGTAGTTTCCCAAGTTGACGTTTGTATATCATTCATATTGACCGTGTAAGGTTCTGCAATGGGGAAGTCGCTAAACCTTACACTATCTATCATTTCGGAAATCAGCTCATTATTTTGTTTTCTAAAAAGCTGTAGCGAAATATAAAACGTAGAATCACCTTTGGGATAGGTATGAGAAAGTGTATCTGTTTTAGGGTTTTTAAGGGTTTTACCATCTCCCCACTGCCATATTAGTCTAACTTCTTCAGGGGTATTGACCGTATCAGTAAGATTTACGAAGGTTATTTCTCTGTAAAAAGCATCTACTTCTTGTATCTTGAAATTAGGTTCAATAGTGATTTCTGGGAATTGAAAAACAGGTTCTTGATTACAAGCAGACAACATGAAGAATAATAATAAGAAATAGTACTTTTTCATTATTGATGACTTCTGAATGATTAATATTATTAAATTAACATAGTGTAAATTATTAATCAATTTTTTTGTAGATAGTGAATAAACAATCTTATATTTGTGCTATTCGTAGACATGTGGCACTTGAAATGGATTTTTTATTACTCTCTTCGTTGTAAGGTGAATTTTTGTTTACTTAAATTATTGAAAATCAGTCTATTAACATTAATTATAAGTCTAGTTACAAACTTATTACAGACTTATAACGTCTTTATAATTAAGCGTGACTTATAATGTGATCTCAAAAAAAATTATTATCATGAAACAAATTAAAAATCAGCAAATTAAAGAAAATAACAAATTGTCTAGTTTAACGTTCAGAGACGTTATTGATACAGCTTACCTATCACTTATCTTAGGTGTAATTGTATCAGGTGTCTACTCATACATTACTTTATAGATAATAGCAAAGTTAATGAATTGAAAACGAAAAGCTCTTTCCAAATAACGAAATTGGGGAGAGCTTTTTTAGTATTATTCAAATACTGAATCATGCTTGAACAACAAAAATTATATATCTATCCCCACAACATTTAAAATCAATCTTTGAATATCTAGTACATGTTTGTCCTATTTTTCAAAGATTCTTTTATTTTTGGTATATGAAGACATTAATCCAAACTACATTCACTTCATTAGAACAAACAAAATTGTTTTATGAAAAACTAAATTTTCAGATCCATGACTATGAAGATTTATTGATCGCAAACGATGGCGTAATACAAATAAGTCTTACCAACAAGCAGTTTATGAGAAAAGGGATAGTCATCTATTCTGATACATTGGTAGAGCAAATAGAAACGGTACAAAATGAATTTGATGTTTTAGAAAACGGAGATGGGTACATACTCTCTTCACCTTGTGGGGTTTGGGTTTATATCTATAGAGGAAGAGGAAAAGAGTTTCTTTTGAATTCAACGCCTACCTCTATACTTGGTAACTATGCTGGTTTAAGTCTTGAAAGTTTAAATTTAGATCATTCAATGCAGTTCTGGACTGAACTTGGTTTTGAATTACAAATGGGAAGTGTTGAGAGAGGATGGCTTACCATGATCAGTAGAGATGGTTTTATTTTGAGTATCATGCAAGCTCTAAATTGCCCACATCAATTTTTCAATCCTTCACTGACTTACTTTAATGGAAAGAAAAACGAAGAAGTAATTGAGAAAATAAGATCCCAGAATATAACGATTACTGAAGAGATAACGCATTTTAATAAGGACGGAATTGTAGATAATGTCATATTAAGAGATCCTATGGGGTTAGGCTTTTTTGTTTTTAATGATTAATAAATACACTGTAAATCAAGTAGTTGTCAACTTTTAATCAACCTTTCTACAAGACTTTTTGGTCTACATTTAAGCTTCCTTATTCTTTATCTTTGTCTAATCACAAATACGAAGTAAATAGTCAAGGCCGGGGAAGCACGACCAAATGAATTGAGTAAAAAGCTTATTGGCACAAATGTTAAGCGAAGGAGGCAATCGTGTTCATCAAATCATCAAAAAACTCCTGATTTTTTTAATAATAATATTCGAGAACATAGTTACAGTGGAGTAAATCTTTTTTTCGATTTACAAGTAACGTCTTTGTAATTTGTGTGTCTGATCTATATTTTTGGTAAGCTTTACAAAATTCAAGCAAATCGGCTATTAAAATGTAAAGAATTTTTTTAGTTAACTACAATTACTTATAGCAACAATGATTAAAAACTATTCTGTCTTTTTTTTATTTTTTGTACTCTTATTTTCTTGTCAGAACGAAAATGAGAATGAACTTATACCTTCTGATCCTGAAGTTATTACAAATGATGCTTCATTCAATTCGAGTGGAGGAGTGAATCTTTCTGGAAATTATGAACCCTATGCAACTGAAATCTCCAAAGTTGGAGTGGAATACAGTACAGAGGAGTTTTTTACTAACAGTGAAACGGTGTTTACAGAAGTGAATACAGATCATAAAGTTAGCTGTTATGTTCCAAATGGTTTAAAAGAAGGTGACACCTATTTTTTTAGGGTGTTTGTACAATCTTCTGAGGCAATTTTTTACGGAGATACAAAAAGTTTTATCGCCAATAAAAATGCAGCTCCTGTTATTGAGTCTCTTTCTTCAGAGTTAGGATATAGAGAGGATACATTGACAATTACAGGTCAATACTTAAAAGATAGAACAGGACTGACTTATGTATATTTTAATGAGATTAGAGCAAGAGTGATTAATACTGAAGACTCTGTAGTACAATGTGTAGTTCCCTCTGCTTTAGAGAGTGCGACGAATAATGTGGTTATTAAGATCGGAAATAGAGAAAGTAATGCTCTTCTTTTTTCACTTTACAAGCCTGAATTAACAAGCATTTCTCCATTAAATTGCGTTATTGGTGAAACCTTAACCATCACTGGAAATCATTTTGACGATGAAGTAATTAGCAACAAAGTTTACTTTGGAAATGTTATGGGTGAAATCACTTATGCAGATAGAAAAACAATCAAAGTCGTTGTTCCATTAGATATAGCAACTAGCTCAGATTCAATAAGGGTAAACAGTCAATTACAGGAAGTAACTTTTGATAAAAAGTATCAAATTAAAGCACCGACAATTTTATCAGTTCCTCAAAATGTATATGCTAACCAAAGCATCACAATTAAAGGAGAACATTTTCACCCAGATTATAGAAAAAATAAAATCACAATTGAAGAAGTAGAAACAGTAGTTTCTAATGGAGATGTATCATCTATTAACACTAGAATGCCACTGGGGCCTTTCCCAAGAAAAAAAGCCAAAGTTCGAGTTCAAGTGTTGGATATGATTACAGAATACAACTTAGATTTAAATATTCAAGATAAATGGGTGATGGTGTCAGATAGTTTACCATTTTCATATTATAGGTCAATCAACAATGCTGCTGTGATTAATGATGAGGCCTATGTAATTGCACGTTCTAGGGACAGTAGTTCAGAAGAATTTTTCTTATGGAAATTTAATCCTTCAGATTATACCTGGGAGAAATCTAAGATTCCATTTTCATTAAAATGGAGTGGTGTATTGACCTCAAATGGTAATAAACTTTATTGTTATTCAGCAAAGAAAGAAAACAGGTTTTGGGAGTATGATCCCTCAACTTCACTTTGGACTGAATTAGCAACTTACCCTGGTGGAAGAAGAGATTATGCGACCCATTTTTCTATTAACGGTGATATCTATATTGGAATGGGTGCTGATTTTGAACCTTATAGCACGGTAAAATATGGAGATTTTTACAAATATTCTCCCACAGAAAAAACTTGGACTAGGATAGAAGATTTTAGATATCAGAATTATTTTACTAGAACTGAGACCACAGCATTTACTATCAATGGTATAGCATACGTAGGAAATGGTGCTTCAAATACAGGTATGGTAGACTTTTGGAAATATGACCCTACACTTGATTTATGGTTAAGAGTAGCGGATTTCAATGATGCTCGAAAATATACAAGTGCTTTCGTAATGAATGGTTATGGTTACGTTACTGGAGGTTCAAAAGTGGGAGGAAGTTATACAAGAGATTGTTGGAAATATGATCCCTCTTCAGACAGATGGACTAAAGAGAATAGTATTGGGCCGTTAGAAAGGGGGGGACACTTCTCTTTTTCGATAAATGGTAAGGCGTATATCGGTGGAGGAGTTATTACTAACTCTGGAGGCAAGAGTGGTAATGATCTATTTGAGTATATTCCATAATATCAAAAACAACAAAAAACCATCTCTTTATAAAGAGATGGTTTCCAACATTGTCTACCGCTAATTTTTAATTAATAGTGTAATGAAATGAAATATGAATCTATAATCTATTTTTCTACTTTGAATATGCTCTTATTTTGTTTTTACATTAATGGGAGGGCATAAACATTAGCCGTTCGGTTATTTCTTACCCTCACATATTTTTCAATGATTGTATGGCTGACATTAAGTTCCTTTATCTCTTCCTTTCCTTCCTGAATAAGCGTATCTTTTAACACTTTGATTTTAAAAGTGAAATCATTGCCTTCCCAAGCTCTGTAGTTACAATATTCTAATTGTTCCTTGTACTGATTTCCACTTAAAGTATACGCTCCTCCACCTGCTACAAAATGTGCCAATGAATCTTTTGTGCCTTTTTGATCATCATGATTTAGGAAAGCAAAATGATCTTGATTAATTATCTTTATCATTCTTTTTCCAGTTAAATCTTGTTCTATTACCGTATCTTCTTTAATAGTAGTGGCTGATATCAGTTCCCAAGTACCTTGTATGTTTGGCGCTTGATGAACATCAATACACGAAACAAAAAGAAGGGTAAGAATAAGTAAGTAAAACGTTCTCATGATTTTCTTTGTTGATCACTTAACAAATGTCATTAAAGTTTATTTAAAGTCATTATTATTTCGACCAACAACACTGTTCAAGGTCCATAAGGTAAAATAGGCTTACTGAAAACGATAAAAAACAAAAAAAGAGAGACGAGTGTCTCTCTTTTGTTAAGTAATAAGTTGTTTTAGGTTGCGATAGTAAAATAATGTAAGTGTTTTTTATTTCTTTTTAGAAATAGGACGTTTACTTTTATTATCTTTTTCTTGTGTTGTTTCTGACTCCTTCTTTGAGTCAAACAGATTCTTAGAGCCCCACTTTAGGGTACTCTCGCTAATAGCTAACGATGTTCTCATGTCGGTGTAGGTTATTAAGGTTGATAATGGTCAAAGTTATATATTTTTTTGATATAAACACCATTGCAACCGGTTTAAATTCCTTAAAATCCGTGTTTTATGATGAAGGTTATCAAACCGAAAAATCAAATAGTATTATACTGTTTTTAAATTGTACTCAGAGATCATGTAGTGAACGTTAATTTTTATTATCTGAGAAAAAGTTGAATTTAGTTACAGTTTTATCTAATGGAATCAAGGCTTTTTTATACAAAATTGGATGAAAAACACGAAGGGTTAAATGTTTAAATTGAAATTATTTTTCTTTTGATTGATAAATTTCAATTAGGGAATAGCAGTAAGATTCCGCTTTATTTTTCTTTTGGAGTAGTGAGTTGAATTACATTAATTTTTTCCTGAAGATTAAATTTATACCCCCTCTATTCTGAGAATTATAGGATATACAGGTGGTAAAAGTACATGTCCTACTTTTGTCCATCGGCTATTTTCGGCTTCCTCAATACTAGCCTATAGGTTTGTTGCAAGTTTTACGATAAATCTATGATGAAATGAAAACATACAGCAGATTTTTTTATTTACTTCTATTTTTGGTAGCAACACTACCGCTTAAAGCACAGACATGGAAAAACCCAAATGCTAAAGTGGAAGATAGAGTGCAGGACCTTTTGTCAAAAATGACATTGGAAGAAAAAATTAGTTATTGTGGTTCTAAGATTCCTGAAATGGAACGTTTGGGAATTCCAGCTTTTGAATGGTATGGAGAAGCATTACATGGTATTATTGCTTGGAATTGTACGCAGTTCCCTCAGAATATCGCAATGGGAAGTACTTGGAACCCCGACTTGATGTACGATGTGGCTACAGCCATTTCTAATGAAGCGAGAGCCTTAAAAAATGCAGGAAAAAAAGAGGTGATGATGTTTTCACCTACCGTAAATATGGCAAGAGATCCTCGTTGGGGGCGTAATGGTGAGTGTTACAGTGAAGACCCTTATTTAATGTCAGAAATGGCAAGAATGTATGTAAGAGGTATGCAGGGTAACGATCCTAATTATGTGAAAACAGTGACTACGGTAAAGCATTACGTTGCAAATAATGTGGACAAGTACAGAGAGAAAATTCATTCAAATATCAATAGAAAAGAATTATATGAATATTATTTCCCTGCTTACAAAACATGTATCGTAGATGAAGAAGCTACTGGTATTATGACGGCATTAAACGGTTTAAATGGTATACCTTGTTCAGCACACAATTGGTTGGTCAATGGTGTATTACGTGAAGAGTGGGGTTTTGAAGGTTATGTAATTGCGGATTGGACTGCGGTTGAAGGGATAGAGACAAGAATGCATTATGCTAAATCTCAAGCCGAAGCTGCAGCTATGGCCATCAAAGCAGGTGTCGACCAAGAGTGTTATAGAAATAAAACCAAATTGGCTCCAATGGTTTACGCTTTGGACGATGCAATCAAAGAAGGGTTGATGACTGAAGCTGACCTTGATGTTTCGGTAGGGAGATTGTTGCGATTGAGATTTATGACGGGTGATTTTGATGACCCAGCTTTAAACCCTTATTCAAAGATTCCTTCTTCCGTATTAGAATGTGAGGACCATAAGAAAATTGCTTTAAGGGCAGCAGAAGAAGCGATTGTACTTTTGAAAAATGATAACGCTTTACCTCTTCAAAAGTCTTCAGACAAATTAGCCGTAATTGGACCTTTTGCCAACAGATGTTGGATGGGCATTTATTCGGGTCACCCTAAAAGTAAAGTATCCCCTTTAGACGGCATTCAAAAATACTTAGGGTCTGAGGTAGCTTATGCTGAAGGTTGTAGTGTTACGGGCGACAAGTCAGATAAGGAAAAAATTAAAGAAGCAGTGGCTGTGGCTAAAACTTCTGACAAAGTGATCTTGATCGTAGGTAATGATGAAGCGACTTCAACTGAAAATGTAGATAGAAAATCCTTGAAGTTACCTGGCAAACAACACGAATTGATCCAAGCAGTAAAAGAAGTGAACGATAATGTGATTTTGGTATTAGTGCCAAGTGGACCAACCGCTATTGAGTGGGAACAGGAAAACCTTTCTGGGATTGTTTGTGCATGGCCTAACGGTCAAGAACAAGGTACAGCTTTAGCCAATGTATTATTTGGAGATGTAAACCCAAGTGGTAAACTGAATTCAACTTGGTATACGTCCGATAAAGATCTTCCTGATTTTCATGATTATTCAATTCAATCGGGTAGAACATATATGTATTACAAAGGAGAACCTTTATATCCGTTTGGGTATGGCCTAAGTTACACTGATTTCGAAATCAAAAATATGAAATTGAATCATAAAAAACTTTCGGTTGATGGTAGACTAACAGTGAGTGTTGATGTTGAAAATACAGGTGGTCAAGAAGGGAAAGAGGTTGTTCAAGTATACATTCGTGATTTGAAATCTACTCAGAAGACAGCTCAAAAAGCTTTGAAAGGATTCAAAAAAGTGACATTAGAAAAAGGAAAATCTACTAATATCAATATTATAGTGCCTTATGAAGCCTTCTCTTATTATGATACTACGCAAAATGAGTATATGGTAGAGGCAGGAAAGTTTGAAATTATGGTAGGTAATGCAAGTGATAATATTGTACAGAAGAAAACTGTCTTTGTGGAAGGCGGTGTTATCAAACCTCGAAAAGTAGGACAGAAAAGTGCTTATTATGTGTCTTCTGATCCTAATCGTTTCAAGAAATGGGATGATTTATATGAAGATACTTCATTCTTGTATGCGAAAGGTTCAAAAAGTAAGAAGGCAAGCGGTATTGTTTTCAAAACCGTATTTAATGACCCAGGTTTTTATGTGAATACTTGGGATGCCGAAGTAAACTATGAGTTGGTGAGTGAAGTTGCAAATATTGAATTACAGATGTTATCCAATCCTATTGGTACCTATAAGCTTAAAAAGTCAAAAGGAGTGAATTCATCTTTTTCAATTAAAATTCCTATTCCTCCAGAATATGGTAAAGAAGTGACTTTAAATGCCATTCCTCAACAAGGAAATGTTAAGATTAAATCCATCAAAATAATTCCTCCAAAAGGAAACAAACCGTACTTGATTTACCCTGCTAAAGTGGTTAAATAGTAGTGAGGAGTTTACTTTTAATTACTGCTATGTTTTAATTGTAGAAATTAAAGCATAGCAGTTTTTTTATTGGGAATAATTGTAGTGAGATAAAGGCTAATACTTCGTTAACTAAGTTTTTGAATATTTATGGTTGTTAGAAATCAAGAGATTTTTGATGATTTTTAGAACACGAATGATGTTATCACTTAACATTTGCGTCAGTTGTCCTTCCTTCGACATTGAAGGGAAAAGCGTTAAGTTTAATCGATTTGCTTCAAAAAGTGAAAGGGAACGGTATCAGTTAACCATACATTATTTTCACTCTTAAAAAACAAAACTCCCCTTTCCATCATTTCTTGAGTATTGACTTCAAAAATGATCAACTTTCCATGGCGTTGCCCTACACTACGTGCTGTTTCAATATCGGCACTCAAATGCACATGATGTCGATTTTTCTTGATGAGGCCTTTCTCTTTGATGCTGTTCAAAAATTTCTCAGCGGTCCCGTGGTAGAGAATGCTTGGAGGTGTAATAGGTTGAAGGTTTAAATCTACATTTACAGAATGTCCTTGATTTGCTCGGATCTTAGTTTTATCCTCATTGAAGGCAAACCTTTTTTTGTTATTGTTCTTTACTAAAAATTCTAATTCTTGAAAGGTGATGGGATGTTGAAAAGCATCAAGTTGCTTCATAAGAACCTCTACGTCTGTCCATCCATTTTCATCTAATGTAATAGCAATAGTTTGTGGTTTATGCCTCAAAACAAGGCTGAGAAATTTACTGGTTCTTTTTAATTTTTTTTCGTCTGTAAACATTTTATTGGAGTTGAATTAGTTCTTTTTTAATTGATGTGAGAGATTAAAACCATTTTTTATTGGAAAAATACAAAACAATTTGGTCTTTGAAGAATTACTTCAATTGAATCGTAAAAAAGTAAAGATGATTTTTAAAATAATACTTTCAAAACAGGTGGTATATACAGCGTTGAAACTGTCTCTACTTGTAGGTACCCTACTGGCGTTTATAAACCATGGAGCTGATATTATTGATAATACGTTGAGCAATCGGCAAGTGATTCAAATTTTGACGACTTACTTAGTTCCTTATGCAGTATCTACCTACTCTTCGGTAAGGGTGATTATTGCTAATCAACCCAAGATTGAGAAAGCAGAGAAGTAGGTGTGTGAAATGCTGTTATAAACGAGCTTTATCAAAATAGTCTGTCTTTAGAATAAATCAGATGAATATGTGATGGGGAAGAACCGGAAATCTGAAATGCTATGTCTTTGCCCTGTTTATTTCAAGGCCATTTTTTCAAATTTCAATCTATTGATAAAACCTAAAGCCATTAATTCATTATTAAAAGACTTGATGCATTGCTCATTTTCATAAACAAACACTTTTCCGTTTTCGTGCTTTAGTTCTAATGCTGGTTTACTTGGTTTTCTTTCTCTCATGAATTATATATTTTTAATTCTTAGATTCAAAAAATTAGTTTCACTTCATTTCTATCGACACTAATGTAATGAATATAGTTCCAAAAGTACTTAGGTGTGTCGTTAATGAATCCTTCTTCGTGAGTGAATTTACTCAATTATTTCATATAATTTATACAAATAGTTATAGAAGTGGTGTAATGTCACTCTTTTTTATTCCTCATTTACAAAAGCTATCCTTTTTTATGATTTCTCGATGTCTACTTTTTCAAAAGATAACATTTTGTCACTACTGAAAGCTTTCTCAGGGTGAATTGAATTAACACATTAAAAAAGACATCATTTAAACCCTTTTTCTTTCAAATAGACCTCTTTATTATAATTTATCTTAATTACCTTTGACCGTAGCAAAATTGAGACAGTAAACGATAAATAGATGTACTACTTAAAATAGAAATTTAGAGTTTACTACTAAAAGTTATTTTTCTAACAATTATCAAACTATCTAATAATGAAACTAATCACTCAAGCAGTGAGAACAATGGTCATGTGTGTGACTATGACTCTTATCTCTTCATCATTGCTTTTTGCACAGAACCGCATTACAGGTAAAGTGCAGGAAGCGAGCAGCAAAGCACCTATCGAATATGCTACCGTAGCATTATACAATGAGGCAGACAATAGCCTAATTACAGGTGTGGTAACCGATGCTAAAGGAGAGTTTAATCTATCAAAACTAAAAAAAGGAAACTATAAGCTGACAGTTGCATTTATGGGTTTCCAAACTTTTTCTAAGAGCGGAATTGAATTGAAAGGGAGTAGTGTAAACTTGGGAACTATCGCCCTTCAAGAAGACAACCAAATGCTTCAGGAAATTGAAGTAAAAGGAGAACAGTTAACAGCTGTGACAAAAGTAGATCGTCAGGTGTATGACGCTACTAAATTTGAAGCGGCAGCAGGTGGTACAGCCACTGATGTATTAAAAAATATGCCTTCAGTGAGTATTAATGCAGAAGGTGATTTATCAGTGAGAGGATCTTCTGGTTTTGTAGTTTTATTAAATGGCAAGCCAGTGCAGTCGGACGCTGCAACGATCTTGAATCAATTGCCTGCTAATGCAGTCAAAAATGTAGAGGTGATTACGGCTCCTTCAGCCAAGTATGACTCTGAAGGTAAAGCGGGTATTATCAATATCATCACTACCAAAGGTGCATCAGACAACCTTTATGCTCAAGTGAATGTGAGATATGGTTTACCGGCCATTGAAAATTATGATAATGGTAAAAATCCACTGCGTTATGGTGGCGACTTCACGATTGCACAGCAAAAAAATAAGCTGAACTGGGCCTTGGGAGCATCTTACCAAAGAAATGATAAATCGGGTAGAAGAGAAGGTGATGTTTGGACACAGATCGATGATGATCCAAAGTTTATGTTCCCTTCAGATGGTGAGCGTTCTTATGTAGAGGAAAACTATTCTGCTAATCTTTCATTGGGTTATCAAGCTACAGAAAATACGAGCTTCAACTTTGCAGCAATGGGTGGTATCAGAGACAAAACGCGTTTGGCAGATATCTATTATAATGATAACCGTTTTGCAGATCAAGACCAATCGGAAGCATTCAAATATTACAATCACAACTCAAGAAACAGACAATCGGATTTCTTTGTTTCGAGTTTTGATTTTAATCACAAATTTACAAACGCTTCAAAGCTTTCAGCATCGGTTTTATATGAATATACACTTTTAGGTGGGCCTACTTTCAATGATAACCAAAGACATGGGTTTACTACTCCAGTAGAAGAACAATATTACTATCTGAAGGAAAGAAATACGAATGAAAATCCGCTTCATGGTTTTAGAGCCAATATTGACTACAGCTTTAAACCTTCAAAATTAGGACAGTTTGAAGTAGGATATCAATTCAGAACATTAGACCATACAGGTGATTTCTATTATGAAAGAGAGCAGTTACAAGATGGTAAGCCAACGGGAAATTGGGAGATTGTAGATAATTATTCTTCCAACTTAAACCTCCAAAGACAAATCCACTCTGCTTATGGTCAATTATCAGGTGAGAAAGGAGCATGGACTTATGGAGCCGGTTTAAGAGCAGAATACATGGATCGTCAAGTTGATTTCTTAGGTTATGAAAATGGTGAGTTGATGCCTGAGAGCCAAAGAGAGGTGAAGAACTATGATTACTTCAAATTGTTCCCTTCTGCCAATTTACAATACCAAGTAACAGACGGTTTTGCATTGAAAACGGCTTACTCAAAGCGTGTACAGAGAACGACTACTTTCAAAATGAATCCTTTCAAAGAGAAAGAACACTCGGAAACGTTGGAGCAAGGTGATGCAGACTTATTACCAGAATTTATTGATTTGGTCGAGCTAGGAGCGGTACAAGAGATTGGTGATCATACTATTTTTGCTACAGCTTACTTCAGAAATACAGAAAACTTAATCAACAGAACAAACACTTTTGATAGTGACTCTGTATTGAACCGTATTTATACGAATGTAGGTAATTCAAAAGTCTTTGGTTTTGAACTAGGAACTTCATTAAAGTTAACCGATTGGTGGGACTTCTATGCGGGTGGTAACGTTTATCATCAACATATCACAGGTCAGTTTGATTATGATGATACAGACCGTGATTGGACTATTTCAATTCCTGTAGATACTAAAGCATGGCAGTACAGCTTCAACATCAATACGAACTTCCAAATCACGAAAACTTTATCTACTAACTTTGCCTTTAATTACTTATCTGAAAGGATTACGGCACAAGGTGAGGATTCAAGATTCTACAGCCCTAATTTATCAATCAAGAAAACGTTCTTGGATAACCGTTTGGCGGTGAATTTCCAATGGTTGAACATGGACATGGGATTATTGAATACCAACGAGCAACGCATCACAACAAGAGGGGATCATACCGCTTTTGATAAAGCAACTGGGCAACCTCAAAGACAACAATTCTACACGACAACAAACTACGTATATGAAGTGGATCAATTGATGATCAACGTTACGTATAATTTCAACAGCTTGAAGAACAAGTCGAAGAAAGTGAAGTCTGAATTCGGTGCGAAAGAATTCTAGTTTTAATTAAGAGTTAAGAATGAAGAATTAAGAATGGTGTTGTGGATATCGTCTTAGTTTAGAATTCCCCCCGTAGAGATCGCATTCATGCTATCTCCACGAACCATAAGCAAAAACCTCTTTGGTCACTACGACTGAAGAGGTTTTTATATTTATGTATTGAACAGTAAAATGTTTTAAAGTGACACAGTGGACGTTGCAATGCAACATCCCTACAAAATATAATTTAAACTACCACCGCCCTCAACTTCTTCCTCAAATGTGCCAAAGCCTGCCCAATTTGTTTCTCGACGGTTTTGGGAGAAATCTCTAAAAGTTCAGCAATCTCTTTATAAGTAAGCCCATCATTCCTACTCATTCGGAAGGCATTTTGGCAGGCAGGGGGTAACTCATTGGTAAGTTTTTCAATGTAGGAAGAGAGGTCTTCTGCTTCCAAATCCAGTTCGGTATTCTCTTCAAATGGTTGGTTCTGTTCAAACTCAAAATAATCAGAACCTTCACCCTCATAACGTTGTTTTGCGGAGTTTTTAAAATTAAGAACAGCGTTTTTGACACTACGGAAGCAATAACCTTTTAATGATCCTTCGATTTCAATTTTTTCTTTGTTTTCCCACAGTTTAAAAAATACCTGACTGATGATATCCTCACCATCAGAATGAGTGACACCTAAGTGATGAGTATAGAGTAATAGGTTGTCATAAAGCTCTAAATATAAAGCTTTGAATTGATGAACATCCCCATTTTGAATTAGTCGCCAAGTATTATTGTTTTCGTCTCCCATAGCAATACAAAACTACAATTTCATACCCTGCTCAGCGTTATAGCAATTTTAAATTTTGTATTAACGACTGTAAATATTGTGAACCTTGTGTTACATAATTTATCAAAACATTAATTCAAAAAAATCTATGGGGGTACCCAATATTCGACTTTGTCTTTACTTATGAATGACAAAAAATATGACAGAAAACAAAGAAACATATAGTCTAATAGGCAAAGCACTTGCAGAGGAATTAAATGAGGAAGAAAGAGATCTTTTCATTGAGAAAATGCTTTCTGATGCTTTATTTAAAGAAGAGTTTGAGCAATCAAAAAAGCTTTGGAATACTCCTGCAAAAGTGTCTGATGAGGCCATTAGATCAGCAGATCATTTAATGCAATCTATTGAGTATACTAATAAGGAAACGAAGGTAATTCCTTTCTATCAACAATGGGGTAAGTATATAGGGGCAGCAGTGGTTGTGTTAGCTACTTTTATTGGAGGCTATAATTATATCAGTCAGCAAGAAGAAATGTTGTCGCAAAGCACAGGTTTTGGAGAGAGCAAAGAAATAATACTTGCGGATGGTACGAAAGTTTTGCTGAACTCAAAGTCTTCTTTGGAATACCCTGCTGAATTTAAAGGTGATTTTAGAAAAGTAAACTTAATAGGAGAGGCCTTTTTTGATGTCACAAAAGACAAAGAGCACCCTTTTATCGTCAATGCTTCAGACTTGGAAGTAACCGTATTAGGCACCTCATTTAATGTTTCTAATTACGCTAAAGATAAAGAGAATTCAGTGGCCTTGTTAACTGGAAAGGTAAAGCTGAAAAATGCATTAAACAGTGATGTCACTACCTTGTCACCGGGACAGACTTATGTGATTGATAAAGAAATTCAGAAGGGAAGTGTCATTACAGAAAACCAATTAAATAGAACTTCTTGGCTGAGTGGTCAGGTGGTCTTTAATTATACTTCATTGAAAGAAGTAATCAATAAAATGGAAAGGTTGTATCCAATCTCTATTGAAGTGAAAAATCAAAAACTTTTAGAGCGAAAAATAACGACTAAAATCAATAAAGGAGATCAATTAGAAGAAGTACTAGCACTTTTAGAAATCCTTTTAGAATGCAAAATTGAAAAGAAAAACCAACTAATAATTTTACAATAAAAAAAGGTACTAGACTGCTGCAACAGTCGAATACCTCTTATCTAATTTTCGTTACGCAAATTTATGCAATTTTCTTCGAAACTTTCAAGAGCCTTAAGAATATTTTTTCTTTTAGGAGGGCTCACTACATCCTCATTTGCCCATGCAAGTGGACTTAAGGAGGGTATTTCTACTACAACCTCAGTAGAAAAGATGCAATTGAGAGACTATCTTTCAAAAGCAGAAAAACAATTTAATGTTCAATTTTCTTACAGTAACAACGTAGATGATGCCAAGTGGATCAGCGTTTCAGAAGCTGCAACTTTTGAAGCAATGACGGCTCAGCTCAAAGCAGAAGGTTATGACCTTAAGAGAATTGGAAATAATATCATCATTACGCCAACTGCCAAAGAAGTACAACAAGAAGTACGTATCAAAGGACAGGTGACGGACAAGAGCGGTGAATCCATTATCGGTGCTGCTGTACAAGTGAAGGGAACCAATATCGGTTCTATTACTAATTTAGACGGAGAGTTTGAATTACTTGTACCTTCATCAGAATCAGTTCTTATTGTTTCCTTTGTGGGTTTTATCACAAAAGAAGTAGTGGTAGGATCGACAACCAACTTCTCGATTCAGTTAGAAGACAACACGCAGGAATTAGAAGAAGTAGTGGTGATTGGGTACGGTTCTCAATCCAAAGAAGAGGTGACGGGAGCGATTTCTAGTGTCCGTTCGGATGAATTACAAAACTACGCGGCTAGTGGTCTTGATCAGCAAATGGTTGGTAAGATGGCTGGTGTTTTGATCAATGAAAACAACGCAGCCCCAGGACAAGATGCAAAGATTACAATTCGTGGTACTTCTTCTTTGACAGCAGGAACTAACCCATTGATCGTGGTAGATGGGATGCCACTTTCTGAAGGAACTTCAATGAACGATATTCCTCCAAGTTCTATTGCTTCCATTGACGTATTAAAAGACGCGGCATCTTCTGCGATTTATGGATCAAGAGCCTCTAATGGTGTGATTTTGATTACCACAAAACAGGGTTATCAAGGAAAAACTAAAGTGAGCTTTGATTACTTTACAGGTATCCAACAAGCCGCAAGTTTAGTAGATTATGCTGATGCTTATGAATCCGCACAATTCTTCACTCATGCACGTGATTGGGGTTATGTTTCAAAAGATCCCGCCAATAGAAGTATCCACGACAGCCCAGATGTTAGAGCAGCAAATGGAGCTTCAAAAAGAGAGTATCGATTACACTATGTAGATCCTTATTTGAGAGGAGAGCAAGGATTAACGAATACGAATTGGAATGATCACCTTTTCCAAAATGCACCCATCAGCAACTACAGTGTATCATTGAATGGTGGTAACGAAAAGACAAGTTTCTATACCAATGTAGCCTACATGGAACAAGAAGGTATTGTTCCAACAACAGGTATGGAAAGGTTTACAGCCAACCTTAATTTGAGAACGAAATTAAGTGATAGAGTAGAGGCAGGTATCAGCATGAACACGGCTTATTCAGTGATTGAGCAAGGGTCGAGTATCGCAACTTCCAATCTTTGGATTGCTTATCCTTTCTTTGATCCTTACAACCCTGATGGTACTATTAATATTGGTGACCAACATGAGGCTAATGCCCCTGAAGACGGTGCATTACAAGAGAATCCATTAGCACTTTTGACCTATACAAAAGACGTAATGACACGTTTTAGAACGTTTGGTAATGCTTTCGCAAGTGTTGAATTGTTGGATGGATTGAAATACAAACTTTCAGCAGGTATGGATTACAATGGAGAGTTTACTGACTTTTATTCTCCCAACAGTATTGGAGGGTATAGACAGCCTTTCCCTCACAAACCTGCGGAAGCAAGAGAGATCAATGACAAGTATTTCAACTACCTTTTTGAGCATATCCTAACTTACAATAAAGTGATTGGAGACCATAATATTAGTGCATTGGCCGGGATGACCATGCAAAGAGAAGATGGTACAAGAACAAGAGTGATTGGTACAGGAATGGTCGATGATAATGTAGATAACATTGGTGGTGCTTCTTCTTTTAATGTAGACGCTTACCGTTATACATGGACACAACAGTCTTTATTAGGTCGTTTGCAGTATTCGTACAAAGGAAAATACCAAATGGCATTAGCAGCAAGAGCGGATGGTTCGTCTAGATTTGGTGATAACTCAAAATGGGGTTACTTCCCATCGGTGTCAGGTGGATGGATTTTATCCAAAGAAGATTTCTTCCCAGAGCAAGATGTAGTGACTTTTGTAAAGCTTCGTGCTAACTGGGGACAAACAGGTAACAACCAAATCGGTGCTTATGGATCGAAAGCCTTAGTGACACAAACAGATTATATTTTTGGAGGTGGATTACACCCCGGTTACTCTGCAACTACTGCACCTAACCCCAACTTATCATGGGAGACCAACGATTCTTACAACATTGGTTTTGATATGCAGTTGCTAAAGAAAATCAACTTGTCAGCCAACTATTATAATTCTATCACAACTGATTTATTACTAGAAGTTCCAGTACCAGAACAGTCGGGTTATTCTACTTCATTACAGAACATTGGCTCTTTGAGAAACAATGGTTTTGAATTGGAATTACAAGGATACGATTTCCATATAGGTGGTGTAACAATTGGTTTTAATGCCAATATCACGACTAACAATAATGAGATTTTATCATTAGCACCAGGTCAAGAGCAAATCATTACTGGTTACAATGGCTCATTCAGAACGAGAGTAGGTGGTCCAATGGCTGAAATGATCGGTTATGATATTATTGGAGTGTACAAAGATCAAGGTGAGATTGATAATTCAGCGCACTTACAAGGGACACTTGTTGGAGATTACATTGTCAGAGATGTGAATGGTGATGGTGTTATTGATGAAAACGACATGGTTTCATTGGGAACTTATGAGCCTAAATTTCACTACGGTTTTGGAGCGAATTTAACTTACAAAGGTTTTGATTTCTCTTTCACTTTTAATGGTATTCAAGGGCGCAAGATCTTTGATAGAGACATGATGCAGTCAAATACAGGTGAAGGTTTTGCGGTACCAACGAAAGACTATTATGATAATTACTATCATCCAGAGCACAATCCAAACGGACATTATGCACAACCCAATATGGGTAACTTCTCTGCAGCGAGAAAGAACACAAGAGGTAGTAGCATTGATGTTGTAAGCGGTGATTACTTACGTTTAAGAAATGTGACTTTAGGTTATAATTTACCAAAGTCAGTGCTTCAAAAATTAAATATTGCTGGTCTGAGAGTCTATGCTACAGCCAACAATCCATTGACCATTACAAGTTATAAAGGTATCAATATGGACGGTTCAAACACCAATAACTTGGAGCAAGGTTGGATCACAAATAACCCACACCCCATTGTAAGATCTTACTTGTTAGGTGCTAATCTTAAATTCTAAATCAAACAAAATCATGAAGACTAGAAATAGTTTATATATACTTTTCCTTACTGTTTTGCTAACGTCATGTGACTTTAGTTTAGATCAAAATCCAATCACTGAAAAGGACGGCGACAAGTTTTACAAAACGGAAGTAGAGATTGAAGAGGCGGTAACAGGAGCTTACAGTATGTTGAGAGGAAATGGCCTTTACGGTACCAATATGCCCGTTTTAGGTGAAATTCCCTCAGACAATACTTTTGATGAAGTGCCTGCCAATGACGGTGGTAATTATGGTGAATTGGATGAGTTTACTACAATCCCTACCAATAGCGTTATTTCTTCTAATTGGAGAGAATCTTACCGTACGATTCAGAGGTGTAATACCGTTTTAAATCGTATTACTGATATCGTTTTCAAAAATGAAGAAGTGAAAATCAACCGAATGGGAGAGATGAAGTTTATCAGAGGTTTGATGTACTTCAACATGGTTCGTCTTTTTGGTGATGTTCCTTTGGTGATTACTGAAACAACAGACGTAAATGATCATTTCGGGCAGGGTAGAACAGATTTGAACTTGGTTTATGAGCAAATCATCATCGATTTAGAAGAAGCAATTGAAGAATTGCCAGTAAAAGGAGATATGGATGGAAGAGTAGAGAAAGGTGCCGCTCAGACTTTATTGGCCAAAGTATATTTGACATTAGACGATAAAGTAAATGCAAAGAAGTACATCGATGAAGTCATCAATTCTAACCAATACCAACTGTTGGAAAAGGGTGAAGAAGTATTTACGATTGCCAATAAAGGAAATGCTGAAGTGATTTTTGCAGCAAAGTTTGCCTCTGGAATCAACGGTAATGCAATGGGATCTCAATATTATAGAATGTGTTCTCCATCAGGACATTTCGCAGGTGGAAAAGGACATAATATCCCGACGCAGCAATTGTATAATTTATATGATGATAACGATGCTCGTAAGGATCAATTTGTATTGCCTGTAGAGACGATTTATTACGTATCTGGAAAAATGGAAGCACCCGTTACGGACCAAAATGATTGTGGTAGTGATTATGTCATCCTTCGTTATGCAGACGTAGTATTGATGTCCGCTGAAATTGAAAATGCGTTAGGCAATACTTCTTTAGCATTAGAAAGATTGAACAGTATCAGAAGAAGATCGAACGTTTCAGAAGTTACTTCAACGACTGATTTGGAAGGTGTAATTGCAGAAGAAAGAAGATTGGAGTTAGTGGGAGAAGGACATCGTTGGTTTGATTTATTAAGAACGGGTAAAGCGATTGAAGTAATGAATGCTCACTTTGAAGAAAGAGGACAAAACATCACCGTTCCCGAATTCAGATTGTTGATGCCAATCCCTCAATCACAGATTGATACAGACCCAGCGATTAAGCAGAATCCGGGGTATTAATATCTCGTGGTGACTTAACCACAAAATATGTTTTTAGAAATCAGGAGATTTCTGAATATCCTTTAGGCACGAATGTCGCTATCGCTAAACATTCGCGCCATTGGAGTCCCTAGCGCAAGTGTTAAGCGACAGCGTCACTTGTGCTTTAAAGATCATCAGAAGTCTCCGACTTCTAAGAAACAAACAAGAATTTTAGATTAGATCAAGCGGTACCGTTAAATTAGGGCGGTACCGCACCTCCAAAAAAAAAATGAAACCAATTATTTCCCTTTTTATCAAAATTGGAGCTGTATTATTATGGTCAATATCAGCCCAAGCACAACAAAAATCAGCTCAAGACTGGATCAATATCCTTCAAGACCATCAAGCAAAAGAAGTGATGGTGATTGCCCATAGAGGCGATTGGAGAAATGCTCCGGAAAACTCTTTGCAGGCCATTGAAAATTGCATTAAAATGGGTGTGGCTGTAGCAGAAATTGACATTCAAAGATCCAAAGATGGACATTTTGTATTGATGCACGATAGAACCATCGACCGTACCACAAACGGAAAGGGCAAAGTAGAAAACTATACATTAGCGGAGCTTCAAGGCTTTTACCTAAAAGACGGATTAGGTGTACCTCAGCCTGTTTATACGATTCCAACATTAGAAGCTGCTTTGAAAATTTCGAAAGGAAAAATCCTATTGAATTTGGACAAAGCCGATAGATGGTTAGAAGACGTTTTAGCCTTGGTCGATAAAATGGAGATGAGAGATCACTGTATCTTCAAATCCTCGAAACCTTACGCAGAAGTGAAAGCACAAATGGGTGATGAATTAGAAAAAGTATGGTTTATGCCCATCGTTCGCCCTTCCAACCCAAATGTTTTAGAAGACATCAAAGAGTATCAAGAGAAAATCAAACCCGTTGCTTTTGAGGTTTGCTTTCCTGAATACGATGCAAAAACACAAGCCATTTTTGATGCAGTAAAACAAGGTGAAGGAAAAGTATGGATCAATTCACTTTGGGATTTCCTAAGTGGAGGACATTCCGATGAAAGAGCCATGGTAGAAGGGAAAGATGAAACGTGGGGATGGATTTTGGAGCAAGGAGCGACTATGATTCAAACAGACCGTCCAGAAGCATTAATCCATTATATCAAAAATGAAAAACAAAATGAAGAACTATAAATTATATATCACTTTTGCATTGACTTTAGCTTTAGGATCATGCAATGTAAAGCAAAGTCAGGCACCACTTCAAGAAGCAAAAGTAGCGTCGCCAATTGCCTCAAAAAACAGAGCAGAAAAGATCTTAGATAAGATCAAAAATCCTACAAAAGATTATGTATTAGCCGTTGCTCACCGTGGAGATTGGCGATACGCACCGGAAAACAGCTTATTGAGTATTCAACGTTGCATTGATTTAGGAATTGATATCGTTGAACTTGATTTTCGTTTGACAAAAGATGGTCATTTGGTAGCAATGCATGATTACACTGTAGATAGAACAACGACCGGAAAAGGGAAGGTTTCTGACATGACATTGGCAGAGGTCAAGGCTTTACGATTGAAAAGTAATTGTGGCATCCGTTATTCCCGTCAGCAGGTACCTACTTTGGAAGAAGTGATGGAGCTTTGTAAAGGGAAAATCATGGTCAACTTGGATAAAACGGAAGGAGAAACCGTACAAGAAGCTTTTGATATTTTAAAGAAAACAGGGACGGTGAACCAAGGGATCTTTAAAGGTGATGATTCTATTGAATTTATGCGTGAGAAGTATGGCTCATTGATGGACAGCATCATCTATTTCCCTAAAGTATGGCCTAGAACAAAAGGCAAAACAGCTTTTATTGCTAATTATAATAGAGAAATTTCACCGATCGGTTATGAAATGATTTTTGATGAAGAAGAATGCTTTATCACAGAGGAAATCAAAAGAATGAACCAACAAGGAATCACAGTTCAAACGTGTGCATTGTGGGATGATCTTGTGGCAGGACACAATGATGAGAGAGTTTTGATTGATGGACCCGATGCCGCTTGGGGTTGGTTGATCGATAACGGAACCAACGCATTGATGACTGATCGACCGGAAGAATTGATTAAGTATTTAGAAGAAAGAGGAGTAAGAAACCTGTAATGAGGTAAGTACTAGTACTTATATAATTGAAAGTGAGTCAACCCTAGAGATGGGGTTGGCTTTTTTGTTTTAATTGAAAAATTGAATCAATTATCCCTCAATCCAATCCATTTTTCATCTCAAATGTTAAAAATTGTATAATAAACAGATATTATTATTAGATTAGCTACGACCAAGCCACTTTACTCTTTTGGTTAGTTATTGTGCATATTACCGAATGAAACAAATTATTGGAAATAAATTGATTTATTACTCAAACTAGGTTAATAGAATTATGCCTTATTAAACGTATCTATGATTATGATTAGACAATCCTATTTTACATTAAGGAGCCTTTTCCTTATTGCCTTTTTTTCATTGCCAATTTTTACCTATGCCCAATACAATATGATTGAAATCATTGGTTCGGGTTCACCGAGCGGTAACTGGGAAAATGGCACTCCAATGATGCAAGATTCCACTAATACCGACCGTTGGTACCTCAACAATGCCGAATTAATGGCAGGTGAAGTGAAATTCAGAGCAGATAGCAGTTGGAATTTTAATTGGGGAGGAGACACCTTTCCCGCAGGAGCACTTATTGAATCTGGAAATAATATTCCAGTAACTGTCGCCGGACCGTATAATATTGTTGTGGATCTCTCTACTCTTACTTATGAATTTGAAAGTCTACAACAAAGTAAAAATGGTGTTTCAATTGCTGAATTTTCGGCACTTACAGACCTATACAATGAATTGGGAGGGATGTATTGGACACACAACCTCAATTGGATGACAGAAGCTGATGTCTCCCAATGGAACGGTGTAACGGTTACAGATGGAAAAGTGGTTGCACTTGATCTCAGTTTCAATGGTCTTTGGGGAACGATTCCCGCATCACTTTCAAAACTACAATTTGCTACTTCAATCAATCTGAGCGGTAATTATATCTCAGGTATGAATGATCCAGAGATGGAAATGCCACTTTTAGTAGAATTTTCACTTCAACAAAACACTTTAAGTTTCTTACCGGATAGCTTGAATAGGATGTCTTCGTTGACAAAATTATGGCTAGGTAACAATATGTTGAATGATGGAGCCGATCAGGTGTTAAGTTATATGAGTAGTCTAGAATATTTGTATTTAGGTAACCAAATAGGAGGTGACACTGTTAGTTATAATAGACTTACTGATAACCAAATTTTGTATCTTCAAAATACATTACCTAACCTTACCGAATTTGAATATTCAAACCAGTTCAGTAATTACTGTTGTGGTGAATATTTAGTGGACGGAGATTCTACGGAGATGTATATATCTTATTTTGATTCTTCCAATTATTCATCATTCCAATGGTACCTTAACGGAATGCCTATTAATGGAGAAAATGGTCGTAAAATAAAAGTCAAAGTAACTGAAAATATTGATAGTGTATACACGGTAACAGCGGTAAATAATAGTCTTCCTGATTTATTACTTCTGTCAATGCCCATTGTTCAGAAAGGAGCTGTAAGAAGATTAGTAATTAATAATACGCCTGCTGATACAGAATTAAATGATATTTATATTCACTTAAGTTCAGAAGCTTACGATTATACAGATCAAAAAAAGCTGATGTATGATGATATAGAAGGCGTTTATTATTTCAACTTAGAACAGTTCAAAGGGGCTTTAGATTATTACTTTACCTTAAAAGGAAATGATCGTTTTAGAGAAACAGAAGTAGGACAAGATGTGATTAGACAGTACGATCCATCTACTTTAATGGCATCAGATACATTACAAATCAGTATCTCGAATTGGTCAAACATGCCTACTCCAAATACAACGTGTGAGAATGCAGAGGTTGTTATGCTTGGTGATTATACATCTGATGGAACACCGTATTGGTACAAATACACTGCTACTGAAGATATTAATCTATATATGGGACCAGATCGTGATGACGTTGAAGTTGAAATTTATAATACAAATTGCGATAGCCTTGTTTTACTATCTACAAGAAGATCTTTCAGTTTAAATTCTGGAGATGAAATATTAATTCATTTTAAGCATATTGATGGGAAAGATATCCCTTTCCAGTGGTCACTTTCTGAGAGCGAGTTCTTCCTTCTATCACAGTTCGAAAACTGGGATATGAACTATGCTGTTACAATGGAAGAAGTTTCACCAAGGGTATACGAAGCTACTACTCGATTAAATAATGGAGATAATTTTTATCTGTATTGGGACGATGAAAACTTATTAAGCACTTCCAATAATTTTGGTGTTTCTGGTGATTTCAAAATTCATTACAATTCTATCACCGATTCTTTAGGTTTTGAATTAGTAGAGGAAAAGATCATTGCTCCTTTCATGATTTATAGCACTGACAACAGTAAACCGGATAGTTCAATTTGGTTAGCAGATGAAGAAATTAATTTACTTTTAGATTTATCAGACACTTATTTTGATGGTGAAAATCAGGATAATGCTTATCTGTATTTCTGGCTGCCGGATTTAGGACTTGTAGGAGGAGATAGTTTGAATGGACAATGGCATGATTCGGCGGAAAGAAATAAGTTAACGCATATCGGTGGAAGTATGTATTCTTTCACTTTCATACCAACGGTTCATTTAAACCTAATGGTAGGAGATATTGAGGAAAAAGGTATTCAGTTTTTGGTAAAAACAAAGGATGGTGGTTTAAAAACAGTAGATGCAAAAGCACCATTTTTCCCTACTCAATTGAAGAATGAAAAACACCTGACCTTAAAAGTGAACATGAATCTAGCGATTGAAAAGGGATTATTTGATCCTGCAGTAGATACTCTAGATGTGGCAGGTTCATTTAACGACTGGGGCACTACTCCAACACTTTTATGGGATGGTGACCAAGATGGTATTTATACAGTAGATATCAAGATGTTCGACGGACAAGATACCGTTGAGTTTAAAACAAGAATCAACCAATCATGGGATCTTGGAAGACATGAATACCTTTATCGTTATATGAATAGAAAACATGGTGTTCCTGACTTCAATAACACAATTGAATATTGGTTTGATGATGAAAATGGTGATTATCCAACTTCTAATTTTGCAATTGATTTAAAGAAACAGATTTATTTGAAAGAATTCGATCCTGCATCTGGTAGAGTATGGTTGAATTTATATAAAGATATGGAGTTCTTCACCAAATACGAACTCGTTGCTTTAGATACACAAAGTGTCTTCTATTTCCAATCCAATCTCATGAATGATGGAGGAATTTATGATTATAACTTCTCTTTCAAATCAGATGCGGATTCAATGGAGATCGTTGAAAATAGCATTAGAAAGTACACTGTAAAATCAGATAGCAATCGTGTAATGCATGTCTTTAATGATGCTCATAGTGCTACTGTTGAATTGAAAGTGAATATGAATCTAGCAATCAATAAAGGAATATTTGATCCTGCAATGGATACCTTAGATGTTGCGGGTACTTTCAATAACTGGGGGAATGACGGTTATACCACATATTTATGGGATGACAATCAAGACGGAATTTATACCGTAAAACTTCATTTCCTAGAGGTAGGAGATTCTATTGAATTAAAAACAAGAATCAATCAATCTTGGGAGTTAGGTAAGCATGAATTAAGACATCGACCGAACAGAAAGTATTTTGTCAATGAGTTGATGAACACCATTGAGTTTTGGTATGATGACGAGAATGGCGATTATCCAACGACTACATTTGTAGTTAACCTTGAAAAAGAAATCTACCATCAGCATTTTGATCCTTCATCAGGTACGGTTTGGTTGAACCTTTATAAAGGTTTGGATGTTTACAATCGATATGAAGTAAAAGGCCTTGATTCTTTAAGTGTTTATACTTTCCATTCAAATCAAATGGATACAGGAGAAAAGTACGATTATAATTTCTCATTCCAGTCGATGGAGGATTCAATCGCTACCGTTGAAAACATCTTCCGAACATATACTGTAAAAGCAGATAGCAATAGAAGAGAACATGCTTTTAATGATAAACCAATTGCTACAGTAACGGTCAATGTCAATATGAATTGGGCTATTGAACAACAACTTTTCAACCCAATGACGGATACACTTGATTTGGCCGGTAACTTCAATAATTGGGGTACTGAAGGAATTGAGATCTTAAAGGATGCTGATCAAGATGGTATTTACACTACTGTATTGTATGAGTTAGATACATTAGAATGTAAAGTAAGAATCAATCAATCTTGGGAAGAAGGTCAACATGAATTGGCCAACAATCCAAATAGAAAATATCCAATTCATCAAAACCAAGAAATCATCAATTTCTGGTACGACAATGAAGCTGGTGATCACCCAACGACAACAATCGCCATTAATATGGCAAAGGAAATCAACGACGGGAATTTCACTTCAGAAGTACTTTATGTAGATGTCTTGAAAAGCGATTCTACTTTGATGAAGCGTTATAAAACACATACTACTGCAGAAAATGATCTTTATACTTTCTCCTCAAAATTATTGGACGATGGCTTTAATTTCGTGTACCAAGCAGTGTATTATGAAACGCTAGAAGAAGACAGTACTGTAACAGTCAATGAAATTGTGGAAAATCAATTGTCAAGTTTTACAGTTGGAGAAGACAATAGATCTATTGAAAGATGGTTTAATAATGTGGAGTTAGTCACTACTATCACTCTTCAAGTAGATATGTCAGCAAAAATTGCTCAAGGCTTCTTTGATCCTGCTCAAGACTCCGTAGATGTGGCTGGTACATTCAATGGTTGGTCAAATGACAATGGAGATTATAATTTATCTACAGAGGATAATAAGATTTATACAATTTCATTTGAAGTAGACAGCATTCAAGAATACAACTTCAAGTTTAGAATTAATGGAAGTTGGAACGACTTATTGCATGAGTTCCCTGGTAATGGAGAATTGGATAGAGCCATTACTCCTGAACTGGGAATAGAAAATATTTTCCTTTATTATTTCAATGATGAAAATATTGAAAACCCTGAAGTTCTTCTGAAGGTCAATATGGATCAACAAGTAACGTTAGAAAATTTTGATCCAACAACTGAAGGAGTTGAAGTGAGAATCAAATTCTATGAAGGAGGAGGTTTCTCTACTTATCCATTGATCTTAAATGAAGACGGATTGTATGGTTTGCCATTCAACAAATTGGCTACTGGCGAAACTTATACTTATAAGTTTATGTATCAATATCCAAATGGAGAAGGAGGTTGGACTGTTTTTGAAGAAGATCAAGACAGAACATTCTTGGTAGAAACAGGTCAGCAAACAACATCAGTTTGGTATAATGATGAAGTGCCTGAAGAAAGAATTCTTGCAGTTTGGAATGTAAATATGCAACAGGTCATTAATACAGGTGGGTTTAATGTTGCAACGGATAGTTTAACGATGAAAGGTAGCTTTGATAATTGGAGTGATGAAATTACGTTAACTCCAATTGCCAATGGAGGAAGTGCTTATACCACAAGTATTTCATTACCTGCAGGGACTATTTACTATAAACTATTTATTAATGGTGTAGAGGAAGTGTTTTTGGGTCAAGATGCAAGTAATAACCGTTCATTTGAGTTAACTGCAGACACAACTTTGATCAGTGTTGTTTACCAATTTGAGGAGACCACTGCCGTAGAAGAAGACAAAGTAGTAGCTACGGAAACAGAAGAAGGTACAGTGGAAGTGGTGATTGAAATAGATGAAGTTATTGAAGCATTAGGAGAAGACATCACTATTGTAGCGATGCTTGCTGACGGTAGCCCACTTCCAGAATGGATTATTTTCGATCCAGAAACATTAACTTTCACAATTGATCCTTCAAAAATTCCATCAGGCCAAAGAAGTAATGTAGATCTCGAAGACCTTGATATTGTCATTTTAGCCAATAATGATGAAGGTGAAAGTTTGGCGATAGAAGTGAACTTACCAGTTGATGAATACATCAGTAACATCACTTCATTAGATGGTACACTTTTAAAAGGTATTACACTTTATCCAACTTTGATTGATCAACAATTAAATGTGAAGTTTGATACACCACTCCAATCAATTCATTACCAAGTTTTAGACCTTCAAGGAAAACGTATTCTTCAGGGTACTGCAAGTGGTGATTTTGAAGTGGATTTTGAAGCGGTCCAATCTGGTTTATACGTAATTCAGATTCAAAATGCCGATACTATTTCCACTTTTAAAGTGATCAAAAAATAAAATTGTAACCTAAAATCTAATCTGAAAAATAGTCAACCCATTTGGGTTGACTATTCTTTTTTTTAAGCTATTCTATTTTAATTTCTATGTATTAAAGTAGCTTTATTCTATCAAAGACATCTATTACAGATTTTCCAACCACTTATCCGCCAATTCCGTCCAATTTGGAGCTTGATCAGAAGCGATGCCCATACCGTAGCCATGACCGCCGGTGGGATACAAGTGCATCTCGACTTGGATTTTATTTTTGACTAATGCCTGATAAAAGAGAATAGAATTTTCTACAGGTACAGCCCCGTCATCTGCAGAGTGTAGAAGAAAAGTGGTAGGCGTTTTCTCCGAAACTAGTAAGTCATTTGAGAACTGCATCACTAATTCTTGTGAGGGTGATTTGCCCAGTAAATTATTTCTTGAACCCATATGTCCCACTTCCTTGTCCATCGATATTACCGGGTAGATCAACAACATAAAATTGGGTTCAAATTGTTCTTGATCAATTTCATCTTTGGCAGGGTAATAGGACTTGGTGTGTGTGCCCAATGTTGAGGCTAAATGTCCTCCAGCAGAAGAACCAATTACCCCAACTTTATTTTTATCCAAATGGTATTCCTCCGCATTGTTACGGATCAGCCTCATGGCACGTTGAGCATCTTGAATAGGGGCAAGGTGAGATGTAATCACTGACGCTGATTGAGGCATTCTATACTTTAAGACAAATGCAGCGACGCCTTTACTATTAAGCCATTTTGCATAATCTGTACCTTCCCAATCCATTGAGGCTCCAAAATAGCCGCCTCCTGGAAGTATCAAAACTCCTTTGCCATTGGCATTTTTTTTAGAAGGTAAAAAGACTTCTAAAGTAGGTTTTTGAATTTTTGTCATAAAGATAATATCCTTCCCAACATCTTCTTCTTTTTCATCAGCTTGCTGATAATTTGGAATGTCTTTATCTTCCCATAGCGGTAAGATTTGTTGTGAGAATCCATTACTAATAGTCACCATTAATAAAAAAAATGTAAGTAGTTGCTTTGTCATTATTATTGTCTGTTAAATGGACGTTGCTTGATTGCAACGCCCAATATACAAGATCATTTATTCAAATCCTTTATAACTTACCCAATCAAAATCTGCGTACTCCTTTGTTGTTTTTCCATTGCTTGTGGCATAGATCCCACAATAGGCACCCGTGTAACCGCTGTTCCAACCAAAACTCAAGAGATAATCTGATTTAGTCGTTTCAAAAGGTATAAAAGTTTTCCCATTGTCCAATGAGTAAGAGAAGGAGTATTTATTTTCCTTAGAAAGTAAACGGAAGGTGATTTCTCCATTATAGTCAGTGATAGTTTTCTCTTGTACTACCTGAAGCTCATCTACTTTTTGTTCTGCTAAAACCAGTTGTAGGACATGTTTTCCATCTTTCTTTTTTACTGTAAAATTGATAAAATTGTCATCTTTTTGAAAGATACTGATACCAGCTTCTGTTCCTTCTTTTTTACCAGCAAATTTCATTTTTGCAGCATATTCAAAATCAGTTTCTTTCTGACGAACCCCCATTAAACATGCTCTACCTCTTTTTTTGATTACTTCAGGCTTTAAGTGGAGTCTCAAGTATCCTTCTCTAGCGGTTAAACTGTAAGTGTTTTCCATTGGAACTCTTCTAAAGTTCCACTCAACATCCAATTGATCGTTGTCAAAATTATCCATAAAGGCATCATTTCTCATTTGAGGATGATCAGCAAAAGGAAGTTCCTCGTTTTTCATGACGCGACCTGTTTTAGGAGCAACTACCGGCCAGTCGTATTTGATTTCTTCCCACCAGAAAGGAACCCTTTCCCATTGAACCGGAATTAGAAAAGTCTCACGTCCCATATTAGAAGCCCTTTTGACATCCCCACGAATACCTAATGCCACCATGTACCATCTTCCATCTTTGAGTTGTACAATATCCGCATGACCTGTAGAGTTGACCCAGTTATCATAAGATAAGTTTCTTGTAGTGAGAATAGGGTTTCTTTCATTTGATTCATAAGGTCCTGTCATGTTTTCACTCACTGCAATCATCATGGCGTGGTTGTAACTTGTACCCCCTTCAGCAACCATCAGATAGTATTTTCCATCATACTTGTAAACGTGTGGTCCTTCTACCCAAACACCACCACATGCACCTCTGTATAAGTAATGCCTTTTACCCTTTAGTTTCCAGTTATCAAGATCCAACTGTTGTGTCCATATTTCGCCTTCCCCTTCATAATTGGGGTTTTCGGGTGAATGTGTACCAACAAACCAAACATCACCATTATCATCAAAAAAGATATCAGGATCAATACCTGGGGCCCCTTCAATAATATGAGGTTCTGACCAAGGTCCTGTGATATTTTCAGCTGTAATTATGAAATTGATGGTTTTTGTAGGTGATCCATCAATAGGGTTATATACATTGGTAGTGATGATATAAAACTGACCATTATGATAACGGATTGTTGGAGCATGTATACCGCCATTTTGTTGTACATCCACAAGGTTCATTTCACCATTACATTGATCCTCTCGGTGAAGACCATAGCCTACGAATTCCCAGTTTACCAAATCTTTGGATCGATGAAGAGGTAATCCCGGAAAATATTCAAAAGAAGAATTGACGATATAAAAATACTCGCCGTCAGTGGTGATGGATGGATCAGGGTATCCTCCCTGTAGAATCGGGTTTTTGAAAGTGCTTTCCTGAGCCCAAGCGAATTGAACGACGAAAAGTAATAATAGGGTTAATTTTTTCATTTTCATTTATTCATTTAATCAATTGCTTGTCAATTTAACAATTCACACTACATGACCATAATTTGAAAATAAGATTTAGTATAGTTTATATTTCAGTAATTTCTTTTTCGTGGGAGAGGAGATGAATAAAAAGAATTAGTACATTATAAACTAAACTTCCTTCAACTTTCAATCAGCCTTTCTGCCCACATATATAGGATTAACTTTCAAACTTCCTTCTTCTTCATTTTTCCATTGATGAAAAACGAAGCAAAAAATCTAGGCTTAGAAGTCAAAAG
>NZ_JACVVP010000060.1 GCF_014534745.1 Flammeovirga sp. EKP202
AATCACACTACATAGCATTTATGAGTATGTTTTTGAGAAACCGATTAAAAGTTAACTTTAATTTTTAAATGACTTCAGTAAAAGTTTGTTTATCAATCAAGCAAGAAGACTAGTAAATACACTTTAAATTACCTTTTTTTCTTTTATCATAAGTACTAAGCCAAAAGTATTTAGAGATTTATGAATTAGATCATTCATTTTAATGAGTTAACCCACTACTTTTTAAATAGCTAAAAGAGTAGTATAGAAAATACTATACTACTCAGTTGTTGTCGTAAATTAATCATTCTTATTCTAAATTAATTAATTGGCTGTCGTGACTCTCAAAATGGTCTATATTAAAAGTTTACTACCGTCTGGATAAAGAATTAATCTTAAATGAAGTATATGATTCTTGGATGATTATGCTGTTTTGCATTATCATATCTTTTTATGCCTAATTTAAAGGATCTCCACTACTTATTTTTTTTGAGACACCTTGAAGGTAAGGGGATGAAATATCTATTGTAAAGCCTTCTGAAGTAGTGACTTGAACATACACTGTAGCCCTACCATTTTTTAAATTACGTTGATGGCTTGTCATGACCTCAGCAACATTATTGGTTGCATTTTCAATTCCCAAGAGTTTTGCATCACCCTCCAATTGAACTATAATTTCATTGCTTGCTAATTTGCTTAGCTTTCCTTTTTCATCTTTCGCCTCAACAGCAAATATTAATACATTTCCTGCCTCTAATTTTTCTGTATCTATTCTTTCGATTTCTATTTTAACAGGACTTTCAGCTGTCATGATCTTACTCTTTGCAACTACTGTTTTACCTTCATAGGCAACAGCTTTTAACTCTCCTGCATCAAAAGGAACATCCCAATAGATAACTCCAGTGGCTTCATCGTATTTTTTTGTTTTCCCGATTTTCTGACCATTTAAAAAAAGAGCTACTCTATCTGTATTAGTATAGGCCACCACTCTTACTTTTTGACCTGTTTTATAATTCCAATTATTTGGAGCATCAATTGATAAGTGTTCTTCGTTTTTAGCAATGTAACTACCTACATATACCATTGGTTCATTGGACCATAACGATTTTCTAAAGTAACCTCTCGGTTTGATATTGTTGGCTAAATCAATCATACCAGTTGTAAAGCCTCTAGAAGGCCATTTACCTGATTCCCCTAAATAATCCAAACCTGTCCAGATAAACTGACCAAATATAAATTCGTTATCCCTTACTGCTTTCCAAGCCTCCAAATCATGTCTTGTCTCACTACCATAAATCACCCGATTAGGGTAAAGCTTGTGATCTAAATCGTACCTACTTTCAGTGTAATTGTAACCCACAATATCCAAAGCTCCAGGATATGCTGTTTCATTGGACATAATTACCCCCGCCAATGCTGCTGTCACTGGTCTACTTTTATCCAACTGTCTAACGGTGGATGATAACTCTTTTGCGATATCACCTAACCTGTCTGCATGTGGATTATCCTTTAAATATCCTTTGACAAAAATTTGGGAAATAGCTGCATTAGACATAATCGGGTGACTGTACGGGTCATTAGGATAATCCACCTCATTTCCTATACTCCACATAATAATAGAAGGGTGATTTCTATCTCTAAGTACCATTGCTTCTAAATCTACTTTCCACCACTCTCTAAAATAATCTGCTGCACCTTGAAACCCTGGTTCGCCAACATTCCAACCTTTAATCCATTTCTTTTTAGGATATTCCCATTCGTCAAACGCCTCATCCATCACAAGAAAACCAAGTTCATCACATAGATCATATAAATCAGTAGCTTGAGGATTATGACTCATACGGATACCATTTACCCCTATCTCTTTAAGCCTTAGAAGTCTTTCTCTCCAAATTGATTTTGGAACTGCAGCACCAAGTACCCCTGCATCATGATGTAAACAGACTCCTTTTATTTTCATAGAAGTTCCATTAAGTGCAAAACCTTTATTGGGATCATAATTTAAATACCTTATACCAACAGTGATTTCATTCTGATCCCATACCTGTCCATCTTTAATTAGTTTCGTTTTCAGTTTATACAAATAAGGATCATCGACACTCCACAAATGAGGTTGATTGACCACAATAGAAGCTTTTGTATTTTGGTCAGAGAGAAGACCTGTATTTGCCTTAGCTACTAGATTACCCTTTAAGTCTATAAGTTCATGACTCACCTCAAAGGTTTGTGATTTAAAATTATCAATTTCAGTTGTCAGTTCAATTTCCGCTTTTTCAGCATTGCCTGTTGATTGATAGAATGTTGACCAAGCAGAAAAATGTGTTTCCTTTGACTTTACTAAATGTACTTTTCTGTAAATCCCTGATCCAGTATACCACCTCGAATCTGCATCATCATTATGATTTACTTTTACAGCAATTACATTATTTCCTGATTTTACATAATCAGTAATTTCATAGATAAATGGGACATAGCCATTAGGTCTTTTGCCAAGCCATTTACCATTAAAAAAAACTTCACTATTCTTATATACACCTTCAAAATATAGATAATATCGCTCTTCATTTTCTTCCAATAATTCCAAATCCAATGATGTTCGATACCATGCCACCCCTCCGGGTAAATAACCAGTACAACTTGCTAAACCTGGACTAGCAGGTTGTTGAACAGACCAATCATGCGGGACTGTCACTTGATCCCAATCAGTATGATCTAAAAATTCTCGGCCTCCCAAATGAACATCACCAAGGTGGAAATGCCAATTGTCAATTGATACCGAATTACCAAAGTTTTGTCCACATGTACTGTAATGTATCTGTAGAATAAAAAATAATGCAATACAATAGATCTTTGCAAAAAAATTCATTTCAAAATTTAGATTATTTCAATGTTTTATTTAGGGTTTAATGGGTATGTGACAAAGAATAGTAATTAGTCATTTGAAAATTTCATTAAGGCTATTTATTTCAAAAAAATGGAATAAAGGATAGTGTTAATTCATAAAAACAATCTTCTATCATTAACGTATTACCTTAATTGCTCAATGTTATTATCACTCAATATAAATGTAAAACCATAACATCGAGTTAATACAAACTGTGCCTCACACATTCTAAAAAAAATGTATGTGTGAGGCCACTATTTATTATCTACCTAATTACAAATAAATCTAATTTTGTTTACATCAGTAGGGGGTGCAACCATCAAAAGTGACGGTCTAATTATTCAAAAACGTCCTTTTTGCAGTTTTTAAAGTTGTTTATCTACTTTTTAAGAAAACTAAATCACCATGTTATTTTTCTTGTATTCCGTTGGAGTCATCTTGTACTGTTCCTTGAAACATTTTCTAAAATATTTCATGTCTGAAAAGTCTAGAGAAAATGCAATTTCAGTAATTGTCATATCTTCCTGAAGCATCATTTGAGCTGCTTTTTTAATTTTAATTTTCTTAGCAAAAAGCTGTATTGAATCTCCTGTCAATGATTTTACCTTTCGATAAAGCGTAGTTTGGCTAAAACCTAATTCAGTACAAAGTTCTTGTACATTAAAATTACCATTGTCTACCATTTCAACAATTTTCGATTCCAAATCAATAATAAATTCTGCCTCTCTTGTTGATTTTGCCGTTTTGATATCTACCAATTCTGAAGCGGAATAACCTACTTCCAAGAGTTTTCTATTCTTGATTAAATTATTAACCCTTACTTTCAATAAATCAGAATTAAATGGCTTAGTGATATAATCATCGGCTCCTACCTCAAACCCTTTCATCTTAGAATTGTCAGAATTTTTTGCAGTCAACAATATGATAGGTATATGGCTTGTCGCGATGTTCTCTTTTATTAATTTACAAAACTCAAGACCATCCATAGAGGGCATCATCATATCTGATATAATAATGGTAGGGAGAAGTGTTTTTGCCTTTTCTAATGCATCCTGTCCGTTATAGCATTTTATTACCTGACTCTCAGAAGAGAATATATTAGATACATAATCCGCAATGTCTTTATTGTCATCCACAACCAAAATGATCTTATTAGAATCGTTTATCACTTCTTGCTTCTCATCATTGTTCCCTGATGGTATTTTAAAAGTGTCTTCCTCAGGTTTTACTTCCAAGTACCTCACCACATCAATCTCTTCTAAATGTGTTTTTCCTTTTCTCAATGTGATTCTAAAAGTAGAACCTTTTCCTACTGCACTATTTACTTCGATTTTACCCCCATGTAATTCAATGAAATTTTTACTTAAAGCCAGACCTATTCCTGTACCACCCGAACCCACTGAATTACTTGCTTGATAGAAAGGAGAAAATATATGTTCTAGCTCACTTTTTTTGATTCCTTCACCTTCGTCTTTCACTTCAATAATTACATCATCCTCTTTATGAAATAAACTAAACTTCACTTTTTGATCAGCCTCTGAAAACTTAATAGCATTGGATAATAGATTACTGATTGCAATCTGTACCTTTTCAATATCAACCCATACATTGAGATCATTTTCTGAATAATACCCAAACAATACACCCTTCTCTTTGGCTAAGTGTGTAAAACTCTCTGCAATTTCCTGCCCCACTATATTCAAGTCATAAGAGGCTACATTTAAGATTGACTTATTCTGCTCCAGTTTTCTAAACTCTAGCATTCTACTAATGAACTTCAATAAGATGGAAGTATTCTTTTTAATCATGATAAGATGCTTCACATCTTCATCATCTTTCTCTTTTTTCAACAAATCATTTACGGGACCCTGAATTAAGGTTAAAGGAGTTTTGAGTTCATGAGAAAAATTAGTGTAGAAACGTAGTTTTTCCTGCATCGAAAGTTTATCTTTTTCTCTCATAGCCTGTTCAAATTCTAAATCCTTTTTCAATGCAATTCGACTATTTTTGAAGGAATTATACTTTCTCAATGATAAAGTGACCACCACAAAATAAAATAAATAAGCGGGCCATGATAACCAAAATGGAGGGCTTATCACTATATCAAGTTCTTTAATCACCTCACAACTTGAAATTTCTTTTACCTTAAACTTATAATTACCAGGAGTAACATTTCTGTACGTTACATCATTTGAATAACTTCCTGTCACCCAATTTTCCTCATAGTTTTCTAAAATATAAGCATAGCCCTCTCTTTTACCATAATTGAACCCTGGTTTCGAAAACACAATACTAAATACATTATCCGAATGACTAAGGTTTACTCTATCCGTCAAGAAAATACTTTTTTCTTTAGGGTAAATTGAAGAGTTCTCTGGCGTCATTACCTGATCAAAAATTTTAAAGGAATTCAAAACCACTTTCTCACTTGGTTCTGCGATTAATAAGTCGTTGGGGTTAAAAAGGTTTAAACCGTAAATTCCACCTACTGCAATGTAATTGTTCTTCGATGCAACTAACGACCCCATATTAAACCGTCCCTTCTGAATACCATCATCTTCATTAAATAAATACAGTTCTTTTTTTTCGGTGGAATAACAAGAAATACCCTCAAAAGTGGTCACCCAAGCATTATTGTTCATATCAAACCCTACTGCTGAGATTGGTTTTCCTACTAAATTATCTAAAGCTGGTTCTGTTTCATACTGTTTGGTTTTGGTGTTAAAAATCAACAGACCAGATTCCCTTGTACAAATCCACAAACGATCATTATGATAAGTCATACTGAAAATAACATCTTGTGCTATTTTCTCCGCATCAGATGGATAGCTTTTTATGATATTCGTTTCATAATTCAAGTTGATTAATCCAAAGCGATAAGTACCTAACATTAAATTTCGATCATCAATCGATACGATTGACCTGATATCCATTTCATGTGAAGCTATCACCTTGTGAAAGTAGTCTTCTTTTTGAGAATATTGATATAATCCACCTCTATTCGTTCCTATGAAAAAATTGCCATTATCAGTCCTATGTATTGCTCTAATATCATTGACAATAAAATCATTATTATTCCCTCCAAGCTTATATTGCTTAATGTTATCAGAGTTTAAATCAATCTTTATCAGTCCATTTTCATAGGTTCCCAACCAAAGGTTTTGGTCAGGGTCTTCATAAACAGAAAGTATTGCCATCTTTTTCAATAGGGGCCATTTTGCTAAGCTAATTTTTCCTGTAAATGGATTCAAAACATTCAATCCTCCTCCATCCGTACCCACCCAGAGGTCTCCGGTATAAGATTCATATATTCCCCAAGCACTTTTATTACTTAAACTTTGATCACCATCATTGTAGTAGGTTAATCTTCTAACCTTTTCTCCAGAAGGATTAAAAATATTAATCCCTCCATTATGTGTACCCAGCCATAATAACCCTTTTTTATCTTGGAAAATCTTGCTGATCGTTCTATGAGAAACCTTTGTTGATTTGTACCCAGGAGAGAAATGATTTAGGTCCGTGATTTTAGTACTGTCAGGGTTAAAAAAAGAATAAAATCCATTTTGTCTTGTTCCAAGCCAAACTTTATTCGATTCATCTCTAAACACCGTTAAGTAATCGTCTTTAGGCAGTTCATCCGATTTGAGCTGCACTATTTTAAACTCTTCTCCAACTTTTGTTGCTTTAAATAATCCGTGGTCTGAAGGAAACCAAACCTCCCCTAAATCATCACTATAGATATCATAAAAAAAAGCACGATCTACTCCCATTAGTTCTTGAGAAGAGTAGTGTTTTAACTTTGCTGTTTTAAGATCATATTTCACAATACCATCATGCAATCGTACAGCCCAAAGAACGTCATCTACAATGGTTATTTTTGATACACCCATCAACATATCATGATCCAATACCATTTGATTAGTTTTCACCTCTTCTCCATCACACTTATAAATAACCCCTTGAAAACTTCCAAAATAAAAATTCCCATCATTACCTATACCCATAGAAGTGATGGCACCTTGAATTTTATCAGGCTTGTATCGGACTATTTCATCTTTCGTATAATCATAGAGGCCAATACCCGATTCTGTCATGATCCATATCTGATTGTCTTCACTCACATATAATTTACTCACGTAATTATGAGGTAAAGAATTGGGGTTATCTCGTTCCTTAAAAAAAGATTCAAAAGTAAAACCGTTGTATCTAAACAATCCAAATTCAGTTGCCACCCAAATTTGCCCAAATTTATCTTCTACTATATCATTGATAACACTATTCTCCAATCCCATTTCCTCATTTAATCTATGAAAACGGTGTTGTACAAACAAACTATCAGCAGTAGCTAAAGTGTAGGTATACGATATAAAAAGAAGAACTAAAAATGACCTTATCATATCACTTTAATCTATATTATGTGTGTTGTTATTGTTATTTCTTGTGTGGTAATTGTATTAGTTATTTCATACTGTAATAACTGTTCTGTTTCTTGACAAATGCTTTTAAGCTATCATTATTTCTTGAAAGGAGGATAACATCATTACCATTTGCAGTTACAAACATCTTCATGTCTCTAACGTCTCCATCCATGTACAGGCCAGTTGTTTTTGGAGTTAAAACATCAAAATTACCTTGCCCATCTCCAAGCATTAGTAATCCGTAACTTGCATCATTTCTTGTTGTTTCAACTTCTGAAACATACCAATTGCCTGCTACCAAAAGGTCTAAATGACTATCATTATTCTGATCATGAACAATGATAGAGTTGATGGCAGAATACTGTGCTTCTGAAGGTAAGTTATGAAACTCAAAAGTTCCATTTCCTTTATTCATCAAAAGTGCAGATGCAAAGGTATTGACTTGGTATTTTAAAGCATTTTCTAACTTCTCTTCCCCATAAATCTCTTCAATGTCTGCAGATGCGAACTTATCGTAACTTTTAAAATTCTTTTTGATATAAGGCATTTCCTGAGATGAACATTGTCTTCCCCTTACAGGTACTTGCTTTCCATTATCATCATAAGATAAAACAATATCAGCATCTCCATTTTCATCGAAATCGTTTGTATAAATTTTAAAAGGGCTTTGAGACGAGGCCTTGTACTTATAATTCAATCCATTATTTCCAACTACTAAATCTATCATTCCATCTTCATTAAAATCTCCTTTTGCCACCGTAAAATACCAACCTGTTTGATCAGATAAACCCAGATCAAACTCCTTTAAAAATTTCCCTTTTGAATTTTTAAAAGCAATAGGTGCCATCCACTCTCCAACCATCACTACGTCTTCCCAACTGTCGTTATCAATATCTACCCACTCTACATCGGTTACCATTCCAATATTTTCAAATACATAATTGACCTTCAAGTCAATAGTTCCCTGAGATTGGTTTTCAAGTAAATAAGTATTTGCAGGGCTAGGGTACTTACCAGGAATTTGTCTTCCAGTAACTAAAATATCAGCATCTCCATCTTTATCAAAATCAATTATCCTCAATCTCCCCGCACTTCCATTCAATGGTGTTTGCCAATGACAAAGTGTTAACCGTCCATTTTTGTTTTCATAGATTCTATCATTCAAACATTTATGTCCAATTTCATATTCATTTCCTCCTGTAGCTACATATAGATCCAAATCACCATCTCCATCTAAATCTACAAACTTTGCGTCAACATCTTCACTTTTTTCTGATTCAATAAACTCTTTTTGCTTTATAAATTCACCTTTTTCGTTTTGTATAAAAAGAACAGCAGCCTGTCCCAAGGCTCCTCCTACAAACACATCCTGCCATCCATCTCCATTCACATCACCGATGGCCAATGCTGGACCAAAGCGTGACATACGATGTGGAAGAAGTCCTTCTCTATCAAAATCAAAATAGTCATTTTCTCGATGTTCAAAAGGGATCAGTCCTTGATCTTCTTCCCAATCCTGTACTTTGTTATTTTGATTTTCTACACCTGATAGGACAGGTGTTTTACTCTTTTCAATTAAAATATTTTTATTCGCCTTCACTTTCTCTAATATAGATACTTCACCCTCTGGCCAAATGACTTTAATATTTACGCTGTCTTGGTCTCCTAATCCAAAATGTAATGAAGAAATACACGAAGATTGGAATCCTCTTGAAGTATAATTTTCTACCAACTGATTTGATGTATTACTGCTCACATAGACCTTAGCACCTAAAGCATGAGTATTCTTAATATCTCCTCTGAGTACAACATTTAGGTAATTATTATTGCTCCTTGATGTATTTTCATAAATTGGAGAAGGATCATCAGTATTGTTTAATACTAGGTCTAAGTCGCCATCTAAATCCAAATCTACATAAACAGCTCCATTGGAAGCATTGGGTATTCCCTCCATCCAATCTAACTTTTTTTCAAAAGATGTTCCATCCAAATTTTTATAGATTCGGTTTGGTTTCTTTCTTTCCGGCATTTTCCGTACAATATCCATTGTCAGACTTCTCGCTTTCTCTTTGTTTACTTTGTTACGCTTTGTATGAGTTTCAAAAAATTGGTTAAACTGCTGGTTTTTATAGCTATTGAAATCGTTATTTCTAAAATCTTTCTTTACTCCATTACTTACAAACAAATCTTTGTAACCATCATTGTCTACATCAAAAAACAAAGGTGCCCAACTCCAATCTGTATTTGATACACCTGAAAATTGAGCAATATCAGAAAATTGAGGTACGCCATTTACAGTACCTTGGTTTAGTTGTAAAGCATTGAACATATATTGATGATGAAAGCCATGATCAACCAAAAAGAAAAACTGTTTTGGATTCATACCACTCATCGATGTTTTGATATCATAACTACTCTCTCCTACCATATCCACTGTCATAAAGTCTACGAGGCCATCATTATTAATATCTGCGGCATCATTACCCATTGAGTAAAAAGAGATGTGTTTTGTCGATCTTTTTATTGATTCTTGGAAAGTACCGTCTTGGTTATTTAAATATAGATGATCCTTTTGTGAAAAATCATGACTCACCAAAAGATCAGGCCATGTATCATTATTAAAGTCTGCAACAGCCACACCTAAGCCATAACTCAATCCATTATTGATCAGCCCTGCCCCTTTACTTACATCTGTAAATTTACCATTATCATTTCTGAGTAATACTTCTGATTGCAAGGCCGATTCTTTTTCTTTTAAATTGATAATCAATCTATCCTCATATATTTTTGGCCAATGATTAATGATAAAAACATCTAAGTCTCCATCTTTATCATAATCTAAAAAAGTAGCCTGAGTAGAATAATGAGGCAGGTCCAAACCATACTGTTTTGCTTGATTCTTGAAAGTGGGCACCCCTTCTTTATCTATTCCTTGATTAATAAACAATAAATTTCTTCTGCTATCAGGATTAGAATATTTACCAGATTTACATACATAAATGTCCAACAATCCATCACTATTTATATCAACAACTGAAACACCTGTACAAAAACCTTTTTTCTCTTGTATAATCCCAGACCTCTCCGTACTATTTCTGAAAGTTAAGTTTCCGTTATTTAAATAAAGTTGGTCATCATCTAAATTAGAGACAAAGTAAAGGTCTGGATATTGATCCCCATTAAAATCGCCTGCTGCTACTCCTCCTCCATTGTATAAGTATTCATATAGAATACCATTTAAGTTTTCATTTTCTCTAATGGTGTTGACAAAATCAATCCCTGATTCATTGGGGGATATGCGTTCAAATAATGTAGTAGACAGTTTGGTTTCCTCTTTAATCTGAGGCTTGCAAGCCCCAATAAAGAATATGAATAAGAATGATAAGTAATAATATTTCATGTGAAGTTAGTTAAATGAGGACATCTCTTCTTGGAAACATCCCCATTCTTATTTTAAATGAATACTCAAGTAGAAACTTGGCATCATGGTTTATAACACATTGTAAATTAAGTTTCTGTCAACTTTCAATCGCCCTTTCTACGAGCATTTATAGGATATACTTTCAAACTTCCTCTTCTTCTAAAACCTTTGTCTTTTGACATGTAATCAGACAATCATTTAGTAGTATCTCCCTCGGCCTTGAAGTGAAAAGCGTTCAGAATTCCATGTATTGAGCCGTTAAAAATGATTTTGCTGTTTGAGTGCATCGAGTTTAAAATCATTTAGGCGAGAGCAATGGAATTTAGCTTTTGACTTCTAAGCCTTGAACTTTTTGCTTCTTTTTGTTTCAAGACAAAAACGAAGAGTAAAGAAGCTTGAAAGTTGACCTTATAAATGCTTGCAGAAAGGTCGATTAAAAGTTGAAGATAATTTAGTTTACAATGTAATAAGTATTAATACATATAATTTTGCTGCAAAGCTCCTTTAGAGATGGTAATCTCATCTTGAGGAATAGGAAACCAATAATGTTCAACAGAAAATGATTTTGCACCCATATTATCTGCTTGTTTTGTCATATCATATGTTCCTGTCGCTTCATCATAAGTAACTTTTCTTGCAGGTCTGTTTTCAATATCATTGGCAATCAACCATCTTCTTACATCATAATATCTATGTTCTTCAAAAGACAGTTCTACTCTCCTTTCATTTCTGATTCTTTCTCTCATCGAATCTTGCGTTAAGCCATTTGGTAAGTTTGGCATATTTGCTCTAGCTCTTACAGTATTTACAGCATTATAAACACTAGCATCTGGTCCAAATGCCTCATTTTGAGCTTCCGCATAATTCAAGAGTATTTCAGCATATCGCATATATCTCCATGGAGATTGACGCCCTTGTGTCCACCAATCCGTTACACTTTCGTCTACAAATTTACGTAAGAAGTAACCCGTTCTTGATTGGTTTTGGTTAGGACCTGCATCAACATTGATATCCAAAGGTGCTCCTCTATACTCAAGACCATGGTAAATAACTGACCCATAGAATCGTGGATCTCTACCTTCATATGGATTATTAGGGTCATAACCTGAACCTGCGTCAGTAATTGGCAGGCCTGTATCTTGCATTTCAAAATCATCTACAAAATTCTGCATTGGACCATTACCGGCCCATCCACCTCTACTTTTGGGCGTGTTCATTATTTCCATTCCACTAAAAGTAGTTGATACTGAGTTATAATCTCTGTAGAAAATATCCTCTCTCGTATCAGGGTCACTGATGAATAGTAATCTGTAGTTTTCAGAAGGATCATCACTAAGATCATCTACCAATGTAAACCCTAAGTTCATCACTGCTTTTGCCGCATCAGCAGCTTCCTGCCAAGTTCTTGTTGATCCACCATTTAAACCGTCGTTGGCTTGAGCCCCTGTTTGTGTATACAATGGACTTGCCGCATACAATAAAGTTCTAGAGATATACCCTAATGCTGCTTCTGACGTGGCTCTTCCTGTTTGTTGTACAGTTCTATCTGGAAGATCTGTAGCCGCAGCTTCCAACTCACTAATAATATAATCTACTGTTTCGTTAATAGTTGATCTATTATAAAGGTCTGAGAAATCATCATCTAAAGTAGTAATACGGTCCCCAATCAATACTGCACCACCAAAGCTTCTTAGTAATTCAAAATACCTTACAGCTCTAATAAACCTTACTTCTGCCATCAGCTCTTTAATTTTTTGATCGCTCAAATCAAGATTTGGGATTCTTGTCAACGCATCATTACATTCTCTGATACCTACATAGTTTCGTCCCCAAGCCGAACTGGTGAATCCAAAGTTACCCGGACTAAGTTGACCTGTTTGTACCAAATAAGTTTGATCATCGTTAGAATATACCGTCTCATCGGCTATTGATGAAAACATGGCCCAGTGATGACCTCTTGTTAAGCCTTGTGAACCTTCTCCTTTTGAGGGTTCCTTATCAGCCAACTTTATACTTGTGTATAAGTTTAGAATATAAGTTTCTGCAATTGCAGGATCTCCCCAAATCACGTCTTCTGTTAAATCCGTGGAAGGAGTCTGTAGAAAGTTATCATTACATGACCACGCAAAGATGGTAGTCATCATGCATATTGCTATATAGAATTTATTAGTCATAATCTTAGAAGGAAATTGTGGTACCGATGTTGTAAATTTTGTGTTGAGGATATCCATGGCCTTGAGTATTTGTTACCTCTGGATCAAAATCATCTGATGAAGTGAAAGTTGCTAGGTTCAATGCATTAACATAAATTCTTGCCGACTTTAATCTCACTCTATTTAGGACTTGCGTAGGGATATTATATCCAAGCTCTATATTTTTGATTCTCAAGAATGCTGTATTTGTCAACCAAAACGTATTTCTTGTAGCATTACCACCACTTAACGAAGATGATGTTCTTGAAACTGCTCTAGGATAAGAACCTTGAGTATTGGATGGAGAATATCTGTTATCAGCCCAAGTCTTCGTTAAGTTACCAATTGATCCAGATTCAGGTAAGAAGTATTGCTGAGTACCTCCTTGGCCTTGTAATAAGAAATTAAAATCAAAACCTTTCCACTTTACACCACCTGTAATACCATAAACTAGACGTGGAATATTGGTCTTATCGGCTCTCACCTGATCATTAGGAGTGATTTCACCGTCACCATCTACATCAGCATACATCAAGTCACCTAATTGGTTACCCGGCAATGAAGGGTTGTTTTCTAAATCTTCAGGTGTTCTGAAAATACCGATCGATTGATAATACAACTGTGCCCCTAAAGGTTTACCTTCTACCTTTTTGTAATCAATAGTCTCTGGATCGTTAAGACTGATCACTTTATTTTTAGCATAAGTTGCATTACCGCTTATAAAGAAATCAACATTATTTATAGTCTTATTGTAAGTCAACTGTACTTCAAAACCTTCATTTAAAGTCTCTCCTGAGTTGGTTTGAGGAATGATAGCCGGTGTATTATCATTTGGATTATTGGTCGCTCCCCATTCGTTTACAATACCTGAAACCCAAGGATAATCATTTGGCGTAATCAATAAACCGTTTCTTCTTTCCGAGAAGTAAGAGGCCTCCAATGAGATATTTTTGAATACTGTTAGCTCAAGGCCAATATCTAGTTTTTGAGATTCCTCCCAAGTAATTTCCGAGTTAGCGATTTGAGCCGGTACATACCTTGTTCTTGAAAAACCATCCGTAACATATCCTGCTCCAATGTTTTGATACCTGTTTAAGAATTGAAAATCAGGAATTCTATCGTTACCAATAATACCATAAGAAGCTCTCAACTTTAAGTTATTGATGGCGTCTACATTAAAGAAAGGTTCCTCCGAAATTCTCCAACCTCCTGAAACATTCCAGAATAATCCATACTCATTTCCTTTAGGGAATTTTGAAGAACCATCATACCTTAATTGTGCTTCAAATAAATACTTCGATTCGTAATCATAAGTCACTCTACCAAAATAGTTTCTACGTGTCTCTACAAAACTATTTCCTCCGTTTGTTGCATATACAGCATCGTTCTCATCAATACCTACTGGTCCTTGATCCAATTCTTCTACCACATCAGTAGCAAAACCTCTTCTAAAAGCAGTAAGATAATTTGTTTCGAATTTACTTTGCTCATAAGCCGCAAAAGCAGTGACATAGTGTTTTCCAAATTGTTTATTGAAATGTAATGCTGCATGGTATGTTGCTAAATCTTCATTTTCTTGTCTTTGTCTCAATTGAGGATCCATAACACTATTTCCAACTTGGTTGAAATCTGACAATACATAATTTGAAGGTAAATTTCTAGGACTTACAGGAGTATAGGTAACAAATGGCTTTTGAAAAACCTTTGTTTCCTTTGTTGAGTAATCTAATGCCGCAAACGCTTTTACAGATAAGAATTCTGCAAATGGTAATTTGTAATCTAAATTAAAAACAGTATTGACTGTTCTCTTAGGTTGAGTGTTAGTACCTGCAATGTCTGTCACTAATGCTAATGGGTTGTTAGCTGCCCCTTCTGCATCAACACCGTAACCACCTGGGAAATAATTAGGATCGCCAGGAGTTCCGTTTGCAGGATAATAAGCCACTTCTGTTGGCTTACCTCTATATGCTTCTCTGAAAATGTTTCCAGCAGAAGCCGTTGGATATAGCCCTTCCTCATTTCTAACGTTGATGTTTGCTCCTAATTTTAGATTGTCTGTTAGTTTCACATCAACGTTTGTTCTCACATTCGTTTGAGCATATTCAGTTATACCCTTATTGTAAATGCTTTCTTGTTTTCTGTTACCAAATGCCAGGTAATACTGTACCTTAGGTCCTCCACCGTTTAATGACAAACTTAGTTGATGTTGAGTAGATAAAGGCGTAATCACTTCATCTAACCAATTTGTGTTAGGGTAGTTCAATGGATCAGAACCATTTGCAAACTTATCTAATTCCTCTGCAGAATAGACTTGATTCATTCCTCCATCAGGATTTGCATAATATTGAATCTCATTCAGAATCGTTGCATATTGTTGAGAGTTTGCCATTTTTGGAATTCTTGTTGCCTGTATAAAACCTTGGTTATACGAGAATGTAACAGAAGGAGGACTCACAACCCCTTTTTTAGTCGTAACGATAATTACACCGTTCGCTGCTCTTGAACCATAAATAGACGCTGATGCATCCTTTAAGACTGAAATGCTCTCAATGTTATTAGGATCTAAACGATCTAAACCACCTAATTGACTGGCTACGCCATCGACAACAATCAATGGACTGTTATCACCATTTGAGCTTTTACCTCTGATAAGTAGCTGAGTACCATCAAAACCAGGTTCTCCCGATGCTGTAGTTCCCATTACACCTGATAATCTACCTGTCAATGAGTTTGTTAAGTTAGCTTGTGGACTCTTTACAAGATCTTCTCCCTTGGTCGTTGAAACAGAACTTACTAAAGTTTCCTTTTTCTGTGTACCATAACCAACGACAACTACTTCATCCAAAGCTTCCATATCTGGACTTAGTGTGATGTCAATAGAAGTTCTTCCATTCACAAGAACCTCTTGTGTTATATACCCTAAGTAAGAGTATACTAAAGTAGCCTGGGGGTCTATATCTACCAAAGAGTATCTACCATCCATATCTGTAACGGTTCCTTTAGTTGATCCTTTTACCAGTACATACGCTCCTGGTAATCCGTCTGCCATATCGGAAGTCTTAATAGTACCACTCACAGTGATACCTTCTTGAGCTACAGCGACTGTCGAGTACAGACTGAATAGCAAGCTAAAGAGAATACAATACAGTTTTTTCATAATGTAATTGTAAGTTAATAATTCAAAAAATTTTCATTCTGTTTTATAAAACATTTGCAAATTAGACCATGAGAGTGGTTTCAATGAGGGTTTTATGAATCAAATTGAGGGGGTCCATTATTCCACTATTACAAAATTAATGTATTTAATACACTTTTAACATTTATTTGTATTATTTACTTATAATCTGTAGACTTTTAAAAGATTTTCACTTCTATTATTACAACATTATTAGCACTGTACTCTTATCAGAAAATAACGTAAAACTTGTGTTCAACTTTGCTTTACAAAATAAAAAAATGATACCTCAGTCTAAAAACATGAAATATCACTTAAAAAAATGGTCATCGATCTTAATGACCAATATTTGATGGGGTGAACGCTATGATTAATACATTTTCATCACATTCAAATCTTTACTAATGTACTCATTATACTTCTCAATATTCTCCGTTGAAATTGGTTGAGCATCAAATTGATCAAGGTTATATTTTTTCACTTCTTTCCTCAACTCTTTAATAAGCTTATTTTTAACCTTTGAATAACTGGCATCAAAATATAAATTATGAAGTTCATTAGGATCGTTTTCTAAATCATATAATTCTGAATTCTTATCATTATCATAAACAAGTTTCAACTTTTCTGTTCTTAGCATACGAAAACGACCTGCTAAAGCAACTGGATTCGCTTCCCATGGAACTCCTTTGGAAAATTGGAAAGGTCTTTCAGGAAAACTCGGTACTTGTTTTTCTAAATCTTCAAATGAATGAATATTATTTCCAGGAAGGCCATATTCGGCAATTACATTTTTTCTTAAATGCTTTTCATTCCGATCCGTTAAATAATCTACAAAGCTTATACCTTCAACTTGTGATGGATATCTATATCTACAAAGTCTAAAATTGGGTGCCGATGATTATATTAAGAAACCATTCAATGCTCAAATCTTAAAGACAAAAATCAACAATTGTTTCGAGAAAAGAGATAAGCTCAAAAAGTATTATAGTAACGAGTTTATCGTTTCCATTCCAGAAGAAGACCTTAAAGATGAAAATGAAGAATTCTTGTATGAATTACAGCGTATCATTGAAGAAAATATCATTGATTCTGATTTAATATAAAAACAAATAGAAGAAAGTTTCCCAATGAGTCAGTCAACCTTCTACAGGAAATTAAAAGCACTCACCAGTTTAACAATTACTACATACATCAGAAATATTCGAATTAAAAAATCGAGCTACTTATTATTGAAAACCAATAAAAGTATCTCTGATATCGCATATCAAGTGGGGTATAATGATTTGAAATACTTCAGAACGAGTTTTAAGAAAGTGCATCATATTTCCTCTTCTGAATATCGAGCTAAAAACAAAGAAGTGTCATTAAATAGCGGTGAAGCTTCTTAATGACACTCCTGAAGATGAGATTATCTGGAAATCACATATGTTGTTACAGATTGAGGAGCAACAACGACCTCTTCTCCTACTTCCTGATTTCCAATATACTTTAAGTTTTCAGCTTTTGAAGTTCTATACATCTTCATTTGGTTTCCAGTCAATTGACCATCAAAATCCAACTGAATGGTATATTCGTAGTTATTGTAATTTACTAAGACTAAAACGATCTCATCGTTGTTGGCATAAGCCGAAGCCATAATTCTCTTTTGAGTAAAAGGATCATCATTAGCTCTTCCAAATAATTGATTCGTATGAACTCTAGTCATTCCTTTTTTAATGAATCGGCTATAATTACCTAATGCATAGAGCATTTTTGAAGTCTGATAACCACCATCAACCTCAGACTTATCAATGTAAATTAAACCGTCTTTATAATTGTAAGGGCTGATTGCAATCCACCATTGCCATGAAGATGCATTCGCTTCTGTTAAATCATAGTGTAGTACTTTTGCAAGATAAAGCCCCATATCAATACTCAAATCTTTACCATTTCCTACAATTCCCTCTTCATTATCACCCATAATGCAATATTCTGACATATTGTATTTTAATGTTGGATCAACCTCTTGTATTTTATTCCAAAGTGCTTTTCGCATTGGTGCTAACTTTGAAGGTTCAGTTGTCCAATAACTATGACCCGCTACGTAATCAGACATGTTCTTCAATTCACCAACAGCATTATTACCATTACCATAAAACTCTTGAATTTGATTATCTTTTCCTGGTCTGTTTGTATTACTCTTGTACAAATAATCCAATTGGCCGGCTTCAGTTAATTCAATTTTTGTAGAAAGCCCCTTATCAGTAATTTTCTGGTCTAAAATTCTGACCAATTGAGCCATTTCTGTATTTGTAAATGGGCAACCTTCCTGTCCTGAACTTTGATCCCAATCCCATTGTGTTTCATTGACTGGACTAATATCATTTAATTTGATACCATCATTGGCTTCAAGGTTTTTTGCTACTTCAGTTAAGAATTCCGCAAAATCTTCAAACTTATCTGGTGACAAATTAGTCTGGCGTGCAGAAGATGTATTTGCTTTTCCATTTTTGGTCATTTGAACTGGAGCACTGTTCGAAAAACCAATAAATTTCTCAACACCACGTTGTTTTGCCGCTTGTAAAAACCAACGTTGACCAGATTGCTTCGTCCAATCATAAGTTCCATCGTTTTGTAAAAAGCCCTCTGTTCTTCTCCAAGGATCATGAATGTTACTTGCTGTTCCTTGTGCTTTCGAACCTGCACCAATATTGAAACGCCAAATATTTAGACCAATTCCTTCAGGGTCTCCATTTTCACCCAATTGTTGAGAAAATAATAAATCCGCAATCTCATTTTTCACTTTCTCATTTCCCCAGTTGCCCACATATTGTGTAGACCACGCATCTGATGCACCAAACCCCTCCATTACTTGATATTGTTGGGAAAGATCAATGGTCAAGACTGTATCTTTCAATGTGGTATCTTCATTTCCTGTGGTCTGCTCTTCGTTGCAAGATGTTGTTGCAAAAGCAATCAATAATACTATTGAAATCCATTTCATAATGGTATGTAATTATGCTGTTAGTAATTCTATTAATGCTTGACATTGTGCTTTGATGGAGGCACAACGTCATTAAATTTATTTTCCTAAGTCTTTATCCTTATTTGTAATGCTCCTTTGGAAAGGCATCATGGTAAAACCATAGTGGAAGTGCGTAGGAAGCAACCTATATTCATCATGTGGTAAATATCCCCAACTATTATCGCCTCCTACACCACGTTGCTTATAGTCGATATTTAATGAAACTAGTTTTCGTTTATAGATGTCATTAATATGACGTTGCTTCTTTTCTTCACCCGGATCAAAATCTGTTATACGTTGATGTAAAGCCGTTACACTCAAAGGTTGTGTACCCACTACTTTCAATCCAAATCCATTCTTATTCAATAAAGACAGCCATCGCACATCTGTCTTATTTCCGTTTTCTTGAGGTCGTAAATAAGCATGATATTGATCTGCCACCGTACTTTCATAGATCCCCACTCTGGTGGCATTGTTTCTGTCTTGATAGTTTTCCACTGGCCCTCTACCATAATAGGTAAACTGATCAAATTCATCCGAGAGAATCATGTTCATTCCAAAACGAGGTAATTCTGGCAATTCTTTTTTATCCGATAAATCCATATCTATATGAACTGAAATGGCACCTTTTCCATCAATTATATAGGATAGTTTATATTCAGCGTCAACATCCCTTAAATGATACACTACATCTACAATGACTGTATTACTTTCTTCTTTTACATCAAGAGATTTTACTGTTTTGTGACGGTGGGCCAATCGCCAAATATTCGATTCCTTCTGCATATGATTACCAAAATCATTATCTACAGGAGCTCTCCAAAAACTTGGTTGAGGAGTTTCCTTAATTAACGATTTCTCCTTGTAAAGCCACTTTGCTATTTCTCCTGATGGTGAAACCCAAACTTCAAAATCTTTTCCCTTCACACCTATCCTCTTTCCACTTTTTTGCAAAGTTGGGGAAGTTGAATTTTCTAATTTTTTTACAAAAAACTGCCCCTCACCTAACATAAATTGTTCATGGGCAATAGAATGCCCTTTAGGAATCATTTTCGTTGCTTCTTTCGTTAGAACATCCAAATTCAAAAAGTATTCTACTCCTTCTTGCTGAGGCATTTCTGGTAACGGGACAACTATATCTTTGGTTTGATGTGGCGCTACATTCAAGGCTAACTCTCCTTTTTTAATCACTTCTCCATTTTTCAATACGTCATAAGTCAGTTTGTATTTTGAAAGATTCGTAAAGTCAAATTCATTGGTCACTGAAATTATACCTTTGCTTAAATCCATGGCATGGAATTGAGCATTTTGATGTACATATTTGACCTCATATAATCCAGGATGAGGTTTTCTGTCTGGGTCTACTAAACCGTTCAAGCAGAAGTTTTCTTGATTAGGATACATCTGAGCATTAAAATCACCTCCATATGCCCAATACATATTTCCATTTCCGTCATAAGTTTGAAGTCCTTGATCTACCCAATCCCAGATAAAACCTCCCTGCATATGAGGTTTACTTCTTACAATGTCCCATAGATCTTTGAAATTGCCATTAGAATTACCCATTGCATGAGAATACTCACACATAATGAAAGGCCTTGTTTTATCTGTAGCCTCTGCATATTTTTTCATGTGTCCTACCCATGGATACATAGGGCATACAATATCCGTGTTTCTCAATTCTCCCGCTTGCTCAAACTGTACTGGACGTGTTTTATCTCTTTCTTTCAACCAATCATAAATTTTAAAGAAAGTTTCTCCATTCCCACACTCATTTCCCATAGACCAAATAATAATAGAAGGGTGGTTTTTATCTCTCTCAACCATAGATTTCACTCTATCAAAATGTGCTTCATACCAGTCTGGATTGTAAGCGGTGTGTCGTAAAGTGTCAAAGTAACCTTGGTGTTCAGCACCTAAACCATGTGCTTCGATATTGGCCTCATCGACCAAGTATAAACCGTATTCATCTGCTAAGTCGTACCATCTTGTATCATTAGGATAATGGCTCAGACGCACTGCGTTGATATTATTTTGTTTCATCACCTCAATGTCTTTCAACATCATTTCTACAGTATTTGTGTGACCTCTCGTTGGGTGGTGTTCATGTAAATTCACCCCTTTGACCAATACAGGCATTCCATTGACATGAAGTTGGGCATTTTTAATTTCTACTGTTCTGAAACCTACTTTTGATGAAGTAGAATTTACAACTTTCCCTTTATGATCCTTTTGTGTTAAAACTAAAGTATAGAGGTATGGATTTTCTGCGCTCCATTGGTTCACATTTGAAACTTTCCCAAATAACTGAAAAGCTCTAGAGGAGGATGCTCCAAGTGCAATACCTGTTTTTCTTGACAAGACTTTTTTCAGGTTTTTATCATATAATGAAGCTTCTATTATTCCTTTAGCTATTGTTGTTTCTTTATTCTCAATTTCAACCTCCAAATTGAATACACCATGACGATAAGACTTATCCAATTCAGCCTTTATTTCAAAATCTTTGATATGAGTCTTAGGAGTTGCATAGAGAAATACTTCACGATCAATGCCACTCAGACGCCACATATCCTGATCCTCTAAATAAGAACCATCTGACCAGCGATATACCTCTACTGCAATTTGGTTTTCCCCTTGGTGAACATATTTTGAAATATTGAATTCGGCAGGTGTTTTTGAGCCTTGAGAATAACCTACTTTCTGCCCATTGACCCATACATACATCGCCGAACGTACACCTGCAAAATGAACATAAACTTCCTTTCCTTCAAAATTGGAAGGCAATTCGAATGTTCTTTTATAAGAACCCACTGGATTATCATGATGAGGAATGTGTGGAGGATTCGGTGTAAATGGGTATTCTACATTGGTGTAAATAGGTGTACCAAAACCTTGAAGTTCCCAATTGGAAGGCACTTCAATATCAGACCAGTTTGTTGTATTATAATCAACCTCAAAAAAATGGACAGGCCTGTCTACTGGTTTAAGTACCCAATTGAACTTCCAAATTCCATTCAACGAGAATCGATTTTCTGAAACACTTTTATGATTAGTGAGTGCTTCTGTTTCTGAGTTGTACAAGGTAAAGGTAGCCCTTACATCTTCCTTATTTAATCCTATCATTTTAGGATTCTCCCAGTCATTAACTTGTTGGGCAGTTACTCCTAAAGATGAGAGTAATATTGCACCTGCTGTGATGAGTTTTTTCATTTTATTTTTATTCTCTATCCAAATTCAAAACAGATGTACTACTATTTCGATAAGTACATTTTTAGATGGGTTTTCAGCTATAAAAGGATAGATCAGAGTAATGAGTAAGTGTTAATTCATTGTATATACCATTTTCCTTACCCATCACTCTTCACTTATCCCTTATTCATTAGTATCCAGGGTTCTGTTTTACAATTCCGTTTGATAAGTCAATTTGCGTTTGAGGAATAGGAAAGTACATGTGCTTACTTTCATCCCACAAAGAGCCTTTATCATTTCCGGCATCATAATCAGAATTGTTGTTGAGGTTGTAGTTTACAAAATCATTCATGGCTTGCGTCATTCTACCTGTACGTTTCAAGTCATAAAAACGCTCCCCTTCCATTGCTAATTCCAAACGACGTTCATGCAATACGTCATCCAGAGTGACTGTAGCAATGTTGTGAGAATTATCACCAAATGCTCTTTCTCGAAGTTGGTTGACATAATGAGTAGCAGTAGCTGCACTTCCCACTCTCACTTCACATTCAGCGGCCATTAAAAGAACATCTGCGTAACGAATTATTTTGTACTGATAAGGATTGATACCATGCCAATCACCTCGAACAGAAGGCTTTAAAAACATCTTTCTATTCATACGACCTGATGCATTAGAACCATCATTTTCATCCCCTGCAAACGTGTGATATGCAAAACCATCACTGTCAGGATTTCCATCTTTATCAATTTTATCCAAATGCTTGATGATTGTCATACCACGTCTTTTATCCCCGTTTTCAAAAGCATTGTCCAAATGAGAAGAAGGACTATTAAAACCCCATCCATTTACCACACCTCCAAAAAATTCAGGATCATTTTTATTTGATCTTGAACCCGAAACAGTTGGAAATGAAGTACCTAAACGAAACGTAACATCTCCTGAAGATTGAATCTCAAAAATTGATTCCGTGCTATTTCTCACCGAATTATCCCATAACAATTCTAAGTCTGGAACAAGTGAATAATCACCACTCCCAATAACAGCATTGGCTTGAGTTAAAGCCTCTTGATATTTACCTTGATATAAATAGGCCTTCGCCAATAATGCCTGAGCTGTCCCTTTTGTTATTCTTCCTAACTCACGTCCATCTTGTGCTCCTCTTGTTGGCAAATGATCTATTGCCTCAACTAAGTCTTGCTCAATGAAGGCCCAAGACTCGGCCTCTGTACTTCTTCCTAAAAGTGCTTGCTCATCTGATATCTCTCCTGTTAAGGCCGGCTTATCCAATAGAATTACACCTCCAAAATTTCTTACCAAACCAAAATATTGATATGCTCTTAGTACTTTGGCTTCCGCAATGGCTTGATTTTTAAAATTCTCATCATCATAGGGTGAGTTTGTAGTTTTTTCTATGACGATATTTGCATGAAAAATACCCTTATAACTGTAAATCCATTCTTGTCCAAGCCACTCATTTTGAGGGGTAATATCAAACTTTGAAAGCAATGTAAAATCTAATTGGTCAGTATAACCATCAAAGGCATCGTCGGAGCAAATGTCTCCCACAAAACGGAAGAAATCTTTATACCACCAATCGTCTCCACTCAACCAATAATAAGAGGACATCAAGCCCTGCGTAATTTCAGTCTCGTTATTATAAAAATTATCTAAGTTTTGAACACCTTGACGAGGATTATCTAGGAAATCTGTACAACTTAAGGCCCCAAAAGATAGTGCTCCTGCTAATATATATGTTGCTAAATTTTTCATGTCTTAAATTTTTCTAGGTTGAGATTAGAATGTGAAGTTGAGTCCCATCATGTAAGTTCTAGGTGTTGGGTATTGCCCCCAATCTATTCCTCTTTGTAATAAACCATTTCTACTACCACTTACATCGGGGTCCATACCATCGTACCCTGTGATTGTAAACAAGTTCTGAGCAGAAGCAAAAATTCTTAGTTTCTCTACTGATTTGATGTTATTGAAAGAATATCCAATCTGAATATTTTGTAATCTTAAATAAGATCCATCTTGTACATATAAACTCGAAAGGCGATGAAAATTGGCCGTTTGACTAGCACCATCCAGTCTCGGATAAAAATTAGTAGAACCTTCTCCTGACCATGACCTGCCTACTACACCTGCTTGTACATTTGTATTTCCTAAATCACCAGAATAAGTGAAAGGTGCCATACCATCAATGATATCATTACCGTAAGTTCCTTGCAATGTCATGGAAATATCAAAACCCTTATAGCCTCCATTGAGTGTTAGACCATACACCAAGTCCGGTTCTGGATTGCCAATATAAACTCTATCAGCCTCCGTAATCTGACCATCTCCATTGACGTCACGAAAACGAATATCACCTGGTCTAGCATTCGGTTGAATTAACTGCCCTTCATTTGTTGTATGGCTATTGATGTCTGTTTGATTTTGGAAGATACCATCATGTACATAGCCAAAGAACCCGCCTACAGTACTTCCCACTTCTGTTTTTGTGAGATTGTTGACACGTTGTGAATTACCTCCCCAAAGTGCTTCTCCATCATTGGCTAACTTAGTAACTGTAGACCTTGCTTGTGATAAGTTTAATGTTGCACTAAAATACCAGTCTGTTTTCTGAAGGTTGTAAGCTACGGTAGCATCCCAACCTCTTGTTCTGATACTCCCAACATTCGCCCAGATTTGACCTGGGTGACCAGGATAACCTAAATGTGGAGGTACATTTTTTCTCATCAACATGTCTTCTGTATTACGTTCAAAGACATCAAATGACCCCGTTACTTTCCCATTAAGTACCCCAAAGTCAACACCTATATTTTTATCTTCTACTGTTTCCCATACTAAGTTGCTATTACCAATTACTTCTGGGGCTAATCCTGGTGCTCTTAAACCTTCAGCACCGTATACATAATCGTAGTTTTTAAGCGTTGTTGTAAAAGCTCCATCATTAATAGCTTGGTTACCAATTGTACCCCATCCTCCTCTAATTTTTAAGTTACTTAACCAAGTAACGGACTCCATAAACTGCTCATTTGAGATATTCCAACCTGCAGAAATTGAGGGAAAAGTAGCCCATCTGTTATTATCAGGAAACCTTGAAGAACCATCCATACGGAAGTTGGCTGTCATATAATAACGATCATCATAGGCATAAGTGAAACGACCAAAACCAGAAGCTAATGAATTCCATTCTTTTGTACCCCAACCTAAATAACCATCTTGAGCTGCTTCAGGGTATCTCAAATGTTGAGCATTACTTGGTATATTTCTACCTGAGGCACCTAAAGTTTGATGAACACTTCTTTCCAATGCTCCACCAAGCATCATCGAGAAGCTATGTCTGTTGATGACTTTCTGATACGTCAAAGTGTTATTCCAAACATAATTACTTCTGATATTTTGCTCACGAACCGCCTCAGTTACATTATTTTGATCATTTGGCCCTATATTATACGTTGGGGAAAAACGATCCATTCTCCATGTAGTATAATAATAGCCTAGTTGCGTCTTGAATGTTAAACCTCTTAGGATATCATAGTTTAAATAAGTATTCGAGAAAATTTTATTTTGAGTCTCTGAATAATCATTTCTTGCAATCCTACCTGCAATATTTGAGATATCATTTGAAGAAGGAGCAAAAATACTGTACTCATTTAAACCTGCTCTTTCATCTTCAGGCTTATAAACTGCATCTGTTGGTCTTAATCTTGCGGCATCAAACGGCATTGAACCAGGTCCGCTCACTGATGTTGAAGGAGTAAATGATGCACTTTGGCCTATTGTAATTTTATCGTTTAATTTAATATCAACACCAAATCGGCCCGTAAAACGTTCATAGTCATATCCTTTTAATACACCTTCTTGCGAAAAATAGTTACCACTTACGTTATATCTAACTTTCTCTGAACCACCAGTAATATTTATACTATAATCCTGAATAGGAGCCGCTTCATTTTCAATTTCCTTAAACCAATTGGTATTGGATACATTATCAACATATTGGTAAGAAGGAGAAATCAATGCTCTTGCCGCTTGATACTCTTCTGCATCTGCTATTTGAGGTCTTCTTGCTATATTTTGAATACCTGCAGAAACATCTAAGCTCACTTTCATTGTTCCCTCAGTTCCTTTGATAGTTGTGATGATAATAACACCATTAGAACCTCTTGAACCATAAATTGATGCAGCTGAGGCATCTTTTAAGACTTGAATGTCAGCAATATCTTTTGGAGACAAGAAGGTTATATCTGAAACAGGAGCACCATCCACAACATACAAAGGTGTGTTTCCATTTAATGTTGAAATACCACGGATATTGATTGTTGGTGATTGGCCCGGGGCTGCTCCTGATTGAGATACTTGCACACCACTTATTCTACCTTGTAATGAGGTTACAACATCACCTGTTGATATTTTTCTGAGTTCTTCGCCGTCAGCAGAGGAAATAGCGGCAGTTAGTTCACTCTTCTTCTGAGTACCATAACCCACAACTACAATCTCTTCTAACTGTTCTGCATCTTCAGATAAATCTATATTTAAGGTAGTTTGATTCGTAATTACTATTTCCTGAGAAATATATCCAATATATGAGAATTGAACCACATCCCCTTCTTTCGCCATGAGGGTAAACTCTCCACTAAAATCTGTAGTTGTACCTAGCGTGGTACCTTTTATTAATACCGTTACACCTATTAACGGTTCTCCACCAGAAGATACTACTCCTGAAATTTGTTTTTCTTGTGCAAATAGAGAGATGCTCAAGAACAGACTGATAAATAATAAATAAAATTTCATTTCAAAAACGATTGAGAGTTGAAAATATAGATGAAGAAGCAGGCTGATTCTCCATCTACTAAATATTCATTTTCTTATTGTACTTCGGTTACAGTACAAGTGAGGTTATTTTTATTGAATGTGATGGTGTAAGTACCCGCATTTTCAAAGACCAGGGGTTGAGAGCTATCTCCATTAAGCATAACGACAGATGGATCCGCACCTTTTGATTCCCAACCAAAGTTATCGGGTGACCAACCTTTTTGCCCTACGAATTTCATTTCAGCCCCTTCTTCAATTTGAAGATTGTCATATCTGTACACCCCATCCTCTATTGTTTGCATAGGAATACCATTTGAAGGATTCCAATTTTGATCATAATCCGTAAAACCACTTCCTACGATATACATCTCAGCTACCACCTGTTTCGTCACCTTGACAGTTTCAGCATAGAAATCTACTTCAATCACATACTCACCGGCACCGTCTACATAAGTCGCATAAGGAGTATTGTCTACCGCATAATAATCATCAGCTGAATTGATATTAACAGGGGGAGTCAATGCCCATACATCTTCACCGGTTGGATCGTTTACACCTTCTAAACCGTAGTTAAGCGGATTATACCCTTCTTCTTGACCTACAAACTTAAAATGCACCCCTTGTCCATTTCCGTCATCGTTTTTTAAGTTAAATGTGCCCTTAAAAACTCCGTTTCCTTCATTGGACAATTTATTGGACTCTGAAATTGTTTCTGCTGAAGGTTCATACCAAGCTAGGTCATTTAACCCTTCAATACCCCTAGAAATGAGGTAAAGGTGCTCAGGTAATTCTATAGCAGGTGGAGCAACATCTCCTACTTTTGTTACTGTACAAATCAGTTGATTTTTATCAAATTCTATATCGTAATATCCTGTTTCAGCAAAAACTAATGGTTGAGAGTCATCTCCATTTTTCATTGTAACAGAAGGGTCAGTACCTTTCGTAACCCAACCAAAATTATCGGGTGACCAACCTTTTTGCCCTACAAACTTCATTTCAGCATCTGCATTGATCTGAATGTTTTTCTTGATATAAACTCCTGCTTCAACCGCTGTCATCTCAATACCATCTGAAGGATTCCAATTTTGGGAATATTGAGGATAACCATGTCCTACAATGTACATCTCACCGGCACCAGGTATTGTTGGATTTCCTGAGGCTTTTGTCACTACTTTCTGTTGAGAAGTAGTGGTGTTTCCACCTATACTCGTAGCCGTGATTTCAATAGTTACAGATTCTTCCGATTCCATTGGTACAACAAAACGGTAGTTTAAATCAAACGCTGTAGGTGACCCCTCTTCCTCTAGAATAATTATTTTATCAAGGCTCCAATTAGGTTGATGAATACGAATAGATTTAATTCCTAATTCATGAGTAATATTAGCTTGAATTTGCACCCCTTCTCCTCTAAAGGCTTCAACTTGCTCTTCTAATTGAATATTAGGTTTTGTAGGGTCGTTAATTTCATCTTCCTTACAAGATTGTACTGATAATAATATCATCAATCCTAGTAAGTAATAGTACAGTCTAGTAATCATTATTATTTCATACTTTTAGTTAAACAAACAGTAAAGAGCTCTTTAATCTTTCCGATAACAAATATGAAACATAACCTACCACAAGTAGGGTCTAATTAGTAATTTTATAAAGGGGTCTGATCATTCACCTTTTGAATTGAAAGTTGTATTTCAATGGTCAAATCAACTTAAAAAGGGTGTGAAAATAAATTAAAATACTGATTTACAACTTATTAATTAAAAATACAGTTTTACTAATTTACCCCTCCCCCCTTTAATGATAAATTAAGTGTTATTTTTACATATCGAGAAACTATTTTGTCCATTAAGCTTATTATTACCTTCCATGAACCTAATTTACTACAGATTTTTAATGCTCTATTTTATCTTATTTTCAAGAATAATATGTGATATTCAAGCACAGCATAAAGTTTTAAACTATACTACTATCGATGGCCTTTCTCACAACACCATTTATGAAATCACGCAAGACAAAAATGGGTTGATTTGGATGGGTACAGAAAGTGGTTTAAGTAATTTTGATGGGCAGCATTTCAACACCACATTATCCACTTACAGAGATCAATTACCTTCACATTTTGTAACCTGTGTAACAAAAGACCATACCGATAAATTATGGATTGGAACTACTAAAGGTTTAAGGAGGATGAATCAAAAATTACATCTCTTGGAAAGCCCTATAAAAGAGTTAGAAAATAAAAGTATCTCTGACATTAAAAGTTTAGTCAACGGTCAATTCTTAGTTTCTGTAAATGGTTTTGGATTATACATTATAAATGAAAATTATCAGGTAAGTGAACATTGGCATAAAGCAAGCGAAAACTATCCATTATCCTCCAATTTGATAGAAACTATTTTTATCGATAAAAAGTCTGGTTTGATTTGGGTCGGGACCAAAGATGCCGGTATTGACTTGATCAACCTTTCCAATCATTATACGACTTCATTTCCAATTGGTATTGGGCTGAATCAAATTCCCTCTCAAAGGGTCTACAATTTTACTCAGAGTAAAAATGGAGATGTTTGGGTAGGTACGAAAAAGGGACTTTGTAAATATGATTTCAAGCAGAAAACTATTAGTAGAATCGACCTAGATGTAATTTCAAATACATCAATTCTTTCTGTGCATGTTGACCAAGAAGATAACCTCTGGATTGGTACAGAATTAAATGGTCTGTGGAAGATGAAGGAAGGAAAAAATACTGTTTTAGAACCAGTCCATATTTCCGATAGAAATATATCAGTACGAGCCATTTATGAAGATCATCAACAAAATATATGGATTGGAAGTCAGAGAAATGGTCTATTCTTATTGAAAAGTCAATATCATACATTCCAACTTCTCAACAAAGAACAATTAAAAAGTGATATTGTCTGGGGAATTCTTATTGATGGTCAAAAAGTATGGGCTGGAACGGATGGAGCAGGAATCACGGTTTATAATTTAGATAACAAAACCACTAAACAATATCAGCATCAACCCTCAGATCCAACTTCTCTTTCTGATAATAGCATACTCTCTGCATTGAAAGATAGTAAAGGGCGTTATTGGTTTGGCACTTATGATGGAGGGGTTAATCTTTATCAGAAAGACACGGATTCATTTTTTCGAATGGATCAAAATAGAGGGTTAATTGTAAACGATGTACGCTGTTTTCATGAAGATAAAAATGGTACAATATGGGTAGGCACCAACAGAGGAGGTTTACATTATTTTGATGAAAATCAAGAAGCAATGATATCCATCGATGCAACAAAGACCATGGATATTAGAAGTATTGCCTCTAGGAATAATCTTCTTTGGTTAGGTACTTTTGATGATGGGGGAATTTACACCTATGATGTTATTCATCGTCAACTCGAAAAGTTCACTTTACCAATTAATATTGAAATAATATTTGACCTCGTTTTTGATCAAAAAGAAGACATTTTATGGATAGGAACTTACGATAAAGGACTTCTTGCATATCACTTCAAAGAACAAAGACTAGAAGAGTTTAAACAGCATAAAGATCTACATTCTAATATTATTCATGCTATTCAGCAAGACTTAAGCGGTAAATTATGGCTTACTTCTAATCATGGAATTATTGCTTTTGATCACCAGCATAATATTGTAAATCAACATTCAATAGAAGAGGGTATTCAGCCTTCGGATTATATGGATAGATCTAAGGCAATAAGTAAAGATGGTACTATCTTTTTTGGAGGAGCAAGTGGTTTGAATTTCTTTTCACCCTCGGATATAACACCTCAAACCTACTCTCCTAACATTATAATTACAGAACTTAATATACTTAATGAAAGGGTAGTCCCAAATGATAAACATGGGGTATTGGTAGAGAGCATTTCAGAAACAGATGAGCTTGTTTTAAAGTTCAATCAAAACCAATTTTCAATCAAGTATCAAGGCGTAGATTATAAACACCCTGAAGCTTTAATGTACAAATATTACCTCAATGGGTGGGATAAAGAGTGGAATAATGTAGGAAAAAATAATGTTGCCAGTTTCAGTAATCTCGCTCCGGGAGAATATAATTTATTGATATCAACAAAAGTAACTGGAGGTCCATGGAGTACTCCACATGTCATTTCCATCACTATTTCACCTCCAATATGGAATACATGGTGGGCAAAATTGATTTATATTTCCATTTTGTGCTTTGCTTTTTTCATATGGAAACGATTTATCGACAACAGAGCAAAAAGCAAATCAGAACTCTCTCTTCAAGTACAAAAAGCCAAAATGCACCAAGAAAACATAGAGGTTTATCAAGATATAATTCATGAATTAAACACCCCCATCAATCAATTATTAATGCCTTTAGAAAACATGATTCATGATAAAAGTAATACAAGCATCAAATTGAAGAGGCAACTGCAAATGCTTTATTTTAATGCTTCCAAAATACACAATATACTTCGATTTATACTCTCGAATAAGACTCAAGAAGAGAAAGATCTAAGTCTTGAAGTATACCAATACAACCTCTGTACTTTTTTGCAGAACTTTCAGGAATCTTTCCAACTTCAAATACAACAACGAAATATAAAATTTGAGCTAAAAGTACCAGAAGAAAATATCTCTGGTTGGTTTGATATCGAAAAAATTGAAACTGTAATGCACTTTTTATTCCTCTCCGTCATTCAAAATGATGCGGAAGGAGATAGTATAATGATTATTCTTCATGCTTTTAACAGAGATGTAAAAAAGGTTTGTCAAATTGATATACACCTTCTTGATCAAGGTTCAAAGAGTAAAAAAATTAATCTACAGAAAAGAAAAACTACTCTGATTGGAATTCCTATGAGTAAGGTCTATTTAGAAAAACATAAAGGCCTACTTTCTTTACCTTATCAAGAACAAGATTATATCCAATTACAGTTTCCAATAGATAAAGAAAGCTATGAGACTTCAGAAATTAAAATGGACATGGAAGAAAGTAGAATTCATTTCATCAATACATAACTCCATGATTATCAAATAGAAAACACTTCTAAAGTTGATCAACATATTGCTCTACTAGATGATAATAAAGATGCGATTGCTTTTCTTTCTACTATATTGAGGGAATATCATCTTCATACCTTTCGTCATCCAAAAGAACTGTTTAGGTATCTCAATAAAAACCATATTGACTTGCTTATTATAGATCAAACACTTGATGAAACAAGTGGAATTGAAGTGATCAAGAAATTAAAAAAAGATGCAAAATTAGCGATCATTCCTAGTATTCTTGTCGCTTCAAACCTCACTGAAAAAATAAAAGTCAACGGTCTTCAAGCGGGTGCTGACCTTTGTATCTCAAAACCTTTTCACATCTCAATTTTAAAAACACATGTACAAAACCTAATCAGTAGTAGACTGTATTTCAAAAATATGTACAGAAATGAAATTCTCACTGAAACCAAAAAAGTAATCCCACTGAATGAAGATGAATTATTAATCAAGAAAATAACAACATTAATTGAAGAAAGCATCTCAGATCCTGAATTTAATGTTCAAAGCATTCAAAAAGAAATTGGAATGAGCCAATCGTCGCTTTACAAAAAAATCAAACAACAAACGGGTAAATCATCGACTGAATTTTTAAGGGATATACGTCTAAAATATGCAGCACAGCTTTTAAAGAAAAGTTCACTTCCTGTTGCTGAAGTAATGCTAAAAGTAGGATTTTTAGATGTAAAATACTTTAGAACCGTATTCAAAAATAAGTTTGGTACCACTCCTTCCCAATATCGAAAAATGAGTTAGGTGTCAATGAATATATTATAAAAGTGTTTTCTTAGTAGCATTTTAAAATGTGTATTTTAGTTGTTGATTTATTGATGTTGAAAGCATAGTGTTCACTACAATACATTGCACTGATGTCTTTAAACCCGTGATGTCTGGGTTTCTATTCTACATCAGATTTTGATCTGAAGTAATCGTTGAAGTTTTATTTTTTCTGCTATTAATGGCAATGCTAATATTATCACCTTCAGGTAATTTCGCATTTAAAATATCCTTATTGTAAGCCACCGCATTTGCCCAATTACTATCATTATAATGAGCCTGATTCTAACTGTCTTCTTTCTTGCTGTCGTCTACAATTTCACCTCCAAAACGTAGAATATCCCAATCCCCATAGTAGGCACTATGAATCTTCTTACACTTCCAAGTTTCATCTGTCCCAATACTTAATGCACCTTCAGCTGTTGTAATTTCTACTTGTGTTAAAACAAAAGGAATATTTCTATACTCTCTGATACGCCTCCATCGTGCCCAACCTGCTGCATGCCAAACTGCTATTACATTCTCTCCCTTTCTTAGATAATCCTTAATGTCATACGTCAAATAAGGAATTCTTTTTTTCATATAAGAAGTAACAGGATTCATCACTTGATCCGTCACTTTTTGACCATTGACATAAAGTTCATGGTAACCAAAAGACCCCACATACACCATAGCAGACTCTGCCTTATTCTTTAATGTCAGATTTTTACGGTACCAATTATGATCTGTTTTTGCCTGATCTTCCTTCATGATCCATTTCCCTTACCAATCAGAAGACTGCAATACCCCCCTTGTAAACAGATCCGACACACTCCACTTTGATACTTTTCCGTTTACATCCCAAACTCTCACTTTCCAATAACAGTTTTGATTAGAAGTCAATGCTTTTCCACTGTAGATTGTATTGACAGCCTGATTAGATATCACTTTTTCAGAATCCCAAACATCTCCTATATTTTTATTGAGGTGCTTTAAAGTACTTGCCACTAAAACCTGACAAGCAGTTTGTATTTGTCCTCTAATTCCTTTTTGATCGATTAATTTCCAACTCAATCGAGGATGAATATTATAGATTCCCAAAGGGTTTTCTCTGTACTCGCACCTTAATTCGTTTACCTTCACCTGAGTATATGCATTGGTCGCAAAAACAACCATTATGAACAGGAAGAGTAAAAGTAGTTTGCTTATTGTATCCTTCATTGTATTGTTAGTTAGCATCTTTATTCCTTGATTTTAAATTCATATATCATAAAAGAAAATGCAGGTAATTCATCTTCAAAGGGAATTACGGATTGATCCTTCTTATTGCCTGCTGAAGTAGTCCATTTCCAATCAGACCATTGCATGTCATTTGTTGATTCATTGTAAATCGCCGAACAATATTGAACTTTCGTACCTGATTGAACATTAAGTATTGATTTGTATACCACTCTCTTACTATTTATCGAAGCAGGATTAGAACTGTAATTATACGCTATGATGGAATACCTGTTCAGTGATTTCTCCTTTGAGAAAATTGCATCCACATAGTTCTTAGTATATTGTGATTCTCCATTCTTTGTATTTGAATAGTACGTGTGTCCTTTCAATTTCAGAACCTCTTGGTTGGCAGGTTGGTATTGATTCCCCTTTCCCATTGGAATAAATTCGTAATGTCGTTTTCATAAAACATTTTCATAATCCCAACCAAAAAAGAATTTTGATATTTTGCTTCGGTACTTTCGTATCCGTTCCCTTTTTTATTCATGGTTTTGATAAGTGCAAATTCATGAATTTCAAATACCTCTTTAGAGTTCCATTCTGGAATATCTTTAATCGCCCCAAAATCGTTTTGATACACTTCTTCGAAGTTGGTTCTATTGTAATATGGATAATAAGAAACCCCCAAAAAATCGTAATGAACCCCATTGATATGACTCCATTTCACAAGATCAACTGCCCATGACTTTTTGGAGGTCGCCCATAGAAAATGAGTTCCCACTTTGGCATCAGGTAATACTTCAAGAATAGCTTCTGTTGATACTTTATAGAATTCAAAGAATAGTTCTTTTGTACCTTTCCAATGCCCCACTGTACCAATCTCTCTTCCTATTCCAAACTGAATATCTTTAATTTTCTCCTCTCCATAAGTTTTTATTAAAAATTGCGTTACTGATTTTAAGTAAAAGTCCCACTTGTTACAAAAGGTAAAATTCTATTACAATATGAAGGCTATCCTATTGACTTTAAAAATATTGAAATTAAAATATTTGAAGATAAGCTTAATGAGAAATAGAGATCTTGAGTATTATTCAAGTATTTAATGTTTATTGCACATCACTTTGTTGTTTTGTCTTTGAGACTAAACGAATAATAAAATAAACTATGAGTCCTCCAATCGGTATCCCAAGTAAACCAATAATAAATGCCCCTAACGATGCAGAACCTGTGTTCCCTTGTAATTCTCCAATCTCATACCCTATTATATACCCTCCGATACATCCTAAAAAGATTAAAAATATTTTCCCAAAAAATTTTAATGTCTTCATGAGTTATTGTTTTAATAGCGATAAGTACTAACTGATATAACTTGCAAAAAATCTGTCAAAACAAGCATAATTTACTTACTTCAATATTCTTTCCATTTTATTTAATGTCCAAAAGTAAACTCAACCTAACCCTAATCTCTTGACTAGTAGTTAATATTTGCAATACATATATCTATATTCAAAGTAGTTCTATCACTTATAAAGTCTTATCAGTTCAATATATCGTAAACTAAGCCTTAAGACTTTATATTACATTTTATAGTCTAGAACTAAATCAAATCAACTGCATCGATAATGCTACCTGCACCGCCTCTGTTGTATTGCCCACATCCATTTTTGAGATGATATTCTGACGATGGGTATTTACAGTATTGACGGAGATATTTAATTTATCTGAAATTTGCTTGCTTAATAAACCACCACCAATCTCCTTGAGCACTTGGATTTCTCGTTTTGATAGATCGTAGTTTTTTTGTTCTCTTGGGAAAACCTTCACATCTCCAGTCTCGGTATTGATAAGTTGGGCGGTACAAACTTTCGGTAGGTTGGGCTGCATGGATTGGTCTAAGATTCCTAATGTGTATTTTAGGTTTTGTTGATCTTCGGTCATTTCGAGTACCAAATGTTTCTCGATCACCCATACATAGTCCCCTTTTGCACTTCTGATTCTGTATTCGGTAACATACTGTAGATTAAATAAATCAATATCGCCTTCTCCCATAAAATTCAAAAAATACCCACTCATATAGTTGAGATGTTGGATATCTTCGGGGTGTACTTCTTTATCCATAAAGCCTTTCTGAAGGTCTTCATCATTCTTGAAATCCCATCCAAAGATCTTTTCATAGTTTCTGGAGATGTAAGGGTGATACTTATTTTCATAATCAAAAATAGTGACACAACTCCCTAATTTTTCAATTTGTTTTACTGTATTAAGATGTTGATTTAGTGCCTCTTGCTGTTCCATAAGTATGTTATTTAATAGTTGAAGTTAATTGATGAGTATTCAAAAAATCATTATTTTTCAGTATTGAATCAGTAGTTAAAATGCACTCTCTTTGTAAAAGGAAAAATACAATCATCATCATTTTAAAAAGAGATCAAAACATGAAAAATATCCTTTTGCTACTATTCTTTTGCGTTACTAATATACAAGCTCAAAATTTAATGCACACGGTTTCCGGAAAAGTCATTGATAAAGACACCCAACAACCCCTTATTGGTGTATTAGTTTTCACACATTATAACGATCAAACTCTCTCCAACACCACCAATATTGATGGTCAATTTGAATTAAAATTACCAATGGGTAGGTATAATCTTCAGTTTCAAATGTTGGGGTATCAGTCTTTTGTTCAAGAGGAAGTGGCAGTCCCCAATGCTTATGGAAACAACATCAGTGTTTCACTTCAAGAAGATGAAACCGTGCTAAATGAAGTAGAAGTAGTCTATAAATCCTCCAAAGATGAACCTCAAAATACAATGGCCATAGCTTCAGGTAGACAGTTTACCGTGGAAGAAAGTAGCCGTTATGCTGGTGGTTTTGATGATCCGGCGAGATTAGCGACAGCCTTTGCTGGAGTAGCTGGATCTACGGGTTCCAATGGAATGGTCATCCGTGGTAATGCTCCAAAAGGAGTGTTATGGCAAGTGGAGGACTTACCCATTCCTGACCCTAGTCACTTGTCTAACATTGTTGCTTTTGGTGGAGGAAGTGTCACGGCATTAAGTACGTATGTGATGGATAATTCAGATTTTTATACTGGTGCATTTACGTCAGATTATGGTAATGCAATGGCGGGTGTTTTTGATTTGTCATTAAGAACGGGTAATTCAGAAAAGAGATCTTACCAAGCTCAACTAGGAGTAAATGGTATTGATTTTGGGGCAGAAGGCCCTTTCAAGAAAGGAAGTGATGCAACGTACTTATTTAATTACCGTTATTCTACTTTTGCTTTGTTGGCACCTATCCTACCAGAGGAAATGGGGTTCTTGGGGTATCAAGATTTATCATTTAAAATTAATATCCCAACTAAAAATGGTGGTGAATGGAATGTTTGGGCTGTTGGAGGTGCCGATAGACAATATAGAGATGCATCAAGAGATTCAACAGAATGGACATTTGATGATGCCAACCAAACCTTCTCTACCAATATACTTTTTGGTGGTACTGGAGTTTCTTATCAAATGCCGGTCAATAAAAAAGGGTATTGGAAAAATATTATCGGCTTTACGGGAAATTCCACGTATTGGTCTTCCTCTGAATTAGACAATCAAATGGTTGATCACACTTTGGATGATTTTAATAATGTGCAATATGATTTCTCCTACAAAACGTATTTACATTATAAATTTGGAAAAAAACACACCAACCGAACGGGTTTAACCATCACTCAAAAACATTATGACATTAATATGCAACAAGCAGAGCAAATTGGTGACCCTTTAGAGACTTTTGCTGTAGGCAATGGAAGTAGTATGTTTGTTCAAGCCTACACTCAATCCAAATTTCAACTTTCTCAAAAATGGTCTATGAATGTGGGCGTTTATGGCCAGTATTTTGAGGGAACCAATGCCTTGTCCATTGAACCAAGGGCGGCTGTAAAATATCAAATCAATCCATGGCATTCGGTTTCTTTCAGTTATGGATTACATAGTCAAATGGAAGCGTTGCATTATTATTTAATGCCTCAAACAGTTGAGGGAGTGGAAACATACCCGAACCAATCATTGGACTTCTCCAAAGCTCATCATTATGTATTAGGCTATAATTGGAATATCAATAATAATTTGAGGTTTAAATCAGAAGTTTTCTATCAAGATCTTTTCAATATTCCAGTGATAGAAGGCAGCTATTTTTCAATGCTGAACCTTACACATCAATGGTTTGTCGATGCTCCTTTAGTCAATAAGGGAACAGGTAGAAATGTTGGTCTAGATCTTACTTTTGAGCAGTTTCTGAAGAAAGGTTATTATTATACAATTACCTCTTCGATTTTTGATTCTCAATATGTGGGCGGAGATGGTGTGGAGAGAAATTCCCAATTCAATAAAAGGTATGTTGTCAATATTTTAGGAGGTAAAGAATGGACTGTCGGGCGAGAGAAAAACAAGACCTTATCCGTTAATGGCAAATTTACCATAATGGGAGGAGACCGAAGACACCCGCTGAAAGAACAAGAATCAATAGAGCAAGGCGAAGTAATTTATGATTATGAAAGAGCTTATTCGGAGCAATTCCCTTCCAGCAAAATTCTGAGTGTGAGTATGCTTTACAAAATCATGAAACCGAAGTATACTTCTCAATGGACGATTCAAATCATCAATGCTTTGGGGGCTCCTGAATATTATGGGTATAGTTATAATCAAAAAACAGGAACTATTACAGATGATACTGATGTACTGGTTCTTCCTAATATTGCTTATAAGGTGATGTTTTAGATTAAGTGTTTTTTATGATGGTTCGTGATGTGGTTCACGAACCATCATCAGCAGAACTACCGATTTCTAAGTTTTCGAATATTTAAAGTATTTAGAAATCAGGAGATTTCTGCTGATCTTTAGGACACGAATGACGCTATCGCTTAACATTCGCGCCAGTGGAGTTTCTAAGTATTAAAAATATTCGAATTATTAAGTTTACAATGTATTTAACAATGCTCAAACAGTATTTCATTAAAAACAGAACCAACCCAACAATAATTGCACTTATACTTTGTTTACCAAATATTAAACTCCCTTTTTCGTATAATATGACATATATAATTGTATATTTCACGTTATGTGAATATTTTTAAATATTCATTTGAGATAATTGTATGTACAATCAATTTTATTAGCTTGTGGTCGTAAATATTTAAATGAAGAAAGAACAACTCTCTATTTACTTGTAGAAGTACAAGTTTAATCATTGTCTGATCATTCTAATTATTATTAATTCCTAACTAAATCATGATGAGAACAACAACCGGATTATCCCTTTTGTTATCACTTTTCATTTTGGCACAAAGCTGCCAACAACCTAAAGATCAACCAAAAGAAAGTGTAGTCGTTGAACAAGAATATAAAGAAACAGCAACGGGATTACCAACACTGCATCAAGCTATCATTGATAATGATGAAAAAAGAGTTTTAGAACTCATCAAAGCAGGTGCAGATGTTAATCAGTTAGATTCTAAAATGGGTAATACTCCTTTACACATTGCATCACAAGGAGACAATCCCAATCTCATTTTACATCTGATTGAAGCCGGTGCTTTTGTCAATTTGCATACACCTCATGCTGGTCACACTCCATTGATGGTGGCTACTTGGTACAGCAAACCTGAAAATATCAAGGCGTTATTGACAGCAACTGATATTAATATTTATGCTAAATCGCCTTTTGGAGGACGAATAGCTAAGGACTTTATTGGCGGATTTGATCAGCATCAAACTGAAGATGAACAAAAGAGAAATGCTGCTTTAATTGCTATTTTCAATGCTTATGAAAAACAATTAGAGGAAAAAGTTGAGGCTCAAAAAATCTATCAAACAGTAAATGATAACACGCTTTCTGATGAAGAGAAAGCCGACCTTGTTCAATCATTGATTGATGAAAATCAGAGTGTAAATACAGAATCTTTTGTCACTGGTGATGGAAATGACCGTCACTCTCCCCTATTGGTGGCTACAAGAAATAATTATCCTCTCACTACAAAAATACTTCTGGAAGCAGGCGCTGACATTGGTCAGAGAGGTTATTTGATGAATGCAATTGCTTTTCATAAAGCAGGTTATATGGGCAATACTGAGATTATGAAAATGTTGGTACAACATAGTGATGCCGACAAATACATCAATGATCAAGGTTTAAATAATGGTTATACGCCATTGCATGATGCAATATGGCATGGTAATACTGAAGCGGCTAAAGTTTTAATTGATGCCGGTGCCCGATTGGACCTTAAGACCTATGAAGGGGATACTCCTCTTGACCTTGCTAAAAGGTATAATTACAACGACATCGTAAAGTATATCGAAAATAAACAATAAAACATAATATACACTTAAAACTTAGTGTAAGAAATCAGGAGATTTCTAAAGATCAAAAGACACGAATGACGCTATCGCTTAACATTCGCGCCAGTGAGCATTCTACTCAATCTGTTTAGCAGTAAAAAACCTGGCCTTGAAGGGAAAAGCGTTAAGAATTTCATGAAGTGAGCCGGTTAAAATGATTTTTTGTTTGAGCAAAGCGAGTTTAAAATCATTCAGGCGAAAGGAATGGAATTTAGCTTTTGACTTCTAAGCCTTGAATTTTTTGCTTCGTTTTTGTTTCAAGACAAAAATGAAGAAGAAGGAAGATTGGAAGTAGAACATCAAAAGCTTGCAGCAACATTGATCGTATACAATTTATTGTCACCCCTTAATTAATCAAAATAAATAGCGGGTATACCTATAGAAAAAACCGACAGTTCTTTGGTATATCCTGCTTTACTCTTCGTCTTTAATTTCAAGACTAAGAACCATAAAAATGAACTAATCCGTTGAGTTTATCATCATCCTTTTTTATTAAATCATTTTAGAATAAGTAGTAAACTCTCTCTACTGCGTAATAGAATTGATCATTTTTTTAGGTCAATATAGACAACTATTTAGGAGACCGCTCATGATATAACTCAACATACATTCAATCTAAATTATAGTAAATGTTTCAACTTTATAATTACAAACTGTCCACATTAGCTGGTTGGAAGCTAATCACCTTTTTATCTATTTTTTCCTCCATTTTTATTGCAGAGCATAGCTTTGCGCTCTCTCCACAAGTAGTAACTTCTAATGAAAGTACCCTCAATCAATTCAAGAACAACGTCTTTATTGAATTAGGTACCAACACACATGAAATTGATATTACAGCACTTAATGATGAGTATCATACGGTGATGATCACAAGTGATGATGAAGACCTTGTCACTGCAACAATACAAGGCAATCAGCTGATTTTAACGCCACAAAATGATAAAGTGGGTGCCACACAGATCAGAATTAATGTCAATAATAGCATTACCGCTTCATTTACAGTTTTTATCAACAGTACGATTGATCGGTTAATGTATCAAGAAGGCTTTGAAAGAAATAATGGTCAATGGTTCTCTATGGGCAACAACAGCTCATGGGAATGGGGCACACCTAACAGTACGATCATTAATAAAGCAGCCAACGGAAGTGATAAGGCTTGGAAAACAAATCTTGATGGCAACTATAATCCGCAAGAACAATCTTACCTTATCAGTCCTCTTTTTGATCTGTCGGCTGTCGAAAAAGTAAAGATTTCATTTGACCTTTGGTGGGAATTAACGGAATCTATCTTTGTTGATCCTCGCGATGGTGTCAGACTAGAATACAGTACTGATTTGGGTGAATCTTGGCATTCACTCACTAATGAAGGTAGAAGCCAAAACTGGTACAATGAAGGTAATATTCCTAGTTTTAATGGAGCTGGATGGGCGTATGAAGAAGGAAATGAAGATTATTTCCCTGCCTTTTTGGAATCTGAAAAACTAGGAGGTGAATCACAAGTGATGTTTCGCTTTTTCCTACATTCAATTAGTCACAATCCAACAGAAGGTTTTGCGTTTGATAATTTCTCTCTCCAAGAAGTAGATTATGACTTGGGTATTGAAACTGTAAACGTTGTACATAACAATGTACAAGTCGGTGTTCCGTTTTCTGCAGAAGTGACAGTGAAAAATTATGGAACAAAAGCACTGAATAATTTTAATGTCTCCCATCAATATAATGGTGCTGGAGAAATTACAATTACAGCTTCCAACACTATGCTAGCGCCAAATGCTGAAACAACAATTACTATTGATAATTTAGTTTTTGACAGAGGTGGTCAACAAGCCATTCAATTCTTTGTCGATCAAGCCAATGATGTATTTACCATCAATGATGAATTCAACTTAGAAATCTTGCCTCAAAGTGCGACAGATTTAAAAATCAATTCGATCGAAAAGCCCATCGTTATTGCTGAAAGTGTTCCTTTTGAAGTTGAAGTTGAAAATATTGGCAGTAATGCATTGGGAGCATTTTCTATTTCCTATCAATTGGGTGAGCAACCTAGAGGTTCCGTTAATTTTGATCAAGGAGTACTTGCAGGGGCTACCGCTACAGTAATGGTAACGGGTATAGTGGGAGAAGAAAATGGGACTTTCCCACTTGAATTGAGACTTTCAAATGATGGTGATAATTCGAACAATAGTATCACTGAAGATTTTACTATTTCTCCTATTCTTAGCGGTCTTCCTTACAATGAAAATCTAGAAAACAACGACGGTTCTTGGGTAGCTGGGGGTTTTAGAAGCTCTTGGGAATATGTAAATGGCAACGGTGGAAAAGTCTGGAAGTCAGATATTGAATCCCATTATCTCAATAGAAAAGAAGTTTCTTATATCGTCAGTCCTGTATTTGATTTTACAGACATTGCTAAAATGCGACTGTCAATGGACATTGAATATAACATCCAAAATGGTCGTGGTGGCGCACTGATGGAATACAGCACAGACTTAGGAAAAACATGGCATTTGTTAGGGTTAGGTTGGTACAATCACCACCGTTATGATTTAAATCAATACAGACCTATACTGCATCGAGATCACTGGTGGGCGGGAAATTCGAATGGATTCCAAAGACATACTGTTGAAAATGATCAAATTGGGAACCAACAACATGTGGTATTTAGATACCGTGTAGAAGCGCAAGACAGCAATCAATTTTCAAGAGATCATGAAGGATTTTCTTTTGATAATGTCACTATTTTATCTGCCAACCACAACCTAGCATTGACTAATATTCTCACTGACTTTGCTCCTGCTAATGGGAATTTTGAATTGAAAGTTGAAGTAAAAAACGAAGGTGGAAAAACACAAGACAACTTCAAAATTGCTTATCAAATTGATGGTGGTGAAGTAGTAGAAAAGAATATTACAACTTCAATTACCCCTAACAGATCAAGCATCATTACTCTTGATGATGTTGAAGCACTGACAGTAGGTGAACATACAGTTGACGTTGAAATTGTGCTCGATAAAGACTTTGACAAAAGCAATAACACTTTTTCAAAAGATATTCAGGTATTGCCTATTGTTTCTCAATTCCCATATAATGAAGATTTTGAAAATGACAATGGTGATTGGTTTGCTTATGGTACAAACAATTCATGGGAATGGGGTGTAGCAACAGATCAAAAACAGGGCAACGTCTGGGCCACCAACTTAGATGGCCATTATAATCAAGAAGAAAAATCATACATCGTCAGTCCATTCTTTGATATATCCGACCTTAGTAACATCGACATTTCATTTGATTCTTGGTGGAATATCACTTTTGAAAGAGATTATATTAATGCCAGAAATGATAATGTTGTCTTTCAATACAGTATAGATCAAGGTGTCACTTGGGTAGATTTTCACCCTAATGAGGAGAGTGAAAACTGGCATAATAAAGTATATCATTCGCACGGGCCATTTTTCTTTGGTACGGTCTCTTATTGGTCAGGTTCTTCATTGGATGAAAGTAATTCCAATGATTTTGTCAGATCAGTTTCAAATCTCTCAACCACAAATCATTTTAAAAAAGTAGTATTCAGATTTTCATTCAACTCCTTTGATCACTTAAATACAGCAGAAGGTTTTAGCTTTGATAATGTTCGAATTATGGAAAAGATCAATCCACCAACAAATTTGGTTCTTTCCAATACTTCCACTACTCAATTGACATTCAATTGGGATAAAGTGCAAAATGCAACAAGCTATGAGTATGAACTAAGTACAGACCGTGATCACTTTGAGGCGAATATCAGCAACAGAGGAATGGTGATGAATGCAGAAACTGTTCAGATAAGTAAACTGAGTCCTTCCACTAAATATTACTTTAGAGTAAAAGCAGTAAATAAACTTTTGGAAAGTGAATTCACCAACATTATTGAAGGTACAACAGCAACAAATACTACTCTAGAAGTTCCTTTGAATATAGTCGTTTCCAATACAACTACATCACAACTGACATTCACTTGGGAGAAAGTACAAGACGCAACTAGTTATGAGTATGAATTAAGTACAGATCGTAATGACTTTAATAACAACATTCTTACTAATGGATCTATTTCAAGCGGAGAAACTATTCAATTCGATAACTTATCACCTGCCTCTACTTATTTCTTCAGAGTAAAAGCAAAAAACGCCACTACCGAAAGTGCTTTTTCGGATATCGTTGAAGGCACAACAACGGCTATTCCAACATTGGATATACCTGCCAACTTAGTCGTTTCGAATCCAACTACTACACAATTGACTTTTACTTGGGAGAAAGTACAAGACGCAACTAGTTATGAGTATGCCTTAAGTACAGATCGTGA
>NZ_JACVVP010000061.1 GCF_014534745.1 Flammeovirga sp. EKP202
AGCAGTAGTTCAGTTGGTTAGAATACCTGCCTGTCACGCAGGGGGTCGCGGGTTCGAGTCCCGTCTGTTCCGCCAACCAATTCAAGGGAAAGACAAGTTCGTATGGGCTTGTCTTTTTTTTATGTCTTTATATTAATAGCTCTTTTATATCATTTGATACATCAGAATCAAACGCAAGAACTGTGCTTCGATCATTGGGAGAGATAAAATGTAATGTTTTAGCGTGAAGACAATGACGTCCAATCTGCGTTTGAATTTTCCGGTCTAATACTAGAAAAGGTACTTCATAGCGCAGGTCGCCAACAAGTGGATGTCCTAGGAATTGCATGTGAACTCTGATCTGATGCGTTCTACCTGTTTCCAACCTACATTCTACCAAAGTAAACTTAGAATAACGCTGTAGCACCTTATAATGCGTTACAGCCTCTTTACCAAAAGACTTATCCACCGAAACTTCAATACTTCTTTCATTTTCTGGGTGTCTCCCAATATGTTGATGAATCGTTCCCTGATCTTCTTTTACATTTCCCCACACTAAAGCATTATAAATTCTGAACGGTTTCATTTTCTTAAACTGCTGACTTAAAAATTGTCTAGCATGTTCAGTTTTCGCTAAAACTAACACCCCACTTGTATCTTTATCTAAACGCTGGACAATACAGTCTTTTAAGAGTACATCTTTCTGATCTGTTTTTCTATAATACGTTTTTAATGCATTCTGAACAGTATTACCATAATTCCCTAGTCCAGGATGCATGGGCATTAAGGCAGGTTTATTGATTACAATGCACTCACTGTCTTCATGGAGTACTTCTAAGGGATAATCATACTCTAGCAGTTCAGTAAGCTTGTTGAAAGGTTCATACCAACGTATGATGTCATCAGGTTTAACGAGGTAACTAGCCTTTGACTTTTTATCATTGACAGTGACCATTTCAGTTTTAATTTTCTTCTGAATGATATTTCTACTTTTATTAGGAAGGTTTAAAGATAGAAAATGATCTAACCGTACTTGTTTACCTGCTTTAGGTACTGTAAATTCTTCATGAAGATGCTTCTTTTCTATCATTCTCTTTTTTTGTTGTATGATCCAAGCTACAAAGTTAACTTGCAAGACTTATTGATGGAATTAAAATATGGAAGAAAATAAAGAGACGAATCAAGATATAGAACAATCCCAATTTGAAACTCCTACTCCAAAGGAAGAAAAAGTAGGAATGGTATGGTGGAAACACCTTCTATTATTTGTTGTTACTTTAATGGCGACAACATTTGCGGGTTTAGAGTGGTTATATGGTAAATCAATTCTTTTTTCACCTATCACTCCTGAAGAGTGGTTAGGCGCTCTTTCTTATTCAGTTTCATTTCTTGGAATATTGACAGTACATGAATTCGGACATTATTTTACGGCTAAATACCATAAACTTAAAGTTACCTTACCTTATTATCTTCCTGTATGGTTTTTTAGCTTAGGTCCTTCAATAGGGTCATTTGGTGCTTTTATCAAAATAAAGAGCATGATCAAAACAAGAAATGCATTTTTTGATGTAGGTGTTTCAGGTCCATTAGCAGGCTTTGTAGCAGCCTTGATTATTTTGTTTTATGGTTTTACTCATCTTCCTCCTGCAGACTATATTTATCAGATTCACCCCAATTATGAGGAATACGGAGCCAATTATGCAGAATATGTTTACGAGGAGTTAGGAGAAGGTGAGGATTTAATGCTGGGAACCAATTTATTATTTGAGTTTTTCAAGCATTATGTAGCTCCAGATCCATCATTAGTACCTAATCCGCATGAAATGATGCATTATCCTTACTTATTTGCGGGCTTCTTGGCTTGTTTTTTCACTGCTTTGAATTTACTCCCTTTTGGTCAACTCGATGGAGGACATGCATTGTACAGTATTATAGGTTATAAGCGATTTAGGCAGTTATTACCTTTCACATTTGCGGCCTTTTTATATTGGGGAGGATTGGGTTTATTTTCAGCCAATGACAATCATGAGTATCTTTTGAGTTATGCACCGTTATATCTTCTCTACTTATACTTTGTTTCCATGAAGTTATTCAAAGATAAAGTAACGATTGCTCTTTATGCAATGGGAATTTTCACTGCTCAATTTATTACTGTCACTTTTATCCCTACTGCCATGGGATATACAGGTTGGTTATTTTTTGGATTAATCTTATCAAGGTTTATTGGGTTGCATCACCCGCCAGCCTTATATAACAAAGGTGTTGATACCAAACGAAAGATTGTTGGAATCATCACCTTAATTGTTTTTATTTTATGCTTTACACCTACTCCATTTATTATGAATTAATAATTGGGAGTAGAGAATTAAATTACTTAGAATTTTCTTCGTCTACGATGTAGGGTTTCTTTTCTGGATTAAAATATGGGATATCTAACATGCCAAATCCATGAGCAGTTAATTCACCAAATCCATTGTGATAGATAAACTCTTGCACTTCAGGAGCTGCGAGTATCTCAAATGGTAAAGTATAGCCTCTTGCTTCCTTGATTTCTCCATTTTTAATAACAGAGTAGATTCGAGCAAACTTCTTGTCCATTCGATTAATTCTGGCCAAATAATCTTGATCAGGAATCACTTGGAATCTGAAAAAAGAAGCGATTTGCTCTTGTGTATACAAACCTGAGCTTTCCATTCTAAACATTGTAGAATCATACAACATGTCTGAAAAGTCATCACTTATTGGATTAACAAACATCTTATTGTTCAACCCTTGGATATCGTGAAAAGGTACAATGGGAGAAATGCATAGGTATTTCATTGACTCACTGAATTGAGGAACTTCTTCTACCTCAACACTGTCAGCTTGTAACATCAAATTACCTAAGAGAATATGAGACTCTCTAAATAACCCATTTACGATACTATCAACGAATTCTTTGTTTGGGCTGGTTAATACGATGGTCGCTTTTTTTGAAAAATAATGTAATCCTTCTCGGCCAACTTTAGTCTGTCCTTTAAGTCCAGAAAAAGTAAAATTGGCATTATCAAATAAGTTATTATCAGCACATGCTATCTTTAGCATATTCTGAACAAGTTTTTGGTGGTGGAAGGGTAAAATAGCACCCTTGTTACGGAGATTGAAGATTATTCTTATGCGCACCTTCTAAAAAATTTGTAGTTGGTAACTTTCAATAGGATAAATCCTAGATAGATAAAAAAATTAATAAAGTGTTTAAACACTCGTAAAATACCTCATTGAGGTAGATTACTTAATATCATTAATTTATCCGAATTAAAGTAATTTTTTTGATAAAAATATATTTTTAAGCTTTATTTAACGAAGGATTATATTTTTTCCACCAATTCTGCAATACCAAAATTGACCACACTTGATTTTGATCATAATTGGAAGAATTGAAGATTGTATTTTTTAAACTTTCGGTATAGTTAACGTCAAAGATACCTTGACTTGCTACAAAGTCCTTGTCTAACATCTCATTAACCCAACTCCTAAGGGCTGTTTTATAACCATTCATCAACGGTACTTCAAACCCATGTTTGGGGCGTTTATATAATTCTTCTGGGAGTAAAGTCCTAAATGCATCTTGCAGAATTCTCTTTTTCATGTTGCCATGAATTTTGTATTCCGAAGGTAATCTCATTGCAAATTCAACTACTCTATGGTCTAAAAATGGAACACGAACTTCTAGACTATTAAGCATACTCATAGAGTCTACTTTATGAAGCATATCATTTACGAGTAAACCATTGAGGTCAGAGAATAAAACATCATTGATACCATTTCCATCAATGTATTGTGTTAAATGCCCCTTTCTTTCTGCAAATGCGTTGTCATCAATTTGACCTTTAAAGCTTTGTGAAAGGATACTTCTTGTAGTGTCAGTATCTCTCCAGCAGCATTGAAACCAGTATCTTTCTTGAGGAGAAAGCTTTAATCCATCTCCAAACTTAATGGCTTGTCTTATTTTATTTCCAAAAGCCGAATTCCTACTTTGTGGGAGTTGTTTCAAGACAGGGAGACCCGCTTTAATTACTTTTGCAACTGTACCTTGATATCTTGATTTCCATTCTCCAAGATGTTTATTATATCCTGCAAACATTTCATCAGCACCATCACCGGATAAGGCTACTGTTACTTTCTTTTTGGTCTCACGACAGAGAATGTTCACTGCTAATGCTGAAGCATCTGCGAAAGGTTCAGCATAACTGTCCAACATACCAAATAAATGATTGTAGAAATCATCTGGAGTTAATTTGAAAGCAGTATGATCTGTATTGTATTTTTTTGCGACTAATTCTGCGTAGTGGGTTTCATCAAAAAGTGGTTCATCTTTATAACCAATAGAAAAAGTCTGGAGTTGTTCAGTATGTTTTGAAGCCATGGCTACTACTGCTGAAGAATCAATTCCACCACTCAAGAAAGCTCCTAAAGGAACGTCTGAAATCATTCTCTCTTGAATAGATGCTTCCATTACATTCAAAAGTTCTTTTTGAGCCTCTTCATAAGTAAGGTTCAATGGTGTTGTACATTGTTCTTTGAGTTGATAATAAGGCTCTACAATTACCTCTTTTCCTTTGATGAACATATAATGTCCTTGAGGTAATTTCTTGATATTCTTAAAAATGGAATCAGGAGTTGGAATGTAGGTGAGTTGAAGTAATTGGAAAATTGAAGTAGGGTCAACTTCTTTCTCGATTCCAAATTGTAATAGTGAGATCATTTCACTACCAAAAACTACTTTATCTTCATCAACAGAGTATAACAATGGTTTAATCCCCATTCTATCTCTTGCTATGAAAAGACTATTTTCTTCGTTGTCATAAATAGCAAACCCAAAGAAGCCATGAAATTGATTCACACAACCCTTTCCGTAGTGGATATAAGCATAAAGTAAAACTTCAGTGTCAGAGCTTGTTTTGAAATTGACGCCTTTATTTTTTAATCGCTCTTTTATCTCCTGATAATTATAAATTTCACCATTGAAGACAATAGTATAACGACCAGAATCATCATGCATAGGTTGATTAGCACCTTCTGATAAGTCAATAATGGAAAGGCGTCTATGCCCCAAATGAACAAAATGACTACTATAAACATCAGAAGCATTAGGACCTCTATGGGCAATAACTTCTGTTGCTTTATGCATATGAATTGCTTGCATTCGTCCAATTTCATTGAAGGCAAATAAACCTGTAATTCCGCACATGATCTTCTACTGGAGGTTAAAAAATGGTTGATTAAAGAACTTTACAAAACGAAATTAGCAACAAAAATCAAAAAGCCAACGAATAAAATCCATTGACCCTGATAATTATTAGAAAAGGCAACGGAAGACTTAAATAAATGATAACAGATAACCAAGTATACTACCTCCTAGGATGATCCACATACTGTTGACCTTTTTAAATTTGAAAGTGATCACAATACTTAAGAGAGCAATAGTAATACTTTGCCAATCTTGTAAAGAGGTAACGGTCATTTCAAAAAGCACTTTTACCATAATAGCAACTGATGCAATATTTACGGCATCTAAGAAATACCCTACTTGTTTTGAGTTTCTTAATTTTGAGATAAATGGATTTAAAATTAAGACAAGAATAAAAGAAGGGAGAAAAATGCCCAAAGTAGCCATTATTGCTCCACTGACCCCACCTAATTGAAATCCTACAAAAGTAGCAGTTGACAGGACTGGGCCTGGGGTGAATTGTCCAATTGCAATGGCATCCATTAATTCTTGTCGTGAAAGCCAACCATTACCGACCAATTCAGCATCTAAATAGGCAAAAAGTACATATCCACTACCATACAATACCGCACCTACTTTTAAGAAGGTTAGAAAAATAGTTGAAGTAGATATACCTACAATCCCATTTAGCGGACTTGAAGTGAGTAATAAAGGTAAAAAGGCTTTTTTGTCTGTACTTTCCTTATGCTTAACATTAAAATAGAAGACACCCATTAAACCTGTCCCTAACAAAGCCACGATTTCATTGACTCCTAAAAATGAAGCAATGAAAGTAATCACTCCTAAAATTCCAATTTCAACTCCTTTTAAAGCCTTCTTTCCTAATTTTAAGATTGCACCCATGATGATCGCTAATACGGCAGGTTTAATACCAATAATAAAAGGAGCTACATTGGGAAGTTCTCCATATTCAGTATAAAACCAACCTAAAATACCAGTAATGACGACAGCGGGGAAAATGAATGCAATTCCTCCAAAAACTAACCCTAAAAAACCAGCTCTTTCATGTCCCACATGCATGGTCATTTCCGTTGAGTTTGGACCAGGGATTAAATTAGTAGCTCCTATTAGATCCAAGAAGTGCTCACTACTCATCCATTTCCTTTTTTCAACAATTTCTTTTTCTAACATGGCGATATGTGCAGCAGGACCACCAAAGGCAATACACCCAAGACGGAACATTACGAAAACAACTTCTAGTAGCTTTGATGATTTGTTCATTTATAAAGATTGTTTGATTGATAATTATAGTATTGGTATTTCCTCTATAAGAGGAGTTATTAATGAATGATGCAAAGTAAATACAAATGAACGGGTGTTTTGTGGTCTATTTGAAAGGATAATAGTAAAAAAATAGGCATCGAGCACTTAAACCGCCCGATGCCTATCTGTGTCACGCTTTAGAAACTGATTTTTATTATTAAAAATATTTTCAGTTTGCTAGCATTATCTCATCTCATAACTTTCAATAACAAATTAAGCGTATTTTGAACACATACAGAGGTGATCTAGATGTAAATAAATGTTGATTGTTATCATTGTTTTGAGTTAAGTGGTTGATAATCTATATTTTTGCTCTGAGCCCTAACTCAATAACTTTTAAATCTTTTGGTTTTTCATCTTCTATTCTTAATCGAATAAGTGTCCTCATTCTATGAAAACCATGTCTTCCTGCTGCTCCAGGGTTGATATGTAGTAATTTCCTTTCTGGATCTGGAATTACTTTTAAAATATGAGAATGACCACATATAAACAGATCAGGTTTTACCTCACTTAATCGTTTTTTGAGTTTAGCGGTATATTTTGGGGGATACCCACCAATATGTATGATGTAAACTTTTACGCCGTCTATTTCAAAAAGAGCTTCTTCAGGATATTCAGCTCTGATGGCTCCATCATCAATATTTCCATAAACTGCTTTGGTAGGGGCTATGCTCTGAAGTTGTTGCATAACATGTATATCTCCTATATCACCTGCATGCCAAATTTCATCGCAACCTTCTAAATTTTTTAATATATGATCATCAATATAACTATGTGTATCTGATAGGATACCTATTTCTTTCATGCTTGAAATGTTAATATGCTTGAATTGAATCAACTCAAAAACTATTCAATCGTTCAATTGAATATGAAAAATGATTTGAAAAACTATAACGCTGAAAATACTATGAAGAACTTAATAAAAATATTAATCGTTTCAATTTCTTTTATGTTTAGCTCTAACTTATTAGCTCAAGATGCGGCATTTGAAGAGCAGCCATTAACTAAACAGGAAATAAGAGCTCAAAAAAGATTAGAAAAAAAGAAGGAAAGAGAGCAAAGAAAAATGTTAGCAAAACAAATGGAGATGATTGCTCATGAACAAGCGGTTTATGGCATTGATAGCTCAAGTTTTGTTTTGGAAGCGATTCAAGTGTATGATCGATATGGAAACATTGAAAACGTAAATAGTAATATCAACTTTGTTAAAATAGCTGGAGATGTCGCTATTTTCCAATTAGGTTTTGATGGAGTAGTAGGCCTCAATGGTGTGGGAGGTATTACCATGGAAGGTAGAATCTCAGGTTATGAGGTTGAAAAACTAGAAAATGGTAGAGTAAATGTAAAATTCAACGTGCAAGGACCAATTATGTCTGCTAGTATGAATTTTACAATGGATGGCGAAGGAAACTTTGCGAATGTAAAGGTAAGAGCACAGACTGAAAACATTGAATTAAATTTCAGAGGTCAAATTAAGCACCTCAACCAATCAAGTGTTTATGAAGGTATGAAGTTATTCTAATGCTTTGATACACTTATAAAGTGTAATGAAGTTTTGACATAAAAAAAAGAGCAGTTTCTTAGAATCTGCTCTTTTTTGCTTCATTTCATTTCATTTCTTTTGTATAACAAATATAGGATTTAGTTTGATTATCTCATGGTGATAAGGAAATTATTTCTAGTGATTTTTGTCATTGAAAGTGAATTTTGATGCTGTTATTTTAGGTGTGTGAATTACACTTATAATGTAATAGATGCTGAGATTGTGTTTAAAATAAATTGTCAATCCTAATAAAACTGAATCATTATGAAACAATTTGAAGATTTAAGAGACTTATTTATCCATCAAATGAAAGATCGATATGATTCTGAAACACAACAGGTTGGGGTGTATCATGAATTGAGTATGAGAGTGAAATCAGTAGGTTTAAAAAGAATTTTAGCAATATGTGAGAAAAGTGCTCAAAAACATATAGACTTTTTGGATGAGTTATTTACTGACCTACATGAAAACCAAGTGGGAGATATTTGTGAATGTAGTTTGGGAATGATCAAAGAGTTGAATATGATTCTAGATAATACCTCTAATCATAATATTACAGACATTGCTATTTTGTCTACCATTAGACAACTTCATTCCAATGACCTTACAGGATATCAAAATATTTTGATGTATGCGGATCAAGTACATGATGATGCTATATTGGATGTCTTAAAGCAAATGCTTAAAAACGAAAAAGATTTAGATCAATTACTCGATGAAACGATGTTGGCACTTATCCAAAAAGAACATGTGCTAGAGGCGGACATTTGAGTTGGAACTTACTATGGTAATAATTTTTTCTGGGGTTTCCTTGCTTGGTTTTCTAATACAGTAACTATAAATGCATCAGGAAACCCTTTTTGTCTTACGGAGGTTAAGATTTTCTGTGCTTCTTCTTTTGAATAGGTTTTTCCAACAAGTACTTGATATTTGTAGGCATTTTTGGATTCGTCATCATAAAAAAGAAAAACAGGATAGCCTAAGGATTTAAACTCTCTTTTATTCAAATCCACGTCATCTACACTTGACATAATCTGAATTCTATAGAAATGTAGCTTAGATAATTTGTCGCTGTCCTTGTTAGTTGTAATTGAGTCTTTTGGTGTATCGTTCTTTACGACTGTTATTTTTGCTTCTTTTACTTCTGATACAACCTCTTTTTTAGGTGTTACAGGAATTGTTTTCGGTTTTGGAGCGTCAAACCTTCTTACATAAGCATCTTTAAAGCCTTTCTTTTGAATTGTTTTCGCTAATTTATCAGCTACTTTTTTTTCATATTCTCTTCCTACCAAAAGAGCATAGTGCTGACCATCTTTATGAGGATCAACTTTCATCTTTAAATTTCTAATTTTCTTAGATTTTAAATCAGCTGTTGGATTAGTAGTAGATCCAATCTGTACTCTATAATAAGGGTATCGATTGTCTTTTGCAGGTCTAGGTCTTTTGTTTTCAAAATCTCGAATGGCTCTAAAAAGAGCAGAGGCAATGTAGGTTTGTCCTTTTCCAGAATTTAAGTAAGCTTCTTCTTTAGCATTACTCATAAAACCACATTCCACTAATACACCAGGCATTTCGGTATATTGAATCACTTGAAGGTTGTGTCCTCTATCGTTTCTATCCTTTATTCCTCTACTTTTTCGTCCCGCTCTTACAAAATCTTGATCAATTTGTCTGGCCCAACCATAAGAAGTTGGGAATTTCTTGCTTTGAATATGTACTTGAGTTCCATGGTAACTTTTATGAGCAAGACTATTGCAATGTATACTTATAAAATAATCCGCTTTTACACTATTCGCATAATTCACTCTTTCTTCCAAAGAAACCGTACGATCCGTTTTACGAGTATACTTTACAACAACATTATTTACCCTTTCTTCTAAATATCCACCTAACCTAAAGGCAATATCTAAATTAAGGTCAGATTCATGCTTGTAATAACTTTTGCTTCGAGGCTTACCAACATCAGTACCACCATGACCAGGGTCAATGACAATCACTACCTTTCTGTCAAAACTATATTGTTTGTAGGATTCACTTTGTCCAAATACAGTGGGACTAAATAGGACAAAAATGGAGACTAAGTTTAAAAAAAGATATTTAAGACGATTGGATAACATAAAAATTCTCTCCGGATATTATTAATTGAATATACGAAATTACTCAGAATGCATTAGTATTTACAAGTATTCTTATTTAGTTCTTTTAATTATTATGCCATTTCGCACAAAATGTCGAACTTTGGTGCCGAAATTAAATAAGAACTCATACAAACGAATGGCAGATAATAACGAACAGCAGGAAATGTCATTCTTAGATCATTTAGAAGAACTAAGATGGCACGTGTTGAGAGGAGTAGCTTCAATTTTTATTTTCTCAGTAATCGCATTTATAGCAAAATCTTTTGTTTTTAACGTCATTATATTAGGACCTTCACGCTTAGACTTTCCAACATATACATGGCTTTGTGAACTTTCGCATTATTTGGATACGGAAGCTTTGTGTATAAAAAGCTTACCTTTTACTATTCAGAGTAGAACTATGACAGGGCAATTTGCCATGCACATTATGTCGTCCATCGTGATTGGGTTGATTTTCGCATTTCCATATACTTTCTGGGAAGTTTGGCGATTTGTAAAGCCAGGTTTGTACCAAAACGAACAATCAGCAACCACGGGTGCTACTTTTTTTGTGAGTCTTTTATTTATCACGGGAGTATTATTTGGGTATTATGTAGTTTCTCCGTTGGCCATCAATTTCTTGTCCAATTACCAGATTGATGAGAGTGTACTAAATGAGTTTGACATCTCTTCATACATCTCTACTTTGTCAATGATTGTCCTTTCGGGCGGAGTGATGTTCCAATTACCAATGGTCGTTTTCTTTTTATCAAAATCTGATTTGGTTACTCCAGATAGTATGAAAGATTACAGAAGACATGCTATTGTTATCATTTTGATTGTTTCGGCTATCATTACTCCTCCAGATCCAATTACTCAAATTTTAATTGCTGGACCAATTGTAATTTTATATGAAATAAGTATTTACATTTCAGCAAGAGTATTGAAAAGTAAACAGAAGAAGGCGAAAAAGGAATTAAGAAAGGTGTAAACTCTTTTTAAGAAACATAAAAAAAGCTGGATATATTTTAAAATATATCCAGCTTTTTCTTTGGAAAGAACTTTACCTAAAGGGAGGTTCTTTCAGAAATGGACCTTCCTAGCGTTAACTCATCAGCAAACTCAAGAGCACCACCAACCGGTATGCCTCTTGCAATATTTGTTACTTTTAAAGAAGGAATATTTTCTAATTGTTGTCTTATGAAAAAAGCAGTGGTATCTCCATCCAGACTAGCATTTAAGGCGAATATTACCTCATTTATATCTTCTGAATGAACACGCTCAATGAGATGTTCAATGGTAAGATCCATTGGTGTAATTCCTTGTAATGGTGAAATCACACCATTTAACACATGATAAACTCCTTTATAAGCACCTGTTGATTCAATAGCCAACACATCAGACATATTTTCTACAATACATAATGTAGAAAAATCTCTTGATGGGTTTGAACATACATTACAAAGCTCATCATCAGAAATATTGTGGCATTTTTTACAATACTTTACATTCAGTTTTAATGAAGCAATAGATGTTGCTAAGTCTTTTGCAAATAGCTCATCTTCTTTCAAAATGAATAGAGCCATCCTTAAAGCAGTCTTTTTACCAATGCCGGGTAGTTTTGAAATTTCTTCAACGGCTTTTTCTAAAGATTTTGAAGGTAAGTTGGACACGGCTAAAAGTATTGAAATGTAAAAATTATAAAATTTCGCAAGAAATTCCTCTGTCACACAATGCAGTTCGCATAGGTGTTAGTTCATCAAAAGTACCATTCTTAACGGCACATTTTCCATTGTAATGTATAATCCAAGTACACTGTTCTGCTTGATGTGTAGTATGATTACAAACTTGAACCAACGCATCAATCACAGTATCAAATGTATTTACATCGTCGTTAAAAACGACTAACTCTCGGTTAAGTTCAGAATCAACCAGGGTTTCCTCCAGCTCTTGAACTTCAGTATCACTTTGTGTTGAAAACTTAATCATATGAAAGTAAAAAGATTTGATACACAAAAATAGCAATCCTATCATTAATTAGCTAATTGCCTCTCTAATAACATTCGTTCTTTCAAATTAGTTTACGTAATTAGTGCAAATTCTACTAAAATTTATACAAAAATGAGAAAAACAGTTCTGATCACCGGAGCAAATGGATTATTGGGTCAGCATCTTACTCTTCAATTAGCGAAACAGGATAATTTTAACGTTGTAGCTACAGGTAGAGGAGACGATCGATTAAAAGAAGAAGACTATCAGTATTTTTCGATGGATGTTGCTGATGAGAATAGTGTAAGAAGTGTGATGCAAGAATTAAAACCTTCAATCATTTTTCATTGTGCTGCAATTTCGAAAGTAGAGCATTGTGAAGATGATCATGAAGAAGCCATTCGACAAAATGTAACAGCCACTCAGATTTTATTAGAAATTGGAAAAGAAAATAAATTAGAGCAATTCATTTATCTATCCACGGATTTTGTTTTTGACGGAGAAAAAGGATTGTACGAAGAAGACGATCAAAGAAACCCTCCTAACTATTACGGGACAACAAAAATGATGTCAGAGGACTTTCTTTTAAAAGAAAAGGAGGTAAAGGTAGCTATTGTTCGGACTTGTTTAGTTTATGGACAAGTAAAAGATATGAGTCGATCTAACATTATGCTTTGGGTTAAAAATAAGTTAAGTAATGGAGAGGCCATCAAAGTAGTAAATGATCAATATAGAACTCCAACATACGTAGGAGATTTGGCTAAAGGGTGTATCCTTATCGCAGAGAAAAATGAGGAAGGAATATTTCATATTTCAGGAAAAGATTACCTTACGCCCTATGCAATTGCGATACAAGTTGCAGAATACCTAGGTTTAACAACTTCTTTGATTTCACCTGTGAATGCTTCAACCTTTAAAGAACATGGTAGACGCCCTTTAAAAACGGGTTTTACCAATCAAAAAGCTTACAATGTGCTTGATTATCAGCCAATTTTGTTTGAAGAAGGAATGAAGAAAGTATTAGGTGAAAATTAAAAAGTTTAAAATTTTCTTAAAAAAATATCTCCTAAAAAGAGTTATAAATAGATACAAAACCTTATATTTGCTAGTGTGTAAACTACTATGCCTAACGTTTTTATACATTAATCCAAACAATTGCTCCTTCAATTAGTGTGAACAGACTGTTTGGCATAAAACATGTAATACTAAAGGTTGAAGAGTATTTCAGTAACGAAAATTGATAAGATTACTCCACCTGATTCATATAAAATATTTTTTCAGAATGAAATTTAAAACTTCACTTCAGGCTGTTTTATTTTTGATACTTCTATGCTTTGCTTATACTGAAAGTAATGCTCAAGGTATGAGAAGTAGGGCTCGATTTACAACGAAAAAGAGATACGTAAGTTTTGGTGGTATGATCACTACAGCCAATTTTATGGGGGATTTATCTCCTGCAAATAGCTTAGGAAGTATTGATTGGTCACATACTAAATTCCAATTTGGAGGTTTTATCCAAAAAAGAATGATGCCAAGAGTTACTGCTCGTTTATCATTGAATAACAACATATTCTCCGGTAGCGACAAAGATGCAGGCTTAAATGTTGACAGAGGCTTGGAATTTAATACTTATGCTCTTCAGCTTAATGCGATGGGTATTGTGGATTTATTTCCAAACTCAGGGGTGTTTTACAGGAGACCTAAAGTACCAATTCCATACATTGGATTAGGATTTGGTGCTTTATTTGCTACTTCTTCAGTAAGACAAAAGCCCGCAGGGGATTATCAAGGAAGTATAATCACTGATGAGATAAGAGTGAATACAGTAACATATGTTGTTCCTGTAGCACTAGGTGTAAGATATAAGTTGACTTCGCATCTCGATATTGCATTTGAAGCAACAGCAAATTACACTGGATCAGACTTAATTGATGGGATTGATAATGATATCAACTCAAGTCCAAGTACACGTGATGTAAATGATGTGTTTTTAACACTAGGATTTCAGTTGAACTACATTATAGGCGGATCTATCAAGATGCCTAAATTCCGTTAGAAAATAAATAAATAACTTGAAAGTCCGTCAGGTAACTGTGCGGACTTTTTTTGAACCTAATCTAAAGTATTAAACCAATGCAATCAGACTTTTTATGCTTTTTTGAAGAAGTATTTGCCTTAGAATTTTCATCAAAAAGCATCAATATTATCCTTTATAACTTAATTGAGACTTGATAAATTATGTTTGCAAACAAAATGCACGATTGCTTTAGTTGGTACTTAGACTTGATTTTTTTAAATAAACAAAGTATGAAAAAGGAATTGAAATGTCTTTTGATCTCATGCTTCTTAATTACTATCACTTTTGTAAATAGTCATGAAGCAAGTGCACAGTATTGGGTATTAAGTGGCGGTGTTGGAACCACTTTTTATTCTGGAGATGTATCTCCTATACCTCATCCTGCTGCCTTTAGAGTCGGAGGGAAATTCGCCGCGAAGTATAAGATAAGAAACCATTTCTTATGGAGAACAAGTTTAGATTTAGGTTGGTATACTGGAGATGATGCTCATTATGATAAGTCATTTCATCAAGCAAGAAATGCAAGTTTTGAAAATTTGATGTTTAATGTAGCAACAGGGTTTGAATACAATTTTTTAAAGTTTAGAGAGCACAAAAGAAAAATTGACAACTTCACGCCTTACTTTTTTATGCAGTTGGGAGCAGGTGTTTTTCCAATATTAAATACTACCACAACTAGTGCAAATAAGGCTTATACAGCAGTAACTCTTCCAATAGGTATTGGTTTCAAAAAGAGAATTTCTTACTACTTAGATTTTGGTATGGAGTTTAGCATTGTGAAACCGCTATGGAATGATAATACTGATTCTATCTATAGAGGAGCAAGGACAGCTCCAGAAAGAGAGCAGATAGTATATCCTTCTTGGAGAGATAATTATTACTTCTTAGGGTTTACATTAAGTTATCATATTTATAAGGTTAACTGCCCAGAAGATGGGAAAAGAAGATAAAAAAATAAAGGCTATCATTTACTGATAGCCTTTATTTTTATGTTTGAAGTTTTGATTATCCACCGAAGAAGTAACCAACACTTAAGATCCATTGTGTAGCTTTGATAGATGGAGTATTTAATTGTTGTGAAATTAAATCTGATCCAGACTCATATTTTACATCAACTGTAAGTTTTTTGATATCAGCACCAATACCTGCTTGCCATCCCCAAGTAAAGTTATTGTAATCTAAATCATCAGCGTCTTCAGGAAAGTTTGATTGAGCAACAGCACCACCAAATACACGGCCACTGATACCTAATAAACCGAATTTTAAACCTACAACGATAGGTACATCAAATCTATTAACGTATCCATCGTCTGATCCTTGACCTTGGAGAGTGATCGTGCCACCAACTCTAGAATAAAGAGCTTCAACTTGAGCGTAAATAGGTAATACAGGAATGTTAGTTCTAAACATACCACCAACATGCCAAGAGGCAGTTCCTTCTGTTGACCATCCTGTAACAGGACCACTTAAGTCGTAATTAGAAGCACCAATTCCACCTTTAATACCAAAGCTAAATAATCCGTCTTGAGCTTGGGCTGTAGCTCCAATAAGTAATAAACCAATAAAAAGAGTTAAGATTTTTTTCATAATAAAATGATAGAGTTATTGTAAAAATATGTGTAATACCAAGACAATAAGAATTAGTATACAAGTTTAATTAAATCTTGGGACTTATGGTATAGACAATTAACATTAAATGTTTGTCAATTATAAATGATAAAATATAAACATCAATCAATAAGCTTTGTTTGATATCATGTACCCTTTATCTTGCACACGATTAGAACAAAAATTTAACCAATCATATCAAAATGCGTCGAAATTACTATACTTTATCCTTATTCTCATTACTCCTAATTTTCTTGTTAAATCATTCTGAAGTATGGGCATGGGGACAAACAGGACATCGTGCCGTAGCACATGTCGCTGAAAATCATTTAACAAAAAAAGCAAAGAAAGAGTTGGAGAATATTCTAGGAGACTCTGCTTATCTGCCAATGGTTTCTACATGGATGGACGATATAAAATCAGATAAAAAATATAGCTTCATGTACTCTTGGCATTATATCAATATTGATGAAGGAGAAACTTTTGAGTCTATTGAAAGAAGCCCCAAAGGGGATATTGTTAAAGCTGTTGATGAAATGATTGCTATTTTAGAAGACGAAAGTGCTTCAAAAAGAAAAAAAGGTATGGCGGTGAAAGTGTTGACTCACTTGATTGGTGATTTACACCAACCTTTTCATGTAGGGAGAAAAACAGATTTAGGAGGCAATAAAGTAAAAGTCACATGGTTTGGCAAACCTTCCAATATACATAAGGTGTGGGATTCGGAAATGCTAAAGTCCAAAGAACTTTCTTATACTGAAGTTGCTTTTTATGTAGATAGAGCGACTAAGGAGGAAGTTGATAGGTTACAAAGTGCTTCTACTGTAGATATGATGAATGAATCATCTGAATTGGCAACAAAATATTATTCTAATATTGGTGATGGAAAACTTGGTTATAGATATCTATATGACCACTATGGAGTATTAGAAGAACGTATCAAAATAGCAGGAATTCGTTTAGCAGGGATTTTAAATAGGGCTTTTGCCTAAGTCTTTGAAACAATTCACTAGGGTACATTCTTTATAAGTTGAGGATGTACCCTTTTTTAATGATAAACTAAAAGAACAAATGACTCAAAATCAAAAAATATATACTCTAAACTTCTGGTTACTATGTAGTAGTTCGTTACTCTTTTTTACCAGTTTTAATATGATCATTCCAGAACTGCCTGATTATTTAACTTCTTTGGGTGGTGAAGAATATAAAGGATACATTATTTCAATATTTACGCTTTCAGCGGGTTTATCCCGACCTTTTAGTGGGAAATTGACGGATAGAGTAGGTAGGGTTCCTGTAATGGTAGTAGGTGTAGTGGTGAGTTGTGTGTGTACTTTGTTTTATCCACTGATAGGAAGTGTTGCTGCTTTTTTACTGATCCGGTTCTTTCATGGTTTCAGTACAGGATTTAAACCTACCGGTACCTCGGCTTATTTGGCTGATATTGTTCCATTTGAAAGAAGAGGAGAAGCATTGGGTATTTTAGGGTTCTGCTCAAGTACAGGAATTGGTTTGGGACCAATTATAGGGAGTTGGCTGGCTTTAGAAACAGATCTTGACACCATGTTTTATTGTGCCTCTGGCATTTCTTTATTGTCGATATTAATTTTATCAGGCCTAAAAGAAACGCTTGAAAACCCTGAGAAGCTGAGATTAGAGCATTTTAATATTAAAAGGAATGAAATTATAGATAAAAATGCATTATCACCATCCATTGTCATGCTTTTATGTACCACATCTTATGGCGTAATTCTCACGCTCATCCCTGATTATAGTAAATCATTGGGAATAGAGAATAAAGGGATGTTTTTTATGTTCTTTACGGGCGCATCAATGTTAGTAAGAGTATTTGCAGGGAGGTTGTCCGATCGTTATGGTAGGTTGCCTGTTTTAAAGTTCTCAACATTGATGTTGATGATTTCATTGGTCTGGATAGGTTTTGTTAGCACAGATTTAGAATTGTATTTGGGAGCGATTGTTTTAGGGCTAGGAATTGGTACTAATTCACCAACATTATATGCTTGGACTATTGATAGAAGTAATCCATTGCATAGAGGAAGAGCAATTGCCACAATGTACATTGCTTTAGAACTAGGTATAGGGTTAGGAGCATTGGGTTCAGGGTACATTTATGCAAATGAGCTTTCACAAATTGGATGGTCATTTATCTTGTCCGGAATCTTTTGTCTATTGGCCTTTTTATATATTACATTTGCACCATTAAGAGAAAAAAATTAAACTAATGAGATTCGAATATTTATTTTCTGATTGTGACGGTGTCATTATAGACAGTGAGATCGTTGCAGCAAGAGTAATGGTAAAATACATTAACTCATTTGGGGTTCCGATGACGGTTGATGAGTATTTAAGTAATTTTGCAGGACAAACATTCAGTGGAATTATGACAAAGCTCTCAAAAGAGCATGGTTTTACTCTTCCTGAAGATTTTATTACTCAAATTACCGATCAATACAAGGAAGCTGCAAAAACGGAAGATAAACCTATAAAAGGTACGAAAGCGGCATACGAGGCCATCGATCTTCCTAAGGCTATTATCTCAAATAGCTACAAAGAGCAGATTAACCATGCTGTTGATTTTACGGGATTGAGAAATGAATTTGGGAATAGAGTGTACTCTGGAGTAGAAAGTGTGGATAATCCTAAGCCTGCACCTGATGTGTATTTATTTGCAGCAAAAGATTTGGGTGTAGATCCGAGTAAAGTAGTGGTGATTGAAGATAGTACTAGTGGAGCGAAAGCCGGACTAGCAGCAGGTATGTATGTAATTGGTTTTATTGGAGCTTCTCACTTAAAGAGTGATCATGAACATACCCTGAAAACATTAGGGGTTAAAAATGTTATTCAGGATATGTCTGATTTGCCTGCATTAATTGAAAAGTTAAATGCAGAAGTTGAGAAATAAGAATTAGCTAGCATGTACTTTTGTTTGGATTTTTTCTAAGTGTCTGATGTCATTGGCCTGTACTATTCTAAAGAGGCCATTTTTGTAAACTAGATGATATAACGCAAGATTAGAATGTTCGTATTGGTCCATTTTACTTAAAGGTTCATCCATTAGGTAAGAAACCAATATTTTCATCGCACGACCATGCGTACAAATAAGAACATTTTTTTCATCCGTTTTTGATAAGATTTGATCCATTATTTCCTTTTGGCGTTTTACAACATCATTAGGAGATTCAGCATCTTCCAGTTTATAATCATAATTACCATTTTGCCATTCAAATAACAGCTTCATGTGGTTCTTATCATCTTGTTCTGTCAATTTTCGTCCTTCTTTTTCTCCCCAGCTGATTTCATTCAAACCATGGTGAGATTGAACAGGGACTCCTGATGCTGTAAATGGTAGAACTGTTTGATGTGTTCTTTTTAGATTAGAAGTATAAATCTTATCAAATGCGATGTGGTTATATTTCTTGAAAAAGGCTTCGGATTGAAGCGTTCCTAGTTCATTTAGATTGGAATCTATACTACTTCCTTGTACATATCCCTTTTTGTTAAAATCAGTCTCGCCATGCCTGATAATATAGATGTGTTTTGCATTCATAACTTAATTTAGACTTTTCTAATAAAATCATCTGATTAATGATTTAATGGTAAAACATATTTTTAAATTGCTTCCTCAAAGGAAAAGCTACTACCTTATTTTACGTAAAAAATGTTAGTTAAGTATAAAAAAAAATTAACCTTCATGTATGTTTAACAGTAAATTTACAATAAAAAATCTTAATAACTTGAGAGACAACATGCTTGGACACCTTGATATAGAATTTATTCAAGTTGAAAATGGACTAATCAGTGCTAAAATGCCTGTAGACCAAAGAACCAAGCAACCTATGGGTTTATTACATGGAGGTGCATCTTTAGTATTAGCAGAAACACTAGGTAGTGTTGGAGCACTAACTCATATAGATGATACTGAATTTGTACCTGTTGGTCAAGAAATCAATGCCAATCATATAAAAAGTACAAGAAATGGATTTGTCATCGGAACGGCAAAACCTGTTCATCTTGGAAAGAATTCTCACGTCTGGGAAATTAATATTACAGACGAAGACGGCGAATTGGTTTGTATTTCAAGAATGACGGTCGCGATTTTGAGAAAAAAGAAAAAAAAGGTTTAGCTTGATTCGTGGAATCAATGTAATATTTTAACCAAAAAAAAGTGCAAATTTTGAACTTTAGTAACACTTTTAGAGTTCTTCTTCGTTTTACGAAATTTGTTTTTTATCACTTATTGAAGATTTAATTTTATGGGAAATACCAAGATATGGATTGTAATACTTTTTATATTTATTTCATTGGGAATAGTAGGTATACAATCAGGTTGGTTTGTTGATATTCAGGTAGAAGAAAGAGATAATGAAGGTTGGGTTTTGTCTGGTTTAGAATATAAAGGTAAATTAGATAGTAAGAATTTTACACAATTATATGATTCTATTTCGCTTGAAGTTAAAAAGGGTAAATTGAAAGGTGAATTGGCCGCATTATTTTTTGAGAATCCTAACACTGATCAAGAAGTAAAAGCAATTGTTGGTGTAATTAGTAAAAATAAGCAATCAAAAGGGTACACTTACTTTGAGCAAAGCCCTTATAAAGAAGTATATTCAGAAATAGTATTAGGAGAAATGTTAACACCAAACCCTCAAAATGTGATTGAGGTACTTTCCAATAAAGCCGATACAGATTACCCTAATTTTAAAAAATTGTATTTAGAATACTATCCTAATGAGAGAAGTGTTGTTCAATCAATAATTCTACAATAATTAACCTAATTCAACCAAAGAGTGAAAGCACAGATTTATTCAAATAGAGTCACATTAAAAGTATTAGTAATTACTATTGGTTTAATCATTGGATTGACCTCTTTGGTGTATACAGAATTGTTGGTAGATGAATTAAGATTAAGAGAATACGATCAAATAGACTTTTTTGCTAAGGTTCAGGCAAAGTTAGCTTCAATGGGAGCAGAAGATAATGCAGATGTCACTTTTCTATTAATGGAAGTGATCAAAGGTAACGATCTGATTCCTGTTATTCTTGCAGATGAGAATGGTATACCGATCTCTTCTAAAAATATTACAATTCCGAAAGGTATAAATGTTGCGGAACAACAAGATTTCCTAATGAATAAAATCGAGGATATGAAGAAAGATTATGAACCAATTCGAATTGATTTTTCAAATGGCGAGATTCAATATATCTTTTACGCCGATTCAAATTTGGTAAGCAATCTTAGATTTGCCCCGATTATTCAACTTTCAGTCTTAGGTATATTAGCATTAACGGCTTATTTGGTATTCTCCACTTCAAGGCGAGCTGAACAAAATCAAGTTTGGGCAGGGTTAGCCAAAGAGACGGCTCATCAACTTGGAACACCGATTTCATCGTTGGTCGCTTGGATTGAGTATTTTAAGACAGATGAAGATTTTGATCAATCCATCATTGAGGAGCTTCAAAAAGATGTGACTCGATTGGAAATGATTACGCAACGTTTTTCAAATATTGGTTCTGAACCTGTATTAAAGCCAGTCAATTTGGAACCGTCAGTGAGAGGTGCTTTGGATTATATGTCGAAAAGAATCTCAAGCAAAGTGAAATTGGGTGTTCATTATGAAATCGACAGTCCGGTAGAAATCAATGTTAGTCTTCCATTGTTTGAATGGGTAATAGAAAACCTATGTCGAAATGCTGTAGATGCAATGAATGGTGTAGGAGAGCTCAATGTCTTTATTCGACTTACTCAACATAAAACAGCCGTTGAAATTGATGTAAAGGATACCGGTAAAGGTATTCCTAAAAATAAAGTAAGTAAGGTTTTCAATCCTGGTTATACCACTAAGAAGCGAGGTTGGGGTTTAGGACTTACATTGGTGAAAAGGATTATTGAGGAGTATCACGGAGGACGAATCTATATTCTTGAATCTACACCAGGTGTTGGAACTACATTTAGAATAGTAATGCCAATCGTAGTCTGATAACTTGTGTTCACTACTGTTAATAATGGAATTTATGTTGTGAATTATCCTATTATTTATGACCTTTGTCTTGGGTCGGTCACATATTGGATTTTTCAACGTGAACTCATATAAGGTGTACTGATTTTTGAAGAGCAGGCCTCAACTTTACTTCGGTAAAGTCATTCCTAGAATGTTAACAGTGGAAGGTCGACATAGTTCAGGAAACCTAATCTTGTTATAAAAGGAAGAATTCCAACCGGCCCTTTTTTATAGACAAAGCGATGCAATGCATGGCTTTTTTTATTGTTCTGTTATTACTAAACGATCAAGCATTTCAAAGAATTTATATTTTTCTTTTGTAAGATGGATTATATCGTTGAACAATAAATTCAATTGATTACTTTTGTGTCCGTGAAACCGAAATATTTAACAGAAGAAGCCATCAATGCGTTTATTACAACGGCATTGAATGAAGATATAGGAGATGGAGATCACTCAACACTTTCTGCAGTGCCGGAAGATGCTATCGAGTCAGCACAAATGATCTTCAAAGACAATGGTGTAATCGCAGGAATAGAAATTTCTAAGCGAATTTTTTTACACTTAGATCCTACAATGGAAATCGAGACTTTTGTAGAAGAGGGTGACCTTTTAAACAAAGGTGATATTGTAATGAAAATCAAAGGTAATGCTCGTGCTATTTTAATGGGTGAGCGCCTAGCTTTAAACTGTGCTCAACGAATGAGTGGTATTGCAACGCATACTCAAAGAGTTGTTAGCCTAATCAAAGATTCATCTACAAAAATTCTTGATACAAGAAAAACTACTCCCAATTTCAGATTAATGGAAAAATGGGCAGTGTTTATTGGTGGTGGACAAAATCACCGATTTGGTCTCTATGATATGGTAATGCTTAAGGATAATCATATTGATTATGCAGGAAGTATTGCTAAAGCAGTCAGTGAAACAAAAGCGTACTTAAAGGCGAAGAATAAAGACTTAAAAATTGAAGTTGAAACTCGTAACCTTGATGAAGTACGTCAAGCAATTGAAGCTGAAGTAGATGTGATCATGTTAGATAATATGGATGTGCCAACAATGAAGGAGGCTGTAGGTATTATTAATGGAAAATCAGATACAGAAGCGTCAGGAGGTGTTACTGAAGAAAAAGTAGCAGAAATTGCTTCAACAGGTGTCGATTTTATCTCGTTAGGTGCATTGACACATTCAAGTTTAAGTAAAGATATCAGCCTTAAAGCTGTAAAATAAAGCATATTATGACAATTAAGACAAAAAAATACCAACTAGAATCGAGTACTTATGTGAAGTTAGGCCTAATGGGTGTGATGAAAGAATTATGGTGGTTTTGGTTTATTCCTGCAGCTATCATTATCATTCCATCATTAATATGGCCCTCTTCTATCTGGTGGATGGTAGGTTTATCCGTATTCATTTCCGTTTTATATATTTTATTTTGGTGGGCACAATTTATGGGTGCAACTCAAATGGAACAAAGTAAAATGTTCTTTGAGAAGTTATCTTACGAAATTGATAGCCGTTTTATCATGATGAAGCGTAATGCTAAAGAAGGTATGCCAGTAAAATGGGAAATGGTGAAAAGCGTAAAAGTAACGAAAGAAGCTTTCGTATTGATGCTTGGTAACGATAATATTGAGGCAAATAAAGTACAACGTTTCTTTGCAAAACGTTTAGGTATGCCTTTATACTTACCTTTCTCGATCTTCCCTACAGAAGTTGCTAAAGGTTTTATGTTTAAATTATTAGAGCGTAAAGGTTTAATTGAAGCAGCTTCATCAGCTGAATAAAAAAACTTTTTATGTAATAAAAGACCTCATAGAGTTTTACTTCTGTGAGGTCTTTTTTTCAGTGATCCATTGTATACTTTCAATTAATACTTGATAGTGGTTAGCGTCAAAATATATAGTTTGCCCTTTGGGAAGTTTCCTTGCTACAGAACTTACTTTGCGAACTGTAATGATTTTGTCTTTTTGCCCAACAAGTAAATATAGCTTGGTGTTATGTTGAAGGAGGATTGTGAGTAACTTTTTATTTTTCAGTTGAGTATCTCTCAAAGCAATCCATGTATTGGCGACTTTTTCACTTTCTTGTGGAGAACCTAAGCTTTTTGAAGCAAATTGAAATAAATTTTGTTTAATCAATCTGAAGTTTGCCAATAGTTCCAGTGCATTGTGTATAACTTTTTGTTTTGACATTGCAAACCTGAAAATAGGAGCAACAAAAGTGTGAGTAACTACAGGAAATAGTGGATTTTTTGCAATTCCATCAGGAGCAATAAGGTATATTTCCTGAAAAAGTTGAGGCGCTTGTGAATAAAAAAAAGTGGCAAGTCGGGAACCAATTGAGTAACCAAGTAGGTTTATTTCATCAAAATCATTTCCTTCAAGATATACTTTGAGATCTCTCCAAAGAAGATGAATATTGTTGTTTGAATTGTTACTACCGTGAAATGGCAAATCTATACTTAATATTGCATATTGTGATAATTGATTTGATAAGATCTTGAAAATCTCAGCACGCTGACCATAGCCGTGTATGCAAATAATAATTCTTTTATTATTTTGATGTGAATTATAATAATGAAATGAAGGGTTTTTAAGTAAATGATCTTTCAAAAGTTAAAACAATTTTAATGACAAAATGTTATTGGAGTACTAATTTAGAATATGTAAAGTAATATGAGTACTTACACAATAAAAGATTTAGAACACCTTACTGGAATAAAAGCACATACTCTAAGGATTTGGGAACAACGCTACAAAATTATTATTCCTAAACGCTCAGAGACAAACATTCGTTACTATGATGATGATGACCTAAAATTAATGCTTAACGTTTCGTTACTTAATTCACATGGTATTAAAATTTCAAAGATAGCGAAGTTAACGCAAGAACAAATCCGGGAGGAGGTTTTTAATGTCATGAGCTCAAGTGACAATTATTCAGATCAAATCACCCAGTTAACTACATGTATGCTTAACTTTGACGAATTTCAATTCGAAAAAGTCATTTCAACAGCTATTTTAAAATATAGCTTTGAGGAAAGCATGATCAACATAATTTTACCTTTCTTGACAAGGGTCGGTTTTCTGTGGCAAATAGGAGCGATTTCACCAGCACAAGAGCATTTTATCTCCCATCTTGTACGACAAAAAATTATCGTAGCTTTAGATGCCATTATGTTGAGAGATGATAAAGGGAAACCACGTTTTACGCTTTTTTTACCAGAAGGAGAGTTGCATGAGATCACTTTACTTTTTGCTTGTTATATCATCAAGTCAAGAGGTTTTAAAGTAACTTATCTAGGTCAGTCATTGCCATTAGAAGAGTTGAAAGCAGTTTACAAGACTACACCTTGCGAGTATATGTTGACGGTATCTACCTCACTACTTAAAACTGGTAATTTACAGGATTATATTTTAGATCTTGGTAATGCATTTCCCAATGCTAAAATTCTTTTAACAGGAAGACAGATTATTGGTATGGATTACGAAATGACTGAAAATGCAGAGCTACTACCAAGTTTACCTGGTTTTATAGGTTTGATTGACAATTTAGCTAAGAATTTCTCACTGAGTGATGTTGATGCTTGATGCATAACATACTCCACCAATAGGGGGATTATATTTTTTGATTTTTACGGTAACCTGAAAAGCTGTTTTAGGCCATTTTTGATATATTCTATCAACAATCTTTTGCCCTAAGTGCTCTAGAAGTTTGCACGAAACACTCATTTCACTATTTACTATATCATACAAATCCATATAATTGATAGTACCTTCTAGATTGTCAGTTTGTGCTGCATTATCAAAGTTGGTGTCCACAGAAAGGTCAACACCATATTTATTACCTATTTTTTGTTCTTCTTCAAAAAATCCGTGGTATGCAAAAAATTCTAGCCCTTCTAGAGCAATAGTATGTTTCATTGTGAATCGATTAGTCAAGATTTAAATCCTCAAAAAAGTTGGTATTTAAAGAATCGTCAACGGCAATTTTGTCCTGCATTTTCTTAGTTTGTTCTTTTTGAGCTTTTACAGCTTCTTGATCGCTATATGCCAACTTTTTGATTGCTTTTAACCTTCTTGCTTCACCTAAAGTTTTCTCGGCCATATCACTTAAGGCTTCCAAAAGCTTATCAGAATAATTATCAATAGCTTGATAATCTCTTTTGATCATTTTAGTGTTTTTGCGTAGGGTATCCATTTCATGTTGATACCTTTTTTGTACCTCTTCCATTGCTTTTTGAGCTCTGTCTTCCGCTTCTTGAACAATAAATTGAGCACGTTGCTGAGCATTTGCGAGCATGGCTGAAGTTTGAGATTTAGTATCATCTATTGCCTTTTGTCGAGCATTTTCGGCATTATTGATACTATCTATCATCTTATCTTCAAGTTCTTCGAATTTTTGTAGCCTCTTTCTATTTTCTTCTAATTGTTGAAGCATTGTATCATTCTGAGATTTTAAATCTTCTACTTCTTTGGCTACTTTATGTAAAAGTCTGCTAACATCTTTGGTGTCATAGCCGCCAAAGATCTTTTTTTTGATATTACTGTTGATGATGTCGTTTGGTTCAATACTCATGATGATAGAACAATTCCGTGCAGTTTTTTATTTGTTTCCCTTAAATTAGTCTTCATCAAGACATTTTTCCAAATTTTTCTCAATATCTTCCCAATATGAAGTATTAGTTTCTGGAACTGGGATAGGATCTTCACCTGTTTGTATTCTCCAATAATTGGAATTGTAAAGACACTTCTTTTGATATTCAGACAATTGATTAAACTTGGCGTAGTTGGTACTTTTGCCTTTTTGTGCTAATAAAGTTTGGTATATTTCTTTACTTTTCATTTTCTAAAATCCTTTATTTTTCAAATTTAACTCTTCGTAGCCAACTTCAAAAATTCCTTCTTCAATCCAAAAGCCAATTGCTTTTTTGTTATCAATGAAGCAATAGATCACTTCACCACTGTATTGATTTTCTTCATCTTTATAATTGAATTGAATATTTAAGAAGTTCTGATACAAAAAGCCCTTTCCTGATTGAATTTGACTACTTATGCCTAGGTCCCATTTTGAAAACCATTTTCCATTCTCAATCAATGATAAATTTAAATTTCCACTATAAGTACTATCAGTAGCCCATGTATTATGACCATGAACAGCATAGTTTCCTTCAATGGAAGTGATTTTTTGAAGTGGAACTACTGCTTCAATTTTACCGTGAAGTGAACAATATGCATGATATAATTCTTGAAACCGTTCCACTATATTTTCTTCAGAGATTGCCTGTTCCCAATAGTGTATGGATGATTGTGGTTTGAATATTTCTTTGATCCAATTTATAAGTCTCATTCTGAAGATTGTCCAATATTATATGTGAATCCAAGGAATAAGCTCAAAGTATTTTCACGTATTCCCATAGAGTGATCTCTTCTCCCTTGCAAAACTATGCGATCTTCAGGAGAAAATTCAACAGGATTAGAAAAATTAGCAACTTGCTTTAAATTCTTTCCTCTAGAAAGGGAATACTGTAGTCCAGCGATTATATCTGTTTTGAAAATTTTAAATTGTGCACCACCTGTAAAGTGATATTGGTTTAATGAAAATGTAGTGATTTCTGAAGGGAATTTATTGTCTCCTCCTCCAGTGTAAGGAGTGTAGGTAAAATCGGTCCTAAAACCTCCTATTAGTTCAATATTTTGATTGACATTACCTCTCATTCCTACAGCGACATTAGTGACATTACGATGCTGTGCTTTGTAGTTCAACCAATTTTCAGTTTTAAAACCAATAATATTATTCGTTACGAATGCTTCTGGCGGCATATCAGTAATAAGGTTATACCTTTTAATGGGAGCAAAATATTCAACTGTAAAATATAATGATGACTTTTTTCTAAAATATGTGGCACCAAAAGCAACACTGAATGGCTCTTTGAATCGGGTTTCTAATTCTTCTTGTTGTTCAGTTGCCAACATATTAGGAAGAGGTTGATCGTCGACATTATTTACATTTTGTACACTCACTTCTCTATAAACCTTTGATGTGCCAGCATAAGCCATCGTTGGAGTCGTGATATTAAGCCCTAAATGAAGATCATTCAGTGTATATTTAAATCCAATTTTAAGCAAGAATCTAGAAGTATACCCTTTGATATTTTGGACATTGGCAAAATTAGCAATGTAAAAATCTTCAATATCAATGGCTGCTCCTTTTTCAATGTTGTAGGCTTTTGTTTCTAAATTGTAATCGTAGTTAATGACAGCATAAGAATGAAACGCACTAACACCAAAACTGAATTTATCTGAGTATTTTTTGGCCATACCTATCCCTATCCAATAATCTTCATACTCCATTCTATAGTAGAAATCTCCGATATATTCTTCAATCCCAGGAAGAGATTTAATAATATCTAATTGTTGTGCTGTTCTACTTCTTATTTCAGATGAGATATTATCCCTTGTAAAACTGGCCAATTCAATACTGGTTTTATCCCAATTTCTAGGTCGAAGTAAAAAGGCTACAAAACGAGGTTGTACCTTAAAATCCCAATCTGAATAACTATCTCCACCACCCAATGCATCATCATACCTGAAGATATAAGTACTAAAAATGTTCGCAGAAATGGAAAAAGTTTTATAATCTATATCGGCAATTTGTGATGGATTATAAAAGATAGAAGCAATTCCACTACCACCTCCCACTACAGCACCAGAAAGTAAACTAGCATCCGTATTAAAGCTATTGCTCCAATACCTGCCTGTTTGAGCGAAAAGTGAGGTTGAAAAAAATAATAAAAAAATGGAAATCAGTAGCTTGTAAGAAAGAGATTGAACCATAAAAAATTATTGCTTTTAAGTTCTGATAGTAAGAAGAGATATGAATGATTTCAATTATTAAAGTAAAAGAAAATAAAAATACGTTTCCTTTCCCTTTAATATTCAAAATAAAATTAAGTATAAATCATGAATATTTTCATTTTATATATGAAAAAGGTTCATTAACTTCATTGATGATAATTACTTTTTTATCTATTCATCTAAATCAATTAAAATGAGTCTCACCAAGAGCTTACGAATACTAAGTATCTTATTGCTCTCTTATTTTACTTTACCTAATACTTATGGTCAATCTGATTCATTAAGTAATACCCCAAAGTATAGAGAACAATTTATTTTCTTTGGAACAACCCTGAATGTATCTTCAAAATCTAGAGATGCAGCGTTTTCACCTCTGTTATATGAAGGTCCAGGTATTGGAGGGAATGGCGGTTTTATCACCAGAAATGAACAGTTTGAGTTCCTTTTCGATGGAGGTTTTACTTTTGGAATAATGAGAACCGATTTAGCTGGGAACACTGATACAGGTGGTAATATTTTTTACACTGTTCCTATTCATACTCACGCCTTATGGACTATTAATTCAGTGTTTAAAGGCACTCCCAATGCATTTTTAAGAGTAGGAGGGGCTGTTGATTTTACAGGTAACTTTAGAGGTAACTTTTCATACACCAACTCAGCACTAAATTTTGAATATATTTCGGGTATTGGTCCTGGAGCACAATTAGGATGGGATCTACATCTTAATAAAACGGGTAAATTCTTCAGAAAAAGGGATAGGGACCTGACATTTTTATGGACCATTTCACTTCCGATAATGGGAACTTATATGCGTCCTAGCTTCAATACAATTAGTGATTTTACAACTGGTGCTAATTTTATTTCAGGAGGAGCAAAACAAAATTTTGCTTTTATCGGTGATCTCGTTCAATTCAATTCAAGATTAGAGATGTATTATAGATTGCATAATAAAAATGCTTTCAAGCTTTTTTATGAATGGAAATATTTTGCAGTGAATGAAGGAAGTAGCGGGAATACCCAAGGTGCATATCATCAATTAGGTTTAGCATTTATGTTTAATGTCACGGGAAATAAATAAAAAATGAAAACAAATCAATTTAAAACTGTTGTCTTAAGTGTTTTTGTAGCTGTTTTTTTATTTGGCTGTGAAAACTTATTTATAGAAAAAGATCCAGGGAGTAATCATAGGGCATCATTTGATTACTTATGGAATAAGGTCAATGAACAATACTCTTATCTTGAACTCAAAAATATTGATTGGGATAGTGTTTATACTGAATATAGTCCAAAAGTTGAGGATGATATGCCTCAAGAACTGTTTTTCAGCTTGATGTTTGATATGCTGAAGACATTAGAAGATGGTCATGTCAATTTATATTCTCCATTTAGTGTTTCAAGGTACCCTGAACTGGCAGTGCCGGATTCCAATTATAGTACTCGAATTGTAAGGACTACTTATTTGAGTGAGCAATATTTTGTGACAGGTCCTTTACAACATGATTTTATTCATAGAATAAATGATGATGGTCAGAAAGTAATTGACACTTTACATGTTAATGGTAACCCTAATGATATTCGAGGTATTGGATATGTGAGATATAGTAGTTTTGCATCCTTAATATCAAATTATGATATCGATTATGTGATTTCAAGGTACGGAAGATCTACTGCAGGTTTAATTATTGATGTGAGAAGTAATGGGGGAGGTTCTCCACTAAATATATTCCAATTATGTGAACGCTTTATTCCAGCGGATGCAGGGGAGACAATCCTTTATTATAGTAGAAATAAGGTAGGTCCTGGTGAAAATGATTTTGACGATTGGGTATCTGCTACAATATCACCTTCAGGACTTTATTACCCTGGGAAAATTGTAATATTGACAGATAGAAGTTGTTATAGTGCAACCTCATATTTTGCAACAGCAATGAAAGCTGTTCAAAAGTTGAGAGATGTGAAGATTATTGGAGTACCAACGGGTGGTGGTTTAGGCGCTCCAAGAGGAGGACAGCTGCCTAATGGATGGTATTATAGGATGTCAGTAACTCAAACTAGATCCGTAGATGGAGATTTAGACTTTGAATTAGGTGTTCCTCCTGATATTTATCAGACTCAGAACCCATCTGATACTCAAAAGAATATTGATACAATTTTAGAGACGGCAATTGATGAAATAAAGCATGGTCAATGGTAGTTGTTTTACATTTTGTTATACAGAAATGATCTTTTTTGTAAAAAATAAAATAAAAATCATTTTTCCTGTAACATTTTTTGTTCACATACCGTTAATATAAATGCGAATAATACTAAAGATAAGCTGTCTAACGACAGAGGACGATTAATCCAATCACAAAAAAAGCACAACATGTTTTGTATGTTGTGCTTTTTTGTATTTAAGTACTACTAATTTTTTGGTGTGTACGACGCTAAAAAACGTTTTAATAATGGTTCTATTTAGCGTTTTTTGAAGGAAATAATCGCAAAACAATAAATAGAATTAGTATTAAATAATTTTGTCTTGGCACTTAATATCTATTTGAAATAGACTATTTCCCAAATGTGTGGCCATAAAAAAAAGCAGTTCTACCGAAGTAAAACTGCTTTTGAATTTATCTTGAGATCTTAATTAAACTAAGATTCTAACTGGATCTTCTAATAAACCTTTCAATGTATGTAAGAAGGCTGCACCGATAGCACCGTCAACAGATCTGTGATCACAAGTAAGTGTAATTTTCATTACGTTACCTGGTACGATTTGACCGTTTTTCACTACAGGAACCTGCTTAATACCACCTACTGCTAAGATACAAGAAGCAGGAGCATTGATGATCGAAGTGAATTGCTCAATTCCAAACATACCTAAGTTTGAAATAGTGAACGTTGCACCAGACATTTCATCTAAAGAAAGTTTCTTGTCTTTTGCTTTACCTGCCATTTCTTTCACAGTACTAGAAATCTGAGATAGAGACATTAAGTCCGTATTTCTGATTACTGGAACTACTAAACCGTCAGGAATTGCAACCGCTACACCAACGTTTACGTGGCTAGCCACTTTGATTGAATCACCTTCAACTAAAGAGTTTACCATAGGGTGTTGCTTCAATGAAGCCGCAACAGCTTTTACTACGATATCGTTGAAAGATACTTTAACGTCAGGAAGCTCGTTCATAGACTTTCTAGCTTTGATAGCATTGTCCATGTCGATGTCCATTGTCAAGTAGAAGTGAGGAGCACCAAATTGAGAAGCAGTAAGGTTTCTTGAGATAGCCTTACGCATACTGTTCATTGGTTGATCATCAAAACTTTCTACACCAAGTGGAGCTGCTACAGCTGCAGGAGCCGCAGGTGCTGTTGTTGGAGCAGGAACATAAGCCTCAACGTCTCTTTTAATTACTCTACCGTGCTCGCCTGAACCAGGAATCATTGCGATGTTGAAACCTTTGTCTTCTGCCATTTTCTTTGCTAATGGAGAAGCAAAAACTCTCTTACCGTCATGTTCAGGAGCTGGAGCTGCGTCACGTGATTGTGGAGTAGAAGCTACTGGGGCTGCTTTAGGTGCAGGAGCTGCTGCTTTTGGAGCTGGTGCCGCTGCAGGAGCCGGAGCTGGTGCTTCAGCTGCAGGAGCTGCCGCCGGAGCCGCTGATTTAGCTTCTTCAGCTTTAAGAAGTGTTTCAAAGTCAGCACCCTCTTCACCGATGATAGCAATTACGCCATCAACAGGAACAGAACCACCGTCTTCAACAGCTACATATAATAACTTACCTTCATCGTAAGATTCTAATTCCATTGTAGCCTTGTCTGTTTGAACTTCAGCAAGGATATCGCCAGCCTCAACGTCGTCACCAACTTTCATTAACCATTGTGAAATGGTACCGTCAGTCATGGTATCAGACATTTTAGGCATTTTAACTACAACAGCATTAATACCTGAAGTATCAATTGCCTCTGCAGCAGGTGCAGGGGCTGCAGCTGGAGCTTCAGTAGGTGCTGGAGCTTCTGCAGCAGGAGCAGCATTACCACCATCAAGAAGAGATTGGAAATCTTCTCCTTCTTCACCAACAATAGCAATAATTCCGTCTACAGGAACTGCTTCTTTTTCTTGAACTGCAATGTAAAGTAGAATACCATCTTCATAGTTTTCTAACTCCATAGTTGCTTTATCAGTTTCAACCTCTGCGATCACATCGCCTGAAGCGATTTCATCGCCTACTTTTACTAACCAAGATGCTATTACGCCTTCTGTCATCGTATCTGACATCTTAGGCATTCTGATTACTTCTGCCATAATCTAATTAAGACTGTATTTTTTTATTGTCTTTTACCAATTTTTCGTTTTCAAGCCAAAAATAAACAGATTATTTGAGAATATCAGAAAAATATTAGGTTTAAGTCACCAATAAAAAATGATCAAAAGCAGAAAATGGTGATCTTTTGTATTTTTTAGTAAACATTCGTCAATTTTTTTTATTAAATTAATTGTAGTCAATCTCGAAAAATATCTTAATTTCGATATGGCTGATAGTAAGCTATCTTTTTATTAACTCTTTTTGTGATGTGCGGGATTAAGTTAAATCGTGTGCAGCATTATCTATCTATTTAAATATCTGACAGCTCCTAGAACGGGCAACCTTTATAATATGAACCGACACTGCAAATTATTTATTTCAATCTTAGTATTGTTCTTGTTTGCTACAACAAGTATAAATGCTCAACATTTTTTCCGTTTGGAGAATTTTGGGAAAAATAGGGTACAATATGAGATTTTTGATTGGAGTTACATCGAAACAGAACATTTTGAACTCTACTATTATGGTTATGGTATTACAATTGCCAAAATAGCCGGTGAAATAGCCGAAAGGGAATATCAAGATATTACCGAAACAGTAGGGTATGCTCCTTATTTTAAAACAAAGATTTTAGTCTATAATTCTATTCAGGATCTTCGTCAAAGTAATATTGGTATCAATCAACAAGGATACGCTATTACTGGACAAACGAGTTTTATCCGCTCAGAAGTAGAGGTGGCTTTTAGTGGAGCAAAGTATCTTTTTGAAGAAGATGTCAAAAGGAGTATTGCTGATGCCCTTATTTTTGAAATGATGTACGGTGGGTCATTAAAAGATATGATCAAGTCGAGTTATCTGATGAATCTTCCGAATTGGTTCATAGTGGGAGCTTCAGATTATATAGCTCGTGGTTGGTCTAGAGATATGGATGATAAAGTCAGAGATTTCTTTTCAAGACACCCTAAGAAATTTCCTAACATTAGATATTTAGAAGGTGAAAATGCCAAAATAGTAGGTCAGTCCATATGGAATTACCTTGTAGAGAAATATGGGAAAAGTAATATGGCATCTATTCTAAACCTTACAAGAATTGTAAGAGATGAGAAGATTGCCATTCAAAATACTTTAGGTTTATCTTATGAAGAGTTTATTGAAGGTTGGAAAAAGTTTTATTTGGATGAACATGAATCCTTAGAACAAAACTATAAAGATATTGACGCGGATGAGTCTATCTCCAAAAATAGAAAGTCAAGAATATATAATAAAATCAATATTAGCCCTGATGGAACACGGTTAGCCTACACCGAAAATGAGAGAGGGAAATATAAAATCAATGTTTATGACCTTCAGCAGAAAAAAATACGAACTGTATTTAAAAGTGGTTACAAGGTAGTCAATCAACAAATCGATTATGATGTGCCGCTTGTAGATTGGATCAGCAGAGACGAGTTGGTTATTTTCTCGCAGAAGAAGGGGCAGAACTACATGTTCATTTACAATTTATCAAAAGGTGGCTTTAATACATTCTTTAGATATCTGAAAAGAGAAATCGAATTTAAATTTGATCATATCAATGATGTTTCTGTTTCTCCTAATGGAAAGAAAATCGCAATGAGTGCTGAAAGAAGAGGACAAACAGATATTTATGAACATAATATTGCAAGACGTAGAACGAGACAAATTACAAAAGATTATTTTGATGACGTGACTCCTTCCTATCTACCTAATGGTTCTGACATTATTTTTAGTTCTAATAGAACTGTTGACTCCACTAAAACCAAAACAGGAGAATTGGAAGATATAACAGGCACATTTAATCTATTTGTCTATTCTAAATCCAACCCTCAAAAATTAGAAAGAATTACAAATAACTTAGGAAAGGATTTTAAACCCTCAATTTTAGACGAGAATCATCTTCTTTTCCTCAGTGATAGAAAAGGGATTACTAACTTCTTTGTTTATGATTTAAAAGATTCATTAGTAAGACAAGTCTCAAACTTTAAGTATAGTGTGAAAGATTATACTACTTATAAGGGAGATATTGCATATGTAGCTTACAATGAAGAAAAAGAACATATATATACAGGAAGCATTAATCCAGATAAGACCATTTTTACTCCTAAAACGAAGAGACAGCAAATAATGGATCTTCGAGAATTGAGGGAGATTAAAAAGAAAAAAGAGTTACAAGCAAAACGTAAACGTGAGGCTGAAGCGAGAATGGCCCTTCTTAGAGAACAACAAAGACAAAAGGAACTAAAAAGAATTCAAGATTCAATTTTCCAAGCAAAGCAAGAGGAAGAACAACTCAGAAAGATTTTAGCAGATACAGCAGATACTGTTTATGAAGGGGATGATATTGTTTGGGATGATTCGATTCAGGTCGAGGATAAATCTTTGCCAGTAGTAGTATTACAGGATACTGCAAAAAAGGTAAACGATCAGCCTGATGTTGTAGTGGCTCAAAAAGAGGCTGAACCTGTTGTAGAGGGAGATCCTTTTGATGAAGAAATTGATTTCGATAATTATTCTTTTGTTACTACAAAGGGAACTGGGAATAAGGGGCCTGATATTGGTATACTTCCTCAGAAGCCAACTTACACTGATAGTGAGGAAGAAGATAAAGCCAATACCGATAATTATAAATTCTTCTCTTATAGTAAAAATAAAAGAGATGCGTTTTGGAGTAAATACAATGATCGATTAAAAGCTAAACAAGAGGCGTCCGCAAGAAAATCGATGTTCTCTAAATCACAAGATTATGAGATACGTTTTTCTGTAGATGGATTTAATACAAATATGCGATTTGACCCATTAATGGGTTCAGGTTTACAGTTTGAGGTAATGATGACGGATGCAATGGAAAACCACAAGATCAATGCTGGTTTGTTTGGTACGTTCTCCTTAAATAATGGTAACTTCTTTGCGGAATACCTTTATTTAAAACACCGATTGGATTATAGTGTAAGGTATGAAAGGCAGTCTTTAGAGATTGAGCAGTTGCAGCATCGTTACAGTAAAAATTATTATGAAGTGGGGGTAGCCTTACCTGTTAGTATTAGAAGTAGAATAGAGGTACTTCCATTTTTAACTACAACACGTTTTACAGATACATCTATAAGTGGTTTGAGTGATAGTGATATAAATCGTTATTGGACAGGTTTTAATATTGAATATATATTTGATAATAGCTTAGAGAGAGGAAAAAACATGTTGATAGGCACAAGAGCAAAAATTAGATATGAAAACTATGTAGGCCTCAATAGTTCTTCCTTAAATTTCCAAAACATATCTTTTGATATTAGACATTACCAGAAAGTGTTAAGATCAATGACTTTAGCATTAAGAGGTTCAGCGGGATCATTCTTTGGCGAAAGTCCTAAAACATATCGTTTGGGAGGAATGGAAAACTGGGCATTTGGTAGTATGGATAATGACCCAAGAGGAGTGCCAGAGAACAGCAATGATATTCCAGATTTAACTGATTTGATGTTTACAAAATTTACAACACCGCTTAGAGGTTTTAATTGGAATAAATGGGAGGGCGAAAACTATATGGTTTTCAATGCCGAGTTAAGAATGCCAGTGATGAAGTTTTTAACTAAACGTCCAGTTAAATCAAAATTATTGAGAGATTTACAGTTTACAGTTTTCTTTGATATTGGATCGGCTTGGACAGGTGTAAGCCCATTTGAAGAAGATAATAGTTTGAATACAGAAGATATTGGTCCAGTAGGGTCGTTTGATGCCACAGTGAAAAACTTCAGATATCCATTCTTAATGGGGCATGGTGTAGGTGCACGTACCACATTATTAGGATATTATCTGAAATTAGATGTAGCATGGGGAATTGAAGATGGATTTAGACAAACAGATCCTAAGTATTATGTATCTTTAGGACATGATTTTTAAACTCTAATTTATCTTTTTATGAAAACAACGAACTTACTATCAATTTTATCAGGGGTTATTTTATTAATTGTGACATCTAGTTTTAATGTCATCCCTAAATCTGAAAGCCCATTCGCTTTGATTGGTCTTCAAGTGACTGTCTTAGATGAGAAAGGAAATGTAGTAAAAGGGGCTGATGTAGTACTTTACTCTAATGAGGATGATGCATTTGATGAAACAAATGGTATCAAAGCCAAAACAAAGACCAATGAAAATGGTAGAGTGAAGTTTACAAAAGGCCTAAAAGAAATATCTTATTATATAGTTGCCACTAAAGGTGATATGAGAAGTGAAGATGATTTGAAATCTTCGAAATTGAAAAAAAATAAAATGAACAAGGTCAATGTCATTATTTCAAAAGGTAATGGTATGTCAATGCCTAAAGTGACTGGAGGTAAAAAACAGTAATTTTATTTTTAAGAAATATCTTGAACTCAAAAAGGTCCTCTTAGTAGTATAAATACTAAGGGGACCTTTTTATCTACAAATTCAAAATTAACTATGATTTATTTTTGAATTTGTACTTTTTTAAAAAAGCTAATACCAATTATTTGATATATCTGAAATCATGCTCATTAGGCAATTGCTTCAAGAATTCAGTCATCAGTTTAATTGTATTTTCAATATCATCAGCGTGTGCGGTTTCTACCGTTGTGTGCATATATTTCAATGGTAATGAAATAAGAGCAGAAGGGACACCTCCATTAGAATAAGCGAAAGCATCAGTATCAGTACCTGTAACTCTAGAAGATGCAGCACGTTGGAAAGGAATTTCTTTCTCTTTAGCCGTATTGACAAGCATCTTAAAGAGGTTGTTTTGTACTGCTGGAGCCACTGTTAATACAGGCCCATTTCCACCTTTTGTATCACCTTCTAGTTGTTTATTGTACATTGGAGCAGAAGAATCATGACACACATCAGTAACTACTGCAACATTAGGTTTAATAGTTTGTGTGATCATCTCAGCACCTCTTAATCCAACTTCTTCTTGTACCGCATTGACTACATATAAACCAAAAGGGACTTTATGTTTTTCTTCACTTAACCTTCTTGCTACCTCAGCGATCATAAAACCACCAATACGGTTGTCCAAGGCTCTACCAGAGAAATAGCGTCCTTTGTTAAGCTCACGAAGTTCGTCTTCATAGGTGATGACAGTACCTACCACAATACCCATTTCTTCCACTTCTTCTTTAGAAGCTGCTCCAACATCAATAAATATATTATCTAAAGAAGGATTTGCTTCTTTACCTGGCTTTCTAGTATGAATTGCAGGCCATCCAAAAACGCCTTCTACAACGCCATTTTCACCATGTAGTAAAACTCTCTTGGAAGGTGCAATTTGATGGTCTGAACCGCCGTTTCTAATAACGTAGATATATCCTTCCGGAGTAATGTAATTGACATACCAAGCAATCTCATCAGCGTGAGCTTCAATGACAACTTTATAAGGAGCTTCAGGATTTACTACAGCTACGGCAGTACCATAGTTGTCTACAAATGAAGAGTCAACAAAGGGTTTTACATAATCTAACCAGATTTTTTGACCTTCTGCTTCGTGTCCTGTAGGTGATGGGTTATTTAAATATTTATATAAAAAGTCTTTACTTTTTTTATCCATTTTTCGAAAAAATTAATGGTGTATAATAGAATCAATTACGTTTATAGTAGTAGTCAACTTCACTTTTAGGTATGATTTTGCTAATAGTAAAGTGACAAACCTATTTCAAGTTACATAGATACATTTATTCTAATAACAACTTTGTGTATTTTTTTAAATGTTATTGTAAATTGTCTTATTATTAAAATAAAATATTCAAACTTACATATGCGTGCATTGTTAATTGTTGATGTACAAAATGATTTTGTTTCAGGCGGTGCTTTAGAGGTACCAGAGGGGGATCAAATCATACCAACAATAAATAAAATATCATCAAAATTCGATCTTGTAGTAGCCACAAAAGATTGGCATCCTGAGGAGCATCTAAGTTTTGCCGACAATCATGATGGCAAAGAATTAGGACAAATTATTGACTTGGAGGGGCTTCCTCAAATTTTGTGGCCTATACATTGTGTTCAAAATTCTGAAGGATCAGAATTTGTATCGTCACTGGATACCTCCAATATTGATGCTGTTTATAAAAAGGGAACAGATATTAGTATTGACAGTTACAGTGCCTTTTTTGATAATGGAAAAAGAAAGGATACGGGGCTTAGTCAATACTTGAAAAATAAAGAGGTGACTGAAGTTTATGTCACTGGGCTTGCAACTGATTATTGTGTCAAATTTACAGCCTTGGACGCAGTATCTTGTGGGTTTAAAACCTTTGTGATTGAAGATGCGACTAAAGGTGTTAACTTAAAACCGAATGATGTCCAGAATGCTTTCACAGATATGAAAGTTTCAGGAATAAGAGTGATACAAAGCACCGAGGTTTAAATCTCTTTATACCTTCCAAATCATAAATAAAAAGAGGTAGCATACGAAAAGAAAAATCGTAGGCTACCTCTATTTTTTTATGCTTCTGCAGATGGATCCTCTTCAGATTGCTGTCCAATACGACCAATTTCTTGATCAATTAACCATAAACCTTGAGGACTATCCTCACCAATTAAATCAAAAGCATCTAAAATTGTACGAGCTGTTTCTTCTTCTTCACGTTGTTCTGCTACGAACCATTGTAAAAATTGGAAGGTAGAAAAATCCTTTGCTTGAAAGCAGCAATCTACAATTTCATTAATTGCCTTGGTAACTTTTACTTCGTGCTCTAGCACTAGTTCAAAGATTTGGCGTAACGATTCAAACTCATGTGGTACTGTAGTGATTTCAGCGGCCAAAGCATGACCTCCTACGGCATTGATATATTTAAAAAACTTCAACATATGTTGACGTTCTTCTTCTGCATGATCGTATAAAAACTCTGCTGATTTTACGTACCCCTCACGTTCACACCAAGAGGCAAATGAAAGATAAAATTGAGAAGATTGATCTTCAAGCTGAACTTGTTGGTTCAACATTTTTTCAACATTCCCATCTAACGCGGTTTGTAATCTTTTTTTTGCAATTCCCATTTGAAATTTTTTTTGAGTGTAAATGTTATTCTTCTTAACTTCTTTTCAGAATTCGATGGTTTTCGATTGATACAAATATATATGTTAATATAATTTTTTGTGTTTGAAAATGTTTAATACTATATCGAGAAACCACTTTTTATACAATCTTTTATATTTATTCTAAATAAAACTTGCAATTTATTATGCTTGCATACTATTTTAGCTCTACCAATAAAAAGAATTTAAGATAATTATTGCTTTCTACCACAGAAAGTAATCACCAATTAATAACACAACACATGAAAATTTTAGTTTGCATTAGTCACGTACCTGACACCACTACTAAAATCAAGTTTGCAGATAATAAGCTTGACACTAATGGAGTTCAATTTATCATCGGACCTTATGATGACTTTGCTTTAGCAAGGGCTGTAGAAATAAAAGAAGCTACAGGTGGAACTGTTACTGTTCTCAATGTAGGAGAGGCAGACACTGAACCATCAATCCGAAAAGCATTGGCTATTGGAGCCGATAATGCCGTAAGAGTAAATGCAGCGCCTATAGATTCACTATTTGTGGCTCAACAAATTGTAGAGCATGCAAAATCTGAAAATTATGATATGATTTTAATGGGGCGTGAATCCTCAGATTATAATTCAGGCCTAGTACATGGTTTAGTGGGGGAGTTGATGGGATGGCCTTCAATTGCTCCTGCTATGAAGTTAGAGGTAGACGGAACGACAGCTAAGCTAAGTAGAGAAATCGAAGGTGGACATGAAGATGTTGAAGTTGCAATGCCATTTGTGGCGGGTTGTCAAGAACCAATTGCAGAATGGAAGATTCCTAATATGAGAGGAATTATGATGGCTAGAAAAAAGCCACTTCAAGTTGTAGAACCTGTAGGAGTTGAAGGAGTTACTTCTTACAAATCATTTGAATTACCTGAAGCTAAGGCTGAATGTAAAATGGTCGATGCAGGACAAATGGATGAACTTGTAGGTTTGTTGAAAAACGAAGCTAGAGTCCTTTAATCATTATTATCTCAACTTAAACACATAAAATAACAAAAAACATGTCAGTATTAGTATTTATAGAAGCAGACAATGGAGTCATTAAGAAATCTTCATTAGAAGCAGTAACATATGGATCAAAATTAGGTGAAGTAACAGCTGTTGCAATGGGAAGTATTGATGCTTCTGAATTAGCAGGAGTTGGTAAATATGGAGCAACCAAAGTATTGCATTGTTCTGATGAACGACTAAACGATGGTGTAATCTCAGCTACAGCCAAATTAATTGCAGAAGCAGCAGGCCAAGCAGGAACTGATGTAGTAATTATGTCTCGTTCTTCTTTAGTTGACGCTGTTGCGGCAAGAGTAGCCATTAAAATGGGAGCAAGTGTAGTCGCGAACGTACAAGAGCTACCTGATACTTCTAATGGTTTTGTAGTAAAACGTGGAGTATTTACAGGGAAAGCCTATGCATTTGTGGAAGTGCCAGAAGGTAAGAAAGTACTTACTGTTACTAAAAATGTAGTGCAATTAGAAGAGACAGGCTCAGATGCACCGGTAGAAGAAATCACAGTGGCATTTGATGATGCTGATTTCGGAGTGAAAAGAGTCGGTGTTCATAAGCAAGAAGGCGATATTTTATTACCAGAGGCAGATTTAGTAGTCTCTGCGGGAAGAGGCATGAAAGGGCCAGAAAACTGGCAAATGATTGAGGATTTAGCGTCTACTCTTGGAGCGGCAACTGCTTGTTCTAAACCAGTTTCAGATATGGATTGGCGTCCACATCACGAGCACGTAGGACAAACAGGAATCAAAGTAGCTCCTCAGTTATATATTGCGGTTGGTATCTCTGGTGCGATCCAGCATTTGGCAGGGGTAAACTCTTCCAAAGTGATTGTTGCTATCAACAAAGATCCTGAAGCTCCTTTCTTCAAAGCGGCTGATTATGGGGTAGTTGGAGATGCTTTTGAAGTGGTTCCCAAATTGATTGAAGCATTGAAAAGCAACCAAAATTAATTTATAAGTGTAAAAGAAGAACTATTTTTAAGATTTATTTGTTAATTAACATTTCATCTGTTGATAATTATTAATAGTTCTATATCTTTGTAATACTTCGAAGGATTAATTGTCTTTTACGAAGATTTTTTAAACTTAGTCGGAAATTTTTCCTCATTCTGGCAAAACTACTGATGAAAATCGTATAAGAACCTTACCATGAAAGTGGTAAGGTTCAGTCATTTATAATGGTTTTGGTTTAATTTTCACCTAAGATATTATATCGGGTCACTAACAAAAAGTGGGCAAAAAACATAATGTTGTTATCTTTGTCATGTTATGAATGATGATTTATTAGCCTTGTTTTTCC
>NZ_JACVVP010000062.1 GCF_014534745.1 Flammeovirga sp. EKP202
TTTTTAAACTGTTTATGTTCATACGATTTAAAAATGAAGAGTATTTGGAATTTTTGATGGTTTTGCGACAGCCCCTTCAAAATATAAACACAAGTGACGCCTTTGGCTTAACACTTGCGCCAGAGGGGTACCAAGGGAGTAATAGTAAAGATTATTTAAAAGTTTCTACTTATGCTATTGGATATCCAAAACAACGATATGAGGGAGTACATTTTTATGAAGACTCTTACAACCTAAGCCTCAAGAGAGAAAAATTCTAAACATGTTACAAAAAGACTAATTGAATAATGAGAAATTTAAACGATACTTTTCTTTTTTGGTGTAAAGAAAATTATATAAAAAAACATACACCATATAATTTGAATTTTAGAAGAACTACTTCTTTTCTAGACATGAGAAAAGAAGTAGATAAATTCATTGAGAATGAAGATTATCACCTGTTTTATAGAAATATTACAGAACGTCAGTATTATGTAAACCTTTGGTCAGCACATTTTCTTTTAGAAAATAAGAATATAATTTATGATATATATATATGAGAACTGCTTAGAAGTTATAAAAAGGTATTCTGAAAGTGAAATTAATCAACAAGTAGCGAGTGAAGAAAAAAGATGGTTATTAGATTATGCTCCTCCGCTGTTCTAATTCCTCCTCCTACTGTTCGTGCTGTTCAGCCAACAGGGGGTATTACGAACTTTCCTACAGTTTAAGTTTGTTACTTAAAGCAATAAATAAAATAACCCAAGCCAATCTACCCTCACATAGATTGGCTTGTTTGTATATCAAAATAGGGTTTGAAATAATCCATTATCACGCATAAAATAAATCCGTTTTGCAGAAGTTACCTATTAATACTACCACCAATAGGACACCACCCAAATCACTAACTCACTTTACAACCACCCATCATGTTATTTTCCTTGTCTTTTTAATTTTTAATAGAAATATCCCCATTTCACTGATGTGATTTTATCACATCACCCCATCTTATCATTGTAGTAAAATGGGATGATTAACACTTTCAAGGTGCAGACAAACAGTGTGTTAGGTATTTTGTAAAATGATGATGTCTTTTTGATGATATATAAAATTACATTTTTACACTTAATCCCCTCCATATTTGTAATCACAAAGCGATCGTTAAACTGAATTTTATTTTTCACTAAACAAATCGTCTGAATTAGTGAAAACAACTTACTCACTTATCTGTATGAAATTTATTAATAAGACAATATTATTACTTTTTGGCTGTTCCATTTTTTTATCGTGTGAACAGAAGAAAAAAGACTTTGATTGGAAAAGTTACAGTCAAGATCCAGTGATTGAAGGGAAGGTGGACTCGGTGTTATCTTTGATGACTTTGGAGGAGAAGATAGGACAAATGACGCAGTTCTCTGGACATGGAACATTGACGGGACCGCAGATCAATGACGACTTTAAAGAGTACTTGGAGAAGGGACAAGTAGGAAGCATGTTCAATGTTTTTGGAGCGGAGGGATTACGCAAACTGCAAGAGCAGGCAATGAAGCATTCCCGTCTTCAAATTCCGATTTTATTTGCGGCGGATGTAATTCACGGTTATAAGACAACCTTTCCAATGCCACTGGCAGAGTCGTGTAGCTGGGATTTAGAATTGATGGAGAGAAGTGCTAGAATTGCCGCAATTGAGGCGACTTCGGCAGGGATCAGCTGGACGTTTGCACCCATGATTGATATTGCTAGAGACCCGCGTTGGGGGAGAGTGATGGAAGGTGCTGGTGAAGATGTTTTCTTGGGAAAAGAAATCGCAAAAGCGAGAGTCAATGGTTTCCAAGGTATCAAAAGTTATAAGGACTTTGGTGATATTCATACCATGTTGGCTTGTGCGAAGCATTTTGTAGGGTATGGTGCGGCAGAAGCTGGGAGAGATTATAATACAGTAGATGTTTCGGATAGGGTATTGAGAGAAACGTATTTGCCTCCTTTCAAAACCTCAGTTGACAATAAGGTAGCCACATTTATGACTTCGTTTAATACCATTAGCGGCGTACCTGCTACTGGCAACAAATACTTGTTCAAAGATATTTTGAGAGACGAATGGGGTTTCAAAGGTATGGTGGTCACGGACTATACGGCCATCAACGAAATGATTCCTCACGGCTATGCTGAAGACTTAAAACAAGCGGCAGAGAAAGCGGTGAATGCAGGGATTGATATGGACATGAATGGTGCAGCTTATATTCAAAACCTTAAAAAATTGGTGGATGAAGGTGCTGTAACGGAAGGCAAAATTGATGTTGCTGTTGCAAGAATTCTGGAGTTGAAATTCTTATTAGGATTGTTTGAGGACCCTTATAGATATATGGATACCAAGCGTGAAGCTGAAAACACAATGACTGAGGCCTTTTTAGCAGAGGCATTGAAAGGAGCTGAACGTTCTATTGTATTATTGAAAAATGAGAAGGAGGTATTACCGTTAGCTGAAAATACAAATAAGCGTATTGGTTTGATTGGCCCGATGATCAAAGAAAGAAAAAGCTTAAATGGAGAATGGGCAATTAAAGGCGATCGTTCAAAGAGCGTTACCGTGTATGAAGGTGTGACAAACCTTTATTCAAAGGCGAAATTCAGCTATGCGAAAGGTGCGGATTTGATGGGAGAAAGCAACGCTAAAGAAATTCAGAAGGCTGTAAGAGTGGCACAAAACAGTGATGTTGTTTTCTTGGCCTTGGGTGAAGATTTCAACTGGTCGGGAGAAGCGGCAAGCAGAACGGATATTCGTCTTCCAAAAGCACAACGCGAACTGATGTACGCGGTAAAGAAAACGGGGAAGCCTATTGTTTTGATTTTGTTGAATGGAAGACCATTGGATTTATCATGGGAAGATCAAAATGTGGATGCCATTGTTGAAGCGTGGTATTTGGGGATTAAAACAGGTGATGCTATTGCGAATGTATTGGCAGGAAAATACAATCCTTCAGCAAAATTGACCATGACATTCCCAAGGAATGTAGGGCAAATTCCGATCTATTATGATGCGTTGAATACAGGTAGACCGTTTGATCAGAACAACCCTCAGGATTATAAATCATTTTATTTAGATGTGGAAAACTCTCCGCTTTATCCATTTGGCTACGGCTTGAGTTATACTTCATTTGAGTATGCTGATTTGCAATTATCATCTGATGAATTAAAAGAAGGAAGTGCAATTAAGGCTTCTATCACAGTGAAAAATACGGGTCAATATGATGGGGAAGAGATCGTGCAACTTTACACACAAGACATCTTCGCATCTGTTGCTCAACCAGTAAAACAGCTGAAAGGCTTTCAAAAAATCACATTGAAGAAAGGAGAATCGAAAAAAGTAACTTTCGATATCACTCCTGATATGCTATCAATTCTTGATATAAACAACAACATAGTAACTGAAGAAGGGAAGTTCAAAGTATGGATCGCCCCTAACTCCTCAATTGTTCAGAATGAAGCTATTTTTTCATTCAAAAACTAAAATGAAGTTACTGCAATAAGTAGCTGATCATAATTAAATATAGTTTATAAATGTAGAATGAATTGATCTCAGGTAAGGCAAAATTTACAGTCCTAGCCATAGCTAAGACGAAAAATTTTAACGAAACCTGAGTTTAATTCAAATGCATTTAAGCTATAGATAATTTTGAACAGGTACTCAACTATTATTATTTTAATGAAATGACCATGAAAAAGTTATTACTAACACTATTTATTAGTATCTCTTGTCTGTCTTTGTACGCCCAAAATGTACTTTCTGGGAAGGTGACAAGTAATACAGGAGATGGCGTAATCGGAGCTACAATCCAGATTATTGGAACACAAAAAGGGTCAATTACTGACTTCGACGGAAACTTTAAACTCGATGGAATCCAACTCAACGATTCCGTCCAAATCTCCTCTATCGGCTATGTCACAGAAACAAGAGTGATCACTAGCTTCTCACCTATTCAAGTGGTTTTGAATGAAGACATGGAACAGCTTGAAGAAGTGGTGGTTGTCGGTTATGGTGTTATGAAAAAGAGTGACCTTACGGGTGCCGTATCGAGTGTGAAGAGTGAAGATGTGGAGAAAATTCCAGCTTCAAACCCTTTGCAATCTTTACAAGGTAAAGTATCAGGTGTTCAGATTACTTCAGGCAATACGCCAGGTAGTTCACCGAAAGTACAGATTAGGGGTGTTGGCACCACGGGTAATTCGAGCCCACTGTATGTGGTGGATGGAATGCTTCTGGATGATATCAATTTCTTAAGTTCTAATGATATTGAATCCATGGAAGTCTTGAAAGATGCCTCTGCAACAGCAATTTATGGTTCGAGAGGTGCCAATGGTGTAGTGATCATTACTACAAAACAAGGTTCAAAAGGAAAAGCAAAAGTGACTTTGGGCTCTTATGTAGGTATGCAACAAGTGGCGGCGCGTCCTAATATGGTCAACGCACAACAGTATGCCATGCTTCAAAACGAGATCATGCACAACCAAGGTTCAGATTTGATTTACACTAAAGATGAAATCAATAATATGGGCAACGGCACAAATTGGATTGATGAAGCCACAAGAAACGCACCGATCCAGAATTACCAAGTGGGTGTTTCAGGGGGATCAGATAACGTGATGTACAATATCACGGCAGGGTATTTCAATCAGTTAGGTGTTGTAGAAGGATCAGGTTTCGATCGTTTCAATTTAAGAATCAACAATACTTATAAATTATCAAAGAGAGTAAAAGTAGGTCATAATATCGCTTACTCCACTTACAACAGCACAAATGAAGGTGTGAATTTAGGAGATGCTTATAAAGCTGATCCAACGATGCCAGTCTATGATCAGAACGGCTACTTTGGTACCTCAAATAATAATGATATTGGTAACCCAATCGCTTCGTCTTATTATAAAAATGATTTTAGCAGTGGAGACCGTTTGGTAGGTAACTTCTTCTTGGATTATGAAATTGCCAAAGGACTAATTTTCAAATCGAATTTAGGTGTAGATAGAGCAACAAACAAAGGAACGAGATACACACCTGAATTCTTTGTAAGTGGGAAACAATTCAATGATGTAAGTAGATTAACGCAACTTGGAAATGAATACAATGCATTGCTTTGGGAAAATACGGTGAGCTATATGAAGCAAATTGGTAAGCATAGTATCAATGCTGTAGCTGGTGTAACGACTCAAAATAATACCGTGCAAAAGTGGGAAGGTTCAGAGAATGGAGTGCCGAATAACAGAGATATGTGGTACTTGGGAACTGGACTGGTAGACAGTAGAAATGTATTCCAAGAAGGAGCGGCCAATTCTTACTTGTCGTTTCTTGGTAGAGTGAATTACACGTACGATAATAAGTACCTTGCTACTGCTTCATTTAGAGCGGATGGTTCATCACGTTTCGGTAAAGACAATAAGTTCGGTGTCTTCCCTTCATTAGCATTAGGTTGGAGAATTTCGGAAGAAAACTTTATGAAGTCTAGTGATTTGATCAACAACTTGAAACTTAGAGCGAGCTGGGGTAGAATTGGTAACGACAAGATTGGGGACTACAGTCAGTATTCATTGATTGATAATAACTTAAACCCAGTTTTTGGTCCTGACCAAGGATTCCAACCGGGTGGTACTGTAATTAATATGGCGAATGCTAACCTTCGTTGGGAGACAGTAGAGCAATTTGATATCGGATTTGAGGTAGGTTTCTGGGACGATAAATTAACGATCGATGCAGATTATTACCACAAAATGACCAAAGACATGTTGGTCTATATCACTCCTCCAGGTTTAGTGGGATCAAAAGGAGCAGTGCCTTCTAATATTGGTGAGATCTTGAACAAAGGTATTGATTTGAGTATCCAATGGAATCATAAAATTGGAGAGGTACAGTACAACATTGGGGCAAATATTTCTACCATTCACAATGAGGTCATCGCTTTAGACCCTAACAACCCTTATATTTTTGGAGGTGATTTAGGTAATGGTCAACAAGCTTCTTTGACGACTCCAGGTCAAGCAATCGGGGCATTCTACGGTTATAAAACGAATGGTGTATTCCAAAATCAAGAGCAGATTGATAATATGCCATCATTGCCAGGAGCACAGCCAGGTGATATCATCTATATGGATATCAACGGAGACGGTGTGATTGACGAGAACGACAAAACGTTTATCGGAAGCCCTATTCCAAACTTTATTTATGGTATCAACTTAGGCATTTCTTATAAAAACTTTGACTTGTCTGCCTTATTCCAAGGACAATCAGGCAACCAAATCTACAATGCAAAGAAAGCAGTACGTTGGGGTACGACGAACTTCGAAGAGTCTTTCTTAGGAAGATGGACAGGAGAGGGCACAAGCAACAGTGAGCCAAGAGTCACAAACGGTGGTGTGAACTATGAAGTATCAGATCGTTTTATTGAAGACGGATCTTACCTCAAACTAGCGAACATCACATTAGGCTACACTTTACCGGAGCATGTGACCAGTAAAATTTTCATCGAAAAATGTCGAATTTTTGCAGCCGCCTCCAACATTTACTTATACCAGCCTTATCAGTCATATAGTTCAGAAATCGTTTCCAACTCACCGCTTAACGCAGGAATTGATTTCAATACTTATCCATTGACTGCCACTTACACATTAGGTATTAACGTGAACTTCTAATTGTACTGAAATGAAAAAATTATTCTTATATACCGTTACACTTTTACTTTTAGGTGCTTGTTCAAACCTATTAGAGAAAACACCTCAAGGACAAGAAACATCTGCGGATTATTTCAAAACACAAGATGGCGCGCTCAAAGCCACAAATGCGATTTATGAAAGCTTGAGAGGTTGGAATACAACTGCTTGGGGCCCGATCGGGTTAGCAGACATTGCTTCTGATGATGCCGACAAAGGGTCAACATCAACGGATAGTTATGATATGATTGAATTGAATAATGCTTCTTATTTACCGAATAATGGTACTATCCAAGGGTATTACAATGAGCATTACCAAGGTATTAACCGTACCAATCAAGTAATTATCAATGTGCCTGAGGGGGAGTTTGATGAAAAATTAAAAGCAAGATATATCGCTGAAGCGAAGTGTTTAAGAGCATTTTTCTACTTCAACTTAGTAAGAGCATATGGTGGCATGCCTATCGTGGACCGTTTATTAAATCCAGAAGAGTACAAAGTAGCACGTTCTACAAGAGAGGAAACGTACGCTTTTATCATCAAGGATTTGGAAGAAGCAGTGGAAGTATTGCCTACAAAATCACAATATGATTTAGCTGAACTTGGTCGAGTAACGAAAGGTACGGCACAGGCATTATTAGCAAAAGTATATCTTTTCCAAGCATCATTTACAGGTTCAAATGAAGATTACCAAAAGTCATTGAACGCGGCAGAAGCTTTGATTCAGTCAGGAGAGTACAATTTGTACCCAAACTTTGCTGAGATTTTCAGATTAGAAGGTGAAAACTGTTCAGAGTCTATTTTTGAAGTGCAAACACACGACTTCCAACAAGGTGGAGGTAGCAGTCAATTCACAGAAATTCAAGGCATCCGTTCCAATGTATTGAACAAAGGATGGGGTTTCAATGTTCCATCAAAATCACTTAGAGATGCCTTTGAAACCAACGATCCACGTTATGATGCAACGATCATCACAGCCGGTCAAACATTGTATGACGGTGAAGTAGTACCAAGACCAGAAGACGGTATTTTCGGTGATAATTCAGATCCAATCAGCGAATTCTACAGCTATAAAGTATATGCACCATCGCATAATGGAGGAAACAACAATAGCCCAATGAACATAAGATTGTTGAGGTACTCAGATATTGTTTTAGTGGCAGCAGAAGCTTCTAATGCTTTAGGTAATTCATCAAAAGCGTTGGGTTATTTGAACAACGTAAGAGCGAGAGCACGTGCAGGTCAAAACGTTTTACCTGACGTAACAGTGTCTGATCCAGCACAATTAAGAGAAGCAATTTGGAATGAAAGACGTGTAGAATTAGCCATGGAACAGCACCGCTATTTTGATTTAATGAGAATGGATAATGTGTCTCCGGGTTACGCCAAAAGCAAATTAGTAGAAAATGGCGATAACGTTTTTGATGCTGCTAAAAATAAAGTCTACCCCATTCCACAAGCTGAGATCAATGCCGTAGGTAGTGACATTCTAAAGCAAAATCCGAATTACTAATAAACACATGTAAAATGGCGTGCACCACTTCTGTAGCAAGTATCGGTTAATACTTGAAACATCGGTGCACGCTCCAAAAAAGAAATATCATGAAACAGCAACTCTTATTTTTATTCATTATAGCCTTTGCCGCAGGTTGTGGTTTAAATCCCGATGATGTAAAAACACTTGCTTCACCCCCCACAGATGATGCAAGAGATACCATCAATGTAGAACCAGAACCTATCGAAGGAATTCAACTGGTTTCACCTTCCAATGAACAAACACATATTACATATGACAAAGAAATACAACTAACATGGGCTTCTGAGAAGTTAGGCTTGAAGTATGAAGTGTTTTTATGGAAATCTTCTGAAGAAATGCCAGAGGCACCATTAGTAAGTGACCTTCAAGATGATTTCTTTGTGATTACAGACTTGGAAGAAAATACAGAATACAGCTGGTTGGTAAAAGGAAATGACGTCGCCAATAATCTTATTTCAGACCCTTCAGTATTTACCACTTCTAGCGTTTCATTGAAATCCGTTTTTGAAAGAAAAGTGATTGGCTTGTCCTTTAATAATACCGTTGAAGATGATGATAATTTATATGAAGTGGAAGACCATAATGCCAGATTTACAACAGACCGTTTTGGTAATACAAACAGTGCATTTAATAGTTCAGATGCCACAGAAGCAGGTACAGCCGCCATTGTAACGTATGACGAGAATCTTAAACCGGGTAAAATGACCGTGTCGATTTGGGTAAGACCAACTGACTTATCCAATGCCGGATGGATTTATTCGATGCAACGTTGGGAAGGATTCAGTATGAAAAGAGAGGGTGATGGCCGTATCAAAAACATGTATTTCCACGAAACTTCAAACTGGGGTGCTGTTGATTTCTTTACAGATGAAATTGAATTTGAAAAATGGACCAACATCACAATCACAGCGGATGGTTTAGTGAGAAAAGTCTATTACAATGGTGAAAAAGTAGATGAGATCGAAGCGTTAGGTCCTGTTCATTTTAATGCAGGAATTGGCTCAAACCTCATTATCGGTGCTCAAGTAGAGAACAATAATACCAATTTACAGGAATCGTTTAATGGAGGAATTGATGATTTCAGAATCTTCCAGGAAGCAATGACTGATGAAGAAGTAAAAACATTCTATAATTACGAATCAAACTATAACGCCAATTTATAATGCAATACATAAATATTAAAGCCCTATTGACCTTGTTATTACTCTCAATGATGAGTTGTTCAGAAGCTGTCAATGTATCTCCAGAATTACCGATCTATGATGATGAAGAGGATAAAGTACCATTGACCGATGAAGAGTTGATGGATAAAGTACAGGAAACGACCTTCAAATATTTCTGGGACTATGGTCACCCTGTATCTGCTCTATCAAGAGAGAGAAGTAATGGAGATGATGAAATCGTGACAACTGGAGGCACAGGTTTCGGGATCATGGCCATTATTGTGGGCGTTGAAAGAGGTTATATCACAAAAGCGGAAGGTGCTCAACGCTTAGTGAAGATGTATGAGTTTTTGGGAAAAGCAGATCGATTTCACGGAGCATTTCCTCACTGGTACTACGGTTCAACTGGTAAAGTAAGACCGTTCTCTCAAAAAGATGATGGGGGAGATTTGGTGGAAACCGCTTTCTTGATTGAAGGAATTATCACATCAAGAAACTACTTTGATGGTGATAATGAAACGGAAGAAAAGTTACGTACATTGGCCACAGCACTTTGGGAAGGTGTAGATTGGGATTGGTACAGAAACGGTACGGATAAATTGTATTGGCACTGGTCTCCGCAGTATGATTTCCAAATGAACATGCCTCTTTACGGTTTTGATGAAACACAAATCACACACCTTTTAGCAGTAGCTTCGCCAACGCACCCTGTACCAGCTTCTACCTATGAAACCTGTTTTAAAAATGGAGAGGACAGATACAAGCACAGCCTTACGGTTGATACAGCAAAACCATTATTCTGGGTACATTATTCATATATCGGCTTGGATCCTCATTTCACAGATGGAACGACAAGCAAAACTTACTTCGATTTATTCAAAGAACGTACCTTAGAAAACCGCCGTTGGTGTATTCAACAGCAAGTGAAGTTCCCTTATTACGGAGAAAATGCTTGGGGCTTAACAGCAAGTGATGATCCATTTGTAGGATATATGGCACATGAACCATCACAAGACTTAGACAACGGTACGATTACACCCACTGCAGCTTTATCTTCGATTGTTTATACACCAAAAGAGTCATTGGCCGCTATGCGTTATTTCTATGAAGAACAACCAAAATTGTGGGGAGAATACGGTTTCAAAGACGCTTACAATCTTTCACAAGGTGACTGGTATGCTGAATCATATTTAGCCATCGATCAAGGACCAATCATCACTATGATTGAGAATTACCGCTCAGGTGTGCTATGGAAATATTTTATGATGGATGAGGATATCAAAAAGGGCATTGAAACCTTGAATTGGTCTTTTTCTTCGGTGAATTAATTGTTGCGTGCACCATAGTTAAAACTATGGGCAGGTGATAGAATAACCTCATCAAGATTGAAGTCTTGAAGGTTAAAAACGGAAACATCACTTTAGTGTTGTTGGAGTTAGTATCACCAGCCCATGACTTCAGTCGTGGTGCACGTTATATTATCCATTAAATTTTTAGAACCTTTTACAGCATCTCACTACGTTATACAACAACCATAATTTTATTAATTAATTATTCAATTCGTAGTGTGTCTTAATTGTGGTAGATGGGATGCTATAAATGGTTTTCTGAATATGGGTATGATGATCAATAGGACACGAATGACGCTGATGCTTAACATTCGCACCAGTGGTTGTACTACTATTTCCCTGGCGCAAGAGTTAAGCGTCAGCGTCTCTTGTGTTTATTAGATATTTAGAAGTCTCTGACTTCTAGAGAAAATGAGGTGATTGATTTGTTATCAATTGAAAATAGATTTTAATCAATTTAAAATTATTTATAGTTTAGCTTCAAACTATTTTACGTGAAAAATAAATGGCTTTACTATCTAAGTTACTACTAACCGCTTTATTACTTATATCTACTTCAAGTTTCGCACAAGAAACTATTGAGTTATTTACATCAACAAAGATTACCAATTATAGCAAATCAGATTATAATGCTGAGAGTCAAAATTGGTATATCACACAATCTGATGATGGCCTGATTTATACAGCCAATACTTTGGGCTTGTTAGAATTTGACGGCGAAAGTTGGAATCTTTTTCCTACCAATGAACCGTTAAGGTGTTTATTGATTCATAAAGACAAAATCTTTGTAGGGGGGATGAATACCATAGGTGTTTTTGAAAAGGAGAATGGTGTTTTGAAGTTCAATTCTTTAATGCCTCAAAAGTCTTTTCATGATGAAATTTGGAAAGCCATTCAGATTGGTAACAAGATTGTCTTTCAATCCTTTAATACTTTCTATATCTATGACCTCGACACGAAAGACCTCACCCGGAAAAGCCTTACAGAAGGAAATATTTCTTATGCGTTCAAGTCAAAAGACGAAACTACTTTTTACTACCAAGTTCTTTACAATCATATCAACATCACAAAAGGTCTGGTGGAGACCAATAATATCATTCACCCAGACTTAAAACATTGGATGGTCAAATACATTCATGAGGTAAAAGAAGGACTTCTAATTGGTACTTATAAAAACGGCTTATTCCTTTGGAATGGGAAGGGCTTTACACCCTATGAAAATAAGATTTCAATCTTTCTAAAAGAAGCAAGACTAAACGTTGCCCAACCTATTGATGACCGAGGAGGATTTGCTTTTGGTACATTAGATAAAGGAATTATTATTGGAAATATCAATACAGGCGTGATTGATTATTATATCAATTCCAAAAATGGATTACCCAGCAATAGAGTTCACGCTTTGCATTACAATGAAGGATTACTTTGGGTGGGAAGTGAAGAAGGAATTACCAATGTAAATCTAAAATATCCCGTTCGTTTTATCAATGACCCTCTAGCTGAAATTGGTCCAATCTATGATGTTGCTATCTTTCAGGGAAAACTATTTATCGGCACAAATCAAGGGCTGTATTATACGACAGATTCTATCAACGCACCAATTCTAAAACTCCAATTATTTCCTCGCTCAAAAGGGCAAGTTTGGAATCTTTTTGTCGCCGATGATCAATTGTTTTGCGGGCATAATGAAGGCATTTTTGAAGTAGGAGAGACGTTCAAAAAAGTCTATAATAACGGTGGAGGTTATACTTTCCTTAAAAGTAGACTTAATAAAAATGTGATGTTTCAAACCTCTTATTACGGGCTGAACATTTGGAATAAAATCAATGGGCAATGGGAGTATAGTCACACCATTAAAAAGATCAATTCACTAACAAGAGATATTATTGAATTGAATGATGGTACTATCTTACTGACTGATTCATGGAAAAATATCTATAAAATCACACTCTCAGAAGATTTAGAATCCCTCAAATCCATTGAAAACCTTTCCACTAAAAAATCACTAGAAAACAGTTACAAATACAGGCTTTTTGATTTAGGAGATACCAAACTCTTGACCACTAATGATACTGTTGTCACTTTTAAAAATAACTTGCCGGTTGATATAGATTTAAATGGATTGACTTTTATTTCTCATCCTATTGATGACGTTTCAGTAATGAAAATAGAAGGGCAATTGATGCTTTATGATGCCGAGGAAAGTCGTTCCATTCATGTACGAAAGTCAATTGCAGAATTGGGGAATAATCAAATCTACAATTACGAAAATATCATCAATATCAAGGATAACTTCTTGATCACTTTCACCCAAGGGGCAGGGTTCTTCTCAACTCCATCCATCGAAAACTACAATTTCAAACAGTATCAACCTGACATTAGAAAAGTCACGTTTTGGTACCATAGAAATCAAGAACAACTCAGTAATATAGAAGATAAAATCCCTTTTGATTACAACTCCATTGAATTTCAATTCAGCTCCAAGAATTACTATGAAGAATCGAATTACGCTGTTCGTCTGATAGGCTATGACAGTAATTGGGTGGAGATAGGAGAAAAGAACGAAATCGCTTACCAAAACCTTCCGTATGGAAAGTTCACTTTTGAAGTAAAAGACACCGCTTCCAATAAAATCTCCCATTATAAATTTGAAATAGACAGACCATTCTATTTGTCCAACTTAATGCTAATACTTTATGTTGTAGCAGTTTTATTATCGGTAGGGAGCCTCCATAAGTTTTATAGCTTAATGTTGAGAAAAGAGAAAATGGCCCTTCTTTTGAAAAAGAGAGAAGACCTCAACCATCAAAGAGATCTCAACGAAAAAAGAATTGCGATCCTTCAAGCCAACGAACTTCAAAAAGAACTTCAAGATAAAAATGAAAGCTTGTCAGAGTTGCTTGTTCAAAGCTCAAAAAACAAAGACGTCATCAAGCAACTAAAACATCAGGTAGACAATGCCAAGCATTTTGATTCCGCCAACAAAAGTCAAGTGATCCGCAAGCTTGATCATATCCTCACCACCGAGTTTGATGATAAAAAAGACTGGCTCACATTCGAGTCCACTTTCAGAAAAATGCATCAAAACTTCTTTTCCGACTTAAAGAAAGCACACCCTGCTCTTACCAAAGAAGACCTCAAACTTTGTGCTTATATCCGAGTAAATCTTTCCACAAAAGAACTCGCTCCAATCTTCAACATCACTCCTAAAAGTGTAGACTTAAAGAGGTATAGATTGAGAAAGAAAATGAACTTGGTGAAGGGTACGAATTTGTATGATTATATCAATCAGTTTTGATATTTTAGCTATTATTTTCTTAATGCAACATAGACCAAAAGTGAAAGTGAGTATTACATTTTAAATTACTATTGCTGTCTATATAAAGTCTATCGTTAAAAACGCCCCAAAACACCTTTTTTAAATGCTTTTTGATGAGGTTTTTCAACCGTAAAGCATGAAAAATTGATAAGGTAAGAGTGTAAATTTTAATATTAAGTGGGGTGTAATTTTTTTACCACACTTCCGTTTCCTTAAAATTGACTTAGTTTATTCAGCAAATCAATATAGACTAGATTATTGGACTTCTGTCCTAGCACTTCACTAGATTAATGAATATAACGATAGAAATGAAGCGAATTAAATTAATTACATTATTTGTCTTTGCATTGTTCATAGGGGCATGTAATAAAAAACAAGAGCAACCTAAGGAAGCAAAAAAACACTTTGAGCCAAATTGGGAATCACTAAGTCAATACGAGTGTCCTGAATGGTTTAGAAATGCCAAGTTTGGTATATACACACACTGGGGTATTTACTCGGCTTCTATGGCAACAGGTAACTCAGATTGGTATGGTAGAAACATGTATAATGACTGGCATCCGAATTATAAATTCCATAAGGAAACATATGGAGATCAGAAAGAATTTGGATATAAAGACTTAGTGCCAAAACTGACAGGTGATAAATTTAATGCTGATGAGTGGGCTGAATTGTTCCAAAAAGCAGGGGCACAGTTTGCAGGACCGGCAGGAGAACATGCTGACGGTTTTTCGATGTGGGATTCTAAAGTGAACCCTTGGAACTCGGTGAAAATGGGGCCGAAAATCGATGTGGTTGCGGAGATGAAAAAGGCAGTGAAGAAGAGAGGAATGAAATACGTGGTCAGTTTGCATCACTCTTGGCTTTGGGGTTGGTACCCTACATGGGATGAAAACACCGATTGTGCGAATCCAGAATTTGCAGGTTTATATGGACCAAAAATTCCTGAAACTTCTCGTTTATTGAAGATTGGTGATGAGAAAGGATCTTATCCAATGCCTAGTCCTGAGTTTGAAAGAATCTGGCTAGAAAAAGTAAAAGAAGTAGTAGATGGTTACTCTCCTGATTTGCTTTGGTTTGATAACAGAGTTAGAATTTTATCTGAAGGTATCAGAAAGCAAATGGTGGCCTATGTACATAACCATAGTGCGGAAAATAACATCGAAAGAGTATTTACATTTAAGCGTCCTGACTTTCCATTGGGCGTAGGAACGGTAGATTTGGAGCGTGAACGTATGCCAGATATCTACCCTGATCCATGGTTAACGGATACATCTATTTCAAAGTCTTCTTGGTCTTATGCTTCAGACTTAAAATGTTATCCTACCAACCGTTTGATTGATGATCTTGTGGATATTGTCAGTAAAAATGGTTGTCTATTACTAAACGTTGCACCACATCCTGACGGTACAATCCCTCAAGAACAAAAAGAACGTTTGTTGGAAATGGGAGCATGGTTAAAACTAAATGGTGAAGCGATTTATGATAGCCGTCCTTGGTTGATTTTTGGAGAAGGCCCAACCAAAACAAAAAGTGGTCACTTAGCAGATCAGAAATTTGATGGTTTTGGAGCTGAAGATATCCGTTTCACCACAAAAGGAGATCAGTTATATGCCATTGCATTAGGCTGGCCTGAATCAGGAGTATTGCCGATCAAATCATTAGGTTTAATTGCTTATAATTCAAAAGTAAAAGATGTGGAATTGATTGGTCACAAAGGGAAATTGAAATGGGAAAGAACGGAAGGTGCTTTAAATGTATCGCTTCCTGAAGATAAGCCATGTGATTTTGCTTATGTATTTAAGATCAATTTTAAAGACAATAAATAGTAAATGACTTTTGGATGGTTTGCGTTGTGATCCGTGAATCACAACGTGAATCATTTCTTTATTGAAACATTTTACCATTGAATGCACTAGCGTACATGAGATCATTAATATTTTTATTATGCATTATATGTCAAGGAACTTCAATTCTTGCTCAAGAAATGAATATTGGTGCTCTGGTAGTACCTGTTGATGAAAAATGTAAGTTTATCGACTCTGATTATCATATATGGGGTGCATCTGTAGTAAAAGGTTTTGATGGGAAATACCATATGTTCTATTCTCGTTGGAAATATGAATTGGGACATATGGCATGGGTCACTCACTCAGAAATAGCTTATGCAGTAGCAGAAAAAGCAGAAGGTCCTTATGAACATGTAAATGTAGCTTTGCCAGCCAGAGGAAGAGAATTTTGGGATGGAACGACTACACATAATCCTACTATCATCAAACAAAGTGGGAAGTACTATTTATATTATATGGGAACTACATCAGCTGTCGAGGCACAACAACCAACCTCTATGAAAAATAAAGATTGGTGGATGTATAGAAATAATCAGAGAATAGGTGTGGCTTGGTCGGAAAACCCTTCAGGACCTTGGCATCGCTTGGATCACCCTATTATAGATGTGGCTGAAAATGATGATGCTCCTGATGCTTTAATGACTTCCAATCCTGCAATTAATATTAGTCCGAATGGAGGTGTTTTTGCCATTTATAAAGCAGTCGGTAAACAAAAAGGATGGAAGCCTGTAGATATGACTACGAATGAAAGTTGGCAAGTTGCTAAGGGAAGTCAAGTAAAATATATGTTAGCATTTGCTGATCATCCGCTTGGACCTTTTAAGAAAGAGAGTAAGACTATTTTCGAATTAGAAGAAGCAAATGGGGAACATATGATTGCTGAGGATCCTTATGTTTGGAGTGATCATCAACAATATTATGCTATTGTAACTGATATAAAAGGCTATTTTACAGGAGATAAAGGGGCCTTAGCATTAATGGAATCTAAAGATGGTTTGCATTGGGAGGCAGGGAAGTTTCCAAAAGTACTACCTAGTAAAATTCCTAAGCAAGATGGAACAACGACATCGTATAAAATAGAGCGACCTCAACTTTTATTGGAAGAAGGAAAGCCCACGCAAATTTTTGGGGCTTTAGGCATTACTGTAGATGGAGTATATCGAGGACATGCTTGCAATTTGAGAATCCCATTATCAGTGGAATAAAGAATTTTTATAGAAATGAAATAATACACTTAACTTCAAAAATGATTTAAGACTATAATGAAAACGTTTAACAATAGAATTTTTTTTAAGGCTGGAATGTTGCTTGCATTCTTGTGCTCAACAGCAATCTCATTTGCTCAAAAAAAGCAACCTAACATCATTTATATTATGTCGGATGATCATGCCGCGCACGCCATTGGAGCGTATGGAGGTAGATTATCGTCACTCAATCCGACACCTAACTTGGATAAACTGGCAGACGGGGGGATTCGTTTTAGCAATGCCTTTTGTAATAATTCTATTTGTACGCCAAGTAGAGCATCAATTATCACTGGCCAATATCCACAAACGAATGGTGTATTGGATTTGGATATTCGCTTAGAGCCGGAAAAGCAATATTTACCGAAAGAAATGAAAAAGTTGGGGTACAGTACTGCAATCATTGGAAAGTGGCACTTGCACATTGAACCAACAGCTTTTGATTATTATAAAGTGTTGCCAGGGCAAGGAAAATATTTCAATCCTTCATTCCATGAAAAAGGAAAAGGAGAGTGGCCAAAAAATAAAGTGAAAACTGAAGGGCATTCAAGTGATGTAATTACAGATGTGACGATCGAATATTTAGAAAATAGAGATAAGGATAAGCCGTTTTTCTTAATGCATCATTACAAAGCACCACATGATTTCTTTGAATATGCTCCTCGTTACGAAGACTATTTAGCGGATACAGAAATTCCAGAACCTTCAAGTTTATATTACCAACCTAATTGGGGATCGGAAGGTACAAGAGGAGCTAATGATTCTTTGACAAATTATATCGGTACTTCGGTTTCTGACCGTCATATGTATAGAAACTATAATAAATTCTTCCATGAGGATTCTCTAAAAGGCCAACAGTCGGCACACGTTGCTTATCAAGATTATTTGAAAAGATACTTGCGTTGTGTGAAAGGTGTAGACGACAACTTAGGTCGTTTATTTGATTATTTAAAGAAAGAAGGGCTTTGGGAAAATACCATCATTGTTTATACAGCAGACCAAGGAATGATGTTGGGTGAGCACGATTTACAAGATAAACGTTGGATCTATGAAGAGTCGATGCGTATGCCATTTATCGTACATTATCCTAAAATGATCAAAGAAGGGAAGGAAGCTGACCTTTTAATTAATAACACAGATTTTGCTCCTACATTAATAGAAATGGCAGGAGGAAAAGCACCTGAGTACATGCAAGGGAAAAGTTTTGCAAGGACGCTAAAAGGGAAAGAAGAGAAGGATTGGAGAACGGCAACTTACTACCGTTATTGGATGCACATTATTCACCATTATGTTCCAGCCCACTTTGGTTTACGTACCAAAGATTATAAGTTAGTATTCTATTATGGAAAGCACTATTTACCAGAGTCAGAGTATGCTAAACATTATTGGGCAAAACAATATTATGGTATCGAAAGAGAAACACCTCACACTTGGGAGTTTTATGATCTTAAAAATGATCCGGAGGAATTGCATAACCGCTATGATGATCCTAAATACCAGGAAATTATTGCGAAATTAAAATCAGAGTTGAAACAGCAAAGAGAAGAACTGAATGAAACGGATGAGAACTATCCGGAAATTCAAGCCATTGTTGAAAAGTACTGGGATACAAAAACGTTATCAGAATAAGAACAGTTTCTCGCTCTTACACTAAATACCCTCTCTTTTGATTAAATTTTTTTACTCAAAGGGAGGGTATTTCTTTTACATTCATCTTGTAATACTACATCAAAACAAACAAAAAGAGATGAGAACTACTGGATTATTACTGACACTATTACTGATGTTTTTTTCATGTACTCAAGTCAAAAGACGGACAGTGGATGATTTTAACTTTGGATGGAAGTTTATCAAAAACGAACAACAAAATGCGGAACAAAAAGCCTATGATGATACCACATGGGAGAACATCAGACTACCGCATGATTGGAGTATTTTAGGAGGTTATCAAAAAGATAAAGGTGCCTCAAGTACTGGTTTTACAGAAGGAGGAATAGGGTGGTACCGAAAAACATTTACTGTTCCAGCATCCGATAAAGACAGGGAGATTTGGGTAGAATTTGATGGAGTGTATTGTAACTCTACAGTCTATATTAATGGAAAAAAACTAGGGTTTAGACCAAGTGGATATTCTAGTTTTTCTTATTCACTTTCTGAACATCTTCTATATGGAGAAGAAAATGTGATAGCCGTAAAAGTGGATCATTCCAATTTTGTAGATTCACGTTGGTACACTGGTTCGGGAATTTATCGTGATGTGAGATTAGTAAAGACTTCTAAAACACATATACCACAATGGGGTGTTCGAATAGAAACATCTAAACTTGCAGAAAAGGATGCTATTGTTCGTGTAAAAACAACGATCAAAGGAAGATCAAAACATACCTCAGTGAAGGTTAGTGTTTTGGATGAAGAGAATAAAGTGGTTGCTGAAAGCAAAGCCAAAGCAATCACAGGTAATGTAGTTGAGCAACAGTTACAGGTATTACAACCGAAACTTTGGGGGATAGATCACCCTTATTTATACACTGCTAAAGTTCAAGTGATTGAGAAAGGTCAAATCGTCGATGAAATAGAAGAGCATTTTGGTGTCAGAGAATTTGAGTTTGATGCACAAAAAGGCTTTTTCTTGAATGGGCAAAATGTAAAAATAAAGGGAGTCAATTTACACCATGATGTTGGAGCAGTAGGTGCAGCAGCCGTAAGAGATCACTGGGTTTTTCGTTTGAAAAAGTTGAAGTCAGTAGGAGTCAATGCTATTCGAATGGCACACAATCCTCATTCACCATTATTGATGGACTTATGTGATGAAATGGGCTTTTTAGTGATGAACGAAGCGTTTGATGAGTGGTATGTTCCTAAGGGAAAAATGATGAACTGTTTAGGAGGAAAGAAAGCACCCAAAGAAATTTCGACTGGATACCCTGAAATCTTTAGAGAGTGGGCAGAACGTGATTTGAAAGATTTGATTCGAAGAGATTATAACCATCCTTCAGTGATCATGTGGAGTATTGGAAATGAAATTGAATGGACTTTCCCTGCTTATTCTAAGACCTATGCAAAACTTAAAAAAGGCATCAGAGAGTATGAAGATACACCAACATTTGATACTACAATCATTAAACCTGTATTTGATAAAGTAACGGGTGGCGTAGATTCTCTTTCTATTATTGCTCATCAGTTATCAAAGTGGGTCAAAGAAGAAGATACAACACGCCCAACGGTTTGTGGAAGTGTTCGTCCCTCCATTGCTTTTGCAAGTGGATATGCTGATGCCGTTGATATTTTAGGACTTAATTATAGAGAGATAGATTATGATGCAGCCCATGCTGCTTTTCCTAATAAAATGATGTTGGGATCAGAAAACTGGGTGGCCTATTCAGAGTGGAAAGCCGTTCAAGAAAGAGATTTTATTCCAGGTATTTTTGTGTGGACAGGTTTTGCCTATTTAGGAGAGGCGGGTTTGTGGCCTAGAAAAGGATTAAATATTTCTCTATTTGATTTTGCAGGTTTTAAAAACCCAAGAGGACATTTCTTTGAGTGTTTATGGAAAGAAGATCCAAAAGTATATATGGTCACTACTCCGGTATCAATTTCAGAGTATTCTTATAGTCAAAAAGAGGGTTGGAAATTTGATATACAGTTAAGAAAACCTCCAGTATGGGCTGAATTGAGATTATGGGAATGGTATAAAGTCAATGAACATTGGAATTATAAAAAAGGGGAGGAAATCGTAGTGCAAACCTATACCAATTGTGAAGAAGCTGAACTTTTTCTTAATGGTAAAAGCTTAGGAAAACAATCTATTTCAGATTTCGCTTCAACTGACAATATCATCAAATGGTTAGTTTCTTATCAAAAAGGAGAATTGAAAGTAGTAGGCTATAATCAAGGACAAAAAGTGCAAGAATATGTATTAAATACAGTAGGGAAAGTAGCTAAAATTGTCCTTGAATCAGACCGCTCTCAGATGAAAGCCAATCAATATGATGTTGCTCATGTCAAAGTGAAAATGTTAGATGAAAAAGGGTACGAAATTAAAAACCTCGAGGAGCAAGTAACATTTCATGTAACTGAAGAATTAGAATTAATCGGTGTAGATAATGGTTCAGAAATGAATGTGTCAGCTCATAACACGAATCAAGTGAAGTCTCATAAAGGCAGAGCACTAGCAATGCTTAGAGCAAAAACACAATTGGGAAATGGGAAGATCTACGCTACAGTAGGAGCTTTAAAAAGTAATGAACTCTCGATCGACCTTCAATAAATTAATTTGAAGTAATTGTATAAAAATACCTCATCATAAACCCATGATTTAAGAGTGGATTTATGATGAGGTAAAAAAAGGTGAAGAGTACCCTGATCCTTTCCTATTCGTTGAGTGGTACTCCTTAGTTTTTAATTCAAATTAAAAGCTAAAACTGTAATATCATCTTCTTGTTCAGATGCGAAGTTTTTGCTGATATATTTTTGGATCTGTGCGGTCCAATCTTTTTCATATTTACCGTAGAACTCCTGACTTATTTTTATAAGGTCCTCAGTTTTTTCAGTTTGCCCAATTTTAGTCAGACCATCCGTAAACAATACAACCACATCATCAGGAGAGATAGAAAACTCTACATCTTTGAAGTTTTTGATTAAGTTAAATCGATCCCCAATTGGAGCATTTGTATGTGGAAGTTCATTGACATTGTCTTCTTTAACTAAGATACCTCTACCGTTAGCAGATGTATAAATCATATTATTCCCTTGGAAATAAGCAATGGATAAATTCACTTCATGTTTAAACTGCTCTCTATCGTCTATTTTATGATCAAATTTATTGATTAAATAATCATGTAAATTGTACAAAAGAAGACTAGGGTAATAGGGCAGTTCCTGAAGGGAATCAAAATATCCTGAAATCACCATTGTAAGGAGGGTAGCACTAATGGCGTGACCTTTACAATCTCCAACTACTACTAAAGTGATCTTATTATAATCATTGACATAGTAGAAATCTCCACTAATCGACTCTTTTGGTTTATAAACCAAGGTGTGTTCATTGAAAAAGTCTTTTAATATTTCATTTCCAGGAAGGGTGATTTTTTGAATTTCAGAAGTATATTTTAAGGCCTCTTGAATAACAAATAAATCTTGTTCAGCCTTAATTCTACGTTGTTCTTCCTCAAGAGCGGTTGTTTTTGTTTTTGCTAATTCAAGCTCATGTTCCCTAGTTGAAATTAACTCTTCTTGCTGCTGACGAAGTTCTTCTTCTTGTTGAATTATTTCATCGTGGTATAGTTTTAACTCATTTTCTCCCTTATTACGAGCAATTTCATATTGGACAATCGTCCAAAGGGTATCCGTACTCGCCCCAACTAATACTAAAGCAAAGAAGATATTATTTTGTAATTCTGTAAGTGCTATTCCATTAGAAGGTGACCATTCATTGATAGAAACGACAGACAAAATAATTGCCAAAACTAATATCAGAGAAGTATACATAGCACCTGTTTTAATATCAAAAAACAAGAAGCTTACAGCCATTGTTGGGATATAAAAATAGATGACAGGTGAAGTAATTCCTCCTCCAATAAACGATATTGTAGTAACAATAGCTGTTAGTAGTAATATTTGAAGATGCAATATCCAAGTCCACTTTTCTGATTTTGATGAAAAAAGGACAATACCGACTTGTATCAACGTGAGGAATGATAATGAAACTATCTCTGTTTTTAAGTCTAAAAATAGAAAAATTACAATGAATGCAATCTCTATGGATAAAAAGACTTTAGTCTTAATCTTGAAAAAGTTGTATAAATCAAATTTCATAGGAAAGAGTATAATAATTAAATTGGAGATAAGTACTACTAGCATCTAGGCCTCTCATTGCAGCCTAGTGTTTATTGTTATGATAATGATGCAATGTCTTTTTCTTCTAATTGGAATTTTCTTCAATAGTGTTACAAAAGTTGCAAAAATAATGTTTTAGTGAATCATACATTACATACAAATGTAATAATACTAAGTAATAATTGTAAATATCCAATAAAATAATATTGAAAAATGAGTGTAAATCGCTGATAATCTATTTTTTAAATTTATAATACAAATTATTTAAGTGTGAATGAGTACTCATTTTCCGTGTAATTTTTCGTGATAATTCTTTTCTAAAAGATGAATGGTAGGAACTGTTGAAGGTGATAATTCATTTTGATGTAAAGAAATGTTCATTGATAAATACAATTTGTATAATGATTATGTTGTTGTTTGAAGTTTTATATGTCGGAGAAGCATGGTGTTATAAGAAAAGCCTTTATCAATAACCAAAGATTATCAATAAAGGCTTTATGGGTAGCATTATTTTTTTATACTATTCAAATAATTCTACATCAAAATATCATTCTTAGATTGAATAGGTGCTGGCAAATCTGTTTCACCTAGCATTTGGAGTAAATCAATTTCAATAGTTCTGCACAAGGATAGCATTGGAATATCATTAGCCATGCCTTGGAACGGATTTTCAGAATAATCTCCTACTATTTCCATCATCACATAAACCCACCCTACCAGAGCAGAAATTGGTACTGATAGCCAAATTCCCCAACTACCTAGTTTCATTAATTCTGGAATCATACTAAAAGGAAGAAGGGCAATAAGTATTGTTACAAAATACCTACTCATGTTGGCATATTGACGAGGTAAAGGAAACTTCTTTATCCTTTCATTTTTTCCTTGTAAAGTATAGAAATTGGAGAGGACTTTAACCATTTCCATATGCCTGAAATCTTCGATCAAATCAGATGCTCTCAGTTGTTTCAGTTCACGGGACTGTTCATTGATGATTTGTGTGGCGGTATTGATATAGTTGATCAACCGTTCATATTCAGTGGAAGGTAAAAAGTTTTTCAGTTCGGATTTAGTTACTTCGTCATCCACTAAACCCACTCCAAAATTCTTTTGAAAATATCGGGCAGTATTACCAATATGTCCCTTTTGACTAGAATGTTCCCAAGGAGTTGAAACTAAAAGTTGACTTCTATGTGCATAAAGCCAACCAATATGACGATAGATCAATCTTTTTTTGATGGCTTTAATTTCACCCTCATCCACCTTTTCATTCGTAAATTGATTAGTGATAAAACCATCCACCATCATTCCCCAAGTTCTGCTGTCATTAATGATACCTCCCCAAATTTTTCGTGCTTCCCACATCCGATTGTACGCCTGATTATTTTTAAAACCTACGTAAAAAGCAACTGCCGTTCCTATCACCGAAATAGGTAGCCATGGAATACTTATTTCTATTATTTTAAAGTAATAAAGAGCAGCTACTGAGGCCATAAAAACCATAAGCCAAAGCATGTGCATCCCAGACCATTGTATTAGCCTTTTTAATCCAATACCTTTTGAAGTAATCATAGATTGTTGTTTAAAGAGAAATTACTAAGTACGTCGAAGTAGGGTTTTAACCTGAAATGAAGGTTTGTATCAATTATTAATGCTAAAAAGAAAAGACCTACAAGTCCAAGAGAAAGCCCTTTGAGATAATCTGTTTTGAAAATAAAAAACAATCCCAAGGATAGGACAATCAATACAGCCCATACAGGTTTTAATTTGGAATACGCCTCGTGGTCTTTTTTCGCTTTTTCAAACTCCTGTTCAATCGCTTTTGCTGGGCTTTCGTTATAAACGGACTCTACATTGGTGAGGTGACCATTTCTAGTGAATGTAAGAAAACCTCCGTACCCTAATAGCATTACAACTGCTAATGAAATAGGAATCAAAGTTCCTTTTAATAATTCATGATTGCTTCTTAGAATTATTATTGCAGCAATAAGAAAGAGAATACCAAAACATAACATCACCTTTCCTTGGTAGATATCACCTTTGGCCCAGATTGTTGTGTGTTCAAGTAGTTTCATAATTGTTTTTTTGAATTGAGTCAATTTCTTAATGTTTGACTCATTCAAATTATAAAAAAAACTCAATGACTCAAATAATTGAACACGGGATTTATCCTTATTGGAGGTAGTAAATGTGTGGACATTGGAGGCCAACATCCCCACATAAAAACATAATTCCTGATTTTTAGAAAAAAACTTTTCAAAAAAATCAACTTGTCTTATGCTTCACGATTAGCACTAAATTTATTTGTTCCAACACTCTCTGTAATAGCTTTGATAACTCCGTCTTTATCCTTTTTCACGAGCTCTATAAATTCAGGGCTCACATTTAAACCATCCTTATGTTTAGCTGACCAGATAATAAGCTCTAGTAAAATTGGAATGAGGTCTATTCCCTTCTCTGTCAGTGTGTAAACTTTAAATTTCCTTTGTTTCTCATAAGGGCGCGACTCTACTACTCCTAAACTTTCTAATCGTTTTAAACGGTCAGTAAGGATGTTTGTAGCAATGCCTTCCTTCGAATTTAGGATCTCTTTAAAGAATTTTTTCCCCTCAAAAACAAGGTCTCTAATCACTAATAATGTCCACTTATCTCCAAGGTATTCCAAGGCATAATTAATAGGGCATTCTGATCTTAATTCATCTTTTTTCATTTTATAGCTTGTAAAATGCAAGTTAATGCTTTATGTTTGTAAAAGATTGCAAAATGCAAGTTAAAGATTATTTATTTAAAAACCTTTTAATAAAGTTAAAATGGAAACGCAAAAAATTGATTTACAGAAGTATCAAAAAGCATCATGGACAGCACAAGAAGTAGAAAATGCAACAATCGTAGTTGACTTTGTGCAGAACTTGATGAATAATCATGATTTTGAATATATCAAGAACACTTATGGAAGTCATCCCTACAAGCAGCACAATCAAAGTATGGTAGACGGCTTAAAAGGAGTATTGGAAGTGGTTTCTAACTTTGCGAAAACGTACCCTGATTATATGTATGATGTGAAGCATATTTATGTAGATGGGGAACACGTAACGGTTCACTCACATGCCACAAATGATAAGAAACATAGAGGAAATGCTCAAAAAGGGTTGAACATCATGGATGTGTGGAAAGTAGAAGACGGTAAAATCACTGAACATTGGGATGCTGTACAGCCTATTCACGGTCAAATGAGATTTTACTTCTGGATGGTCGGTGGAAAATTCAAGAACGAAAACACTTATTTCTAAACAATTACCTCTCTTCAAATTAAAAATATCATGACAAAACTAGGAGAAGCAACAGCACAAGCTATTATTAATGCAAACATTGAAAGTATCAATATTTCAGAATGGCTTTTTACGATTACGACTGAAGAATATGCCGCCTGTTCATCTGGACATCAAAGTGCAGCACAAGGACAACTACCATCAGGTAAAAGAGTATCTATGAATGTAGAAAATGTAGCGGGCTACTTTATGGTACAGCACTACATTGAAACAATCTCTGAAAAGGACAGAGTTTTAGCGGTTTCACCCAATACGACACTTTGGTTGGATGATGTCAATTATGTAATCCTACAAATCACTTGGGAGTTGAAAGTTGAAAAAATAGATGAGAACACTTGTTTACTTACTTGTAAAGTGATTTCAGAAACCGAAAATGAAAAATTTATTCAAGCTACACACGAGCTAACAAAAGACATTGATCCTCAGGAAACACCTTTCCAGCTTCATATCAATGAAGAAACACCGCTCTTCGCTAAAGATATTGAAAGAAAAGCACTAGCAGGTGTATTTATGTTGGAAGAGGCTTGAGATAGTACAAATTTCCAAAGAAGAAATGCTTCTGATTTTCCTTTGAATAGAATAAGGGGGGATTGGGAGCATTTCAAAACAATCTTAATCCAGATAGAAAATAGAACACGTCAATAGTTGTGTTTTATTTCAGAAATATGCACTTTTGAATTGATAATAGCATCAAGAGCAGTGTTTTAACACTCACCAACCGATCTTTCACCAAGGCACGGTGGTAAATATGATGTGAGGCGACCGCCTAAAAACAATATGGTCACTTCCCTTCTTTTCTTGATGCAATAGTTTTAATCCTTTAAATACTATTGTAATGCAAAAACATACTTTTTCAGACAAAGAGATTCAAGTACTCAACGACTATTTCGTTTATGGGGTTGATAAGTACTCTCGTATGTTTACTCAGGTTTGTACCGATATTAAGTCTTTCAAAAAGGGGGTATTGACCATTGAATTATCTTCCAGTAAAGAAAACTTTCAAGCGGATTTGACCTTAGCTCAAAAAAGAGTAAGGAAGGTATTGGAATTTAACCCAATCTTCAATCTAAATTTCAAATCTTGTCAAGTCCACTTTTTGAAAAGTACTTGGCTAAGTGGTGATGGAATAACTACGCCTCTTGAATTTGAATATACTCTTATTTCAACGATTATTATTAACCTTTAAAACTACTTTTATCATGCTGAAATTAAAAGAATTAGAACTTACTGAGCAAACCGAGCATTTAATTACAAAGAGAATAATCATGATCAGAAGGTTTGAAGGGATCTATTTGAAATTGAAGTGGGTTGCTTTAGAATCCGTAACTTTTTGGGCTTGGCAAGAAAAGACAGAAGATCTTCTCTCTGATAAAGAAATTGTACAGCTTTCAAAAAAAGTATTTCAGGGCCTAATCACTGATAGGGTTGTACATATCCATGTTGTGCCTGAAAGAAAAAAAGCAAAGTTGAAGAGAAAATTAAATTTTATGTTTTCTGAAGGTTTTCGTGAAGTTCCTCACAAAGTGTTTTCTACAGAACACCCCAAGTTTATAGCAGAAGTAAGATCTGAAGATTTTAAAACGGATTTATTGTCATCAAAATCTTTCGGAACGGATCAATGCCGTTTTAAATTGGTTGTCACTTATTATGACCCCAAGGAGATAAAGTCCATTTATACATTAAAACGAAGAATAGATTCGGGGGCACATTTTGCAAAGGTAGAAATGCTTTACAAACGGCATCTCATTTAATGAGACGAAGTACTAAGCCTCAAGGCCGGGGAAGTACTCAACGTACTCGGTTTTATTTAAACCACAATATTTACCCTCTTGATTCAATGCTATGTCAATAGCTCAAGAGGGTAAATGTTCGTAATTATTTTTCGTAAAGGAATGTATTATTTCATCTTGATGATGAGATCCTCATAAGCTACTCTTAATTCTATAAAAAATTGCTTTTTAGCCTCTTCAGTGTCGCTAGAGCCATATTTGTCAAGTAATTCCTGTAAAGTCGTAGAAAATGGAGTTAACCATTTTGGTCTGTCACCTAAATGGCCAGACCATACCGTAATATTACCAACAATTTCACGAATAGAGTATAAATCTTCTTTTTCAAGAGCATCTTTTATTGTTTCAATCGATCCTTTAAAGCAATTGTCAAGTGCATTTTCCGCTTTCTTTTCTTCAGGTGTGAGCATGATATTTCTATTTGGTATTATTTAAATATATGAATATTTGCTTTTAAGTACTAAGCCAAAAATAAATCATAGTTAATTCTAATTTATTTTTTGTGAGTACAACGCTAAGAAACGTATTAATAGTGGTTCTATTGAAAGTTTTTTGAAGGAAGTAATCGCAAAACAATAAATAGAATTAGTATTAAATAATTTTGTCTTGGTACTTAGATACGTAATATTTGAGTCAATGTTTTAGGACAAACATCTTACTTTCGTCAAGAATACTCCTTAAGCTTATAATTATTTCTATTAATTCCTCTAAATCAATGTTTTAAAATAACTTATGCAATTTTACTTTTTGAATAAAACCGTAAATGAGGAAGATAAATTATTGATTTCCTTTCGTATTGCTTACAAAAAGTGACAAGGGTGTTAATCAATAGGTTCTCAAATCAATTTTATATAATTTTATTTTGTTGTACTGCCTCTCATCGGATTTTTTAATCATTGTTGCCGGATTGCTTTCCTTCTTAATTAATAACATTTGTATAACAATATAAATGTGTTTTTTGGACTAACGAAGGGTAAGTACAAGGCTAAAATAAACGATAATTAATTCTTACTTGTTTTTTTGAGAATAACGCTAAACGTATTAATAGTGGAGCTATATAAAGTTTTTAAAGGCAGTAATGAAAAAATAATAAGAATTAGTTCTATGATTTTGTCTTAGTACTTATCCACAACTAAATACTATGAAAAAACTTTTACTTACTTTATTGATTTTGTATCCTCTTCAGCTTTTTGGTCAGAGCACTATTGAAGGAACCTATCAAATTGGCGAATCAGGAGATTTTTCTTCATTTACAAAAGCAGGTGAAGTGCTAAATCATACCCCTTTTTCAGGTGATGTTCAATTGGTAATAGAAGAAGGAGTTTATATTGATAGTTTGATTCTGGATCACTTAGAAACTAATGGGTATGGCTTGAGCATTACAGCAATGGGAGCAAAGGAAAATACAATTATCTATCCTCTGAAATCATTACGTGATACGGAGGCAGGTTTTTACTTCAAAAACATTGATGGGTTAGAAATTGAAGGACTTACTTTTAAAAGTGATTCCCTTAATACAGTAAGAGTAGAGACTATTTTGAATGAGAATAGTTTGATCGGTGTGGACTCATGTACGAATGTTGCTATCCGTAATATCATTGCCGAATCAGATACAATTATTGGCACCACATATGATAAATTTGCTTCATCAAATATACGATTAATTGGTGTGCATAATGTCTTGATTGATTCCTCCTATTTAGAAGGGGCAATGTCAAATATCGCTTTTGTATTTGAAGACTCATCAACCAATATTGAAATTAGTAATACCTCTTTTGAACATTCTGGTTTTGATGTGTTTTCATTAAAACAACAAGGGAGTAACCTTTACATTCATGATTGTGAATTCTTATCCGAAAGATATCTCAGACATTCAAATCATATTTACCTATATGGTAATCCTACAGACTTGAATACAAGAAGTGGTTTTTATGGAGATGTAATCATTCGTGATAATTACTTTAATGGCAACAATTCTGATGTCAATACTAAATGTGTTTATTTACAATATTTTGATGATGCGATCATAGAAAGAAATGAAATGCTGGGAGGTTACTATGCTATTTTTATGGTGCATGGTGATTCAGTAGTGATCAATCAAAATAAAATTGTCACAGATGTGTACAAGAACATCGAATGTGGAGGTAACAATAAGTACTACCTCACCAACAACACTTTTATATCTCACAATGGAAGTTATAATATCGATGACCAATTGACTTTCGAAGAATTGGTGATCGCGAACAATACTTTTTACAGACATGAAAGACCCACAAATTCTAGTGCCTCATTCCTCAATATTGATGCTTTTCAAGGAGATTCGTTAGCTATAGTGAACAACCTATTTGTGATGGCTGATACTCTCGATAGAATAATTCGTTTGGATGATTTTGAACACAATTTAGAGACTTCATCTTTTGTGATAGATCACAATGTAGTGGTAAAGAGTAATCCCACTGCTCATTTTAAAAGGTATTATTACATGACAAATATGATTGTCAACGATGATAATGATTTAGATACTTCCTTCGTAACATTAGATGAATTTCAAAATTACCTCCCTCAATTTGATCAAAATTCCTACGTTACAACTACCCATAATTTTGAATATCTACCATCGCCTTCAACTGAAAGTAGAGCTTTTATAGATTCCGCTGATTTTCATCTGAAAGATGGCAACACTTTTAGACAAGGGATGTACTATGAAGGTATCGGAAATGATTATGATAACGATCCAAGAATCGTATCAAAAGGCGTAGATGTAGGCGCCGATCAATATTATTTAAACACAGACATTAGTTCAGCGTCTTGTGACGATGATCTTACAGTTTCGATAGAAAATGCTCATCACAATATCACCTCTTACACCTGGCACTTCGGTGATGGAACTATCTCAACTGAAGCATCACCCACTCACACTTATGAAGAGATGGGAGAATACACCGTTTCATTAGTCTCTTGTGATGACATGAGCTATTGTGATAGCGTATCATTTATAATAACTGTAGAAGATCAAAACTGTAAACCCGAAGACGAAGAACCATTATTCTCAGCATTGGATCAAACATCTTTTGTCGTTTACCCCAACCCAACAAAAGGGAGTATTCAATTTAGTAGCCCCAAAATAACAGGTAAAGTCAATGCACAACTTGTCAATATCAATGGTGTAGTTTTATACGAAGCTTATGAAGAGTTATCATCTTTAAGTCTTTCTGTAAGTAATGTATTGTCAGGACTACAACCTGGACTCTATATTCTAAAAATGGAAGAAGGTGGTAATAGCTATAAGAAAAGAATTGTGTTAGGGGAATAGGGAAGGGTGTTTTATGATATTAATACCAGTTGATGATTGCAATGAAATAACAAAGTTTTCTAAAGGTAAATAGAGACCGTTATTCCTAAATTAATTGATAAAATTCATGCTCAATAATTCTTCCTCATTAATAACGTATGGTTATTCTATATACTATTTATGAGGAAGGAATGGAAATTATTCTTTACGTTAAAGAGAATCTTAAGATTGTAGGTGTTAATGAAGAAAACCGTCGAATACTAAACAAGAAGGTGTCGTCTTTGGTTTTATTACCCATAACGAATTAATTAAATCATAAGATGTTGAAATACTTTTAGATGTAAAAGAATGTAGAGAAAGGGAGTTATTAAAACAAATGTTACAAATCCACTATCTAACTATGAACTGAAGCACAATGTTAAATGTAAATTTGTTAACATAATTTATTGTAATATTTAATTAATTATTGTGATTTATTATATTCAGTTTTTATATGGAAGCTGTTGTATTTATCGATATTGAGGTTAATGTAAAGTCGAACAGAATTGAAGATATTGGAGTTTTGACTGATGATGGAATAAAATCTCATTCCACATCTAACAAAGATTTACTTCGGTGCATTCAAACCAAAGATTTTATCTGTGGACATAATATTTTTGTGCATGATTTACCCATTATCGAAAAACAATATGTTGTATCTTTTGAAGATAAATACGTGATTGATACTTTACATTGGTCACCTTTATTATTTCCAAGCAAACCCTATCATAAACTTATAAAAGACGATAAACTTCAGACGGAAGAACTGAATAATCCATTAACCGATTGCCTTAAAGCGAAAGACCTATTACAAGATGAAATATCTGCTTTTCATAAACTCGACCATGAGTTAAAATCAATATATTATTCTTTGTTGAAAGATAGAAAAGAGTTTAACGCTTTTTTTAAGTATATCGATTACAATGAAGAGGAACGGAATCTATCAGCATTAATCAGAAAAAGGTTTAAAGAGAAGGTTTGTGAAACAATATCCATAATTGAAGAATTAATAATTGATTATCCCATTGAATTAGCTTATGTATTAGCATTAATTTCTATCGATAATAAGTATTCGATTACGCCACCTTGGGTGATTAAAACATACCCTGATATTGAAACTGTATTTCGACTTCTTCGTAATACAAAATGTTCTTCTAATAGTTGTCGCTATTGTCAGAGAAAATTAAGTGCCAAGGAAGGGTTAAGAAAGTTCTTTGGCTATCCTGAGTACCGAAAATTTGAAGGGAAATCGTTACAAGAAGATTCAGTCAATGCAGCCATAAATAATGAGTCTATTTTAGCTATTTTTCCAACAGGTGGAGGAAAGTCAATCACTTTTCAAGTTCCAGCATTAATGAGTGGTGAAAATGTGAAGGGACTAACGGTTGTGATTTCACCATTACAGTCATTGATGAAAGATCAAGTCGATAATTTAGAAAAATCGAATATTACAGATGCTGTAACAATCAATGGATTGTTGGACCCTATCGAAAGAGCAAAATCTTTTGAAAGAGTTGAAAATGGAATGGCTTCTTTATTATATATCTCTCCTGAGTCATTGAGGTCAAGGTCGATAGAAAGACTTTTGTTGGGAAGAAATATCGTTAGATTTGTGATCGATGAAGCCCATTGTTTTTCTGCTTGGGGACAAGATTTTAGAGTGGATTATCTATACATTGCGGACTTTATTCAAAATTTACAAATAAAGAAAAAACTAGATTATACTATCCCTGTTTCTTGTTTTACAGCAACAGCAAAAAAGCAGGTAGTCAACGATATAAAGCATTATTTTTCAAGCAAATTATCTCTTCAGTTAAAAGAATTTAGCTCTAAAGCTTCAAGGACTAATTTGAGCTATCAAGTGATTCCTAAGAAAGGAGATAAGGAAAAGTATGCTCAACTTCGTGAGCTGATAGAGGCGAAACGATGCCCCACAATTGTTTATGTTTCAAGAACTAAAAAAGCCTACAAAATTGCAGAGCAATTAAATCAAGATGGATTTTATGCTAGGGCTTATCATGGAAAAATGGACAAGAATGAGAAGTCTGAAAATCAAGAACTTTTTATTAATGGAGAAGTAGATATTATGGTTGCTACTTCTGCTTTTGGAATGGGCGTGGATAAAAGTGATGTGGGGATGGTAGTTCATTTTGAAGTCTCGGATTCTTTAGAGAATTATGTACAAGAAGCAGGCAGGGCAGGAAGAGATCAAAGTTTGTCAGCGGAATGTTTTGTGTTGTTCAATGAAGAGGATTTAGACAAGCATTTTCTTCTTCTCAATCAGACAAAGCTAAATTTCAATGAAATCAAGCAAATATGGAGTGCCATCAAACAGTTATCTGTTTATAAGGGAAGTGTTTCAAATTCAGCCTTAGAGATTGCAAGAAAAGCAGGTTGGGATGACAGTATCAAAGAATTGGAGACAAGAGTGACTACTGCTATAGCGGCATTAGAAGACGCCGGCTATGTAAAACGTGGACAAAATATGCCTCAAGTTTTTGCGGATAGCATTCAAGCTAAAAATGCACAAGATGCAATTGATAGAATATACTGTTCTCCTCGATTTAATGAAGATCAAAAGCAGAATGCTGTTCGGGTCATCAAAAAACTATTTTCTTCCAAAACCCGCATAAGAGAAGATGATGAAAAAGCAGAAACGAGAGTCGATTATATATCAGATCACCTTGGCTTGAAAAAGGAACAGGTTATAGAAGTCATTACTTTACTGAGGGCAGAAGGTATTCTGTCTGATGCAAAGGATTTGACTGCTTTTATCAAAAGAGAAGACAAGAAAAATAGGTCTTTAAATATATTGAAGTCCTATCATGGTATAGAGAATTTTTTAGTAGATCAATTTTCAGAGGAGGAATGTCAATATCATATTAAAGAACTCAATGAAAAAGCAGAAAGTGAGAATGTCTCTAGAGTTAATCCTCAGAAAATAAATACAATTTTAAACTTTTGGGTGATTACAAATTGCATCAAAAGGAAGAAAGATGAGTATTCAAATCATCACTTTATTGTAAAATGTAAACTATCACCTGATGCATTAAAAAAGAAAATTCAATTAAGGTCTACTTTATCAGAATTTATCGTTGAATTTTTGTTCGAGAAAAGTATAAGTCAAAATCTAGAAGGGAATGAAATACTAGTTCATTTTTCAATTTTAGAATTAAAGAAAGCCTTTGATTTTAAAAACGCTTCATCGCTTTTTAAGGTAAACGCCAAGTTAGAGGATATTGAAGATGCTCTTTTTTATTTGTCGAGGGTTGATGCTATTAAGATTGATGGAGGCTTTTTGATTACTTATAACAAGATAAAGGTTGATCGATTAGAGCAAAACAATCAGATAAAATATAAGAAGTCAGATTATGAGAAATTGGATCAGTACTATCAGAACAAGACTGAACAGGTGCATATAGTAGGAGAGTATGCCAAAAAAATGATCCAAGATTATCAAGATGCATTGCAGTTTACGGAAGATTATTTCCACTTGGAGTACTCAGATTTTTTAAGAAAGTATTTTAGAGGTGAAAAAGGGAAATCATTAAAAAAGAATATTACTCCTGCCAAATATGAACAGCTTTTTGGTGGATTGTCCATCACTCAAAATAGCATAATTAAAGATAATAAGTCAGATTATATCTCTGTTCTTGCTGGTCCTGGAAGTGGGAAAACTAGGGTGTTAGTACATAAATTAGCCTCATTGATTCTCATGGAAGATGTCAAACATGAACAACTTTTGATGTTGACCTTTTCGAGGGCAGCGGCTACAGAGTTTAAAATGCGACTTAAAGCATTAATTGGAAATGCAGTGTATGGAATTGAAATTATGACTTTCCATTCTTACTGTTTCGAGATATTGGGTAAGGTAGGAGACTTAGAAAAGTCGCAGAATATAATAGCTTCCACAGTAGAGAAAATCAAGAATAAGGACATTGAACAATCCAAAATTACTAAAACGGTATTAGTGATCGATGAAGCCCAGGATATGGATCAAGCGGAGTTTGAATTAGTGTCTACCTTGATGGAGATTAATGATGATATGAGGGTAATCATGGTGGGGGACGATGATCAAAATATATATGAATTCAGAGGGGCTTCATCAAAATATTTAGAAGACTTTATTCAACATAACGGAGCAGAAAAGTATGAACTGACTGAAAACTACAGAAGTGACATCGCATTAGTGGATTATTCCAATCAATTTGTCAAAAAGATCAGTAACCGGTTAAAGGTAAATCAAATCACCTCCAGATCGAAAGAGACAGGTTCCGTAAAGTTAACTAAGTATGTTTCCCAACATTTAACAGAAGCGGTGGTAAGAACAGTTTATCACAGTACCTTAAAAGGTTCAACGTGTATACTTACTCATAAAAATGAAGATGCTTTACAGATTACAGGCTTATTGAATATGATGGGAAAAAAGGCCAAACTTATTCAATCCAATGATGGTTTTAACTTATTTAATTTATTAGAAATACGTCAGTTTATTATTGCTTTAGATTTTGAGAATAGTGAGGCTATTATTGACAATAATAAGTGGAAGGATTCTATAGAAAAGATTAAATCGAAATTCATAAACAGCCAACACTTATCGTTATGTCTAAATGTCATAGCTGAATTTGAAGCACTTTATCCCAAGATTAAATACAAATCAGATTTTGAGATTTTTATCAAAGAGTCCAAACTAGAAAACTTTATTAATTCAGATGAAGAAACAATTCTAGTATCTACAATCCATAAGTCAAAAGGTAAAGAGTTTGATAATGTATTTATCATGTTGAAAGATAAAATAGAGAATACCAATGCCAAGAAAAGAGAGCTGTATGTAGCTTTTACTAGAGCGAAACATCACCTATCTATCCACACCAATAAAAACTACCTAAATAATATTTCTATTCCACATCTTGAAGTTTTGGAAGACGATCAACACTATGAACCTTCAAAGCTTTTACTCCTTCAAGCTACTCATAAAGATTTATGGTTAAGTTTCTTTGTACACAAACAAAAGTACATCTCAAACTTAAATACTGGTGATGCTCTTCTTTTTGATCAAGATGGTTGTTTTACTCAGGATAACTATCCCATTTTAAAATTCTCCAAAGCCTTTAAAGAGGAGCTTCAGAAGCTATCTCAAAAGGGATATACCATAGCAAAAGCAAAAGTAAGTTACATTATCTTTTGGTGGTCTGAAGAACATAACAAAGAAGTAAAAATAGTATTACCAGAATTGTTGTTGAGAAGATTATAAATATTATCATATTTATTAGATGTTATAACTCAGTGAACTAAAAAATAAACGCTTTTAACTATTAATTATGAAGGATATAGAAAAACAAATACTAAAGGGATTACCTGACTTTCACCATTCCATGCAAATGGAAGAGTTGTATGTAAGGTTCTTGGATATGGATTATTTTACCATAAAAGATATATAAGAATTACCCTATGATACATTAATAGAAGACCTTGTAAAAGGTGTTGAAGATGGAATAGCACGTTATCCTTACTTTGAAAAAATAGGAGAAGAATATGAGGAACCTATTGAAGTCGGCATTATATACCATGGACTACAAATTTTAGGTGAAATGGCTCCTGAAAGAGGAAAAGACTTATTACTAAAAGTATTTACTCAATCTGAAGAATTCCTTGATTTCTACTTGTTAGATGAAGTAATAGATTTTTATGGTGTTTGTTACAAAATGCTGAATAATGATTTAGCATTAGTAAAAGATTATTTGCTGTCTCCCTTACATTCATCATTTGCTAAATCCACTATGGTAAGAGGAATGTGTGCGATCTCTGTTTATCAACCAGAGCGTAGACAGGAACTGCTCCACTTTATGGATGAAGTATTGCATGAGTATCTAACGTCAACGGATTCAAATGTGATAGATCCCTCTCTAAATGCAATGATCTTAGGTGAAATTGAAGATGCAAATTTACATGAATTAGAGCCTTATATAAAGAAACTATACGATGCTGACAGAATAGATAAGTCGTTTTGTGGCAATTATGAAGAATATCAGATCTTTTCAGAAGGATTTGCATTGAATGAAAATAACTATACTATAAACGTAGTCAAAGTAACTTACCTTGAATTAGAAGAAACTTATAATCCTGATGAAAGAATGTTTGATCTTTCAGGTCTAGAAGAGGAATTGGATTTCGAAGATGAAGAAGCGGAAGAGATAATGAACGCTTACCTTTATGAAAAATCATTATCAAAAGAACCCAAAGTAGGTAGAAATGATCCTTGTCCGTGTGGAAGTGGCAAGAAATATAAGAAGTGTTGTATGTAGTGCGCTACTACTTTCTTTAGTAAAAGAGAACTGATGTTTCGTACACCATAGTTAAGCTATGGTGTACAACTCCCTGTTTCAAGTGTTCATCGCGAGCTTCACTTGGAACTGACTATTGGGCAAGTCTCCTGACTTGCGAAACCCAATCAATACTAAAATGATTAAAGGTGAAATTCAAATTGTATTATGTTATAAAATAATTGTGCTTCTTACTATATTTATATCACATTTAGTAATGATATGACCAATTATAACAAACAAAGATTTAATCATGGATTTTTTTATTGACGAAGGCCAAATTGAACAAGAATTTGAAAGATTAGCAAACGAGCTTTTGTTCACCAAAAAGTTGAATGTGAATGGTGAACATTTTTCATTTACCGAAATAGAATTTTATTACTATTCTGAAAAACACCACCAAGATGCTTATACCCATCATCATAATGAAAAAGAAGGCAAATGGAGATTTCATAAAATGGGATTTGATTTCACTCTCAGAGGAAAAACAGGCTTTGGTGGGATTTTGATCCGTGGAGTAGAAAACAAAGGTGAGTTTATTAATGGACCGTTAAGGTCCTTATTTCATATAATGAGTTACTTGAACGATGTAAACTCTACTGACAATAAATTAGGTTTGATAGAAAAGGAACAAGCCAAATCAACTGTATATAGAACTTTCAGAAAAGGACTAAAAACTCCTGATCCACAATTGAAGTGTAATAATCCTGAAGGTTTCAAAAATGCACGTTATCGATTTATCATAAAGCCAAGAGAGAGTAAACAATTGGAGCAAAGAGAAGCAATAGCTAGGTCTTTTGATGATCCAGAAATGAGCAGGGAGTTTTTTGGGTATAATTTGAAGTCATAATTCAACAATACGAACAAAAAAGATGTTTGGAAAAACAATTAAAATATATTTATCAGATGCTTCAGCAAGTGGATTGAGGCATGTAGAAATTGTCAATTGGTCAGGACAAGCGGTAGCATGTCCTAGAAGTAAGTTTTCAGAGTTGAAAAAATGGGAAGAAGCTCAAAGGCCTGGGGTTTATTTTCTATTAGAACAACATGCTACTGATGGTAGAAATAATGTTTATATAGGAGAGTCTGAAAATGTATATAGTCGATTAGTTGATCATTTAAGAAATAAGGACTTTTGGAGTGAGGTAATCTTTTTCTCTAGTAAAGATGAGAACTTGACTAAAGCACACATCAAATACCTTGAGTCAAGATTGACAGCTATTACATTGGAAGCAGATCGATATGATCTAGAGAATGGCAATACACCTCCAGAATCTTCATTGCCAAGATCTGAAAAATCTGCAATGGAAGAGTATCTACATAACATTAAAATGGTACTAGGAACACTCGGTCATCCATTATTGGAAAAACTAGACAATTCAGCAGAATCAAAAGAAGATAAAAATGATGACATCTTTTATTTTAAGATAAAAGGTTTGACTGCAAAAGGAAAGATAAGTAATGAAGGATTTGTTCTCTTAAGTGGATCCCAATTAGTGAACACAACTACTGAAAAATTCAATAGAAGCCATAAAAAATTACTAGAAAAAAGAGAAGATCTAATTAAAGATGAAACTCTTGTAGAGGTAGATGATCAGTACCTTTCATTGCAAAAAGATATTCTTATAAGCTCATCATCATACGCAGCCGCACTGACTGCAGGAACTGCAAGAAGTGGCCCCGAGAGTTGGAAGAACGAAAAAGGAAAATCTTTGAAGGAAATTGAGGAGGAGGGGATATAAAAGCAAACCATAAAGACAAGTATTCAATATGATCGAACCAATTGATATAAAAAATCCAAAAGAAGTTTTTGAAAATCATTTTAATCAAAATCGTAATATTCTTTTTTCTGCACCTTTTGGTACGGGTAAAACATATTTTTTAAGAAAATATTTTGGAGAATGGGAAAATGAAAATGACGGAATTGTAATTCATCTTTCACCTGTTCATTACAGTGTAGCTGATAATAAAGATATTTTTGAGCAGATAAAAATTGATATCTTAATTGAGTTGATGAAAAGTAAACATGTGAAAATTGAAGACATAAAATTACCAAGTCAGTTTATTATTTACAGTTTTATTCAAGATCAAATAAACAATTTTTGGAAGGGAGGAGCTGCTTCATCATTGAGTAAAGTATTTGATGTTTTTAGTTCAGGAGTGAAGTTATCAGCATTAGTGAAAAATATTGAAAGTAAGAAAGAAGAGTTTGATACATATAGGCAAAAAATTGATTCTTCAAATCTTGAAAAAATTGAAATCTTCTTTTCTTCATTTCAGGAAGTTAAAGGTAGTGTTTATGAAAGAGATACCATTACTATTTTAATATGTGATTTACTTGAACAAGTAGAAGGAGAAAAAGTACTAATTGTAGATGACCTAGATAGGCTAGATCCAGGTCATTTATTTAGGATATTAAATATTTTTGCGGCACACGAAGATTATCAAGTAGACGGAGAAAATGTAAATAAATTTGGCTTTAACAAAACTATAATAGTTGGCGATATTGAAAATTTCAAAAGTTTGTACGAGCATTGGTATGGTATGCAAAGTGGTTTAGCTTTTGAAGGATTTATCAATAAGTTTTACTCTACGAAACCCTTCAATTTTTCTAATGGTGATACAATAAAGCTTATAATAAATAGTTGGTTTGGTAGTTCCGAGGTTCTTAGAAATAATAATCCATTAGAATCAGTTTACATAAAACAATTTGTGATTCCTCTTTTTGAACTTTATGTTGAAAAAGATTCTTTAACATTAAGGGAGTTAATTAAGTTAAATGAAATATTTGATCCTCAGAAATTATATGATGAGTGGCCCATAAGTAAGAATAACTATTACCTTAGAGATAAACACTTTACAAATTTGAGTGAGCTCATTAACTTTTTCTTCTTTTCTTTAGTTGAATTATTTAAAAATAACATAACACGTTTAAAACAACTATTTTCAACAAAAATTGAAAGTATTGATATTGAAAGTAGCACTATTAAAGAAAGACTGTTAGCTTTTTTAATTTTAGCAGAAAAAGATCTGTTTGATGAACTAGAAACCTACTATGATAAAAATATGAAACCAATAAGAATACCACAGAAATATAGCAAACAAAAATTATGGATTGAGAAAAATAATGAATGGTCGATTAGTATGGTAGAAGTAAAAATGAGCACAACTGAAATTCATAATTCAAATACTTTTATTTTTGATGGTAAATCATACGAAAGAATACGTGTTAAATATGAATATGATGGAATTTATTTTGAAAAGATAATTAGTAGTGCATTTCAAAGATACCTTGATAGCGAACTATGAAAATGTATTTTGGGTCAACAACAAAAAGTGGGCAAAAAACATAATGTTGTTATCTTTGTCATGTTATGAATGATGATTTATTAGCCT
>NZ_JACVVP010000063.1 GCF_014534745.1 Flammeovirga sp. EKP202
AAAAACAGCTTAATTTAGCATCCTTATATTTATACTTTTACCATTCGCAAATTTTTGGTGAGCGAAAGGTCAGTTAAGTAAATAGTTTAGAGCACCTACTCCTAAATTTCGTTTAGGAATAGGTGCTCTTTCAATAATTAAAGGTTAACAAAAACTGAATTTACTGGGTGTTTAACACTTCTTCCAAAGGCTGTCCTTCTGCCCCTGAAGGCTCTAAAATCTTTAGATATTTTGATAGCGTAATGGCGATATCAATTGTTGAAATTTCAGAATAAACCATTTTTTTCTCCAAGTGATTTCCAACAAATACTACGGGAACTGAAGTATCATAGCTCCAAGGCGATCCATGATTGACTAAAGCTATATCTCCGTTTACTGTAAAACTCCAATTCGGTTCGTTGATTATATAAATATCTCCAGAACGTTTCGGGTGATAATTATTCAATACTCGTCTTGTAATTGGTGTATCTGCTAAATTTCCCATGGCCACATCCGTGCTCGTATAGGCATAAGCAATTCCATCAATTCTTGTCAGTTCCTCTGCAATTACTTTAGATACTTCGCCTAGATCTAATCCTTTTTCTTTGATGAGTTTTCGATCTAAATAGACATAAGGTACGTAATTAAGCTTGATGACTTCTTTACCAATACCAAATTGCTTTTTCAACTTTAAATCAATTTCAGTAAGATCAAGTTGGCTAATATCTAATACATCTACTGGGAAGCCTTTTGCTTTTAAAGATTGTGCTGATTCAGGAGCTCCATGGTCTGATGATAAAACAATCAAGGTATTTTCTAAGCCTACTTTTTGATCAATAAATTGAAATAAATTGGCTAAGTTCTGATCTAATCGAATTAAATTATCTTCACTTTCTAAACTGTTAGGTCCAAATAGATGACCGATATAATCTGTACTTGATAAACTGATACTCAAATAATCTGTCACATCATCTTGACCTATATTTTCTTCAACTATCAATTGCTTTGCAAAGTCCACTGTAAGTTCATCCACTACCGGACTCGCCATCAACAGAGTATAATAATACTTACTATCGCCATACGGATGTGGAAACACTTTTCCGTAACCTATATCTTCAGGGTTTTCAAAAGGGCGGTCGTCTTCCTCTCCAAATCTATACGTTTTGATGTCATTCATAAGCTTCCAGAAGTCATTTTTATATTGGTCTGCTTTCTTGTTTCCGTTCCATTTGCTTACCCATTTCGGAAATTCATCATAATAAAAGGTACTTGATGTAAACGCTCCATCTTTTGTGCTGTACCAAAAGGCTTTCCCATTATGCCCTGCCATAGATACAGCACCTCTGTCTTTGCCAGATACTGCAAATATTTTTGATTGAGGACCATAAGCACTTGCCATTTCATCACTAAATGTGGTGGTAAGAATATTATGTGGCGACCTTCCTTCCGATTTTGATACTTGAGAATGATCTACTTCTGATGCTTGATCTCTACTACTTTTCCCTCCCGTTGCATCGTACGCATTATCTTCAATATTATAGACCAAGCGATCCTCTTCATAATCAAACCATGCATTACTTATCATACCATGTGAAGATGGGTAAGCTCCCGTAGAAAGTGTTATGTGACCTACAATTGTTTCTGTATTAGCATGGGGATGATGTGCATTAGCATACCATACTCCGCTATCTAATAGATATTTGAAGCCACCTTCTGTCCATCGGTCTTGAATGCTGAACGGCATATCACCTCTTAATTGATCTACCGTAATCTGAAGAACTAACTTTGGTTTTGTTTGTGCAAAAGAAAAGCTTACACATAAAGACATAATAAAAAGTGTAATGATTGTTTTCATAATTAATAATGAAATTTGGTATAGGAAAAATTAGTTGATTTTAAAGAAAACTTTGGCTTGATAAATAATATCGTTTGTAGAAAAATTTTCTGTAATTGTATCTCTTGAATAATGATAACCGGCTCTCATTTCTACTCCCCATTTCGGTGTTAGAATAGCACCAATTCCAGCACTTGTTCTTACCACATCATTGAATTGTTTTACTCCAATAAGGTTCCAGAAAAATTCAATAGACATTGGAAAGTAAATACCTTTAGCCTCTGGGAGTAAATCTCCTTGTAACCTAAAATTAAGGTCGAATAAATAACGAAAACGCATTCCGAAATTATTGTCCCATTGTTTTGTATTCATCTCAAAACGCTCCTCCAATTTTAGTGAATGTCTTAATCTAAATCGCTTCCAGTTTGGCCAATCTAAAGCATAACCTTGGTAGGGTCTTAATTCAAGTTTATTTTCAAGTACTTTATTATCAGTATAAAATACAGCTAACCCTCCTGACAAAGACTCTTTGTATTTTAACTTCTTAAACATTATTTTAGGTAAAGTGATCTCAACTCCAGGGTTGATATAATATCTATTCCATGCTTTCGGTGAAACAGTTCTATAGCCTAAATCACTGACAATATTCATGTTGTCACTTAAACTATAAGTAACTTTATAACTTGTCCATAACTGTTGGGTAAGATTTTCAGATTTTTCAAAATCTTGTGCTTTCACCTGTAAAACCAAGGAATAGAAGATGACAAAGAGTGCTACTTTTAATATACTTTTAAGTGTCATAACCGATGAAAATAGATGTTGAGAAGATCTCCCTAAAGGAAGAGTTGTTGAATAATTCTTAATGTGATGTTTTTTAAAAACATATTATCTCAAACGTCGTTTCCTTAGGTATATATGCTATGATAATTCAAAAAAATAACCAAAAACAGGAATATGGATTTTATTATTGAAGCAGGGAATGCAAGTGTAATCTCTAAAAAATTATGTGACGATTATGGTGTTGAAGAAAATTATGGAATCGTAGAAGTCAATTCACCTGAATTGAACATATTCTATTTAACATTAGCTTTTGAAATAGGTGTAGAAATTAGCATTGCAAAAGGACGTGCAACTGAAAATGTACATCTCATAAGAAAGGCTAATAAATACAATGATATCATTCCATTGGTTTTTTCAAATATGCCCGCCTATCATTCTGGCAGAAATAAAACGCCATTAAATAACAACACTTCATCTTTTGAAATCTCATGGTCTAATACGAAAGATGAAACATATATAGACATTCCAAAAGGAGAAGATTTTGTGATTATCACTTTTTATATCAATAGAATTAATTTCAGTGAATTGCAGGATAGTAGACTTTCAGTAATGCGTGATTTACTTGACAGTGATACTCCTTTTACTTTTTACCACTTCTGTCCTCATAAAATTCAAGTTCTACTAAAGCAAATTGTGGATTTAGAGGGAGATTATGATTGGATGGAATTGATGATAAAATGTTATGGGTATAATATTTTAGCGGAGTTTTTATTGCTCATCAAAAAAGTAGATACAGAACAGCATACTCACTATCATCAGCTTCAATTACAAAGAGTATTGGATATTAAAAAATATATTCTTAAAAACCTTGATGAGGAATTGTCCTTAAAACACCTTTCTGAACAATTTTTCATTTCAGAAAGTAGTATTCAAAAAGATTTCAAAAGGGTTTACGATCAAACTCCCCATCAGTTTATTAAGGAAGAGCGATTAGAAAAAGCAAAAGACCTTCTTCAAAATTCGTCTTTTGCAATCAATCAAATTGCATTTATGCTTCGCTATAAAAACCCCTCTCATTTTTCATCAAGCATTAAGAAAAAGTTTGGGTTGCTTCCTAAATCATTGAGGGCGGTTAATTAACCAATAGAATAGCAATAAAACATTCTTCATTCCCCATCATTCAACACAAAAAAATCTGCTCTCTTTTTAGGTTGGTCATGCTCAAAATGTAATTCTTGTGCAGGAAAATAGGTAGTGTAATAATCTTCTTTCAATTCCTCTTTGGATAAACCTTCTTGATTTCTTTCCAACGCACGTTGAAAGGCAGTCTCAAAACTACATTCAATCCAAATTCGATAATCAAAATCAAACTGTTCCTGAAAGAGAAAAATACCTTCTACCAATATGATCTCAACATCCTTGATCTGATAATGAAAATCTACAAGGTCTTCACTATTGTCTGGGGCGGAATGTTGGGCAATAAAATCAACATTACCCGTTTGCTTTAAGGGTTTCAGCAACTGCTCATTCATCTCCTTAAAACGAAAAGAGTTTTGATAAAAATGCTGTGCTGGATTTTCTTTTGAAAAACGACGGGAAGGCTGTTCTAACCACCCATCAATCCCTATTAATTCACATTTCACTCCTCTGGATGTTAATCCATCAAATAATTTCTGACCTATATATCCTTTTCCAGAACCGTCGATTCCAGAGATTCCGACCATAAGCGGTTGGTGATATTTTGCTTTTTGTTGAAGGGTGTAGAGTAAGTTATCCATTGTATATCCTTTTTATAAATGTAAAAAGGTTGGCCTGTATAATACAAACCAACCTTTCCATTAAATGCTACATTTAGAATTAATACTTTGCAGGCATTAATTCTTCGTAAGCTTTTCCTTTTCCTTTCTTACCTCCAACAATTGTCATTTCATCTACAATATTTTTCGCTCCATATACTTTATCAATTGTCCAAAGTACATAACGAACGTCTACATTGATACAACGTTGTAATTTTGGTTCGAAAGCAATATCACCACTCATTGCTTCCCAGTTACCATCAAAGGCTAAACCGATTAATTCACCGTTACCGTTGATTACAGGAGAACCTGAGTTACCACCAGTGATATCGTTATTAGTGATGAATGCAATACGCAACTCACCATTTTGATCTGCATATCTACCAAAGTCTTTGTTGACTACTTTTTCTTTGATTTCTTTTGGTAAAACAAATTCATGGTTTTTAGGATCTTCTTTTTCTAATAAACCTTTTGAAGTAGTATAATAAGCATAGAACATTGCGTCACCAGGAATGTAATCTTTTACAGTACCGTAAGTCAAACGCATTGTAGAGTTAGCATTTGGATAGTATGATTTATTAGGATTCATTTCACGAATACCTTTCACATATAATCTGTTACCATCTTCAACTTTCATCTCAGCTTCTTGTTCACCTTGTGCTACTGCTAGGTAAGATTGGAAGAATTCGTTGTGCAATTGCGTTAGCATATCTTCCTCATAAATAGTTGCAGAAGGATCATTGATAAATGCTTCCATACGTTCTTGGTCAGAGAAAACAGATGTAGTAAATGCTTTTTCTACATATGCTTCATAATCACCATTGAACTCTCTTTCAATTAACTCATAAACTGAAGGAACAGGAAGGTTTTTATTTTCAGAACGACCAAGTACCTCTTTGTATTTCTTTAATAACACTACTGCTAACTCTTTGTCTGTAGCATAGTCGTAATCTTTGAAGAAACCTTTTGCTTGCTCTAAAGCACTTGCTTTAGCGTCTTTAATTACTGATTCAGAAACTTCTTCAGCAGAAACTTCACCCACAAAACGAGCTGCTTTTCTTGCTTGCATTACTGCTTCTATACGGAAACCACCTTGTGTTAAAAGAACTAGTGCTACACGGCCATCTCTTTTGCCTTCATAACCGTCTTTTAACATGTCAGTTACTTCACCATATTCTTTTTTACGTTCAGTATCTTGAGCAATCCAAGTGTTGAATTTACTTTCCTCTGCTTGTTTTTTCTCAATTACATGCTGACGTTTCAAACCTTTAGTTTGACCAATAAAGTATTTCCAATAGTTGGCTGTACTCGCATATTTTGAAGCGTACTGTAATCTTACTTTTGGATCAGCATCCATATGCTTTCTCCAAGTTTTTAAGATCGCATCACGCATTTCAACAAATAATGGGTTGAATACTTCAATTTGTTGTTTTACACCTTCAGAAGTTAAATAACGGTCTGTTGATCCAGGGTAACCCATAATCATTGCAAAGTCGTCTTTTTTAACACCGTTGATAGAAACAGGTAAGTGGTGTTTAGGAGTGTAAGGGATGTTATCTTCAGAGTATTTAGCAGGCTTATTATCTTTGCTCGCATAAACACGGAAAATAGAGAAGTCACCAGTGTGTCTTGGCCACATCCAGTTGTCAGTGTCACCACCAAACTTACCTACAGCTTCTGGAGGGTTACCTACCAAACGGATGTCATCATAACGCTCATAAACGAACATATAGAATTCGTTTCCTTCAAAGAAAGATTTAACAACTACTTCATAGCTATCGTTGTTCAGTTCACCTTCTTTTTCAGCTTTGATTCCAGCCATTACTTCTTGTGCTTTTTTAGCTCTTTCAGCACCAGAAAGACCTTCTAGCTCTTTATTTACCTTTTCAGATACATCATCCATACGTTGTAAGAAACGTACAAATAATCCATCAATTGGCTTTTCTTCGTCGTGACTTTTTGCAAAGAAACCATTCGTTAAGTAATCGTTTTCAACAGTACTTACCGATTGAATTCCTCCATAACCACAGTGATGGTTTGTGAAAATCAAACCTTTGTCAGATACGATTTCACCTGTACAAAATCCACCAAAGTGAACGATTGCATCCTTGAGAGAGCTGTTATTGACACTATAGATCTCTTCAGCTGTAAGCTTGAGACCTTCTTTTTTCATGTCTGTGTAGTTCAGACGCGAAACAAACATTGGCAACCACATTCCTTCATCTAGTTGCTTTTTTGGACCTAAATCAGAGGCAATTACCTGTGATGATAGTATCAAAACAAGTAAAACTTGAATCCATTTTTTCATTATTCTCGTATGGTTAGTAAATATTCTTAATTATTCTATTGCAATTCTACCAAAATCATTTAACAAATCACATTAGGACCAAGATTTGCATTAAGATAAAGTACTCTTAATCTCTTAGTTTAAGATAGATTAACTTAAATTTATAAAAGTATTCGTATCAATACGAATACTCCGGTAGAACATGTATAAATAAATACTTGTCTTTTATTATGACGAAAATTATCAAATACTTATTTTCTAGCGTCGTCTTTTTTATCTTCCTATCCTCTAATAGTTTTGCTCAAAATTTTAATACGTACTTTGCAGAAGGGAAAGCGGCATTTGACCAGAAAAATTACAATAAAGCAATTCAAAAATTTCAAACAGCCAGAAGTGTCGGTGTTGAAACCATCGGAGATACACACCCTGACTATATGCTTAACATCGAATTCTTAGCGAAATCTTATGAAGCTCAAAAAGACTTAGGGAACGCCAATATCTATTATACCTCTCTTGAAAAATTATTAGTAAAATCAGGAAATGCTGTCTCTAAAAGAATGGGAGATACGCAACAGGCTATTGCAGATAATAGCTTGTACATGAAGAATTTTCCTCAAGCTGATGTATATTATCAAAAAGCGTTAATCACTAGAGAAAAAACAAGTGGTAAGGCATCGAAGGGTTATGCTATCACTTATCATAAATATGCTAGATTGTACTTGAGGGGCCGTAAATACAAAGAAGCTGATGCAATGTATAGAAACCTTGAAGACCTAGCAGGTAAAACATTAAAAGGTACGGATGAATACGCTCAGATTCTTTCTGAACAAGCTGAGGTTTTTATGGGCTTAAAAAGAATTGATGAGGCTTCTATACAGCTGAGCATGTCGATTGCAGCTTATGAAAAGCTAAAGGCTCCAAAATCAACCTATGTACAGCTTTATCTTCAAGAGGCTTCTTTGTTAGAAAAAACAGGCCAACAAAGTGCAGCTATTCAATCTTACTATAAGTATATTGATAATTTAGCGAAGGCCATAACAATCAAAAACCCGAAGTATATCACGGAGGTAGAACGCTTGGCTATTCATTTGGATGAAAAACTTAACTCTCCAAAAGATGCCTATAACTTTATCAAAAAGAAACTTGCTGCTAATATTGCCACACATACAGAAAACAGTACACATGTGGCTGCTACCTATGTGGAATTAGCAGAAATTGAAATTACTCAAAATAACATCCCATTAGCGGAACAATATTCTAAAAAGGCTTTGGCTACCTATCAAAAACTAGGGAAAGAAAAGTCTCCAGAAGGAATTGTAGCCACTATCACATTGGCAAGAGTCAATAGCAAGCAAAAGAAAGAAGCTGAAGCGGAGAAGCTCTATCAAAAAGCAATTACTGATGCTGAACAGCATTTATCGGATAAGCATACAAGCTACGGACAAGCTTTGGATAGTTTAGCCTTCTTTTATATTGAAAGAAAAAGGTTTGAAGATGCGGAAGCAGAAATACTCAAAGGTCTTGAGACAAGAGAGAAAAATATGGGTAAACAACATATTGATTATGGAAACTCTCTTTATAGCTTGTCTAGATTATATTCATCACAAGACAGTTTAGTAAAAGCTGAAAAGGCACTGAAAAGCGTAGCAAAAGTTAGAGAAGGCTATTATGGAGCTTTGACCCTAGAGCATGTGACTTGCATTAAAGAGTTAGGAGACCTTTATGCTAAAATGGGCGAAGAACAAAAAGCTAATGCTTTAAAATCTTATCGAAGAGCAATTTCACTTTACGAAGGTATTGGTATGAAAGATAGCCCTGTTGTTAAGGATATTTATATGAAAATTGATGAAATCAATGCTCAGTAATAAAGTTCACGCTTTTACTTATTAAGTGAGTTAGAGCTTTTTCTTACAAGAACAGAAACTTATAGAAAAAGAGTTTTTTGAGAATAGCACATTTATTTTAATTTTATAAAAAGGGTCAGTTAAATGAATAACTGACCCTTTTTATATGGTTACATTAAAAGAACTTACTTTTGACTATCCTAAGTAAGGTTTTAATGCTTTACTTCTTGATGTATGACGTAGACGTCTGATGGCTTTTTCTTTAATTTGACGCACACGTTCACGCGTTAAATTAAATTTCTCTCCAATTTCTTCTAATGTCATTGAATGCTCTCCGTTTAATCCGAAGTATAAAGTAATTACATCTGCCTCACGTTTTGTTAACGTTGAAAGGGCACGTTGAACTTCTTTACGTAAAGAGTCATTCATCAACTCTGTATCTGGCTTTTCCTCCATGTCGTTTTCCAACACGTCGTAAAGGTTATTTTCTTCACCTTGTACGAAAGGGGCATCCATAGATACGTGGCGACCAGAAATTTTCATTGTATCTACAACTTCGTTTGTAGTTACATCTAAAACTTCTGCCAGTTCGTCTGGAGATGGTTCACGTTCATAACGTTGTTCCAATTCAGAGAAAGTCTTTGAAATCTTGTTCAATGAACCTACTCTGTTCAATGGTAAACGTACGATACGTGATTGTTCTGCTAATGCCTGAAGGATAGATTGTCTAATCCACCATACTGCATAAGAGATAAACTTAAAACCACGAGTCTCGTCGAAACGTTGGGCAGCTTTAATCAAACCCAAGTTACCTTCGTTGATCAAGTCACCTAAAGAAAGTCCCTGATTCTGATACTGCTTAGCTACAGAAACTACGAAACGTAAGTTGGCTTTCGTTAATTTCTCCAATGCAATTTGATCGCCCTCACGAATTTGCTTTGCAAGAGTTACTTCTTCATCAGGTGTTAGCAGGTCAACCTTACCGATTTCTTGTAAGTATTTGTCCAGCGACTGTGACTCCCTGTTCGTGATCTGTTTACTGATCTTGAGTTGTCTCATCCGTTCTTTTTTGCCATTGTTAAGATTTTCCCAAAAGTATTCTTATAAGATAAGGAATTTCTTGAGAAAATATTTATAATCAGGAATTTATCACTACAAATATTGTGCAGTTCATAAATTCACTACATAATTGACTAAAAAAAGACATATAAAGTTTAGCAAATACTCAAAATAAATCTTAAGTATTCACTAAACTGTCTTTTAATAAGTTATTATCTTCTGTTGTAACCACCACGGTCACCTCTATCGCCTCTATCTCTGCGGTCACCGCGATCACCACCACGGTTAAAACCACCTCTTCTATCACCACCACGGTCATTACGATCTCTTCTCTCACGTGGAGGAGGAGGAGTATAACCTTCAGGCATTGGTAATAAAGCCTTACGAGATAATTTGAATTTACCTGTCTTAGGATCGATTTCAAGTAACTTGATATCAACTTTGTCACCTACTTTCAAGATGCTTTCCACATTGTCAGTACGCTCCCAAGCGATCTCTGAGATGTGTAATAAACCTTCTTTACCAGGCATAAATTCAACGAATGCACCGAATGGCTGTAATGATTTTACAGTACCAGGGTAAGTTTCACCTACTTCAGGTTGAGCTACGATAGCTTTTACTCTATCTACAGCACCGTCCATTGCTACTTTATCAACAGCAAAGAAACTTACTTGACCTTGGTTTTCTACTTCTTCGATAACGATAGTTGCACCAGTGTCTTTTTGGATCTCTTGGATCACTTTACCACCTGGTCCAATTACTGCACCGATTAAGTCTTGAGGAATCATCATCACAAAACTACGTGGAGCGTGTGGTTTCAAGTCATCTCTTGAAGTTGAGATTACTTCATCCATTACTTCACGAATGTGAGCTCTACCTCTGTTAGCTTGTTCTAAAGCTTGCTTCAATACCTCATATGGAAGACCATCAACTTTGATATCCATTTGACATGCTGTAATACCTTTTTCAGTACCTGTTACTTTGAAGTCCATATCACCTAAGTGATCCTCATCGCCTAAGATATCTGATAAGATCGCATATTTTAATTCACCTGTATCAGGATCGTTTTCTGAGATCATACCCATTGCGATACCTGATACAGTACCCGTGATATTCACACCTGCATCCATAAGTGCTAATGAACCTGCACAAACTGTTGCCATTGATGACGAACCGTTTGATTCTAAGATATCAGAAACGATACGGATAGTGTATGGGTTTTCATTTTCAGGAGGAAGAACTCTTTGTAAAGCTCTATGACCTAAGTTACCGTGACCTACTTCTCTACGTCCAGGACCTCTGTTTGGTCTTACTTCACCAGTTGAGAAACCAGGGAAGTTGTAGTGAAGAATGAACTTGCTAGAGCTAGACTCCATTGCTGAATCTAACATTTGTTCGTCCATTTTAGTTCCCAAAGTAACCGTAGTCAATGATTGAGTTTCACCACGAGTGAACAAAGCAGAACCGTGCGCTGAAGGCAATACATCTACCTCAGGAACGATTGGTCTTACTTCCTCTAAATCACGACCGTCTAAACGATTCTTCGTGTTTAATACTAAATCACGAGAAGCTTTCTTCTCACATTTAGCTACATAACGCTTGATAAGCGGTAACTTCTCTTCAGTTTCTTCATCTTCTGGTAAAGCCTCGAAGTATGCTTTTTTCACTTCAGTGAAAGCCGCCTTACGCTCTGACTTACCTTTGATACCTTGAGCTGCTACTGCATATAATTTATCATAAAGAGCAGTGAAAACTTCTTCTTTTAAAGCTTCGTCTTCAACGTCACCTACAAACTCTCTGTATTCAGTAACGCCAACTGCTTCTCTTAATTCTACTTGAATTGCACACTGAGTTTTGATAGCCTCATGACCTACTTTAATCGCTTCGATCATTTCATCTTCACCCACTTCTTGCATTTCACCCTCTACCATTGTGATGTTTTCAGCAGTAGCACCGATCATTAGATCTAGTGTACAACCTTCCATCTGTGCTGGAGTTGGGTTAACGATGTACTCACCGTTAGTATCTTTGATTACTCTAACTTCTGAGATAGGGCCATCAAAAGGAATGTCTGTGATTGATAATGCTGCAGATGCTGCTAATGCCACCAATGCGTCTGGCAAAGCGTCTTTATCTGCTGAGATCATAGAAATCATGATCTGAGTGTCATGATAATAGTCAGAAGGGAATAATGGACGGATAGCTCTATCCACTAAACGAGAGATTAAGATTTCACGATCACTTAAACGTCCTTCTCTTTTTAAGAAACCTCCTGGAATCTTACCTGCAGACGCAAATTTTTCTTGATAATCTACTGAAAGTGGCAAAAAGTCAGCACCCTCTCTTTTCTCTGGGTTAGAAACAACAGTTGCTAATAGCATTGTATTTCCCATGCGCAAAACGATCGATCCGTCTGCTTGTCTTGCCATTCTACCTGTTTCTAATGAAATCTCACGTCCGTCAGGAAGGGCAACTGTTTTTTTAATCACGTTTTCAAACATCGTGTTGTTGTGTTTTTAATATTTTCTTCAAACAAAGCAGATATTTAAGGACCTAGTCCTATCTGCATTCATACTAGGATTGCTGTAAAGATTTGTTGAAATTACTTTAGTCCAAGTACTTTAATTAGAGCCAGTAAAAGCGAACTTTTGCCAACCCCAAAAATTAGTGATTTTTTATGGATAAATCACTTCTTGCCAGTCTTTTATTTCAATAAATTATTCAAAATAAAAGGCAATGTATAAATACACAAAAAGGGAATTCCAGATTTTGGAATCCCCTGAGTGGTATTTTTACACCAGAAAGAATTACTTTCTGATACCAAGTTCTTTGATAATCGCTCTGTAACGGTTGATGTCTTTTTTAGCTACATAGTCAAGCATAGAACGACGCTTACCTACTAACTTCATCAAACCACGACGAGATGAGTGATCTTTTTTGTTCGATTTTAAGTGCTCCGTTAAGTGTTGGATACGCTTAGTGAACAATGCGATTTGAGCTTCTGGTGAACCAGTGTCTCCTTCACCTTTACCGTATGAAGTAAAGATCTCTTTTTTGTACTCAGGGCTTAAATAATCCATAAAACCACAAATTAGTTTTGCGAAAAACTTGAATTTCACGTTACAATATCCTTTTGACAGCGATGACGCGTGCCGAATAATGCTCCCCTCAATTCGTAGTTACTTCGAGTGTTACATAAAATTTTCAGGGTGCAAAACTAAGTATATTTTGTAAAAAATCCGAATAATATTCAACATAACAGTATTCATTAACGAAAAATTACAATATTCGCACTATACGGGCAGACCTTATGTCTCCCTAATGAAATAATGATGACAATAATAGGAGTTCACCATGGGAAATAGATCTGAAAATCTACCGAAAAAATTTACTGAACGTCTTCAAGGACAAATTTCTGCTGAGGACTTTGATGCTTTCAAGGAAGCTATTGATGGACAGGTACCTGTATCTTACAGAACCAACCCTTTTAAGCCTGCAGAGATTACATTTTCAGATACCACTCCGGTGCCATGGTGCGACGAAGCTCAATATATAGCCAAGCGTCCATCGTTTGCTGAGGATCCTTTGATTTTTGCAGGTGCTTATTATGTACAAGAGGCTTCTTCTATGTTCCTTTGGAAAGCACTAAAACAACATGCTCCATTAGAAAAAGACCTTAGAGTATTGGATTTATGTGCTGCTCCAGGTGGAAAAAGTACATTGATCAATTCTCTTCTGACACCTAAGAGTGTTTTAGTATCGAACGAAATCGTAGGCAAAAGATCCCTGCCATTAATTGACAACCTTGTAAGATGGGGAAACCCTAATACATTAGTAACAGGTAATTACGCTGAAAGCTTTGCTCCATTAAGAGAATACTTTGATGTAGTAGTGACAGACGCTCCATGTTCAGGAGAAGGCATGTTTAGAAAAGACCCTAAAGCCTCTGAACTTTGGTCAACGTCTTTAGTAGATTCTTGTGCTTCTATCCAAGAGAGTATTGTGGATCATATCCCTCATGCCTTAAAGGCGGGTGGCTTATATATTTATAGTACATGTACTTTCGCTCCTCAAGAAAACGAGGAACGTTTAGCTCAAATTCTAGAATCAGATGAGTTTGAACCATTAGAAATCGATATTGATCCTTCTTGGGGAATCAGTACCATAGAAGTGGAAAGAAATGGGGTTAAAGCCATCGGTTACCGCTTTATTTTCCATAAGACAAAAGGAGAGGGATTATTCCTAACCGCTTTCAGAAAGAAAGGGGAACCTTCTATCCATCAAAAATTCAGTGTTTCTCCTAAAAAGATGAAATCTGTCTTTATGGTGAAAAAGAGAGAGTCAGAAGAATTAAGAAAATGGTTGGAAAGCGGAAAAGATTTTGAATTCTACCAAGACGGAGAAGATGTATACGCTATTCCGTCTCATATGGTACAAGATTTCAAAATCATGAAAGTCACTCAAAAACTCCGTCATCAAGGTATTAAAATGGGACGCTTCAATAAAAAGAATGGTCAACTGATTCCAGATCACGAATTAGCTGTTTCAAATATTGTTGCTTCCAATATTCCTACATTGGATGTTGAATATAGAGACGCTATTGATTTCTTGAAAAAACAGGAAATGAGCGTTAAAACTATTCCTGGTGTAAAAGGTTGGGCCATCATCAAATATAAAGGACTTGCCTTAGGTTGGGTGAAAGTATTGCCAAACCGTTTGAATAATTATTATCCTTCGGAACTGAGATTGAGGAAGGATGTTTAAATCATATATACATCTGATAATTAACCATTGAAATATAAAAAGGGTGAAAAGTTTATTTGACTTTTCACCCTTTTTATTTCTGTAAAAAATACAGAAGTGTATAAAAACAAAAAAAGCTAGCTGAAGCAGCGAGCTCTTTCCTGTTAAACCTAATTTTATTAACCCATTATCAATCAAAAATCTTTATGTTTTTTAATCTTTAATGTCTTATCTGATGTAAATGTAATAAAAAGTTTATAAATACAAACGGATTCTTTAAAATATTATTTACAATTATTAAATAAATACCATTTTAAACCCTAAAATGGTGTTAAAATGGTAACTATTAGATGTGTCAAATGTTTAAAAAAGTGATTTTTAGAAAAAAAAAGAGCACCACCCGTTTTGGTAGTACTCTTTGAAGAAAAGAGAAGGGAACTTTCTAAGCTTCCACTTCTTCTTTTGTTGAAAGTCGCTTGATCTTGATTTTTAATGCTGCGAACAATACTGTCATGATCGGACTTAATAAGTTGAAGAAGCAATACGGAATGTAAGCCCATGTAGCCACACCTAATACCGTAGACTGTGCTACGCCACAAGTGTTCCATGGTACTAATACTGATGTTACCGTTGCTGTATCTTCTAATGTTCTACTTAAGTTCTCTGGTGCTAATCCTTTTTCTTTAAAAGCTTCTGCATACATTTTACCTGGTACTACAATAGACAGGTACTGATCAGAAGCTGTAATATTAAAGAATACACAAGTGGATGCAGCTGAAGCAAATAATCCTGTTTCGCTTGTTACTTTAGAAATAATAGTTTCTGTAATTTTTGTCAGCATACCACTGATTTCCATTGCTCCACCAAATGCCATCGCTACTAAAATCAACCAAATCGTATTCAACATACCTACCATGCCACTTGATGAAAGTAATTCTGAAACGATTGTGTTATCTGATGAGATGGATACACCTTCGTACATTGACTTCATTAAGACTAAGTAAGATCCTTTCCAATCTCCTGCTAAATCTCCTGCTAAAAGATCAACAATTTGTGGTTGTGCTATTAATCCTACAACTGCTCCTGCCAATGAACCAATTAATAAGGCTGGCAAAGCTGGTACTTTCTTTACAATCAAGAAAACAACCAATGCAGGTACAACAAATAAGAAAGGAGAGATATTGAATGATGCTTCCAAAGCTGTCAATACTTCATGAACGTCAGCTTGTGAAACTGTTGATTCGTAACCAAAACCAATGATTAAAAATAAAATCGAAGCAATCGTAAATGACGGTACTGTTGTAAGCGTCATGTATTTGATATGCGTGAATAAGTCAGTGCCTGCTACTGCTGGAGCAAGGTTTGTCGTATCTGATAACGGAGACATTTTATCTCCAAAATAAGCACCACTGATAATAGCACCTGCTACTAGACCTTCAGACATTCCTAGTGTTTTACCAATTCCCAATAGTGCTAAACCTACTGTGGCAATGGTAGACCATGAACTACCTGTTGCAACCGAAACGATAGCACAAATAATAATGGTAGCAAATAAGAAAATAGAAGGGTTTAAGATTTTTAATCCGTAATAAACCATTGCAGGAACGATACCTCCCAAAAGCCAAGTACCTGCAAGTGCACCAATCATTAATAAGATCAAAATAGATGGCATGGCTGAGCCAATACTATCCACAATTCCATCCATTAGTACATCCCAAGTTACTTTTAATCTAAATATAGCTACAATCGCTACTACAGCCGTAGCGAGCATTAATACAACTTGATTAGAGCCTGATAATCCATCGTCTTTGAAAATTAAGACATTGACGGATAGCATAATAATTAAAAAAAGAATTGGTATAATAGATTCTAAAAATGATGGTTTTCTCTGTCCATTCATAGTATTCATAGTTTCAAAATAGGCACGTATTGCCTTTAGTCCTCGTTTATATGTATGGTAAAGCTACTAAAAAGGGATGCAAATACAACAGTTTAGAACAGTAGTATTTGCATCCCTTAAGTATTAATTGTATAACTTATGTTATTTTCTGACTAAAAAAGCTTAATTCTCAGCCTTTTCGATAACTAGAGCCTCTAATTCTTTTATCCTTTCCTTCTGTAATTCAATCTCCTCTCTAAGTTTTACGACTACTCTTGAAGTATCCATATCCGCTATTGAAGAAGCTATTATTTCTGATAGTTTCTGAAGGAAATCGATATGATAGGTGTCAAGTACTGAGAATGATGAAATCTCTAAGATACCGTACATGATATCTCCATAAATCAATGGTAAGATGATTAAGCATTTTGGTTTCGCTCCTCCCATTCCAGATGATATATTGATGTAGTTGTCGGGTACATCTTCTATATAAACCATCTTTTGTTCCTTATATACTTGTCCTAAAAGACCATTTTCAAGATCATATTGTCTTTCGTCATATCTCTTTTTGTCATAAGCATAAAGTGCCATCAATTTTAGATTTTGTCTGCCAGCTTGATCCTCATTGATAAGGATGAAAGTACCTTGACTTGCTTCTATATAGTTGATGATGCTTCGTAAAAGATTATCAAACCACTCTTCTTGACTTGTTACTTTTTCTCTTAAGAGCTGATTGAACTGAGCCATACCATTGATGACCCAATTACGTTTCTTTTCTTCCTCTTGTACATTTCGGAATTTGTCTCTCATTTGTATCAAATCGTTAGCAAGAGAGGTGTCTCTGTGCTTTTTATCATATGTGACATCCACCTCACCGGCAGTTACCTTTCGAGAGAACGTGTTGGCAGCTTGTAATTGATCATCTAGTGAATATAAATTGTCTGTAATTTCAGCGACTTCATCAAACTTATATTTTTGATCATTTTTAAATTCAAGAAGTGATTTTCCTTCGTTGATTCTTTGTGTTACTCCTTGTAAAAATTCGAAGCGTTTCCCGACTGCTTTAGAGAACATAAATACGAACCAACTTAAGATTACAGCTTGAAAAATAAATACAATAAGGAAGGTGATCATCATCCACTTGACATAATTCTCACTATTTGATAATACTTTCTCTGATAAGGAAATTAATCGAGTATTGATTTTTTCTTGAAGATCAGAGACATCTTTCATCAAGCCGGAGTTTTGACCTCTACCAATCACTTTCATCAAGTCTACCACTTTATGCATACCAAATTGATAGGCTGCAAGGTTGGCTCTTAGCGTTCTGACTTGTTGCTCTGTTAAATCATTCATTGAACGATCTTGATACATTCTTACAATTTCTAGTTCAAACTCCTCTACGCTTTCATCAAAAAGCTTTAAGTACTTGGTCTCTCCTCTTAGTAGATAATCTTTTTCATTTCTTCTCATGGTGAGAAGCATTCCCATATTGAGTGGAATATTTGTTTTTTCAATTTTATGAATCTTTGAGCGCATATTCCCTACCATGCCCCAATCTTTAAAACCGAGGTCAAGGTACTTTCTCATTAAAAAGTCTTGCTGTGCTTTAAGTTGTTCCATATCTGAGCGTAAAAACTCCATTTCTTTAGCTCTGGAATCGTTTAGACGGTCCATGTGTTTTCTTACTTCCTCTACAGTATAGAGAGCAGAGTCTAATAAACTGATGGACCTGATAGTGTTAGTGCTTTTCCTTTTCTTGTAAAACTCTGCTGTAATTAAATCTTCCAATAAGAAATTCTTATAGTAGATTTCAGACTCTGTGTAGAGAGAGTTGCATTTTTTGAATTGTTCAGTTAACTCGTTCGTTTCTACTAAAGAACGTGTACCTAAAAATACTAATACTAATGTCGACAGTAGTAAAACAGTATTGACGATAAAAAGGATACCTAAGCGAAAACGAATAGTTTTACGAATAATCATATGCTTTGCCTGATAATTAACCAAAAAAATAAGGAATGCCTAAAAGCTATGCTTTTAAAACATTCCTTACTTCAAAAATATTGCCTCAATCCTTCTTTTTATAAAAATGAAAGACCAATTACTTCGTTTTCTCTAAAACTTTCACATCTTCTGAAACAACTGATGATAGTTTTATGACTGCATCAAATATACCATCATGATCAAAACCTGCTTCACGTTGCAATTCAATTTGCTCTCCTTGCTCAATAATAGTATCAGGAATACCCAATCGTACAACAGTTTTGTTTGTATACTGATTGTCCATCATCCACTCTAAAACAGCACTACCAAATCCGCCCATAAGAGCACCATCTTCGATAGTGATAATTTTGTCATACTTAGCAAAAATTTCAGTGAGTAATTCTGCATCTATTGGTTTCACAAAACGCATATCATAATGACCTGGATTGACACCTGCTACTTGGAAGCGATCTCTTAATTGTACGACATAATTACCAATATGGCCAAAAGTTAAAATTGCGATCTCTTCACCTTCTTGAACAGTTCTACCCTTACCTACTTCAATTTCTTCCATAGGTACTCTCCACTCAGGCATTACACCTTGACCACGTGGGTAACGAATAGAGAATGGAGAAGTTCTGTGATTCACCGCTGTTTTCATCATATGACGAAGTTCCGCTTCATTCATTGGTGCAGCCACTACTAAGTTAGGGATACAACGCATGAAAGGAATATCATAAGCACCGTGGTGGGTAGCTCCATCTGCTCCTGCAAAACCAGCTCTGTCGAGACAGAAAATCACAGGTAAGTTTTGAATACATGCATCATGTACTACTTGATCATAAGCTCTTTGCATGAAAGTCGAGTAGATATTACAGAAAGGAATCATCCCTTCTGCCGCCAAACCTGCAGCAAATGTTACAGCGTGTTGTTCAGCGATACCCACATCAATAGCTCTATCCGGCATTTCCTTCATCATGATATTCAATGAACACCCTGAAGGCATAGCTGGAGTGATACCCATGATCTTATCATTCTCCCTTGCCATTTCTAAAATAGTCTCACCAAATACTGTTTGATATTTAGGCGGCTGCGGAGTTTTATGCACTTTCTTTTTGATTTCACCTGTTAACTTATCAAACTTACCAGGGGCGTGCCATAGTGTTTGATCTTTTTCGGCTAATGCATAACCTTTACCTTTAACAGTAACAGCGTGAAGGATTTTTGGTCCAGGGATTTTTTTCAAATCTTCAAAAACATGTACCAAGTGATTGATATCATGTCCGTCTACAGGACCAAAGTAACGAAGCCCTAGTGCCTCAAATAAGTTGCTTTGCTCTAATAATGCTGACTTTAAAGCATTTTCTGCCGCCGATACAGCTTGTTGAGCATGAGGACCGATCTTTTTGACCTTTCCTAGCATATTCCAAACTTCATCCTTGATCTTGTTATAGAATGGAGAAGTAGTGATATCTGTCAAATAATCTTTTAATGCACCTTGATTGGGATCAATGGCCATTCGATTATCATTCAATATGATGAGAATGTTAGCATCTGATGCACCTGCGTGGTTCATTGCCTCAAAGGCCATACCTGCAGTCATTGAACCGTCACCAATTACGGCGATGTGTTGCCTGTCGTGTTCTCCTTTTTCTTTAGAAGCAATGGCCATACCTAACGCAGCACTAATAGAAGTAGAAGAGTGCCCTACGCCAAAAGTATCATAATCACTTTCGTCACGTTTGGGGAAACCGGATAATCCTCCGTACTGACGATTAGTGTGAAATTGGTCTCTTCTTCCTGTAAGGATTTTATGGTTATATGCTTGATGACCAACATCCCAAACGATGCGATCATAAGGTGTGTTGTAAACATAATGGAGTGCAGTTGTTAACTCTGTCACCCCTAAGCTTGCTCCAAAGTGTCCGCCATAGATGGATACATTATCTATGATGTATTGTCGTAACTCTTCACAGACTTGATATAATTTATCCATAGAGAGTTCACGCAAATCACTTGGCGAATCTATTTTTGCAAGAAGTTTACCCGGTTCAATTAGCATAACTAGAGTGTCTTTATTTAACCTTAGAATGGGTTCTGAAATCGTAATTATAATTCAGAACGAATTTTAAATCGATCTATAGGATATTAAATTTGTAGCTATAGACTTTTTTAGTTTGTACTATTAATCAACAATTTGTTTTATCAAAACTCTTTCTTCTTGGGAATTGTTTTAATAAAGCATAAGATTAAACGATTTTAGGCAAAAATACAACAAAGATTCCCGGTCTGACAAAAAGGGAATAAAATAGTTCTAAATTTTAGCATATTTCTCTGATATTCTTGTGATATGTAAGGTTTTAACCTAAATCGTCACCGCAGAAGGGAATAATAATTATAGGAAAAGATTAAAAAACAACAAATACATGAGCAACAACAAACCGAGAACATTGTTCGACAAAGTATGGGATAACCATGTCGTTCAACGCAAAGAAGGATTTCCTGATGTGTTATACATCGATACACATTTTATTCACGAGGTAACTAGCCCTCAAGCATTCAATGGACTTCGTAATAGAGGAATTCAACTCGCTCGTGTAGATCAAACTTGGGGAACTGCGGATCACAACGTTCCTACCAAAGATCAACATCTTCCAATCAAAGAAGCTTTATCAAGACACCAAGTAGAAACGCTAACAAAAAACTGTGATGAATTTGGCGTAAAACTTTATGGTTTGGGCCACCCATTCCAAGGTATCGTTCACGTGATCGGACCTGAATTAGGCGTTACTCAACCAGGTAAAACAATTGTTTGTGGTGATAGCCATACGTCTACTCACGGTGCTTTTGGTTCAATTGCTTTCGGTATTGGAACATCACAAGTAGAACAAGTAATGTCTTCTCAATGTACACTTCAAAACAAGCCTAAAGCCATGAGAATTGTTGTGGATGGTGAGTTACAAGATGGTGTAGGCGCGAAAGACATCGTATTATATGTAATTTCTAAATTATCAGCTTCAGGAGGTACAGGTTACTTCGTTGAGTTTGCTGGTTCTGCCATCCAAAACTTGTCTATGGAAGGTAGAATGACCGTTTGTAACATGAGTATTGAAATGGGTGCCCGTGGTGGTATCATCGCTCCTGACCAAACTACTTTTGATTATTTAGAAGGAAGAGAATTTGCTCCAAAAGGTGAGAAATGGGAAGAATCATTAGCGTACTGGAAATCACTTCCAACAGACGAAGGTGCTACTTTCGATGCTGAATTTGTTTATGACGCTGCGGATATCGCTCCAATGGTTACTTACGGTACAAACCCTGGTATGGGTGTTGGTGTAGACAAATCAGTTCCTACTCCGGAGAGTGAATCAGACAAGAAAGCTTTAGAATACATGGGCTTGAAAGAAGGTGAGGCGTTAATCGGTAAGCCAATCGACTATGTATTTATCGGTAGCTGTACAAATGCTCGTATTGAGGATTTGAGAGCAGTAGCTGATTTTGTAAAAGGTAAAAAGAAGGCTGACGGCGTAAATGTTTGGATCGTTCCTGGTTCAAAGCAAGTTGAAAAACAAGCAATCGCTGAAGGTTTAGATCAAGTATATGCTGAGGCTGGTTTTGAATTAAGAGAGCCAGGTTGTTCAGCTTGTTTGGGTATGAATGAAGATAAAGTTCCTGAAGGAATGTACTGTATTTCTACTTCAAACAGAAACTTTGAAGGACGTCAAGGTCCTGGTGCTAGAACGTTACTTGCTTCTCCATTGACCGCTGCTGCTGCTGCTGTAAAAGGTCACATTGTAGATGTAAGAGAAGAGTTAACTACTGCATAATTTTAATATTTAAAGAGAATATCAACATGAAATATACAAAATCGACTTGCGTTCCTTTAAATATTGAGAACGTAGATACTGACCAAATCATCCCAGCTCGTTTCTTGAAGGCTACTACTAAAGAAGGCTTTGGTGACAACCTTTTCAGAGACTGGAGATACGACAAACAAGATCAGCCAATTGCTGATTTCGTATTGAACCAAGATACTTACAAAGGCGAAATTTTAGTTGCTGGTAAGAACTTTGGTTGTGGTTCATCACGTGAACACGCAGCTTGGTCTATTGATGACTACGGGTTTAAAATCGTAGTATCAAGCTTCTTCGCAGACATCTTCAAAGGAAACGCTTTGAATAACGGATTACTTCCTTTAGTAGTTTCTGAAGAATTCTTAGCAGAGCTTTTTGCTGATATTGAGGCAGATCCTTCGACTACTTTAGAAGTGGACTTAGAGTCTCAAACGGCTTGGATCACAGGTAAAGAAGACAACAAACAATCTTTCGAGATTGACGACTATAAGAAAATGTGTTTGATCAATGGATATGACGATATCGATTATCTATTGAGCTTAAAAGAAAACATTGCGAAATACGAGCAAGATCGTGTTTATGCATTCAATGTCTAATTCAAACTCAAAAAAGAACAACAAACAAAAACATGAACAAGAAAATCACAGTACTTGCAGGTGACGGTATCGGATTAGAAGTTACAGGCATTACTCAAAATATATTAGAGATCATCGGTGAGCGTTTTGGTCACTCATTTGAGTTCTCTCCAGCATTAATTGGTCACTCAGCAATCGAAGCAACAGGCGAGCCTTGTCCACAAGCAACTATTGATGCTTGTAAAGCTTCTGATGCAGTACTTTTAGGTGCTGTAGGTATGCCAATGTATGACAACAATCCTAACTTAAAAGTACGTCCTGAGCAAGGTCTACTTAAAATCCGTAAGGAATTAGGATTATTCTCAAACATTCGTCCTATCAAATTATTTGATGAGTTATTATATACTTCATCAATCAAACCTGAAATTCTTCAAGGTTCTGACATTATTTTCTTCCGTGAGTTAACTGGTGGTATCTACTTCGGTACTCCTCGTGAGCGTAACGAAGATGGTACTGAAGCAATTGACACGTTACGTTACTCTAAAATGGAAGTAGAACGTATTGCTCGTCAAGCTTTTGAATCAGCAATGACTCGTCGTAAGAAATTATGTTCTGTAGATAAAGCCAACGTATTGGAATCTTCTCGTTTATGGAGAGAAACAGTACAAGCACTTTCTGCTGAGTACCCTGAAGTAGAAGTGACTCACATGTTCATTGACAATGCAGCAATGCAATTGATCCGTGACCCTAAGCAATTCGACGTAATTGTAACAGGCAACATGTTTGGTGATATCCTTACAGATGAGGCTTCTCAAATTGCAGGTTCTATGGGTATGTTACCTTCTGCTTCTGTTGGTTCAGAAATCGGATTGTACGAGCCAATTCATGGTTCTGCTCCTGATATTGCAGGTAAAGGTATCGCTAACCCGATCGCTTCTGTACTTTCAGGTGCATTATTATTAGATATCTCTTTCGGATTAAAAGACGAGAGCGATGCGATTATCAGTGCTGTTGATCAATTCTTGAAAGACGGATACAGAACGTTAGATATCGCTACGGAGGAAACTCCTGAAGATAAGCGTATGAATACTGAACAAACAGGTAAGAAATTGGCAGAGTTATTAGCTTCTGTGACAGTGTAACTACCTATTGTTAAATACTAAGGATCCTGCCTTCTTTATTGAAGGTGGGATTTTTTTTGTTTGAAAAATGATGAAACATGTAAGTTGTTATACCTTTTTTGGGAACTAATTGGGCATAATTAGGGAAAATTAAAATCGAAGAAAGCGTTAAAAGAATCAAGTGTAATTATAAACAGAGAGCTTTATTAAAAAGATATAAAGTGTTGAGACAGTATACATGTTTAAAATCTCTCTTTAAGGTTTTAAAATACTCTAAAATCGTTGTTTTATGAATTGGTATGATTCTTTATACCCAAATACTAAGTCCTGCAATTTTTTGTAGGGCTTTTTTCGTATAACAACTCGAAAACGAAGAGGGAAAGAAGGCTAAGGATTCATTAGTTGAAAATAACTATCCCTTCGTTGAAAATTTCTCAAACACATTTATAGGTTATGTTTCTTTGTGATGAGTCAAGTGAACTATCCTTCTAACATCATTACAATAACAATGAAACCTATAATTTTACTCCTTTTAATCATATCCGCAACAACGGCTTGGTCCCAAGAAATCCTTCTACAAGGAAAGGTTATTGGGGGCGATAATAAAGAAGCATTAGTCAATGCGTTAATTACTATTTCCAATGAAAATAATAAATACCAAGTCCTTTCTAATTTGGATGGAGAATATAAAATCACGCTAAAAGAAGCCGGAAAATATAAGCTAGAAGCCATGTATTTGGGGTATAAAAATTATGCTTCAATGGTAACGGTCACTCCTAAGACAAACAAATTAGACGTTACTCTGGAGTCGATGTTTACAGAATTAAATGAAGTTGAGATTGTAGGCGATGTACCTGTAGTGATAAAAGAAGATACTATACAGTTTTCTTCTAGTAATTATAAAACACATGAAGATGCTACAGCCGAAGACTTGGTTTCTAAAATTCCAGGGATGGACAGAGATGAAAATGGCAATGTCACTTCTGAAGGAGAAACTGTAAAAAAAGTACTGGTAGACGGAAAAGAGTTTTTTGGAGATGACCCCAAAAGTGCCATGCAAAACCTTCCTGCCGAAATGATTGATTATGTACAGGTCATTGATCAGAAAAGTGATCAGGCTGAATTTACGGGTTTTGATGATGGTAACAGAACTAAAGCCATCAATTTTGTAACGAAGAAAGATGCAAAATATGCTTATTTCGGGAAAGCAGAGGCGGGTTATGGTTCTGATGAACGTTATAGTGCTGGTGGTAATATCAATATCTTCAAAGGAGATCAACGTCTTTCATTTACTGGTTTGAGTAATAATGTCAATCAGCAAGGTTTTATGTCTGATAACCTTTCGTCGGGTGGTCCTAGAAGAAGAGGCGGTGGAAGAGGTCGTGGAAATGGTAGTCCAGGGGAAATTTCTGCTAAATCTAATGGTATCAATACTTCCCACCTTTTAGGTACTAATTATATTGATTCTTGGGGTGAAAAAATTGACGTAACAGGAAGTTATAGCTACAAGTTGGTGGACAATGTAACCGATGAGGCTTCTTCTACTGAATACCTTGTTTCTGAAAGCAGTAATCAGATTGTAGATGAAATTCTTGATATCGATTCACGAAAAGAGAATCATAATTTTAATTTCAGAATGGATTATGAATTAAGTCCTAAAACCTCTATTCGTATTCGCCCATCCATCAAAATGGAAAATGGAAACAGTGCCAACAGCAGTTTATCGAATACTTATTTGAAAGACGGAACAGATCTCAATAATTCTGATATGAAACAATACAGCGCCAACAACTCCGCTGATATTAATAACTCATTCCTCATTCGTCATAAATTAAATGATAACGGCAGAACGCTGACCTTAGATTGGAAATTATATTATCATAATGACGATACCTATCAGGATGTCTTCACCAATATCAATTATTTTGAAGGAGATAATACACAAAACGATTCCACGGCTCAGAGAATTCTTGGGGACACTGAAAAATTCAGAACATCAGCTAATTTAATATTCACTGAAAAACTGGCTAAAAACCTTCAGTTAAAGCTCAATTATTTTCAAAGTTGGGAAAAGCAGGATGTCAATACTAGAACATATGATATTATGGACGATGTGAATGATGGGGATTTTATTGAAGAGCTTTCGAATACATTCACCTCCAATCAAAATATTTATAGACCAGAAGCAGGATTACTTTTCAAGAAAGAAAAACTGAATATTACCACTTCACTTCAGTACCAATATTCCGCTTTACTGAATGAAAGCATTTATCCTACTCAAGAAAATACCACTACGAATTTCGGTCACTTCTTACCATCTCTTTCCATTAATTATAAGTTTTCGAGAAGTAAGAGATTACGTTTCTCTTATCAGAAAAATGTCTCTTTACCGAATGTCACCAACTTACAATCTGTAGTAGATTATAGTGATCCATTAAATATTTCATCCGGTAACCCTTATTTGGAAGGAGAAGAAAGTCATGTGTTGCGTTTCAATTATAGAAACTTCAATATCGCTAGAAAGGAAATGTTCTTCATTAATCTATCAGCGACACAAACCGACAATAAAGTCACTCAATATACTTTCATTGCTGAAAATGACACCACAATCAATGGTGTGCCAGTGAGAAAAGGCGCTTCTTATACTTACCCCATCAACTTGGACGGCTACATCAATGCCAGAGGAATTATGGTTTACTCCAAACCAATCAATCCCATCAAAACCAATATTTCTTTTATGACAATGGGTAGTTACACAAGAAACGTGGGTATCACTAACGATATTACTTCTTTCACTTACGACAAGTCATTGGGACAAGGCATTCGATTATCAAGTAATATCAGTAAAAGAGTCGACTTCAATATCTCAAGTATGTGGACCTACCACTGGATCAACAACAATGCAAATGCTTCTTTGAACGGTAATTACCTTCACAATAATATCAGAGCGAGTATAAATGTTGAGCCTATTGAAAGGTTGATTTTGAATACCTCTTTTACCGGAAATATTTATAATGGCGACGATGATTTGATTCAAGATAATATCTATAAATGGAATGCTCATATCGCCTATAAAATGTTCAAAAATAGGAGAGGAGAAGCTCGATTCTCCGTTTCAGATATTCTTAATCAAAACAGTAGTATCAGCAGAACGGTAACTGAAAGCTCAATTCAAACGAGTACCTACAATGTGCTTCCACGCTATTTTATGGTTTCTTTTATTTATCGACCTAAAGGAAAAACCAATCAAAAAGGTTTTGGTGATAGAGGGGGCAGAGGTCCGAAGCCATTCTAAATGAATTTATTTAATACAAAATACATAATCATGAAAAATCTAATTTTCACATTCCTTCTTTTAAGTCTGAGTAGCATTACATTCGCTCAAAGAAATTTTCCTTCATTTACAGCTCAAGAGTTTCCCGAAGAGCTTTCTAAAGAATTGAAATTAGATGAAAGCACTGAGAAAAAAATAGGCAAATTATATATCCGATTGCAAGAAGATGTGATGAATACCATCATGATTGCTAGAAAAGATGGTGAAACGGATAGAGCAAAAATTAAGGCTGAAACAGATGAACTTAGAGATAAGCACCTTACGAAAGTAAAAGGCATTCTTGATACTGAGACTTATGCTTCATATGAAAAATTTATGTTGATGGAACGTGGTGAAAAGCAGGCTTACCTTTTGGAATTAAAGCTTGAACTTACTACAGATCAAAAGGAAAAATATGATGCAATCAACGCTTCTTCAAAGCAAGTTTTCCAACAAATCAGAGAGCAACATAAAGGAGATCGCGAGGCAATGAAAGAGGCTTTGGAACCTGTTATGAAACAACATGAAATGATGCTTTCTCAAGTCCTTACTGAAGAGCAAATGATTATTTATAAAGAGGCAAGAGAAGCGATGAAAAAGAAAGGACGAAGAGGTGGAAGAGGAGAAAACGGCAGAAGACCATTCTAGAAATTGCATTAAAAAAGTCAGTAGTTTAGTTTTTTAACTATATCGCAAGTGTTAAGCCGATAGGCGTCACTTGTGATAAATCATAGGCGAAGTCTCCCGACTTCGAATGACCCAACACCTTATTTATACATATTTCGAAGTCGGGAGACTTCGCCAATGAGTAGTTCCAAGTGACGCTCACGCTTAACACTTGAAACATGGATTTGTAACAAAAAAGCACAAGTCTAGCCTATTGCCTAACTTGTGCTTTTTCTATTTTATCTTATCGATTCAATTCCATATGATATCCCAAATCGTCTTTTTCGTACTCTTCAATACTCAGAGGTTGTTTACTTTTGATCAACCGTATGCTATGCGTACTTCTAAAATAACGAACATCAATTAAGGTATCTTTGAACTGGAAAATTGAGAATCCCCAATCGTATAAATCATATTTTAAATTTATTGCCTTATCGTATCTCGATATTGAATCCACTACTTTGAAGTATTTTGAAAGGGCTTCATTATAGTTTTTAAAAGAGACTTCTTCAATATAATACTGATGATCATTGATTGTGTAATCGAAACTATCTTCCAAATTTCCATACTTAATCCATCTTTCTTTTTTGAAAAAGACAATCAATAAAAACACCGAAATAAGTATTACAATAAACAACATGACTTTTATAATTTAGAAATTAAATTTCCCGTTTGAATTTTTCGCTTCCGATTCTGGAAGGATTTCTTGAATAGCATCCCAATGTTCTACGATTTTTCCATCTTCAAGTCTGAAAATATCATAGAATGCTACCTCTTTTTTCATGAAAACCCCTTCAGAAACAGAAATTACAAAGTTTCCTTCACCAAATAAGGCGTGATTTTTCTTGTAAACCATTGGCATTCCGGCCTTATTCAGTGCCTCAATCGCTTCACCCAATCCGACTAAACCATCTTTTACATTAGGGTTATGCTGTAAATACTCTTCTGTAGATACATAATCCGTGATTTTTTCAGGGTGCTTTCCGAATAAAACATCATCAATGAAATGTTTGACAATTTTTTTATTCGCTTTTGTCTTATCCAAGTCTTTGACTTCAGCTGTACCATCTATTTGAGATCTTCCAGAAGCTGTTTCAGTGACTTTCTCCTGTAGGTTGTCCCAGTGTTCTACAATCAGACCATCTTCAAATCTAAAGATATCTATTCCGATTTTCGGCCCGAAGAAGTTGTAATCAGTATGAGCGATTACGAAATCTCCATCTTCAATCACTCTTACCGTGTTCGCCTTTGCTGAACCTTCTGGCAACTGCTGTAATACAGCTCCGAAACCGGCCAAACCATCTGCTACAGATTGATTATGTTGAATGTATTTGTTAGGGTTGATATAACCCGCAGGTGCTTTATCACCTGTTTCAATGCTTTTTAATAATGCTACTACCTTGTCTTTGTTCGATACTTCCATTGTACTAGAGTTTGATGATGAATCTTGAGCTGAGCTTGATAAAAAAGCCATAATTAATACGGCTAATGAGTATATTTTCTTTGTCATGGATTACTTTGTTTGTTTAACAAAATCAACATTACAAAGGTGGCGGATGGAGGAAGTTTTATAAAGGTAGATTTACGCCCTTGAATGATACATTTACGCCCTATTGGTTTTGAGCTCTAAATTCAGCCGGTGTAATAGCAGTATGTCTTTTAAAGAATTTGATAAAGTTAGTTGGTTCATCATACCCTAGCTCATAGGCAATTTCCTTTACCGGTTCTTCCGTATGTACTAAGAGTCTTTTGGCTTCTAAAACTACTCTTTCGTCTATGATCTTTTTGGGTGACTTGGACAACACTTCAGTAGTTGACTTATTCAACTGTTTTTCTGATAAATTCAATGAATTTGCATACCATTTCACACCTTTTTCTTTTTTGTAAGACTCTTCTAAGTGTTCTTTAAAGTTGATCACATTGGTCAGATAGAGACTAGGTTCCAATTCTTGTACACCTTGTTCTCGGTATGCTCTTTCTGATTGTAATAAGAATAAGTAAAGTAATTTATGAAGGATTTCTTTTTGAGCTTGATCTTTCTTCTTTTCTGCCTCTTGATTCATTTGATGGAAAATTAGCTCTAATGCCTCTCTATTAATAATGGGTGATAATTTTGCGACGTCATAAAGGTCACTATATAAAATAGAGGTCGTAATATATCTAAAGTCATACTTGGTTTGACAGAAAAAATCGTTGGTAAAAATGATTGATTTTCCCTCATAATAGCCATTTGCATCGTAGAGATTAACGGAGTTTTGAGCTACAAAAATTAAGGTATTGTCTTCAACTTTTATGGGTTTAAAATCTACATAGTGTGTGCCGTGTCCTTTTTCAATCCAAAGAATATGGTAAAATCTAGCACGATGTGAAGTTGTTATTAAATGATTTTTCTCTTTAAATATTTTTTGAAGATCAACAATTTCAAATTCTAATCCATCCTCATTCTTCCTGAAGTCGTATTTTTTTATTTCTTCTTTCATCCACAATCGGGTTATTATTCATACAACAATTTGAAATTTCCAAACTGCACTATGTTAATGGCTATTTTTCGTTAAATTACAGAAAATCAAAATGAAACATTGATGATAAATCGATAAATTTAACGTTTCATTTCTAAGCTACCAATTTCGAATTATAATCAGCTGTAACATTGAAATCACTTATAAAGAACTTCAATACGTTTTTTTTAATAGTATTTACGTCTACTTCCATTTTCGCTAGCACTATCGACAGTTTACAAGAAAAACTTTCAGATACTTTTGAACCTCATCAAAGAGGGGAATTAATGCTTCAGTTAGGGAAAAAGTTTATTGCCGTTGACATGGACCGTGCAATAGATTATACCACTGAAGGCATAATGCTTTACGAAGAAAATAAGGATGATCAGCTTTTGGGCGAATTATACAACCTCAAGGGCAATATTTATCTTTACAAAGGGCAATCTTACAAAGCAAGAGAAGCCTACTTCAATGCCATTCAACAATTTAGAAAAATCAAAAACAAAGAGTTGGAAGTAAGATCACAAACCAACTTATGTCAGATTTATCAGCAGGAAAAAAATTATCCTAAAGCGTTAGCTGAATATGACAAAGCCATCGCTACTGTAAAAGAACTGTCTGAAGATATTCAAAACGATTTACTCCCACACCTCTATCTTAATAAGGGTACACTATATGATGAGCTCAATGAACCTGAAAAAGCCATTCACCTCTTCAATCAGGTCATCAGAATGTGTAAAAATGAATCACAATTGATTATGAAAAGTAAAGCTCTGCACAACCTTTCAAATCAATATGCCAATCAGAAAAGATATGAAGATGCTTTGGAGGTTTTAGAAGCTTCTTATAAAATCAAACAAGAATTGAATGATGAAAGAGGGGAAATCAACTCATTAGTGGCCTTTGCACATATTGCTTCTCAACAAGGTCGTTTTAAAGAAGCCGAAAAGTTTTATTTAAAAGCCATAGAGCAAGCAGATGAGGTGAACTCTCCTGTTGACCTCAAAAATGTCTACTACGGTTTATCTACTTTTTTTGAGAAAAATGGACAAACCGAAAAGGCGTTTCAATACTTTAAAGAGTACAAAAAAGCATCAGATGAGCTCCTTCAACAGCGATACAGCAAAGGAATTGCAGACTTAGAACAGAATCAAATCAAAGCTTTAGAAAAGATTCAGCTGTTGCATGAAAAAGAAGAACAGCAAACGATTATTATCATTCTTACGTGCCTTTTTATAGGTATTATTTCTATCATTTTGATGGTACTCAGAGTTCAGCGTCTGAAAATGATCAACGCAAAGCAAAACGAGGAAAAAGCTAATATTGCGAGAGAGTTAGAAACGGTTGAACATCAATACACACAAGAGCAAAATAAAGTATTGCAGTCTCAAGTAGAGTTTAAGGACAAAGAATTGACGACAAACATTATGCACTTAATGCAACAAAATGAGTTGATTAATAAGGTCTCTGAAGAATTGCTGAGTATTGATTCTGAGTTGGACAGTAATAATAAAAAGAAGATCCGATCGATTGTTTATAACCTCCAAAATGCCAATCAAGGGGAAGTTTGGAAGGAATTAGAATACCGTTTTGAACAAGTGCACTCCGACTTCTTTGATAAATTGCATCAAAAATTCCCAAGTCTTTCTCCTAATGAAAAGAAGCTTTGTGCATTCCTCAAATTAAACTTAAGTACCAAAGATATTTCCAACATTACACACCAAAGTGTGAAGTCCATTCAAGTGGCGAGATATCGACTCCGTAGAAAGTTAGAAATCAATAATACCGACGTCGATTTTCAAACTTTCTTTGATAATATCTCCTACAACGAAAAATAATTTTCAAACAATTAGTCAGCAGTGTTGATTCATTCATTTGCATCTATTAATATCGTATATCATTTTTTTGAAGGGATAAGATGAAGATAGAGGGATTAAAATTTATAGATCTATTTGCTGGTATTGGTGGTTTTCATAAAGCGTTGACATCGTTTGGAGCAGAATGTGTTTTTGCTTCTGAATGGGATAAATTTGCCGTAAAAACCTACCAACGCAACTATGGTATCCAACCTCACGGTGATATCACTCAGATTGATGAAAAAGATATTCCTACTCATGATATCCTTTGCGCTGGCTTTCCTTGCCAAGCCTTTTCTGTATCAGGCAAACAAAAAGGATTTGAAGATGCCCGCGGTACTTTATTTTTTGATATCGCGAGAATTGTAAAGTACCATCAACCGAAATTACTCTTTCTGGAAAACGTAAAGAACTTTGAAAAACATGATGGAGGAAATACCATTCAAGTAGTCATCAAGACCTTAGATGAGCTAGGGTACAATGTCAAATACAAAGTGTTGAATGCATCAGAATTTGGTTTGCCTCAGAACAGAAAACGAATTTACTTTGTCTGCTTCCGAAAAGATATCACCACCAATGAATTCCACTTTCCTTTACCTCATCAAAAACATGTTAGCCTAAAAGACTTTCTCGAACAAAAACCTGATGCCAAGATTGTCAACCGCCCTGACATCGACATTTATAAAAAATACAAACCAAAAGAGGACAAAGAGGGAAATATCATTTTACCTAACCGCCCCATACAAATCGGAAGAGTGAACAAAGGCGGTCAAGGAGAACGTATCTACGATCCTATCGGTCATGCTATAACGTTATCTGCCTATGGAGGAGGAGTTGGAGACAAAACAGGTTTATATAAAGTAGGTAATAAAATCAGAAAACTTTCCCCAAGAGAGTGTGCCCGCATTCAAGGTTTCGATGATAATTTTATTATTACTTCAGCCCATAATCAGGCTTATAAGCAGTTTGGAAATAGTGTAGCGATTAATGTTTTGAAAGCGATTTTGGGGCAAATTGAAAGGATAAAAGTTAATTCTTAAGGAATTTACTACAAGTATGGTATATTGAATTATGTTCACTAACTACAACTTGCAAACTATAGAAAAGTGAAAGAATTTTATAAAAGAAAGTTTAAGAATAAAAGCCGATTTGAGTTAGAATTAATCGTTGAACATGCCTCAGATTATGATCCTGAAGCTGTACAAGTCGCAAGATCACTAATCTTGCAAAAAGAAAATGAACCAAAGCAAACTGAAAAAGATAACGATGATACAAAAGATGAAATTGAACAACTTTTGATTGATAGTAAAGTTTTCATAAAAAACTATAGAATAAATAATTTCATTAACTACATCGTATTGATACTCCTTGTGTACTCAACTTCTCTTTTTTTCAATTTCTATAAAGATGAATTAGGGTCTTTTAAAATCGGCATATATTACTTTAATCTTATTTGGATTGGCTTATTAATTAATCATTTATTATACATTCTTGAAACCAAAAAAGTCTATACTATTTTCAGCAGACTTGTCAATGATTTCTTTTTCATTATTACCATTATAGCATTTTTAATACTTATCGGCAGAGCAAGCATTTCTCCGATAATAGAAGCATTTACTTCTTTAACAGGAGTTGCTACAACAATTGTACTTATAATGTTAGTTGTAGCCATTGAATGTCTTTTTTCAATCACTTATACCTTTGTTAATTTTTTATGGAAACAAATAGTTTATGGCAACAATTACAAAAATTAAAATAGGCATTATAGTATTTACATTATCGATAATTCTATCAATTAAACTAATTGCTAATAATTTCTATAAGCCTCATATAATCAATGATTGGAAACAACTAGAGTGGTCTAATTTTCAAGGTATTCCAAAACCTTTCTCAATATATACTGCTGCAATAGTTAGTGATATAAAACTTGTAGAAGACTCAACAAGTGAACATAAATTTTATGCAAAAGCATTTCAAAATGAGACACTTTCATGGTTAAATAAAAATGACACCACCTCTGAAAATTCTGCTTACATTCTAAAGCATGAACAATATCATTTTAACATTACAGAGATTTTTGCACGAAATCTAAATCAAGCATTATATAAAGACCTTCCTCTTTCTGAAAGTGAAATAATAGACTCATTTAAGGTACATAGAGCAAAATTAATAATGGAACAAGAAAAGTATGATAAGGAAACAGATCATGGGCTAATCATTAGCCAACAAAAATACTGGGAATATAAAATTGATTCAGTTTTATTCCGTCAAACTATCAGTATGCAAGAAGGATTGAAAGGACCTCTTTTTGAAGATTACGAGGTATTATCTGATGATGATTTCAAAAATTACAGGTATTATAAATACAATATGGGTTTTAAATTAGGTATTCAATATTTAGGAGAAGCAGACTGGGATATTGACGATAAAATTATAACTTTTTTATCATCTGATAATATTGAAATTCATTATTTAGATAGAGAAACTCAAGCTAATAGCCAATTTGGAATACATTCAATATATGTGATGAAAAAACAACAAACTAAGTATAACTTTCATTCAATCAGAATAGATGATATTGTTTATTCTATTATAACTACATATCCTTACAGCTCTGATTCTACAGGATATGAAAGAATATCTAAATCATTTTTAAACAGTATTACAATTCATGGTAAGCCATTAATAAATTAAACACCACCACAAATACCTCAAAAAGATATTCATGATGGTGTTCATTTTTTTTTGTTGACAAAAGCTATAGATTTTGCCTCTTAACTCTTTTCTTACTCGCATTGCTTGATTTCGACTCAATACCGTTATCAGTACATGTCTATGCCTTTTCAGAACCGAAAGTTGTTAATATCGTTTTGTTATCTTCAAAATTTCTGTTGAATAAAAAGAAAGTACCTCTGCTCATAATAAAGCTTACAAGCGGTTATGGAGTGATGTGGTCATTAATATTTTGAAGGCACTTTTAGAGGGTATTGAAAAGCGTGGTGTAAAATAGTTGGTTAAAATATTATTATGAATTTAGATAAATATTAATCATTATTTGATTGTAGCAAGCTGAAATAAAAATATAGTAAGATTTTATATAAACATTTGATGTAAAGTGCTTTAATTTTTAACATTGAAAATAAAATGTTTAATATTGGTAATGCTAAACGATTTTTACAGCTAACTATTTATACAAATGCTATTACCACCAGAACTAATTAAGGTATTATTACCTAAGTACTATACTCAACTTAATAAAAAGTCAAGTGTATTATATATTACGATTTTGATTTTTGTGATCTCAGTATTATGTTCATTACCTCTGATTAAGGTACCGATCACAGTGCAATCGCTTGGATTGATACGCCCTACCTTAGAAAAGTTTGAGTTAAAATCTCCTTTGACAGAAAAAGTTTCTAAGGTGTTTATCACTGATAATTCTGAAGTAGAGAAAGGTGAAATAATTTTAACTTTAGATACTACAGAACTCTCTCTCAAAAGAGCTTTTAGCATAAAGCATTTTGATATTCTTAATGACCAATATTTAGACTTATTGGATCTCTGTAAAGTTACTAAAAAGGTAAATGCACTTTCTGAAGTGAAATTTTTAAGAACGAGAAACTACCTAAAGAAGTATGAAGAGTTTTATAATGACATTTTTTTACTTCAAGAAGAAATAGACCTTGCCCAAAAACAGCTTCATCGGAAAACAGCATTATTCCGATCAAAAGCAATTCCAGAGAAAGAAGTTGAAGATGCTGAGATTGTTCTTAGAAGAGCTCAGACTAGTTTGACATTGAGGTGGAAGAGGGCACACTCTGAATGGGCTATTGAATTGGATGATCATAAAATAAAATTGGAAAACCTGAACGCTGAAATTCTACAGCTCAATAAACAAATTTCAAAGCATTATATACGATCAACGGTTTCTGGGGTACTCCAAAATTTCAATGGGATCCATGAAGGAACAATCGTTTTTTCAAACCAAAGTATTGGTGAAATCACTCCCAAATCAGATCTCATTGCTGAATGTTATATTTCCCCTAAAGATATTGGCTGGTTAAAAGAAGAAATGAAAGCTATTATGCAGATTGACGCTTATAACTACAATGATTGGGGTACTTTGGAAGGACAGATTATGGAAGTGTATCATGATGTTGTAATGATAGATCAGCAACCTGTTTTTAAGGTGAAGTGCAAAATACAGCAAGACTACCTCACTTTATCAAATGGTTACAAAGGTTATCTTAAAAAAGGAATGACATTACAGGCTAGATTCGTTGTAACAAAAAGAAGTTTATTTGATCTGATATATGATCAAACTGATGACTGGTTAAACCCCTCAAGAAATCAATTGCATAGTGTAGCTAAAAAGTAACTTGTACTTAAGAATTTCTCAAAAACGGACTACCGATTAAAATCAATTAAAAAATAAAATTTATGAAGTTGACTAAACTAAAAGTCAAGCAGCGTGATATCACTGATTGTGGAGCTGCTTGCCTCCTCTCTATTTCTAGATACTACGGAGCAGACTACTCCGTGGCTAAAATTCGACAACTTGCATCCACTGATCAAAAGGGAACAAATTTATTAGGACTAATTGAAGCCGCTAAAGCTTTAGGGTTTGACGCTAAGGGAGTGAGAGGTGATATTAAAGCACTACCAGAGGCAACATGTCCTTCTATTGCTCATGTAGTATTAGATAATGGTTTGCATCACTTTCTTGTCATTATTCAAGTCACGTCCAGTAAAGTAGTAGTAATGGACCCAGGCGACGGGCAATATCATGATTACTCTTTAGATAGCTTCTCAAAATTGTGGTCAGGTGTATTAATATTAATAACTCCTTCTATTTCATTTGAAAAGAAAAATGAAACGATTTCAATAAGTAGTAGATTTTATGAATTGCTAAGCACACATAAAAGTGTGTTATTTCAAGCTATAATAGGAGCTCTTGTCTTTACTATTTTAGGGCTGAGTACATCAATATATATTCAAAAAATTGTCGATTATGTTCTTGTAGATGGTAATCATAACCTACTTTGGCTATTGAGTATTTTTATGGTCGTTATCTTATTATTTCAAACTATAATAGGTGTTCTTAAAAGCCAACTTGTTTTAAGAACAGGGCAAATGATTGATGCACGTTTAATATTAGGTTACTATCAACACCTTATCAAATTACCACAACGTTTTTTCGATACTATGAGGGTGGGAGAGATAGTGTCTCGTATTAATGATGCTGTAAAAATTAGAGCTTTTATCAATGATAGTGCGATCTCATTAGTGATTAATGTGTGCGTTCTGATCTTTTCATTTTCAGCAATGTTTATCTATTCATGGAAACTTGCTTTGATTATGCTTTTAATACTTCCCATTTCAGGAGGAATCTATTGGTATGTGAACCATCGTAATAAAAAATACCAGAGGCAATTGATGGAAAGTAGTGCAGAGCTAGAAGCTCAATTAGTGGAGTCCATAGATGCAATCCGCACGATTAAGAGATTGGGAATTGAAGATTTTTCAAACTTAAAAACAGAAGTTAGATTTGTAGACACGCTTAAAAACGTATTTAGTATTTCTCAAACCAATATCTTTTCTGAGAATAGTACTCACTTTGTCACAACCATTTTTACAGTTATTGTATTGGGAGTTGGAGCCAATTTCGTCTTATTAAAAGAATTAACACCAGGAGAATTACTTTCGTTTAATGCATTACTAAATTATCTAACAGGTCCTGTCGCTGCTTTAATTGGTATGAATGGCCAATGGCAAAATGCAAAAATTGCAGCAGATCGTTTATTCGAATTATTGGATTTAGACCATGAAATGTCAAACACGAATGAAGAACAAATAGAATTAACACCACAAAACATTGGGTCTATTCAACTGACAGATGTATCATTTAGATATGGTTCAAGAGTTGACGTATTCAAAGGCCTCAATCTTCAAATAACGAAAGGGAGATTAACTGCTATTGTTGGGGAAAGTGGTTCAGGAAAATCGACTTTAGCTTCATTACTTCAAAAAATATATCTAATCCAGAAAGGACAGATTTTAATAGGAGATACTAATATTAATTATTTTTCAAAGCAATCTTTAAGAAAAGCCATAGGTGTAGTACCACAGCAGATAGAGCTATTTAAAGGGAATGTATTGGAAAATATAGCATTAGGTGAGTTAAAGCCTAATGTTGAACGAGTGATTGCCATCTGTAAAGAGCTCGGTATACTTTCATTTATAGAAAAATTACCCAATGGCTTTCAAACAGAGATCGGTGAAAAAGGAACCACTTTATCTGGTGGTCAACGTCAACGTTTGGCGATTGCACGTGCTTTATACAGAGAACCTGAAATATTGATTCTTGATGAACCAACCTCAGCCTTGGATAGTAAATCAGAACAATTTGTACAGGATGTGATCCAAAAATTGATGTTAAAAGGGAAGACCGTTATCATTATTGCACATCGTCTTTCTACAATACAAAATGCTGATAAAATAATAGTGCTAGATAAAGGACAACTGATTGAAGAAGGAAAGCATTTTGAGTTAATGGCACAAAATGGAAAATATCAAGAATTATGGGAATCTCAAACTCCTAAAGAACTAAAGCAAATGCTATTATCATAAAAATAATTTCACAACCAGTTATGCTACTACAAAAACAACTAGAACGAATTGAGAGGATTGATTATTTAATTCGAAAAAGAGGTACAGGAACTCCAATTGAGTTAGCTGAAAAACTAGAGATAACAGACCGAACACTTCGCACTTTATTAACTCAAATGAGGGAAATGGGTGCGGAAATCTATTACGATCATCACCGAATGAGTTATGTCTACAAAAAGCAGTATTGTTTCTTTTTTGGATTTATTCATGAAGATGCTGTTAAAACCATTAAACAGATTAGCTAATATGAAAAAGTTATTTTCAATGCTAATAATGAGTACTTTCTCTTTTTCATTATTAGGACAATCCTATCAGTCTTTGACTTTATCAAATGCCATAGCAAAGACACTTCAAAACAACTATGATATAAAAATTGATCAGCAAGAGGTTTCTGATGCAAAACAGAAAAATACTTGGGGGAATGCTGGAAAACTTCCTCAAATCAATTTATCTAATAATAATAGGGGGACAGTTCAAGTCAATCAACCTGCTTCTCCTTTCTCTTTGGAAGGGCAAAATGATAACATACAATTAGACGTCGGTATTGACCTTCAATGGACTCTATTCAACGGTCAAAGGGTAAGGTTTCGTAAGGAACAACTAGATAATGAAGAGCAGCTTGCTTTATTAAGACATCAATTGATCATGGAGAACAAAGTGGAAGAAGTAATTTTTCAATATTACAAGGTTTTATTAGAGCAAGAAAAACTAAATGTGCTAATAAAGATTCAGCAAAATGCAGAACATAGAATTCAAAGAATAGAAGTCATTTAAAAATTAAAGTTAACTTTTAATCGGTTTCTCAAAAACATACTCATAAATGCTATGTAGTGTGAT
>NZ_JACVVP010000064.1 GCF_014534745.1 Flammeovirga sp. EKP202
GACCCCGCCAGGATTCAAACCTGGAACCTTCACAGCCGTAATGTGATGCTCTATTCAGTTGAGCTACGGAGCCATTTTGCTCTCTAGGAAAAAGATTGTGACCCCGCCAGGATTCAAACCTGGAACCTTCACAGCCGTAATGTGATGCTCTATTCAGTTGAGCTACGGAGCCATTTGAGGTGCTTTTTCCTTTAAAGCGATGCAAAAGTAGAGAGATATTTTTTACAAACCAAATTATTGAGCGTATTATATTAATAATAAACGTCAATATTTTATTTTATCTGCTCGTTTCCATTGCTTTGTAGATCGCAGACTGAATATTCTCTCTAATATTTTCTTTGGCTAATTTGTTATTTCTTGCTGTAGGGTACACTCTGTTGGATAGAAAGACGTATACAATTTGATTATCGGGATCTACCCAAGCACATGTACCCGTAAAACCGGTATGTCCAAATGTAGCTTTTGGAGCTTCAGGTGCCGTATTGCCAGTGTCTCCTTTTTTAGGAGGCTTATCCCATCCCAAACCTCTTCTATTTTTGAAATGTAAGTAGGGCTGACGGTTGTACTTATTGAGAGTCGCTTGATCAAAGTATCTTCTTTCTCCATAAGAACCATTTTGAAGGTTCATTTGCATTAAAATAGCAAGGTCGTGAGCATTGGAGAAAACACCTGCATGTCCACCAACACCTCCCATCAAGTCTGCTGAAGGATCATGAACGTATCCTTTGATTAAAGACTGTCGGTAGTTGATGTCCATTTCAGTAGGCGGAATTCTAGATATATTCACTCTCTTTAAAGGCAAATAACCCAATGTTCTTGTTCCTAATGGATTGTAAAGACTATCCTGTACAAATTGATCCAAAGGCATACGCGTTTTGCTTTCTATGACTCTTTGCAGGAAATAATACCCCAAATCACTGTACCAGTACCTGTAGATTTCAGAAGTATATTTTCTTCTGGTAGAAATAGGAGATTCTAGCAACCATTTCCACATGGTATCTTTGATACTATCTGTCGCAAATAAATCAGGAGTGACTTGTACAGAGAATCCATCTTTTTTAATCTGACTCAAATAAGTAGGATTGTATTTCTTAGTTTCCTTATCATAAGCATGTCCCCAAAAGTAATAACCTCCTCTTAGCGGTGCAGTATGTGTAAGAAATTGAATCAATCGGATATTTCCTTTATTGGTAGAGTCTGTTTCAGGAAGATATTCTTTTAGTCTGCTGTTTACGTTGATGCTATCCTTATAATCAAGCATCATTAAAGCTTGGGTAGTAGAGGCCACTTTTGTAACCGAGGCAATATCATAAACGGTTTGATTAGTGACAGGAACCTCTTTTTCATAGGTGAAATAACCATATGATTTTTCGAAAACAATTTTTCCATTCTTTGCCACCACAACTTGACAACCTGGAGTGGCTTCCATAAAGATGGCCTGATTGGCAATACTGTCTATCAAATGACTTAAAACTTCACCGTCCAGACCTACTTGTTCCGGTTTTCCATAACCTAATCTTCCAAAGTTTTTGATTTTCTCTCCTGTATTGACCAAAAAGCGATCAGTAATACTTACAGGCAATTTTCCATTTGCTGCCAATGCCCCTGCAATCACTTGTGCATTTGCTTTTTGTGCGTAAGGAGTAGTGGAGTAGTTGAGGACTAAATTTTTTGTATTCGAAAGGTATTTTAAACCATTAGGCTGACCACTTAAAACTACAATCACATCGGTTTTCTGTTGTAATTGTTCAATAAGTTGTTCGGTAGCGTAACTTACCCCAAATCGGTGTTTAGAGTTTTCTTGGTGACATATAATATTGATGAGAACAATATCTTTTTTGGCACAGGTTTCTAAAAGTAAGTTGACTTGAGCTGTTGAAAAACTAGAATGTTCAATTTGATGATAATCATAATCAATAAACATCTTCATGGTATTGGCAAATACGTCTTCTGTTTTTCGAGTGCCGATACTGATCAGTTGATATTTCTTTGTATTAAGACTGGGTAGAGGTATAATGCTATCAAGGTTAGAAAGTACAGTGACAGATTTCTCATAGGTTTCTGAGCCAATCGCATCTAATTCATGAGGATTAGAATACTCAATAATGTGAGTATCTTTTTCTATTTTATACTTCTTGATTTTCTGAAAATGTTCATCAATAATTTCCATGGCTAAAGTACCCTGTCTTACAGCACTTTTAATGGCTTTAATGACTTCAAGGTGGTGATCAGAAAGTACCAAAGCATCATGTCCTCGTTTTAAAGCTTCAATAGCATTTCTTTGTGTGGTTTGTATACTTGCCCCTGCCGATAAATCACCCGTAAAGATCAATCCATCAAACGAAAGAGAATCTTTTACAAAATGAATAAAGGAAGTATTGAACAATGATACTTCAAACAACACTTCAGACGGCGTAATAATATTTAAGCTGTCTTTGAGCAGTTGTTTTAAGATTTGCTGTTCATTACTGTTGAGCGTTTCATGAAAATCTGAAGCGACAGGTAGAGTTGTGCCCGTCAATATTTCAGATTGATGAAGCCCTTTTAATGCTGCGTGATTTTTTTCAAGTACATTATTGGGGTCACTTCCAAAACCATAGAGTTTAGAACTATTGTGATGCTGTATGGATAATGTTTCAGCTAAGAAAAAATCGATATTTAATTTCTTGTTGATTTTGCCAATTTCATTGTAGGTATTGTATGTGAAAATATTGCTTCCAATAGCACTAAGATGAAATTTGTCTGGTAAGATTGTATAGTTGTTATCCAAGCAGTGTATGGCCTCTTGAGACCTTGTTCCTAAAAGTACAGGTACTTTGTTAGGAAGCTTGTTTAAGTTATTGAAATAGGTGTAAGTGTTTTTTGAGCAGTATTTGTCAAATACCACACCTCCTAATTTATTTTCCCTTCCTAATGCCTTAATCTCTTTGTCATTTTGTTGGGGCAGGGCAAAAATAAGTTGTCCGATTTTCTGTTCTAAGGTAAGTTGATTGAATAGGCTGTCCTTTTCCGCACCGAAAGAAATATTCGATAAAGAAAAATTGCACATCAAGATTAAGGTAGATAGAATATATATTTTGTTACTCTGAATCATTCGTACTGATAAGGTTACACAATAGTGTAAAAGAAGTCGTATATAAAAAACCAAAAAAACTACAAATCTGTTTGTTACAATAGTAGCATTTTAATTCCGTATCGAAATTTACATGATACATCTATAAAATTAAATGAATCTCTAATTCTTTGAAAAAAATAGTTGTATTTAATAAACAAAATCGCTCAAAACTAGTGTTAAGAAGATACTATTTAACTAAGTATCAATTTAAATCATAAAAATGTGTTAGATTTGCAATCAGAAATCAAAAATAATTTACAAGTGGAAAGTACAACAGTTAAATATAAGGTTAAAGATATTTCTTTAGCTGACTGGGGAAGAAAAGAAATTGAATTGGCAGAAGCAGAAATGCCAGGTTTAATGTCTTTAAGAGAAGAGTTTGGTCCTTCAAAACCATTGAAAGGAGCTAGAATTGCTGGATGTCTTCACATGACGATACAAACAGCTGTTCTAATTGAAACTCTTATTGAATTAGGTGCTGAGGTTACATGGTCATCATGTAACATTTTCTCAACTCAAGATCAAGCAGCAGCAGCAATCGCAGCAGCTGGTATTCCAGTTTATGCTTGGAAAGGTTTAACTGAGGAAGAGTTTGATTGGTGTATTGAGCAAACTTTACACGCTTTCGAAGACGGTAAGCCTCTAAACATGATCTTGGATGATGGTGGAGACCTTACAAATATGGTTTTCGATCGTTACCCTGAATTAGTAAGTGGTATCAAAGGTCTTTCGGAAGAAACGACTACAGGTGTATTAAGATTACACGACCGTGAGAAAAATGGTACTTTACCAATCCCTGCGATCAACATTAATGACTCAGTAACAAAGTCTAAGTTTGATAACAAATACGGATGTAAAGAATCTTTAGTAGACGGTATCCGTCGTGCTACTGACGTAATGATTGCTGGTAAAGTAGCAGTTGTTGCTGGTTACGGTGATGTAGGTAAAGGTTCTGCTGCTTCATTAAGAGGTGCAGGTGCTCGTGTTATCGTTACTGAAATCGATCCAATCTGTGCTTTACAAGCGGCAATGGACGGTTTTGAAGTGAAGAAAATGGATGACGCTATCTTAGAAGGTGATATCGTTGTTACTACAACTGGTAACAAAGACATCGTAGTAGGTCGTCACTTCGAGAAAGTAAAAGATAAAGCTATCGTTTGTAACATCGGTCACTTCGACAACGAAATCGATATGGCTTGGTTAAACGAGACGTATGGTGATACTAAAGTGAACATCAAACCTCAAGTAGACAAGTACACTGTTGCTTCAGGAAACGATGTGATCATTTTAGCGGAAGGTAGATTAGTAAACTTAGGTTGTGCAACAGGCCACCCTTCGTTTGTAATGTCTAACTCATTCACTAACCAAACTTTAGCTCAACTAGAGTTATGGCAAAATACTGATCAGTACGAAAATAAAGTTTACATGTTACCTAAGCACTTAGATGAGAAAGTAGCAAGACTTCATTTAGCGAAGATCGGTGTTGAATTAGAGACACTTTCAGAAGATCAAGCAAGTTATATCGGTGTAAAAGTAGAAGGTCCTTACAAAGTGGAGCATTACCGTTACTAAGATTTAATCAGACTTTATCTGAATAAAATATTAAGCTAGTCCATTCATTTGGGCTAGCTTTTTTTATTGAACAGGAACCTCTTCCAAAAGTAATGGAAGAGGTTCTTTTTTATAAAAATTCTATTTCTTGATATCCAACATGCTGTAATTTTTCATACCGCTTTTTGCTGTCATGAATCACATTTACAGGAAATGAGAAATCCTCCAAATTGATCTTATGTTTTTCGATAGACCCTTTGCATAAAGTAAGCTGTACCTGATCAGAGTTGATGTCTTCTAGCAGTTTCATGGTATCTGCGTCATCAAATAGAGACTTTACAGCTTCACCGCAGATGATTAATTCTGCTTGATGGAGGTTGATCTCTTTATTGTCACTCAATGAATCAGCCATTGTTAAGGCTTCTTCTAAGTATTCGGGGTTGTTGACTTTCATCACATAGTTTTCCTGACCATATTTTCCATATAATAGGGTGATGAGCATGAAAATAGAAGCTAGAACGACAACTGTTATATGCCTTTCCATTTTTTAGTGTTAATTAATAAAGATTGGTGTGTTAGAGGTTGGTTACGTAATGTGTTGAAGCCGAGTTGGGTAATGGTCTTCTTTTTAAGATTTATTTGTTGAAGTAGCAGGGCTGTTATTTTTATTTAGCAATAAAAAAGTCCTACTCTTGGGAGGAGTAGGACTATATATTTTCGATTTGGGGCTTACAATAAACCTAGTTTACGGGGTAAATACAACGGTATTCACCTTCGACTTAAGATTTGTGCTGGGATTACTCAGCAGCTTCTTCAGTTGACTCTTCTGAAGCGTCCTCTGCAGGAGCCTCTTCAGCAGCTTCTTCAGCTTTTTTTGCAGCTTCAGCAGCGGCAGCAGCAGCAAGAGCTTCAGCTTCAGCCTTTTTCTCAGCTTCTTCAGCAGCCTTACGAGCAGCAATACCTGCTTCTAATTCAGCTTTAACAGCAGCTTCAGCAGCAGCTTTCTTAGCTTCTAAATCAGCAGCATAAGCAGAAGATCTTTCTGACATCCAAGCGTCAAATAATTGATCTGCCTCTTCTTGTGTTTTTGCACCTTTGATAACACCAACTTGAAGGTGTTTCTTGTACATCGCACCAGCTTTAGAAAGAACCATACGAGCTGTATCAGTTGGTTGAGCACCATCTAATAACCACTTAGCTGCAGCTGCAGGATCGATATCGATAGTTGCAGGATCAGTGTTAGGGTTAAAAGTACCTAATTTCTCGATGAAACGACCGTCACGTGGAGCTCTAGCGTCTGCTACTACTACGTTGTAAATAGGTCTTCTCTTACGGCCACGACGTGCCAAACGGATTTTTACTGCCATTTTTTTAAGCAATTTGTGTGTTGGAAAGGAGCTCGTCCTTTATGACACAGTTAAACATTGAGGAAACACGTTCCCCTTAAAGCGGTGCAAATATAATATAACTTGCTGAATTCTACCACCTAAAAAAGAAAATAAACAATAATAAACCTTTATCAACCGTGAAAAACTATTATTGAACTATTGCTTTTTAGGTAATTCATTGATAATATCTTTAATATGTTTCTTTTTCAGATAATCAGAAGAAGTGACCATTCCAGGAACAAGATGTCTAAAAACTACTTTTCCAGTTTGCCCATTTGTAATAGTGATACACTTTTCTTTCGATAAGTAATTCGTAAATGTGATATAATACATTGGTTTGTTGTCAAGAATTGCAGCTTCTAATTCTTTCTTACTTACAATATCATAATCATATCTATAATCTTCAAAAAGGTCTTTGATATGTTCTTCGCCTGATATTCCTTTTTTATTGGCTCCTAAATAATCATGTACATATAAAGTGTGATCTATCAGCTGTACCATTTCTTTCGATACTATTGATATTTCAGGTATTCTTGATCTTGTAAATAATTGATAGTTCTCTAAATCCTTATTCAGTTTCTGTATATAATTTTTAAAGTGACCTAATGAAAAATTGACCATAATATCCTTTTGATACAGAGTGGATATTAGGTCTCTATCAAAATAATTTACATCACCCTCTATACTCATAAAGATTTTAACCCATGGGGTATGATATGAATTATAAGCATCATTTATTCTTTCATTTTTTTTTGATGTCTTATAATTTTTGCTTCTTATCTTTTTAAGTACCCCTTTTAATCTTGGATCAAAAGTTCTTAACATCAATTCCGGATATACCCCCACTACTTGTTGTGCTCTCGTCGTTTGATCTACTCTTGTTATAGTTTCTAGAACCAAATCAAAAACGACATATTCATCTGAAATATATTGTTCACAATTGTAGGATTCTGCAGGAATAACTTTGAACTTATTAAAAGTCCAATATTCTTTTAGAATATCATGATAATGTTGAGGTTCAATATAGTTCGGCATTACAAAAATTGTAGTTCTACTCTTAAGATCTTCAATCTTCTGTTGATATTCCTTATGTGTTTTTTTTGTATCTGGAGCCTTTTGTGTGGGTATGTATTGTGCTTTTAATGTGCTACAATAGCATATCAAACCTATCAATAATAAGTAATTTTTCATTATTTAATGAAGTTGATGTTGGCAGTAAATTTCACCTCAAATACTGAAGGTGAAAATTTTGTAATGTTCGTTGTATTATTGAACTCTTCAATTTCTGTGAACTCTTTAGAAGGCAAGAAGTGGTAGTTTGCAGCTATCTGAAAAAACGAAAAATTCATACCTACCTCTGGTGAAAAACCGATCATGGATTTATAGTCGGTATATTCGATGTTGTACATTCCAATACCTAGCCCCACATGAGGTCTTATTTTGTCTGTACCCAAAAAATATTTTCCTTTTAAAGATGTTTGCGTAAGTGGGTAGTCTAAATTCATACCAGCCAAAGTTTGGTACTCAATACCTACAGACCATCTATTGGTTATGTTGTAGTAAAGGTTAATAAAACTCGATATAGATCTTGAAGATTCGTCTCCTTCATAGGTTTTACCACGACCAAAACCAATACCAAGCCCGATAGTTAACTTTTTAGAACTCGGCATATTTTTTTCATTGAAAAATTCCTTCTTACCATCTTCATACTTGATGAGGTAAATTTTTTTCTTCTCGATTGTGAAACTTGGCCCTTTTTGATTATCAAATTCTTTGTATTCTACTTCTTTTTTAGAGACCGTGATGATTTTGGCTTCAATTTCATCTCCATCGTGTAGTACTAAAACATCTTGTGCGTGAACAGTCTGTACAGTAAAGACCAATAATAATAATGGCACATACAGGAATAAAAATTTCATCTTATACTTAAATTTAAATAATAAAAAAATAGCTTAGTACCTACGCTATTATTCAATAGACTGCTAGAAAAAATAGAATGCATTTAAATCATACAATAGTAGTGCTCTAGAAAATAATAAGAAGTCACGTAAAAGTAATAAGCTCAAAAAATCACTCAATAATACAATTTATATTGGTCTAAATCAATGTCATCAAATGTAATTTATCTTGATTTTTTTTACTTATATTAATAGTAATAGTTGTATCTCATTACTAATTTTGTAGAAAAAAATATAAACATGAGTCTCACCATAATTCTTATCATATTAAATGTTGGTATCAGTTACTATGCTTGGCAAAAACCTGATGTGTTGAATAAAATGATGATGCAGCCGTATATGGTGCAAAAACAAAATCAATGGTACCGTTTTGTTTCTTCTGCATTTGTACATGGAAGTTGGATGCATCTCTTTTTCAATATGTTTACGCTCTACTTTTTTGGTAGAAGTATAGATGCTTGGTTTCACTATTTATTAGGTGACGCAACGTTAGCTACTATTGCCTATTTCGGGTTATTTATATTGGGAGCAGTTGTTGCCGATATACCAACTTATATTAAGAATAGAAATAATTATAATTACAGGTCACTAGGAGCATCTGGTGGTGTATCAGCGATCATTTTTGCGAGTATTATGTATTCTCCAATGAATGATATTTGTTTATATGGTGTATTATGTTTTCCAGGATTTATCTGGGGGGCTATTTATTTGATTTATACACAATATCAAACCAATAATATAGATAGTAATATCAATCATTCAGCCCACTTGTATGGTGCATTGTTTGGTATTGTATATGCCATTGCAATTGAGCCTTCTTCAGTACCTAACTTTATCAGTCAAATTGCTTCATGGAGTTTTTAGAAAAAATCCGTCTTTCTGTCAAACACACAATCACCCATCGAATATTAGTACCTCTACGCACCCTATTGAGGCAAGGATTGACACCTTCAAAGTTAGCTTGGAGTTTTGCCGTGGGATTATTGATTGGTTCATCACCTTTATTGGGTTTTTGTACATGGATTTGTCTGATTGCTGCTTCCGTTTTTCGCTTAAATCAGTTGGCAATACAAATCGCTAACTATGTCGTTTATCCCTTACAGGTGATTTTAATTGTACCTTATATAGAATTAGGATCTTCTTGGTTTGGGAAAAAAGCGGAAGGGGTCACCTTTGAAAAATTACAAGCAAGTATAGAAGCAGGCTTGATAGAAGGGTTAAAAGAAATAGGTGTTTTGATGCTTCAAGGTGGAGCTGCTTGGCTAGTTGTAGCGGTGATTTTAGTATATCCCATACAATTCGTTTTAGAAAAAATATTTAGTAAGATGTTGACAAGAATGCAACATCTTGAAAAGGCAGAACAATAACAATGGACTTTTCAACGCAGCTTATCAATTGGTATGAGCAAAACAAAAGAGATCTCCCTTGGAGGCATACCAATGATCCTTATAAGATTTGGCTTTCAGAAATAATTTTACAACAAACTAGAGTTCAGCAAGGGTTACCCTACTATGAGAAGTTTCTTGAAAACTTTCCAACGGTACAAGCTTTTGCAGAAGCTGATATTGATAAGATTCTTCATTTGTGGCAGGGCTTAGGCTATTATTCTAGAGCTAGGAATATGCACAAGGCGGCCAATGAAGTTATGGAGCAATGGGGTGGAGAATTTCCAAACAATTATAAGGACTTATTGACACTGAAAGGCGTTGGCAAATATACTGCAGCTGCAATAGCTTCCTTTGCTTTTAAAGAAAAAGTAGCTACTGTAGATGGTAACGTTTACAGAGTGTTATCAAGAGTATTCGGCATCAATGAAGATATTGCTTCAGGAAAAGGGCAGAAAGTTTTTTCTGAAGTAGCCAATGATTTGATTTCAGAAACCACACCAGATATTTTCAATCAGGCTTTAATGGAAATGGGGGCAATTCAATGCGTCCCTAAAAGCCCAAAATGTGAACCCTGCCCATTTGTACAACAATGTTTGGCAAGGGAAAATGATAGCATTGGGAGCCTTCCTGTAAAACTCAAAAAAGTAAAGGTAACAGATCATTATTACCAATACCTTGTTGTGGAGCACAAAGGGAAGTTTGTCATGAAAAAAAGAGAAGGAAAAGGGATCTGGAATGGCCTTTATGACTTTCCATTAATCCATAATTCGGAACAAGTAAATGCTTTGGATAAAGAACAATTACGAGAGCAGACGTCTTTAGTGTTTTCATTTCCAATTCATTATCAAAAGTCTGAATCGCATAAACATATTCTTTCTCACCAGAGATTATATATCGATTTTTATCATATCATTTTAGAAGATGAAATTGAGCTGTCAAATGGTCAGTTTGATTATAAATGGTACGATATTGATACCATAAAAGCCATCGGAAAACCGATTATCATAGAGAATTATTTGTCGAAATATATTTATTAAGTATTTTGTTGTTTAGAAGAAAATCTTCACATTTTACATCATTATACTTAATGATTCATATTTTATTATTATCGAAATTTAAAAACAAAAATGGCCGGAGTAAATAAAGTCATATTAGTAGGTAACTTAGGTAGAGACCCAGAAGTAAGACACCTTGAAGGAGGTGTTAGCGTTGCTACATTCTCTCTTGCAACAACTGAAAACTATACAGATAGAGACGGGAACAGACAAAGCCAAACAGAGTGGCATAATGTTGTAATGTGGAGAGGTTTGGCTACTATCGCTGAAAGATATTTAAAGAAAGGTAGTAAAGTTTATCTTGAGGGTAAATTGACTACTCGTAGTTATGAAAAAGACGGTATCACTCGCTATGCTACAGAAGTTGTAGCTAGAGATATGGTAATGCTTGATAATAGACCAGAAGGACAAGAAGGCGGAGGTTATGTTCCTCCAACTGCTGCAGACGCACCATCCGCTGCTGCTACAGCTACTCCATCTGCTCCAAGTTCAAATGTTGCTGCGACACCGACTCCTGATTTAAGTTCAACGGAAGGTAGCAACGACGACCTACCTTTCTAATAGATTTTTGATTTTAAGAAATATACATGGAAGGTGATCCTTTAATACCACTATTAGGGTTTATGCTCAGTGAAATACCATTGGGACCAACGCTAATAGTGGTGCTTTTACTCATTACTTCTGGCTTGATATCAGGTTCAGAAGTCGCATTTTTCTCCTTAACTGCTGATCAAGTTAAAGCGTGTCGTGAAGGCGATGACAATATTGGCAAGAGTGTTTTTGCTCTTTTACAAAAGCCGCAAGAGCTTTTAGCCACCATTCTGATCTGTAATAATTTTGTAAATGTTGCCGTGGTCATGATCTCCACTTTTATTGCATGGCAAATTGCAGATCAAGTTAATGTTCCAAGAGATGGCATAGAAATTTTTGTTTCTCTGACATTTGTAGTGACAGCATTAGTAGTCTTCATTGGTGAAATCGTACCAAAAATTTATGCCACAAACAACAGCCTACTTTTCGCCAAAAAGATGGTGGTCTTTTGGGTCGTAGCGATTAAAATATTCAAGCCTTTTGCCTTTATGCTAACAAGTATGGGTAATTACATGGAGAAGGCTTTAGCTAAAAGAAACTATAACCTAGAAGTCTCTGTTCAGGAAATTGACCAAGCAGTAAACCTCGCTACCGATCAATCAGATGATAAAGCAACGGAAATGTTGAAAGGTATCATACGTTTTGGTTCAAAAACAGTAAAGCAGATCATGGTTTCAAGAACGGACATGAATGCTTTGGACAAGTCGATCAATTTCCATGAATTAATGGATAATATCAACAAGTCACGCTTTTCAAGATTACCTGTTTATATAGATACTATTGATTCCCTTTTTGGAGTATTATACATCAAAGACCTTCTTCCTTATTTAGATAAAAATGAACATTTTGAATGGCAGCGTATTGTACGTAAAGACATTTACTATGTGCCTGAATCAAAGAAAATTGATGAACTTCTTCGAGATTTTCAGGAAAGAAGAGTACACATGGCCATTATTGTGGATGAATATGGAGGAACAACAGGCTTGGTGACTTTAGAAGATATTATTGAGGAAATAGTAGGAGAGATCAATGATGAGTTTGACGCAGATTTGCTTGAAAACTTCCAGAGTGAGGATGCATCATTTATCTTTGATGGAAAAACTTCTTTGATCGATTTTGAAAGGATGGTACTTCTTGATCCAGATTATTTTGATAAAGTAAAAGGTGAGTCGGAATCTTTGGGGGGGTTGATGCTGGAATTGTTACAGGAAATGCCATCAACTGGCAAAGAAGTAGAATACAAAGGCATCACATTTACGATTAAAGCAGTGGACAAGAAAAGAATAAAGACGGTCCATGTGCGATTCCACGATGAAGAACACATTAAAAGACTTCAAGAGGAGTTTAATGAGGAAGATAATTAACAAACCTACTTTTTAACACTGTTATGAGATCATTTTTTAAACTAGTAATAGTACCGCTTCTATTAAGCATATTAGCTTACAGTTGTGGTTCCACAGCAGAAGAGGCTTACTTCCCTAAGCCAAGAGGTTTTCATAGAATTGAGTTACCGGATCAGGAATATAATATTGATGAGTTCAGTAAAGATGAATTAAAAGATTATCCTTATTTATTTGAGGTAGCTTCTAATGCGATCATTAAACCGGACGAGTCCTTTATGTCTGAACCGTATTGGATTGAAGTACAGTACCCGTCATTAGATGCAATAGTAGATATTTCGTATAAAAAGTTACCTAATTATGACTCTTTAGTAGGTTATATTAATACCTCAAACACATTGACATTTAAACACAATGTTAGAGCGTCTGCAATTGATGAATACACAACTACAACTGAAAAAGGATACTCAGCAGTGATGTATGAGATAGAAGGTGATGTTCCAAGTCAATTCCAATTTTTTGTAACGGATTCTACACAGCACTTTTTTAGAGCTGCTTTGTATTTTCCAACTTCAACTCAAAATGATTCATTAGCCCCTGTTATTGAATACATCAAAAAGGACATGTTGCATATGATGAATACTTTGGAGTGGCAGAAATAGTGCACTGCTTCTCTTAGCTGAAATTATATTTGTGTTGGATTAAAAAACAAGCGACTTGAATGGTTTTCTGAAGGTATTTCAGACATCCATCACTTTTTACGATATAGTTAAAAATATCCTGATTTTGGAGTTCAGCAATGACCTCCACATCTTCTTGTGCTGAGATAACAATGACCTTTACTTTTTTATCAATCTTTTTAAGTTGAAAAATTAATTCTTGACCATGAAAATCAGGAAGCATTAAGTCAGCGACTACCACATCAGAAGGAGATTCAGAAAATTTGTGTAATAAGTCAGTTCCGTTTTTAAAAAAAGTAACCTCAACATTTTTGATTTGTTGTAAGGCAAGTCTCATTAACATGGTTTCAGTGGGGTTATCTTCTACGAAGTATACTTTAAATAGGTTTTCTTCCATGACGATACTGTTTAGTACAATATAAATTCAGTACTCTTTATTGTTTTTTAATTGGGTTAACACTCAAAATTTGAGAGAAGTAAAGTAACTTTAAGTACTACTACTTAAGTTACAAAAATTAGTCAGACAATAATTATAACAGTATGTGATATTTGTGTATTCTTTCTACGATTCTTTTTTATCAGAATAGAATACAACTTTTATTTGTAATAAGTACTCAATCATATAAATACATAGAACATAAAAGAAGATGAAAAAATATAGCATTATAGTAGCAGGAGGCAAAGGTACTCGAATGCAAAGTAGTACTCCAAAGCAGTTTATTGAAATAAACGGTCTACCTATATTAATGCATACCATCAATAAATTTAAAGAAGCTGACCATTCCATTAAGATTATAGTAGCGTTACCCAAAAATGAAATTCCTGCATGGGAAACTTTAGTAGAACAACATGCTTTTACAACTCAGCACCAAGTAGTGACTGGAGGTGACTCAAGGTTTCAGTCTGTTGATAACGCATTACAATATATCCCAAATCAAGATGATTGTTTAATTGCAGTGCATGATGGTGTAAGACCACTTGTAGATGTCAGTGTGATTAATCAGAGTTATGTTGATGCTGAACAATACGGATCTGCTATTCCAACTGTAGCCATTAAAGAATCTATCCGTAGAGTGACAGAAGAGGGGAATGAAATGGGGAACCGTGATGAGTATAAATTGGTACAGACACCACAAACATTTAGAGGAGATATTATCTTCCCTGCATTTGAAAATGGATATGTTCCTTCGTTTACAGATGATGCAAGCGTAGCAGAGTTTTCAGGTAATGCTATGCATTTGTTTGAAGGGAATTATGAAAATATTAAGATTACAACACCAGAAGATTTAAAAATAGGAGAGGCATTAATCCAATAAGTTTGTCTCAATTATAGAATCTGTTGAAAACAATAAAGCTGACTTTGTTATTACAAGGTCAGCTTTATTTTTAATAATATCTCTAAGCTAAGAAGCTTTTAACAAGGTATTAGTTATTAATATTCGTCTTCGTTAAAGAAGAAGTCATCCTTTGTAGGGTAATCAGGCCAAATTTCTTCAATACTTTCGTAAGGTTCTCCATCGTCTTCAAGTTCTTGAAGGTTTTCAATTACTTCAACAGGAGCTCCAGTACGATCAGAATAATCAATTAGCTCATCTTTTGTTGCCGGCCATGGCGCATCTTCTAAATAAGAAGCCAATTCTAAAGTCCAATACATATGAATATATTTTATTTTAAAGTCTTACATTGATAATGCATCAAACCCCAAATCTAACAGCAAGTGTTCTGACTTCAAGGTTAATATTAATTCTTGCGAAAATACATTTTTTTTTCAATTTGTCAATTTCACAATAGAATTTATATCACTAATTACTTAAATCAAATAAAAAGGTTACATTTTAAGATATAAAAGTGCAAAATCATTTAATTGACATACACAATTCTTGATTTGTAAACCCCATTGAGATCACATCCTTTTACATCAAGCGGAATAAAGCCAGAACCTACTTTTCTGAAGTGTTTCTTTCTCCATGAACCGTCAGATTTTTGTAAGTACATGGTTACTTCTACTTTTTCTCCTTTAGGAGTAAACACTTCGCCTTGCTTGAAGTAAGTGCCTACAATACCCTCCTCACATTCTTTCAGAGGAAATTTTTCGGTTACACGAAACTTTGGACTTTTGCCTTGGCTTTCGTGTTTTTCTTTGACTTGTGATACACTAGGCATTCTTTTACCAGAGTTATAAGCATAATCTGCCAAAGCATAATAGTTACCAGTGTAATTACAAGAGGACAAGTCTAATTTCACTACTCCTCCACCTTTTCTTTTGAATTCTTGTTTTGTCCAAGATCCATCGTAATTCTGTAAGTAAATATATACATCAATATATTCTTCAGAATTAGCAGATCTTACTATCCCTTCTATAAGATGTAATCCACCTAGAGGACATGACTTAGGGACTCCTTGTTTGATTACTGTAAAAGTAGGACGACCATTTTGATCTTCTGAAAAGAAATCTTCCAAAGAACTAAATAGAATGAAAGAGAAAATGGAAAGAGTATATAATATAGTCTGCATGGTGATAAATCAACAAGTTTTATGCAAAGTGTTTCGAAGGATCTACTTACGTATTTATTAAAGAATTTAGATTTAAGCGAACAACAAAAAGTAAGTAGAGTTATTAACGTACTAATATAAAAAAAGTATATTTAAAACTACTCAAAAACTGTACACAGTTAATGTTTTGTCACATTAAATTTGCCGTTTTGAAAGGATTTTAAAGATTTCAACTTTATTTCTTCTAACACAAAATTCACCTAAATAGTTTGTTCTAAGAAAAATACAAAAAAATCAAACTTACTGCAAATCAAATAAATAGCAGATAAATGTAAATAAATGTAAATTTAAATGTTAATAAACTTGAATATTATAATCAAATAGGCTTAAATTTACATCATACAAAGCATTGAAAATACTCATTGCTACTTTAACTCGTTACTTTCTATATGACATTTTTTGTGTAGATAATTAAATATTTACACGTTGTTTGTTCACCCTAATCGCTATTTACTCATCGCTACTTTTTTACTATGAAAAAATAACTTGCTACTATCTATAAGGCACTTTTTAAGGTGCCTTTTTTATTTTAATATAGTGAAAACAACCCTTCTATTTTCTTGTCTACCTTCCTTGGTTGTGTTTGAATCAATAGGTCTTTCTTCTCCAAAACCATAGGCGTCTAGCCTAGATTCATGAATTCCTTTTTCAACGAGATATTGCTTCACGGCGTTTGCTCTTGCCTTTGACAGTTCTATGTTATACTCTTTTGTATCCACATTATCAGTATGACCTTCTATAACTAAAATCCAAAGATCATTTCTATTCATCATCACTGCTAATCGGTCAAGATCGAAGAAAGATTCGCTTCTGATACTGGATGAATTAGTATCAAAGTTGAGGCTTGTCATAATGAAAGAAGCATCCTCAGAGTCATCTTTTAGATCCACCGTTTCCATGGGTTGTAGTAATAAGTTATGGTCAGGATCGTCTGTCAGAGTTACACTACTACCAATATAGTTTTCATCATCTACATAAATAAGGTATTCTTTATCTTGAGGAACGGCAATTTGGAATTCACCATTGTCTGCTGTTTTTCTTTTAAAGATTTCTTCACCTTCAGCAGAAACAATTTTGATGGACAGGTTAGGTATCCCTTCACCATCTGGGTCGACTACTTTACCATGTGCAAAAAGCATGGGGATAGGTCTTACTGCTTCAGGAATTTCTAGCTCATAAATATCATCCCTGCCATAATTCTCTTTTGCTTTAGAAGATACAACAAGTGCTTTGTTACCGACAGAGGTAAGATAAAAAGCATCATCATCTACACCATTGACTGAAATACCAAGGTTTACAGGTTCACTCCACTTATCCCAACGTTCAGGATCTAATCTTTTTGACATAAAAATATCATAACCACCTAGCCCTGGGTGTCCATCTGAACAAAAGTATAATGTTTCTTTATCGGGATGTAGGTAAGGGTTTTTCTCTGCAAAAGGAGTGTTGATCGTTTCCCCAAGATTGATCGGTTCTCCCCATGATCCGTCTTCTTTTTTGACAGATACGTAAATATCAGTATTGAATTCTCCTGAACCATGGAAATATAATCCATCATCAGGATAGTTGGGATTGTATCCTCCAATTCCTCCAGGTCGATCAGAGGTAAAAAAAGCAAGATCACCATCCAATGATAGGCTTAAACCTGCTTCATAATAAGGCGTATTGATGGGATACTTAAATACATTGACAGCACTCCATTTTCCATCTTTCATTTTTTTAGAATAATAGAAGTCTCCTTTTCCAAGACGACTTTCAGTATTCCGGACATAAGAAAAACGTTTTATTTTGCTGTAATTACCATATAATAATAATGTTCGTCCATCTCCACTGACCCCAAGTGGTACTTCATGTGATTCAGTGTTGACCTCAAAAACTTCTTCCGCAAAACCCCATTGCCCCGTTATATGATCTTTTTTAGAAACATAAACATCTTCGCCTGATTTGGCAGTCTTGCGTGCAAAATATAAATATTCCTCATCAAGGGTGATTACAGGTTGATATTCTCTTGCTACCGTGTTTACATTATTACCTAAGTTAACAAGATAACGAGGAGTTTCTTCTCTCGTAAACAGCTCAAGTATTCTATCAAAATAGTCTTGTTGTTCAGGAAAAAGAGGTTTGTATTTCTTGTAAATATTTTGAACCTCTTCAAAATCATGTGCTTTAAATGATGGTTCAGTCATTTTTTTGACGGCAATTAAAGCAACATCCATTGGAGCCATGTGATGAATAAATCGATCATAAAGACCTTCATTCTCTACCTGACAACCACCATCATGAATATTAAGCTGGCATAAAACCTCTATGATGCTTAGTTTCTCACTTTCTGCAAAGGATTTTAATTTTTTGTATCCCTCTGCTTTATACATATTTTCTTTTGTGAAACCATATTCCTTACCATAATAGGTGGGGATGATGTTTTTGAGTTCATCTTTTGAATAGAGTTCTATGATTTCGTGACAATACCTTTCAAACATATGTCCTGACTTATCACCGTATTGCCTTAATGTAGTATTCGTGAGGTATTCTTTTAATACACCTTTTCTTAGTTCATTTACTTTTTGCAGATAAGGAGACTTAGGGTAATCTTCAATATAGTTGCCACATTGCGTGATAAAAATTTCTCTCAATGCCATCAATGTATCACCTTCCATGATTCGATTATACACTTCCGTTCTATACAATTGATTCGTAGGTCTACGATAAGGAGCTTGATTTAGGTAAGCAAAAGCTTCAGATTGAATTCTTGACGTTAAAAAACCGGTGACTTCATCACTTGTGACTGACAAGGATTGTCTAATTCTTTTTTTCTCCTCTTCTGTAAGTTTCTTATAATTTTCAGATGCTATTAATGACCATTCGTAGGCCTCTTTAAAATCTTTGAAATAGCCGTCCATATTTACAAATCGGATATTTACTCGATTTCTTTTTTCATCGGCTTCTACTTTTTCAAATAATTGATTCGCTAAGGCAAATTGAGATAATACAGCATTAGAGTCTTTTTCTAGAGATAATCTGAGGTCTACGATTGCCCCTTCAATATTTCCTTCCAATATTTTTTGCAGTGCATTTTCCTCATGAATGTTCTGTGCTTTTATGACATTACAAAGCAAAGGAAATAGTAATAAGGTCAGTAGTATTCTCTTAAGCATCTAAAAATATAGTTTTTTTAGGTTTAGTATTCATCAAAATCGTACCGTATCGATACCGCACTTTTTAATTTGCTTATTTTCAAGATAAAAAAAATCATTAAATTCAATTTAATAGTACCAATATATGTTTTTTTTTAATTTTTTTAAGTAAATTTACGACAATAGATTATAAGTGTACAATTTACAGTATACTTATATTTTCAATCTAGTTATTCATTTTTCAATTGTTATAACTATCGTCATTTTTTAAAATCAGTCAGCTACTAACAAATTAGAATAGAGTATTATGAGAACATTAACGTTACTAGCAGTTGTAGGGGTAATTATACCCTCACTGTTATCTTTATTTCAAAATGATGAGAGACTATCCTTTTTAGAAAGAATTATCAATTCATTGGCTAGAATGGTTAAGCTCTGTTTAGTTCTTGGCTTTGTATTTGGTGCAATTGGCCTAGGAACAGCTATCACTTACTATGTGGCACCTATGTTAGGTTTTACTGTAGAACCTGACTTAATTGAATTATCAGAAACTTCATTGAAGTACTATGGTATTGTAGGTGTTTTAATGCCAATTTTAGGCATATTGGTTGGATCGTTTCTCGCGAAGCGTCAGTCAATCTAGTGATTACACTTAAAAAAAAATTGAAGTCCTTTATCTTTAAAAAGATGAAGGGCTTTTTTTGTGACTGGTATTTTATCTTTTACCCTTACTGTAACAGAGCATAGAGTATTTGGTGTGTATTCATAAATTTTATTTTTTGATGTTCAGATCTTATTTTATTTGAATAGATGCTTAAATTCACTTTTTGATTAAGAACATTTACTTTTTTGACGCTATGGCCTTAAATTATATATGGATTTTTTTCATACTTGGAGCATTTATCGTAGCTCTTTGTAAGTGGATATTTTTTGGAGATGCGAGTACTTTTGCACTAATCATTGACAGTACATTCAGCATGTCAAAAACAGCTTTTGACATTTCTATTGGGTTAACAGGAACTTTAGCATTATGGATGGGATTGATGAGCGTAGGTGAAAAAGGAGGTGCTGTTCAAGTGATGACAAAGCTAGTAGGGCCTTTTTTTTCTAGAATTTTTCCGGATGTACCTAAAAATCATCCCGCAATATCATCTATGATGATGAATTTTTCAGCGAATATGCTTGGGTTGGACAATGCAGCAACACCGCTAGGGTTGAAAGCTATGAAGGAATTGCAGGAAATCAATAAAGAAAAAGATACGGCCTCTAATCCAATGATTATGTTTTTGGTGCTAAATACATCAGGGTTGACTTTAATACCCATTACAGTGATGATGTATAGAGCAGAATTGGGTGCTGGGAATCCAACGGATGTTTTTATTCCTATTTTATTGGCAACCAGTATTTCTTCACTTGGAGGATTATTAATAGTGTCTATTTATCAGAAAATCAATTTATTAGATAAAGTGATATTGGCTTATGTAGGCGGATTAGTTTTGCTTATTATTGGGACGATTACACTTTTTTATAATTTATCACCAGAGGATGCAAATACAGTTTCATCAATTGCAGGTAACTTAATTTTATTGAGTATCATCTGCTCATTTGTAGGTTTGGCAGCCTATAGGAAAATCAATGCTTATGATGCCTTTATTGAAGGAGCAAAAGAAGGATTTAAAACAGCTGTAACTATCATTCCCTATTTAGTTGCCATTTTGGTAGCCATTGGAATGTTTAGGGCTTCTGGAGCACTAGAATACATTATAGGAGGTATCAAATGGACAATTCAAGATGGAATTGGAATTGATGCAGCCTTTGTCGATGCTCTTCCTGTAGCGTTTATGAAACCATTGAGTGGAAGTGGGGCAAGAGGTGTGATGTTAGATATTATGAATGCAGAAGGAGCAGATTCTTTTGCAGGAAAACTATCTTCTATGATGCAAGGAGCTACAGATACCACATTTTATATTATTGCAGTTTATTTCGGTTCAGTGAATATCCGAAAAACTAGATATGCCATTACATGTGGTTTATTTGCAGATTTTATGGGAGTAATTGCCGCAATTTTCCTTGCTTACCTCTTTTTCTAAATAATACATGCTTAAGTTATAGTACTTAGACTCGAATTTAAGTTACTGATAACTTTACACACACATTTAAAATCACTACATTTATCCTCAATAACCTCCTGTTCTTCATATAGAATCATGAAGAACAGGATTTTTTAGCACTTATCTACAAAATGTACTAAGGCAACTAAATACCAATTCATTGTCATAGTACAACTATACTAAGCTCTACTCCATTGAAATTAACAAAAAGCTACCCATTGATTTGGTTCTTTCAGCTAGTGCCTCTTATTGCACTTTGTCAAATTAATGAAAATAACCACGATGAAAAGAGAACATATTTTACACGTTCTCTAGAAAAAACGACAATTACCATAGATGGTAAGTTTGATGACCCTGCATGGAAAAATGTTGAATGGCAGGGAGATTTTACACAACGAGATCCTATTGATGGAGCACCTCCTTCACAAGAAACGGCTTTCAAAGTGATGTATGATGCCAAATACATCTATTTTGCGATCAAAGCTTTTGATACTTCACCAGACAGTATTGTAAGAAGAATGTCAAGGAGAGATGGCTTTGAAGGTGATTTTGTGGAAGTTAACATTGATTCTTATCATGATTTAACCAATGCATTTTCATTTACAGTCAGTGTTTCAGGGGTGATAGGAGATGAAGCAATTTCGAATAACGGAAGGAATTGGGACTCTAACTGGGATGCAATTTGGTGGGCAAAAACCTCCATTGATAAAGAGGGGTGGAATGCAGAAGTTAGAATTCCTTTATCACAACTTCGTTTTACAAATTCTGAAAACCTGACGTGGGGATTACAGGTAACTCGCCGTTTATTTAGAAATAATGAGCGCTCTTATTGGCAGTATATTCCAAAGGATTCACCAGGCTGGGTGCATTTATTTGGAGAACTGAAAGGTCTGAAAGGAATAAAACCTCAAAAGCAATTAGAGATTGCTCCATTTGTATTAGCTCGAAACGATAGAGGAAAAAAAGAAGAAGGAAATCCTTACAAAACAGGATCAGAATACTCTGCAAATGCGGGTGTGGATGGGAAAATTGGTATTACCAGTGATATTACATTAGATTTTACCATTAATCCAGACTTTGGACAGGTGGAAGCAGATCCATCACAGTTGAATTTATCGACCTTTGAAATTTTTCTCAGAGAGAGAAGACCCTTTTTTATTGAAGGTAGAAATACACTTTCATTTCCAGGAACAAGATCTTTTGCGGGAGGTAACTTTGCACGAGACAACCTTGTTTATACAAGACGTATAGGCAGATCTCCAAGCCATGAGCCAGACGTTGAGGACGGGCAATTTGTAGATCAGCCGAAGGTAGTACCAATCTTAGGAGCATTTAAATTGACAGGAAAAAATAAAAATGGTTTTGCTTTTGGTGTGATGAATAATATCACGATGGCTACTGATGCAGAAATTGATACGCAAGGTCAAAAATCAGAAGAAACAGTTGAACCCTTTACAAATTATTTTGTAGCCAGAGCTACTCAAGATATTAATCAGGGAAATTCTGTTGTTGGAATGGCTTTTACGGCAACTAACAGAAGTATTGATTCAGATAATTTGAGATTTCTACATACAGATGCCTATTCTGGTGGAATAGATTTTCTTCATCAATGGAAAGATAGATCTTATTATATACAAGGCAATTTTATGGTAAGCCATGTGGAAGGAGACCCGGAAGCCATTACCAATACACAAGAATCTGGGCGACACTTCTTCCAACGTCCTGATGCAAACTATGTGAATGTGGATACCACTGCCACCTCACTGACAGGGACGGGAGGTTATTTGAAATTTGGTAGAAATGGAGGTAGTCCATGGCGATATGAGGTAGGAGGTACTTGGCGATCACCAAAGTTTGAGATCAATGACATCGGCTTTATGAATGCAGCTGATTTAATGAATCAATGGAGTATGGTCGGTTATCAAACATTACAGCCAGTCTCTATTTTTAGAAGAATCAATGCTAACCTGAGGCAGTATGCATATTTTGATTACGGTGGAGAGAATACCTATTTAGGTTTACATGGAAATGTAAATCTTGAATTTAAAAATTTCTGGGAGTTTTCAACAGGAGGTTCTTTACAGAGAAAACGTTTAAGTAATTTCATGTTAAGAGGTGGTCCTGCTTTTTTAAGACCAGATAGGAATCAGTTTTGGTACAATGTAGAGAGTGATGAAAGGAAAAAATTAGCTTTTGAATTTGGGAATGAGTTTGCTTTCACACAAGACAATGCAGGAATGAACTTTGATGCTTGGGTGGGGATAAATTATAGACCTATTAATGCTTTAGAGTTAGGGATTTTTCCATTTTTCTCATACAATCAAGATCATATTCAATACGTAACCACCGAAACAAATACAGCAGGTGACAACTACATTTTGGGAAGAATAGAGCAACATACCACAGGAGTGACTATCAGAGGTAATTTGATCTTGAGACCAAACTTATCTTTGCAGTATTATGCTCAGCCATTTGCATCAAGAGGCGATTACTTTGATTTTAAAAGGGTAGAAGATCCTAAGGCTGGAAAATATGAGAATAGAATTCATACGTTCTCTAATGATGAAATCAGTTATAATTCGGAGAATGAAGAGTATACTGTTTTTGATCAAAATGGAAACTATACATTTGATCAACCTGACTTTGACTTTATAGATTTCAATTCCAATTTGGTGTTGAGGTGGGAGTATAAGCCAGGGTGTACTTTCTTCTTGGTTTGGTCACAAGGTCGGGGAGATTTAGCAGAGCCATTTAGGGAGTTCTCTTTTTCAGAGATTGTTGATGGGATATTTGGTTCTCCTTCGGAAAACGTGTTTATCGCAAAGGTGACCTATAGGTTTAGGAAGTAATCAAATTTGATTTTCTTTCATGAGTAGACAAAGGTCTTCATCTATTAATAAATGTCCTTTGTCTAATTTATGAAACCTTACATTATTAAGTAATTCAGAGAACTGTATTGCACCTTCCATTAATATTACTTCATCTCTTTTTCCAAAGTACATATCAACGGGAATTTTATGTTCGTTGATTTGTTGAGCAATAAGTTTTAAGTCAGGACTCATAAACCTTGAAGAAGTGGCAACTCCAAAGAAACGTCTCCTTTGTTCCTTTGTTTGGAAGTGATTCATAAAGAAGTCATACAGAAATTTGGATAAATAACCTCTTCGATGCACCCAACCTACAAGTTTAAACATTGTATTAGGGAATCGGAGTAAAACCATAGTAAGTTCCAAGTACCACCTTGGAAGTTTAGAAACATCATACAGTATATGAGTTTTTAAACCATCAGATGCACATAGTATCAACTTTTCAACCTTGTTGCTATAATATTTTTGAAGACAATACATTGTGATTTTACCACCCATGCTATATCCTAATATTGAAAAAGTATCTTTTTTGAATTTATGAAGAATAGCATCAATAACCTCTTTTATGTTTCGTGAAGAAAAATAGGAAGGTTCCCATTCTGTTTGACCATGATAAGGAAGGGAAAAGGCTACCATAGTATAGTTTTTTTCCCAAGCGGGTGCTATTGCTCTAAAAAGGTTTACACTATCCCCAAAGCCATGAATGCAGATGAGAAGGTTATTTCCTTCACCAAATTGGAGGCATTCGATTTTGCCTTTTTCTAAATCTAAAAAAAAGTGTTTAGGTGTGTTGGATGAGATGGTCATTGGTAAGTGATTATTTATTCATTTACTAGATACAAAAAAAAATAGGCAAAAAAAAGAGGTACAGTATACTGTACCTCTCTTTGTATCTTTAAACAGTCGATGATTACTCGTCTCCTGCAGCGTCCAATGCTGAACGTAATGTTCTTGGAATAGCAATTGAAGCAACAGTTACAGAATCATTGTAAAGGATCTCATAGTTCTCTGGAGTAATTGATCCGATACGAACTGATTTACCAAGCTCTAAACCTTCGATAGAAACTTCTACAGTCTCAGGCATGTTAGCTGGAAGAGCTTTAACTTTGATTTTTCTAAGTTTAGCTACAAGCTTACCACCTGTTTGAAGACCTGGAGAGTTACCTACGAATGAAACTGGAACATCCATTTTGATAGCTTTGTCATCGCTTAACTCTAAGAAGTCAACGTGAAGAAGCACCTCAGAAACTGGGTGTAATTGGAAATCTTGAACGATAGCAGTTTTCTCTACGCCTTCGATGTTGATTTTTACGAAACAAACCTCTGGAGTATAGATAATGTCTCTGAACAAGATCATTGGTACTGCAAAGTGAATTGGTTGCTCACCACCATAAATTACACATGGTGCTAAACCTTCTTTTCTTAAATCTTTGGCAGCTTTCTTACCAACAGTCTCACGGTTGTAACCGATGATTTCTACAGTTTTCATCTGATTTTTTTAATATAAAGTAAAACATGTTATAAACGCTTTGGTACTTGATCGTTCTTTACTCGAAAGGTGGACCCCATCCCAAAACATGCTTAACGATTTCTATTACTAGAAATAGGCTCGCAAAGGTAATAATTTTCGTATTAAAAACGAAAGAATTATTCAACCTTATTAAACAAAAAAGGCTATCTACCAACAAGTTATGATGGTAGATAGCCTAATCTTATAAAAAAAGCTCTAGGTTCCTAGATGAACAAAGAGCTAATTGATTCGTGATCTTGGATCTTTCTGATTGCTTTTGCGAAAAGCTCAGCCACAGAAAGTACGGTGATTTTCTCTCTGCTTTCTACAGGAAGAGTATCAGTAACAACCAATTCTTCAAGAACTGAAGCTGCTACACGGTCGTAAGCTGGTCCAGAAAGAACACCGTGTGTACAGATGGCTCTTACTGATTTTGCTCCTTTCTCCATGATGATCTCAGCGGCATTACATAAAGTACCTGCTGTATCTGCTAAGTCATCAATAAGAATTACATTTTTGTCTTTTACATCACCAATAACTTGCATTGATGCTACTTCATTTGCTCTTTCACGGTGCTTGTCACACATCACGATATCAGCTTTGAAGTGTTTTGCATAAGATCTTGCTCTCTTAGCACCTCCCACATCTGGAGAAGCGAAAGTCAAGTTATCTAATCCTAAGCTCTCAATGTAAGGAACAAAGATAGGTGAGCTTTGTAGATGGACTACAGGGATGTCGAAGAATCCTTGAATTTGGTCAGCATGTAACTCACAAGTTACTACACGAGTAGCACCTGAGGCAGTTAACAAGTTGGCGATTAGTTTCGCACCAATACCTACTCTTGGCTTGTCTTTTCTATCCTGACGTGCATATCCGAAGTACGGAAGAAGAACAGTAACCGTTTGTGCGGAAGCTCTTTTTGCAGCATCAATCAGTAAAAGAAGTTCGAGTAAGTTATCTGCTGGAGGACAAGTGGATTGAATGATAAAAACATCACAACCTCTTATTGATTCATTGAAGTGTGTAGAAATTTCTCCATCACTAAAACGTTGAAGAACTACATCTCCTAAAGATTTACCATAAGAGTGTGCTATTTTGCTCGCGAGATATTCTGTTCCCGAAGCTGAAAAGATTTTAACTGAAGACATCAGTATATTTTTTTTGGTACGCTATCTATAATTCAAGACGAAAGACAGAAGAATTGTATGTGAAAATTAATGATTTAATAACACCACATTTCCTATGTCACTGCAAATTTATAATATTCAAGATAATGTTACTCTATTCATTAGAAATAATTATAATTAAAAAGGCAATCTTGTAATAGATTGCCTCAATTTTAAATAAATACTTCTTATTTTTTTATTTATTAATCTCTTAAAACGTAATAATAAGTACCATCACTGTTCATCAAAAGGTCAGCTTTTTGTGCAATTTGTTCTAAATCCACATCATGCACGTCTCCATTATGATAGTGGATTAATCTGAAATCATCAGCACTGTAAACATAAACTTCTGATACAAGTGTACTTTCTTCATGAAGTGCATTAAATTCTTCATGATTGTTCAAACCCCAATCCAATTCAGTAAGCGTAGTTTCTAAACTGCTTAGGTATTGGGGACCTAGTGACTCTAAAACTGAATACTCCACTTGTGAATATTCTTCTTCATTAATTTTTTTAATTTCTTCTGTTTGAGCGAAAACAAAGGCAGAAGCAAAGCCAATTAAGAGTGCAAGGAGGAATGTCTTTCTCATGATGATAGTTTTTTCGGTGATGAATTAGAATACAGTATTAAACGTTGTTCTATAGGTTAGAGATGTTTATAGGTTGTGACTTAAACGTAATATTTTATTCCTTTTTCTATATTTTTAAAATATGTTAATTTTACGAAAAAGTCAAATTTAAAGTGTAGTATTTACATTTTATTGATAACTATCATCTTATGCGGCTGTTTTTAACGATTTATTTGCAATCCTCCTGAATGTAAAGCAATGATTTTTTGATCTTTTTTGAAATATCCTGTTTGGAGAAGGTCCATTACACCATAAAGCATTTTACCTGTATAAATACGCTCTAGTTCAATGTTATATTTTTGATGAAATTGATCAATAAATGCCATTAATTCAGGCTTTTTCTTGGCGTATCCACCAAAATGATAGTCGGTATTGAGTATCCATTGAGGGAAAGAAGAAGTGTCTAGTCCTTCTAAAAACTCATTGATATCATCATATAAAAATGCTCCACCTTTTAAAGCTGGAAAACCAATAACATTTACATCAGACCTTAATGAAGCAATTAGTCCCGCTAAAGTACCTCCTGTACCACAAGCTGCACAAACATAATCTCCTGCTTCAAGCACTTCATTCAATTCCTCTCCCAATTCACCAACACCTTTTAAAGCAAGAGTATTAGAACCACCCATAGGTGCCATGTAGAATTCCCCTAATTGTTCTCTTAATTTAGGAATATGTTCTTTATAATTTCGAAAAGAAGTACGATCAAGGTAGGTCAGTTCCATGCCTTGTTTGGTTGCAAAATCAAGCGTTGGGTTTAATGGTAAATGTTCTTCACCTCTAATCACACCAACGGTATCTAACCCATATAATTTTCCAGCGGCAGCAAAAGCATGAATATGACTGGAATAGGCCCCTCCAAAAGTGAGAATCTTCTGATAGCCATCTGCCTTGGCTTGAAGTAAATTGTATTTTAGTTTTCTCCATTTATTTCCTGAAACTTCAGGGTGGGTAAGATCATCTCTTTTAACAAAAAAACGAACTCCATTTTCAGAAAAAATAGAGTCCGTTAGTTCTTGCAAAGGAGTATTTTCGATCGGTAATTCGAAAGTTTCCATGCTTTATTATAATTATGCTTTTACTTTTTCAATCACAAAGTTGTGGTTGGTGTAAATACAGATATCAGCGGCAATACTAAGTCCTTCACGAACCATATCTTCAGCAGACATATCGCTCGCATGTTTTTTAAGTGCTAAAGCAGCTGATTGAGCATACATACTACCAGAACCAATTGCAGCAATATCATGATCAGGTTCAATTACATCACCTGTACCAGAAATGATCAATACATCATTGATATCTGCTACAATCATCATCGCTTCTAATTTTCTAAGGTATCTGTCCATACGCCAATCTTTTGCTAAGTCAATTGCCGCACGTTTCATGTTACCGTTGAAAGCATTTAATTTTTCTTCAAAACGCTCCATCAAAGTAAAAGCATCTGCTGTAGAACCTGCAAAACCACAAACGATTTTACCTCCCATTAATGTTCTTACCTTTTTTACGTTACTTTTTGCTACTGTATTTCCGAAAGTAGCTTGTCCGTCAGCGCCAAGTGCTACTTCACCATCTTTTTTGATGGCAAGGACGGTTGTTGATCTAAACTTTTCCATATATCTTTTTTGGTATGTACTAAAATCAAAAATTTGAAATAAGAAATTCTGTTTTGGTACTTCGTCTCAACCAATAAACGACCCATGAATGGAATCCTCGACAAATTGTCAGTATTGGGTAGATTGATCGGTTTATTTTCTTATGAAGTTATATAAATCTGACGAATTTGTCATATTATAAGTGAATATCATTCTAACTCTCGATTTTCTGAGCTATTTTCATAACCAAATAATCAAAATAAGAAGAAAACCATTTTATGCTATACAAAATTAAACGATCTGTATCGGTGCTTTTTGTAGTGGGTGCTTTGAATGCCTGTAAAACCACACAACCTACAGCTCAGGAAAACGGAAACCTAACAGAAGTTACCCCAGCCATTCCATTAGCTCCAGCAGCACCAATTAAAGACGAGAAATTAGTACCAGATTGGGTTGCGAAAAAAGGGCCTTATAACCCATCTTTCAGTACCGCTTTTGATTTACTACACACACAATTAAAAGTGAGTTTTGATTGGGAAAAACAAAGAATGTCTGGAGACGCCGTGTTGACATTGCAACCTCATTTCTATACCCAAAATGAAGTCGTCCTTGATGCAAAGAATTTTGATATACATAAAGTAGAGTTAACGGATAAGAAGCAAAATGTATTACAGGAGTTAGATTATAGTTATGATAGTCTTCAACTGACCATTGCTTTAGATAAAGATTATACAAGAAAAGATATTTTTGGTTTACATATCTCTTATACTGCTAAGCCAAATGAAAGGCAGACTTCAGGCAGTGAAGCCATCACAAGTGATAAGGGATTGTATTTTATCAACCCATTGGGTGATGAAATCGGAAAACCACAGCAGATTTGGACGCAAGGTGAAACAAGTGCCAACTCTTGTTGGTTCCCAACTTTTGATCACCCTAATGTGAAAATGAAGCAAGATATCTACATGACGGTTCAAGATAAATATGTATCACTATCAAATGGTCGTTTAGTATCTCAAAAGAAAAATTCAGACGGTACAAGAACAGATCATTGGAAGCAGGATCAACCGCATTCTGTTTATCTAACAATGATGGCGGTAGGTGATTACGCAGTAGTAAAAGATGAGTGGAGAGGGAAAGAAGTCAGCTATTATGTAGAGCCTGAATATGAAAAATACGCAAGAACCATCTTTGGTAATACACCTGAGATGTTGGAGTTCTTCTCCAATAAATTTCAGTACGAGTATCCGTGGGATAAATATTCTCAAATCATTATCCGTGATTTTGTAAGTGGAGCGATGGAAAATACTTCAGCTTCTACTTTTATGGAAGCTGTACAAGTAGATGATAGAGAAAAGTTAGATCAGGATTGGGATTTTATTATTGCACATGAACTTTTCCATCATTGGTTTGGTGATTTAGTAACTAATGAATCATGGGCTAATTTACCTTTAAATGAGGCGTGGGCCAATTACAGTGAGTATTTATGGAGAGAATATAAACAAGGTAAGGATGAGGCTGATTTCGCTTTACAATCTGAATTAGAAAGTTATTTAGCAGAATCAGAAACAAAACAAGAACCACTCATTCGTTATCATTACTTAAATAAAGAAGATATGTTTGATAGTCACTCTTACGCCAAGGGTGGTTACACATTAAACTTATTGAGAAATACAATTGGTGATGATGCCTTTTTTGAAGGTGCAGCTCTTTATTTAAAAAATAATGCTTTTAAGGCGGCGGAAATTGCACATTTAAGAATTGCATTTGAAGAGGTGACGGGCCAGGATTTGAATTGGTTCTTTGATCAGTGGTTTATGAAGGCAGGGCACCCTGATATTCTTGTAATGGAAAAATTTAGCGGAAATACTTTAGAATTGACAGTACAACAACGTCAAGACCCTGAGTATACGCCAGTTTATCGTATTCCAACAAAAGTTCAATTCTTATGGAAAGACGGTAAAAAAGAGGATAGAAAAATTGTTTTGAATAAAGATCAACAATCTTTCTCATTTATGTTTGATTCGAAACCTGACTTAGTCATTTTTGATCCCGCTCATATTATCCCAGGTGTTATTTCACATACCAAAAGTATTGATGCTTATTTAATTCAAGCAAAATATGCTGAAAATGTAATGCATAGAGTAGAGGCATTGGAAAATTTAGGAAATTCAATTATTGCTGATCCTTCATTGGTGGTTGTCCTAAACTCTTATTTGAAAGATCCATTTTGGGGAATCAGAGAGACAACAGCTGGGCTTTTTGAGGGATATCAAGGTACTGGTGATTTAACAGAGACGAAGAGTATTTTGAAAAATATTGTAGTGAATGATCCTAATTCATCAGTACGAGCAACGGCATTGAGTACATTAAGTACAATCAGTGAAGACTTTATTCCAATTGCTAAACAGGCAATGAATGATAGTTCTTATATGGTAGTAGCTACGGCTTTGTATGCAGTATCAGAAATTGAAGGACCTAGTATAGTTCCAACAGTGGAAAAATTTGAAGAAGCTAGAAATCCAAATATCGTTTTTGTTTCCTCTATGATATATGGTCAGTTTGGTACAAAAGGAAAACTGGGTTGGTATGATCAAAAATTAGCAGAGATGAATGATCAATTCCGTCAGTATATGTTTAGAACAATGACAGGTTATATCATTACGCTGGAGACTGAAGAAGAGAAGAAACAAGCTACTGATATCATCTTGAAATATGCAACAAATAATGGTGCAAGCACAGACACTAAAGTAGCGGCTTATCAAGCTATCAGCCCGATATTGGAAGATGAAAATATTAGCAAAAAAGTAAGTGAAGCACTTTCAAAGGAAAAAGATCAAAAAGTCTTGGAGTCTTTGAAAATGCAAGGGTATTAGACATTTTTAATGAATAATTAAAAGGAGAGGGAAGAAGTGTAACGTGAAACACTCTTCCCTCTTTCTTTTACTACTGATTTTAAATTGACACTAGATACTTAGTAATCTAAAAGATCTAAATGATATCTTTTAATGATTTTTTTCAATAGCTCCCCATACAAAGGTGAAGTAGCATAACCGACACCACCATATTTTGTAGAACCAATCATATCAGCCCATGATGCATAATCTCTTCCTTGAGCAAAAAGTGGAGCGTATCTTTTTTGTTTATTGAGAAAGAGAGAATGTGCTCTGAACGACTCCCAGGGTGATTTATACTCTGCAAAAGAGTCTTTTACCACACATTTATAAAGCACTTTACCATTACGTTTCACTTTTTGAGAAGAAACAATAATGCCTTTGTTTCTTTTAAATTCCTCTTTTGTATAATATTCAGTAGTGGTAATAGGAGTGGTTTTCCTTGATTTATCTTTCACACCAAAGTAATTGTTACCGATTACCCTTTTCCCATACCCTGTTTCCAATGCGGCTTGAGCCAATGTGATAGAGGCAGGAACATGATACTTTGCTTGCTCCATTAGGGCTGTTTCAATCTTCTTCAATGGTGAAGTTGAGGTAAAAAACTCATATACATGAGGAGGAGCTTGCATCTGATCCAAAACATATTGTTTAAAAAGATTAGAAATTTTTGAATTGAGCTCTATCAAAGACTCATTTTTCAGTTGATCCACTCTGGTCACTTTCTCAGCAATAAGATAATCTGTGACTAATAACTGACGTTCAATTTGAAAGCGATCCAGAGCGGAGGCAACACTGTTTAATTTCTGTTCTTTGTATTGATCAGAAATGTTTTGGGCGGTTTTAACAGGAATGATTGTGGTTCCGGCGTGATTGACTTCTTCTATATTGATTCCAAAGTCTTCTATAAACTCATCCATTGTAGGTTCATTGTTACCATAGTGGTATTGGATGGGTGCTTGAACAAAAATGACTTTTTCTTCAGGACTCGAAAACAATTGGATAACCAAAAGTGTCACCATTAAGGCGATCGTTGTCAGAAGGAGTTTTGGGTTAATGATAAAAGTATACACATTACCGCGGTAACGTAGATACAGATTGTTAGGAAATTTGATTCCTATGGAAACGTTATTACTTGAAACAGCTAATTCCGATTGATTTTTAAGAAAATACATGACAACAAAACTTTACCTTTGAGAAATTATAAAACTTACTTACTATCTCGACCAAATGAATTAAAAATGAACACTTGATAGTTGGAATGATTAAGGTGTCATCTTTAAATTTGATTACGATGTAAAATTAGTTTAAAAATTAAACATTGTCAATAATTTAAACATAAATATTTAAAAATATTCAAAATGGCTATTAGTTTCAATACAATGAGGGTAGGGAGAACCTATAAATTAATCAATTACGGAGAGGTGTTTATTTTTGAAACATTGTCAATTACACCTAATGATGATTATTTAATCAAAATACTTGACACCTTGGAGCAGTGTTACTTAAGTGAATTATATCAGTTTGGGAAAGGGAAAGATTTTATGATTGATGAGGTATAATATCTTGAGAATAAAAAACGCCTCTGATATTTTAAGCATCAAAGGCGTTCTTATCATTTATTATTTTCTTGGAATCCAATAATTCTCATCTACTTTAAGATCCGCTGCCATTTTTCTTGACAGCACAAAAAGGTAATCTGATAATCGGTTCAAATAACGAACAATAATGTAATCTGATAATCCATCTTCTTCGTCTAGTGCAATGGCTAATCTTTCTGCTCTTCTGCAAACAGTTCTTCCTAAATGACAGAAAGAAACTGAAGTATGACCGCCAGGGAGAACAAAATATTTCAATGGTTGAAGATCTTCTTCCATTTCATCAATGGCATTTTCAAGATACTCAATGTCTGATTCAAGCAAATCAGGTTTTTTCAATTGAGGTTTATCGGGGTCAGCTGCTAATTCAGCACCTATAGTAAATAATCGATCTTGAATTTCTTTCAAGACAGTACTTCTTGGGATATTTACATCTTGATCACGAATAAGGCCAACGTATGAATTTAATTCATCAATTGTTCCGTAAGCCTCAATTCTTGGATGAGACTTTTTGACTCTTTTCCCTCCAAATAACGAAGTTTCTCCTTTGTCTCCAGTTTTAGTATATACTTTCATGATCATACTTTTGTAATATTTTGATTGATTTCATCTTTCTCCACTAATCCATCTCTTAATCTGATGACCCTATGAGCATAATTGGCAATATCTTCTTCGTGAGTTACCATGATAATGGTGTTTCCTTTTTGATGTAATTCATCAAAAATGGCCATGATCTCATAAGAAGTTTTAGTGTCGAGTGCACCTGTAGGTTCATCAGCAAGAATAATACTTGGTCTGTTCACTAGTGCTCTAGCAATAGCTACTCTTTGTCTTTGTCCACCAGAAAGCTCATTTGGTTTATGGGAGACTCTATTTCCTAACCCTACAGCATCCAAAGAAGCCTGAGCTCTTTCAAGTCGTTCTTCTTTTCCAACGCCTGCATAAACCAGAGGCAGGGCTACATTATCTAGAATAGTAGATCGAGGAAGTAAGTTAAACGATTGGAATACAAAGCCAATTTCTTTATTTCTAACCGATGCAAGTTCGTTTTCAGTCATATCACTGACATCTTGATTACTCAACCAGTATTGACCTTCGCTTGGCGTGTCTAAGCACCCAATAATGTTCATTAAAGTTGACTTTCCTGAACCTGAAGGCCCCATAAAAGCAACGTACTCACCTCTTTGAATAGAAATATCGATGGTTTTTAAGGCTTTGATTACTTCATCACCCATTTGGTAAATTCGAGAGATGCCTTTTGTTTTAATTACTTCTTTTGACATAAAGTTATTCTGTTAGTGTATCCCATTGGTTTATTTTCTGATTATAATCTTCAAGAAGAGAAGCATAAAGTTGATTGACTCTTTTTACAGCTGCATCAGACAATAAATATTCTGCTTCAACTTTTTTAGAATTGGCAAAATCTTTTAGACCTAAAGAAAAACAAGTTTCCAAATAGCTATTCGTAATGATTTCAGAGTAAGGGTTAAGTTGTAAATGCTCTGATACAAATTGGAATGCTTCTTCAGTCTTTTCTTCTTTCAGTAAATTATTCGCATAATATCGGATAAATGCACTATTAAAGTATAACTGCTGTTGATCTTTTTGGTTTAAAAAGCTCGTTCCTTTAAAGATGTCACTATATAGCTTACCATCAACAGTATTTATATCTAATTGATCTACCCAAAGTGCTGTTTGTTCTAAATTTAACCCTAATAAATAATCTGCTTCAACACATTTTGATTTAGAGACATTACTAATCTCTAAATTACTTAATTGATTTATAAATGCCTTCGTTTCTTCTTTATCATTAAGTGAAATGTAATGATCAATAATCACATTAATTAAATCTTCAGCATGAATTGAGTTCTTGATGCCATCAATTTTTTGTTCGATTGAAAGTTGCTTATGATTTAAAAGAACTTGGAAATAATATTCATTTTCTTCTTCTGATCTTAATTCGCTACTGTTGAGATAGTGCTTTATAATCTCTACATCCGAAGTTTGAAGGATATTTAGTTTAAACACAAAGTCCCATAATTGATTCGTATAATTACGATTGTCTAATTGAGTAGCGGCCATGGCTAATGGATAAGCAGAGGCTTTTTGACCTAATTTAAAAGCTTGATCTAATTGATCTACTGCCAATTGGAATTGATTTTTCTCTAATGCATCCAATCCCAGTAAGAATAAATAATAGCCGTTTGTTTTTCCATATCTATCATTCAATTCCAAAAGGTTATGTCTACCACTGAAATAAGTTTTTTGATTATAATGGTTGACAAAAGAAGAAAATAATAGTTGTTCTCTGTTTTCAAGATTATGCCCAGATTTTAATTTCTCTTGAATGACAGCATCTAGATCAAAAGGTTCTTCCTTTCCAATGTTGTTGATACTATAATTATAGATATAACTGATCTGATTTCCGTTTAATACAGAATCTTTCACTAAGTCTTCAAAAAATGTGCTTGTACTATTGATTTCAGACTCATTTAAATAGGCAAGTTGATTTACAGTTTGATTTAAATCTGAAGTGCTAGAAAGTTCCTTTAGGTATTTACTTTCATCATTAATAGGCAACTTTGCTAATGCAGAAATTGCCAAATAATTACTTTCCAGTATAGGAGCATCATTCTGAGCAATTTGAATACCTTGATCTAAATAATGCAAAGCACTATCAACTTCTCCTATTCTATAAAATGCTAAACCGAGATTATTAAAGATCTCCTTAGAGTGAGGGAACTTTTCTAAACCCTTTTTGAGCGTAATAATTGATTCAAGGTAATTTTTATTTTCAATATCAATTAATGCCATCTGCACAAAGCTTTGTTGACTCCCTTCATCTTTAGATGATTTATCATAAGCTAAACGAGCCATATCTTCTCTCTTATTATCTTGAGCGATATTAGCTAACATATAGTTGGAATGAAGGTTCCAAACACTGTACATTTTTGCCATTCCATACCTTTCTTCTGCCAAATAAGTGTTTCCACTGAAATATTCAGAATCACCTAGATTATTATAATATGAAGCCCATAAATAACGGTAAGATGTAAAATTATTGATATAGAATAATCCTATAGTAATAAGCAAACCAACTCCCCATGAAGATAAGAAATCAATATTCTGAGGTTTGAAAGCAATTTTATATACAGGTAGATTCTGTTTTATGATATCATAAAAATTGTAGGAAATATAAAATAACATCAAGAAGCCAAAACCAATAAAGCAGATGGTGATCGCTTGCTCTAATGCGATGACATAAGATGTGTCAAACTGAGAAATGTGGTAGGCATATGTAGAGGAAGCAATAATACTACTTCCAAGATAAACCCAAAAAAGTACAGATTCTTCCCTAGCAATGACTCCAAAAATTTCATCTTGTTGAGTAATTAACCAAAGGCCTATTAAGGTACTAATAACAAACAGTAAAATAGGAGGGAAGTAATATAAGCCAAGATCTAAACCATGAAATACATTAAGATAAACATAGATAAGGTTGAGAAGGTAGATAATATAGAATACATAAAAATGCTTCACACTATCTCCACTTTGGCCTGTATTTTTGAAAGTAGTGATATATAAAATCCCAAATGGAATACAAAGAGCTAAGAATACTACGAATAAAAAGGTAATGATAGTGAGGCTAGAGAATGAGTAACTCAGGCTCTCTACATACCAATATTCATCTTTAGCAAATGTATTGATTAGTGAAATAATACCTCCGCTTACAAATAGATAAGTCAAGAAACGGATAAAAAGAGAGACTTTAGCATTAAAATGAAAGTAAAAACTTATACATATATATACAGTTAGAACAATTCCTGTAAAAGCTTTATCATGAATGTCCTCCAGGAAATGAAGATTTTCTAAATGTAGGGTACCAATAAGTAAAGCAAACACCCCGAATGAAATCCCGTGCCATAGCCTTGTTAAACCACTAATGCTACTCAAGAAGATTGAAAAGCCAATAATCAGTGAAATACCATAAAGTAGAACATACTCAGGCGTTAAATTCATATTTTGACCTACGAAGTGCTCTAAAATCAAAAAAGAATCTGTTTGTATACTAAATGCGGTTTTCCACTTATCAAAAGAGAAAAGAGGTGTTTTTATCGCATCAACATATCCCGAAATACTCCAACCTATTCTTTCTGAAATATTATTTATTAAGTAATAAATTAATACGGTAAGTGTTGATAACAAGGAGATTAATCCAATTGACTTGATAACAGGGCTACTTTTTTTAATCCAAAAATTCATCCGTTTGTACATTAGTTGGACCCAAAAATACAAATATTTTAAAATGTAATCATTTTAAATATAAAATTAGTGAAGTCGTGCAATCGGTTTCGTTTTTATTCTGTTTTTTATTTTATTTGTATATAATAAACGTAAGTGTAGTGCCGTTTAAAATTTTATCCTTTTTTTAAAAGATCGAATAACAGCCAAAAATTATACTAACAATTATTTTATATATTATTTTTATTAAAACCGTCTATAACCTTGGAAACATTAGAAATGTCAATAACAACAAAATTTCGTCCAGAGGATCTTGAATTAATGAAAGAAAAAGGGATCTCTCAAGAAGTAGTCGAAAAGCAACTTAATTATTTTAGAACAGGGTTTGAATTCGCAAACATTATTAGACCTGCTACGATTGGAGATGGTATAATAAAACTACAAGACAGCGAAATAGAAGCTTTCGTAAACGAGTACAACACAGCAATACAAGATAAAGATATTGTGAAATTTGTACCTGCATCTGGTGCAGCAACTCGTATGTTCAAGGCTCTTCTTGAATTTAAAAATGATTTAGAAGCGAAAGATTCATTTGCAGAACCAGATCTTGAAAAGAGTAAGGGTTTAGTAGCTGATTTCTTCAATAACATTATTCACTTCCCTCTTTACACTGAAATTTACTCAGAAGTAGCACAAAAGCTAGGTAACCTTGATGTATTAGTAGCTAACAAAGAATACAAGAAAATTCTAGAAGCCACTTTCTCAAGTAACCGATTACACTTAGCGAACCGTCCAAAAGGATTAATTGGATTCCATAAGTACAATGGAGAAGTAAGAACTCCTGTACAAGAACACATGATTGAAGGAGCAAATTATGCAAAAGACAAAAATGGTAAAGTAAATATCCACTTTACAGTATCTCCAGAACATCTTAATCAGTTCCAAGAATTGACAGATGTATATAAAGAGGTATATAATAAAAGATATGAGGCAGATTATGAGATTTCATTTTCGACTCAAAAGGCCTCTACTGATACAATCGCTGCTACAGCTAAAAACGAACCATTCAGAAAAGAAGACGGTGAACTGTTATTTAGACCAGGTGGTCACGGTGCATTGTTGGAAAACCTTAATGACATTGATGCTGATATTATCTTTATTAAGAATATTGATAATGTCACAACAGATAGATTGAAAGAGGACACTTTTAAATACAAGAAGGCATTAGCAAGTATCTTAGTAGATACACAGAAAAAAATCTTCTCATTCTTAGAAAGACACGAAGCAGGAGAATCAAGCGAGAAACTAACTTCTGAGGTAATTGAGTTCTGTATGAAGCGTCTTGGTTGGAGCTTAGGTGAAGAACTAAGTGGTTTATCGAAAGAAGAGATTGAGAAATACTTCTTCGAAAAACTTAATCGACCTATCCGTGTTTGTGGCATGGTGAAGAATGAAGGTGAGCCAGGTGGTGGCCCTTTCTGGTTAAAAGATGGTGACCATAGATCATTGCAAATCGTAGAAAGTGCTCAAATCAACTTCTCAAATCCTGTAAGAAGAGAAATTGCAAATGCAGCTACTCACTTTAATCCAGTAGATTTAGTTTGTGGTGTAAAGAATTATAAAGGCGAGAAATTCGATTTAATGGAATATCGAAACGAAAATGCTGGTTTCATTACACACAAATCAAGAGATGGCCAGGAAATCCAAGCAATTGAATTGCCTGGTTTATGGAACGGATCAATGGCATATTGGACAACTTTATTCGTGGAAGTACCAGTTTCTACATTTACTCCAGTAAAAACAGTAAATGATTTATTGAGACCAGAACATAGATAAATATTTGATTTGTAGATATTTGAATATAGAATGCATTTACTGAAAAGTAAGTGCATTTTTTTATTTACGTTTATTTTGTGCTTTTTTTTACATAACCTATTGCATTTAAAAAAACTTCTATTACCTTTGCACTCCCTTCAGCAAACGGCTGAGGAAAAAACATGATGTAAAAGAAGACTTTTGGGAGATATAATAATTTGTTTATAAGTTGATTAAAGCGATGAAAAATTAAGTTTCTAAATAAAACAAAATAAGCATTGCAAATTAAATTTCTCTTCTTA
>NZ_JACVVP010000065.1 GCF_014534745.1 Flammeovirga sp. EKP202
TTGAGCGGATGACGAGGCTCGAACCCGCGACCTACAGCTTGGAAGGCTGTCGCTCTACCAACTGAGCTACATCCGCATTAATTATTTTGGTGACACAAATATAATCACCTGAAATTGGAAATTCCCAATAAAAACCAAAATTTCCTTTGGCAATCTCTTTAACTCACTGTACTTCTAGGATTAAAAAATAATTCACATTCGGTACAAAAGAAATCAAAACCTCTATAATGAGGTAACCAAAAGAAACGAAGGTTTATAAACGCAAAAAGGTCAACCATTTCTGGTTGACCTTTGAGCGGATGACGAGGCTCGAACCCGCGACCTACAGCTTGGAAGGCTGTCGCTCTACCAACTGAGCTACATCCGCAAGATAAAATAAAAGTGTGGGAGGGGCAGGATTCGAACCTGCGAAGCCGAAGCAACGGATTTACAGTCCGTCCCATTTGACCGCTCTGGAACCTTCCCAATTAAGTAATTATCATTGTGGGAGGGGCAGGATTCGAACCTGCGAAGCCGAAGCAACGGATTTACAGTCCGTCCCATTTGACCGCTCTGGAACCTTCCCAGATGCCCTCAATTACTTAATTCTTACACTATGTTATCTTTTTGTCGTGACCGTTTGTCCCGATTGCGATGCAAAAGTAGAGGAAGTTTTTTTATCTGCAAAATAAAAAATGAACTTTTTCTATAAACAATTGTAAACTATTTGACAGACAATATTTTAAAAGTTGAATTATTTTAAAATAAAATTTCGAACAAAGGTTCTATCCTTCAATTTTGCTCTAATTACATAATTTCCTTTTTCGAAAGTATCCAGGATATATTGCGTTTTTAACTCCCCATTTTTCAATTCAATGCTCGAATTATAGACATCTTCTGTATCATTTTCATTCTTAATTGATATTTCTACCAACTTATCTTGAGCAAAAAAACCATCGATTTGTAAAGTATCACTTTCAACTTTGACATTGAAGTAAGGTCTTTTGTATTCTGTACTATGATATATTTTGAGAGTTGGTCCCTCTGATCTATTAAAAATCTCTCCATAGATTGCCTTGCCATCCAAAGCAAATTGAAAATGATAGGTACCCTTTGGTAAATTACTTAATGCATAATTACGTCTTAGTTCACCCTTCTCTCTGAACACTTCCCAAAACACAGTCTTTTTAGTAATCTTTTCAGACATCTGAAAAAAGGAGTCTTCACCAGAAGTCGCTTGAGCTTTTATCGCAAGTATACCATCCACAAGTTTCAACTGATTAGACAAAGTATTTATATCTTGAGCTAATAGAAGAGGTGATGAGAAAAAAAATACGATTAGATAGAAAAAAATTTTGATCATATCACTTTAATTAAAAACGGGGTAAAATGAGGTCTGATTAGCCATTTTCGCCTCAGTTTGTGGGGTGCAATATACAGAATTAGTCCTAAGTAGCTGTATATTAATATGAATTAAGAAAAAATTTCACTCACAAATTTGTTATTTCTGTTCAGATATCTACCTTTGCATCTCGGAAATTCAAGGTACTTCTATAAAGTACTGAAAATTAACGGATAAACGGGTGTAGCTCAGTTGGTAGAGTTACGGTCTCCAAAACCGCAGGTCGTGGGTTCGAATCCTACCACCCGTGCAAATTCAAAAAGAACTGTTATATTTAGCCGTTCAACTGATTTTAAACATTTACATAAGCAAAAGTTGTTATTAACAAGGCAACTTTTTTTATGGATAAAATTCGAAAGAATTATGAATAAATTAATGCAATTTTTTAAAGAGTCATACACTGAGATGACAGACAACGTAACTTGGTTGTCATTCAAAGAAGCTCAAGATAGCTCTGTATTAGTTTTAGTAGCATCATTGGTGTTTGCTTTAGTAATCGGAGGTGTTGATTTCGGATTCAACGAATTATTAACACTATTCTATAACGCATTTTAATTAAGGCGTTGAAATTGTATTTTTTAGTTAAGAAACCTCAACAGATTAAACTAAATAACGATGGGTGAGCTTAAATGGTATGTAGTTAGAGCTGTAAGTGGCCAAGAGAAGAAAGTGAAAGATTATCTACTGAAAGAATTAGAGAATCAAAATCTTCAGAACTTTATCACGGAAGTATTAGTTCCAACAGAGAAAGTTTATCAGGCAAGAAAGCAGAGAGACGGTAAGGTTAAGAAAATTGCTGTCGAGAAAAACTTATTACCAGGGTATGTTATCGTACAAGCTGATTTATCCAATGGTGAGGTTCAACACACGATTAATAGCGTTCCGGGTGTTATAGGTTTTCTGAATGCGGATTCAAAAGATCCGTCAGTGCTTCCAAAACCTATGAGAGAATCTGAAATTAATCAGATCCTTGGCAAAGTCGATGAGTCTGACGAAGGCGAAGTTAAACATGACACGTCTTACTCTGTCGGCGAAACAGTACGCGTAATGGATGGTCCATTCTCTGGATTCTCCGGAAGCGTAGAGGAAGTCTTCGAAGAGAAGAAAAAACTCAATGTCATGGTGAAGATTTTTGGAAGAAATGCACCAGTGGAACTCGATTATAAACAAGTAGAAAAAGAAGAATAACATGGCAAAAGAAATCGAAGGTTTCCTGAAGCTCCAAATTAAAGGTGGAGCAGCCAATCCGTCGCCGCCAGTAGGTCCTGCGTTAGGTTCGAAGGGTTTGAATATTATGGATTTCTGTAAACAATTCAACGCTCGTACTCAAGACAAAGGAGGGCAATTATTGCCTGTATTAATTACAATTTTCAAAGACAAGTCTTTTGATTTCGTAATTAAGACTCCTCCAGCGGCTAATTTGATCATGGATGCGGCAAAAATTAAAAAAGGTTCATCAGAGCCTAACCGTAAAAAAGTAGCGTCAGTTACTTGGGATCAATTAAGAACGATTGCAGAGACAAAATTACCAGACTTAAACTGTTCTACAGTTGAATCAGGTATGAAAATGGTTGCGGGTACAGCTCGTAGCATGGGTGTAACAGTAGAGGGAACAGCTCCTTGGGAAGCTTAATTTCTACAAGTAAAATAGTTTTTAATCATGGCAGTATCAAAGAAAATGAAAGAGGCTCTATCAAAATACGATAGAACTCAAGAATACACGCTGGAGAAAGCTACTGAGCTTGTGAAAGAAATCTCTTTCGAGAAGTTCGACGCTTCTGTAGACTTAGACGTGCGTTTAGGTGTTGACCCACGTAAAGCGGATCAAATGGTTCGTGGTGTGGTAAGTCTTCCTCACGGTGTAGGTAAAGAAGTTAGAGTTCTTGCTCTAGTTACTCCAGACAAAGAAGAAGAAGCAAAAGCAGCAGGTGCTGACTACGCTGGTTTAGACGAATTCATCAAGAAAATCGAAGGTGGATGGACTGATATCGACGTAATCATCACTATGCCAACAGTTATGGCGAAAGTAGGTCGTTTAGGTAGAGTTTTAGGTCCTCGTGGTCTAATGCCAAACCCTAAAGCGGGTACTGTAACTTTAGAAGTTGGTAAAGCTGTAAAAGAAGTAAAGGCAGGTAAAATCGACTTTAAAGTTGACAAAACTGGTATCATTCATACTTCAGTTGGTAAAACATCATTTACTGCTGAACAATTGAAAGAAAACGCGGCAGAATTACTTGCTACGTTATCCAAGTTGAAGCCTTCTTCAGCAAAAGGTACATATTTTAAGAGCGTAACGGTTTCTTCAACAATGGGCCCTGGTGTCAAAGTTGAAAAGGGATCAATCGATAGCTAATTATGACAAAAGATCAAAAGGTACAACTCGTTGAGGAGTTAAGCCAAAAATTGGCAGCTTGTGATTACTTCTACATCGTAAACAGTGCTACTATGACTGTTGATGAAGTAAACAAGTTCCGTAAGGCTTGCTTTGCATCGGGTATCGAATATCAAGTAGTCAAGAACACGCTAATTGCGAAAGCTCTTGACAAATTAGAATCAGATACTGATTACTCTGAGCTTAAAGATAATGCTCTTAAAGGTATGTCAGGTATCATGTTCTCAGCAGAATCTGGTGCAGCTCCTGCGAAAGTTCTTAAGGACTATCAAAAGGATATGCCAAAAGATCGTAAAATCCCAGCATTGAAGGCAGCTTCAATCGACGGTGGTTTATACGTTGGTGAGCAACACTTAGAAGCTTTAACAGCTGTAAAATCGAAAGCAGAACTTATTGGAGATATCGTAGGATTACTTCAATCACCTGCTAAGAATGTTGTTAGCGCTTTACAATCTTCAGGTCAGACATTATCTGGTCTATTGAAGACTTTAGAGGAGAGAGGAGAGTAATATACTCGTTTCTAACAAAACCTCTTGCAATGACATCGTAAATACTACGACTGATTGCAAAACATATTATTTAATTTGATTTAAAAAACACGTTTTAATTTTATACAAAAATGGCAGATTTGAAAAAATTCGCAGAAGAGTTAGTTAACTTAACAGTTAAAGATGTACAAGAGCTTGCTGAGATCTTGAAAGAAGAGCACGGTATCGAGCCAGCTGCTGCTGCTGCTCCAGTAATGGTTGCAGGTGCTGCTGCAGGTGGAGAAGCTGCTGAAGAGAAAACTGAATTCGACGTGATCTTGAAGTCAGCTGGTGCTGCTAAATTGAAAGTAGTTAAGGCTCTTAAGTCAGCTGCTGGTTTAGGTCTTAAAGAAGCTAAAGAATTAGCTGATTCTGCTCCTGCTCCAATCAAGGAAGGTATCTCTAAAGAAGAAGCTGAAGCATTAAAAGATGCTCTTGCTGCTGAAGGTGCTGAAATCGAAATCAAATAATTTTAGTTTATAACTAAATTTATCGATTATAGATATAAAGAGTGAATCTTTCGGGATTCACTCTTTTTTTTATTTCAATATTTTAAAGGTATACTTTTCTCTTCCATAATAGATCAAAAGTATATTTATTCCTGTAGAGAAAGTTTGATTTGGAATTAGATCTTTCACCTCTTCTGTACAATCTATAACCTTTCCATCTGAATGTACTACAATGATTCGTTTACTATTGAACTTCTCATTCCTATACAAAACCTGAACACTTTCTCCTGAACTTATTGAATTTGTACTAATCAAAACTTCAGGTAATGAAGATTGATGCTGTACTTCAAGAACTAATGTTTCAAAAACTTCCCTCGCTCCATCAAAATCTATTTGGTGTAATTGATAATAATTTCGCCCAGATTGATTTAAATGAGTATCTGTCCATTGATACTGATGCGTGAAATAACTATTCCCCTGCCCTTCTACTTTTGCAATCAACTCCCATTTCACAAGGTCTTTGGACCGATAGATTTCAAATAATTTATTATTCTGTTCTGAAGCAGTACTCCACCTTATAACAGCATTTCCATGACTGTATGTTACATTAAAAGCAGTAAGTACAACAGGTAAATCTTCGCTACAAAACGTTCCTGACTTGGTAGAACAGCTGCCTTTTATACTGATGTAGGGAGCGTTGTATACGTAAGGAGAATTATGTTGATCATCAAAATATCCTTCAACAGAAAATGAGGTTGTATTTCCTCCTATTTCAAACTGTCCGCTTCCAATATCTGTTCTCAAAAAATTACCATTAATCATCAAATTCCCTCCATCTTTCACAAATAAATTCCCATTATCCAACTGAAAATCTCCTTCTATTTCCAAATCTCCAAACACCTTCATTTCCACATTGTTTTTGTCCATTATTATACTTCCTAACACAAACACTGCTCCTTGAGTACTGACCTGAAGAAAGCCATCATCTTCAAAAGTGAGATATACATTCAGGTTGTCATTCTTTAGATTATAATTCAGATTTAATTTGGCATTGGAGGAGAGGATGATTTCATCATTATTAGTTGGGATACCACTACCCCCAGCTATCCGAACCCAGTTGTTTGTATTTTGCCATTCTTCAAGCGTATTAATCGTGATTTCCCCGTTAGGTTTGTATTGTTCAGCGAATAGAGTATTTGAGAGTATTGCCCAAAAGAATACATTAAGAATAGTAGTTATTTTCATCATTTAGATAGTTTACCTTTCATTCATTTCAAGTTCCTAAAGTTGAAAAAATCGAAGGTTAAAAGCGTTCCATTTGATAAAATTCCACTAGTACCGCAAAAAATGGTACTAAAAAAGCAACTCCCTATTGAGAGTTGCTCCTTATAAAATGTATATATTAATAGCTTTATTTTACCACGTTTGCTTTCACTGTAATGATCGTGACTGGATCGATAGGATCGTTGGTAAAAAGCGTAAAAGATCTTGTTTCTTTACCTGTTCGAGGAGTTTCTAGATATCTGATATTAATATTGACCGTTTCAAAGGTTTGAACCTCTTCTGATTCTATACTCAAAAGTTCTAAACCATGATTGGTTTCTACTTTCAATATCTTTAATGGAACTTCACCTGTATTCATTACTGAAAGGGTAACAATCTTCTTTCCATCATTCTTTACATTACCAAGATTCATGTAGGTACTTGAAAGACCCATTTTAGGTTTTGGGCCATCACCCTCTGATTCTGGAAAATAAATGGAAGCAGAAACAATGCATTCAGATGATACAATTTCTTTTTTCTGATTGACCAAATCAAGTGAAAATGTATCTTGTGCGTAACCGTATTCCTCTCTCTCTTCAGGTTTAATAAATAGTGTAAACGAACCTTCAGATTGTGGTTCTATTTCAAACTCACTACTGTCAATCAATACACCTAAATATGAAGGAGTAACCGGAGGCTTTTCAAAACGCAAAGTATCATCTGTCTCATTATAAAAATATACTTTTTTAGACGCTAAACCTTGAGCGGTAAGTAAACCAAAGCTTACTTTTTTATGAGGCCACTTCATCCCTGAGTCTCCATAAGGATACAGTTTCTCTTTAGAAAGTGAGGATGGGCGAATAAACCCTGCCAACTTTAGAGTATACTCTTGATTACTACCATTGAGTTTGACTGTAAATGATTTATTAAAAGGACCCGGCTTGTACGGTACAAACTGTACTTCTAAAGTATTTTTTTGTCCTTTTTGTAATTCTTCGGTAGGATAAGAAGCCAACAGACATGAACAATCTTCTATTACTGTATCGATGCTTACGGCACTCGATAAGACTTTAAATGGAAAAGAATAAGAAACGGTATCAGGATAATTGGGTAATTTCCCCAAGAATACACTGTCCTTTTCAAATTCAATACTTTTTTGAGCTATTAATTCAGTGGAAAAAAGGATTGCAAGCCCTATAAAAAACGAAAGCTTCTTAATCATGAGAAGGGTTATTTCATAAAATTTAGAAGCTCAAATATAATCGATAAATAGAAATATGGAGATTAAAAAAGGAAGTTTCTATCCCAATATTTGAAAATTTATATAGCCGATAAAAAACCATACTGTCAGTGACCATATTGATACTAAATAATAACTTTCTTTGGTGATTCTATAGCGTAAGAGAAATAATGTAGGTAACATTAAAATAATACCGCCAGACAACTCCAATGCATGTAACACCACGCTTGGTACTCTTGGTATAATTAATTTATAATCTAAAAAGACAATCACTAAACTGACTAAATTGATAAATAATAAATATGTTATGAAAATCCCCATCACTTCTATTTGACTTTAAAGAGCTACAAAACACATCAATGCATTTTTTTGTCCTAGTACTTACGCTCTTGTTACTTGTTTAATTCTTTATTTGATTAAACTGTTTTTTAAATAGAAATGATGAGGATAAATGGTTTTGTTAGGTTAAAAAAACGAAAATAACTATACCTCTCATTAGTTTAAAAGTATTGATAAACATACAATTACTATCCTACTACTTCTTTTTCTTTGGATCCATGATATAGACCGTCTTTTCTTCTCCATTCCACTCTAGTGAAACATATAAGATATTATTTTTCTTATCGTAACCCATGTCACATTTGTCAGATGGCTTGTTTTTCTTTCCAATTCCAACACCACTAGGAATTCCTGACATATTGTGTATTTCGAGTGTTATTTTTCTCATAGAAGGTGCTCCTTTGTAATCTCCTGTTTGAGATAAGGTCACTTCCATTCCTTTTTTAGAAAGTTTTGTTGCTACAGAAAGTAACTGGTATTGTTGATTATCAATAGAAGATCTTGACTTTCCATCATCAGCAAACATTACTCGTTTATTCTCTTTCATTTCTGCATCTTTCCATATTTGGAATGTCAATTCCTCAGAAGTGTATTCATTTGTGGATTGAAGGTTTTTCGTTGCCAATGGAATAATACTTCCACCTTTGACAAACACAGGAAGGTCTTTTAGTGGAGCATCTACTGTTACCCAATTTCCTCCTTCATACTTTTCGTTGGTCCATAAGTGATACCAAGTATGTCCTTTTGGCAAATAAAGTTTTCTTTCTCGACCGCCTTTTTCCGTAATAGGTGCTACCAAATAGGCATCACCCCACATATAAGTATCTGATAAGTTTTGTAAAGATGCATTGTTGGATTCTTCGACAAACAATGGTCTTAACAGTGGCATACCGGTCGTAGAGTTTTCAAAGGCTAAAGTATAATTGTAAGGCAACATTTTGTATCTGTATTCAATGTACCTTTTTACAATATCAAAAGTTTCTCCCTTGTAATGAATCACTTCTGATGGAATCATTTCTTGAGCATGTGGTCGGTATACAGGTTGGAACACACCGTACTGCAACCATCTCACATAAAGCTCCGTTACTTCCTCCTTCGTTCTTCCCCAATTCACAAAACCTCCTAAATCAGAGTGCATATACGGAATACCGCTCATCCCCATCGTCATGGCAATTTGTGATTGAGGAACAAGCCCTCCAAATGAACGACTCACATCACCTGACCAAGGCACTAAACCGTATCGTTGTGATCCTACATATCCTGATCGCATCAATACGAAAGGTCTTACTTCTGGAAAATCCTTTCGGTAACCATCATGAATAATTTTTGCCCATTGATGTCCATAAACGTTGTGTACTTCATCTGCTGAACCATTGACATGCTGTAATTCTGATGGATGTACCTCAGGTTCTCCCAAGTCTCCCCACCATCCACTAACACCTTGCTCTATTAATCCTTTGTAGATATTCCAGAACCAATCTTGGGCTTCAGGTTTAAAAACATCTACCAAACCTGTTTCCCCAAAGAAAAATTCATAAACATAAGGTTTTCCAAATTGGTCCGTACCTAATACCTCTTTTTCTACAGCCTCTTCCCATTTAGAAGAAGAAGTGACAATGAAAGGCTCTGTGATTAGGATTGTATTGATATTCTCTTCTTTTAGCTTTTGCATCATTTGCTCTGGCTGAGGGAAAGCTTCTCTGTACCAATCAAGGTTACCCATTGTTCCTTTAATCTCTTTTCCGAACCAATATAAATCCAGAATAATGGCATCCAGAGGCACTTCCTTCTCTCTGAATTCTGCTACAGTCGTTTCAACTTCTTCTTGTGAATGATATCCGAAACGAGAAGCAAAGTTACCAAACATCCAAAGTGGAGGTAAAGGCTGTTTACCTGTTAAATTGGTAAACTCATTCATAAGGTCTTTAAAATCATCTCCTGCTACTACAACATAGCTTGATCGTCCGCCGATGGTCTCAAAAGAAAGTTCATCCTTCTTTGTTTTTCCAACATCAATAAAACCAATCGGGGCATTGTCATAAAGAAGAGCATAATTTTTTGATGAAATCATCAATGGCATTCCATAATTCATTTGAGGAGCAAATTCTTCATTACCATAGGCTGCTTTATTGTAAAGGGGCAATCGATGGCCTCTTCTATCCAAAGGTAAAGCTCTCTCTCCTGCTCCATATAATGCTTCTCCTTCTTGTATTTTGAATTTGAAACCTTTTAAAGTATCTGCATCAAAATAACCTCTGCTTTCTTCCAATAGTTTTTCTCCATTGTGATAATAGCTGATTTGAAGTGGCTTCTTATTCACTTTCACCGTCATTCCTCCTTCTACAGAAAAAGACACAAACGCACCTTCATCTTTAGCTTTCACCATTAGTTTATTGGGGGCCATAATTACAGCCTCTGATAATGGCAATGTTTCAACCCCTTTGGGGTAAAACTGTGTCTCTACTATTTGCTTATCAAAAGGCCTGACAATGATCTGCCCATCATTTGTATTGATTTCTAAATTTTGTCCGTCGATTTGATGCGAAATATAGTTTCTTTGTCCAAAAACGGTGATTGACCACAAGGACAAAATGAAAACTAAGGTGATTTGATTGATGATTTTTAATGGGCTTTTCATTATTGCTCCTAAATTTGATAGTGTGAAAATAGATAATTACAAAAGTAAAAGGAGATATTTACATAATAATAGGGATTATCATATTCTAACATAATATACGTTTAATAAATGTCTTATGACAAAAGTTTTAATCATAGATAAACTCCACGAATCAATTTTTTCAATCTTTGATTCCGCTAATATTGAATATACTTACACTCCTGACATTACACCCGCAGAAGTGCCTGATAAAATTAAAGATTATAATGGTCTTGTGCTTAGAAGTAAAATGAAAGTTGGATTGGATCTTTTAGATTTAGCACCCAAACTTCGTTTTATTGCTCGTGCAGGAGCTGGCGTGGATGAAATCGATGAAGAGTATTTAAAAAGACGTCAAATCACTTTACTTAATGCCCCTGAAGGAAACATGGACGCTGTAGGTGAACATACTACTGCCATGTTGCTCTGTTTGATGAATTACCTTCATGTTGGTAACAATGAAGTTCGTCAGAAATTGTGGCAAAGAGAAGAAAACCGCGGTCACGAGTTATCCACAAGAACAGTGGGTATTATTGGCTACGGTCACATGGGACAAGCTTTCGCGAAACGTTTGATTGGTTTTGGTTGTAAAGTATTGGCTTATGATAATGGAAAAGAAAACTATGGTGATGAATACGCTCAGGAAGCTACTTTGGAGCAAATCCAAAACGAGGCCGATGTACTGAGTTTTCACATTCCATTAAATAAAGAAAATAAGCACTTGGTCTCTCAAGATTATTTAGGTGGATTCAAAAAGCCCATTTATCTAATCAACCTTGCAAGAGGTGAAGTGATTCCGTTCTCAACGATTGAATGGGGATTGGATAATGGTAAAATCCTTGCTGCTGGTTTAGATGTTTTAGAAAATGAAAAATTGAATACATTGACAGCAGAGCAAGACCGTATCTTCCAAAAATTAAGTCAAGACAGCAGAGTACTTTTCACCCCTCATGTAGGTGGATGGTCTTTTGAATCGTATGAAAAGATCAGTACTGTATTAGGACGAAAAATTGTGAATTTATTGAATAAATAAATCCAACAACGGCAGTTCTACCACAATCCCTTCATCATTAAGTCATTAAATGGTGAAGGGATTTTTGTATCTCTCATTTTTTTAGTAACATTGTATTCCATAATCGAAATATATTCACCTTAAAAACATATCTCACGATAAGAGCCATGTAGTTGTTTTCTCGATACCTTCCGTCAATTTTAGCTTTCTTCCTCAGAAGAAGGGCTTTTTGCTATGCAATAAAATTGACTCACAAAATCAGAGAAAACCTTGTTTGCCAAAACAAGAGATACAATTACTTCAGATTAAAATCATGGCTTTTTCTAAAAAGTATAATAGGAGTCTGCATGCTCATAGTAGCAAGGGCACGACCTCCGACGATCGCTTTATGCCGAAAGGTTATGTACAAGCGTTTGCTTCATTACGTCAACTTGTACTGACTGAAAAACTAGATGGGCAAAATAACTGTCTCAGTGAAATGGGCGTATTTGCACGTTCGCATGCCACTCCTTCTCAATTGCCTTGGGATAAACCATTAATCGAAAGATGGCAATTGATCAAAAATCAGCTCAAAGGTTTAGAAGTCTTTGGGGAAAATATGTACGGCATTCATTCCATCGGCTATAAAAAACTGTCTTCTTTCTTTTATGTATTTGGTATAAGAGAAAAGGAACAATGGCTTTCATGGGAAGAAGTGAAATTCTATGCGGAAGTATTAGATTTTCCTACAGTTCCTGAGATTATTGAAATCAACAAACCTTTATCTGCTTTTACGTCAACTTATAAAAATGATGAGGAGGCACTACAAGCATGGATCACCGATCAATTAGATTGTTCATGGGAAAACTATGTGGATACCGCAGGACAATTGGGCGGTTATGACGTTCACTCACTTCAACCTTGTTGTGAAGGTTTTGTCATTAGAAATGCGGATTCCTTCCCTGCTAATTCTGGTTTAGTTGATGTTGCCAATAATGAATTCAGTGACCTCTTCAAGTTGGTTCGAGCAAATCATGTTAAAACGGATCAGCATTGGGTAAAAAACTGGCAACCGGCAACACTTCAAGATTATCAAACTTATCAATGGCATGCATATGAATACTATAAATAAAGAGTGGACAATTCCGGCTGTTCAGATTAAAACGCCAATGGATTGGGAAAGTGTAGAAAGAGAATTTGAATGGCTTTCAGAATTAAAAAATATTCCACAAGATTCGATTTGGCATCAAGAAGGCGATGTATTGACACACACCAAAATGGTGGTGGAATCACTTTTAAAAATGGATGACTTTAAGGTTTTGGATCATAATGCTCAATACATTCTTTTTCTATCTGCTCTCTTTCATGATATTGAAAAAAGGTCAACAACGATTACTGAAATCATAGACGGGCAAGAAAGAATTGTTTCACCTAATCACGCAAAAAAAGGAGCTCAAACCGTAAGGTCTCTCCTATTCGAACAGTACAATACACCTTTTGAGATCAGAGAAAACATTTCAAACCTAGTACGACTACATGGTTTACCACTTTGGGCAATTGACAGAAAAGACCCGACAAAAGAAGTGATTAAATCAAGTTTGATGACTAATAATAAATGGTTGAGTATGTTGGCGAGGTCGGACGTTTTGGGTAGAATGTGTGAAGACAAAGAAGAGATCCTTTACAAGATTTCGCTTTTTGAGGAATTGTGTAAAGAGCAACACTGCTGGGATGAGCCTTATGCTTTTGCTTCAAATTATGGAAGGTTCCTTTATCTCAATAAACCGGAAATTGCTCCTTTCTATCATCCCTTTGAAGATCTAAAGTTTGAAGTGATTCTCCTTGCGGGATTACCTGGAGTGGGGAAAGATACTTTCATTCAGAAAAACTTTGAAGATTACCCCATGGTTTCTTTGGATAACATTCGCAGGGAACATCAATTTGACCCTACGAATACCAAACACAATGGTAAAGTCATTCAATTGGCCAAAGAAGAAGTCAAAGTCTTGTTAAGGAAAAAGGGATCGTTTGTTTTCAACGCTACCAACCTTACTTCTGATTTAAGACAGAAATGGATCAGTCTGTTTCTCGATTATAAAGCAAAAGTGAGAATCATTTATCTTGAAAAACCACTGAAAGAAATTCTTCAGCAGAATAATCAGAGGAAATGGGTAGTACCTGAAAAAGCGATTTTAAAGCTCAGTAAAAAAATAGATATACCTCAACACTATGAGGCACACGAAATAGAATACATAACACAATAAACAAATGGAATTTAAAAAAGAATTTGAAGCCAATAAGAAACAATGGAATGCCCGAGTAGAAGGGCATGTGGCTTCTAAAATGTACGATGTAGAAGGGTTCATGAAAGGTGAAACTTCTTTGAAAAAAGTGGAACTTGCCGGTATTGGTGATTTAACAGGAAAACGTATTCTTCATCTGCAATGTCATTTTGGGTTAGATACTTTGTCATTAGCTCGATTGGGAGCTGAGACAGTGGGGCTGGATATTTCTGATACTGCTATTGATAAGGCCAATGAGATTAGAGATGAATTGGGTCTAAATGCCTCTTTTGTCTGTTCTAACCTCTATGATATCAGAGATCACCTTTCTACAGAAGAAAAGTTTGATATGGTATTTGTCTCTTACGGTGCCGTATGCTGGTTACCTGACTTAAAAGAATGGGGAAATATCATTGATGATTATCTGAAAGAAGGTGGTGAGTTTTATATGGTGGAAATGCACCCTTACATCTATACTCTAAATTGGGATACCTTTAAACCGGAATACAATTACTTCAACAAAGAAGTGTATGAAGAAATGGTAGAGACAAGTTATGACGGTGAAACACCTCTTAACCTGCCGGAATATTTCTGGATTCATTCTTTACAGGAAATGATGGCTCCTTTTCTTTCTAAAGGCTATCAATTGAAGACCTTCCAAGAGCATAATTATCAGACGTATGACTGTTTTGATGATATGATTGAAAAAGAAGAAGGAGAGTTTGTTTTTAGAAAATTAGGTGTAGATATTCCTTATATGATTGAATTGAAATTCAAAAAATAGATCTCTATATTAATACCCTACTTATTTTTGAGTAGGGTATTTTTTTATTATTTTTCTTTGTCACTAACTCTTCAAATTATGGCTATTTCCGCTCAAAAAGAAACAATCAAATGGAATGAAGTAATCAGTCTAACTTGCCTAAATGTTGCAATACTGATCAGTTGGATTGCTTATCAAGAATATCAACCACATCTCCTCCATAAATTTGGTTTAGAACACTTAAGTAGTGTTTTAGTTTATGCCAAAGCTATTATCGTTGTCGTGATTCCTATTGTGGCAGGATTTATTGCAGATAAATTAATTGCCAAGAAGAATAATCACTTTTTTGTATACATGATTGGTGTGAGTGCCACCTCCATGATTTTTATGATTGTTGCTACTATTATTGGCTTAGGCCCTGAATCATCATTTGCTTTATTTCTTCCTGTAATGATTATTTTATGGCTGATCACAATGAATATTTTTATCAGCCCAGCTGCCTCTTATATTGAAATGTTTGCCCCTATCAATAAGCTGCCTCTTGTGATGGGTGTGATTGTTTTAGTAATGAATATCGTCAATAGTTTAGAACCTATTGTAGTGGCTTTAATTAACTTCTTCGGAGATACACTCACCTTTGTTGTGGGAGCAATTTTAATTTCCTCTACTGGTTTTATTTTCAAAAAGGTAATGACAAAAGAGGTTTTGACTAAGGAAGAGAATCAACATGCATCCACTACAAACAATTACACTATTATTATTGTTTCGGCTCTTTTATTAGGACTTTGCAAAGCATTTCTTTCTGAATTTATTCCACAAACAAATACTTTATCAAAGATTTCAGGTAGTAACTTCGCCTTTCTAATGCTTTCCGTTTCTGCACTTATGGCTTTTATATTTTGCTTTGTAATAAACATTGAGCAATACAAAACATTTATCATTCTAAGTGCATTTTTCTTGACTATTGGTGCTATTTCTTTATTATTCTTTAATGAATATTCGGCCCTACTTATTTTCGGAAGTGTCGTTATTTCATTTGGGTACAGCATATTACAAGTTTTAGGACTTCCACTTACTATTATGTATTCTCAAAAAAGACATCTCACATTTAATGTAGGGTTATTCATTGGTGTAAGTGAAATTGGAGACGGATTGTTTGAAATTTTACTCTAAAAAAGTCCTAATCTCTTTTAGGTTCCAAGATAAGATACTTTCACATCCTGTTTATATCCTTTATCTTTAGGTACCAGTCAATTCAAGATTTATACATAAGCATAATTTCATGTCAACTCATCTTCATTCGAAATAATGAAAAACATACTTCTACTTTGCTTTTTTTCATTAATTACAAGCTTTAGTTTCTCACAAGACCTTATTGTAACAATAGGTCATGATTCTATTGAATGTAAAATTGATGAAATATATAACAATCATATTTATTTTAATATCAGCTCGAAAGGACAAATAAAATCTAGTTTGCTTCCACTAAATAGAATTGAATATTATGAATACGGTTTTTATAACCCAAGAGATACGAGTTCATATAACCCTACTCCTAAAACATTATCACCACTTCGTTTTAGTTTGAATGGTGGAATTTCCTACAGAAGTATACCAGTAGATAATAGGTTACCTAGTCAAATTGTAGATCACATTAAGGCACTAAGGTTAGGTTTTACATTGGGAGGAAGTGCCTCCTACTTTTTTAATGATCATGTTGGAGTAGGTGTAAAATATATATTTAACCGTTCCAAAAATAAAGAAACGTTTCCCAATGATGTTACTTTGGAAGAAACAATCATGATGAACTTTGTTGGTCCGGGTATTCTTGTACGGTTAAAAAGTCAGTCTCAAAAAGGTGCACTTGTGTTAGGAGGACGATTTGGCTATCTAGACTACCGAAATAATTCAAGTCTAACAGGGTATTACCCGGTTAGGATTACAGGGGATACTTATGGTATCAACTTCTCGGTAGGGTATGATTTCAATGTCTCTTCAGTTGCTTGTTTGAACTTACAGGTAGACATTATTCTTGGAGGGCTAACAGAATTTCAGGTAGAGGAAAATGGTATGGTGAGTACAGTACAACTTCCCAATGGATTAAAAGAGGACTTGAACCGCATTGATTTGACCTTAGCTCTTGTAATAAATCCATAATGTAAAGATATGTCCTATAAAATGTCTTCTTTTCTATAATAGCTGTTAATAAAAATAATGATCTCTTAAATTCTTCCGTATTCTTGTAAAGAAGAACCATTATTGTATTGTTATAAAAATAATGAGAAGATATTTTTCACATAGCGGCATCATCCAAAGCTTAGTGCTATTAATGGCATTTCACTTACTCAACGTAAGTGTGAATGTTAACGACAGACTATTGCCAAATCAGATGAACAACGAAATTGAAAGTATTTTCGAATTGGTATCCATGCATCTATTTGGAGAAGATGCCGCATTGCCTGATAATCCTTCCGGTGAAGATGAAGGACAGGTAATTGTAGGTCAAATCAATATTACTTGGTTCCTAAGTAACCCAAGCATCATAACTCCAGCGTCTCAAGTTGATATTGATGAACTACCCACTGACGAAAAACTCCCAATTGCTCGTCCATTATTTTACACTTCTCCTTCCTATCCTACAGATACTCCCCCGCCAAAAATGGCATAGTATTATTTAACCGTAACGGCTTAAACTGAGATTTTTATTTTATGTAATCTCCTTATCATTATGCCCTGTTTTACGGTTTTTTTATGTCTATTCAGACATTTCCTATTCAATAATTATCACTTCCTATAATTCAAAGATTGTGGGTAAGTCATGATACCTTATTCATTTTTATTATTTAGGTATAATACTATGTACAAGTATTTTATTGGTTTAATGTTATGCATTTCAAGCCTTACTGCCTCCGCTCAAAAAGTGGAAGAAGAAGCCTTAAAAATGCAGTTAACTATACCACAAGCGGAGGAAATCTTCCTTCAAAAGAACTTAACACTAATTGCTGAAAAGCAAAATATAGAGATTTCAAAAGCTGAAATCATTCAAGCAAAAGCATGGCCTAACCCAGAAGTGGGAATCGAGATTGCCATGTATGACAACGAGGATAACATTTGGTTTAGAACAGATAAAGAAGCCCAAAGAGTTTTCGAAATCTCACAAATGATCGAGACTGCCGGCAAAAGAAAAAAGAGAACCAATGTCGCTAAAATTGAAGCTGAAATTTCAGAATACGAATTCTACAATACACTTCGAGAAATGCGTACTGAACTTCGCTCTGAGTTAGTAGAATTACATTATGCTCAAGAAAAAGCAAATAGCTATTTAGTCGCTATTGAGCCTGTCGAAAAGTTAGTAGCAGTTTATAAAGAACAATCACAAAAAGGGAATGTATCTAAATCCGAGGTGGTGCGTTTGAAAGCACTTCTTTTGGATGCTAGAAAAGGTTGGCTAGACTTGGTTCAAGAAGCTGCTGATATTGAGGCAAACATTAAAATGCTCTTAAATGTGCAAGCTAATGTAAGTCTTTCTATCACAATTCCTGAATTCAAGCCAAGTGAATCTTTACCCGATCCGACGCTTTGGGCCACACTAGCACAAGATCATAGGTTCGATTTCAAAATCGAAAATATCCGTATGAAACAATCTGCGGAGAGTCTTGCGCTAGCCAAAGCTGAGGCGGTACCGGATTTACATTTAGGAACAATGTATGATCGTAGAGGTGCACACCAAGCCGATTACTGGGCTATTCAAATTGCCTTTGACTTACCTGTTTGGGATAGAAACAAAGGGGGAATTCAAGCAGCTAAAATTCAGCAGGAACAACAACAAGTTCGCTTAAATGAAGCAGAGAAGAACCTTCAAATCGATATCTATACTGCCGCTCAAAAGCTGAATCAAGTCAGATCACTTTATGAGCAGTTAGACCCTGAATTATCACAGGAAATGGAAGAAGTGATGGGTGCTGTAACGAAAAGTTACCAACATAAGCAACTTAGCTTATTGGAATTCATCGACTTCTTCGAAAGCTACCGTGATAACCTTGGACAATGGTACGACACAGAAATGACCTTATTCCAAGCACAAGAAAATGTCAACTACACAGTGGGCAAAGACATCTATCCTATTCAATAATTCTTAATTCGACACAACATGAAATCTTTATATAAATTAGTTGCTGGTTTAGTATTCGCAGGAACAATCAGTCTTTCATTTCACTCTTGTACAACATCTACAGCTAAAACTGAGAACGAAAAAGAAACTACTGCTGAGCTAAGCGCTAGCATGAAAAAAATTGTAGCCACTGAAAAGGTTACATCTTCTACACTTTCCAATAAAATTAGATTGACAGGTACAGTTGAAGCTTTACCTAACAAACAAATCCGTATTCCAGCAATCGTTTCTGGTAGAGTAACCAATGTGATGGTAGCTATCGGTGATGAAGTCAAAAAAGGACAAGTCCTGGCCAAAATCTATTCTGCTGATATGGCGGAAGTAAAGCAAGAATGGATTGAGGCAAAAGCCAATGTAGACCGTGAGGAAAAAGAATTTGAAGTAGCGAATTCATTATTTGATGCCGGTTTAAGTTCAGCTTTGGAATTACAACAAGCGAAAAGTGAGTTGGAAGCGGCAAAAGCTCAATTGGAAAAAGTAAATCAAACTTTACAACTAATGGGTGAATCAAACAATGCAACACACATTGTAAGAGCACCTATGAGCGGAACAGTTATCGAGAAAAACATTACTGCTAATATGTTATTGCGTGACGACTTTGAAGACGCAATGTTTACGATCGTCAACTTGAGTGATGTTTGGGTGAAAATCAATGTGTTCGAGTCTGACTTAAGCAAAGTACAATTAGGAGCTAAAGTGGAAGCAAAAGCAATGGCGTATCCTAATGAAACTTTCACAGGTAAGATCGAAAAAATGAGTAAAATGATTGATCCTGAAACGAAAGTATTGAGTGCTAGAGTTGCGATGAGCAACGAGGATAAAAAACTACTTCCTAACATGGCGATGAACGTAGTGGTTTATCAAAACTTTGACGAAGAAGTTCTTGAAGTACCTGATAACGCTATCGTATTCCACAACAACAAAGATTATGTTGTAAAAAAAGTAGGTCAAGAGTTTAAAGTAGTTCCTGTTACTGTAAAAGGGAACAACGACAATAAAGTATTCATTTCAGGTGATTTGAAAAGCAATGATCACGTTGTATCAGAGAAAGCACTATTGCTATTCAATGAGTTAATGGAACAACAACTTGCTAAAAACTAATCTGTCACCAGCTAAAAAACTGTAGAAGAAATGAAAAACTTTGTTCAAAATATAATTAGCTTCTCTCTGAGAAACCGATTCTTTGTGTTCTTTATGACACTGATTTTAATCGTTTCCGGAGTCATTAGCTATCAAAATACGCCTATTGAGGCATTTCCTGACGTTACCAACCCTAGAGTAAGAATTATCTCACAATGGCCTGGTAAAAGTGCAGAAGAGTTGGAGAAATTTGTGACTCTGCCGATTGAGGTAGAGGTTAATTCAACACCTGGCAAGACAGAAGTGCGTTCGATTTCACTTTTCGGTTTATCCGTAGTGACTATCGCTTTTGGTGATGATGTGGATGAGTTTAAAGCTCGTCAATTAGTAGCCAACAGAATCATGAACGTGGATCTTCCAGACGGTGTTGATTCGGAAATGGAACCTTCTTCTGGACCTACCGGTGAGATATTTAGATATACATTAAAATCAGATCATCAATCCGTAAGAGAGTTAAAAACGCTTCAAGATTGGACAATCGAAAGACAATTAAGAGCTGTTCCGGGTATTGCTGATGTAGTAAGTTTTGGTGGTGAAGTAAAAATCTTTGAAGTAAGTGCTGATCCACATTTGATGTCACAATATGATATTACGGCATTGGAGCTTTATGAAGCATTGGAAAGAAGTAATGTCAATGTAGGTGGTGATGTCATTGAGAAAAGAAACCAAGCGTATGTTGTAAGAGGTATTGGACTTCTGAACAACAAAAAGGAGATCGAAAATGTGATCATTGAGCGCAATGGTAATACGACTGTTTTGGTCAAAAATGTAGCGAAAGTACAAGAAACATTTGCTCCTAAATTGGGTATTGTTGGTTTGAATGACGATCCTGATTTGGTACAAGGTATTGTAGTGATGCGTCGTGGTGAAAACCCAAGTGAAGTAATCGAAAGACTTCAAGTGAAAATTCAAGACTTGAACGAAAGAGTACTTCCTGAAGGAACGCAAATCGAACCTTTCTATGATAGAGCCGAGCTGATTGAGTATACTACGGACACGGTAATGAAAAACCTTGCGGAAGGTATTTTCTTTGTAGTGATTTTTGTATTACTCTTTATGGCAGATTGGAGAACGACCTTTATTGTCTCCATTATTATCCCGCTTTCCCTCCTATTTGCATTAGTCTGTATGAGGATGAAAGGCATGTCAGCCAACCTACTTTCATTGGGAGCGATTGACTTTGGTATTATCATCGATGGTGCCGTCGTGATGGTGGAAGGACTCTTTGTAGTACTCGATAAACGAGCAAGAGAGCTTGGGATGGAGAAATTCAACAAACTCTCAAAATTAGGTTTGATCAAGTCTGCAGGTTCTAAATTGGGAGCCAACTTATTCTCCTCTCAATTAATTACAATCCTTGCCTTAGTACCAATTTTCGCTTTCCAGAAAGTGGAAGGAAAAATGTTCTCTCCATTAGCTTATACTTTTGGATTTGCATTGTTAGGAGCCTTGATTATGTCACTGACATTGGTTCCGGTATTAGTAAGTGTTCTTCTAAAGAAAAATGTAAAAGAGAAAGAAAACTTCTTCACTCGTTTTATGCAGAAAATGTTCTACGGAGCATTCTCATGGGCATACAAGCGTAAAAGATTAACAGTGCTATTATCAGGTGCAGTATTATCTGTTGGTTTATTCTTTGGATCAAGATTGGGTACTGAATTCTTACCTCAGCTCAATGAAGGAGCGATTTATATCAGAGCCTTTATGCCTATCAGTTCCAGCTTGAGTGAATCGTATGATATGACACAAAAGCTCAGAAAGACCATTCGAGAAACGCCTGAAGTAAGAGGTGTATTATCGCAAACCGGTAGACCGAATGATGGTACTGACCCTACTGGATTCTTTAATATTGAATTCCACGTAGACCTTTACCCTCAAGATGAATGGGAACGAGGACTTTCAAAACAGGAAATCATCACTGAACTCGAAGATAAATTAAACGATTATCAAGGGGTTTCTTTCAACTTCTCACAACCAATTATGGATAATGTGGAAGAAGCCGTAACTGGTGTGAAAGGTGCATTGGCCTTGAAAATCTATGGCAATGATTTATTCCAATTGGAAGATCTTGCCAATGAGGCTAAAAATATCATGGAAGGCGTTGACGGTATTACCGACCTTAATGTGATTAAATTAATTGGTCAACCGGAATTACGCATCGATTTAGATCAGGAAAAAATGGCACTTTATGGAGTGGCTACTGCTGATGCTCAATCGGTAATCGAAATGGCAATTGGTGGTAAAGCAGCTACTCAATTGTATGAAGACGAAAGAAGATTTGATATCCGAGTTCGTTACCAAGAAGAATTCAGACAAGATTCTGATATGATTGGCCATATCAAAGTTCCAACATTAGACGGTGGAATGGTGCAATTGGGCGAGATCGCTGATATCACAACTAAAACAGGCCCTGCCTTTGTATATAGAAGTGGCGGTGAAAGATTTGTAGCCATTACATTCTCCGTAAGAGGAAGAGACTTAGGTAGTGCAGTGGCTGAAGCTCAAGAAAAAGTAGAAGGTACTTTGAATATCAGTAAAGGAATGCACTTCTCATGGGATGGTGAATTTGAAAACATGGAACGTGCTCAAAACCGTTTGATGCAAGTGGTTCCAGTTGTGATGGTCATGATCTTCTTGGTGTTATTGACGACTTTCAATAATGTAAAGGATGCAAGTATCGTGATGATGAACGTACCATTTGCCTTGATTGGTGGTATTCTTGGTTTGACGTTCTTTACGATGAACTTCGGTATCTCTGCCGGTGTAGGTTTTATTGCCTTGTTTGGTATTTGTGTGCAGAACGGTGTATTACTAGTCTCCAAATTCAAGAGCAATCTACAAGAAGGAATGAACTTAGATGATGCTGTTCACAATGGGGTAAAATCTAGAATTCGTCCGGTATTGATGACAGCCGTGACTGACTTTGTTGGTTTATTACCAGCTTCGATGTCAACGGGAATTGGTTCTGAATCTCAAAAGCCTTTAGCGGTCGTGATTGTTTGGGGTATTCTTACAGCCACAGTCTTAACATTGATCGTATTCCCAGTATTCTTTAGTATTTTCTATAGTCGTAAAAAGGCATAACCTTTTTGCCCTATATTACTATATACACCCTTTTTTAATACTACTTTCAAGCTACAAACTGATCAATTTGGTCTAGTTTGTAGCTTTTTCTTTTATTTCTTTTGGAAAGATGCTCCACAAATTAGGAATCGTAATCTTGAATTTTGTCCCTTCATTCAGAATTGACTCTACTGCAATTTCTCCACCAAGCCTTTTAACAGCTTCTTTTACAATATATAGTCCTAAGCCTGATCCATTATTTACATCAGTCGCTCTGTAGAACATATCAAAAATTTTGGCAATATGATCATTCTTAATGCCTATACCGTTGTCTTCAATCACCAATACCAAATCAGTAGGTGACACATTGGCTTCTACTCTAATTTCTGGGTTGGGAACTAATGTTGTGAATTTATAAGCATTAGAAATCAAATTATTTAAGATAACTGCCAATCGTGATTCATCACAATACAAATGGTTTTCAATATTTATTTCCTTGGTTATTTTAACGAGCTTATAATTACTGATAAACTTATACTGTTCTAAAGTCACCTCTATTAAGTCTTGAATATCCACTCTATTTGGCTTCAATTCCATTCTATTGTTTCTAGAGTAATTCAAAATATCACGAATAAAATCATCCAGCTTCATTAAAGACCTTTGCTGTAGTTTCAAGTATTCATATACTTCCTCCAAAGAAGCTTCCATACTCAATTCAATTAAGCCTAACGCAGAAGTGATAGGTGCCCTCAAATCATGTGAAACTCTGTAAACGAAGTTATCTAATTCTTTATTGGCCTTACTTAACTCCTCGTTTCTCTTCATCAAGGTTTCCTCATATTCTTTACGATGAGTGATATCCTTTATAATCCCCAAAAAGCCAATTGGATCTCCATAAACATCTTCTAGTACGCTCGTTCTGATTTCTATCCAAATAAATTCGCCGTCCCTTCTTTCAATTTGAAGTTCAATATTGTTCTTGTCTTTTAAGAAATCACTAATATCAACATCCAATGACTTACTTTGATCAACCCTTTTTAGAATAATATCTAAAGACCTCCCGATTAAATAATTTTTTGGATACCCTGTCAATGAAATAACAGCGTCGTTGATATATGATATTTTACCATTAAGGTCTATTACTAAAATACTATCTTGAACGGCCTTTAAAATTGTGGATTGAAAGAATAACTTTTCGTGATTTTCATGCTGACTCGTAATGTCTTTTGCTACAGCATAAACCACTCGTCTATCTTCATCTAAAGTCGCATCCCACTCCAAGTATTTATAATCACCCCATTTCGTTCTGTATCTATTGATAAACGACCTAACCACTTTTCCGTCACAAACATCTTGAAATACTTTTATTGTTTCATTAATATCATCGGGGTGAACCCAATTAGAAAAGTTGTAGGCTTTCAATTCTTCAATAGAATATCCTAATGTTCTTTCCCACGATTGATTCATAAATAAATAATCGCCGGAATCTGAATCAGTAATACAGCAAAGGTTATAAGAATCCGTAAAAAAAGGTTTGAAAGATAAGTTGAATGAATTATTGACAGGAACCTCGATTTTTGTGCTACTCTTCTGCTGTAGAATATCTAATAAGCTTTCGCCTATAATAACTACTTGCTCCATTGCAAAGTAATCGTATTCTATATCTTTGTGCAATACGAAAGATAACACACCCACTACTTTTTGGTGAGAAGATTTTATAGGCAAACAAACGACCTCATAGGCATCAATTTGTTCGATTACAACCTCTTTCTCCTCTACTACCTTTGTAATAGTTTGTTCCAAAGAAGGTAATTTCACTTTCTTTCCCTTATCGTATCTTGAGACACAGTGATATACATCTCCATAAGTCCCCACTTTGCAAATCACACAATAAATTGGCTCTAGGTATTCTTGTGCAAAATACAAGAGCGACTCCATACAATCTTTAATGTTGCTGTCGGATAATGAGCGTTGTATACGTATTAGGTTATGATAAAATTGATCCTTTTTTGTCATTGGAATAGAAAAAAACTAACCTTAAAAGCAATATTATTAGTTAGGTATTATAGATTAATGATTCAGTACAATACATAAGGTACGTAGCATTTTATTGATTAACAAACATTCACACCTTTTTACTTAAACAATTTCTCAGGTGTGTTGGGTTCATTTTTTTAAAAGAATTTGGCGTCATCCCCGTAGCTTGTTTGAATTTGCTTGACAAATACTGTGTACTGTTAAATCCTAGTAAATCAGCTATTTCCTTTACACTTAACTCATCATAAATCAGAAATTCTTTTACTTTTTCAATTTTCTGCTGATTGAGATATTTTTCTATGGTCACTCCTTCAGTAGAAGAAAATAAATGACTAATCGTAGAATAATCTTTATTTAGTTGTTCTTCTAATTCAGATGAGAAAGTCCTATTCCATTGTTGTATTTCAAGGTTTTGAAATTTATCATGGATTAAATTTTTTACTTTTTCTACTAAAATTGTCTGTTTGTCATCAAGGATTTCAAACCCTAGATTTTCTAAATCTTTTGTAACATTATCCCTTTGTTCTGGTTGTAAAGGAAGTTGTAAATAAGCGACACCTAGTTCAACACGATCAACCATTACATCGTTTTGGTCCAAAATATTCCAAACAGCTTGTACACATCTTGGACAAACCATGTTTTTGATTCTTAGGGTCAATAGGTCTTTCATTTGTGAATAATTATTGATTTACGAATAGTTTTCCATACTATTACGTTGATTATCATAGGATAAAGGTAAGCTATTTTACGAAAAAAATTGATTAACGATGATTTTCGTCGTATTTTTGCAAACCGAATTTTAAAATAAACATAAAGTGGAGCATAAATTTAAAAAACCTGCAACAAAACGTCCAGTAGAATTAATGGCACCTGCAGGCGGATTTGACTCAATGATGGCAGCCATCCAAGGTGGCGCTGACTCTATATATTTTGGGGTAGAACAGCTCAATATGAGAGCTCGTGCCTCTATGAACTTTACTCTTGATGACCTTGAGGAAGTTGCCCGTATCTGTAATGAAAACGGCGTAAGATCTTACCTTACACTTAACACTATTATCTATGAGCACGATTTATCGATTATGCGTAGAGTAGTGGATCGTGTGAAAGAATCTGGTATTACCGCCATCATCGCATCTGATCAAGCTGTAATTGCTTATGCATTTAGAGTAGGTGTTGAGGTACATATCTCAACGCAAGTGAACATTACAAATGCTGAAACGGTACGTTTCTACGCTACGTTCGCTGATGTAATGGTACTTTCAAGAGAACTTTCTATGGTTCAAATGAAAACGATCTGTGATACAATCAAAAATGAAAATATCACTGGTCCTTCAGGAGAATTAGTAGAAGTGGAAGTTTTCGCTCACGGTGCATTGTGTATGGCTGTTTCTGGTAAGTGTTACTTATCTCTTCATACGCAAAACTCTTCAGCAAACAGAGGAGCATGTGTTCAAAACTGTCGTAGAAAGTACAAAGTAATCGACATCGAAGACGGTCATGAATTAGAAATCGACAATGAGTACATCATGTCGCCGGAAGATTTATGTACAATCGACTTCTTGGATCAATTACTTGATACTGGTGTGAAAGTATTGAAAATCGAAGGTCGTGGTAAAGGTCCTGAGTATGTAAAAACTGTTGCTCAATGCTACAGAGAAGCTATCGATGCTTACTATGAAGGTACTTATTCGAAAGAACTTGGTGAACAACTAAAAGAGCGTATGACTGAAGTTTACAACCGTGGATTCTGGGGTGGTTACTACCTTGGTCAAGAAATGGGTAAATGGACAGATCAGCACGGTTCTAAAGCCAAAACAAGAAAAGTATTCTTGGGTAACGGTCGTCGTTATTTCAAAAATATTCAAGTGGCAGAGTTCCAATTGGAAACTCAAAAAGTAAAAGTTGGTGACCGTTTATTAATTACTGGTCCTACTACAGGTGTGGTAGAAACTGTAGTGGAAGAACTTCACGTCAACGACGAAGGAAAGAAAGAAATGGCGGTAAAAGGTGATACTTTCAGTATCAAATTGGATACGCAGATTCGTCCTTCAGATAAATTGTATAAATTAGTGGATGCAGAAACTGTAGAAGCTTAATTCGTCAAAAACGATTATGAGTAAAATTACAATTACGCATCAACGAAATAAATGCATCGGATGTAACTACTGTGTGGAATTTGCTCCAGACAGATGGGTGATGTCCAAAAGAGATGGGAAAGCTACTTTGGTTGGTGGAGTCAATAAAAAAGGCTTTTATACTACTAAGGTGAGTCCTATTGAGTTAGACGAAAATATCAAGGCGGCGGAAGCTTGCCCGGTGAAAATTATAAAAGTCAAAGAGTTTTAATTTACGCTTTGGCTAAAATGTAAAGAGGTTGATACTTTGATGGTATCGACCTCTTTTTTTATTAAAATATCATCTTTTTATAGACTACTTCTTCAGAAATTGTTTGGCTTCTATTTGAAGCACGCTAGCTTCTGAACCAAAGTAATCTCTAATATTTAAATGTATTTGATCTACAGATTGTCCTAATTTTAATTCACTGATAAACTTTAAATCTCTTTGTTCTAAAACAGTCATTTTCTCCAAACCTAATAGTTCTTTTTTCAATAAATCAACCGTTTCTAAATTTCTCCAATTTGTATGATTGTATCCATTGATGGAGTTTGAAAAACAAAGTTCTTTCATCATTTTAGACACATGCTGATGGCTTGTTTCTAATGAGACTTCTTTTACTAATGTCTTATCTTTTGAAGGTGTAATATCTTGAGCATTGATATTGAAAATACTTACCACTAGTAACAATGAGAATATAAATAGCTTTTTCATTTTTGAAATAATTAGATTGAAAACTGACATTGATAATACTCTATGAGCATGTTACAAATATCATAGTTTGGACACCGAATCATTTACATAAAAATGTCTGACATTTGTACATTCTAGTCAAATAACGATTTCATCTAAAAATCAAACTTCGTCATCAACTGGAATCTATTTGCTGTACCCATACTATCATTGGCGGTACGCTGTGTCCCTCTCATATATTCAATACCTGTAGAAAAGTATTTAAGCGGTTGCCAAACTAAGTTGATATGGGATATACCTCCGGCTTTTAAAGCAAATGGGTCTCTTGTGTCGGGTACATTTGTCAACCAACCATAGGCAAAAGATAAATTAGATGACCATTTCTCATTCCAATGATGGGTATAACCTACTAATGCTGAAATGGAATTCATAGCGACCAATTCACCTTCACTATTTAGGACGGCATTGGCGTTACTTCCAATAAATGCCAAAATATTTTCTCCAGAACCTACCCCATAATTTACATTCCAAGAGATTCTATTTTTTTTGTCGAGTTGTTGAACACCACCAAAAATCACATCCAATTGTGGTGTGGAAGCATCCACCCCTTCGGGTCCACCCGTCCAATGCAGTTGAGCAATACTTGAACCGAAAAATAGTTTTGTATTGTTTTTATTGTAAACAAACTTGAGTGAGAAGAGCGGTAATTGTGATTGAGCGACACCATTTAGGGCGTTAGGGTTTTCAATACCCATATTTTCCAAGTATTCAATACTTGCTCCGAACATCCAGTTTTTATGAATATCTTTCTCGTACCTAATTTGATTGGATCTTCCACCAAACAACGCATCGCCAGCAGCAAAATCAATAATAAAAGGAAGTGTTTCTAAGAAGGTAAGGTTGGTCCATGTTTGTCCAAAAGTAAATCCACCTACTTTAATGTAAGCGTGTCTCATTCTAAACTGAGTTCCTCCAGTAGAAAAGAAGTCTCCTTCTACAAACATTTGAACAGGAGTACTATTGACTTTGCTTCTTACATCTAAATTAATTCTTGTCTCTTTAGAAAAGAAACTCACGTATCCCGTACTTCCGTAATCGGCTTCACCTTTTACAGGAATGGTTGACATCAAAAATTGTGTTTTATCTCTGGTACCATTGACATCATAGATAAAATCATTTTTCATGTATCCACCAATTTTCATCCGCACATTTCCTTTACCAAGCATCGGCCAAGAACCAGGGAAAGTAGGATCTTCTAATGTCGCTTCATCATCACTTTTCTTTTTAGAAATTTGGTCTGAAATAAAACCTTGTGCAAATAAATCCCCTGCCATCATCAAAAAAGCGAGGATGAATAGTTGAATAGTTTTCATAAATAGCATTTTATATTTTTTGGAATCAAGTTGTAAGGATATTTAGAGATGAAAACAGCACTCATCGAATTAAATATCACCTTACAAAATTAGGGAGAACATGACCCAATCATTTGCACATAGTTATTTATGAATTACACAAAAAGGTCAATTCAAAACGACTTGTTATCGCTTCAAATTCACCTAAGTACTATGACATAAGTTTTTGTATGTTTCTTGCACCATAGTTAAAACTATGGGCTGGTGGTAAAACAACCTAATCAAGACTGAAGTCTTGAAGGTTGATAACGTAGACAACACTTTAGTGTTGATGAAGTCTGTATCACCTGCCCATAACTTCAGTCATGGTGCACGTCATTCTAGTCCAAAACTGTTGCCATGGCACTAAAAAGAGAAAAAGTAATAGCTTAGTTTTTAAGGAATTAAATACAACTTGATCCAAAAGAATAAATGCTGCTACTCTTTTGATATTACAAAAATAAGCATTCTAAAAAGGGTAGGCTTATAAGATATGGTCATCTAGTTATAGAAAATCGTTAAGTTGTTTTCATAAACAAAAAAGAGGCATCATCTTATAAAGACAATACCTCGATTATTGGGTGATTGATATTTTGAATCAAAATGGTCAACCCTATTCAGGGAAGTACACCTCTTCCCTCTTCCCTTTTACCTCTTCCCTTTTACCTCTTCCCTCATTACCCTCTTACTTCACTTCATTCTTATAAATCGTTCCGTTTTTCATAATCAAATGAAGTTTTTTTTCCGGGTCTTGAAGAATTTTCAAATCTTCTAATGGATTACCATCAATCAATAAAATATCTGCTAATGCTCCTTCTTCGATGACACCAATTTTGCCTGGGCTAAAACGGTGTGATAAGCCTAATAACTCCCCTGATTTTGAAGTCGCCTGTTGTAATATTTCAGCATTAGTAAACCAATCCTGTCTGTAAATAAATTCATCATTCAAAGTATCAATTTTCTTAGGATCAGTGATGATATCTGTACCAAATGTAATTTTATCGTAACCAATTTTCTTCGCCGACTTAAACATGTGGTCAATACCTGCATAAGCAGCTCTATGTTTATTGGCTTGCTCTTCTGTGTAACCATGAGGAATAAACGTATATACCCCAACTTGAGCGGATAACCACACATCATTGTCCTTCATTAATTGTAAAGTAGGTCCATCTACAAGGTTGGCATGCTCAATACTTTTCACTCCACACTCGATCGCTCTTCGGATTCCAGCATTGTTGTAAACGTGTGCCATTACATAGGTTTGGTAATCTGATGCGGCGTTAACAGCTGCTTTGATTTCTTCTTTTGTAAATCCGACTACATCCATGGCAAGTGTATCTGCGGTGCCATCGAAAATATTAGCATGTTGGATTAATATTGTTTTTTCGTCTTGAGCAAAAATCTGAAAAATAGCAGAACAGTATAGCAATGTAATTAATAGTAATTTTTTCATGATAATGTTTTTGATTTAATGAGAATTAAGTCGAGAGTAAAACCTATTGCCCTCTTATCATGAAGCAAAATTACATTAGTACGGACACACGTATTTGCACAAAAAATAAGAGATTTGCACGAAAAAGTCTATTCTATACATTTACCATTAAAAGTAAGTGTATTGACTTTCCCATCTCCTTTTTTGCGAAAAACTTGTGAAGATATTTTCCTATCTCACATTACAAATTTACTGATTGAGGATCGGAATGGGTTATAAAATATGGTCATCCAGTTAAAGAAAATCGGCATGTTTATAAAAAAAGAGGCTTTACTCTGATACGAATATCATGAATAAAACCTCGTGGAAAATAAATTTCCTATATTAAAATGAAAGCACTTTTCTTTACCTTTTATTCTTCTACTTCTTCAAACAAGCCAGAGTTGGCAATCTGACGTGCATATCTATGAATAGAAGCATCAGGAACATTGGTAGAGAAAAAGACAATCACTAAATCCTTTTTCGGAGAAACGTAAATACCTTGACTTTGCAAACCTGATTTCCAAAAGTCGCCATCAGCAAATACGGCATCCCATTGTCTTGCATTAGAGATCACATCATCATCCCCTAAACGATCAATGAATACAGGACCATCAAAACCTTTTCTATAAAAATCTCTTGATCTTGTCCCTGTTTGAATTCGATTGATAATTTCAGGTGAAACGACCTGTTCTGTCGCTATTTTATTCCAACTTGGAGTATAGAGCATTCCTATTCTTGCCATATCACGTAATCTACTAGAAACAATGCCATGTCCTAATGCTACACCATTAGGTGAAAGGTGAATATTCAAAGTCGATTCGGCTCCTATTTTGGAATAAATTCTTTGATCTACAAATTCGGAAAATGGCTTTTTTGAAACAGCCTCCACCAATAATACTAACACCTCTGTATTTGGAGATCCATATTCTAGTTTTTCTCCAGCGGGATGAGTAGACTCCGCTTCTTTTAAGATATCCTTTACGTTTTCCAATTCTCCATTATAAGGCAAACCAAATTCTGCTAAGAACATTCTTGTAGCAATAGAATTGGGATCAGACCTTGTTTCATCATTTTCCTCTGAGTTTAAACCGACAGTCATATCCATTACATCCTTGATTTTCGAATTACCATAAGCAGTGCCTCTAAAATCATGTACATAATGACCTATCGTTTTTTCTTCATCGATTTTACCTTCAGAAATAAGTAAATCAACCGCTAATCCAGGAATAATCTTCGCGGTAGACATCCATACATGATGATCTTCCGCTGTCATCCCCTGATAATTTTCAAAAACGATTTCACCTTTATGCACCACCAAGAAACCTTGAGCGTAACTATGCGGGTGTACCATAAAATCATTTAAGGATAACTCTCCAAAGTGATGTGTTTTAGCTTTTACTTCACCCACTGCTGGATTTATATTTTCAACCAATTCCATCTTAGGTTGTTTCGGTTCCAAGATAGAAGTATGAAATAATTCAGAAGTTCTGAGTCCCCACCAAACGGCATCGTCTCCACCTTTTAATAGGTGAGGTAGGTTATAATTTTGTCTGAATTTTTGAACTTGTTTCTCTGAAAATCCATTTGCAAATTCTTTTATTGGAGTTCTATAATCTCCTTCCGCTTCATGAACATTCGTTCCTTGTGCATTTACTTGTGACATAACTGATCCGGCTAACAATGATGATAATAGTAATTTTTTCATTTTCGATCTGAGATTTTTAGATTGGTTTCTCATGAGTAATATTACTCTTCGATGATGTTACAAATATCATGGTTGGCACCTCGAATCATTGACAAAAAATAATTAAAGGTTTACATGAAAAAGTCAATTCATTATACCTTTTCATTATTTTGAAAAGAGGCTTTACTCTGATACGAATATCAAGAGTAAAGCCTCGATGGAAAGTCTATTTCCTATTTTTATCTATTTCAATTATTATTTTGATTCCTCAAACAGTCCAGAATCGGCAACTTTACGAACGAAACGGTGTAAAGAATGATCTTTAACTGCCGTTGACATGTACACAATTACTAGATCTTTTGAAGGTGATACATATAAACCTTGTGTTTGCATTCCACCTTTCCACATATCACCGTCAGGCCAGATTACATCCCACTGACGTGAGTTACCCAAGAAAGTTGGTTGACCATTTTCTAACCAATCAGAAAATACAGGACCGTCTTCACCTGCCATTAAAAACTCATGTGATCTCATATCTTCATGGATACGTGTTAATGTCTCTTCTGTGACAATTTGCTCATCTGACACTTTATCCCAACTTGGTGTGTAAAGCATTCCAAATCTAGCCATATCACGCATTCTACTGCCTATTACACCATGTGAAAGTGCAATGCCATCAGGTGTTGTTTGTACTTGCAAAGCACCGTCTACCCCCATTTTTGACCATACTTTTTTATCAAAAACTTGACTCCACTTTTCACCTGTAACGGCTTCTACTAAAAATACTAACGCTTCAGTATGAGCAGATGCATAGACAAACTTTTTACCAGCACCTTCGCCCGGTTGAGCACTAGCTAATACATCAATTAGCTTCTCTACTTTACCATTGTATTCCTGACCAAATTCAGCCATATATAAACGATGGGCATGTGAATCAGGTTGAGGACGAGTTTCTGCTGTATCGTCTATATTCAAACCGGAATCCATGTGAAGAATCTGTTTTACAGTAACTTCTTCCCAAGCTGTTCCTTTAAATTCATCTACATAATCAGAGATAGGACGTGAATCGTCAATCTTTCCTTCATTGATTAATAGCTCTACCAATAATGCTGCTGTTGGCTTAGCACATGACATCCATGCGTGACTATCTGAAGGACGCATTCCAGGATATGCTTCATAGACTACTTTTCCTTTATGAATCACCAAGTAACCTTGTGCTCTAAAATCAGGGTTTGCTAAAAATTCATCCAATGAATATTTTCCAGAGAAAAGTGTTTCTGCCTCAATAGCTCCAATTTCAGGTCTTAGATTTTCTTCTAGTTCTTTAGTTGGCATTCGTCTAGGAATAATTGAAGTTGGCATAAATTCAGAAGTCTTCATCTGAAAATAAAGTGATTCGTCACCGCCTTCAAGCCAAGTATTGAATGAAGTAGAAGTTGCGTGTTCTGCAAATGATTTAGGATAACCGCTTACTACTTCTTTAATAGGAGTCACCTCTTTTTCAGTCTCTTGGTGATTTATTCCTTGAGCTTGTGCGTTTAAAATTGCTGATCCTGCTAACAATGATGATAATAATAGCTTTTTCATTTTGATTTATTATTTGTAATTAGATTGATTTATTGTGAGCTGTCTTGCTCACTGATGATGTTACAAATATCATGGATGGCTATTCGAATCATTGGCACGAAACAATTTGTGATTTGCACGATCTTGTTTAATGTCTAATTATGGTGTTTTTTCTGATTATTATGTGTCTAAACATTCACTGAACAAGATTTATGGCTTTTTAAATTAATAAGATGACAGCCTATGAGTACTAAAGACATACTGTAAGACACAACTGTAATCCATGTCGGTTCAAAACCGATATATTTGACTAACATAGAGACACTATACAAGGAATAGCTTCCCCACATTATATTTTTTAATAATGGATCATGACTTTTTTGACTTGCAAAGTAAACCGCAATGCCACTTACTAAAATCATACTGATATCTAAGATTCCGAAAAAGTCAAGATGATGATGGTGTCCATGATCATGACCATGATGGTGTGCCGACAACGAAACAATTGAACTGCCAATCATTACACCTGAAGTGATGATACAATGAACCAAACAAATAAATGAACCGGTGATCCCTATTTGATCTGTGTATCGTATAAATTCTTTTTTCAGTAAATACATGATGTTATAAAGTAGAGATTAAGCCTAAATTTATTTTATGATAACTGCTGAATGTTTGTTCTTCGGACTCTACTTCTATTTTATTTACCAAATCTTTAAGTTGTTGCTCCCTAACAGGACTTTTCAACCATTCTTCATAAGCCTCTCTTCCTGTCCATCCACAAACCACTTGTATTAATGAAGGATCATCTTCTGATAATAGCGTTTCCCCATCTATAAATCCTTCAATTGTTTTTGCACATTCTTCAATACAATGTCTTTTGGTGTGCAATTCTGCAGCTTTTTCAGCTGTGACATTCAATGCTTTTATTTTTAGAAAAGACCAGAATTTTATATCGTTTTGCATAACTATTATGATTTAATTTTTGAATCTGTAATTGATATTGAAAATGCTCAAAATAGTATTCGAGTCACTTTTTTGTTTACTGCTTGCTTACCCCATTTTTCCTTTCTCGATCAACATCCATTGTGGAACATGTAGTTTCCAATGAATACTGCACGCTCTAATAATGAAAGTAAGTACACTACAAATAGTACCTAGTAAATCAGCATGATTAGGGAAGAAATTCAGAGCAACGAGATAGACTACAACTCCAAATGTTAGTGGGAGTGCATATAACTCTTTCTTTAGTAACAATGTCGTATTGCCTGCTAATACATCCCTTGTGATACCACCACCAATTGCAGTGATTAGACCCAATAAGACTGGACCTACAGGAGATGCGAAATCAAGTGCTAATGCTTTATCTGCTCCTTGAATAACGAACATGGCTATACCTATACCATCTAAATAAAGCATTAATGAATAGATATATTTTCTTTCCATAAACTGATAACCATAAAAGGCAACAATACTTGAGGCGATTGCGACCCAAATATAATTGAGGTCTGAAGCCCAAAAAACGGGTACCCCTAGGATCATATCTCGAATTGTACCTCCACCTATGGCAGTAACAATACCCATTACTATTGCTCCGAATAAATCTATTTGTTTAGGAATTACAGCTAAAACTGCTGTTACAGCAAAAGCTACTGTGCCAAGCATTACAAGAATGTAGGAAATATCTGAATAGTTCATTGTTTTATTTTTTTGATTAGATTGATACACAAATATCCTTTATTCGTGATTGAACTATTTACAAGAAAAAGGCATCTGATTGTACGATTTGAGCAAATTAGAAGGGTTTTGAATACTCACTCGTTAGGTATGAATACATTTTCTCAAGTGAGTATTTTTATTCCCCTGTTTCCCTTAGTCAAGAAGAGCTTCTGTAAGGTTTTTCTCTAGAAGGTCCTTATTGATGGTTCCTTTGTTGGCTATAAATACCAGCTCTGAAAGCGGTTTATCATTCTCCCAGTTTTCATCAGCTTTGAGTGTCCATCGTTTACTCACTCTTTGGTAAATCATCTTTTTATCAAGATTATTATCCAATTGTAATACGCCTTTTGCTCTGATAATTTGATCAGGAAGATTGCTGATGACTTTATTGAATTTTTCTTCATTGAAAGGTTGATCAAAAGAAAAACTGATACTCTCAAAAGGTTGGCTATGCTTTACTTTTTTTGACTCATCTTCTTTGTGATCTGCAGAAACCCCTAATATCACATCAGTAGCTACTTCACCGTTGTAAGTTTCTATAATTGATTTATTCGGAAAATTATCGTTCATAAAGACAATGACCTTTTCTCTTTCTTCATCACTGAGTAGGTCTAATTTACCGATAGATATAATGTCTGCAGATTCTAACTGATCGATGAATAAAGCATTACTTGTTTGGTCTTCAATTCTGTCAAAAAGAGTTTCCGCATCGACTAAAGAGATAATGCCATCCAAACGAATGGATTTATTCGATAAGATAATTTGAGCAATTGAACCCGGTTCAGCCACTCCACTACATTCTAAAATGATCGCATCAGGTTGTTCTTCTCTCTCTGTGATTTCAATCAAAGATTTCGTAAGATCACTTGATACTGCACAACAAGCACAACCATTACTCAAGTTGATCATGTTGTCAGTTTGTGATTCGATCATTGCAGAATCAATGTTGATTTTACCAAAATCGTTGACAAGAACGGTTATTTTTCGTCCTCCAGGATTTTGTAATAAATGATTCAGCATAGTGGTTTTCCCTGCACCTAAAAAGCCCCCAAGAATGGTTAGTGGCAATGTTTTTTCTATGACTTTAGGGATTTCAGGCATTGCCATTGCAGCAAAGATTAAGCCCGATAGTGTTGTTCTAGCCTCTAATGCTTGATCTAAAGGATTTCTATTAATTTGTTGTTTTGAATTATAAGTCATTGGATTAGTTTTTAAAAGTTTTACCATTCATTACTGTACCCCAGATATTAATATCTTTGATCTTAGTGGTAGGAATTTCCATAGGATCTTCATCTAAAATCGTAAAGTCTGCAAACTTACCGGGCTCAAGGCTTCCGATTCTATCTTCCATTCCAAGAATGTAAGCAGCATCAATTGTTACTGCTCTTAACGCTCTTTCTACACCAATACTTTCATGACCTGCTACCACTGTTTTTCCATCTTCAGCAATTCTATTTACAGCTGCATAAACCGCCGTTAATGGGTGCATGGGTACCACTACTTGTGGGTAATCTGAGTGTAATGCGAAAATGACTCCTTCTCTTTCTAATGAACCTAAACGTGCTTCTGCTTGTGCTCTATCTGGCCCGTAAGCATTGTCTGAATGTAACAATGATCTAAAGTGAGAGAAATAATTATTCACACTTGCCAATCCACCTAAAGCATGTAGCTTTCTTGCTTGCATTGGGTTACTGATCGAATAATGTTCAATCGTAAATCTATGATCAAATCTTGGGTGTTCCGACTGAAGTTGTTCTAACATCGCTAATGTTTCATCTACAGCGTTATCGCCATTGGCATGACAGTGTACTTGGAAACCTGCTTCCCAATAAGGTCTCATTCCTTCGATTGTAGCATCACCTGGAAGGCCATTACCCCCATCTAAATAACCAGGGAAATTCACTTTAGAACCCATAAGAGGGAAAGAACCGTCACTTAAGAATTTTATTCCATTGAAGTATAATCGATCTGAATTGTATTGGTTTAAACTTTTTACAAACTCAACGGCTTTATCACCAAATTGAGCATTAAACGTAGGGCCATGAGGAACCAAATTTAAACGGATAGGGAAGTTTTCATCTTTAGACACTTCTAAGTGATCTTTTAATTCTGCTTCATAATTGATCACACCAAACATCAAATCTGATATTGTTGTTACACCAGCTTTTTTTCCAATATCTGCCATAAATCTCAAGCCATTGGCTCCACCAAGTTCAGTAATGACAGGCATGATGGGTGCTATACCATAAACAACTCCTTCCGTTTCTGTAAATACACCACTTAATCTACCATCCTCATATTTTTCAATATGTGAAGAATTCACTTTTGAGGCACTAGTCATTTCCAAAGCTGGGCTATTTAAGTAAGCGAAGTGAGGGGCAAATCCAATAACAAATATGGGTCTCGTTGAAGAAACTTGATCAAGCACATCTCTATGCATTTGTCCTCCTTGGTTTGCAGGGTCAAATCCCCAAGCAATAATTGGCTCGTTAGGATCTTCTTTTTTAGCATCAATTTCTTTTAAGTAGTCAATGACATCTTGGTATTTTGGGTGGGGAGGATTCATTCCATCTCTACCAGGCCAAGGTAATGGTCCAATATAATCTAATGCCATAAACCCTGCTGACATCCAACAATGAGAGTGAGGCTCGATCATCCCTGGAATAATTACTTTATCTTTAAATGTATCATCATAAGTTACTTCATATCTATCTAACCATGGCTTCATAAATTCTAATGTTCCCACTGAAAGTACTTTTCCATCTAAAACAGCAATAGCTTCTGCTTCTGGACGACCTTGGTCCATAGTTCTGATTTTCTTTGCTGTGTAAACTGTAATTTTTTCTTTGTTTTTCATTTTTATAATAGCATTGAAATTGTTGAAGAAGAAGATTGATTCTGTCTTCTTTAATAGCTTATGAAACAAAGATCTAGGTTTTTAAAAGGAATGAATTACAAGATAAAGGCTGCTGTATACAAGGAATCGGCTAAAACAGAATTGAGTTCGATAATAGAGGTTTTAGAATAAAATGACGTGCACCATGACTGAAGTAATGGGCTTGTGATACGAACTCCGACAACACTAAAGTGTTGCCTACGTTACCAACCTTCAAGACTTGAGTCTTGATGAGGTTGGTTTATCACCTACCCATAGTTTAACTATGGTGCACGAAACATTCCAAATTTTCTATCCTATTACATATAAAAAGACCAAAGTGATTAACACCTTGGCCTTTATGCGGATAATACTAATACATTGTAAAATAAATTACCGTTAGCTTTCAGTCTGTATTTCTACTAGATTTTATAGGACCTACTTTCAAACTTCT
>NZ_JACVVP010000066.1 GCF_014534745.1 Flammeovirga sp. EKP202
TTAAGACAAAAATGAAGAAGAAGGAAGTTTGAAAGTTGATCCTATAAATGCTGGCAGAAAGGCTGATTGAAAGTTGAAGATAATTTAGTTTACAATGCGATGAATTTTGTATTACATTTACGATAGGGGTGTGGTTTTCCAAACTGCATGAGTCATTATAAACTACGCTTGCAAATTAATAGATAATCAAGCTTTATTATAAGATAAGAAATAGGCATAAAATCGATTGAAGTTAGGTTAAATTCAATAGTCATTTCACCTAAAAGTATCAATCATGAAAAAACTACATCTTTTACTCCTGTTGGGGGTATTGTGTCTTTCTTGTTCGGAAAAGAAAAGTGTAAAATTTGCCGTTTGTACAGATGTTCATCAAGACATTATTCACGATGCTCCTCAACGCCTCCAAACCTTTGTAAAGCAAGCTCAGAAAGAAAAAGTAGACTTCATCATTCAATTGGGAGATTTTTGTTATCCCAAAGAGCAGAATCAAGATTTTTTGAAAGTATGGAATTCTTTCACTGGTCAAAAATACCATGTGTTGGGTAATCATGATATGGATGTGTCGTCCAAAGAAGAAGTGATGAAATATATTGATATGAAGAAACGCTTCTATTCTTTTGATCAAGAAGCGTTTCATTTTATAGTATTGGATCCCAATTTCTTTGTAGAAGATTCATCATGTGTAGACTATGAAAAAGGAAATTATTTTGCACACAAGCTCACTAGAGCAACTTTACCACAAAATCAGTTGGACTGGTTGAAAGAGGATCTTGCTCAAACAAATAAAAAAGTGATAGTATTCTCTCATCAGAATCTAGATGGAGAATCAGGTGTGAAAAATAGAGATGCAGTAAGGTGTATTTTTGAAGAAGTCAATCAAGAGAAGAAGAAGGTCATTGCTTGTTTCAGCGGGCATGATCACCACGATGATTATCACGAAATAAACGGTATTCATTACGTAAGAATCAATAGTATGTCTTATGAGTGGGTAGGAAAAGAGTTTCAGTGTAAGGAAAGGTTTTCAGACGAAGTGAATGACTATCGTCCAGCACTGAAGAATACAGTGCCTTATAAAATACCAGTATATGCTATTGTGGAGATCAATGAGCAAGGTTTTATTGATATAATGGGAGTAGAAGGGGATTTTATAGCTCCAGGACCGAAGGATTTAGGAGTGAATTTTGATTATGAGATTTCTCCTTCTGTTTCTGACCGGTATTTGAAGTTTTAGCTTCTTCTTCTAATAAGCAAAGCATGCTTAAAGTTATTTACTTTCGGTTACTTAGAGCATTAAATAAGCCTTTTACATTTATTATTTTTGGTGTAAGAGGCTTTGTTTTTTCTTTTGAAATTGCTAATTATAAAAAACGAAGCTGAACAGCACACCAAAATCCGATTGAAATGAAATTAACTAGCCAATATACCATTACCAATAATGACGTAACATCTATTGATGAGGTCGCCGAACTATGGAAAAAACTATTTTCTCTACATCACTTTCTAAGGTACGAGGTTCATATACAGCCTACTGATAGGGATTGGGTCAGAAGAAGAACAAAGCTGTTGGAAAAAGCCAATGATATGTTGGTTATTACTGCAAAAGCAGATAATAAATTGGTGGGATACCTTATAGTATCCGTACATGAGTGTGATAAAACTGTAGGGGAAATCGAATCACTTTATGTGTTGAAAGAATACCGCAAAGAAGATATTGGAACCGAAATGATGAAGGAAGCGATGGATTGGCTAAATTATAAAGGTGTGGCCATTCAGAAGATTGCTGTTGGGGTAGAAAATGAACAAGTCATTGCATTTTACAATAAGCTTGGTTTTGCTCCTAAATCTATCATTTTGGAAAAAAGAGGAGATGAATCCTATCGCTCAGTGAACAAGTAAAGAAGAATATATTTTCTAATGGGAGTATTCTATAGTACTCCCTCCTATGAACATTTGCTTTATTCTTAATCCACAATTTGTTTGATGAAAGTCTCTTCAGGATAAAGCACTTCAGAAAGAAATAGTCCTTGAGCAGGTGCAAGAAATTTTGCGGCTCTTTCTCTACTTTTAGTAGCGAGCGTTTCCCTCATGTAATCAAGGCTCATTCTTCCCATGCCTACTTCCATCATATTGCCCACAATTATTCGGATCATGCCTCTAAGAAAACGATTGGCTTGAATGTGAAATGACAGTGTGTTTCCATCTTTCACCCAGTACGACTGCATAATGTCACAAATGTGTGTATGTACATCTGCGTGTTTTTTAGAAAAGGCGGTGAAATCTTCAAATTCCAATAAAACCTTAGCCGCTTCTTGAAGCTTATCAAAGTCAGGGTGCCTAAAGTATTGCCAAACTAATCCTTTCTTGAAAGGAGACTTTCCTAAGACAATATCATAGCGGTAACTTCTTTTGGTGGCATCAAAACGGGCATGAGCTTCTTCATCTACTTGCCACAAACTATTTACAGCAATATCATGAGAAAGAAATGAATTGACTCTGTGTAGGAAATTTTTTCCACTTAAATCACCATCAAAGTCAAACTGTGCATACTGTTGGGAGCAGTGTACACCAGTGTCCGTTCTTCCACTTCCAATCGTATTGATTTCTTGACCTAATAGTTTACTTAATACATAATCAAGATGACCTTGAGCGGTCTCTGCATTGGGTTGTGCTTGCCAACCATGATAATTAGTACCTAAATAAGCTATTTCTGCAAAGTATCTCATAGTGGAGGGATTTATCTCTTTTGATGTTGATGCATTATAAACAAAAAAAACCGCAAATTCCATTCAGAACTTGCGGTTTAGCACGGGCAGTAGGATTCGAACCCACGACCTGCGGTTTTGGAGACCGTAACTCTACCAGCTGAGCTATGCCCGTGTGTCTTTCTCTTTAAGACGTTGCAATATTAACGGTTAAATTATTTCTATACAAATCTATATAAAATAATTTTCGAGATAAAATTTTAAACAATTCATTTTGAGGGAGAAAAAAACAGGTGTTAAAGCCAATTAACACCTGTTTTTGGAATAATCTATTGATTTTAGCCTACAGGCCTAGTACTTCAACACCTTGATTAAATACAACATCAGTAGGGATATTGGCATCGTCAATCTTATCTAAGTCCTTTTGAAGTTCAAGAGAAATCTTACCATAAGTTTTGACTAAATCAGTAACTCCTTTGTAATCACCATTACCTTGGAGTTCTAATATTTTGGCAGAAAGTGCATTCATTGCTTCTTCCATTTTAGTGTAATTCACCTTATAGAATCCAGAAGCATCTTGTTCAAAAGCACCATACTCTTTGAAAAAGTTGAAACGTACCATATTTGCAACACCATGTGCTGATGCAGCACCAAAACGAACTGACCTGAAGATACCCGCTAAGAAAGTAGTATAGTAATCTTTTATGTCGCCGTCTATCTCCCCTTTTTTATGTAATTGTGATACCATGTAAAGACCCAAAATATCTGCTTTACCTTCTTCTAGAGCAGATGCGTGTTCTTTCAAAGCTTTTCTAACAGTACCTTTTCCATTGATCGTTTCTTTGATACCCAAACCGTGTGCTACTTCATGGAACATTGTATTGGCAAAGAAAGCATCAAATGTGATATGTTTACGTTGAGAAGGATCGATCAATACTTCTGAAATTGGAACTAAAATCTTGTCGAATTTTGCACGCATAGCGTTTTTCAGCTGCAAACGTCTAGAGCCTTTTTGATCTTGAACTCTTTCGTCATTTGGTAAGTTGATGGCAATTGTTTTGCCTGCCGCGTTACAGTCACCAGCATAATATACCACATCGTATGCATTCAGTTGCGAATCTGTACCAGGCATTTCGTCCTTGTATTTCTTATCTACAGGAAGTCCTTTTTGAAGTTCAGGTAAGAAAGAAGCATACTTTTCTAATTTTTTAGACCATTTCATGTCTTTGATTAATACATAGGCTTCAAAAGAAGCTTTGTAACCAAATAACATGTCTTCATAGTTTTCAATCGGTCCAACCACAAAGTCAATAGGGTTCGATTTCATGTCCATCCATGCTAGGTCAGAGGTAAAGTAATCGTTTGAAACAAATGCTTTTGCTCTTAACTCTAAATACTTTTTCAGTCCTGGATCCTTAGCCAATTGAGCACATTCTAATAACAATGACGAGGCTCTGTCTAACTCCGCTTCAAACTCCTTAGAATAGGGGATTACCTTTAATTCTCCTCTAGGGTCTCTACGAATGACAGTATATAAACTAGTCTTAGCATCGTCCTTTAGGTTATTGAATTCCTCTTTTGTCATGTCTTGAGGATAAAAGTTCGCACCTAAAGGTTTTTCTGGGGTATTATCAATAAATGGCTTATTATCTTGTAATCGGTCCCAAGGGCCATAATTGATCGCTGCATATCTTTTTAATTCATCTGTTGACAAACTTTCTATAAAAGCATCTTTATTACCGTAAGCTTGTTTCCAGAATAAGTTATCCATGATTTCAGCCACTTCAATCATTTTTTTGATCATCAATTTCTGATTTCCGCTCATATGACTTAAGTCTGAAGTAAGTGTGAAATCAGTATAATCGACAAGGTGGTTTACCTTTGGAGCGGCAACAGCTTGTTGAACTTCTTGTTTATGAGGTTGTTCAGCACATCCAATCAGCATGGAAGTACATAAAGAAATACCTACTAGTAAAGATTTTTTCATTCTTCAAATTGTAAATTGTACTATAACCTTTGTATCAAACTAAACTAATTTAGCAACGATAAAAAGTATGAATCGTGTAAATATAAACTATGAAAATCAAATATTTTGGTGATTCTTCTCTACGAGCTATTTATTAAATTCTAATGGCATTTTTTCTTTAGTGTATCAACTCGAATTGGTAAGATATTGTGCTACTTTTTAATATTATCCTTGATTTATCCTAAATGTTAAATTATCATTGAGTCAAATTTTGATGAGTGCCATCTTATTGAAGATACTTGACTTTTGATGTATTTGTGACCACATCAAGTGTTAAGGCAATACCTTGATGCTCTTTCATTCAATTCTACAGGAAAAACTAGACTTTTTACAACTATTGTTCGGGGTTAAATATTACTCCAGTGATTTTGGAATTTAACTGATTTATTATGCAAGAATTACTTAAAGCTTACAAGGTTTTACCACTCCTTATAATGTTCGTGATGGGGTGTACAGAACACGATACGGAAATGTGTTGTCCTCAAAATGATGAGACTTCTTATGAGTTTTCTATTCTGAATAGACAAGGAAAAGACCTTTTGGATGCGTCTGAAGAAGGTACTTACAATACCAACAAGATTAAACTTTACCGTCTGAAAAATGGGAATCGTTCGTTAGTTGAATATACTGACGGAACATCTCCTGTGGGTTATTATATTTATAAATATGAGGGCATTAATAGGATTCGACTTTATTTTGGAAATAATGATGATTTGATCACAGAGGGTATAATTGAATGGTCTGAAAATGAATCAGACATGATTAAGCTAGAGGAAGAATTACAAAATGAAAATGATAATGTCCGAAAGTTGGTAAAGATTACTTATAATAATGTAGTGGTTTGGGATATGTCTAAAAACTTACCACAGAGGTATTTCCAAGTTATAAAGTAAAGAAGTTATTCTCTTATAAAAGGTATAGTTGATAAAGGTTAGTGGAATGTAATAGATTTCCACTAACCTTTTTAATGCTCAATTGATAAATGTGATACTATTGGATAGTGGTCCGATGCTTTTATGGAAGTTTCTGTTTTGAAGGAGTTTAATTGAAGTTGTTGAGAATAAAATATTTGATCAATCCTAAAGGGTAAATCCCTTAATGTAAACCCAAAACCATCTCCTTTATTTTCAAAACTATTTTTGAGAAGATGTTGGAATGAAAAATATCCATAACTGTAAGGAGGTTCATTAAAGTCTCCACATAATACAATAGGGTAAGTACTTTTTTCAATGATACTGAGGAGGATGTCAATTTGTTGCTGACGGAGTAGTGCACCTTTATATATCTTCATTACGGTGCTTGACCATCTGTCCCATCTGTTTTTGTACTTGTTTTCTCCATTATCTAGAATGATAGATTGAAGGTGGCAATTGATCACTTTAATGGTATCATTACTATTGAGTTTTATATCTGTAATTAATATTCCATTAGTAACGGACCCCCCGATGTTTTGGAAGTCAATTTTCTGTTTTTGGATGATTGGAAACTTTGAAATAGTCGCTAATCCGAAAGTGGCGTTTGCACGATCCGTTAGAAAAGCAGGGGCGTATACATTATAACCTCTTCCTGTACCTAAACTTTCATTTGTATTGAAAATATTGGGACGTTTTTTATTCTTCTTCTTTTTAGAGGAATCATGATGATAGTATTCTTGGAAGCAATAGATATCATTATTTGTTGCCTTGAGCCATTCGATCATTTCCTCCGCTTCTTTGTAATCGTGATTGAGGTAACTGTATACATTAAAGACAGAAACATTGTAACTCATAATGGAGAAGTCGCCTTTTTCTTCATTAGGGATGCTGAATTGAAATGTTTTGATGGCGAGTATTAAGAAAAAGAGAATATAGAAAGTAAAGAAATGTAGATAGTATTTTCTTTTATAAATAATCTCCTGTATAGATAAAGGAATAAAACACAATCCCCAAGCAGGAGTGATTAAGGCCCATAGAATTGCCGTAGGGAGTACGGATTCAGGAAGCGTTCCGAGCTGTGAAAAAACAACACATAATACTCCAAAAATTCTAAATTTATTTTGTTTCAAAAAAATCTGCATACCTAGTTTTTGTCACCTTTTTTTTTCTTAAAAAAAATTAATTTGTAAACATACTGCAAGTTATATGAATATATGACATAAGTCATGTTTGTTCTGTTGAATCTTTATTCATCAATGATTTTACAAAGAAATAAATGTTGACGAAAGTCAATAATTATGGTTGATGAATGTCATGTAATAGGATTTAATAGGTCGAGTATATTTGTATCATATTAGTATAGGACTCTTTTTATTTAAATATCTTATGAGTGCAATTATCGTATTGATTGGAATCAGTTTGATTGTGGCCTTGATTTTTCTGGGTATCTTCATTTGGTCTGTGAAATCTAATCAGTATGAGGATACTTACACTCCAAGCATCCGAATATTATTCGAAGAAGATGATCGACAACGAACAGCAACACAAGCAGGAGACGACGAGCGCTAACTTAGAGCATTTTTCGTACGACAATGTGATTGTGAAGAATTTTGCAATCGCCACAATGTTTTGGGGAATAGCCGGGATGGTCGTTGGACTAGTCGTGGCTTTGCAATTAGCAAACCCTATTTTCAACTTTGATACGTCATGGTTGACTTTCGGTAGATTAAGACCACTACACACCAATGCAGTGATTTTTGCATTTGTAGGTAATGGTATGTTCGCCGGTATTTATTATTCATTACCTCGTTTGGTAAAAGCTAGAATGTACAGTGACTTACTCGGAAAGATTCATTTCTGGGGATGGCAGTTAATTATTTTATCCGCATTAATCACATTACCATTAGGCTTTACACAAGGTAAGGAATATGCTGAATTAGAATGGCCAATTGATATTGCCATTGCATTAATTTGGGTAGTTTTTGGTCTTAACATGATCATGACATTGGTCAAAAGACGTGAAAGACACTTATATGTAGCCATCTGGTTCTATTTAGCAACTTTCGTAACGGTAGCAGTTTTACACATTGTAAACAGTTTATCATTACCGTTATCATTATTCAATTCTTACTCTGTTTTTGCAGGGGTACAAGATGCATTAGTACAATGGTGGTATGGTCACAATGCCGTGGCATTCTTCCTTACTACTCCTTATTTAGGTTTAATGTACTACTTCGTACCTAAGGCAGCCAACAGACCTGTATACTCATACAGATTATCCATCATTCACTTCTGGTCACTGATCTTTATCTATATCTGGGCTGGACCTCACCACTTATTATACACTGCACTTCCTGACTGGGCTCAGTCGTTAGGTACTGTATTCTCAGTAATGTTGATTGCTCCATCATGGGGTGGTATGTTGAACGGTTTATTGACACTTCGTGGTGTTTGGGATAAAGTTCGTACAGAACCTGTATTGAAGTTTATGGTAGTGGCACTAACTGCTTACGGTATGGCCACTTTTGAAGGACCAATGTTATCTTTCAAAAATGTAAATGCTATAACACACTATACTGACTGGACAATTGCCCACGTTCACGTAGGTGCATTAGGATGGAACGGTTTCTTAACATTCGGTATGTTATACTGGTTGTTCCCTAAGATGTACCGTACAAAACTTCACTCATTGAAGTTGGCAAACGTTCACTTCTGGTTAGGAACATTAGGTATTGTATTCTATGTAGTACCAATGTACTGGGCAGGTTTGACACAGTCATTAATGTGGAAAGAATTCACTCCAGAAGGTTTCTTGAAGTATCCTAACTTCTTAGAAACAGTTACTCAAATTGTACCAATGTACATGTTGAGAGCAGTGGGTGGTTTATTATATGTTGTAGGTGCATTAGTAGGTGTTTATAACTACTACATGACAGCTACTTCAGGTAACTTACAAAGAGAAGAAGAAGCAAGTGCTCCAGCATTACAAGGATCGCACAAAGTGAAGAGATGGCACGAATGGATCGAGGCTCGTCCTATCCAAATGACTATTTTCTCTTTCGTAGCGATTTCAATTGGTGGTATTGTTGAATTCTTACCAACTTATTTCGTGGAAGAAAATACACCGACAATTGCGACGGTGAAACCATATACTCCTCTTGAGTTAAAGGGACGTGATATCTACATCAGAGAAGGATGTTATTTATGTCACTCTCAAATGATCCGACCTTTCCGTTCTGAAACAGAAAGATATGGAGATTACTCTAAATCAGGTGAGTTTGTTTATGACCATCCATTCCAATGGGGTTCTAAACGTACAGGTCCAGATTTAGCAAGATTAGGAGGGAAGTACCCAGATTCATGGCACTACAACCATATGTTAGATCCAGGATCTATGTCACCAGGTTCAATTATGCCATCTTACCCATGGTTATTGGAAGACGACATTTCTGTTGATGATGTTCCTGCTCAAATCGCATTGATGAGAAACTTGGGAGTACCATATGAAGAAGGTTATGAGGAAAAAGCAGTTGCTGATTTGGATAAGCAAGCAGAAGAAATTACTGAAAGCTTAATCAATGACGGTTCAGATACTGCACCTCGTAAGGAAATTGTTGCCTTGATCGCTTACTTACAGCGTTTAGGTATCGATGCAGGTCAAGCAAGTAACCTTCCATTAAAATAGATTAGACTTGTTTACTCCTGATACTTTTAATCAGGAGTAAACATTCTGAATAACATAAAGTTATGTATAAAGATGTACTTAGATCTATAGAGGGAATTGATATTTTTCCAGTAATAGGGTTCCTTATCTTTTTCACTTTCTTTTTAGCATGGAGTCTCTACGCTTTTAAGATGAAAAATGATACGGTATCTGAAATATCAAACCTGCCTTTAGATTTAGACGAAGAGAAAGAAAATGACAGCACAAATGAATTTAAGTAAACTTTCAAAGCCATTATTGTCATTTGTATTGACAATCAGTGCAATCTTATTAAACGCTTCATCAACTTTTGCAGCGTCATCAATGCAGGAATCATTAAATATGATGAATGCAAGTGAATGGGCAGTAACATTGTTAGGGTTTGCGATTATTGTTTTTTTCTTAATCTTCCTAGTATTGGCATTGGTCTTTTATACTGTAGTTGTTACAAAAAAACATTCGATTCAATAGGTAAAACCAACTATTGACTCTCAAACTGAACAGGTCATGAAATCTGCAAATAAAAAAATATTATCGCTTTTAGCACTTACCCTTACGGGTAACGCTGCCTGGGCATCAGATCAGTTGATCTATGGGCTAGATAATTTTGATTTACTTATCTATGTTCTAGGATCAGTATTAGTATTACTCTTCTTTGCTATTCTTATTATAGCTTTAGGTCTTCTTTTCATTGTGAAAGAAAGCTTGAAAAAAGCACCTAAAACAGCAGAAGATGTAGCCTTCGAAATGGAAGGTGAAACAGGGTGGAAAGGTTTTTTAGCAAGAATTAATGCTGCTAAACCAATCGCTTTGGAGAAAGATATCATCATGGATCACAATTATGATGGTATTCAAGAATTAGACAACGACCTTCCACCTTGGTGGAAAGCCTTGTTCTATGCTTGTATCGTTATAGCTTTCGGTTACCTTGGTGTATATCACTGGTGGGCTGAAGCAGATGGTGAGCCTGTGTCAATCGCTGAATATCATTATGATGTGGAGCAAGCTGAAATTGCAAAGAAAGAGTATTTAGCGACAATGGCTAACGCTATCGATGAAACAAATGTAGAGGTGGCAGTAGAAGCTTCTGCTTTGGCTTCAGGTAAAAAAGCATTTGATGCCAACTGTAAAGCGTGTCACGGTGGTGCTGGTGAAGGTGGTGTTGGACCAAACCTTACGGATGAGTACTGGTTACACGGAGGTGACGTAAAAAGCATCTTCAAGACGATCAAGTATGGTGTACCTGCAAAAGGTATGTTGGCTTGGGAAGCGAAGTTAACACCATTACAAATTCAAGAAGTATCAAGCTACATTTTAAGCTTACAAGGTACTAACCCTCCAAACGGTAAAGCACCTCAAGGAGAAAAAGTAGCAATGTAAAAATTGCTTAGAAATAAAAAAGGGTAGCCTGAAGAGGTTACCCTTTTTATAGTTTCTATATATTAACATATCATCATATATAAGTACTTGAGATTGTGCAAGAAGACGCCTATTTTAATATGTAAATATGTGTTAGCAGCATACTCAAAGTAAGTTCCAATTTGATTAAATTTGGAATAAGCAGAGGAATAAAAGTTTGTTCGGAATTATCCACAACTGAACAGATTACAAAAACGACCTATAGTCATGAGAAAAGATCTACATTCCCAATCACCAGAGTCATTTCGTGATAGTATATCTACTGTAGATGCCGAAGGTAAAAGAGTTTGGCTTTACCCCAAAAAGCCAAGCGGTAGATATTATAATGCAAGAAAATGGGTAGCCTACATACTAATAGCTTTCTTCTTTGTTGGCCCATTCATCAAAATTAATGGACAACCTTTCTTTATGATGAACATATTAGAAAGGCAATTTGTCATTTTTGGACGTTTATTCGTTCCACAAGACTTTTTTGTATTTGTATTGATTATGATCGCCCTGATCATTTTTATCGTACTTTTTACCGTAGTCTATGGTAGAGTATGGTGTGGTTGGACTTGTCCACAAACCGTATTTATGGAAATGGTATTCCGCAGAATAGAATATTGGATAGAAGGAGATGCAAATCAGAAAAGAAAACTAGATCAAGCACCTTGGACACAAGAGAAAATTCTCAAGAAGGGAACAAAGCACACAATCTTTGTGATTTTCTCATTAGCAATAGCCAACATGGTGTTAGGATACATCGTTGGAGGTGATGCATTGGTCAATATGATCACAAGTAAACCCGCTGAAAACTGGCCTGTATTCTTGGCTCATATTGCTTTTGCAGGTATATTCTATTTTGTTTTTGCACGTTTCAGAGAGCAAGCGTGTACGCAGGTTTGTCCTTATGGTCGTTTACAAGGAGTATTTTTGGACAAAGATTCCATTGTAATTTCTTATGATCACGTAAGGGGTGAACCAAGAGGTAAATTGAAAAAGAAAAAGGCATCAAGTGGTTGTGGTGGATGCGGTAGTTCATCTGCTGCTGTAAAACCGATTGTTGGTAGAGCCAAGAAGCCTAAAGTAAATCCAAGTCCTCTTCCTGAAATCAAGAAGCCTGATGTAGAAGAAGTAAAAGCTCCAGTTTCTGAAGAAAAAGAAACAGTGAGAAAGATGACATTGGAAGATGTGAATCCTACTGTATCAACAGATCAACCATTAGGTGATTGTATTGATTGTAAGTTGTGCGTTCATGTTTGTCCAACAGGTATTGATATTCGAAATGGTACGCAGTTAGAATGCGTTAACTGTACGGCATGTATTGATGCTTGTGATGAGGTGATGGACAAAATTGATAAACCAAGAGGTCTGATCCGATTTGCGTCAGCCAATGACATTGAAAAAGGGAAACCATTCAAATTTACTGCTAGAATCAAGGCGTATACAGCCGTATTGCTGATCTTGGTAGGTGCGATTTCATTAGCATTAGTCAAACGTGGAGAAGTAGAAGTAACAGTACTAAGAGCACCAGGTATGCTTTATCAGAAAGCAGAAAATGGTGACATCAGAAATTTATACACCATACAATTAGTAAATAAAAGCAATAATAGTTTTGACGATTTGGATGTACTCTTGGTAGATCCAGAAGGAAAAATTACAATTGCTGGAGGTGATATGCAATTAAAAGAAGGAGCACATTTAGATGGTGCATTCTTTATTGATATTGCTCCTGAAAATCTGGATGGAATGAAGAATAAAATTACCATCAAGATTATGAATGGAGAAGAGGAATTAGATGAATTAACGACTAATTTCCTTGGTCCAATAAAAAAATAAAAGGGTTCTAGAGGTTCATTTTGAGTCTCTAGAATACTTGTTTATAACAAACTTTAGATAGAACAAACATGAAATTAAATTGGGGTTGGGGAATAGTGATAGTATTCAGTGTTTTTGGAGTCACTATGATTGGTTTAGTAATTAAGATGTTTACAGTACCTGTAAATATGGTCTCAAAAGATTACTATGCGGAAGAGCAACGTTTTGAACAAACAGTTAAGAAGAAGGAGAATACCAAAAAATTATCAATAGCACCTGTACTAGCCTTAAATAAAGAAAAAGGAACTGTAGATATTATTCTTCCTCCTGAATTAAAAAGTGCGGAAGGGAGTATCCGATTTTTCAGACCCTCAGATTCTCGTTTAGATTTTAATGTGAAATTAGACGTGAATGCTGACAATGAACAAAATATAGATGCTTCAAGAATAGTGAAAGGAAGATGGATCATTCAGGTTAACTTTTCAGACAGTGGGGTAGATTATTTATTTGAAAAAGCATTGGTACTATAATAATGACAGAATTATATCTAACAGCATTGGGTTTAGGTTTTGCAGGAAGTTTCCATTGTTTGGGGATGTGTGGCCCCATTGCTTTAGCAATTCAAGGAGGAAAAACTACAGGGCCTAGACTTGTAGTAGATCGTTTGCTCTATAATCTTGGAAGAGCGTTTACCTATGGAATGTTAGGAGCATTTGCAGGGCTATTAGGTCAAGGTTTATCATGGCTGATTGGTTACCAAGTCTATTTGACGCTCTTCTTGGCGGTAATGATGATTGCCTTTGGCATCTTTTCAGTCAATCCTGATAAGTTATTAAAATTGGTGCCGTTCTTAGGAGAATGGTTTCAGTTTGTACGAAAGCAGCTAGGGAAATTCATGCGTCAGGCAAAGTGGCATACCTTCTTCAGCATTGGTGTACTGAATGGCTTTCTTCCTTGCGGATTAGTATATATGGCCATGTTTACGGCACTATCAACAGGCAGTGTTTCAGAAGGTATGGGCTATATGTTTGCCTTTGGATTAGGGACTATTCCAATGATGTTTGCGGTGGCTGTTGCAGGTCAATTTATTGAAACAAAAGTTCGAAATAATGTAAGAAAAATCTACCCAATATTATTTTTAGCAATGGGTACATTACTTTTATGGAGAGCCTATAATATACATCAATCATCAGAAGGAATAGATGAAAAACCTGCTGATCAAGTGGAAATGAAATGTCATTAAAAAGAGAGGAAAAAATGCCAGAACACGAAATCAAAACATGTCAACGATGTGGTAAAACATTCGAGTGCAAAGTAGGGAACATTACTCAATGTCAATGTTATGAAGTGAAGTTGACGTATGAAGAAACACAGAAAATGAGAGAAGAGTACGACGAATGTTTGTGTGCGGCATGTATGTTGGATTTGCAAATCAAATATAGAAAGGAGCAAATTCAGAAATCATGAATTAATCGAAAATTTGAATATTTAGAATGCTACGGGATCTTATTTCGTGGCATTTTTTTATGTCAAAAAATCAATTGACAACACGAAACTGTAATTCAATAAAAAAATATCAAAAAAAAATAGATTGTATATTCTCTAGTTTTCTCGAAATGAAAACAAGAGTGTAGATTGTTATATTAATCAGGTTTATTTCATTCTAAACAATGGATTCTATTCTTTAATCAACATCTTTGTTACAACAGATAAAATTTTAAGTGAAGGATGTTTCACCAAATATATGAATTGTATTTTAAGTAGATTTGGTTTGATTATTAGGTTTTAGGCAGGAGTTGTAATTTGTGATTTAAAAAACTACTTCGATATATTTGTGCACGGCTATTAAAGTATTATCATATTCTAATTTACTAACTATTTAAACATTGCCTTTGCTAACAGGCATTATTAAATCCAATTCAATAACTTTAACTAAAACGATGAAAAAAGTTTTACTCGCTGTAATTCTATTTGGGATTTTCAGCATCACTAACTTAAAAGCTCAAGAGTTAATACGTCTCGATCAAACCAGCAACGAGCGAAAACAGAAAATTACTCTACAACAAGCTGAAAGTGTACTTAGAGAAAGATTAAACTTGGGAGTACCAAGTAGTTTTAAACCAATTGAAACTAGAGTTGATGAGCTAGGAATTAGTCATCGAAGATTTCAAGAGTTTTTTGAAGGTATAAAAGTAGAGTATGGTGGTTATACTCTTAATTTCAAAGGAGAAAACCCTTTGTCAATTGTGCACCATGTGAAGCCAATTAAGCTGCAATCAATTAAGGCCTCTTTGTCTGAAGAAGAAGCTTTAGAGGTAGCTGTCGGTATGATTGGTGCAACGAAGTACATGTGGCAAAGAGCAGACGAAGCAGAAATTGCATTGCAAATGTCAGAAGGAGAAAAGAATACTTTCTACCCTAAAGGCGAACTTGTAATTGTACCCAATTATGAGGCCGCTGATAAGGCATTTCGTTTTCAACCTGTTTTAGCCTATAAGTTTGATATTTACGCAGAACAACCTTTAAGCAGGTCCTATGTGTATGTAGATGCACATACGGGTGACATTGTGCACGTTAATCCAATTATCAAACATGCAACGGCTGAAGGATCTCTCGTTACTCGTTATTCAGGAACGAAAACGTCTAATACTGATGCTTATAATGGCTCTTATCGATTAAGAGATTATTCGAGAGGAAACGGTATTGAAACGTATGATATGAATACCGGAACAAACTATAATCAAGCTGTTGATTTTGTTGATAATGACAATAATTGGACTTCGGCAGAATGGAATAATTCTCAGAAAGACAATGCGGCATTAGATGCACATTGGGGAGCACAGATGACGTATGATTATTTCATGTCTACCCATAACCGAGACAGTTGGGATGGTAATGGAGCAGCAATCAAAAGTTATGTACATTTTGATAACGCTTATGATAATGCATTTTGGAATGGCTCAGTGATGACTTATGGAGATGGAAGCGATACTTACTTTGATGCATTGACATCATTGGATGTTGCTGCACATGAAATAGGACATGCAATTTGTGAAAAAACAGCCAACTTGGTTTACCAAAGAGAGTCAGGAGCACTCAATGAAGGTTTCTCAGATATTTGGGCTGCATGTGTTGAGTCTTACGCTGCTCCTGAAAAAGATATTTGGTTGATCGGTGAGGATATCGAAAGAAGATCGACAAGTCAAGCATTACGTTCAATGAGTAATCCAAAATCGGAAAATCAGCCAGATACTTATGGGGGTACCAATTGGTATAATCCAAATTGTGGAACGCCAACACGAAATAATGATTATTGTGGAGTGCATATTAATAGTGGCGTTTTAAATTATTGGTTCTATTTATTGACAGAAGGAAAAACCGGAACCAATGACCTTGGAACTGCTTATTCAGTAGCAGGTATTGGCATTGACAAAGCAGGTAGAATTGCTTACAGAACAGAAGCCGTTTACCTTTCTTCTACTTCTACTTTTGCAGATGCTCGTACATTTTCAATCCAATCGGCCGTAGATCTTTATGGTGCAGGATCAAATGAAGAAATCCAAACAACAAATGCATGGCATGCTGTGGGTGTTGGAGCAAAATATGGAGAGGCATCAGCTTATTGTGCATCAAAAGGTAGTGATGCTTCTTATGAATGGATTGCCAATGTAACCGTTGGTGACCTCGTAAATACTTCAGGAACTAATGGAGGTTATAATAATTTTTCAGCAACCGAATCTGTAACCTTAGAAGCAGGCAATACTTATAATGTGTCACTTTCTCCAGGCTTTTCAAATCAAGCTTATAATGAATATTGGAAAATATGGATTGATTTAAATGCAGATGGTGATTTTGATGATGCCAATGAGCTTGTTTTTGATGGAGGAACACTTTCGAATACGACAAAAACAGGGACAATCACAATTCCATCAAATACTGATGCAACTACTACACGAATGAGAGTTTCTATGAAGTACAATGGTGCTCAAACAGTTTGTGAAACTTTTGACTATGGTGAAGTTGAAGATTATGCCGTTGAAATCACATCCGGTACTCAAGGTGCTATTTGTGCAGTTCCAACTGATTTATCTACAAACACTATTACATCAAGTACTGTAGATTTATCATGGAATAATGTAGGGTCTGCGAATGATTACACTGTACGATTAAGAGAGCAAGGAAGTACATGGAGCACCTACACTGCTACTACAAATGCGGCATCATTCAGTGGATTGTCCACTGCGACAACTTATGAAGTACAGGTAGCTTCAAATTGTACTTCTGGAAGTTCTGCTTTTTCGTCTTCTATTTCATTTACGACAACAAGTGGTGGTGGTATTCCTTCAAATTATTGTTCGTCAAATGGAAATGATGATTCTTATTTCTGGATTGATGATGTGAGATTTGGCTCATTGTCTAATAGTAGTAATGCAGATGGTGGGTATTCTGATTATACTTCATTGAGTGCAGGAACACTAGTAAAAGGAACAGATCAGACTATTTCTTTCAGTGCAGGGTATAGCGGGACTAATTACACGGTCTATTGGTCAATATGGATAGATTATAATCAAGATGGAGACTTTGAGGATTCAGGAGAACTATTTGTTCAAGGCTCATCAAGCAGTGCCAACTTATTATCTTCTACTCAGACTATTCCTGCATCAGCACAAAGTGGTCTTACTCGAATGAGAGTGGCCATGAAATATGGGAGTGCTTCGACTCCATGTGAATCGTTTACTTATGGAGAAGTCGAAGATTATACCGTCAATATTTCTAACAGTGCAAGTATAAATACCATTGCTCAAACCCTATCCAACACTAGAGTAGAAGCATTGGGTAGTGCATTGACACATTCATCATTTGATGTTTATCCCAACCCTGCCCAATCTATTATTAATATTAATACAGGAGTTTTTGCAGGAAATGGTACCTTATCCATTTTTAATATAAATGGTCAACAAGTACTTTCTCAATCAGTCGATACAGAGAAAGTGGTGATTCCAGTGCAAACTCTTCAAAAGGGTATGTACTTGATAAAAGTTAGCAATGCATTAGAGTCCAAAACGAAGAAGTTCATTGTAGAATAATAAGTACTAAGGCAAAATTATTTTCATACTAATTCTATTTATTGTTTTGCGATTACTTCCTTCATAAAACGCTAAATAGAACCACTATTCATACGTTTTTTAGCGTTGTACTCACAAAAAATAAATGAGAATTAACAATGATCTATTTTTGACTTAATACATACTTCTAATTAAATAGTTAGTACATTAGAATAAAACGATAATTTAATAGCTAAAGCTACCTCTTGTGGAGGTGGCTTTTCTTTTAAGCTGGGTCCACATCGATATTCACCCAAACTCTCTTAAATAGTTTTTCTTCATGCAAATTTTGAATAGCATGCTGAATCAAGCGTTTGGCATTTTTGATATCGAAGTTTTCACGTTCTAGCTTGATCAGAATCTCGGACAGGTAAAAGTTTCTGATTTTATTGATAATCGGCTCTTGAGGTCCAAGAATTCTGTTGGCTCCAATCCAATGTGACAAGCGTTGTGCGAGCCATTCCGCTGACTCACGCGTGAGATCTTGCTTTTCACTTCTTACCGTAAGTCGGATCAGTCGAGTGAAAGGTGGGTAGTGATATTGTTGGCGTTCTTGAATTTCTTTTCGGTAGAAATTAGCATAATCGTGTCTTGCTACTTTGGCAAAAAGAGTTTCATCGGGCGTTGTCGTTTGAAGAATTACTGTACCTTCTTTACCTCTTCTGCCGGCCCTACCACTTACTTGTGTGAGTAATTGGAATGCTCTCTCATGAGCTCTGAAATCAGGGAAATGTAGTAAACGATCGGCATCCAAAATACCTACCACTCTTACGTTACCAAAGTCTAAACCTTTGGTGATCATTTGCGTGCCGACTAAAACATCAAGGTGTCCTTTTTCAAAGTCAGTGAGAATTTGTTCATAGCTATGCTTTCTTCTTGTAGAATCTAAATCCATTCTTCCCACTCTCAGATCGGTTAGATAGGTTTTCAAGCTTTCCTCAATTTTTTGTGTACCTACCCCTACGGTTTTGAGGTGAGTACTTCCGCAGTTGACACATGTTTTAGGTACATGTTCTTTATAACCGCAATAGTGACATCTCAATTCATTTTTATAAATATGATAGGTCAAATTTACGGCACAACTGGGACATTCAGGTACCCAGCCGCATGTTTCACAACTGACATAAGGAGAGTAGCCTCTTCGGTTTTGGAATAAAATAGCCTGATGTCCTTCTTCTGTGGTTTGATGAACGGCTTGTAGTAAATCATCTGAAAACTCATCTTTCATTTTGCGTTGTTTCCGCATTTTTTTGATGTCGATGATTTTTATTTCAGGAAGCTTTGCACCGCCGTATCTTTCGGTTAAGGCAGCGTAAGCATATTTCTTTTTGACCGCCAAGTAAAAAGATTCCAATGACGGAGTTGCTGATCCCAAGATTACTTTAGCATGATGAAGATGAGCAAGAACCATTGCGACATCTCTACCTTGATATCTTGGCATTTTATCTTGTGATTTATAAGAAGAATCGTGTTCTTCATCTACCACAATTAACTCCAAATCAGTAAACGGAAGAAATAAAGAAGCACGAGTACCGACAATCACTTGATATTGCCCTTCTTGTACACCTTTCCAGGTTTCTACTCGTTCATTGTCAGAGAATTTTGAATGATAAATTCCCAAAACATCACCAAAGTAAACTTTTAATCGTCGTACTAATTGACTCGTTAGTGCTATTTCAGGAATTAAAAATAAAGCTTGTGAGCCATTTTCAATAACATTTTGAATCAGTTGTAGATAGATCTCCGTTTTACCACTACCAGTAACGCCGTGTAGTAAACACGTGCCTTTTTCATTGAGGCCAGTCACTACTTTTTGGAGGCATTCATTTTGAGCTTCAGAAAGTTGAGGTGTAGGCATCATTTTATCCGCAATACTCAACTCAAATCGAGGAACTTGTCTTTCAAACTCTTCAAAAATTCCGTTCTTGGTCATCGTACCTACTGAACTTGCTGACAAAGGTTTGTTTTCGTGAATCAGTTCTCTTTTACTGACGCCATGATAATTGGTCATGGGGTCTTCATAAACCGGTACCATTGAGAGGTATTTCAATAAAGCATCTTCTTGTTTGGCTTTTTTGGCTATAATCTCAAAAACGCCATCCAAAAGTGCTGTATTATCTACTAAACTCTGATGAAGACGGATTCTTTTTTCCATCTTCGGCTTATACTTTTCTTTAATTTTTTCGATTAAAAGAATAGCCTCCTTAGCAATCAATTCCTTTACAGCTTTATAAGGGTTCTTTAATTCCAATAATGAACCTACATTGCTGTAAGGTATAGTTTGTTCTTTTTCGAGTAATTTTAGAAAAGTAAACTCACGGTCCGTGAGCATTTCTAAATGATCATCTATAATGAAGTTGGGGTGTAATTGAATAAAGGATTGACTACTCAGTTTTAGGCCTGAAGGTAGTGCAATATTCATCACATCCCCGATCGAACACATATAATATTCTGCAATCCATTTCCAAAGTTTTATTTGATCTGGAGTGACAGAAGGTGTATCTTCTAAAAGTTCAAGAATAGGTTTTGGATCATATCCTTCAGGTCTATTTTGATGTATCTCTGCAATAATTCCAGTATAAACCTTTCGGTTACCGAATTCCACTAAGACACGTTGACCTACCATTACTTCTAAATCCCAAGCAGGGGAAATAAAATAGCAAAAGGTCTTTGGTACAGGAACTGGAAGAATGATTTCTGCGAATTGATGTTTTTCTTCAAATAGAGACATGAAAGCGGATGATGAGCTGTAAAAAGTAGAATTATAAACGTTTTCTTGGAGTTGTAGCTTGGAATTCCTTCAAATATTCAGGTTCCCAATATGCAACATCCTTAAAGGCTTCTTTCTTGTAAAGCTCAATGGCCAATTCACCAATGTATTGAGCAGAAGGCACAATATTCTGAATCAGTTTAGTAGACCTTCCTTCAAATAGGGGAACACATTTTTCAGCACCATTTCCAAAGTAAACCAAACGATCCGTGTATTCTGATAAACTGTTCTCATCCATGATCATAGGTTGAGGAGAAAGTTTTTCTTCCATCTTTGAAGAATATAAAGCAGTGTATACTTCCATTCTTCGGGCGTCTAGCATTGGGCAGATCAGGTCCTCTTCATCAGTGGAATAAGAAACTTGTAAAGCCATAGATTCTAAAGTACTCACACCCATCAGCGGAATATCCAAAGTATAGCATAGTCCTTTTGCCGTAGAAGCTCCAATTCTTAATCCAGTATAAGAACCTGGTCCTTCAGAGACTGCAACGGCTTTCAACTCTGACATTTCAATGCCTGCATTGTCAGTTACATTCTGAATCATGACAGCCAAATACTCAGAATGAGACTTGTCAATATGCTGTTCATAATAAGAAACCAATGCACCTTCTAATGTATGTAATGCTACTGAACAAACAGTAGTGGAAGTATCTATGCTTAAAATCAAACCGATTTGTATTTAAATCCTCGAACTTTTAAATGTATAGGAATGAAAACTTCTTTTGGTAGTTCTCTTTCATCTAAATACAAAGTAACTACACTTATCCATAAGATAGAAGAGTGGTTTGAAATAATTAAATAAAATTCGGAGGTAATATTTTTGGAGAGAGGTCAAAAAGACAAAAGGAAGAGACCGTTTTAAAGACCTCTTCCTTCTCAGTATATTTTTTAACCGAAGAATGGTTGTTTCAACATTCGTTTGCCGGTTGCCTTCATGTAAGCGTTGGCATAAGCTGCACCAGAAGGTGGCATACCTGGCTCGCCCAGTCCCGTAGGAGCCTCATTGCTATCCACAAAGTAGGTTTCTATGACCAGAGTATCCATCATTCGGATGAGCTTGTATTTGTCATAATTTTGAGATTGAGCAATGCCATCTTTCAATTCCATATTGCCATACATGGCATGACCAATACCATCTAAAATAGCACCTTCGATTTGATTCTTAGCACCTGATCTATTGATGACAATTCCACAGTCTACACTCGCATAGAAACGTTTGGCAACAGGTTTTCCATCAATTATTTCCATGTCACATACTTCAGCTACATAACTATTGTGACTGTAGTAGCATGAAAAGCCTTGATAAATACCTTTTTCCGCTTTTCCCCAATTCGATTTTTCTTTGACCAATTGAATGGTTTTTTGCATACGTTCAGCATTATAAGGTGTCTTTTTCCCTTTTGCTTTTTCAAGTAATTCCAAACGTAAATCAATAGGATCTTTTTGTAAAATAATGGCTAATTCATCCATGAAACATTCAGTGGCAAATCCTAAGAAGTTCGTAATAGGAGCTCTCCACCATAGTGTTGTTACATCAGCAGGGACACTGGCAGAAGTAGCGGAATAATGATCTACTGCACCAAAAGGGAAGAATCGAGCAATTCCTTTGCCCATTCCTCGGTTATTGACAATCGCCTCTTTGAGTTCATAGCTTGTCAATTGACCATTTTTGACGGATGCTGTAATTTTATATTTCACCTTTGGTCTATATTGACCGATAGCCATATCGTCTTCACGAGTATACATTAATTTGATAGGAGCTTTGGCAAGGTGGGAAACCATTGCGGCATCTTCTACAAAGTCAGTGCTCAACCTTCTACCAAAACCACCGCCCATTCTAGTCATTTCGACCGTTACATCTTCGACGTTTCTATCCAAAAGTTTTGCCACTACATTAGCAGAACTTCGAGGAACTTGAGTGGGGCCTACTAATCTTATTTTTTGATCTGTTACATCAGCAAAAAAGTTCATAGGTTCCATGGTGCTATGCGGTAAAAAAGGTGCTTCGTAGGTTTTCTCAATGATTTGATCCGCCTCATTTCTAGCCTTCGCAACGTTTCCACTTTTAACTTTTTCCTCCAATTTATTTTTTCGGAGTAATTGATTCATTTGTTGATCAAACAAATCTGTATTTTCGTCATCTTGGAGGTTGCCCCATTCGATGTTCAATTTTGACTTTCCTTTGAATGCTGCCCAAGTACTGGTAGCGATTACAGCCACTTTATTCTTGAATTGAATGACTTGTTCAACTCCTTTGACGGCTTTCGCTTCAGTATCATCGACCGACTTTAAAGAAGCTCCAAATGGAGGGCGTGCTACCGCAGCGTATTTCATGCCTTTTTCTTTATAATCGACACCATAAAGAGGCTTTCCTGTAATAATAGGTTTGATATCTACATTATTAATGGCTTTACCAATTAATGTGAAATCTTCTACTTTTTTGAGAGGGGCATTTTCAGGAATCGGTAATTTAGCGGCTTCTGTAATCACTTCTTCATAATTGATTTTCTTCCCATCATTAGATGAAATCACTCCTTGTGACGCTTTTAGGCTTTCGACCTCAACACCCCATTTTTTAGCTGCCGCCGTTAAAAACATTAGTTTTACAGCCGCCCCTGCATTTCTTAACCCAGGGAAACTTTTACGTATTGATTGACTACCCCCAGCTACCTGACGGTTAAAATCATTACTTAATGGTGCTTGTGCTACGTGTACTTTTTCCCATGGAATATCTAATTCTTCAGCAACAATCATAGGCATGGCTGTTTTTACACCTTGTCCAATTTCAGGGTTTGGAGAGTAAATTTTGACCATACCGTTCGTTGCCATTTCTATGTAAGCATTGAAGCTTGTGAAATCAAGATCTTCAATAGAAACGGGCATTTTGGCAGTTTGCTCGTCACTTTCATTACAGCCAATACCAATTAGCATTCCTCCTCCTGCAAGAAGTGAGAGTTTCAGAAAGTTTCTACGGTTGAATGTATTGCTCATGGTTATTTTATTTTCTCAGCTGCTAAAGCAACGGCTTTTTCAATTCGATTATAAGAGGCACAACGGCAGATGTTACCATTCATTGCCATTCTGATTTCTTGATTGGAAGGTGATGGGTTTTTCATCAATAATGCAGATGCAGTCATCATTTGTCCACTTTGGCAATAGCCGCATTGTGGAACATCAATGGTCTCCCAAGCTTCTTGTACTGGGTGATCTCCGTTTTCAGAAAGTCCTTCAATAGTAGTGATTTCTTTTCCTTCTACAAGCTCAACCATTTGCTGACAGCTGCGTTCTGCTTTACCGTCAATATGTACAGTACAGGCTCCACATTCACCAATTCCGCATCCAAACTTTGTTCCCACTAATTCCAATTCATCTCTCAACACCCAAAGCAAAGGTGTGCCATCTTCTACATCAACAGAGTAGTTTTTTTTGTTGATTTTTAAATCGAATTTCATAGTTATTTATAATAATTGTTTGTTCTTTGTGCCTTATTTTTAGTTAGAAGAAAAAGTTAATAACTTCTGATAATCTTCTTCAGTGTCAACGTCAAAAAAAGGTTGCTCAGAGGAAAGAATATTCACTTCATTAAAGTGTTTTTGTATCAATGGTTTTGCTCCTTGATCTCCGCTGAGCTGCATAAGTGCAGGAAAGAAAGAGCAATCAAAAACGACTGGTACTCCTTTTACTTTTTGAAATTGACTGATAACAATTTTTGAAGTTTCTGATTGATGCCAAAGTGCTTCAAAATGTGATTTTCCCACTAAAGGCATATCACTTAGTGTTATCATGATTTTTTGTGTATCCGGTTTTTGTTTTAAAATGGATTGAATGCCAAACCGAATACTTTCTCCCATTCCTAATTCCCATTCTGAACAGAAGAATTCTTGTATATTATTTTTTTGAAGGACGGGAGCAATTTCAGCTTGATACCCTCCTGTAACTCCGAAAATTGGAACATCCAAGGGTTGTACCTGATGGATAATGTGTTCTAAAATACTTTTTCCATCCCATTCCAAAAGTTGCTTTGGTCTGCCTAACCTCTTAGAATTTCCAGCACAAAGTAGTAAAACTGCTCTATGCATTGTTCAACGCTTTATATGAAAGTGAATCTGGAACTTTTCCTCTACAAACAGATATGATTTCTGCGATAATAGAAATACTAATTTCTTGAGGGGTAATACTTCCAATGTCTAGCCCACAAGGACTATGAATAGCACCCAAAAACTCAGTGTCGATAGTAGGATTAAATTCTATCATCTGATCCATCAGTTTTCCAATCCTCTTTTTCGCTCCCAAGACACCCAAATAGGCGAACTTTTTTTTATGCAGCTGTAATAGATAGGCCAAATCTTTGACAAAACTGTGGGTCATTACGACTACTGCTGTATTTTCATCAATACAGAGCTGTTGTATATCGTCTTCATTCAAACGGACTAAGTTCTTTGCTCCAGGAAAATCTGTGACATCAGCCGTCCCTTTTAAAGAATCAATGATTTGTACATTCCATCCCGTCAATGCTGCAAATTGACAAAGTGCCTTAGCATCATGTTCTGCTCCGAAAATAAAGAGTTGAAACTCCGGAGAAAGTGTTTGTTGATATTTCTCGAATGAAAGATTGAAGGTAAAGGGTTGGCCATAGATTGAATCCCTTTGACCCAAAATGAGAGAACTACTTTTACCCATTAAAGAAGACTGTTCCGAATAATAACTCTCTATCGTAATGATTTCTCTTTTGTCTAAAGTTTTTTGAAATTGATCCAATTGTTCTTGGTTGACATGAAAGGGTTCAATCAGAATTTTTAATACGCCTTCGCATCCTAACCTGAAACGCCCATCATATTCTATTACTTTAGAAAGGCCGCTTTTGAAAACACTTTGAGCTTGTCTTATCATTTCTTTTTCAACACACCCACCACTTATTGCACCGATCATTTTATTATTTTCCCAAAGTAGCATTCTTACCCCCGGTTTACGGTAGGAAGAACCATTCAAGCCAACTACTGATATGAGTACAGTTTTGATTTGTTGTTGTTGAGCGTAATAGGAAGAGTAGACGATATCTTTAAGTTCGTGAATCATTGATAAAAGTTAAGAAGGATAATGACCTAAGCCGAAAAGGTTTAAAAAAGTGGAATGGAGATGAAGATAACGATTGCACTCTATCTTTTACTCCCATTACATCTTTTGTGTACTTATGGCTAGTACTTACATGTGCTGCAACTAATATACTTATAAAGTAAAATAGATCGAACATTTTCAATTTTATTAATATAATTTATAAGTTTTATCTTTAGTAGGGTATACAGTTTTTACCCAATAGATCATCAATCTATTCCAATTGCTATTTTTCATTCTAATCAATTTCAAATCAACACTATGAGCTCCTATTCTACTACTCAAAAATGGACATTAATCACCACAATAATGGCTTCAAGCCTTGTTTTTATTGATGGTTCTGCACTGAATGTAGCTTTGCCTGCACTACAAAAAGAAATGGAATTAACAGGGACACAATTGTTATGGGTGATCAATGGTTATGCTCTTTTTCTTTCAGCGTTATTAATGGTAGGTGGGGCATTAGGAGATCTTTATGGGAGAAACCGAATTTTTCTGATTGGATTAGTTTTATTTTCCATTTCATCTTTGGTGTGTGGACTAGCTCAGAATGCCTCCCAATTGTTAGTCGCTAGAGGTTTTCAAGGAATAGGGGGAGCGTTATTAACCCCCGGAAGCTTATCCATATTGTCAGCGCATTTTAACAATGAAAACAGAGGAAAAGCCATTGGTTTATGGTCCACTTTTAGTGCCTTGATGGGAATCATAGGCCCTATTTTAGGAGGATGGTTAGCAGGTATGGGGTATTGGAGAGTTATCTTTTTCCTGAATATTCCACTTTCTATTTTTGTGTTTTTCGGCCTACTTTATAAAGTGCCAGAATCAAAAAATGCTAGTGCTAAAAAGTTGGATGTTGTAGGAGCTGTATTAGTGACTTTAGGGTTGGCTGGAGTTACATTTGGTTTTACAGAGTCATCGGATTTAGGTTTTCAACATCCCGTGATTTTGATGAGTGTAGGTATAGGAATTACAACATTGATCATTTTTACTTACAGCCAAAAAAGAATTCGAAATCCAATGATGCCACTCTCTTTATTCCAATCCAAAACCTTTACAGGAGCGAATCTGATGACCTTATTTTTGTATATGGCGATGAGTGGAGCTTTATTTTTTGTGCCTTTAAATCTCATTCAAATTCAAGGATATAGTGAAGTAAAAGCAGGTTTATCGATGCTGCCTATCATTATTTGTATTGCTACTATTTCTCCACTTATGGGTAAATATATTGATCAAAAGGGTTATCGTTTACCCTTGATCATTGGACCATTGATTGTAGCGGCAGGGTATTTTACATTTACTTTAATTGGAATTTCAGAAGGAGCGTCTTCCTATTGGAGTACGTTTATGCTTCCTTTTTTATTGATTGGGATAGGGATGGGAATTGTGGTGGCCCCACTTACTACGGCCGTGATGGGATCTGTAAATGAAGCCAATATTGGTGTTGCTTCAGGAATCAACAATACAGTAGCAAGAGCAGCAAGTGTTTTGGCTATTGCTTTGTTAGGAGCTTTTGCTTTATTTTCTTTTAAAGGCGAAGTGATTGAAAAAGTAGAAACTTTGGGGATTGAACAAAGAGCTCAAGAATTATTAATTGAGGAAGCAGAAGATTTCACGGCAGCAAAACCACCATTGTCATTGGATAAAGAAACAGCCCTTCAAGCCCAACAAATTTATAAAGAGGCCTTTGTGTCGTCTTTTGATGGTGTAGTAATAATAGCGATGTTGTTAGCATTGCTTTCAAGTCTGATAAGTTTTTTGACCATTAAGAATCAGGACTAAAAGCAGAGGTGTTTAAACCCAAAACGATAAATAGTTTAGTAATCAGCACTCAATATAAAATTAATAGCATCTGTTTGTCCTTTAAGATCCGTGACAGTGATTTCAAGATTGTAGGTGATTTTTCCATCTAAGTGTTCATTATAGTTGATAGGAAAGGTGGTTGCTATCACTTCTTCTATAGATACAGGGAAAGTAAGTTCTTCTTCTGATAAGTTAATGATTCTCCCAAAAGACTGAATACTTCTATGATCACTTTCAAAGGAGTATCGAACAGAGGCCAATCCAACCTCTTCGTTGATAACACCATCAATCCCAATTTGCAAATTCTGATTTTCAAGAAGTAGATCAGTGAGGTCGTATTCCTCATCGGGATCCACTTCAGTATTCACTCCATTGATGACTAAGTGATGAACGACTATTTCTGGCTTTTCATCCTTTTTAGATTGTAGAGAAAAATTGAAAGAAGATGCATTTTCCCAAGTCTGATTTAGATCTTTTATTTTAATACTTACTTCAATTAGGTCCCCTTCATTTGTCTCGATTTTATCGAAACCAAAGGAAAGATAGTCACTAAATAGCTCTGATAGATCCGTTTCAATAGCACTTTCTAAATCGACATCGATGGGAGTTTCTACAATAGGATCATTTTCACCTTGATAACGAGTAACTTCTAATCGGGCGGAATCCAAACCTCCAGTATCTTCAAAAATTAGACTGGTCAGGTTAAATTGTTCACCAGGGTTTAAAGGGATGATACCATTGGAAGGTACATCTTTACCAGACTCTTCCACTACTGAAATAAGTTCGGCAGGGTCATTCTCACATTCTATACTGATGGTCTCGCTCAACATTGTTGTATTACCATAAATATCTTCAATCAATAATTTAAATTGATGAGTGCCATTGCTGATATCGCTTGGTATCGAAATTTCATTTTGAAGTAAAGTACCTATTCCTGTTGATCGACCTTCTGTATCAAAATAGATGGTTTCACCTTCATCAAAAGCAACACCTACTCTATACAATTCTATATTATCCGTTACAAGAGCATTCACTTCAACAACATCTCCTTTGCAAAACTGATTATCAATGGTATTTTTTTCATTTGTAGATCGAACAGAAAATTGCTCAATGGAAGGTGATGTAGTGTCAGTATCTATGTAAAAATAAGTTGTGTCTTTTGTATAATTATTACTAGCGTCCTTATTAGTCGTTTCTAATAGATACTTACCAGTTTCTGCATTCAAGGGAACAATAAAAGTAGAATCAAACTTCAACAATCTTGTCGCAACATTACTGTAGGTGCTATCAAAGGTAAAAGCAACTGTATTACTTTCCATTCCATTTTGTTCTAGTAAAGCGACTTTTACATTCGTTTCTTGAATCAATGCGTTATCTCTAAACATCACATTGACGTGAATAGAGTCATAATAATAATAGACTTTATCAGGAATAATATTATTGCTTACCGTCGGAAAAAATTCATCGTCTAAAGCAATACAAGAAAAAACACATGATAAAGTAATAACGAAAAGAACAACTTTAGTTAGAAGTTTCATAAGACAAAACAGAGATATGTTAGAGTAGGTTTGTCCTCGGTAACATTATAGAAATGAATGATCAGTTCTAGTATTACGAGGAAAAATCATCATTTTGAAAGGGTGTGTATTTATAAAGTAGAGATTTTAAACACGCTTCTTAGTCGAGGGCAATTTAAGAAATGTAAATTACAGTTAATAAAGATGTTACGAAAATATTTTGAAGTGGTGGAATAAAGTTCAAAATACTAGTATGCATGTTGTTTTTTCATATTAAAAAGGGGATATTTGAGCACCCGAAATAGACTTTCTACTAAATTAGCTACGGTTATTTTACTATGATGATTAAATATACTCATGTTACTCTTACTGTTTTTTTCTGTTTATTTTCTTTGATTCTACAAGCTCAATCGACGCTCAATGTATCTGGTGCTACAGTATCAAACAATTCGAATAGTGTAACGACTTCTGTAGGTCAAGTTTTTGTCCAAATGGGTGAAAACCTCAGTTATACTGTACACGAAGGAGTCTTACAGCCCTATGAAATTTCAGAAATAAAACTTCCAACCTCAAATTGGGACTTAACAAGTGATTTAGAAATGAATGCATTTCCAAATCCTGTTACTCATTTTCTAACTTTAAAAACACCTTCCCCTAAAATGCTAAGTGCCTCTTTACATACAGCAGAAGGGAAAGAATTATTTAAAATAGATCAGTTTAGGTATGAGTCTAAACTTCCGTTAGAACCATACCCGTCCGGTATATATTTAGTACAGGTTTTTCACGAGAGTGCGGTTGTGAAAACCTTTAAAGTGGTGAAGAATTAAACAAATCAGATCCCTAACATTCATCTCAATAACATCAACTATGAAATCAATCTACATTCTACTTACCCTCTTTGTGGTAAGTTGGGCGACCTATGCCCAAGTTCCACATTATATGAGTTACCAAGCCGTTGTGCGAGACGCCGATGGAGAATTAATTAAAAGCCAAGATGTAAGTGTCAGAATAAGTATCATTCAAGGTGATATTTCAGGTACATCGGTTTACAGTGAAATTCATTTTCCATCGACCAATACTTCAGGTTTATTGACGCTGGCAGTTGGTAATGGTGGTCAAGTCATTGGAACATTCTCCGAAATTGATTGGGGAGCTGATATCTATTATATCAAATCAGAAATAGATCCTAATGGTGGTGAGGATTATTCCATTACCACAATATCTCAAATGATGAGTGTCCCATATGCTTTATATGCTGAAAGGGCAGGGAATACTGTAAAAGGAATTGATGGAGAAGATGGAGCAGATGGAGAAAAAGGTGAAGATGGAGCAGACGGAGTTGGCATTGTATCGACTATCTATGAAGGAGATGGTAAGTTTACATTCAACTTTAGTGATGGTACATGGTATACAACCCCTAGTTTACAGGGTGATAGAGGATTGTCGGCTTATGAGTTGGCGCTCATAAATGGTTTTGAAGGTACGGAAGAAGAATGGGTGACTTCATTGAAAGAAGCAAAAGATGGTGAAGACGGATCATCCGCTTATTCGATAGCTTTAAGTAATGGCTTTGAAGGTAGTGAGTCAGAATGGTTATCGTCCTTAAAAGGTGAAACTGGTGATAAGGGAGAACAAGGTGAACAGGGCGAGCAAGGTGAGACCGGCGCCGCTGGAGCCAATGGTATTGATGGCTCTTCCGCTTATTCGATAGCTGTAAGTAATGGATTTGAAGGTAGTGAATCGGAGTGGTTATCATCTTTGAAAGGTGAAACTGGCGAGCAGGGAGAACAAGGTGAAAAAGGAGAACAGGGTGAGCAAGGTGAGACCGGCGCCCCAGGTTTAAATGGAATTAATGGTTCTTCTGCTTATGCGATAGCTGTAAGTAATGGATTTGAAGGCAGTGAGTCAGAGTGGTTATCATCTTTGAAAGGTGAAACTGGCGAGAAGGGAGAACAAGGAGAGACCGGCGCCTCAGGTGCAAATGGTCTTGATGGTTCTTCCGCTTATTCGATAGCTGTAAATAATGGCTTTGAAGGTAGTGAATCGGAGTGGTTATCGTCTTTAAAAGGTGAAACTGGAGAGCAGGGTGAACAAGGAGAGACCGGCGCCGCCGGATCCAATGGTATTGACGGATCATCCGCTTATTCGATAGCTGTAAGTAATGGATTTGAAGGTAGTGAGTCAGAGTGGTTATCGTCTTTAAAAGGCGAAACTGGCGAGAAAGGTGAACAAGGAGAACAGGGTGAGACCGGCGCCGCCGGAGCCAATGGTATTGACGGTTCATCTGCTTATTCGATAGCCGTAAGTAATGGCTTTGAAGGCAGTGAATCGGAGTGGTTATCGTCTTTAAAAGGTGAAACGGGTGAGCAGGGCGAACAAGGGGAACAAGGGGAACAGGGTGAGCAAGGTGAGACCGGCGCTGCCGGAGCCAATGGTATTGACGGTTCCTCTGCTTATGCGATCGCAGTAAGTAATGGCTTTGAAGGTAGTGAGTCAGAGTGGCTATCATCATTAAAAGGTGAAACTGGCGAGCAGGGCGAACAGGGTGAGCAAGGTGAGACCGGCGCTGCCGGAGCCAATGGTATTGACGGTTCATCCGCTTATGCGATAGCCGTAAGTAATGGCTTTGAAGGTAGTGAGTCAGAGTGGCTATCATCCTTAAAAGGTGAAACTGGCGAGCAGGGCGAACAGGGTGAGCAAGGTGAGACTGGTGCTCCTGGTTTAAATGGTATTGATGGCTCCTCTGCTTATGCAATAGCTGTAAGTAATGGTTTTGAAGGCAGTGAGTCAGAGTGGTTATCATCTTTAAAAGGTGAAACCGGAGAACAAGGTGAGACCGGCGCTGCCGGAGCCAATGGTATTGACGGTTCCTCTGCTTATGCGATCGCAGTAAGTAATGGCTTTGAAGGCAGTGAGTCAGAGTGGCTATCATCTTTAAAAGGCGAAACAGGCGAGCAGGGAGAAGAAGGAGAGAAGGGCGAGCAAGGTGAGACCGGTGCCCCAGGTTTAAATGGAATTAATGGCTCCTCTGCATATGCAATAGCCGTAAGTAATGGCTTTGAAGGCAGTGAATCGGAGTGGTTATCGTCTTTAAAAGGTGAAACGGGTGAGCAAGGTGAGACCGGCGCTGCCGGAGCCAATGGTATTGACGGTTCATCCACTTATGCGATAGCCGTAAGTAATGGCTTTGAAGGTAGTGAATCAGAGTGGCTATCATCCTTAAAAGGTGAAACTGGCGAGCAGGGCGAACAGGGTGAGCAAGGTGAGACTGGTGCTCCTGGTTTAAATGGTATTGATGGCTCCTCTGCTTATGTAATAGCTGTAAGTAATGGTTTTGAAGGTAGTGAATCAGAATGGTTATCGTCTTTAAAAGGCGAACAGGGCGAGCAAGGTGAGACCGGCGCTGCCGGAGCCAATGGTATTGATGGTTCATCTGCATATGCAATAGCTGTAAATAATGGCTTTGAAGGCAGTGAATCGGAGTGGTTATCGTCTTTAAAAGGCGAACAGGGCGAGCAAGGTGAGACGGGTGCTACAGGAGCCAATGGTATTGATGGTTCATCTGCATATGCAATAGCTGTAAATAATGGTTTTGAAGGCAGTGAGTCAGAGTGGTTATCATCTTTAAAAGGCGAACAGGGCGAGCAAGGTGAGACCGGCGCCGCAGGAGCCAATGGTATTGATGGCTCCTCTGTATATGCAATAGCTGTAAATAATGGCTTTGAAGGTAGCGAGTCTGAGTGGTTATCATCTTTAAAAGGTGAAACTGGTGAGCAGGGGGAACAGGGTGAGACCGGTGCTGCCGGAACAAATGGTATTGATGGCTCCTCTGCATATGCAATAGCTGTAAATAATGGCTTTGAAGGCAGTGAATCGGAGTGGTTATCGTCTTTAAAAGGTGAAACGGGTGAGCAGGGCGAGCAAGGTGAGACCGGCGCTTCAGGTTTAAATGGTATTGATGGTTCCTCTGCATATGCAATAGCCGTAAGTAATGGCTTTGAAGGTAGTGAGTCTGAGTGGTTATCATCTTTAAAAGGTGAAACTGGAGAGCAGGGAGAACAAGGTGAGACCGGCGCCTCAGGAGCAAATGGTATTGATGGTTCATCTGCTTATGCGATAGCTGTAAGTAATGGTTTTGAAGGTAGTGAGTCAGAGTGGTTATCATCATTAAAAGGTGAAACTGGTGAGCAGGGTGAACAAGGTGAGACCGGCGCTGCAGGAGTAAATGGTATTGATGGCTCCTCCGCTTATGCTATAGCTGTAAGTAATGGTTTTGAAGGTAGTGAATCAGAATGGTTATCGTCTTTAAAAGGCGAACAGGGCGAGCAAGGTGAGACGGGTGCTACAGGAGCCAATGGTATTGATGGTTCATCTGCATATGCAATAGCTGTAAATAATGGTTTTGAAGGCAGTGAGTCAGAGTGGTTATCATCTTTAAAAGGTGAAACTGGTGAGCAGGGAAAACAAGGAGAAAAGGGCGAGCAAGGCGAGACCGGCGCTGCTGGATCAAATGGTATTGATGGTTCCTCTGCATATGCGATCGCCGTAAGTAATGGCTTTGAAGGTAGTGAGTCTGAGTGGTTATCATCGTTAAAAGGTAAAACCGGTGAGAAGGGTGAAAAAGGAGAACAGGGTAAGCAAGGTGAGGCCGGCGCTCCAGGTTTAAATGGAATTAATGGTTCTTCTGCTTATGCTATAGCTTTAAGTAATGGTTTTGAAGGCAGTGAGTCTGAGTGGTTATCGTCTTTAAAAGGTGAAACTGGCGAGCAGGGAGAACAGGGTAAGCAAGGTGAGACCGGCGCCCCAGGTTTAAATGGAATTAATGGTTCATCCGCTTATGCGATAGCTGTAAATAATGGATTTGAAGGTAGTGAGTCAGAGTGGTTATCATCTTTAAAAGGCGAAACTGGCGAGAAGGGAGAACAAGGAGAACAAGGTGAGACTGGTGCTGCCGGATCCAATGGCGTTGATGGCTCTTCCGCTTATGCTATAGCTGTAAGTAATGGATTTGAAGGTAGTGAGTCGGAGTGGTTATCATCATTAAAAGGTGAAACTGGTGAGCAAGGTGAGACGGGAGCTGCTGGAGCCAATGGTGTTGATGGCTCTTCTGCTTATTCGGTAGCTGTAAGTAATGGATTTGAAGGCAGTGAGTCGGAGTGGTTATCGTCTTTAAAAGGCGATACTGGTGATCAGGGAGAGACCGGTGCCGCCGGATCCAATGGTATTGACGGATTATCCGCTTATGCTATAGCTGTAAGTAATGGATTTGAAGGTAGTGAGTCGGAGTGGTTATCGTCTTTAAAAGGCGAAACTGGTGAACAGGGCGAACAAGGTGAGCAAGGTGAGACTGGTGCCGCAGGAGCCAATGGTATTGACGGATCATCCGCTTATTCGATCGCAGTAAGTAATGGCTTTGAAGGCAGTGAGTCGGAGTGGTTATCATCTTTAAAAGGTGAAACTGGAGAGCAGGGAGAACAAGGTGAGACCGGCGCCTCAGGAGCCAATGGTATTGACGGTTCATCTGCTTATGCGATCGCAGTAAGTAATGGCTTTGAAGGCAGTGAATCGGAGTGGTTATCGTCTTTAAAAGGTGAAACGGGTGAGCAGGGAGAACAAGGGGAACAGGGTGAGCAAGGTGAGACTGGCGCTGCCGGAGCCAACGGTATTGACGGTTCATCCGCTTATGCGATAGCCGTAAGTAATGGCTTTGAAGGTAGTGAGTCAGAGTGGCTATCATCATTAAAAGGTGAAACTGGCGAGCAGGGCGAACAGGGTGAGACTGGTGCTCCTGGTTTAAATGGTATTGATGGCTCCTCTGCTTATGTAATAGCTGTAAGTAATGGTTTTGAAGGTAGTGAATCAGAATGGTTATCGTCTTTAAAAGGCGAACAGGGCGAGCAAGGTGAGACCGGCGCTGCCGGAGCCAATGGTATTGATGGTTCATCTGCATATGCAATAGCTGTAAATAATGGTTTTGAAGGCAGTGAGTCAGAGTGGTTATCATCTTTAAAAGGTGAAACCGGAGAGCAAGGTAAGACCGGCGCCGCCGGAGCCAATGGTATTGATGGCTCCTCTGCATATGCAATAGCTGTAAATAATGGCTTTGAAGGTAGTGAGACAGAGTGGTTATCATCTTTAAAAGGCGAAAAAGGTGAGCAAGGTGAGACCGGTGCCAATGGAGCAAATGGAATTAATGGTTCCTCTGCTTATGCGATCGCAGTAAGTAATGGTTTTGAAGGCAGTGAGTCAGAGTGGTTATCATCTTTAAAAGGCGAAACTGGCGAGCAGGGTGAGCAAGGTAAGATCGGTGCTGCCGGAACAAATGGTATTGATGGTTCCTCTGCTTATGCGATCGCAGTAATTAATGGTTTTGAAGGCAGTGAGTCGGAGTGGATATCATCTTTAAAAGGTGAAACTGGCGAGCAGGGAGAACAAGGTGAGACCGGTGCGACTGGAGCCAATGGTATTGATGGTTCATCAGCATATGCAATAGCCGTAAATAATGGTTTTGAAGGTAGTGAGTCAGAATGGTTATCATCATTAAAAGGAGAAACTGGTGATAAGGGAGAACCAGGCGAAAAGGGTGAGCAAGGTGATACCGGTGTCGCAGGAGCCAATGGTATTGATGGTTCCTCTGCTTATGCGATCGCAGTAAGTAATGGCTTTGAAGGTAGTGAGTCAGAGTGGTTATCATCTTTAAAAGGCGAAACTGGTGATCAGGGAGAACCAGGCGAAAAGGGTGAGCAAGGTGATACCGGTGTCGCAGGCGCCAATGGTATTGACGGCTCATCTGCTTATGCTATTGCTGTAAGTAATGGCTTTGAAGGTAGTGAGTCAGAATGGTTGTCATCTTTAAAAGGCGAAACGGGTGAGCAAGGTGAGACTGGCGCTTCTGGAGCCAATGGCTCATCCGCTTATTCGATAGCTGTAAGTAATGGATTTGAAGGCAGTGAGTCAGAATGGTTATCATCATTAAAAGGTGAAACTGGTGATAAGGGTGAACAAGGCGAAAAGGGTGAGACCGGTGCTGCTGGTTTAAATGGCGTTGATGGTTCTTCCGCTTATTCGATAGCTGTAAATAATGGTTTTGAAGGTAGTGAATCGGAGTGGTTATCGTCTTTAAAAGGCGAAACTGGTGATAAGGGTGAACAAGGTGAGACCGGCGCTGCAGGAGCGAATGGTATTGATGGCTCTTCCGCTTATTCGATAGCAGTAAGTAATGGCTTTGAAGGTAGTGAGTCAGAGTGGTTATTATCTTTAAAAGGTGAAACTGGTGATCAGGGAGAACAAGGCGAGCAAGGTGAGACGGGTGCCACTGGAGCAAATGGTACAGATGGATCATCCGCTTATGCTATAGCTGTAAATAATGGCTTTGAAGGTAGTGAGTCGGAGTGGTTATCATCTTTAAAAGGCGAAACTGGTGATAAGGGAGAACAAGGTGAGACCGGCGCCCCAGGTTTAAATGGAATTAATGGCTCATCTGCTTATGCTATAGCTGTTAGTAATGGTTTCGAAGGTAGTGAGTCTGAATGGTTATCGTCGTTAAAAGGCGAAACTGGTGAGCAAGGTGAGACCGGCGCCCCAGGTTTAAATGGAATTAATGGTTCATCCGCTTATGCGATAGCTGTAAATAATGGATTTAAAGGTAGTGAATCGGAGTGGTTATCATCCTTAAAAGGTGATACTGGTGAGCAGGGAGAGCAAGGTGAAAAAGGTGAAAAAGGCGAGCAAGGCGAGACTGGTGCTCCAGGTTTAAATGGAGTTAATGGCTCTTCCGCTTATTCGATAGCTGTAAATAATGGCTTTGAAGGTAGTGAGTCAGAGTGGTTATCGTCTTTAAAAGGCGAAACTGGTGAACAGGGCGAACAAGGTGAGCAAGGTGAGACTGGTGTCGCAGGAGCCAATGGTATTGACGGATCATCCGCTTATTCGATCGCAGTAAGTAATGGCTTTGAAGGCAGTGAGTCGGAGTGGTTATCATCTTTAAAAGGTGAAACTGGAGAGCAGGGAGAACAAGGTGAGACCGGCGCCTCAGGAGCCAATGGTATTGACGGTTCATCTGCTTATGCGATCGCAGTAAGTAATGGCTTTGAAGGCAGTGAATCGGAGTGGTTATCGTCTTTAAAAGGTGAGACCGGCGCTCCAGGTTTAAATGGTATTGATGGTTCATCTGCATATGCAATAGCCGTAAGTAATGGCTTTGAAGGCAGTGAGTCGGAGTGGTTATCATCTTTAAAAGGTGAAACGGGTGAGCAGGGAGAACAAGGTGAGACCGGCGCCTCAGGAGCAAATGGTATTGATGGTTCATCTGCTTATGCGATAGCTGTAAGTAATGGTTTTGAAGGTAGTGAGTCAGAGTGGTTATCATCATTAAAAGGTGAAACTGGTGAGCAGGGTGAACAAGGTGAGACCGGCGCTGCAGGATCAAATGGTATTGATGGTTCATCTGCTTATGCGATCGCCGTAAGTAATGGTTTTGAAGGCAGTGAGTCAGAGTGGTTATCATCATTAAAAGGTGAAACTGGTGAGCAGGGTGAACAAGGTGAGACGGGTGCCACTGGAGCAAATGGTGCAGATGGATCATCCGCTTATGCAATAGCTGTAAGTAATGGTTTTGAAGGCAGTGAGTCAGAGTGGTTATCATCATTAAAAGGTGAAACTGGTGAGCAGGGTGAACA
>NZ_JACVVP010000067.1 GCF_014534745.1 Flammeovirga sp. EKP202
CAATCACACTACATAGCATTTATGAGTATGTTTTTGAGAAACCGATTAAAAGTTAACTTTAATTTTTAAATGACTTCTAATCTTACCCCTAGTTTTCTCAATGATATTCTCATGCAATAAAAGCAATGATGAAGTCCCGACTCCACCAATGGAAGCTCGTAATGTAGAGGTAACTTTGCTTCAAGAAAACGTCACCCCAATGAGTGGAGGTCGAAAAGCAACGGACGGAGTGATCCTCAAAGGATATACATTAATCCTCAAGGATGAGCAACGTGAGTTTGTTGTTGATAATGTTGATATTCCTAATTTTCAACACACATTTGAGGAGGTATATGGTACATTTACAGTATCAGTGATTCACCCTAATTCATGTATAGAAACAGTAATCTATAACTATTATTTATCTGGTGAAGAAAAAGGAACATCTGCTGATAAGAAAGTGAAATTAACAGTAGCCAATCATGATTATGCTTATATCACTGCAAGGTCTGTTCAAGACGAAGTTACAGGTGGTAATATCAATGGAGTAGAGATGAAAGTGATGTCAGAAAGTGAGAAAAACTCCTTTTTTGCCTATGTAGTAGCGGGTAAGCAATGCAAATTGACCGTAAATACCACTCGTGGAGATATCCCCAAAATGATAAAACCTACGGCTAATTTACAATATACGTACTTTGTGGACTTTGATACTAAAGTGCTTATCAATTATGCTTTAGGTTTTGATACAGAAGTAGAACCGGAAAAGATTCACCCTCCGGTAGTTCCATTAACTCAGGTGTATGGTTATGATGATATTTCCATTGGTGAAGTAGGAGAGTTAAGAGGTCAATCATCACAAGCTGTTTACGTTTGGCAAGTAGATAAAGGTGGTGAAAGATTAGATGCCTATTCTTTTGATATCAACGTAGCAACCTCTTCAGGTAATTCGTTCATGAACATTTATGTCGAGAATCAAGAAGGAGATTATGAAAGACTTACTTATTTCACTGAAGGAGTCAATAAAGGAAAATGGTCCGTTGCAGGTGAGGTGTTGGATCATGAAACGATGATGAGTGAATACGGCAGTCATACTGTACGTAATGATTACTTCGAGTTTCCATTAGGTATAGTCAATTTTGTCTGGAGAAGTGGTGATTCGAATGCAAAAGGAGGAACATTTGAGATCAACACCTTTGATATAGACTAACACAAAAAGAAATAAATTTACACATAAAAGCGTTTCAAAGAAACCGATAATGAAACACTAAAATAAGCATTTTGAATAGTCATTAAATTAATTGGTTTTTCATGAATATCCTCCTCTTCAATAATAGTATATAAGGCACTCCCAATGCTATTGCTGTTCAGATCGCTAAACTTTGACAATAATAAATGATTAAACAGACTAAAATCGATATGAAAAATAAAATTACCACAACGATTCTTTATCTCATTTTTGCTACTTCCATGACCATTTTGTTGGGTTCACTTTCATCGTGTTCTCAAAACAAAAAAAGTGTGGAAGCAAGATCAAATAAAAATGAACAGAAGATAAATAGCCAATATTTATGCAACCAAAAATATACAAACCTGAAAAGAATGAAGAATTATGAATAATATCAATAAAATCAGATTAAAGGTGATTGCTGTTTTGATAGCATGGTTTAGCATTGTGATATTGACATTAAATGTGACAGTGGCAGGAATACCTCCTGTTTATTATCAAATTGAGCTCAATGAAAGTTCTAATTACTATGTGATTGAGGCTGAAGGTTCACATTATGCTGTTGGCTACGTACACGGTAAAAAGTTTAAAAAAGAAATTCGTTATATGCTGAACCGTTTCAAGTATGAATTAGTGGAACCTATGATGATGAGTGTGGGGTTAGCTCCTAATTATGAAAACTATAAAAGTTTTTGCCTTCATAACACGGGTATGCTTGAAGCCATTCAAAAATACACCCCTCAATTGCATGATGAAGTAAAAGGTATAGCAGAAGGCAGTGGTTTGCCTTTGGATGATCTACTTTGTTTTAATATTTCCTTTGATGAGCTGTTTGCTGTAATGGAAGAAATGAGTGGTAAAAATCCAGCACTTGTTGAAGGAAATAATTTGAGTGGTCATTGTAGTGCTGGTGCAGTATGGAATGATAACAAAGCTTCAGTTTGTTATTCATTGGACTGGGCTAGAATGTTCGAAGGAGCTCAATGTTTAATGAAATACAACGTTGACGGAAAGGTTTTACTGTTGACGGGTTATGTGGGTACCGTTGGCATCCAAGGTGTACATCTTGAAAATGGCTTTTCATTAAACGCACATTCAAAGTTTGATTTAAGAGCCAATATTGAAGAAGGTCTTCCTTCTGTATTTTTTGCAAGATCAATACTAGAAAGTAAAAGTAAGGAAGAGGCGTGTACTAAAATTGAGCAATTACCCATTGCAGTAGGGATAGGTTATGTACTGACAGATCACTCAGGATCTACAATTTATGAATTGAGTGGAAAGAAAAAAGTGAAGGTTCAAAACAATAATCACTTTTTAGCCATCAGTAATGACATTAGAGTAAATGATGATTTGAAAGAATCTGTTAAAGCACACTTTAACATCAAGAAGGTCAATGTCAGGAAGTTGCCAAAAGCGTACTGGAAAAATAATAAAGACTCAAATACAAGGTATACAATGATTTCGAATTACCTAAAAGGTAAAACATTGGAGCAAGTGGAGTGGGAGAATGTGTTTGGTCAATACCCGGTGAGTAAAGCAGTATCAAAAGAAATACCAGTGACTAACTTATGGATTATTGTGGATTTCGATAGTGAGTTTATAAATATAAAAACAGCACCTTCTCATCCTGGCGGATTGCCATTGGAAGAGTATAGAGTAAAGTATAAGAACATTCTGTAGTGATGGATTGGATTCACTTTAAATAGGCCAAATCTATGGTCTTTACCCAATGAAGTGGCAGGCCTTAGGGTCTGCCCAAATACAATTACTGTATTATTATTTCAACAAATAAATTGTAAACTAAATTATCGTTAACTTTTAATTAGCTTTTCTGCAAGTATTTATAGGATCAACTTTCAAGCTTCTTTCCTCTTCGTTTTTGTCTTGAAACAAAAAGAAGCAAAAAATTCAAGGCTTAGAAGTCAAAAGCTAAATTCCATTCCTTTTGCCTAAATGATTTTAAACTCGCTGCGCTCAAACAGCAAAATCATTTTTAACGGCTCAATACATGAAATTCTTAACGCTTTTCCCTTCAAGGCCGAGGGAGATACTACTAAATGATGGTCTAAGTACAGATCAAAAGAACAGTGTTTTATAATAATCTTCTAAAGTACAGTGTTGTAGGGACGTTTTAGTAAAACGTCCTTGCTAACCACAATACACCACCATTAATCCTTCATAAAAGGAGTTGTATTAATTAGTGGAAATTTAGTTTACAGTGTAATAAAAGTACTTTGAGTAAAGTAGAGCAGTATTTAAGCTGTTCAACTGCTTATTTATTTATTTAGTTAGTAGAGAGTTGAAAGTAGAAAGGAAGGTTGTTTTGTAGCCTTCTTTTTAAAAAAAGCCGTTGAATCGATCAATTCAACGGCTTCATTTTATATTCTAAAATAGAAATTACAATTTCTCTCCGAAACATAAATCACCAGCATCACCAAGACCTGGAATAATATAAGATTTGGCATTAAGTTCAGGATCAACAGCTGCAAGCCATAAAGAGGCAGGTACTTTGATATTATCTTGAATATATTTCACCCCTTCTTCACTTGCTATAGCAGCCATAATATGAACATGTTTAGGAGTGCCATTTTTCAACAATCCTTCCAAAGCAAGTAATAATGACTTACCTGTAGCAAGCATTGGATCTGCTAAGATCACTACTTTTCCATCTAAATTACCCGAAGCAACGTATTCCATGTTGATTTCTACGTCATTTCCTGGAGCATTAGATCTGTAAGAAGCAACAAAACCACTGTCTGCGTGGTCGAAAACGTTCAGTACACCTTGGTACATCGGTAAACCCGCTCTTAAAATAGTGGTTACAACAAGTTGGTCAGTGATAGTTCTTGAAGGAGAAACACCAAGTGGCGTAGGCACATCAATATCTTTATATTCTAATGTCTTACTGATTTCATAACTCAATAACTCTCCAAGTCTTTCAAGGTTTCTTCTGAAACGAGCTCTATCTGTTTGAACAGACGGATCTCTCAATTCATTGATATAATTTGAAGCAACGTTGGCCTCTTTATTCAAAATAAATAAGTTTGACATTGTATCTATGTATATGGTAAGTATCAGATTTACTCAGTGATATGAGCCATCTTTCTAATATATCAGAAATCTAGGTATCTTTTCGTGGAAATCGTAAATTTTTAGGTGAATACCTTTTAATAGTGAAAAAAATACATTGTTTTGGTGAGCATTTAAAAAAATTAAGAAAGGTTATTAAACAAAAAAGCAAACATCATATGATATTTGCCTTTTCCAACCAATTCAATTATTTAAACTTTATCTTTACGTAGTGACTTTATAAAGAAACTACGGTTTATATCTTTTTGTACTTATTAGTGCCAAATTAGATCCTTTTTCTGTAAGTTGCTGAAAATTAGATTGTTAATCAATTTTAATAAAATCCTAATTTGTGCGTAACTGAACACTTTTGAGTATTTGTGTACGATTTACGATCGCTTTAGTCCAATAAACGGTGATCTACATCATTTGAGGCCTTCAAAGTTCGGTGAATATCATAGTCTGGCTCGGTAACTATAGTTTCTATGTTTTCCAATCTTTGTTTTAATTGTAAGTTTTCTTTTTTTATGCTTTCAAGTTCTTTCAATATTCTATTTGTTTCACTTTTACTTCTATTCCCTTTGGTTAGTAAAGCAACAATTGGCACTGAAAACGCTCCAATTATTGCAACTAAGGCTATGATTGCTCCCATGATTTAATAAAAATTAATTTAATACTAGTTTATTTTTAAAACGTTAGCCCCGACTAATAGTTTCTCTATTCCATCACTTTTTGCAGGGCTAGGAAGATGACCATCTAATAAACTGCCATCTTTAGAGAGGATATAATAGGAGGTAATTTCTGTTTCATCAAAATGAGATGATAAAAAACAATCTTTACACCCTTTACTCATGGATGGAAGATAATAAAATTCTCCTTTAAGCCCTCTATCTGCAGCGAATGTTTCCCAACGTTCCGGGAGGTCTCCAACTATATACATAAATTCTACATCTTTGGATGAAAATAACCTTTGTAGTTCCTTGACTTTACTGAGGTCATTATTAAATTCTAAATCCCAAGATGCTGTAATGATGATCAGTACCACTTTGCCATGTAGATCTTTCTTTGAAATACTTCCGTAGTCGTATCTTTTCAAATGAAAATCAACTGTTTTTTTATAAGGAACTTGACTGTAAGAAGAAGCCTTAAAGCCACTTATAAGAAGCAAAATAAGGATTGTATTTAGTATTAAATCACGCATTACATAAATCCGAATGGTTTATTGGAAGATTTTTTCTTTGAAGAAGGCTTTGTTCCGGTATTTTCCATCATATAATCTAATCCTGATGGTGGAATAGCAAACTCTACATCCAAGTCGTTGGCAATTTTTATGATACTTCTAATGATTTCATGTCTAAAGTGAAGCTCATCACTCCAAGTAGGGGCCTCAAAGAAAATATAGAATAAAATATCATAAGAATAGAGTCCGATATTGTTCAGGTTAACTACAAAAAAGTCTTTTCGAGTATGAGGATGATTTCTAACTACTTCTTTTAACCTTTCTACGAATTCATCCAATTGATCTGGCTTTGTCTCATAACTTATTCTCAAATAGGTTTTATATCTCCTAAAAATCCTCATTCCCATATTGTCGATTGTGAAATCAGCCATTCTACTGTTCGGAATTGAGACAACAGAGTTTTCGAAAGTTCTAATCCTCGTGGAACGAAGGCCAATTTGTTCCACTGAACCACTTACACCATCTGTTTTTACCCAATCACCAATCACAAAAGGTCGGTCCATGAAAATCATGATAGAACCGAATAAGTTTTTGATAGTATCTTGCGCAGCTAAGGCTACAGCAACACCACCAATTGATAAACCTGTCAATAAGCCCGAAATATCATACCCTAATGCACTGACAGTAAAAACCAACCCAATAAGAATCACCAATAGCTTGGCAGTCATACCAAAGAAAGGAGCAAAACCTCTTTGAATTTGATCATCTCTTTCGTTCGCTTTTCTCAACCAAAGTTGTACCCACAAGTCAATCATATTGTAGAAAAAGCGGATCACTTGATAGATACTATAGACCTTTAGAGCGATGATCACATATTGTAACTCTTGGATAGTAAGCTCCAAACTAGGAGAAATGAGTCGGTAGTAATAAAGGATAACAATCATCATCCCCGACTTGATCATATTTTGGGTGTACCTACTTTCATCTTTTGATTTAGGTATCCAAGAAACGATCCACATGATGGCCGAAGAAATGAGCATTACGGCCAGCCAAGCAGCAATAATCATCGCTACCATACTTGTAATTTGCCATAATTCTAATCCCATTATTTCTTCTCTGGCATAGTTTCCTAATGGCTTACGAAGTATGCTACCTACTGTTTCTAACCCTTCTTTACCAATAGGGAAAACTTGTCGGTGTTTGTTACCAATCAGTTCAATACTAGATTCCGAAAACATCCATTTTCCTTTGAAGTTTTCAAGGTAAAAATCAGGGAGCTGCTTATCGAGTACGTAAATTTCTTTATTATGACGTGTGGAATCCCTGTAATTGGGTTCTTCCGGAATATCTTCAATTTCAATCCAAAGCCCAAGTCCATCATAAATTTGCTTTAATTGTATAGCTAAAGTAATTCGTTCCTCAAGTGATAAGTCCACACTTCCAAATACCTTCGCGGCAATTTCTGGGTGGTAGTTGTTGTCTTGTTGAAAGCCAAAGAAAGTAGTTACAGCATCTTTTGGGGTACTGATGTTGAACTTGATGTTTGGTTTTTCAATAATTGGCGTTTCTTTTTTGGGTGAAGGCTTACGAATCGTAATTTCTTTTCCAGTTGAGTCTTTTGACGTGACATCTACGCTGTCCGGTTTATCATTTTGAGGTCTTCGTGGAGGAATTGCAGCAGGGTAATACCTTCTAAATACAGTATTAATTTCTCGTACGGATTTAGGGGAATAAAGCCAGCTTGATCCTTCTTTGATTAAATAAATCTCAGGAATGTCCTCGAAAATCGTGTAAATCGGATCATTATCTTCGTTTTTATAATTCCTTCTGTTGGAAATATCACTAAGATCTAACTCACCATGTTTGTCATAGATTTGTTTTAATTTTATGGCCAAACCTATTTTTTGTTCGATGGTATAATCATCACCACCAAGTGTTTTGGCTGCCACCTCCGGGTTATAGGCTCCTGACGAAGGACTTAAATACCCTAAGTGAGAAACAATTGTTTTATAAGGTGACTTCGTACTGAATTTTAAATTATTAAATTGAGCATTCGAAACAGTGGAGAACATAAGGAATATAATCCCTAAGACGATCGAATAACTATAAGATTTTTTGAATACCATATATATGCAGAATACCCCTTTAGTTACTATTATATGTTTGAGTTATAATCACGCACCCTTTATTGAAGATGCATTGGCATCCATTGCTCATCAGACGTACCAAAACATTGAAACGATAATTATTGATGATGGAAGTGCGGATCAATCCGTTAATAAAATTACTACTTCATTACAAAAATACAATCTTCAAGCAAAATTTATTGCTTTACCACAAAACATTGGGAATTGTAAAGCCTTTAATATTGGATTAAAAGAAGCGCAAGGGAAATATATTATTGATTTTGCTGCAGATGATCTCCTTCTCGAAGACAGAGTAAAAGAGGATGTAGGGGTATTGGAAAGTAAAGGAGAAAACTATGGAGCTGTATTTTCTGATGTAGTGTCCATAAATGAACAGGGGCAGATATTGACTTCATCTTATTTTAAAAGAAACTCAGACGGCGAGTTGTTGGAAGAGATGGAAGAAGGTGATGTATATGAGAGAGTATTAAGAAATCCGCCTCTTTTTGGGGCTCCAAGTATCACATTTAGAACTTCAAGTTTGAAGGAACTTGGCGGGTATGATGAGACACTTGCTTATGAGGATTATGATATTTGGATCAGGTTATCCAGAAATCATCGATTTGCATTTTATGATAAAGTAAATACTTATAAGCGGAAGGTAAAATCTTCCCTTTCTCAAAGTTTTTATAAAAGAAGGGGGAATGAACTCTTAAAATCCACTTTCAAAATCTGTCTAAAGGCTCGTCGATTGAATCAAAATAAAGCTGAAGATCACTCACTTTCAAAATCAATAGCATATCATCAGAGGTTAGCGTATTACACTGAAAATTTCTATCGCTCAAAAGCCTATTTTTATTTATTACGAAAAATAAAAAATCCCGCATTTAAAGATTATATGTTTTTTTATTTTTCAAAAATGAGATTCAAAGTATTCCCGATTTATCAGTACTATTTGAAGTACATTCAACGATAAATTTGATTTGCTCATTAACTTTATGAAATAACTCATGTAAGCTAAATCATATTGAGATTTATTTTTACTTTTGTGGAATGAAAACCAAACAAATAAACCTACTTTTCGTCATCCTTACTTTTTTTATGATAGGGTGTGGACCAAGTTCATTGGAACTTACTAATCAAGGAAAACAAAAACTTGCAGCTGGTAAATTCAAAGAGGCCGTTTCATTATTTGATGCCGCTATTAAGGAAGATGCTAATAATATGGACGCCTACAATGCAAGAGGTTATGCACATATGTCTTTAGAGGAATACAGCAAGGCCAATGATGATTTTACGTTAGCAATTGAATTATACAAACAGACTGAGGACGATGTCCCAGATGCCTACAAATACTTTTATAACAGAGGAAACGTCAGACGAATAACAAGAGACCCTGAAGGAGCCATTAATGATTACACTCAAGCTATTCAGTTAGATTCAACAATTTATGACATCTATTTGAACAGAGCATTTGTAAATGTAGAGGTAGTTGGTTTATCTTCAGCATTAAAAGATTTCAAAAAAGCGGAGGTATTATCGAAAGGTCAAGATAAAAGAGTATTTTTACATCAGGCCAGAGTGTTAATGTTAACAGAGCGTTTTGAAGATGCTATATTAAATTTTGACAAAGCTATTGCATTAGATGATAAATATGCTGAAGCCTACTATTACAAAGCTTTAGCAATAAGTGGTACAACTGGAAAAGCAGACGAACGAGTATGTAAAATGCTTTCAATGGCCGAAGCACTTGGATATGCTCAAGCAACCGCAGCACTACAGGAATACTGCGAATAAATGACTATATGAATTCACCTGAACTAAAAATATTTGCTTTAGAGGATAATGCCGTTTTTTCTAAAATGCTTCATTACATCCTCTCAATGGATGATGATCATGACGTAAAAATGTTTATCAACGGAAGAGACCTTCTCTACGCTTTGGATGAAAATCCATCAGTGATTACTGTCGATTATTCTTTACCGGATATGACAGGAGAGGAGGTGATTCTAAAAATTAAAGCAAAATTACCTCAGGTGCCGATTATTGTTATTTCTGGTCAAAACGACATACAAACAGCGGTAAGTCTTTTTAAATTAGGTGTTTATGATTATATCACTAAGGAAGAAGATATTAGAGAGCGACTTCTGAATGCTTTAAATAAAATTAAAACGAAGCAATCTTTAGAAGAAGAAGTTCAAACGTTACGTCAGGAACTTTCTAACAAATATGAATTTGATAATTCTATTATTGGTAATAGTACACCAATGAAGAAAGTTTTTCAGATGCTCCATAAAACCAAAAATAATAATATCACTGTTTCTATTACAGGTGAAACAGGAACGGGTAAGGAAGTGATTGCAAAAGCCATCCATTACAATTCAAATAGAAAAAATAAACCTTTTGTAGCTGTCAATATTGCAGCCATTCCAACTTCATTATTGGAGAGTGAATTATTTGGGCATGAAAAAGGCTCATTTACTGGGGCAATTGCTAAAAGGGTAGGGAAGTTTGAAGAAGCCAATGGGGGAACCATCTTTCTCGATGAAATTGGAGAAATGGATATAAACCTGCAAGCCAAATTACTGAGGGTAATTCAGGAAAGAGAAGTAGTGCGTATTGGTGGTAATAAGGTATTGAAATTAGATGTGAGAATTATTACAGCCACACACCGAGACCTTTCACTTCGTATGAATGAAAAACTATTTCGCGAAGACCTTTATTACAGGTTGTTAGGCCTACCAATACATTTACCTCCGTTGAGAGAAAGAGAAAATGACGTGCTTTTGATTGCAAAGTTTCTTGCAGATCAGTTTACAAAGTCAAATGGTATGCAAAAGCTTACATTTACAAAAGAAGCCAAAGAGAAATTGCTCAACTATCATTTTCCTGGAAACATAAGAGAATTGAAAGCAATAGTGGAGCTTTCTGCGGTTATGTGTGATCATGATATTATATCAGACACTGATGTTCAGTTCTCTTCGTCACAAGACATAAACACTTTATTGAACAAAGACCTTACATTAAAGGAGTATACTTTCGAAATTATTCGTAGCTTTATGGATCGATATCATGATAATGTTGCTACCGTAGCAAAAAAGTTAGATATCGGTAAAGTAACCATCTATCGTTATTTAAAAGAGATGGATACCAATAGCTAAAATTCAATCGATAATTGATCTACTTTTATAACTAATCTTCATAAATGTAATTTTGTAGATTAATGCTAATTAGTGTGTTTATTTAAAAATCATGGAAAATTCTAGAGTAGATTTGTCATACCTTGAGACATTTTCAGGTGGAGACAAAATACTGATAGCAGAGATGATGGAACGTTTTGTACTTGATGCCCCAAGTCAACTCAGTAGTGTCGAGGAGAGTATCGACCAAGAGGACTGGAAATCTGCGTATAAAAACCTTCATAACTTCAAGTCTACTCTTAACTTTATTGCTATTCAGGAGATCAAAGATCAAGTATTGGTAATGGAGAAGATTGCAAAAGAAGAGACATCTGTGAGTACATTAAAAGAGAAGTACAAAATACTTTTTAACGAGTGCAAGCTATTAGTTGAAGAAATTAAAGAAACTTTATCACAGTAAAACTAATTCCTCCCTTTTATTCTTAATTAGAGTAGAAGGGATTTTTGTTTTAATAAATCTTATCAAAAAGTGTGCTTTATTCTACTTTGTGATATATTTGCCTTCCGAAAAAAATAGGAGCGTGTTAATCGTTTAAATTTCTCTTAATCAGAGAAATCATACATGTTCTGAATATAGATTTTCTAAACAACGACTTTATTATCTTGTGGAATGCTAGTTAAGTTTTTCACCTTAAAGCCCAGCTGTTCAGCTGCCAAAATAACTAAGCAGGAGAGGTAATAAAGGGGAAGGTCTCGTCTGTTTCAATTCAATTTTTAAAAATTAAGAAAATGCAATTGAAAAGACATTGGAAGGAATACAATCCTCTATTCTCAACAATTTTAAAACTCGGTTGGCCTGTAATTTTAGCCCAAGTAGGTCAAATTTCAGTAGGATTAGTAGACAACATGATCATTGGTCAGCTTGGTAGAACACCACTGGCGGCGGCATCATTTTCGAACACCATCTTTAACTTGGTCCTGCTTTTTGGAATGGGCTTTACCTTTATACTAACCCCCAAAATCGGGGAAGCGATAGGGCTTAACAATTATAAGAAGGCGACGAGTGCTCTCAAAAACAGTTTTATGGCGAATGGAATATTGTCATTGCTTTTACTGGTATTATTAGTAGTACTCTATTTTTATATGCCCTATATGGGACAGCCTGAAACAATTATTGCCTCATCCCAAGCTTATTTGATCATTTTAATGATCTCTTTGATTCCACAGATGATTTTCTTGACTTTCAAACAACTCTTTGAAGGAATTGGAGACACTAAGATGGGTATGAAAATTACCTTAGTGGGTAATGTGGTGAACATTATTGGTGACTTTATTTTTGTATTTGGTTTACTTGGAGCTCCAAAAATGGGGTTGATAGGAGCCGGTGTGGGAACACTTCTGGCAAGACTTACAATGGCAGGAGGAGCAATTTATGTTTTTTATGCTTACGAAAAATACAACGCATTTGCCTCACTGTTCAATGAAGTAAAATGCACGCTGCAAGAGGTGAAGGAGTTTTTTACCAATGGTGTTCCTATGGCTTTTCAATTATTGATGGAAAGTGCAGCTTTTTCCATTTCTACAATCATGATGGGATGGATTTCGGAAGTAGGACTAGCCGCTCATCAGGTAGCCATAAGTTTGAGTACACTTGGGTTTATGGTATATCAAGGAATAGGAGCAGCAACAGGTATATTGGTAAGTCAGAGTTTTGGTAAAAGAGATTTTAAAGAGGTAAAAAAAGTGACTTATGCCTCACTAATTATTGTGGTATTGATGTCTTTTGGAGCTGTGATATTTTTCCTTATAGGAAGGTCTTGGATGCCGCATTTATTTACTGATGACCAGGAAGTAATACAATTTGCACAGTTATTTATGATTTGGCTGGCCTCTTATCAGACATTTGACGCTATAGAAATTGCTTATGCGGGAGCATGTAGAGGATTACACGATTTTAAGGTGCCAATGTGGTTCATCTTCTCCTCTTACTTTATTATTGCAATTCCTTTTTCTTATATGTGTGCATTCCATTGGGGACAAGGCGAACAAGGTATTTGGATGGGATTCCCGCTAGGATTAGGCATTATATGTTTATTCTTTGTAAAAAGATTTAGCCACAGACTCAAAAAAGTGGAAGAACAACATATCCCTTTTGAAAGAAAAATTGCATAAAGATATTGAGGTCTGAAATGAAAGTTTCAGGCCTTTTTTATTTGTTTTTCATTTGGAAATCAGTTGAATAGATGGTGATTACCTTCTTGGAACTAAAGTTTTATTTAATGCAGTGGATATTTGGAGTGTGATTTGAAAATTTTACAATGAAAATTTTTATTTAATTCTATCGATGTATAAATTGAGCTAAACAATTCTTTATCATCATAATTCCAAAAATAAATATTTCGTATTTCAAAACTCAAAAAATATAGTACAAGCAAACGGATTCTTAACTCAAAACGCTAGAACTAATGAAGGAAAAACAAAACTTATTTCTATTTTCCGAGCCTTTATTAATAACGTGATATTCTATTTGACATATCATGTAATAGTTACTATTAAGATTTTAGTATCTATCTAGGTTGGTCTTAAAAATAGGTGTGAGTTAAAAAGACTAGTAACCAATTAAGTTATTTCTTCGTGCTATTGAGAAAGTAATCAATTGTGAGTTTTATATTGTTGTGTAACAAAATAAATAATAAGCTACTTTTTGTAGAAGTTTGGATAATGAAGTTAGTTTACTTTGAAAAAAGAATCAATGACATAGTCCAAGTTTACTAACAATAATCGAATATTTTTCTTGGAGATTATGAACAAACAAATTTAATACTATGAATGCTTCAAGAAGAACAGGAATGGGTTCAACTCCGTTCAATGAGAATGGTCAAACTGGAGTTACCTTCAGAACATGGGCTCCTTTTGCTAGCAAAGTAGAAGTGATTGGAGATTTTACCGATTGGCTAAATAATCCTATTGAACTTGTCAATGAAGGAGGAGGTATCTGGTCCAGAGATATTGAGCTTGCAAGAGTGGGTAGTCAATATAAGTTTCAGCTGACGAATATGCATACTCAAGAAGTACTGATCAAAACCGATCCTAGAGGAAAATTAATTCATGATAACTCTGGTTGGAATGCAGAAGTTGTTGATGATAACTTTGATTGGGGGGAAGATCATTTTACTGCAATTCCATGGAATGAAATGGTAGTTTATGAGTTACATATCGCATCTTTTAATCGTTCTGAATATAACCGTCCTGGAAATTTTGATGCTCTTTTAGAAAAATTAGATCATATTGTTGATTTAGGGTTTAATACAATTCTTTTGCTACCTATTTTTGGTTTTAAAGGTGAAAATTCTTGGGGTTATAATACAGCGTTTCCTTATGATATTGAAAGTGCTTACGGTAATCCTGATATCTTTAAAACTTTTATTAAAGAATCACATCGTAGAGGTATAGCAATTATTTTAGATGTTGTTTTTAATCATTTTGGATCATATGCATCACATGAATTAAATCAAAGTTTGACAAGGTTTGATGGATGGAAAGTACATGATGATCATGATGGAATTTATTTTTATCATGATTGGAGAAGGAAAACGGCATTTGGCCCTAGACCTGATTATGGTCGTGGTCAGGTTAGAACTTTCATTCGTGATAATGTAATGATGTGGGCAGAAGAATATCGAGTAGATGGTTTTAGGTTCGATTCTACAGTAAATATTAGAAATGCAGATGGAAATGATGGAGAATATAACTCAATTTCTGATGGGTGGAATTTGATGCAGTGGATTAATGAGGAGCTAAAAAGACATGCACCTTGGAAAATTAGTATTGCTGAGGATCTTCAAAACAATGAGTGGATAACTAAAACAACAGAAGAAGATGGAGCTGGTTTTGATAGTCAATGGAATAGTTATTTCTTTCATCAAATTGATAAGAATATTACTACTAGTGATGATACTTCTAGAAATATGTTTGAAGTGAAAGATGCTTTAACTTATCATCATGGAGGTAATCTAACAAGAAATATGATTTACATCAATAATCATGATGAATGTGGTGATCTTAACAGAAAATTCCGTCTTCCTGAACGTATATGTTTTTCAAATGCTGACTCGTGGTATGCTAAAAAGCGAACAGCATTAGCTACAGGTTTACTTTTTACATCAGCTGGCATTCCGATGATTTTTCAAGGAGATGAGTTTTATGAATGGGGTACATGGAGTGATACAGTAGAAATTGATTGGTCTAAAAAGGAACGATTTAGTGGGATTGTTCAGCTTCACAAGGATTTAGTTTCATTGAGACGCAATCTTAAAGGAAATACACGTGGGCTTCAAGGAAATAATATTAATGTTTTCCACGTCAATAATAGTGATAAGGTAATAGCTTATCATAGATGGTATAATGGAGGTATGGGTGATGATGTAATTGTTATTGCCAACTTTGGAAATAAATCTTATGGAAATTATAAAATTGGCTTACCTAATGGAGGCTTGTGGAAAGTAAGGTTTAATAGTGATTGGAATGGCTATAGCCCTGATTTTAGTAACCATTTCAGTTATAATACTGAAGCATTTTATGAAGATCAAGATAACCTGCCTTTTAGCGGTAATATAGGTTTGGGACCCTATTCAATGATAATAATATCTCAGTAAAATAGATGGAAATATTGAGGTCTGAAATGAAAGTTTCAGGCCTTTTTTATAATCTCTGTTTTTATCTTTGTTAAGTACTAAGCCAAAAATAAATCATAGTTAATTCTAATTTATTTTTTGTGAGTACAACGCTAAAAAACGTATTAATAGTGGTTCTATTGAAAGTTTTTTGAAGGAAGTAATCGCAAAACAATGAATAAAATTAGTATTAAATAATTTTGTCTTGGTACTTAGTATAAACAACCTATGCGGTTATGGATTTTAAGCATTGGCAAGTAGTGTTGAAAAAATAGAATTGAAAGAAAGACAGGAAGCTTAAATTTTTTAATTAAAGGGATAATCATTGACTAATTATGAAGAATACCACAACAAAACTGGAGCAACTTGTTCATCAAGGTGTTGAATTTTTATCTAAAGCCACAGTATTGGATTTGACCACAAAGTCAAGTCCTGAGAAATGGTCGAAAAAGGAAATTTTAGGTCATCTTATCGATTCGGGAGTGAATAACCTTCAGCGGTTTACTGAAATTCAATTTGAAAATAAACCTTTCAAAATAGTAAGTTATAATCAAGATGAGTTAGTAAAAGCAAATGATTATCAGAATGCTGATATTATGGAATTGCTTGTTTTTTGGAAAGCGATAAATAATAGGATCAAAATAATAATGGAAAAGCAGACTTCTGAAACATTGGCTTACCCTATTTTGCTTGGGAATGAAGAAGTAAAAGATTTAGAGTTTTTGATGAAAGATTATGTGGTGCATTTGGAACATCATCTTCATCAGATTATAGATAAATAGATCAAAAAACACCCTTGCAATTCTCCAAAATTGCAAGGGTGTTTTTTTAGCTTCTAAATTTTATAAGGAAGAATATCTGTAATGTTATTTTCATCAATTACTTTTCCTTGGAAAGCTTTGAGTTTATTTCTGTACGATTCTATTTTAAGTGTAAGTGTACGATCTTCATTAAAGTAGTGCCATGTTTTCATAGATTCACCCACAGGTTCTGGACTAGTTTTAGAAACTTTGAAAACTAACCCTTTTTCAACATTATCTTTAAAGAATCGATGTCCATTGAAGTATAGTATATTGGCAGGGTTGCTTTGCACTCTAATTTTCTTTTCTAACTCTGGGTCGATTTGGAAAACATTCACCGCTTTACTCCAAAGTACTTTTTTGAAATAACCTTCATTCGAATACCTCAGGAACTTCTCTTCTAAGTCATGTTGACAAATAAAGAAACGCTCAGAGTTTTTGTCTTCAAAATCTTGTTGATACTCTTCTACGATCTGCCATGTTTTTCCATCAAGGTCAAACATAAAGCCTTCTTTTAAATGATCTAATGTAGGAAGCGTAGGATCAAACTCTGGCAGATTTAACGTCTTAGGTTTGATGCTTACTTTAGTTGGAGAGTACTTGTACTTTTTCTTCTTAATACCATACTTAAGGGCAATATCTCTAAATATTTCCTGTGCTACTTTCCGGTTGAATTGCTTCACTTCTGATGGAATTGTAAATAGTAATACAAGCCACCAAATACCAAAGCCACCTCCAGTAATCCAGAAAAGAAATTGCTCTAACCATTTTCCAACATAACCTAAGGAGACGTTGAGTGGAAAAAAATGCAATAAATACATGATCACTTTAGAGCGCTTAAACTTCTTCATCTCCTGATAGAACTCATATTGTGCCTCTTCAGGCATATCTTTAAATTCTAGAATCATGGAGTAAGGAAGGTATTTTAGGTCTTTTTGTGATAAAATTAAATTTGACATCTAGTATTGTGTTTTGATAGTGATTTTTCCATGTATGTGTTCATAAGAATTAAGGTGTCATTTATTTACTACGTATCTAACTTAGCATTAGGTAATTAAACAAAAAAATGACTTAATGTAAAATGAAAATAATGGAAATGTAAGTTAATTGTATAAATAAACTAGACGTGAAAATGTTTCACGGAGTTTCATAATAGGAGTACAAATGTCCTTTGTAATGAAGATAAATGAAGGGTGATGTAAGTTGAGTAAATATTCAGTGGATTGATCACTGAAACTTCTCAAATCACATCACCCTTATTTTGTGCTTTGATATTAGAATATATTAGGCCGGGTAATCTTCGCCGATTAGTATTCTTGCCTTACCCTGAATTACTTCTTGAACTGTCTTTTTTTCAATCTTTCCTTCTAGCCAAGAAATAATATCAAAATACATAAATGGATGTTTTTCAAATTGATCATTTTCCAATGGCTTCAACAAATCTTTTAATTCAATAAAGGCATTGGTGAGCTCATGATCATTCATATTTCTGGAGAGTTTTTTCAAGAATTTCATAATATAAATCTGAAACTTGAAGAGATTGTCTTTGCGTAACATGAAACGATAAGTCGACTTTACATAATAATCAACCAAGTCAGTATTTCCCATTTCATAATGACAGATTAGATTGACGATTCGAGCATAAACGTGTACATCTTCACGCACATCCATTTCTAATGCATCAGAATTAATAATTCTATTGAGCCACTTAGAGGATAGCCTAAAATCACTTGCTCCAAAATAGAGACAGGCAATTTTGTAATATAAAATTAGTCGAGAGTGCTTGTTGAGTTTTTCAATAAAGAATTCAATATTATTTAAAAGCAAATTGACTCTTTGAACACCCCCTGTAAAATCACCCAACATAAACAGGCGGTTAAACTCATGAACGTAAGAGTATTTTAGGAGTTTCATTTTGATATTCTCACTCAATTCAATCTTATCATTAGAACGGATTTTTCTGAAAAGTGATTTTGTTTCATTAAATTCTCTATACTTATAAAGTTTGTATTGCCCTATCAATAAGTTATTGATCGTTCTGATATAAACATCTAATCGAGATGGGATCAGATCAGTGTCATTATGAAAAATATTAAGGCATTTTTGAGCATAATCATACCCTTTTTCTACCTCATGAGTAAAATAGTAAAAGCCGATATATAGTTCATAAAGTGATAATTTTTCATTGATGGAAAACTTATCTTCATCAATAGAAAGGATATCATTGTTGACAAGGTCGTTGACTTTCTTTAGGTCCTTTTCACTTTTTACATAACCAACCTTAAGGTAGAAGGCATTTAATTTCGCTGAAATGTTAGAGAACTTGTTGATTTGATTAATACGATCATTGGTGTCTTGTACTTCTTGGATCAATTTGTTTACCCTTCTTTGATTGTGTTTGTCCAAAGTGTGAGTGAGCAAACTCTTTTCCCACCTTAGTATTTCCAAGAGTAACTCCAAATGATCACTTTTCTGAGCTTTCTTTTTACTCTTTCTCAAAATATCCGCACATTGTTCATACAATCCTCTATTATATAAGAGTTCAGCATGATCAATCATTTCTCTGATTTCGGCATCTTCCATTTTGGTCAGATGAAATTGCCTTAATGCTTGTAAAATTCTTTTGTAGAGATGAGCTTTTAAATTGGAGAACTGAATAGGTTTTAACTCAGGAGTGGAAGCTAATAATTGCTCCTCATCAAAAACATCTTGCTTGTCAATTAGTTCAAATAGGAGCATGAATTTTTTTGAAGAATTATTCTTCGATTCGTTAGAAACAAGTTTAAAATAACGTTTCTCGCTTCTCGACATTGATTTAATTAACTGATATAAGTGATTTGATCTTTCCTTAGGCATCGTATTTATTATGATCTTTAATAACCTTACACATTGCCAAATTTACATTCTATTCACATAAATATTAAATTAAACATCGTAAAATGTATTTTTTTTTGTTTTTGATGCTTTTGATCACCTTTTACATTAGCAAAACAATACCAATAGAATTGTTTTAAAAATAGATTATAACAGACACCTTTCAAGAAGTGTTTAAGCCTATGAACGATAAAGTATTTATTTTCGATACAACGTTGCGAGACGGAGAACAGGTACCAGGGTGCCGTTTGAATACAGAGGAGAAGTTAGTTATTGCACGTGCTCTCGAAAATCTTGGCGTTGACATTATAGAGGCGGGTTTCCCAATTTCAAGTCCTGGAGACTTTGAAGCAGTTAACAGAATTGCTAAAGAAATTAGAAACGCGACAGTCTGTGGTCTTACTAGAGCGGTTAGAAAAGACATTGAGGTTGCAGCAGAAGCGTTAAAGCCTGCCGCAAAACCAAGAATTCATACAGGGATCGGAACTTCTGATCAGCACATCTTCACTAAATTACGTTTAGACAGAGATCAAGTGATCGAAAGAGGTGTAGAGGCAGTGAAGTTGGCAAAAACTTTTGTAGAAGATGTTGAATTTTATGCAGAAGACGCAGGTAGAACAGATAATGTCTATTTAGCTCGAGTCGTAGAGGCTGTCATCGCAGCCGGGGCCACAGTGGTAAACATCCCAGATACTACAGGATATTGTATCCCAGAAGAATACGGAGCTAAAATCAAGTTCTTAAAAGAGAACGTAAAAAATATTGACAAAGCGATCATTTCTACACACTGTCACAATGATTTAGGAATGGCAACTGCCAATTCGTTAGCAGGTGTAAGTAATGGAGCTAGACAAATTGAGTGTACTGTAAACGGCATTGGTGAACGTGCAGGTAACACTTCAATGGAAGAAGTAGTGATGGCAATGCGTAAGCATAACATGTTGAACTTCGACACTGCTATTCACACTCAAAAGATTTACGAAATCAGCCGTTTGGTATCAAATACTATGAACATGCCAGTTCAGCCAAACAAAGCGATTGTAGGTGATAATGCATTTTCTCACTCATCAGGTATTCACCAAGACGGTGTGATCAAGAGTAGAGATAACTATGAAATTATTGATCCTGCAGAAGTAGGCGTTTCAGAATCTTCTATTGTATTGACAGCAAGAAGCGGTAGAGCGGCATTATTCTATCGTTTACAGAAGTTGGGTCATACACTAGATCATGATGTTTTAGAAGAAGCTTACAAAGCTTTCTTGCAAAAAGCAGATACAGTACAAACTGTAGAAGACGAGCACCTAGAAGAATTGCTTCAAGTGCTTAAAGTTGCCTAGTGGTAACTTACTAAAGAGAATTTATGTTTATATGTGTTTATATATGGTTAAAAACCATTTATGGTTAGTATGTGGTAAGTGCGGCTTCCGATTGGAGGCCGTTCTTTTTTTGTCTTGTGATTTTTAGGTGCTTGTAGAAGGCTCATTTGATGGGCTTTTTTGCTTTAAAAACGTTGAAATAACACTTGTCTTATTGCTGTACTTTTTCTTTGCCAGTACAGCTCAAAAACTGTCAACTCAAAAGAAATCTTCGATTATTTCTAACTTTTTATAAAATATTACTCTTTTTTTTAATTAAATGTAATGAGTATTGTTATGTATTTGGTAAATAAATTGACTTATTTTATTTAATATTTAAAATATCTATTATTTAACCTCTTTATATTATCACTTTAATAAAAACTGACTTTTAGCAGTTGATTATGTGGTTAAAAAAACACTAAAAAGGTGTTCATATCCCATAAATTGCTCTTAAGAAACCTCCTACATTTGTAATGTACAAAAACAAAAAATATGTATTTCATTTCATACTAGATAGATTTATTGATAATAATAACAACAACAATCGGAATTAATTTAACAGTAATGTTCTCATACTTTTTGCCATGTAAATAGTTTGAAGCGTTTATTAAAAACGTGTTTTTATTCCAATTCAATTATTTATTAACTTATCATCAAAATTGTTCCAACATAAGTATTACCAATAATGACACTCTTCAAAATTTGAAGGGTGTCATTTTTTTTGCATTTAGATTTAAAACTAAAATTTCCTACTTCATCCTTAAATTTTGAGTTCCTAACATGCACTTAATAAATTTCCAATTACATTTGTCTTAAGTACTATGTAGAACAAAAAAAGTCTACACACTTTTTTAGATATTGGTCCAAGTCACGCTTTCAGCTTAAGACTTGAACTATTTTCAGTTTTTATGAAAAACCCTTTACATATCTATAAACCAACAAACAAAATGGAGAAAAGAATTATACAAATTGGAGCTGTTTTTTGTGCACTTGCCGTTGCTATTGGAGCATTTGGGGCACATGGATTAAAACCTACCTTAGAGCAGTTCGGTAGAATAGAGACATTTGAGACAGCAGTGAAATATCATTTTTATCACGGATTGGGCCTGCTTATCTTAGGTGCTTTGGCGAGTAAACTAGAGTCGAGCTGGTTGAAATGGTCTGCTGTATTTATGGTACTAGGTATCCTTATTTTCTCCGGAAGTTTATATATATTGTCATTGACAGGAATTACATGGTTAGGAGCTATTACTCCTATAGGAGGTGTGGCTTTTATTGCTGCTTGGGTTGCATTGGTTTTTGGGGTGAAAAAATAAAGGTGAACCATAGCTCTGTAGCAGAAAAGTAGCGATCATCCCTTGAATTGATCATCAATAGAATTGGTTTGAAGTCGGTAGGTTGTAAATTAGTACTACCATCAAAAGAAGAAAGAAAAGATGAATAAGCAGTGGAAATTACTCCCTGAACCTAAAGAAGAATATGTCAAAGCTTTATTAAAGCAGCCCAATGTACCTAAAGTCATTGCTAGTTTATTGGCACAAAGAGGGGTACAGACAATTTATAGTGCACGTGACTATTTTCGACCGACATTAGAAAAATTGCATGATCCGTTTTTAATGAAGGATATGGATGTAGCGGTGGCGCGTCTTACGTTGGCGATTGAAAAAGGAGAGCGTATTCTTTTTTATGGAGATTATGATGTAGATGGAACGAGTGCCGTTGCTTTATTTATGCATTTCTTTCAAGACTTTTACCCTAACATAGATTTCTATGTGCCTGATAAGTATACTGAGGGGTATGGTGTTTCATTAAGAGGCATTGAATATGCAGCTACAACCAATTGTCAATTGATAATTTCGTTGGATTGTGGTAGTTTGAATCATGATGAGATTGCAGAGTCAGTCCATAGAAATATAGATTTTATAGTTTGTGATCATCATCAGGTTGGCGATGAATTACCCAAAGCTACAGCCGTTTTAAATCCTCAAAGAAGTGATTGTAACTATCCTTTTAAAGGACTTTCAGGATGTGGAGTAGGCTTTAAATTGTTGCAAGGGTTTTGCCAGAAACATGGTATTGACCCAACACCATTATGGCAACACTTGGATTTGGTGGTATTGGGTACATCTTGTGATGTTGTCCCTATGTTGGATGAAAATCGAGTGTTGTGTAATCAAGGTATCCAATATTTAAGAAATACGGATAAAGAAGGTTTAAAGGCATTGTTTACAGTATTAAACTTAACGCCTGCCGATCTGAAGTTACAAGATCTGGGTTATAATTTTGGTCCTTTGATTAATTCAGCGGGTAGAATTGCGCATGCTCAAATTGCAGCAGAAGTTTTATCGTCCAAAGATCCTAAAGAAGCTTTGGAACAAGCCAAAGAATTGGGTCGTATCAATGATTTAAGAAAGAAGTATGATACCCAAAATACCAAAGAAGCACTAGAAATTGCAGAGACAGAACAAAATCAAAGTGCTTTAGTTTTATACAATGAAAACTGGCATAAAGGAGTTTTAGGTATTGTTGCTTCAAGGTGTGCTGAGAAATTTGGGAAGCCTACTGTGGCTTTAACGCTATCAAGAGGAGAAGTGACAGGTTCAGCGAGAGGTATTGGTGATTTTGATATTCATGCCGTATTGTCTAACTGTCAGGATTTACTTTTGAAGTTTGGTGGTCATACCTCAGCGGCAGGTGTGTCATTAAAGGAGGAAAATTTGTCAGCTTTTAAACAAAAATTTGTGGCGGAAGTAGACAAATTTACGAATGGAAAGGAATTTGTATCGGAGGTAAAAGTAGATTTAAATGTAAATCTATCCGATCTAGACCTTACTACCGCCGGGATAATTGAGAAAATGAGGCCTTTTGGGCATGATAACCCTCCACCTGTTTTTCAAGCCAACAATGTTGTTGTTGACGGTACTCCAAGAGTGTTGAAAGACAAACACCTTAAGATGAAAATTAGTCAGGGAGAAGGAGAACAAAAATTTGACGCTATTGCTTTTAATCAAGTAGAACAGATAGAAGCATGTGTAGGAGGCAAATTAGATATACTTTTTAGATTGGAAATCAATGAGTTTAGAGGAAATAAAAATCTTCAACTCAATATTAAAGAAATTAAGCCGTCAGAATAGTTTTTTGAGGGTGAAGACTAAATAATAAATATGGGACAGAACTTAACACCTTATGTTAAAATACTCCTGATTATGAATTTAGTAATATTTGCGTTGCCTTTCTTGGGAAGCATATTACCAAATTTATCACCGGGGTATATCGAAGCTTTTATTTTTGATTCATTAGCCTATCATCACCCTTGGTCTGAGAAATTCCAAATATTTCAGCCTATCACATATATGTTTGTGCATAGTGGTTTTGGGCATTTGTTTTCCAATATGTTTGCTCTTTTTATTTTTGGGCCAATGTTGGAAAATGTTCTTGGTTCAAAGCGTTTTCTAGCACTTTATTTCTTTACAGGAATTTTTGGAGGAGCATTATATGGTTTAGTCAACTTTTATGAGGTTTATAATATAGAACTATTAGGGGCTGAATATATGATGAATCAGACTCCGGGGAATTTTTATAATTTTGTTTCTAATGTCCCTGACTATCAATTGTTCCAAGGTGAAGGGGTGCTTAGTATATTGAAGTATGGAAATCAAAATTACTTACCGTATGTTAGTTCTGTAGGAAATGTATCATTGTATGATTTTGCTGAGAATACATTTTTCTCTGCTCCAGCAAATACAGATTATAAACAAATGGGAGATTTGATTGTGAAATTTTTCCATGACAGAAAAATCAATACTCCAATGATGGGTGCTTCAGGAGCGATTTTCGGTATTCTTTTCACATTTGCCTTTTTGTTCCCTAATTTAAAATTGATGCTTTTATTCCCGCCAATTCCAATCAGAGCGAAATACTTGGTAGGAGCCTATATATTATATGAAACATATGAACTTTTAAATCAAAACCCAGCTGACAATGTTGCACATTTAGCCCATTTGGGAGGTGCTTTGTTTGCTTATATTTTGATGAAAAAATGGAAATACCAAAGCTATCAATAGTGGCATATCGATCATAAAATAACTATAGATGAAGTGCTTTTAAAAGAGGACTTCATCTATCTAATATAAAAATGTAAAAAGGGATGAATAATTGGGAACATTTTTAAAAGTAAGGGATTTTCCGTAAATTAAAATACCTAATACTTAAACCTTTGTGATTAAAGTAGGTTTTCTAATTATCACCCATTAAACCTTTATTTTAACTTCTTATGAATGGCTTTATCTCCGATTTAAAGTATACATGGAACAAACCTGGAAGTGGGCTACTTCGACTGATTATCGTTAATGTTGTCGTATATGTTTGTATGAGCTTATTGATGCTTGTATTTAAACTATCAGGTTTACATGGTATTTATGATCAATATATATTTAGCAATGTAGCCTTACCACCTTATATCTATGACGCTGTCGTGAAGCCTTGGACGCTGATCACTTATTTCTTCATGCATAGTATGAGTGATTTCTTTCATATCCTTTTCAATATGTTAATCATGTATTGGTTTGGGATAATCTTCACTGAGTTTTTAGGGGATAAGAAGTTAGTTGCACTGTATTTTCTTGGTGGTATTGCCGGTGGCCTAGCCTATTTATTAATGTACAATGTGGTTCCTTATTACAGAGGTCACATGGAAATGGTTAGTGGACTAATTGGAGCCTCAGCTTGTGTATATGCAATTGTAGTAGGTGCCGCAACAATTGCCCCTGATTATAGAATAAACCTTTTGTTTGTAGGTCCTGTAAAAATCAAATATTTAGCTGCAGTTTATATCTTCTTGTCATTGATACAATCAGCTGGAAGTAATGCAGGAGGAGAAATTGCTCACTTAGGTGGTGCTTTGATGGGATTCTCTTATGTCTCTCTATTAAAAAGAGGAACAGACCTTGGGAAGCCATTGTATGCGATGACCAATTTTTTCACCAACTTAACAAAGTCGGATAGAAAGTTGAAAGTGGTTCATAGATCAAAAGGCAAGGCAGCCAAAAAAACACAAACTACGAAAACAACCAATCAGCCTACACAAGACAGTGTAGATGAGATTCTTGATAAAATTTCAGAAAGAGGGTATGAAGGCCTGACACAAGAGGAAAAAGAAATTCTTTTCAAGGCAAGTCAACGTAAACACTAAAAATAATTTGTGAATAGGTAAAATGAGGAGTATAATTTTATCATTCTGTATAGTGTAATTCCCTTTATTTTATTAATATTGTAATGAAATAGCTTAAAAGTCATTTTTTCTTAAAAGAATGACTTTTTTGTTTGTGAAATTTAAAAAGTAACAATCAAGCACAATTGAAAGTGTAGTATTTAAATAGCAGAATAACCAGGCATTGATAACCTATTATTTTTTGAACTGCTCTACACTGACTACCAACGCTTTGAAATAAATACATAGCATATGGATAAGGCAATTTTAGACAAATATGAACTTGTAGTAGGATTGGAAGTTCATTCACAATTACAGACTAAAAGTAAAATTTTTGCTTCAGACCCAACAACCTACGGTCAGGATCCTAATGTTAATGTCAGTACAATTACACTTGCATTGCCAGGTACATTACCCAAAGTGAATAAATCTGTAGTAGAATATTCTATCAAAATGGGATTGGCATGCCATTGTAAAATTTCAGAATATCAATTCTTCGATAGAAAAAACTATTTCTATCCAGATTTACCAAAAGGATATCAAACAACTCAAGATAAAACACCAATCTGTATTGGTGGCCATGTAGATGTAGTGACTAAAGCAGGTGAAAAATTTACAGTGATTCTTAACCGTATTCATATGGAAGAAGATGCTGGAAAATCAACACACTTAGAGGGTTCACCTGATACTTTGGTGGACTTGAACAGAGCTGGAGTACCATTGATGGAAATCGTGACAGAACCATGTATTCATGATTCAGCTGTAGCGGCAGCCTTTGTAGGTGAAATCCGTAAGATTGTTCGCTACTTAGAAGTATCTGATGGTAATATGGAAGAGGGTTCATTACGTTGTGATGCCAATGTTTCTGTACGTTTGAAAGGCGATACAAAATTGGGCCAAAAATGTGAGATCAAGAACATGAACTCCATGCGTAACATTCAGAGAGCAATCGACTATGAAATGCAACGTCAGATTGACATGATTGAGAAAGGAGAGGAGATCATTTCAGAAACAAGGACATTTAATGTTGAGACAGGTAAAACCTATGGTATGAGAACCAAGGAGACATTAAATGATTATAGATATTTTCCATGCCCAGATTTACCACCAATGATTGTTAAACCAGAATGGGTGGAAAAAATCAAGCAAGAAATGCCAAGCTTACCTTATGAACTGGTAGAGAAGTTTATCGCAGAGTATAAGCTTTCAGAAGCAGATGCCTATCAATTGACAGAAACAAGAGAGACGGCTTCTTACTTTGAAGCTTTATGTAATGCTACTAAAAACTTCAAGTCGGCAGCAAATTGGATGAACGGCCCATTGAAATCAATGGTGAATGAAAGTGGTACTTCTTATGCCGAATTACCTGTTCAACCTGCTCAAGTGGCTGAAATTATTGGATTGGTAGATGATAAAAAAGTAAGTCATGCTGCAGCAACACAACAATTATTGAAAGCAGTGGCGGAGCGTGAAGGAAGCAAGCCTGAGGAAGTAGCTAAAGAGTTGGACTTGATTCAAGATAGTGGAGATGACTTCTTGGTGCCATTAATTGAGCAAGCAATTGCGAAGTTCCCTGATAAAGCGAAAGCGTACAAAAAAGGAAAGAAAAACCTTTTAGGGTTATTTATGGGAGAGGTGATGAAGTTGGCAAAAGGTAAAGCTGACCCTCAAAAAACAAATCAATTGCTAAGAGAAGCATTGGAAAAATAAAGATCTGTGTATATTGCATAAGGAAGTAGTACATCAAATCTGATGGAATACTTAGAAAGCACCTTGTTTTGGATTGAACAAGGTGCTTTCTCAGTAAAATATTTATTTTATTTAAGCTTTAAATAAGGTAGATAAAGTAAACATTATTACTGCATCATAAAGAACATAGCAACTTGTAAACGTATAATTGTGAAGACATTACACAACATTTTTTTCCTATTACTTGCTTTTATAGTAGTAAGTTGTGGTGGGGCCAAAGAAGAAAAAAGAACATACCCTGCTTCCGTAACAATTTCAGGTACCCTCGAAGGACAATCAGAAGGAACAAAAATCATATTATATACTATTCAAAGTGTTGGAGGTAAGAAAAATGTAGCCGAAGCAACGACAGATGCTAAAGGGGCTTTTGCATTAAAATATACCGTGCCTAAGATTGGTTTATATACTTTGAATATTGGAAATCAAGCAGAAGAACTTGTAGTTCTTGAAACAAAGGATTTAAAAGTGGAGAACAATGGTGAATTCTTCAAAATAACAGGTTCTAAAGAAAATGATCAACTAAATGAACTGAAGGATATGTATGATTCATTTTCAGAAAAAGGAAATGAATTGCAGCAAGAATATGCTACTTCTGAGCATAAAGAAGCAGTATTAGAAAAGTTCAAGAAGTTACAAGATGAACAGAAAGAAGCAGTAAAAGCAATGCTTAAGAAATTGGATGGAGCTTATGTTACTTTAGTAGCTTTAAACTTTATTCAAGATAAGGAAAGCAGCTTTGAGGTAATTTCTGAAACAATAGAGAAGTTAGAAACAAAGTTTCCTCAAGATAGCCTAGTGATGGAAGTAGCAAAAAGCTACAACGCTTTAAAGTCTACGATGGTAGGTTCTGAAGCAATGCCTATTGCCTTAGCGAGTCCAAAAGGAGAAACGATTGCTTTAGAATCTTTCAGAGGGAAATATGTAATGATCGATTTCTGGGCATCTTGGTGTAGACCTTGCCGTATGGAAAACCCAAATGTTTTGAAGGCTTATTCAAAATACAAAGAAAAAGGTTTTGAAGTATATGGAGTTTCTATTGATAGAGATGCAGAAGCTTGGAAGAAGGCTATTGAGCAAGACCACATTTCTTGGGCACAAGTATTGGATGAAGATGGTTCTGTTGCAACACAATATGGAGTGGAAGGAATTCCTTTTACTTTATTATTGGATAAAGAGGGTAAGATCATTGCCAAAAACCTAAGAGGTGATGCTTTAGAGAAAAAGCTTGAAGAGCTTCTAGGAAAATAAGAAATACCATGACTGAGTATATTCAGTTCTAATTTATAAACCCCAAAAATGTTGTTATGACTTTTTTGGGGTTTATAATTTTTAAGTCTATTTTCGAATTGAACTATATAAGCAGTTCACATTTAAAATTGGGATAAGTTGGATTATTATTTTTTAGTCTAATCAAGGCAGAATAGAAGAGCATAGCCGAAGCTACGTGATGATATTCTAACGAAGAGTAGGCTAAAAAAGACAATCCAAAACTTCCGATTTTAATTGTACAACTGCTTAAACACGTATGATTAAAACTTAAATCCGACTAACTAGAATTAGATAATAGGCTTCTTCATCGTGTTAAAATCAAAATAAATTAAAGCGAAACTATTTATGAATTTTAAACTAAATATCATTGCCAACTTATTGGCTCTATTCAGCCCCTGCTTTTTATTTGCTCAAAATGTTACTTTATCTACCACTGCTTCAGAAATGAATAGTGTGTTAGGTTATTTATCAAAAGACGCTTTAGAGAAGCATACCAAAGTATTGGCAAGTGATGACATGAAAGGTCGTAATATGCTGGAAGGAGGACATGAACTAGCAGCTGCTTATATCAAATCTTTTTACAACCTTAATAATATTCCAAAGTATAATGAGGAACGAACCCTTCAATTTCCAACTTTTGTCCCTCAATACACAAAGTTTAAAGTGTATAATCAGAATGCAATTTTGACAAAGGATCACTTTGACTTATTTCCATTTAACAGTGTTGATCTGAATGGAGATATAGAAATTTTGTATGTAGATAAAATTGATTTTAAGAATCTATACAGAAGGTATACTAGAGATAAAGGAGTCATATTTCATCATTATGACCCTTTTGATAAAATGAATACAGTGAAAATAGAAGATATAAATGCCAAAGTTTTTTTCTCAATCAAGGACAATGAACACAATTTAAATCGTAATGACTTTAGGTCAATCAGTAAACGACTACCAATTGCTTATTTAAGAAAATCGGAATATGAAAAATGGATTGCTAAGAATGATGATTCTTCTTCTGAGTGGGTCGGTGTGAATTGGAATACAATTCTTTCTTTATTTTCAGAGGAACAACAAGAAATGATTAGTAGGTACAATATGCTTAAGAAGAAAGAACAAAGGCAACTAAAAACCGAAATACATATAGAATCAAAATATGAAGTTTTGGAATATGAAAATGAGCATATTCTAGGGTTTATTGAGGGGACTGATTTAAAAGATGAAATAATATTGGTGAATGCAAACTATGATGGAGTTGGCATTCAAAAAGGTGTAATTTATAATGGAGCAAATGCAAACGCTACAGCAACTGCTGCAGTAATGGAATTAGCATTGGCCTTTCAAAAAGCAAAAGAAGCAGGTTATTCACCTCGAAGGTCTATACTTTTTGTAAACTTTACCGTCAATGAGATCTTCGCAATAGGTGAATTTTTCTTCTGTGAGTATTCTGGATTACCAATAGATAATATTGTGGCCAATATTACTTTTAAGCAATTAGGGAGGAAACATAAAGAGGTAGACGATGAGAACTATTGTTACTTGCTTGGTACACAACTACATTCTTCAAAGTATGAGAAGATCATTCTTGAAACGGCGAACACCTATGAGAAGGATCTTAAAATCTATACCAAGACTTCAAGCAGTACCTATTATGATAATAATCGAGTTTCTAATGCACTAGTGTTTAGAAATATACCAACTACTGTTCTAACAGATTATTGTCAAGAAGATTTATATGCCCCCACAGACGATGTTGATAGAGTTAACTTTGACCTAGTTTATAAAAGAACAAAATTAGGGATGAAATTAATATGGGAAATGGCTAATCGTTCGGATACTTTAGAAAAAGATCTATTTGTACCGAATAAGCATTACCCTGAATATTATTGGTAAGCACTTGTTAGGTAAGAAAGAGGTAAGAATTAAGAAAAATGGTTCGTGCTGTGGTCTATAAAGTAGTTTTTATGATGGTTCGTGAGCCACAAGGCATTGTGACTCTACAGAAGACTCTTTTCCAATTGTCTATTAATCGTCGCTTCAAAAAAAACTTACCTCTTCATTCTTTCCTCTTACCTCTTAATTCCCTTCCCCCTAAGTAAATTACCTAAAATTGAATGATGGGTAACCTTCTATCTGAAATAGAGTCTTTTTTCTGGAGATTTACAGTATTAATAAAAATTGTAACGCTCTCTGATATGAAAAATTATTCTAATGTATATTCGTCGTTAACCGAGGGAAACAAATTTCACTTTGAAAAAGTTCAATGGATAGATAAAATTAAAAAATTATATAAAGTTTGTATCAATTATGTTGAAAGTGAATTGATTCCGTCAGTTGACAGCATTAAAAATCTTCAAAAAAAATATACACCTTTATACCCATCTACATTAGAAACAGACGTTCCAGTTGTTGTTTCAAACATTCTTACCATTCCGTTAGAATTACATTATATGAAAAGGAAAAAGGATAATAAAGAGGAGAATTTAGATTATTCCGGTTAGATAAAACCCTTTATACTTAAAATGATAAGAGGTAGGAAAATTCTCAAAAATTAAACCGTATATCTAGCAATTGGTCAATGTTATGAGAAATGAAGTCTTTATATTGTTTTACCAAGTAAAACTGTTAATAGGCTATTTTCAGAGTGGTTTATTTACTATATTCCTATAAACCTAATAAATGAGGAAAAAATGATTTACCCGTTAAACCAATTTCTAAATATATAATTTCTATTTCAAGTTATTCTCTGTTGTAGTTTCAATCGCTTTATTCTGTAACACTGCACCTTTGAATGCTATTTATTGTAAGATCACTCTTTAGACCTAATTTTATTAAGAGTGATTGCTATCTAATGCAATACCCTATTATCACTCATGAAACCACTTACTATTTCAGTATTTTTTAACCAGAAAATACTGCCCATTATCGCTACATTCCTTTTCCTAAGTTACCCCATATTTGGACAAGGAGTTATTGAAGATATCACAGGAGAAGAGCCTGTGTATCACAAGTTCAAAAGATTAAAAGATGACCCTATTGCTCGACAACAGTTTGAGCATTTGATGTTGGAAAATCCAATCACACATGAAATTCCAGCCAATATCTTTGAACAAGAAAAAGCTTTTATTCAGAATATTCACTTTCAAAATGCAAAGCGCCTAAGATTATTTTCTTCCACTGCAACAGCTCCAAAATGGCACAAAAGAGGCCCTTTTAATGTAGGAGGAAGAACAAGGGCTTTAGCAATCGATAGAACCAACGAAAATATCATCTTAGCCGGTGGTGTTTCAGGAGGTTTATGGAGATCTATTGATGGAGGTAATAGTTGGACGAAAGTAACCGCTCCAACAGATCGTCAGAGTATTACATGTATTGCCCAAGATCCAAGACCTCATTTCTCCAATGTTTGGTATTATGGTTCAGGAGAAGTATATGGTAATTCGGCAGCAGCAGGAGGAGCAGCTTACAGAGGAAATGGTATTTATAAGTCAATTGATGGAGGTGTTTCTTGGACTTCTCTTGAAGGAACTACTTTTGATCCTACCGTTTCTGGAGGTGATTTTCAATATACATCAAGTATAGTAGTCCATGACAATGGAATAATTTATGTGACTCATCAAGGAGGTATTTCTAGGTCTTTTGATGATGGAAATACTTGGACCAAAGTGTTGGAAAATCAAAGTTCTCTTTACACTGAAATAATATCCAATGCATCAGGGAAATTATTTGCTACTATTTCCAATCATGGTTATTTCATGTCAGATGACGGAGAAAACTGGACAGAGATCACACCTTCAGAAGTTGCATCTATTTCATTAAGTAGAACGGTTATGGCTGCAGCTCCCTCCAATCCTGATGTGGTATACTTTTTTGCACATACCCCAGGAAATGGAACAAATGCACATATGTTATTGAAGTATACTATTTCGACTAACACATGGGATGACCGCACTTCTAATTTGCCAGCCTATGGAGGATATGTTGGTAATCTTTCTCAAGGAAGTTATAACCAATATATTAAGGTAAAACCAAATAACGAGGATGTAGTTTTTATAGGAAGTACTAACCTTTATAGAACTACGAATGGTTTTACAGATACTTCTGAAACCTCATGGATTGGAGGGTATTCGCCGGCAAACAACGTAAGCCAATATGAGAATCACCACCCCGATAACCATGCCATGGTCTTTCTCCCTTCCAACCCGGATATTGTGATTACAAGCCATGATGGCGGAGTGTCAAAATCCAAAAATATAATGGCAGAAGCAGTAGAGTGGGAATGTCTAAATAATGGCTATTACACCACACAGGCTTATGCGATTGCCATAGATGAAGAAACAACAGGAGATGCAAGGATATTGGCAGGATTTCAGGATAATGGTAAGTGGTATACAGACGCTTCAGCTACAGATGCAGATTGGATAGAGGAGTATGCAGGAGGTGACGGTTGTTACGTTGCTATTGTACCAGGAGAACACATCCGATATACAAGTACCCAAAACGGTAAAATTTTAAGATTTAAAGGAGATAATCCATCACAACCTACAGATTATGATGGTATACAGCCGACGAAAGCGTCAGGGCAATTATTTGTTCACCCTTACATTCTTGACCCCAATGACAGTGATGTGATGTATTATCCGGCTAAAAAGTCGTTATGGTTTAATTTGTCTCTTTCAAGTATCAATTCAGGCTATACTTTTAATGGTACTTCTAAAGGTTGGGATACTTATTCAAATGTGGCCACATCAGGAACTATTACAGCCGTTGCAGCATCGAAAAGTCCTGAGAACATTGTTGTTGTAGGGACGGGGAATGGCCAAATTTATAGAGTCAACGATTCAAGGTCTAAGTCTTCAAGTGTTGATCATTTAACAGCCAATAAAAACTTACCTAAGGCTTACGTTTCTTGTGTGGCAGTGAATCCAAAAGATGCTGATCACATTGTAGTGATTTTTTCTAATTATCAGACAAAAAGTATTTATCAAACAAAAGATGGAGGTACTACATGGGAGCATGTGTCTGGTAATTTGGAAGAAAATGAGGATGGATCAGGGGCAGGGCCTTCTGTACGTTGGGCAGAGTTTCATCAGCCTACAGATGGAGAAGAAGGTCTCTTTGTAGGGACGAGTGTAGGACTTTATTATTCACCAATCTCAAGTATCTCTGAAAATACTCATTGGATGCAACAAGGAGAGAAGGAAATTGGTGACGGGGTTGTGACAATGATCAAAACAAGAGAAGATGGTTTGGTGGTTGTAGCGACACACTCCAATGGTATTTATTCAGCTTACTATGGAGTGGATTCAATGCCACCTTTAGTAAAAACAACAATTGAGGAGCGTACCTATTCGTTGGGTGAGATCGTTGAAGCAATTGATCTCAATGATATTTTTGAATCACAAAATCAGAATAATTTAGTCTATGAGGTGATCACTTCTGATACGAGTGTGATCAAAACGTCTATTTCAAATGATACTTTATACATTGCAACCAATATTACAACAGGAACTGCTAAAGTAACACTTATTGCTTATGAAGGAGAACTTTCCTCTAAGGTAAAATTTGATGCAAAAGTAGAGAATATCGTTCCTGCATTATATGCTCAAACCAATCAATCGGGTGAAATCTATCGATCGCAATATTTTACTGATTTTGGGAAACCTGTTTATTTAGCGGAAGATATTTTAGTACCTGACGGTAAAAATTGGATCATTTCGAAAATAAAAGCCTATGGACAAAGTACGGGAGCTGATGTACCAGTAATTGAGGTATTTATTTATGAAGATAATAATGGACAACCTTCTGAAAATATCATTTATAGTTCAGGCCAAGTTCCGATATCAAGTTATGATGAAGGAGCTATCACCCATAATTTATCAACACCGGTAGAACTAACGCCAGGAACATATTGGGTTTCTGTAGCAGCAGTGATGTCGTATAGAAATCAAGGGAGTTGGTTTTGGAGAGGAACAGGTGCGCAAGAGACAAATGGAGGTTCTTTTTACTTGATCGATCCAGACAATTTATTCGGCAGAGGATATACCTCATGGACACACCCTACAACATTTGCAGCAGAAGATACCAACCTAGCCTTTGAGGTTTTTGGAGCAACTACTGGAAGTAATTCTATTGAAGAAGTTGAGGTTTTAAATGCTTCTTTATTGCCAGACGAGAACATTGAAATTGATTGGGAGAGTGTGAACCATATTTCTGGCTATAGCATTGAAAGAGCACAAAACATGGAAGGCCCTTTTCTACAAATTGCAAAAGTGGCCTCTGATAAAGTGAGTTGGGTAGATAAATCTCCGAAAACAGACGACTCTACTTATTATTACAAAGTAAAAGGGTTTAGTGCAGAAGGAAATGCTAGTAATTCTCCTATCGCATCAGCCACAATAAAAGACATTCCTAATCCTGTCGAAAACCTTACGGTAGAACTCCAAAGTAGAACGAGGTATTTATCGATTTCATGGGATGACAATAGTGAAAAAGAAGAGGGTTTTTATGTAGAGTACTCATTAAATCCTGATAAAGGTTTTGTTCCATTAGCGATTGTCGATAGAAATACGACAAGCTATGAATTTACCAATAATACTTTAGGATCTATTCGATATTCGTTTAGAGTAACAGCTTTTAATGGGAGTGGAAAATCGACCCCTGTTACTGCTTCTATCTTTACCCGTTTAGAGGCACCTGTAGAGGTGGAATACAAAGAGTTGACATCGAGTTCTTTACAATTTACATGGAAAGATGTGTCGGCTTTGGAAACAGGTTTTCTAATAGAATACTCTACAGATTATGGTAATACATTCCGTCATTCTTTCGTAACAGACGTGAATCAACAATCATTTCTGATTGATGGACTGACAAAAGGCTTTACATATTATTTTAGAATCCGCACGATCAATGGACTATTAGATGGAAGTTTAAATAGCGAATTTCTGTTGTTTGTACATACGATGAGTAATAGTTCAAAACCAAAAGCGGTGGAAGAAATCAATATTACCCCTTCTGATAGTTCAATTGTATTGTCATGGAAGGATGATATAGAGAATGAATTGGGTTTTGATATTCTTAGAAGAAAGTTAGGGGAAGAAGACTACTCATTGGCTGCTTCGTTGGAATACAATGATACTACTTTTGTGGATTTGGAAGTAGAGAAAGGTGAGATGTACGAATATGTGATAAAGAGTTACAATTCTTTAGGTAATTCGATCAGTAATGCTGTAAAAGCCCAAATTCCGATTGAAGCACCGCTGCTCACAAGCATCACCAAAGTAGAAGAAGGTCATTTCATAGAATGGGAAGATCTTTCTGACTTGGAAGAACATTATGTAGTATACCGCCAGGAAAAAGAAGGAGACTTTGAAGAGTTAGCGGTGTTGGATTCTTCAACAGTTAGTTATATCGACTCTCTTTTTGAATTAAATACGACATATACATACAAAGTAGCTGCGGAAAGGAATGGAGTTTTTTACATTTCAGATCCTAAAACGATTTCCACAGTACCACCTGTTCCAGTGGGGTTATCTAATTTTGTATTAGATACAGCAACTCAACACACGCTGACTATTTCATGGGAAGACACTAATGCGGACGAGCATGGTTACATGATTTATAGACAATCAGCAACTGAATTAGAGTCACAATTGATAGCAGTCGTAGACGCAGATGTAAATGTATTTAGAGATAGTCTTCTATCTGAAAATACCACATATACTTACAGCATTGTATCTTATATTTTTGATATCTACAGTGCTAGTTTGGAATTGGAGGCTACAACGTTGGAAAGGATTATTCCTTTACCAGCAGTTCCCTATAACTTAGATTTAAATTTTGATTCTTTAGATAATTCATTGCGTTTAACATGGAGTGATTCATCAGAAGTTATTGATGGTTATGAGGTGTTTAGAAGAGAGGCTACTGATACAACGCAGACATTAATTGCATCTTTAAATGCAGGTGAATTTCAAATTACTGATAGAGAATTTAATATATACCAAGATTATGTCTATAGTGTAGTAGGTTATAATGAAAGAGGCCGTTCACCTTCAGGATTTATCAATTTTGTAGGGCAAGAAATCCCAAAACCAATAGCAGAGGAAGAAGAGCCTGATGAAGATGATTCTTCAGGTGAAGATCCTACAAGTGAAGAGGAGGATAGTGATGAGGGTGATTCTGATTCCGACGATGACGCTAGTTCAGATGAAGACCCAATAAGCGGAGATGATGAAGAAGACGATACCAATGAAGGAGATTCTGATTCTGACGATGATGTAACTTCTGATGAAGACCCAATAAGCGGAGACGAAGAAGAGGACGATAGTGATGAAGGTGACTCTGATTCCGACGATGACGCTAGTTCAGATGAAGACCCAATAAGTGGGGATGATGAAGAAGACGATACCGATGAAAGTGATTCCGATTCCGACGATGACACTAATTCTGATGAAGACCCAATAAGCGGCGACAATGAAGAGGATGATACCGATGAAGGTGATTCTGATTCCGATGATGATGAAACTTCAGATGAAGACCCGATAAGTGGGGATGAAGAAGAGGACGACAGTGATGAAGATGATTCCGATTCCGACAATGACGCTAGTTCAGACGAAGATCCAATAAGTGGGGATGATGAAGAAGACGATACCGATGAAAGTGATTCCGATTCCGACGATGACGCTAGTTCAGATGAAGACCCGATAAGTGGGGATGAAGAAGAGGACGACAGTGATGAAGATGATTCCGATTCCGACAATGACG
>NZ_JACVVP010000068.1 GCF_014534745.1 Flammeovirga sp. EKP202
AAGTCTTTTCATAGGAGAAAGATCGGCTTTCTGTCAAAGAAATGAAAATTCAAAATTTTAAAAGAGCGATAGCTCAGTGTATAAATAAAAAGGGCTTTATTCTTAATCTTATGATGGAATAAAGCCCTTACCACTTAATGTAACTTTTAATCTGGTTGAGAAGGATCAAATTCCCATATTGCATTCCCTCCACCTAAAGCTACATAGCCCTTTTGTTGATTGGAGAAAGCAATACCATTTCTTAGCTTCGTTGAAAAGTTTGTTTCAACGTATTGCCAATAACCTTGATACTTGTAAAAGTTCTCATTGATATAAAAATAAGGTTGGCCATTTAATTCAAAAACTAATGGCCTACTTTCTCTTGACTCTGGAAACTGTGGCAATTTTGTCCACTTATTTCCTTGATGGGGTTGAAATAGAAAAGAATCTCTTTCGGGATCAGGACCACAACATCCATGATAATTCCATCCCATACCAAGGTAAGCAACATCATTAATCACAACTGCACCTGCATGAGCATAGCCGTCAATACCACTCAATTCTCCTAAATCACCATAACTTGGAATTTCAATCCAAGTATCTGTAGAAGGGTTATATTCCCAACAATCACCATAAGGATGATGATAGATACCAGGTGAACTTTGATGACCACTAGATATATATCCTTTTGACCCAATTGAAAAACCTACAGCCTTAGTTCTTTCCGGGCCTATAAAATCATTTAACTGCGTCCAAGAATTAGTTGCAATAGTATACTTCCAAAAATCACTTACATTATTTGAAGGTCTAACAACGCCTGTTCCAAAATAAATCTCACCATCCAAATAAAACCCCGCTCCATCATCTCTGTCTTCTCCAGGAAAATCAGCTAGACGTTCCCACTCTAACGTAGTTGTATTTACAGACCAAAATTCACTTGTGCTATTCAAGCCTACATAAACTTTACCTTCCGTTTTAATAAGTACTGGTCTATAGGTATTCTTGACAGGAGCATCTTCTAACCTGAACCATTTATCCGTAATGTAAAATTGCCCTTTCGATTGTGTTTCTGTATCCAATACATGTATTGCAACTTCTACATTCCTGTTGCTATAATGATTCAAATTAGGGTCAGGAATTATTACTATGATTTCGTTATTTGATGCCTTGACAATTTCAGCTGTATAACCATCTATTTCGATGTGATTATTCGTAGAGATAGGACTAAAGTTCTCCCCTTTTATGGTCAACCTTCCCAATGTTTTCCCCGATTCTTTAGAAAGAGAATGAAATACTGGATCTTTAATATTTATCATTTCAGGAGCTGCAACTTCAAAATTGTTCATCACAACTACAACTTCAACCTCTTTAGCATTAACATTATCAGGAACTTTAGTCGTGATTTGGTGCTCAGTGATTGCTATAATTTCTGAAATGAATACATCGCCATTTGCAGCTAAAAATTTCGCTACAACTTTGTTTGGTTTTGTAGTAAAATGCTGTCCTTCTATATGAAAAACTTCATTGAACGATAAATGAGTAGTGGACAGATTATTTACGACAGGTTTAGTCAATTTAAACTGTTTTTCAAAAGTTGAAACATTACCATAACTTGATACTGATATATTTGAAAATTCCGTACTTAAACCTTGAGGAACTTCCACTAAGAGTTCTGTTTCCTGAAAATCCAATATCTTCGCTTTATGATTATCGATTTTGACTTCTATATTATTTTCAAACCTCCCGAAACTTTGAGCTTCAATACTAATTGTATCTCCCAAATCACCACTTTCAGGAGAAAAGGCTATCAATTCGGGACCATTACTTCCAAGGCTAAGAAAGTCAACCACTTCACCATAAACAATGAAATCTTTCGTTTCAACAAAAGCTCTCACAAAATAAAAAACATCTTTCTCTAAAGAGCTATTCATCACTTTAGAGAAATGTTCAGAAGTAATATTTTCCGAATAAATCACTCGATTACTGTTCTCTACTGTTAAATTTTCGTTTTCACTCCAAACAAACCCATAATTAAGGATATCAAAACCTCCTCTATATATTATTTCAGCTTTAAATGTAGCCCCACTTGAAGTAATATTTGCTACAGGAAGTGTTTTTACTCTTGGATAATTTCTACTTGACACCTCTTCCTCATAACAGTTCATCAATAAGATCGAAAGTAAAGTGAAAAGTGTAATTTTTATTAAGTATTTCATTTTTTGACAACAACTAGGTTCACTGATAGGCGATTAATACTAGCGGTATAATTTGGACTGTCTGTTAACTCTGACATTTGCGTATAACGTACTGTCAACCCTGCCTTGAATTTTTCAAAAGACCTTAAAACTCCGATTCCACCCCAATACCCTATCTGATTACTTTTCATTTCAAAAGCAGTAGTTTCTGGATACGTAAATACCGCATCGTCATAAACTCTCTCTTCCAATAAGCGAGCTTGTTTGCTTAAGAGTACATCTACATTTAGCCCCACTTGGAGGTAAAAACCATATTTTTTTTCAGGAAAAGAATACTTCAATGATAACGGAATGGATAGCGTATTTATATCAACATAAGTGTCAAAATAATTGATAGGAGATGTTGTTTCAATAAAAGAGGAATAACTTGATTTTGTAAAATGGAGTTCACTTTGAAATGCAATTCTATCTGTAAACCTTGGAGATGAAATGGCTAACTGTATTCCAATCGTTGGATCAACTGAACTATAAGAAGAAGGCAAATACGTATAAAGGTATTCTCCACTAAAATTGATTTCAGACTTTGAAACTCCGAATAAAATTCCATATTCAAATTTTGTCCAAGGTTGGTCGGCTTTAGGTTCGGTAAATTCTTCACCCATGCATGAATTGTATTGTATAAAAAGGCGAGTAAGACTTTTTTCAGAATATTGGATACTAGATGTAATTTTTGAAGGATTTTCAATACAGTCACTGATAAGGTAGGTCAAACTTCCTCTCCAATTACTAGTTTCCTTTACCCCTACTTTTCCATCAATAGTTACTTGCTTCACTGAGGATTTTAGATCAATCAGGTCCGTCCCTTTTTTGGCATGATAGAGATCCTTAGACTTATATAAACTAATTTTACCTGTCACTAAAACTTCTACAAAAGTACCTTCAATGATTTGGGATGAAAACAGTTTATCGTTTTGATAACCAAAACCTAATATCTGATTGGGATAATATTTCTTTTCACCTTCTTTTCCTTTAAAAATACAAGATTCATAGTTTTTTGTATTTGAGCGGTAATCCACCATACCTTGGATGGTATCACTCTCATGAGTTATGATAAATCCTGCTCTAAAATCTTTCTGTGCGTAGGAATTAATGCTAATCAATAACAATAGATTGATCAATGCTAATTTAGTTTTCTTTATCATGGTTTAATACACCTAGCGAATTTAAAATTTAATGCATTGTTTTTTGTAGACAATACATAGAATGAATAGATGATAAACATAAGCTAAGCTAGGCAAAACGTTCAATACCTTTTTTCTTGTCAGATTTAATATCACAAATAGTTTACCTCAGTTGAAAAAGGAATAAATGTTGATCTAGTAAAAGCTTGCTGTTCCTTTAAGCAGTTACACATTTGAAATTGGTAGAAGTTGAATTATTATTTTTTTAGTCTAATCAAGGCAGAATAGAAGAGCATAGCCGAAGCTACGTGATGATATTCTAACGCAGAGTAGGCTAAAAAAGAAAATCCAAAACTTCCGATTTTAATTGTACAACTGCTTATACTATTTAGTACGTGGTAAATTTAGAATAAAAAACGCAATACTTTATAAACTAAATTATCTTTAATTGTCACGTTTCTACCCCATTTTAAGTTTTCTTGTTGAAATTTTGTGGCTCAGAATTAGAGTTATTGATTTTTCTTTTTTCTCTTCTTTTTCTTTTTGATTGATTTTGAAGTAGTGGGAGTAGTTGCTAAAGTTGTATCACAATGTACATCATTTAGAGTTTGATTATTATCAATAATAGTCGCCGTATTTCCATGGTGTAAAACGGTAGAATGTGTCCCATCAGGATTTACTATTACAGTAGAATTATCATTTCTTATCACCGAAGAATGAGTTCCATCCGGATTCACAATAGTAGTATTTTTATCATTTTGAATCAAAATAGTATGTGTACCGTCAGGCTTGACAATGGTTGTTCTATTACCGTTTTTTAATACAGAGGTGTGAGTACCATCAGGGTTTACAATGACTGAATTTTTCCCATGATTAACGACTGTAGTATGTGTACCATCCGGATTTATAATGACAGTTTGTGCATTAACCAAATTAGGACATGCAAACGATAACATTAAACTCATAAATACTATTTTCATCATTCTATATTTGATTCATTTTGACACTTTACATTAGTAGGTTATAAGTTAAGATTAAATACATTGTAATCTAAATTATCATCAACTTTTAATCTACCTTTCTACAAGTATTTATAGAGGCTACTTTCAAACTTCTATCTTATAGTGGTCATATGATGAATATACCCCCGTTAAGTCCAATAAAAATTAACTCCTACTACCAAAGGTGTAAAAAAGTAGGTCTTTACCACTCTACTTTTTTTCTAATACTCATTTAAATGAGCTTCTAACGAGAATTTGTATAACTAATGAAATTTAAATTCTATATAGATTTATTCTAATAATTAATTTGCCCCCGTTTTTAGAATTAGTTTAAACGAATTAATAATTATCAGCCTTCTAATTTTACACTATTCACTGATTGTTTGTGAATCATTTAAGTACTAAGCTTGGGCAACTTATTTTTTAATTGTCATAAAATTGTTCTGAGTAAAATCTCAACAATCCATTTTTCAATTCATCGTTAGCCCCTGTTTTAATACTTAACACTATGAAATGAAAAGTAAACGATAAAAAACACACAACAAGTATGAAATTTACCGCATTTCTATTTTTTACACTATTGTCTTTTTATGCAATAGGACAAACAAATATGCTACCTGATGATAGCTTTGAAGGAGGGTCTACCTCAGGTACTTTTGATAGTTATTATAATTTTGGAGGAAAAACACTTTGGAGAGGTTGGCCATTTACGGGCTTTGAATTAGATACCGAAGTGAAACGTAGCGGAGCAAGATCTTTTAAGGTTGTATTCCGTGAATATGGAAATGGTATTCCTACTTTTAGAACAGAACATTACCCTGAGTTAGAAGCAGGGAAATATGAATTCTGTTTTTATTATAAAACTGATATTGATCGTGCTGGAGAGAAAATCTCAATTGATGTGCATAGTGGCAAGCAAGGGAGTTCTCAAAGTAGTAGTCAGCATGATATAAATTTGGTAAGTGAGGCTAAAGATAATTTTGTGCTCTTACAAATTGAGTTCGAAGTAGATGAAAGCTTTACAACGTTTCTACCTTATATCAGAATCCCTTATTTAAAAGAAGGTGCCTATATCAATATTGATGATGTGAAATTGGTAAAGGTTTCTACTGAAACAAAAGCAACCAACCCTACTCCTTCTAATAACGCGACTGCTATTACTACGGAAAATGTAAACCTACAATGGCTGAAAGGAATTACGGGTACGAAGAGAAATGTATATTTGGGTACTTCTTCTGATAATTTGGAACAAGTAGCCACTGAAATTACAACAACAAACTATATAGCCTCAAAACTAGAGAATGAGACTACCTACTTCTGGCGAGTAGATGAAATTGATGATACTGATCAAGTAACTCAAGGTGATGTTTGGAGCTTTACGACTAAAACATTTTATGAAGAATACATGAGTCAGGTGCAAAGTGGAAAAGTGAAATCGGGTTCAAAAATAGAATGGACACAATTTGGGCCTGGTAATGCCGGTTTTTCTAATTTCCTACGTTATCACCCCTTGTTACCCGATTTCTGTGTAGAATCTCCTGATATGGGAAACACGTATCAAACAGAAGACAATGGTAAAAGCTGGACGACGATCAAAGACGTAGATGGTGAAGGAAATTTCTTCCGTTTATATGACTTACAATACTCTACTAAAACCGCCCAATACGCGGTAGCCATTGAATCTTCACGCTTGTATTTCAGTCAAGATACAGCAAGAAGCTGGACAGAAATGAAAAATTGCCCTTGGTATACCCATCAATCCCAAGGAGGAAGAGAAGGAAGATCATGGTATAGAAAAGTTTCAGCAGTAGCCATGGATCCTAGCGATGATAATACTTGGTATGTTGGGGCAGGTAACTTCTGTAGAGGTCAACAGCAACTTTGGAGTACTGTGATTAGTCCAACGGCTGCCAATCCAAGAGGTAGAGAAAATATTTATGACAACATAAAGTATCAAGGTAAAATTTGGAAAACTACCGATGCGGGTAATTCATGGACGGAACTAACGCAAGGCATTGATGAGAAAGCTCAATTCTCTCGTATCATAGTTCATCCTACCAACAGCAATATGATTTTTGCAGGTTCTCAGTATGGCTTATTCAAATCAACAGATGGTGGTGCTTCATGGACAAATATTGGTGAAGGAAAGTTAGACAATAATACCATCATGGATATGGATTATTATTATAACTCGACGAATGGTCGATTTGTATTATATGTTGCTGATCAAGTTCGTTATCATGCAAACGGTCAATCTACAAGATCTGATGGTGGTATTTTTAAATCGGAAGATAATGGTGAAACTTGGGTAAATATTAATGGTAATTTAGGTTTAGATATCAACCGATTGACAGGTGGTGTTTCCAATAATTATTACCAATATTTGGCAAAATGGTTTGAGATCACTGAAGCCGAAGCAAGAAGCAAATATCCAATATTGCCTACTGAAGCTTTACAATACTTCAATTCATTAAATGTAGACCCAAGTGAAGAGAATGGTTTACTTGTTGGTTTTTATGATGCACAAATTCAAAAATCAATTATTCCAGGACGTTTATGGAAAACAATAAATGGTGGTCAATCATGGATTAGTATTGCCCGTGACTTCGGTCCTGCATGGGAAAATGATAAAGAATACTGGCAAGAGCGAAACAATCCATTCAATGATAATATGGAAGAAGGTCATCAAATTTCCAATCAACAATGGGGGCAAAATTACCCACTTCGTTCATTACGTTATTGTACCGTTAATTCACGAGGAGACATTATGCTGATCTATGCTCATAATACATTTGTGAGTACGGACAAAGGTGAGACATTCACACAAGTCAATGAAACGTATACTGCCAATGGAAACATTATGGGTACAGGAGATAGTAACCTTCCTGGTCAATGCTTGTTTCAAGATAAACGTTTGGGAGAAGGTATTCTGTATCTTGGGTCAGGTGAACATCACTTGTGGCGAAGTACCAATGATGGTGAAAACGGAAAGCAGGCCGTTGAATACATCAACGAAACACAAGAAAGTGTATTCTCTATTTCTACACACCCTTGGGATGTCAATACTGTATATACAACTTCCATGCGTCAAAAACACCTTGATAGAATCTATAAATCAACTGACGGTGGAAATACTTTTGAAGATTGGGGAAAAGCAACTGCAGCTGAGGAATGGATGTGGACCAACAGTATTTTGATTGATCCCATCAACCCTGATAATATGTACTTTGGCGTGACACAAGTTGCTGGTTCTGGTGGAGGAAGTGGTACTGACGGACCTGATAAAGACAAAGAAGGTGGTTTTCATAAATCAACTAACGCTGGAAAAAGCTTTGATCCAAGCAACAGCGGAATGCCAACTAAAATGTGGATTCAAGATATTGAATTTGATCCAAGAGACAGTACACACGCTTCTATCTTTGCAGCATCACCATGGAACCAAGAAATTCGTAAAAACGGCGGTTTATTCCATACTTCTGATCGAGGTAATACATGGAAAGTTATTAAAGTAGCCGATAACATTGAAGGCATTAATAGTGTTACATTTGATCATACTGGACGATTATATGTAACAGCGGGACGTAGAGAAGCGAATGTAAAAAGTGGTGGTGTATTTTACTCTGATGATTATGGTGTAACATGGACAAAAATATTTGAATCTCAATATATCGAACAGTTTGACGTCTCTCCTTTTGATCGTAATATTTTAGTCATCACTCAGGGTGTTGTTACAGCAAACCCAGGTGTTTACGTAAGTTTTGATGCAGGTAAAACATGGGTTAAAAGTAATCATAATATCGGTCAACCGGGACATATCAAACAGATTGAATTTGATGTAAATGACCCTTCAGTACTTTGGTGTGCAATTATGGGTAGTGGTTTTTACAAAGGAATCATTAATGAAGGCGAACAAGCTAGAAAAATTATCTTAACGCCTGGTACTGCTGCAATCAAAGCCAATGAGACTTTACAATTGAATGCTGAAACCACTGAACTTGAAGGTAAAGTACTTTACAAATCAGCCAACAACACTGTCGCTACAGTTTCTGAAGACGGTCTGGTAACAGGTCTTAAAAATGGTGCTGTAAAAATATGGGCTACTTCTGAAGATGACCGTTATTCTGATTTTGTTTACCTCGTTGTTTCCGGAGGAACCACTGATCCTGAACCTCCATTAAATATTGGTGATTTAGAAAATAATGGAATTTTGGCATACCCCAACCCTGTCCAAAACACCTTATTCCTAAAAGGGAATACCAGTGAGTATATGACCTTTAATGTCTACACTCCTACCGGTGCTCTCGTATTGAGCAAACCGTTAAAAGGACAAGATAGCGTCGATGTTTCAACACTTAGAAAAGGTTTATACATCTACCAAATTGAAGGGAATGGAAGTAAAGCAGTTGGGAAGTTTATTAAGAAATAAACTTTACTACTCACAACACCAATCAGAAGCCCATGATTCGAATTCATGGGCTTCTCTTTTTATAGTACTTTTTAGTTGAAGGAATTAAGCAACGGTATCAACGTAATAACGCGGGGGTTTTGATAGACGGTTAATCATAAAATATCAAATGAAAGATAATAAATGTACGCCAATTCATGAACATAAGATGATTTGATTATTTTTACCTGAAATCAAAATTTATAAGAGCATGAAAATTATCCACGCATTGTTTTTATCAGCATCTTGTTTCTTAGCAAGCTGTGATAATTCAGGTCAAGAAAAATCATCAGTAAATAAACCTTCTTCAGAAGCGACAACGGGAACTGATGAGGTACTGGATGCAAATACACATAAGATTGTAGTCAATGAGAAAATAGCCTCAGGTGGATATATATACATAAAAGTCACTGAAAAAGGGAAAGAATATTGGATGGCAGTACCAGGAAGACCTATTGAAATCGGTGCCACTTACTATTACGATGGAGGAATGGAAATGCAAAATTTCGAAAGTAAAACACTAAACAGGACTTTCGAAAGTGTCATTTTTGCTGAAGGAGTTCGTGATCAAGTGAAAAAAGAGGAAAAAGTGGTGAGAAAAAGTACCCCTCAAGGAAGTCCAGAAGTAAAAGATATTGAAAAAGCACCTAACGGTATCCGAATTGGTGAACTTTTCAGCAATATGAATAATTACTCCAATAAAGAAGTAATCATCAAAGGTCAAGTGGTGAAGGTAAATAATGGTGTGATGAACGTCAATTTTGTGCACCTCCAAGATGGAACTACTGGCAATGGACAATATGATATCACAGTGACAGCCGACGATAATTTTTCTGTTGGTGAGGTAGTCACTATAAAAGGTAACGTCATCCTTAATAAAGATTTTGGAGCTGGATATACTTATGACGTGCTTGTTGAAAAAGCTGTGAAATTATAATTTTATATATTTATCATCTTATTGATCAAGGGGAGTAATACAAACAATGTAATACTCCCTTGATCATTTACAATAATAGCTAGTTCCATCACCTACTTCTTAGGTTAATTTAACTTGAGTATTAATTAACTCAAATCAAATACTTTAAAGTGATATTTTCAGATTGACAAATGCATCATAACAAAGAAATAAAAAAAGGAATTTTATATGTGAGATGGATGTAGTCTTGTATCATTAAGTATGTGTTTGTCAGTGTCTAATGTAAAATACGTTTTATTGTAATTTTACATAGTGTTATAGAGTATTTTATAATCTCCGTTTCTAAATTCAATTTCCATTTTTCCATAATCCCACCCTTGAGTCAAAGCGTATATTATTGAATCACTAACAAACTTAGGAGTAACGCTTTTAGGTTCAAAATCTGGAGGTCTATTTTCCTTGTCATTCACATATAACCATACATCATACCATCCGAAATCAACTATCAAAAGACTATTTCTAAATTCATACGAACTCACAATAACTTTCCCATTGAATTTCCAATAAAATTGCTGTCGATTTACAATAATACTTCTAAGTCCTTTTTTTGAAATAGCCATATATTATTCTTTCCAAATTTTTAGTTTATCTTTCTCATTTCTGACCAAAAAATCAATTAAAATATCCAAGTCTTTTTTAGTTAATGTAGCAAATTTCATTTCGTCAACTCCTTCGATTAATTTAAGAGCATTGATAGTATCACGATTATCCATGATTATAGAAGGTTTTTCATCAATGTCATTAAAACCTGAACATTCATTCCATTCCTTAAGTATTTGGATATATTTTGATTTTTGTTTTCTCCAATTTTCAAATAGTTTGGAGATCAAATATTCAAATTTATCTAGACGAATTAAAATTCTTTCTTTTCTATCAATTGATTCAATATTAACATAATCATCAAAAGCTCCATATGGTGGAGTTTCTTTAGACCAATTTGTTTTTATTTCATTCATTTGATTTTTTTCAATACTCTACAATATCAAATAAATTAAATGGCATTTACCGACTGATAAGAATGTAAACGACACCATCACATTTATTGATTAATAAAAAACTCTTACCTAATACATCAAGCTCAACATTAAAATAGCTATGAAGTTTGCTTTGTTGTTTTAGTTTGCTGTAAGATAGACCTTAAATTAATTGATTTAGGATTAACAAAAAATAGATTGATAGAAATATTGTCTTTCAATATTATTTTTAGCTGAAAAAACGTAGTGCAGACTCTTGATCTACACTACGAAAAGATATGAAATTTACTTCTTAGGAAGCCTATTCTTCACTAACGCAATTTGTCCCATATGATTTGCGGAATGTTCCATCACATGAAACCACACCCAATGATTATTGATCCCTTCATCTACATTTTCTGCAAACCATGCATCATCTTTCTTTTTAAGTCCTTCAAGCGTTTTTTGTCTCACTTGATCCCATAGATCAAGGTAATATTTGATGGGTTTCCCTTGTAGTTCTTTTCGACTATGATCACCTAAACTACTGGCTACAGCCCAAAACTTTTCGTCTTTTTCACTCCAAGCACGCCCTTCTAGTGTCTCAACCTGATAATAGGCCTCAGTGGCAGCCAAATGCATAATTAGAGCACCAATTGAGTTCGCTTTGTCATCAAACATATAATCCGTTTCAGCTTGATCTAAATCAGATGTCATTTCAGTGATTCTCCCTTTTAAATCTTCCAGCATATCGACCATGATCCCGATTTGTGTTGAATAGCCTTTTACAGGTTTGATTTCGTATTGTGCTTGTGCTAGAGAAAACATAAAGCATAAATGAAGTAATAGAAAGTATTTCTTTTTGAATTTCATAATTGTTGTATTATAAGTGTGAATTGAGGTTTGGCCAAAGTGTAGTTTTTAATAAGACAGTCATAACAACTCATTAGTTGTATTATCAATTATGTTTGATGAGGACTAAATGAAAGATCAGAACTACATTAATTTAAATATAATTCTGTCTTCCAAGAGGTAATGACACTAGCTTATTCGATGAGCGAGTTTTATTGATCTGTGTACAGTAAGTTGGGTTATTTTATGTTATTAATTCACCTCCTCCAATGCTTTTAAATAAAGTTCATTAAACTGAGTTCCTGAATATGGATTTTGACTTGTGATTAAGTTTCGATCCCTTACCGCATAACTTTTCCCTGGTCCTCCTTTTTTATATTCCAGTCCTAGTTTATGGAGTTGCTTCGCAATTTTTCGTTTCTGAGGTTTACCTTTCATAATGAATTTTTCAATGTAAAATTCTTCAAAACCCGTAACCGAATTTACTTTATAGCCAATAAAAGGATTTTCTTCTTTTTGAATAGTCGTGATAAAACTTGGTGCGTGGCAAATCAAACCAATGACCTTTTGATTCTTAGCGAAAGATTTTAAAAGTAAAGGAGTGTTTTTGTCATAAATCAAATCCACCATAAGTCCTTGACCACCTGGTATGACTAAGCCAATGTATTCTTTTTCCTTTTCAATCGCTTTATCAAGCGTCATGGGATTCGAAAATTCTTGATTATTACTCCAAAAGTCAATTGCTTCTTGTTTCATCTGAATATCTTCTTTCCAATAATCATCTGCTAAACTTTCTTGATCAATTGTTGCTTTTTTACCTGTAGGTGTGGCAAAATCTACTGAATAACCCTTATCAACAATGGCTTTATATGCCTGATAAAATTCATTGAGAAATATACCTGTTTGGCGTTTCTTCTTTCCATTTTTCAATAAAAGCGTGTCTGCTTCGCTCATCACGAAAAGTACTTTTCCATGTTGTGCCATTGTAGGAATAGAAATAATAAGAGATATAAATAATATGATGACCTTTGTGATATGTATCATTTTAAAGGAGTTTTTTAATTGAATGTAATAGATCAAGGAATTAGAGAAAACGATGTTTTTTTTACGTCTTCTTTTTATAATTATTTATGCTCCACGTGAAGGAAATAATCGATGATTTTTCCTTTAACAAAGGTCCATACTTTAAAGAAGGATTCCATTTACATATGTAAAGGAATTCAAATGATGACAATTTGACAGTATTTGATACTTAAATCTAGGTAAAGGTGAATAATAAGATTTGGGTTTACTTTTGTGCTCGAATTCTACTTAGCTGAGTGGCACTCACCCCAAGATAAGAGGCAATATGATATTGTGGAATCACTTGTTCAAGATGAGGGTGCTCCTCTTGGAAGATTTTATAGCGGTCTTTCGCTTCAAGTGTAACAAGCTCTATCTCTCTTTTTTCCTTTCTGACAAAGAAATGTTCTGCTAATATGCGAGCCATTCTTTCAACTTTAGGATATTGGTCGTAAAGATTTGTGACCTCTTGGTAAGTTGCAACAAGTAATTTACAATCCGTTAAGCAATCTATATCGATGAGATTCTTTTTCTGAGTAATTAATGAAGAATAGGCCCCAACAAAGCTGTTTTCAGTAAAAAATGTTTTGTTGTATTCCTCTGCTTTTTCATTGCTATAATAGGCTCTTAAAATCCCTGATTCTATAAAAGCGATATTTTTTGAATATTCTCCTTTTACAGCAAACTTGTCTCCCTTTTTCAATTGTACTATTGTAAATAATTTGATAAGCTGTTCGAGCGTTGCAGCATCAAAAGGTACAATACTATTTAAAGTTTCTTTTAGCATTATTTTATGTTAAATCTATAGAATCAATACGTTGTAAACTAAGTTTTCGTTAAATTTCAATCAACCTTTCTACAAATATTTATAGGCTCTACTTTCAAGATTCCTTCTTCTTCATTTTTTCATTGATGAAAAACGAAGCAAAAAATCTAGGCTTAGAAGTCAAAAGCTAAATTTCATTCCTCTCGCCTAAATGATTTTAAACTCGCTTTGCTCAAACAAAAAAATCATTTTTAACGGCTCAATTCATGAAATTCTTAACGCTTTTCCCTTCAATGCCAGGGGAAGTACTACCAAACTAAAATGGTAGAAAGCTCAATGGCGCGAATGTTAAACGTGAGTGTCATTCGTGTCCTTTAAATCATCAGAAATCTCCTGATTTCTAAACACTATAAATAACGAAAACTTAGTTTACAGCATAATTAATTCACCTCTTCATGTGATTCTTTTCTTAGTTTAATGATATCCGATAGATGAGTCCAAATTACAATAGGAACTATCGTTGCTGGTAAAAGAACAAATGGGAAATAATTTATTGCACGGTTGGGCTGCTCAAATCCAAATTGTTGAAATGGTAATTCAGATGATAAAATGCCATTGAAAAGAATAAAAAGTACAAGTGCTAATCCTACAATATTCCAACCAATTAATGCTTGTCGACTTACCTTCTGATTCAAATACAAAAGTCCTACAATTGGCGATGTAATACCAATTAGTATGTCATAGTTTCTACCTTCAAATGTCATTAACTCAGGGATCATTTTATGCATATATAAAGCAAATAGAACTATTTCAATGGGAAACCTCACTGAATGTAAGAAGGTACTAGTTTTCGTATTTCTATTCTCAATAAACCATAGCTGTTGCTTTGGTAGTAACCCATAAATCATCAACAGCGTAGCAGGTAGAAGCACTAATCCAAATCTTGGTGGAATTGAATCTGTAGTTTGATAAAAACCGGTATATGCCACTATTGATTGAAAAACAGACCAAGTAATAATTAGAATTGTTATCTTTTTGGGTCTTCCATTTGAAAAATAAAATAGACCAATCGTTAAAATACAGATACCAATAAAAGTCAGATTAATCAAAGAAGGTAAATGCTCTATCATTTCTTTTGCTTGCTTTAAATTTTACTCAACAAATGTTTTTTCAATGATACTCTAAATTATAGATTGTAGTTTAAAATAAAAACTATTGTCAGTTGCTATATTATGATTAAATAGCATCGATTATACCACTTTAAACCTTTCTTTTTTGAAGCACTTTCTAGATGATTGAATGGTCTGCTCCAAATTACTTACTTACCATCTTGTGCTTTATTATATTCAATGGATTCAAAGTCATTTTCACTTTCAAAATTAGATTTCATCACCATCTCAATTGGAGGTTTCTTGAAATTACTTGGGTGATCATAAATTGAAAGCTTAGACTTCGGTTTTCTTTTAGCTTTTATTCCTTTCTGAACAATAAAGAAGAGCAATGATATGCTAACAATGATTATTATATATTCTTTCATATTCAGATCGGCAGTCAAATAGTATTCCATGAAAGAAAAACTGCCATTTTGTCATTATTAGCATAATTATTGAAAAATTCCACTGCATTTAACCCCATTGAAAATTTAGTTTTGCATTTCTTCGATCTTACCTGACTTACTAAAATATTTCTCTAGTGTTTTATTCCACTCCACTTCAACTTCAGATTCCGTTAATTTTATAATCGAGCAAACAGATTTAATAATACCTTCGAAATCTTTTGTATCCGATTTCATTAATTGTATTAATCCATCATCACCCTTTAAATTATATATAAGTTCACAAATACCAGCACCAGCAGGATAGGCAGTTGGGTATCCATTGTATTTTACCTCCTGAGAGATTATAGATTTAAAATTGATTTTCTTTGGACTAGTTTTGAGATTAGTCGCTAATTTATTCATCAGGTCCACGTATTCAGTTTTATTTTCCCTTGTCCCTAAGTATACGGCCAAACCTTCTTCTATAATATAACCACGGTTTGGGTTCTCAGGCAGTAATTTATGCACAAATTCATGAGGGTGATATTCATTTCCTTTAGCAGTTAAAATCATACCTTCACGAGCCTTTCCGGTTGTTATGCCAACAAAATAAAAGTCAAAATTTTCAAGTAATCCCATATCGTCTATACTCTTGGTCACATAATATTTAAATGTACTATTGTAGTCTGGATTGAACCGCTTTATTATATCAGCACAAAATTCTTTTGCATTATCAGCTGCCTTCTTATCAAAAGAATGATTGGGAGGATAGACGTATTCAACAACTCCACTTTTCTTAGATGACCATTTTTTTGATATTTCAACGATTAAGTTTTCCAAAACCCATTGATCATTTTCCTTAATTGCGTTTAGTTTTTGAATACACCATACCTTGGAACCAATATATTTAGGATTAGTGGTATTTGAAGCGAATAAGACTCTTATTTGGTATTTTTCTCCCAAAGGTTCTACTGACATGACGAAAGGTGAAAAAGCTCGAAACAAATAAGTAGCATCCATTCCTCCTTGAAAAATGCTCACTCTTGAAAAGTCGAAATCATGATAAAGTTCTTTTTCTTTTTTATTCCAATAAGGGTTGTTATAAATAGAGTCAGGCTTTGACTTATAATAGTTTTCATAGAGCTGTATAATTGCTCTAACATCTTTGGAGGTGGTATCAACTCTGGAACTTACAAACAGTTTAATATGGTCATTGCTTTCTTGAGCAAAAATTTGAAATCCATTTAGTAGAAACAGTAATACGAATAGTTGTCTCATTATTTAGTTTATTTACGATGAAAATTGAATCAGTGTAATGTGGAGTTTCAATCATTACATTTTTATTACAAGCCTTACAGTACACAATAAATCTCTAATCAAAACTTATGAAATCTATTCGTCTTATAGTTTGCTGTAATAAGTATCTAAAGTTAATTGATTTTCGAATAACATAAAATAATTACTTTTTATATCGCAAATGTAAGCTGGTAAGCACCACTTGTGACAACATATTGAAGAAGTCTCCCAACTTCGAAATAAATGAAAATGTTGCATTTATATTTGAAGTAGGGAGACTTTGCTGAAGATCAGTTCCAATTGACGCTAGCGCTTAACACTTAAAACATAGTGGTTTTTCATCTTATTAATAGGTTTTGTGACCTTATCAAGACTTTAGTCATGGTGTACGCTATTTATACAAAAAAGACATCAGAATTCAATACAAGCTTTATTCCTCCAACAAGCAACAAAACTGCAAATGCTTTTTTCAAAGTGGTCGCGGGTAATTTATGAGCAAGTTTGGCTCCGATACGGGCCGTAAAAAAACTCGCTACACTTAAACTGATAAATGCATAAATGTGTACAAAGCCCAATACACCATTGGGTAACGCCTCTTTTACATTGGCATCAATAAATTGCCCGAAGACAAGAAACCCAATAACACCTGCTACGGCAATAGGTAAACCACAGGCCGCCGAAGTACCCACTGCATTCTGGATTTTCAATCCATAATTACTTAAAAATGGGACGGTTAAAGTACCTCCTCCTACACCGAAAATAGCAGAGATCATTCCAATCAGTCCTCCTATGAACGTCTGCCCGACAGGAGATGGAAGCTTGCTGAAGTCATTTTCTTCTACCATTTTGTTTTTCATAAATAACATTTTCAATCCTACTAAAAACACCCATATACCTATAATAGCTTGAAGTGGTTTTCCATGAATCATAGAGGCAATGCCTGCTCCTATCAATGAGCCAATTATCAAGCCTGGAGCCATGCGTTTCCACACATTCCAATTGACAGCTTTTTTGCTATGGTGTGCACGAAGCGAACTTATAGAAGTCACTATAATAGTAGCTAGAGATGTACCAATACAAATATGTGTAAGGGCAACTTCAGGTATGCCTTGTGCTGTAAAAATGTAGATTAAGATGGGCACAATGACTATTCCGCCACCAATACCAAACAGGCCTGCCAATAAGCCAGAGAAAGCACCAGCAATAAGATAGTAGAGATAATATATATCCATAAGAAAAATGATATTTTGTTTTGTTTGTTAGTCTATAAATCTTCGTTTGAGGTAATAAAGTTCTTAAAATGAGCTTTAAAAAACAAAGTAACAATTTTTGAAATTTAGTATGGCACTAAACCGCCAACTCTTTTCGAATAATTTCAGCTCCTGCACTTAAAGCTTCCATCTTCCCAATTGCCACATCTCGAGACAATGGAGCCATACCACAGTTGGTACAAGGATATAGATTTTCGGCATCTACAAACTCAAGTGCTTGACGTAAAGTGTCCGCTACTTCTTCAGGAGTTTCGATGGTGTTGGTAGCCACATCAATTGCTCCAACCATCACTTTTTTACCTCTTACTAATTCAATTAAATTAAAAGGAACACGAGAGCCATGACATTCCAACGATACCGCATCGATGTTTGATTGCTGAATTTTAGGAAGGATTTCTTCGTATTGACGCCACTCTGAACCCAGTGACTTCTTCCAATCATTATTGGCTTTTATGCCGTAGCCATAGCAAATATGCACTGCCGTTTCACACTTCAGGCCTTCAATTGCCCTTTCTAAAGTTGCTATCCCCCAATCGTTGACTTCTTCAAAGAAAACATTAAATGCAGGTTCATCAAACTGTATAATATCCACCCCAGCATCTTGGAGTTCTCTTGCCTCTTCATTGAGTGCTTTTGCAAATTCCCACGCCAGTTTTTCTCTGCTTTTGTAATGATCATCGTACAACGTATCTACCATAGTCATGGGTCCAGGTAATGCCCACTTTATTGGTTTATCTGTTTGTTTTCGAAGAAACTTAGCATCCTCTACAAAAACAGATTTTTGACGAGCCACTTCACCTATCACCACAGGAACACTAGCATCATAACGGTCTCTAATTTTCACCACTTTACGATTTTCAAAATCTACACCACTTAAATTTTCAATAAAAGTCGTGACAAAATGTTGGCGTGTTTGCTCACCATCACAAATAATATCTACCCCTGCCAAATGCTGTTCATGCAAAGACACTCGCAGTGCATCTCTTTTTCCTTCCAATAACTGATTGCCTTCTAATTTCCAAGGTGACCAGAGTTTTTCGGGTGTTGCAAGCCAGGTAGGTTTAGGTAAACTTCCTACTATTGAAGTTGGTAATAACTGTTTCATGAAATAATATCTAAATGTTGAATAAATTAAAGAGAGAAATTAGCTGACCACTGTTCTAAGACGTTTTTGTAAGGCTTCATAAAATGCTTTTCTGCATATTTTCCTTGTTCAATTCCTAATTGCGTACGTTCTTCTCGGTCGTAGACAATTTTTGTAAGAGAATAGTCTTGATTTTTCAGACTCGGCTTATAGCAGGTTCCTGCTAAAGAATTGGCATTATAGATTTCTGGTCTGTAAATCTTTTGGAATGTCTCCATTGTACTAACAGTGCTGATCAGCTCTAGGTTTGTATAATCTGATAATAAATCGCCGAAGAAATAAAAGGCCAACGGTGCAACGCTGTTAAGAGGCATAAAATAACGCACTTGCAATCCCATTTTTCTAAAGTACTGTTCCGTTAAAGAAGATTCGTTGACCTTGTATTCATGACCTAATATAGGATGATGATTTCCTGTACGATGATAGATCTTATTGTTGGAAACACTCAAACAGATTACAGGTCGTTTGATAAAGTGTTTTTTGTAAGTTTCAGAGTTGACAAAATGCTTAAAAATATTGCCATGCAATTCACCAAAATCATCCGGAATACTCACTTTGTCTTTGCCCTTGTTGTACTCTGAAAGCAATACGCTAAAATCATAATCACGAACGTAGGATGATAAATTATTGCCCACAATCCCCTCAGTACGTTTGCCTGTTTGATGATCGATAATATGTGTTTTTAAAATCTCGATCGCTGGGAATGAAGCACCCGTTTTATCAACATCAATATCCACTGATACAATTTCCAATTCCACCGAATAGCGGTCATTATTAGGGTTATCCCAGCTCGCCAAAATATTAAAACGATTATTGATCATATTCATCGTATTACGCAAATTCTCTTGGCGACTTTTTCCTCTTGCCAAGTTGGCAAAGTTGGTGGTTGTACGCGTTCCGTTAGACGGGACATAGTTTTCATTGAAATAGATACTTTTCAATCTATAATCAAAGTCATTTTTGAGGGAATTGTGAGTGTTTTCCATATCTTTTCTTTCGCTTATTTTTGAGTGCTTGAACAGGATTCACTGATCTTGTTCAATAGTTTTTTCGTCTTGCAAAGATGGAAATAAAAGATATTTTTAATTGTAATTCACATTATAATCAGAATATATAACTATTAATGTTTTATAAATAAGAAAATAACTCTACCAACAATTAAGATTGATATCTCAAAAAGAAAATTTATCTATGCGTGATTTGTGCAAAATTGGTTAGATGTAGTATTCAAGCTTTGTACTTTTCCCTTTTATCTGCTTTTTAATACTCCAATAAGTAGTACAATAACGTATGCCCATAAGATCCAAGCTCCAAGTACTACCGATTGTTCAAGCGTTAGTTTTGGAAAAATAAGAGCATGAAATTTCAAACAAGCAACATCACAAAGCATTCCTGGAACTAAATAATGATTGGAAGGAGTCCCTGTTGTAAAACTTCGAATGGAAGAAATAAAACCATTTTCAGTATAGAAAAAGGCCGTTTTTTCTTCCCCATCAACCAAATGATATAATCTCACACACCCTTCTAAATTAAAATAGGAAACCGTAGAAATATCCCCATCTCTGAGCAATATATCTCCCGTTTTGTACTTCCTTACATGGATTTGGGTGGAAATTGCGTTGACTTCTTCTTCATCCAATTGAATGAATTTTGATATGTGCTCTATTAATTTATTTGTTGACATGTTATCTTAATTATTATGTACCACCTTCCTTGTTTCCATTTGAGAAACGATCAATCCTATAAAGATTAGTAATCCTGAGATGATATGAAATTGAGTCAACTCTTTTCCTAATAAAACAGTGATTATTGCTGTAGATAATGGTACAATATTCATATAAAGACCTGCTTTACTCGCACCAATAATACTGAGTCCTTTGTTCCATAAAAAATAAGTGATAGCTGTTCCAAAAACCCCAAACAATATCATTACAATCCAAAATTGGACCCCATAATTTACAGAATGGACTTCAATAAAAAAAGGAGTAATTAGCGTAAATGATATCAAACAAATCAAATTAGTAAAAAAAGTAAAATGTTGATTGGAAATATTGACCGAATATTTTTTCACCCATATATGATAAAACGAAGAGAGTACCATGGCTAATAAAATTAAGATGTCTCCTTTTATAAATACCAACTGGTCTAAGTTCAATAAATTTCCCTTGGTCAGTAGATATAAAACTCCTATTAAACTAATAATGGCTCCAGCAATTTGTTTGTAACTTATCCTTGTTCCAAAGGTAAAATAACCTAAAATTAAGGTTACAATAGGATTAAGGCTAATAATTAAAGAGGCGTTGATTGAAGATGTATATATCAAACCCACAAATAATAATAGGTTAAAACAGAACAAACCTAAAACACCCACAATCAAAATTCCGGTAATGTGTTTTTTAAATGTATTCCATTTGGGAAATGAATGTTTCAAATACACCGCCAGTGCAATAACCCCAAATAAATAACGCCAAAACCCCGCTTCCATAAAATGAACACTTAAGAGAATGAATTTTAGTAGATGGAAGTTTAATCCCCACATCAATGCTGAAATAATAAGATATAGTGATGCTTTCATTGTTCTCAAAAGTAGCTCCATATTCCAATGGAGCTATGTAAGATAGATTAATGCTCATGATAGATTTTGGAAACTATTTTCCATTCGTTATTAATTTTAGTCAAGAGCAGAAAATCAGTATAAATGACTTTATGGCCTAGCATCAGGTCGAGTGTAACACTGGCTTTATTTTCAATAAATTCTATGTTTTTATATTTCGCTAAATAAGCAATATTCTCATAGTCAAAATCTTTATCTTTCTTTCTCTCCTTTAAAACGTCTTCCCATAAATCTCTCGTGAATAGAAAGAATGTTCCATTTTCTTGAATATTTATGATAGAAAATTCATGATGAAAAATAGTTTTAAAGTCATCAATATTTGTTTCGTTGAACGCTCCATGAACATAATTTTTGTTGATCGAAGCTTTTATTTTTTCAATTTCCATGTTGTCTTTATTAATTGTGATTGAAGATATAAATACATTGTAAACTAACTCTCCGAAAATTTATTGATTTAGAGAGCAGTAGATTTCTATCATCTTATAAGAACGAATGACACTATTGCTTAACATTCGCACAAGTGGGCTTTCTACTCTATTCGTTAAGTAGTACTCCCCGGCCTTGAAGGGAAAAGCGTTAAGAATTTCATGGATTGAGCCGTTAAAAATGATTTTCTTGTTTGAGCAAAGCGAGTTTAAAATCATTTAGGTGAAAGGAATGAAATTTAGCTTTTGACTTCTAAGCCTTGAATTTTTTGCTTCGTTTTTGTTTCAAGACAAAAATGAAGAAGAAGGAAGCTTAGAAGTAGTACCTTGAAAGATTGCAGAAATACCAATTTATAGTTAACGATAACTAAGTTTACAGAGTAGTTAGTTTTAACTATTAGTCATAATAATTGGGGCAAATTTTTAATGTTTCAAAATTCTCTTTATCATGCTGTATCCAGAGCTGAGCATTGTTATTGGCAACCATTTTTTTTATTTTTTCTATGGAAGCTAAACTATCTTTTTTACTTGCATTAAAAGTAGGAATACCTTTGTTTTGATAGTTTTCTTTATAGTAAGCAATGTCTCCTGAAATCAATAAAGCCCCTGTATTTTCTAGCTTTAAGAGTAAGGATTGATGTCCTTCTGTATGACCGGGAGTAGCAATAAATTGTACTGTTCCATCGCCAAATAAATCATAATCTCCATTAAGTTTGATGACTTCTGAATTTTCCAACTCTTTATAATCATCATAATTAAAAGGTCTCTTATTGGGACTGAAGGCTATATCATATTCTTTTTCCTGCATGATCAGTTTTGCAGATTTAAAATAATTAGCATTCCCTGTATGGTCATTATGAATATGAGAAAAAGCAAAATAATCTACATCACTTGGGTGAACACCAATAGATTCAAGTTGAGAGATTACTGTTTTACTCATAGTCAAGTGAAATATCCAAGCATCCATACCTTCTTTTTGATTAATGAGGTTATCGGACAAACCAGCATCCCACATAACAGAACCTTTTGGATGCTGAATTAAGAAAATGGGGTTAGCCAATGCCATTTCACCTGACTGTAAAGAACCTTCATTAAGCTGAGAGACATCTTTACAGATAATATCTCCAGCATATAAAACATATAATTTTATCATCGTTTTAAAGGTTAAAATCCGTAAGCTTTCATTTGAGTTTGTGCAAGTTCTGAAATATCATCTGCTACTTTTTGAGCAAAAGTTTCTCCTGAAATTTGATCGATTGGGTTTCTTACTGGTCGTGTTCCTTTCTCCATTTCAATTAACCCAATAATCTTATTTATAACAGCATTAGGATCAGGCTTGTGTTTCTGAACGGCTCCATAAACAGCGTTATTTGCGTATTCCGTCATTTGTTCGGCCATTCCATCATAAGAATCGGTGACTTCTTGTAAGTCGGCTTTTGTTCCAGTTTTTTTGTATAATTCAGTAGGAAATGAACCCGGTTCTACGAGAATATTTTCAACTCCTTTTTGAATGAGTTCTCCATAAGAACCCGTAACCAGAGCTTCTAGTGCGAATTTTGAGGCACAATAAACAGCGTTCAATGGAATAGAAAAAAGACCTAACATGCTGGATAAGTTTATGATTAATCCATCTTGTCGCTTTCTCATGGAGGGTAAAATAGCTTTCATTAACCGAAGAGGAGCATAAACATTAATATCGAATAGTTTTTGAACTTGTTCAATACTATGTGCTTCTAATAAACCTCCGCCAAATACTCCAGCATTGTTAATTAAAATATCAATTGACTGGTGTTTTTGTAGGACTAACTCCGTGATGGCTTTTACTTCTTTTTCTGAAGTAACATCTAGTTCTAAAACTTCCACATTTTGAAGTTTTTCTAACTCTCGTCTAACTGTTTTGTTAGTGGAGTTAGTATTCCGCATAGTGGCAATAATCTGGTATTGCGACTTTGCTGATAATTGTTCTGTAAGGAGTTTCCCAAAACCAGAACTTGTTCCTGTGATCAAAACTGTTTTCATATCTAAATGATTTATTTAGGTACAAAACTAGCTGTTCAACAGTGGTATGCATTTGTTTAAAAAGACTTATTTACTTGTCTGTAAGGTCTTAATTTGGGAAGGATTGATTTGAAACTGACTTTTAAAAGATTTACTAAAATGGGCCAAGTCTTCAAAACCACATTCAAGATAGATTTCAGATGCTTTTCTATTCGTCGTAGTCAATAATTTATAGGCGTAATCCAGCCTTTTCTTTTTTAGCCATTTGGCTGGTGTGGTATCATAAATGGCTTGAAAGTCTTTTTTAAACACAGAAATACTTCTACCCGTTTCTTTTGCAAAATCAACTAGTTTTTTATTCTCCAAAAAATGAAAATTCATGTATTGATGCAAGTCCGCTTTACTTTTTACAGAGAAGTTTTGTAATTGATAAGAAAGCTCATTATTCGTTCGGATTAGTCCTATAATTGCTTCTGTTGTTTTCAATCTCGCCAGTTGATTATCCATTTCTACACCTTCATTCAAGAATAGATCTAAAGACTGTATGAATTGATTTAACACTGGATTTGAAATGACCCCTAAAATATTTTCAAATGACTTTTTACTCTTTTTTGGTGATTGAATATTTAATTGTGTAAAAATCTCTTGAATCAAATCTTCATGAAAAGAGAAAACAATACTAGAAAATTTAATCTCTCCTTTACCCCAAGTTTTGGTGATAGTAGCTTGAGTGTGTTTTTTAAATAATACAAATTCCCCTTTAGAAAAGCACTGCACTTCTTTTCCTTGTTTTACTTTCAATATCCCCTCTCTAATATAGGTTAGCAGATGCTGAGAAGGGTATATATCTATAATTGCTTTATTTTTTCGCTCGTGTGAGAAAATAATCCTGTTTTTCTTATATGTAATAAGTTGATTTTTCACTTTTTAAATGATTAACCAAGTAGAGTTTGTAAGCAGAGGTGGCTTTAACGGTCAAATTACATACATGATCCAATTCTTACTGATTATTCATTTGTAGTTAAATGTTTAGAAACAGCCCTTCTAAAACCACTTACTTGGATTTCCCCATTTTCCATGACGTCTATTATTGAATAGCTATTATTCTCAGGACCGCTATAATCTACCTGAGCGATCATGGTCATATAATGTATATTATTGATGTCTTTGTAGTATTCTTTATGATAATGTCCTTGGAAAACAATCATTACTTTTCCAGACTCTTCCAAGATTTTTCTTACTTCTTTGTGTTCCGTTGGGTAGTATTTGCCATCCTCCTCGTTCATGGGGTGAAGGGTATGGTGTATAAAAACGAGGGTTGGGTAATTAGTTTGAGCAAGGTCTTTCTTCAACCATTCTTGCTGATGTTTTGGAATGTGTACGTCTTCCCAATGAAAGTTCCCTTTATCATGATCCGTTCCATCTTCAAAGTAATTCGCATCTAATACAACAAAATGTACATTGTTTTTATCAAAGGAATAATAACTTTTTGAGGGTTCAATATTTGTGTTTTCAATCATAGATAAGAATTCTTTTTTACTGATTCCATCGATATCATGATTGCCAATGGCGTGAAATTTATCTCCCTTGAATTGTGAAAACTCTTTTTCTATTGCTTTAAGGTAATTGATCGTATTTTCTCGATTGGGTTCTTCATCCTGATCTTTAAAATCACCCAAATGAATGACAAAATCTAAGTCCTTTTGATTGAAAACTTGGATAGCCTCTCCCATCTTAAAGAGGCTTTGATCGTAATGATTGACATTATCCGATGGATTGTTTTTTCTTTCGGCGTAATGACTGTCTGTGATCAAACCGAAAGAAACTAATGGTTTTTGCTCCGCCCTTTTTTCTACAGCTTGACAACCAACAAATGGGAATAATGATGATACCAAAGCTGATTTTTGTAAAAACGAACGGCGAGATACGTTGTATTTTTTTTCCATTTTAATGTAAAAAGAGGGAGACCCGAGAGCCTCCCTTGTAATCAATAATCTAATCTAGTACTGTGAGTAAAGAACTGTTTCGTGCATCAAAGTAAAACTACGGGCAAGTGATAATAAAACCTTTCCAAAACTGAAGTCTTTAAGGTTCAAAACTTAGGCAACACTTTAGTGTTGATGGAGTTTATATCACCTGCCCATGACTTCAGTCATGGTGTACGTTCCATTCCTTCATTTCCAAGAATTAATAACCAGGATTTTGAATCAAATCTTTATTCGCATCCAATGCATTTTGAGGAATAGGATATACTCTTCGGTTTACATCTGAAACCAATTTATCTTTATAGGTCTCATCAAACTTTCCAAAACGTAAACGGTCTGTTCTTCTGAAACCTTCCCAATACAGTTCGAATCCTCTTTCATTGAACATCCCTTCTAAATCAATAGAGCTTAAAAGTTTTGCCCCTCTTGCTGAAAGAACTGTATTAATATCTGCAACAGCACCTCCTTGATCTCCTTTTCTTAATTTCGCTTCAGCTCTCATCAAATAGATTTCAGCTAAACGCATAATTGGAATATTGACAGAACTAACGGCGGTGTTACTTGCTCCATTATCAAATTCAAATTTATAGACACGAACCCCTGCCGCTTGTGTTTCATTACTTAAATTCACTTCAGGAGTGAAAATCATTGGTTCGTTGTTTCTGAAGTTTGTCAACTCATCGATGATCAACCAACCTTTTTCATCTCTAAGAAAGTCTGAATTGTCCTCGTTTCTGATCACACCGTATTGTTGACCTACCATAAAACCTCGGTTTAAGTGATACTCTTCCTCAGGAATAGAACCTGTTTCATATTTGAAGTTTTCTTTATGGAAACGTGGATCTGCTTCTTTTCCTTTCCAAGTATTATAAAACACCTCGGTAGTAGCACCACCGTTCCAGCCTCTGTGGGCATTAGAAACCCAAACGTTTCTACCAGTAACAAATAAAGCCAACTTGTTTGAACCTAATTCATTCAAATACTCTTGTTTTACTCCGAAAATGATCTCGTTCTTGTCGTCATTATCTTTAGAGAATAAAGAAAAATAGTCTTCTGATTCTAAAGCAAAACCGCCATTATTGATTAACTCTGATGTATATGCAATTACTTTGTCCAAGTCTTGTGCATCAAAAGATACGTTTTCATAACGGTTTACATACACTGATTTGTTCAAGTAAAGTCTCGCCAACATACCATTTACAGCCTCTTTTGTGATTTGGTAGTATTCAACATCAGAAGAGCTTGGCAAATCAGATAATGCATCTTCAAATACTTCAACAATTTTTTCAAAAGCCTCATCCGCTTCTAAAATGATCGGTTGGTCTCTGAAATCTAAACCTTCCGCTTCACGGTATGGTACTTTTCCCCAAAGGTCCAAGATTGTCATCATATAAAACGCTTTCATGGCTTTCGCTTCGGCAAGAATTTGCTTGTGCGGTGGCTTATCCGATTTCATTACTTCGCTTTCCGTCATAATGGCTCTCGCAAGACCCGTATTTAGCTTTTCCCAAGTACTTCCAATTGTTACATGAAATGCCGTCCAAGTATGTCCGTAGATTTCTCTCCATTGGCCATTACCATCCCAGTCTGTACCACGAGTAGGACAAATCGTTTCGTCAGTACTGACTTGCTGAAGAGGCCAAACGTTTTCGTGATCTGTGAAAGTATTCAACATCATGTTGTAAGTCGCAGCCATTAATGCTTCAGGTCCTCCATCAGAGTTGGGTAGGTCTGGGTTGAGTGCTTCATCCAAGATTGGTTCTGATAAATTACAAGCACTCAAGAAGATCATAAATGATGCTATAAATAAGGTGATCTTTTTCATTATTCTATATTTTTTGAATGAGGTTTCTACTTTTAAGAAGCAGTTACCTCATTCAAGTTGATTGATTTATTCGTTTAGAAATTGATATTTAATCCCATCAAGAAAGTTCTTGCTTTAGGGTAGGCCGCATAATCGATACCGTACGATAGGTTTCCATTGACTGCTTTATTTGCATTGACATCTGGATCATAACCTGAGTAATTACTCAAGAGGAATAAGTTCTGTCCTGTAAGGAAAATTCTACAGCTTGACAGCCAATCCACTTTGTTGGCATCAATGGTATACCCAACAGTTAAGTTATCCAATCTTAAGTAGCTTCCGTCTTCCAAATAGTAAGTAGAAGGTACTGGAATGTTAGTCGCTGACTCTCCTGAATTGGCTAATTTTTGAGTGGCATTAGAGCCATTGGCTAAACCAGGAACGGAGAAAAATGCATTGGCGGTGTTGTTGTAAATTTTATTTCCGGCTACGCCATTGAAGTTGATAAATGCATCCCATTTTTTATACTTGATTGATGTACTCAAACCAAATGTCCAATTAGGAATGGCTGATCCTGCAATGATACGATCATCATCATTGATAATACCATCACCATTTTTATCATCGATAATGTAATTTCCTTCTTCATCGAATCCTTTAAAATCAAACAATAAGAATGAACCCAAAGGAGCACCGTTTGTAATCACATTAATCGTACTTCCACCTACACCTGGACCGTGCAACATACCTGTCATAATTCTAGAAACCGGCAGGTCTTGAACATCATTTTTGATATAAGCCGCATTTACATTCACATCCCATTGGAAATCTTTTTTCGCTACCAATACACCATTTAAGTTCAATTCAACACCTTTGTTAATCACTCTTCCATCAATGTTTTCCCAAACGTAAGGAACCGGAGAAGGTGCAGGTGCTGGCATATACACCAACATGTCACGAGTCGTTTTATGGAAATAGTCTACTGAACCTGTCAATCTTCCTTCCAAGAAACCAAAGTCAACACCAATGTTTGTTTGCTCACTCATTTCCCATTTCAAGTCCGGGTTTTGAGTTCTTCCCATTACAATACCAGGAATGAATACTCCATTATACCAATATCCTGAACCATTGTCTGAAGCATAGGCCTGTTGAGTGATTTTCCCAGGAATTTCTTGATTACCTGTCATACCCCAACCTGCACGAAGTTTCAAATCATCCAAGATGTTCTGTCCTTTTAAGAATTCCTCTTCAATAATTCTCCAACTTGCAGAGAAAGCGGGGAAGACACCATATCTATTGTTCTCACCAAACTTTGATGAACCATCTGTACGAAGGGAAGCGGAAAGGTTGTACTTATTATCAAAAGTGTAATTCACACGACCATAGAAAGATTGTAATCTATTGATTTCACCAGATCCGAAAGGAGCAACAGATGTCCAATCAGTACCAATACCAGGATTCCAATCTCCTTCTATTTCGTCAGTAGTAAAGTTTGATGTCGTATAACCGTGAGCTCTTAATAGAATTTCTTGATAAGAATGACCTGCTAAAACACTAAATGAAGAACGACCTATGGTCTTATTGTAAGTCAAATAGTTTTCAATAATGGTATTTACATTCTCATTATCCAACTTTGAAATACGTCCATTAGGATTCATAAAAGCAATATTATTTGGGCGATTTAAGACGCTTCTTGACGACATTGCATAATCCACACCTACCTGTGTTCTCCAATCTAATCCTTTGATAAGATTGACAGTAGCACCCACATTACCCAACATTCTATTTGTTCTAGTTTCATCTTTGTATAATTCCAAAAATGCTAAAGGGTTAGCACCTGAAGGGAAGAAAAATAAAGAACCATCATCATTGTAAACAGGGTAAGTGGGGTTCGCTTTTAGTGCATTCGTGATGATCTCACCATCTGCTGATGAACGGTCTGAAGTTGGTGCCGCTAAGTCGTTAATATGTGATGCAGTAAAGTTGATATCCAATTTTACTCTATCCTTCAAAAAGCTTTGGGTATTATTAAAACGAGCTGTAAACTTTTGCATTCCGCTTTCTTTGATCAAACCTTCTTGATCCATAAAAGAAAGGGATACAAATGAACGTCCACCTCTCTCATTTCCACTTGAAAATGAAAGGTTGTGATTTTGTGTATAAGCTTGACGATAGATTTGATCTTGCCAATCTGTACTGATTGTCTCCGAATAGATATCACCGATATTATGCTTATTGGCTACCGTTCTGTATTGATCGCCATCCATCATATCGATTTTTCGAGCTACATTAGAAACACCAAAATAATTGGAATAATTGATCTTGCTTTGGCCTGGTTGTCCTTTTTTAGTGGTAATCAGAATAACACCATTTGAACCTCTTGAACCATAAATTGCAGTAGCAGAAGCATCTTTTAAAATCTCCATCTTTTCGATGTCATTGGGATTTAAAAAGTTCATAGGGTTCTTTGCTTCAGCACCCCACTCTCTACCTGCACTTTCCGGTGCTGCTGCCGCAACTGGAGAATTGTCCAATGGCACACCATCAATCACATAAAGGGGTGCATTTCCCGAACGAATAGAACTTGCACCACGAATATTGATATTCAAAGCTGCACCGGGTTCACCACTTGCTGAGGTTACCGTCACCCCTGCCACTCTACCTTGTAATGACTCCGCAGGTGACATGATGATGCCTTGGTTAAGATCATCAGCAGAAATAGAAGAAACGGCACCCGATATTTCACTTCTCTTTTGAGAACCATATCCTACTACCACAATCTCCTCTAATTGCTGTACATCTTCATTCAAGACAATATTAAAATTTGATCTGTTTTTTATCGCAATCGTTTGGCTTTCATAACCTGTGAAACTAAAAGTCAGGGACGTTTCTGGAGAAAGATTTTCGATGATGAAATTACCATTCAGATCAGTGATGGATCCTTTATTTGTTCCCTCTACTTGTACAGTAACTCCAGGAAGTGCTTCTCCTTTTTGATCTTCTACTGTACCGCGAATTGTTCTTACTTCTTGTTGTACTCCTACTTCGGACGTTGTTGCCGATTTCTCTGCAGAAGTCACATAAATAACATTATTTCTTTCTCTAAACTCAAGGTTAAAAGTACTCGAAATGCTATTAAGAAGTTCAGTGATTGTTCCTTCTTTTTTGAAGGTCACCTTCCCTACTTTCTCCATATCTTCTTTCACAAAAGAAAAGGATAAATCACTTTGCTTTTCAATGGAAGAAAAAATACTGGTGATAGGCTGATTGGTTACCTCTACCTTAAAAGTTTGTTGAGTAACGATTGTAAGGTATACAACAGGTTGCTTGGTAAATGCATTTACCGAAAAAGTCATTCCTTGCCATAGTAATACTAGGCAACAGACTTGTAAAAGTCTCCTTTTGTTCATAATTTTATTTTTGAAAAGACAATAAAAATCTTGGGCAACATTTGGACTCCTACATCACATGTTGCCTTTTTTTATATAATAAACTAACCCCAATGGGTCTTTTATTCTTTGATTAAGTAATAGTAATCTCCCTCTTTTTTCACGTTAAGCTTTAGCATAAACGACAGATTGTCAAGTGCTTCTTCTAAGCTATTATCTTCAAACTTTACCGAAACAGTATAATGCAATAGTGCCGGATCTTTGACAATAATTTTATGTCCGTACCAACGTTCTAATTGATCAATTACCTCCGTCAATGCTCGATCTTTCAATACTAAGTCAAACTTTCTCCATGTTGCTTCATTCGAAGGATCAAAGGTTTTTACATCAAATTGATCCATAGAAATCACCACTTTTTCGCTAGGTTCTAAAAAAGTTTTGCGTTTTTGATTCGATACCTCAACGCTACCTGAAAAGAGGCTAACCGAATGTTCTACCGTATTAATATTAAATGATGTCCCTAAGACTTTCACTTTCGATTCCATACTTGGTAGCATGACTTCAAAAGGATATTCTTTGTTATGAGTAATGTCAAAAAAGCCTTCTCCTTCCAATCGTACAGTTCTATTGAAGTCTTCTTCATACCAAAGTTTTGCTCCTTGATGAAGTAAAACCGTACTACCATCTTTTAATACCACTCTCTTATTTCCTTTGGTGGCAGTTACGAAAACTTCTGAGGAGTGATTAGGAAAACTATTATATATGAAATACGAAATACCTAGCATCAGGAAAATAGCTACACTGCTTGCATACCTCATCCATGGTTGGAAAACCCTCTCTTTGGTTATTTTCTCAGATGAAGCGTTTCCTTGAATTTTATCCATCATCAACTGACGGCCTCTCTCAAGATTTGCTGTATGCTTTTGCTGAGGCAGGTGTTCCCAAGTTGCTTTTAGCTCTAAAAAATCATGATCATTTTGATCCTTCTCTTTTAGCTGTTTTTCTCCAGCCAACTTCTTTGCTATCTCTATGTACTTTTCGTCTTGCATATTTTTTTGTTTTCAATGCTAAGACGCGGTAACCTGAATTTACCCTATGGTTTTAATGTAAAGGAATCGTTAATTACAAAAATGTTTTATTCATCTTTTCGAAACATTGAACAACTAAAGATGCTTTTCTAAAAAGTCTTTATGAATCATTTTAAGCGTATTGCCAATGTACTTTTCTACGGTTTTGACACTGATTTCCAACACTTCTGCAATCTCTTGATATTTTAATTGATGAAAACGGCTTAACTCAAATGCTTGTAATTGTAAGGAAGGAATATTGACTTTAAATTGTTCCCAAGCCTCATTTAGATCCTCTGTGAGAATATTTTCTTCGGGTGATAAAGTGGATTGAACGACTTCAATTTCATCGATAGAACTCACGGTTAGTTTTGTCTTTCTAGTAAGGCTAATACATTGATTTTTAACCATTGTAAAAAGAAATGAACGCGGATACGTTACCCCTTTCAAAATAGATTTACTCTCCCAAATCTTCACGAATACATCAGAAACAAGCTCTTCCGCTTGTGGATAATCGTTTAAATAAGTAAAAGCAAAATCACATAATCGCTGGTAATAGGTTTCAAATAAAATGTTTAAAGCGTTAATATCACCTTCGGAAATCTCACGAAAGAGTTGTAGTTCGTTCATCTAATCTAGCTTTTTAATAGCCTTAGTTTTTTCAATTAGGGTAAAAGTAGTAAGGAAATGACTTTACATGATACTAAGTTGTATTATGAATTTATTAAGGTTAGTCTTCTATCGGGCTTTAATAGAGAAAAAATAGACAATCAGAATGATTCTTTCACCCCAGAAGTCATCTATCGAAATCAAAAAAATAAGCCTTACCATTCTCACTATCGTACCAATAATATTTAAAATATTGGTTTCCATTGGTCCAACTATATTTCTGTAAATTTTCAATTCTATCTTTGTCCCACCATTCAAAGTCGTTTTGCATACTAAAACCATTATTTGTATTCAGAGAGTCGATAGATAGATGATGATATTCAATTATTTTTTGAGATGTAGTCTCGTTGCAATTAAAAGCAAACATATAATCTGCATCTATCCCTATTACATCATCAAAACAGTAAATATTCTTTACATCAGGAGTGATTTCAACTTTTAAAAAGTCTGAGAATCTTTTTCGATTATTTTCAGTATCAGGTTTATCATGATCAAATGTTGGAGCAACTTTATCAATAACCTTTTGAGTTTGTACCCTAAGTTTATTTTTTGCTTTTTCTTTAATCTTAGTGGTCACTTTTTCAGTCTTATTTTTAATTTGATCACAAGAAGTCACCCCAATGATTAGGATAAATAGTGTTGATATATGAATTAACCTTCTCATTTTCTTACTGTAGTCAAGAACACATGACTTTAAAAATCTTGGATTATACTTCATTTTTTTTTATTACTCATACCCTAACCATTCTTTAGTTTTAGAACTATATTGTTCTCTGTGCCAACCATCAATACTATACGATAGTATGTAAGATTGGCCTAAAGAGTCTATAGAATACTGTATTTCATCATATTTTAATAAACGTTTAGCGATTGAAGGTGGATATCTCCCTTCTTTAATTCTGATATTTTCGAGATGTGAAATTAAAACTTCACATTTTTTCCGTTTAGTATCCCAGTCATTTTTCCGTATAGGTAATGAAATAATAAAAGCTAGTGTTAATATCAGTAAAATTTTTGAAGGTATTCTAAAATTACGCTTTTTGTAAATCAGATCTGTTACCCCGATAATAAGAGTCATTAAAATCAAACTTATCCATATAAATCCAAGCATAATTGTCAAAAACACCTCTGTTTTTGCCATAAAATTACCCAATAAAAATACGGGTAGTAGTATACCTATAACTCTAATTATCTTAGCTTTTATTGAATTCACCTACTTTACTTTTTTCAATATAACGACCTTTGAATCCACATTTATTATTTGTGAATCATTACTCAATTTAACTAGTGTTTTTTCCCAAAAACAATGTCCACAAAATATAGTAGATATTCCTCCATGCTCAATAGTTTCTCTTATTTTTTCATTACCTAAAAATCCCAATTTTGGGTGATTTGGTGTTTCATGAAGCATGATAAAATCTAATTCTTTCTTTAGCATTCTATTGAGAGTATCTAAGTATTCTTTTTCGCCAATTCGATTTATTTTATCGGCTCTCCCTATAATGCCACTTATTCCTCCAATTTTCAAATCATCTATTTCTTGAATTTATTTATGAATAAGATAAATATTTTCTTGTGATTTAAAATCTAATGTTTCAGTCTCATACCAAATCTATCATGATTACCTGCAACACCTACAACCCAATCAAATTGATCTTTAAATTTCCTCCATACTACTCTAACATCACCACTTGCTCCTCTTTTTTCTAAACTTGTATACAAATCACCACAAATTACAACTCCAATTCTGGGATTTTCAATTTCAGTCAGTTCTACCTCTATGAGCAACTTAATAAATTCTGGTAACTCTTCACCTAATAATTTATGTTCGCTGTCAACTTTTACAACACCTTGCAAATCTGAACAAACAACTAAAAAGTCAAGATTCGTTTTCTCATTTTCAAACTCTCCTGTATAAATGGGAAGCTCCCGACTTATGATCAATGGATTTCCATTTTTTGATTGTTGATTTCCAACTTCGAGGTACGAAAACTTTTCAATTGGTTTTATTTCATTGATTTCAATTTTCATTTTTATGATAAACACATTAGAGCTTAAGGTTTGATTATTAACATGATTTTAGTCGTTTTTAATTTATCTTGATACAGCAAGTATTCATTGAGTCGCATCTTTCATAATAGAATTCGTTACAAATAACTCGGTATTGACTATAGCATAAAATCATTCATGTCATTTCGTATTATTAGTCTGTTTTGTTGGTTAAAATATAAAGACCATCTTTTGCATTGAAAAAAACATATTCATAAAAATTTAAATAAGGTGAAAACCTTAATAAAATGGGGGAATTGAATTCTGTATTAGTATATTTCTAAGGCAAGGATATTCAATTCACAAGCCATCTATTATAAATTAATGTTTCCCCCTTAAATTGGTGCTACCGGATATTATTGTGAGAAAGAATATTTGATGTATTTTTCTCTGACAACACACAAATTACCAATGAAATAGATCAAAATGCAAGATGTAATAATTACTTTTAGTTTAATTATTAAGAATGTTTTTAAGGTTTTCAAACTCTTTGTTGTAATCATCTAAAGCTTGATTGTCAATACCTATCTTAAGCTCTAAAGTTAATTTATTAGATGAATTATTTGATTCATACATATTTAAAGCCTTATTTATCTTCTCACTATTTTCAAAAGGGTATTTCCAAATTTCATTTATCGCCTGATCTGAGAGCTTTGCCAATTTATTTCTCAATTCCAAGTACTCTTCATTCACACAAGTACTAGCAGTTTCTATAGTCCATTGAATAATATTTTCATAAATTCTAGCATAAGTTTCCGATGTATAAAAAAGGCCCTTTAAATCAGAAGGAGTACCAGGCTCTGCATAAAATTTTGGGTAAGCATCATGAATTAATCTATTCAATGACTCAATTAAATTGCCTAAAACAGCTAGCCTTTGCTGAACCCAATTAACCAAGTCTTGATTATCATAAATTGCAAATTTGGAATTCAATATTATTGAATATTCATAATCGTTTTTTAAAGATTCTTTTTTACTAATTTCATCTTTCATTGTTTGAATAAAAAATCTTATTTCATAAGATTCTGGTTTATCTAAAATTAGATTTAATGCTTCATTCGAAATATTTAATCGATAAAGCTCTTCTATTTCAGAATGAAATTTATTTTTGAGTAGTAAGGAATCTTTAAATAGGTAGGAAAATTGAGTTTTTAACACTGAAACAATATTTTGAGCAGTATCGAATTCAAAAGTCCATAGCTTTGAATTATCTCTTACATCAGAAATAAACTCAAATATTTTTGTTGTATCAACAAAACTAGAAAAATCACCTGATTTATTTTTTTGCCAAACAGGAAGAATATTCAACATTTTCCTATCAATGAAGACATAAATTGGAATCCCTTTTTTCTTTGCTGTTAGGAATTCAGTATTAGTTATTGAACGACCAGTTTCAATCAAGCTTCCGTACCTATTTCCAACTACTAGTACAAAAATATCGGCATTATTTTTAACTGCATCAATACAATTATCAATTGTTCTATTTGATGGATTTATTGGGAAATTTTCAAATTCTGATAGGACTGGATTATATCCAATATCTAATATAAAATCACGGATATCAACTCTAATTTGAGACAAGTCATAACATGTGGAACTGACAAACACATTTAATTTATTCATAAGCTAATGTCGAATTTATTACAACTAATGACTTTGCTAAAAAGCATTTCAAAGAATATACGTTCCATCTACTAAATAGCCTCAAGCCTTTTTTAATTATTTCAATCTGTGGAGTCTTGCTTACACGCAATAACCTACCAATTTCACTACTAACTTAATGCTTTTTTTGGACTTTGTTATGTGATTTAATTCATTTAGATAAATGAATGATGAAATACATAATGGGTGAACCAAACGATTTAAAGAAGGATTAAATTGTCCAAGTAAAATAGAATTACGTGGTTTATTTATTGTTACAGCTTCAACTAAATCAGATTCAATATTATCGTTAATTCTAAACATTTCTTCACTTGACATTCTTAACATTAAATGATAACATGGTCCTTTTCTGCAATATCCTTGAGGGCATCTTCAATTGACTTTTTCTCTTCTTCTAACTCTCCCTTTTTTCATATGTTTAAAGTACTTGTCTACTATTAGTATTTGAATATTATATACGTTCCAAAATTTGTCACCAGTTAAAGCAAAAAATGTATCAGTATATTCATTTTCAATTGTAGACTCGCTGATTATTTCTGCAGATTTCACTTCATTTAGTTCTGTTAACCAGGTATATGCTTCAAATGTTAAATCATTCATCTATTGAATTCTTTTTTAGTTTATATACTTAGTTTTTTCATATAACATTTAACAAACATCACATTCACTCTAAAACCCCTAAAATGTGAGCGTAGCATTTATCTAAAAATAATTTGCTTTCAGCCACTAAAATTAGCATTAAGATTCAAATAATTTGTATCGCAATTTTAATATTAAAGAAGACAGGGATTTTCAGTTGAGCGTTCTTGGGCTGTTTCTACTTACAGGCCTTTTATACCTTATTATAGGAGATGAATTTTTGAGCAAAAAAAAAGCATCGATATTTCTATCAATGCTTTTTGTACCTGGGGTGGGACTCGAACCCACACGAGCAAAGCCCACAAGATTTTGAGTCTAGCGTGTCTACCAATTCCACCACCCAGGCGGAAATTAAAAAACAATTGTAGTACCTAGGGTGGGACTCGAACCCACACGAGCAAAGCTCACAAGATTTTGAGTCTAGCGTGTCTACCAATTCCA
>NZ_JACVVP010000069.1 GCF_014534745.1 Flammeovirga sp. EKP202
ACTTGTACTCCGTACGGGATTCGAACCCGTGCTACCAGGATGAAAACCTGGCGTCCTAACCCCTAGACGAACGGAGCGGGGTATTGATTTTGAGTCTCAATTAGACTTGTACTCCGTACGGGATTCGAACCCGTGCTACCAGGATGAAAACCTGGCGTCCTAACCCCTAGACGAACGGAGCAACTGTTTTTTGCGAGTGCAAAGGTATTAGAAAACCCTATTCACTCCAAACCCTTTTCAAAAAAAAAGAAGAAATATTACAATCATTAAGAAAAAAAGATGATTTAGGGCTATTTTTCGGGGTCTAAACACTCAAAAATATAATTTTGACATGTACGAACTTCTTGAAAACAGTTACGAAAAATATAATCAACCTAATTTTATTCCAGATGATCCTATCTGTATCCCCCATTCTTTTTCAAAAAAAGAAGATATAGAAATCATGGGGTTCTGGGCAGCAGTGCTAGCTTGGGGACAGAGGAAGACCATTATAAATAAGTGCAAAGAATTGGTAATCTTGATGGACAATGCTCCTCACGACTTTATTATCAATCATACAGAAAGTGATCTAAAACCCTTTCTGAGTTTCAAGCACCGTACCTTCAATGATGTGGACACGTTGTATTTTCTTTCGTTCTTCCAAAAGCATTATCAAAAATACAATTCACTGGAAGATGCTTTTCTGATCGGTTATTCTGAGAAAGATGAAAACGTAGGAAATTCTCTCATCGCCTTTCATGATTATTTCTTTGAAGACGAAGATGCTCCTCAGCGTACTAGAAAACATATTGCAACTCCCGCAAGAAAATCGGCTTGCAAAAGAATCAATATGTTTTTGAGATGGATGGTGAGGAAAGATAACCAAGGTGTAGATTTTGGAATTTGGAATACCATACAGCCAAGCCAATTGATCTGTCCGTTGGATGTACACGTGGAAAGAGTGAGTAGAAAACTTAAGTTATTGACACGAAAACAATCGGATTGGAATGCAGCGGTGGAGTTAACTGAAAATTTAAAAAAGATTGACCAAAATGACCCTGTAAAATATGATTTCGCATTATTCGGGTTAGGCTTAGAAAAGTTTGCTTCTTCCTAAACAACACAAACAGCATTCCTGAAAAAGACCTCCTTTTGAAGAAGAAAAAACAAGCTTAAGGTTTTATTTTTCTTCTCATTATGTTGACAATAATCACTTGCCGAATCTATAAAAAAGGGTACATTTGAATTATAATTGTAAAATTAACACCTAAAGATATTCATCATGAAAAAAATAACATTATACCTATCATTATTATTAGCCATAACCTTGTTTTCATTCATCAATTATAATCCATTAGAAGAAAGTATCAAGAGAGGTCAAGGTGTTTATATGGTGAATTGCATGCATTGTCATTTAGAGCAAGGAGAAGGAATAGAACCTCAAGTTCCACCATTATCAGGTGTAGAGTATTTAGTAAAAAATAAACATCAAGCAATTCGTCAGGTCTTACATGGTTTAGAAAAACCTATCACTATTAATGGGGTAACTTATACAGGTGCAATGCCTGAACAAGGTGTATTATCAGACCAAGAAACTGCAGATGTATTGAATTATATTAGAAACTCTTGGGGAAACAAAGCGCCTATTATTACAGCCGATGATGTCGCTACGGAACGTTAATACATTAAAAATATCAGCTAAAGTCAACAGGATAACTTATTTTCTTATGGAAAACATTTAATAATCCCCGTAAAAAGTATATTTTTGCGCCATCAGCCCATTCCCATATAAAGTTAAATCACAACAGGGTATGGGCTTTTCCATTTTCATTACAACCTATTGAATCTCATGCAAGAGCGATATGCACAGCGCGGTGTTTCCGCCTCAAAAGAGGACATTCACAATGCCATCAAGCAATTAGATAAAGGCTTATTTCCAAAAGCATTCTGTAAAATCGTTCCTGATATTCTAACAGGCGATTCCGATTATTGTGCAATCATGCACGCAGATGGTGCTGGTACAAAATCATCTTTAGCTTATTTATACTGGAAAGAAACAGGTGATATGTCTGTTTGGAAAGGTATTGCTCAAGATGCTATTATCATGAACACGGATGATCTGCTTTGCGTTGGTGCAACTGGCAGTACTCTGTTATCTTCTACAATTGGTAGAAACAAAAACCTTATTCCGGGTGAAGTAATCTCTGAGTTGATCAACGGAACTGAAGAAGTATTACAAATGCTTCGTGACAATGGTTTTGACATTCACAGTACTGGTGGTGAAACAGCAGACGTTGGAGATCTTGTAAGAACTGTTATTGTAGATAGTACTGTAACAACAAGAATGAGACGTGATGAAGTAATCGACAACAGCGACATCCAAGGTGGTGATGTGATTGTAGGTTTAGCTTCTTACGGACAAGCAACTTATGAATCTGAATACAACGGCGGTATGGGAAGTAACGGTCTTACTTCTGCTCGTCACGATGTATTTGCAAAATATTTAGCAGATAAATACCCTGAAAGCTTCGACCCTCAAGTTCCTAACGACTTGATCTACTCAGGTACACAAAAGCTTACAGATGCCATTGCAGACTTAACTTTGGATGCTGGTAAATTGGTATTGTCTCCTACAAGAACTTACGCTCCAATTATCAAAAAGGTATTGGACGAGTTAAGACCTGAAATTCACGGTATGGTTCACTGTAGCGGTGGTGCACAAACGAAAGTATTGCACTTCGTGGACAATGTACATGTTGTAAAAGACAACTTATTCCCTATCCCACCACTTTTCGAAATGATTCATAAGAACAGTGGTACAGATTGGAGCGAAATGTACAAAGTTTTCAACATGGGTCACCGTATGGAAATCTATGTTGCTCCTGAACATGCTCAGACAATCATTGACATCTCGAAGTCATTCAATGTAGATGCTCAAATCGTTGGTCGTGTAGAAACAAAAGAAGGAAGTAAGTCATTAGATATTCACTCTCCTTATGGAACATATTCTTACTAAAGAGGTAAGAGGTAAGATACTTTTTGGATAACATTACTTCAGATCTACTTCTGTTTTTTTATTCTTACTTATAGATTCTGAAATAATAGATGGTAGAAATTACAAACTATCTCTTACCTTATTACTCTTAACTGTTCTTTTTTCCTTAGAAAAAAAGGATTGATTAAAATTAAACATTTAATCAATCCTTTTTTTATTGGTGCAACGTCGATTAAAAAACGGACGTCTTTTGCTTTTTCTTTTTAAATCCCCAAGGGCAATGTTTGCACTGGTTCTTACAACAGTATCCTCTTTTCAAATGATACTCTTTAGTGAAAACGTACAAGCCATTTTCGATATAATAATCTTTCCCTTCTTCAAGAGGAGTATTGCTCATAGCTATAAATTTATTTTTAATGCGGCTTACAAAACTGAAGAGCACGGACTTTCAAAATACGTAACATATTTGAGAATACAATAAAAATGAGGTCAACTTTTTGTAAAATCTCATTCTAGAAAAATCCAACACCACCTACCCTATCTTAAATGAAAAGGGCACTTACCTTCAAAAAGTGCATTTCTCCTTTTTTTTACTTAAATTATAGATAAGTGCTTGGCACTCTTGTTACTTATCAATTTTTATCATCGACGTGCAAGCTCTAGACGGGAGACTGTGCGTTTTTTTATTTTCTAGCTTATATGTTTATTGAGATCAGCACCCATGCCTATAATGCGATGTCCAAAAGATGTCGGCATTGGCGAAAAAAAGATTATCTAAACATCGTGTACCAGGCGTATAAATCAGAGAGCTATGGTTCACACTGCCGAAGGGATAAAAGAAAGTACAAATCGTACATTTTTATCTTTGAGGACACCCGTCTTATCACCGTCTATCGGTCTAGAAAAAAGTCAAAAAACTACGTAAACAGAGCCTCATGAAGCATTTTATCAAACCCCGCGTTACTGCAACAGCCCAAGGAGACAGTTACGAATTCAATGTTTCCATTCGTGCTAATTCAGAATTTGAATTAGGTGTATGTGCACAACTAGTACAACGCATGAAAGACATCTTGATCAAAGATGAGATTCAACGCAAAGGTCTAAAGGATCTTTACCAATTTGCTACTGAGGAAGATGAAAGAAATTTCTATGAAATCGTAGAGATGAACATCTGGGATGATCTCCTTGCACAAGGAGAAGTTGTCCGTGACCTTGGACGTAAAGGGTATAAAGATATGGACGGCACAATTAACTCTATTCTTAAACCCGAGTAATGTTATTGAAAAAAATCATTGAATTTCTCAGTAACACAAATTTAACACTGACATTTGTTCCACCCTTTAAATAACAACAGGAGATCTTACATTAGTAGGATCTCCTGTTTCGTATTCTTTTCGATATGTTAGGTCAAAAGGGTTGGCTTCTAATACCCAGAAGGTAAACAGAAGCGGATGTGTTGTGCTTCTACGCTACTGATCGAAGTGACAGATTGAAGTTCTTCCGATCTTCTCGCCAAAGCTTCTTCTTCACGTAAATAATCTACAACTGGAGAAACAAATTTCTCCATCACCGCAGTAACCAATTCTTGGTACTTTGGATTTGTTGCATATCCACCTTTCGCAATTGATTCGATTTGCATGTTTGGATCTAAAGTCTCAAACAAACCATTTTTGCGGTAAGTGTGGAAACTAGTTAGCACTTTGCAATAATCTTCCACCGCTTGTTCCAATGACGTATAGATTCTATAACGTCGGTAACGCTGCTCCCCGTTATCGTAAACTAATTTACTTCTAGTAGGGTTTGTGGATGCAATGTTGAAAATTCTGAAGTCTTTTCTCAGTTCCCAACCTTGCTCGGCTATCGCTTGGGATATAGCCACCTTTGTATTGATACCGTATTTTCTACAGATTGGATCGAAGGCTTTATATAAGGTTCTTATATATTCTTCTCTCTTCATAGTATCTGTATCCTTTACACTTGTAATAGAATTATTTGAAGATGCTACCGCAAAATCGCTTGTTCCTATACTTAATACAAACGCAGTTAAAATAAGTAAAAACTTTCTCATTAAAAGTTTATTTCGTAAGAGAATCAAGTGTCCGTCTGACGCTTGTGCTGATTATCAGCGAGTTATTTTAATATTTTTGGTTTATTAAAATATTGGATGCAAATATAACACACATCAGTAATATAACAATAGTTTTTTAACACTTATTTGAAACCTATATTTTATACAATACAAGTCTTTTATTGTACTTTTCTAAGGTTACATAATTTAATGTATATAAAATTGCATTTTACATAGTACGATAAGCAGTTTTATAAGTTTCATTTCAAGGTTGGGAAGCAAAAAAAATCGAGTTTTATTCTTAAATTTGTGTAACAAACAAAGGGATTGTGTTCATTTTTTAGTTAACTCATTGATAAGCAGTGTAAAGTATACTCTTAATATGAGTTGATCATGTAACCATGATTTTTTATTTTTATTTTGAATACAAATTGAAAATCACAATATTATAACCTATTGAATAGACATTCTCCCTTAAGCAGTTGACCAAGATTCATTTCACTATATCACTGCTTTACATTATAATTAGGAAACTTATCTAACTTACTCGGTTAATTTTCCACTTTATCTGTTATTACATTAAATTTATTGTTCGCAAAAACAGTCAATGAGAAATAATACAAACGGTTTCAAAGAAGAGCTTGTTCAACAAAAAAGTTGGGTAAGAGTGGGAGTCATAGGACTACTAGTCTGTGGGGTACTTGGTGTATATGCGGCTTTTTCTGGTGCAGATGGCTCAAAACATCAGAGAATGCGAATCAATGAGTTAGAAAAGAAAAATGCTCAAATTGAAGCCGAAAGCGGTGCATACCTCTCTAAAATTAAACATCAGAATGATCGTATTCTTGACCTTAAAGACGATATGCTAAGGCTAGAGAAACGACTGAATGAAAGAGAAGCAGAGTTGAATACCAATGATCAAAAATTGGATATGAAACAAGGTTCTATCCGATCACTTGAAACACGCATTTCTGAATTAAAAGACGACAAATTCCGTTTACAAAGAAATATCGACGAAAATAACCGAGTGATCCAAGATATGAGCCAACGTGCAAAAGAACATAATGAGCTTCTAAAAAGTACTCAACAACAGTTGGCTGAAACACAAGAGGCATTGGGAAAAGCACAAGCAAAGCATGTACAATCTTTAAAAGAACAAAAGCTTGCTGAACAATCAGAAATCGCCGCTCAAGAAGCCTTAAGAAAGCAAAAAGAACTTACGAATAGTCTTATGCAAGAATTAGCTACGACGAGAGGGGAACTTAATTCTGCTGTTTTAAGTGCAAACGATAAAGACCTTAAACTACAGTTAGCACAACAGAAAGAATTACAACAGCAACAAATTCAACTTAAAGAAAAAGAGTTAGAAACACAGGCTAATACTGATATTTACAAGATTATGGCTGCTACAAGTATTATATTAGTGATTGCCTTGATCATCTTTGTTGTTTTTGCATTGCAAAGAAATGGTACTGACTTAATGGTTTTTCAAAAGTCACAGAATAAAGATTAAACTTTTTTCAACTTAAATAATTCCACTATTTTTCAATTAATAGCAGACAGCGGATCCACTAAAACAGACTGGACTTTACTGAATCTTTCAGAAAATGAAGTAGTCTCCTCCTTTAAATCGGCAGGGTACAACCCTCTTTTTTGGAGTAAAGAAGAGCTGATCAAAGCTTTTCAACAGGATCTTTATGCCTTTCCACAGGTTGTTGATATCAATGACATCAAAAAGGTTTTTTTCTATGGTGCCGGATGTAGCTCGGAAGAGCGAAAAGCCAAAGTAGAACAAGCTTTATCTGCTGTTTTACCTGAGACTGAAATCACAATAGATACCGATCTGTTGGGTGCCGCCAGAGGTTTACTTGGTAAAGACTCCGGAGTAGCTGCTATATTGGGTACAGGTGCCAACTCTTGCCTTTACAAAGAAGAGCAAATCATTGATAAGCCGGTTTCTTTAGGATATATGTTAAGTGATTTTGGAAGTGGAGCCACTCTTGGTTTATCCTTCTTGCAAAAATTACTGACCACTCAGCTATCTATGGAAACGATCAGTCATTTTATAGACACTTTCAATCTGACAACTGAGGATATCTTAGAATCACTTTATAAAAAGAAAAATCCTAATACTTTCTGTGCTTCTTTTGCACCTTTTATTATAGAGCATCATCAATATGATGAACATTTAAAACAAATGATTTTAGATCAGTTTCATCAGTTTATTCAATATTATATCCTTCCGTTTTTAAGTTCTTCAAATTCTCAAGTAAAAATCACAGGATCAATTGCCCATCACTTCTCACCTTTACTTCTAAAAGCCTTTGAAGAATGCCAATTAGAGACTCCTGAAATAATTCAGTCTCCAACTGACGGCTTAATACAATACCACTTAGAAAATGTGTAAAGGAAGGAACCCCTTTTAACACACTCTTATTTGAAATCACAAACAAGAGGAAATTACATCCAATAGACTGTTTTCATCTTCGATTTTCCCCTGAAGCCCTACTTTTAGATATTTCAAACATCTACTTTTCTTATTTCGAATCGCTTGTTCAGAAGAATATTTTTCCTTTTTGAGCTGTAAAATCTGAGCATAAGTCTTTTCATCGAAATAATACATTTTCAGTATGAGTTGGCAATCCTTACATAAACGGGATAATACATCTTCAAAAAGTGCCTTTGTATAAGGCTCTTCTCTACCTTCAAAAGGAGTTTCTTGTAACAGAGTGTCATCATTTGAAGGAACAAGATTCGCTTTTTCATCGACGGTATAAGTTGCAGCTTTATTCCTTTTAGCAAGGGTCTTCAACCACATATTCTTTGATACTGTAATTAAATAGGTGGATATATGTGATCTACCAGAAAACTGTCCTTCATTTATACTCCATATCACCTTTGCAAGAGCATCTTGAAAAATGTCTTCAGCATCTTCTAAGGTTCCATCAAGTTGTACGACAAGTTTTTGAACATTCTCGAAATATTTATCATAGAGATACTTAACTGTTTGCTCATAATTATTCTTTGATCTGATGTTAGCAATGATTTGTTCAGATGTAAATTTCTTTTTAAGAAAAAAAGTCTTTTCCATTATTTAATTGTTGAATAGTTAGTACACGAGTATTCTCATTTCGCAAACTGAAAGTACAATAAATAGCAATCTTCCTTGAGGACTGAGCTTTCCTCAAAACATAGAATATTGTATAGATTTTAAGTGCGATGAGAAACTGATTTTAGCTAATTGCAATGTATTTTTTTCCCAGCTTTTAAATCAAAAATGAAAAGATTGGTATAAGACTATTATTGAAGTCTGACCGTTAACATTATTCCTTTGGATGATTTTTGAAAGGATATAGAAATAGAAAATGTTAAAAAATAAAAATATTTAGATGAGAAAGTCATTTTTTGAAGTTTGGCTGATTACAAAAATTATTGAATTGGATCTAATAAGTACCAATTAACGAAATCTCAATTATTTAAACAATTCTATGAAAAAAAATTCTTCTGACTTTAAAAACCAATTCATTTAAAGCCAATTCACCAAACTTAAACAAAATATCCCACTAATAAGTAACTATAAATGTGGAGTGTATAAATAATATCTCATCAAAACTCCTGTATAAGTTCTCGGAATCATAAGATCAAATATTTGTTGAGTCATAGCATAATCTTTAGGCAACTAAAGAGTAAAACTTGATGCTTGATATTTTATTCCTTGTACTTATAAACCCTTAGTGTATACCAATAAATAAATGTTGCAACTATTTATATAGGCGGAATCCGAAAAGCCTTTTCAAAAGAGTAGGAGAACCTTTTTAATTATTTTTTATTATGAAAAAGCAGACAATGAAGTTCGTAGCTATTCTAGCAGTATCAATTTTTTCATTCGGAAGTATCATTGCTACCCCTTCAACTAATCTAACTGAAGAAGCGACAACTGAAACAGTAGTTGTTGAAGAAGACGAAGCTATCAGATGTAAAGTATATTCTGGTGGACAGTTAGTTGCCGAATGTTGGTTATGTAGCTGTTCTAAATTATTAGAAGCATTATAATAAAATCACACTTGCAGTACTTTACACCAAAGTCTGCAAGTGTATAACTATAAACTCTATCACTCATCTACCATGAAAATCCAATTCACTTTTTACTTCACATTATTATTAATAGGTTTTACTTCTGGCTTTGCATTTTGTCAAAATGACATCAAAATCACCTATACATACGGGCATAATAACTTTCCTGAACTAAAATCAATAGGTACACTTGAAGCAAGTTCTTCTACGTCAAAATATTACTATGAGTATAACCAAGGAAAAGTTGTTACTGCTGATGGTGTTCACTTGTACTTACCAAATTTTTCTTTCAATTGGTATACTGATACAAAAGGAAAAAGTGTGGGCGTCAAAGATGAAAAGAAAGGACGTATTGTTCATGAAACTACAGAATCTATCAGTTGGACAATCACAGATGAAACGCAAGAAATATTGGGTTATACTGTTCAAAAAGCCTACGCACCTGCATTAGACGGTGGTTTCATGATTCCTCCATTAGACGGTGTTGAAAACCACAAAAAAGTAATCGCATGGTTTTGCCCTGATCTTCCTTATACATTTGGTCCACATAAGTATAATGGATTACCTGGTGCGATTTTGAAAATCGAATTTGAGAATCGTCATGACTTTTGCGAAGCTACAAAAATAGAAATGGGGCAGAACTATGCTGATTTAAGTCTACCTACACCTACTTCTGAAGATCTAAAAGTTTCTTCACAAGACTTTAATATTAGGAAATACTCTAACAGTTGGTGGAAAAAAAACATGAAATAATATGAGGAAATTTCTCTTCTTGATCCCTATTCTCTTCTTTTCATTTCCTCTCTTTTCTCAAACCAATATCAAAGGGAACATCACTAATATTGAAAATGATGAGGTGGTTCCCTTTGCCGTTGTATCCATCTGTCAATATCAACAAAACAAAATCATTTCCTATGGGGTAAGTGATTCGTTAGGACGATTTGAACTTAAAGTTCCTAAGAAGGTGAAAGTTTTTGATATAAAAGTTAGCAATGTAGCCTTTCAGAAATTGAACAGAACCGTTGCCATTGATAATAAGAAAAATGATCTTTTTTTGACACTTCAACTTACTCCTAAAACAACTACTTTGGACGAAATAAGCATCGTTGAATACTCCCCAATCATAATAAAAGAGGATACAACGATCTATGATATTTCACACTTTCAAGAAACTTCAGATCAGACATTAGAAGAGGTTTTAAGTAGAATTGCAGGGGTCAAAATTGATGCAGACGGGAGCATCGAGGTCAATGGAAAACAAGTTCAAAAAGTATTGATCAACAACGAGGAAGTTACCGATGTAGGAGCGGCAATCATTACAAAATCCATAGATCCTTCCATTGTCGAAAATGTAGAAGTCCGATTTGACGAAAAAGACAATAAAATCAAGGATTCAATTCTAGATGACAATCAGCTTGTTGTTTTGGATATTAAATTAAAAGAAGACTTTGACACCTCGCTTTTTGGGAAACTTAGAGGAACAATTGGTACAAGTGAAGAACATACTCAAATTGGAGGATATACCAATCTTTTTTCATTAAAGAAGAAAGCTAAGTTTCATTTCTTTGGGGAATATGACGGATTTGGACATCAAAGTATTTCTTTAAGTCAGATTAAAAACATTGGAAAAGAAACCCTCAATAAAATCTTCAGTACACCTGCCAATTTCGAGGCACTTTCAGAGAAAGAAACATTTAATGAGGATATTTATGGATTCAATTCTTTTTTCCAATCCAATCAACAGGCCACATTTGGTCTTTCTTCAAAAATTCAACTAAGTAAAAGATCAACTTTATTTATCGGTACATATAACCAAGCTCCAAAAGTTAAAAATGCTCAGTATTCTCAACAGACATTTTTGACGAACAATGAAGAACAGTTATTTGAAAACAATGTGACCAATGATAATTTTTCGACGAAGAATAAAATCGAATACAGGTATGACGCTGACAGTATTAAAGTGAAAACGAATGCCAACTTTGTATTCAACAACCTTGAAAGTCAACATTCGGATATCACTCCTGAAAATAATTATCTCACAGATTTCAATAATTCTGACATTCAATTTTATCAAAATGCTATCGTTGAGGTATTGACAAAACCGGGTATAGGTATTCAATGGAAAGGGAATTATGCATTCGTGAAGGAAAACAATGACATCACACTCAAGCATGATGATGAAAGATATGGAATTTATCTTCAAGACGAGGATAATAATACCTTATATGATTTCACCCAAAATCGTCTTAATAGAAATCAGAATTTTATTCAACAGCTTTCTTTCAATTACAAGAGCCGTTTTGGAAATTTCACAGCAGGATATTTATTTCTTCACAATGCTTCTGAGATCAAAAAAGAAGGCAAGAATAAAGACAATGAGTTGATCAATACTTCATTATTTACAGCAAACTCATCTGAACTAAAATACCTTCAACACACTCCATATATAGAATATTATTTCAGACAAAACTGGTTTAATATTGATTTAAAGGCGGGATATAATTCTATCACCTACACAGATCAGAATTTTGTAAATCAACAAAAAAATCTGTTTGAGTTGAAAGGGCGGTTGGATATTGATGTTTTTAAACTTTTCAACACCTCGGTTTCCTATAAGCAATTTCCTTCTTCCTATATCCTTTCGAATGTCGCAAAAGGCTTAAACTTGAAAAACTTCAATACGGTTTACGCCCCACCAATTCATGAATATTCTCCTCAGCTGGATCAAGTTATTGATATCAACATTTATAAAAACTTTGCACAATATCAATTTAATGTTTCGATGGGAACACTGATCGGAAAATCCTTTAATGGAAATATTAATGACTTATCGTTCTATCCTTTTATTACCCAAGTAGGCGGTCAGCTTCCTACCTCCTATCAAATAGGGTATTTAACCCTGGAAAAACGTTTTTCTGATGTCCCTTTATTTTTTGTTTTAGAACCCGCTTTTCTATTTAATGAAACCACTAACAGTACAATAGAAAGTGAATTTAAAAATGAGAGTAAGAGGTATATCGTGAAATTTGAAAATTCTTCTGCATTTAAGAAAATTCCATACAACTATGACCTTATGTGTAGGTACAGTCAGTTTCATTTTCAGACCGAAAGTAGTAATGCTAGTGACACTCAAGAAATGCTTCAATTAAGATTAAAAAATAACTTTTACTTGTTTAATAGATCAGTCGCATTTTCCCCTTTTGTGGATTACATCCTTTTTTATAATAGTTCTGATGCTAGTAATCTAAATTTGGGCGGTGAGGTTAGGTATTCAAAACAAAACTTCTCTATTTTTCTTGAAGCTTATAACCTGACAAACTCTACTGAATTTATCATGCAGCAATTAGATCCTTCCGTATATGTTGTTTCGCAGCAAAGTGTCTTTGGTCGATATCTAAAGGTGGGGTTAGAGGTCAAACTTAAATAGAGGTTGGATTGATATTCTATAAAACAAATCAATTATCTTCATGTCTCAATTGATTTTACAAACAGACATGAAGCATTTTTTTCAACTTCAACTTTTTTTAATTACTCTTTTATGTACTTGTTCTAATCTAATAGCTCAAAGTAATAGAGAATTCCGTGGCGTTTGGATCGCCACCGTCAACAACATTGATTTCCCTGCCCCTAACCTTACGACTACTGAAGAACAAAGAGAGGACTACGTTCGATATTTAGATAAGATACAAGAGCTTGGTTTCAATACAGTAATCGTACAAGTAAGACCCGTTTCTGATACATTTTACCCATCGTCATATGAGCCTTGGAGTAAATACCTGACAGGAAAACAAGGTAAGGCTCCTACTCCATATTTCAATCCACTTCAATTTATGATTGATGAGGCTCACAAAAGAAATTTGGATTTTCATGGGTGGTTCAATCCTTATAGAGTGACTATGAATGCAGATACAACGGCATTGGCACCTGGGCATCCTTTTTTCCATCATAGAGAATGGTTCGTAAAATACGGTAATAAATATTATTTCGATCCTGGGCATCCCGAAGGACGAAAGTTTGTATTAGATGCGATCATGGAAGTGGCAAGGCATTACAATCTTGATGGTGTTCACTTCGATGACTATTTCTATCCTTACAAAATACAAGGACAGGAATTCCCGGATGAGGAATCTTATCAAAAATATGGAGGACAATTTAGCGAAAAAGACGAGTGGCGTAGAGATAATGTCGATTATTTTGTGCAAAGTTTATCTATGCAATTAAAAGCTGAAAGACCTGATGTGCAGTTTGGCATTAGCCCTTTTGGGGTTTGGAGAAATAAAAATGTAGATCCAAAAGGGTCAAACACTAGAGCCGGTATCACTAATTATGATGATTTGCACGCTGATATTGTCAAATGGATGAAGAGAGGATGGATTGACTATGTAATTCCTCAGGTCTATTGGCATAGAGAATTAGGAGCTGCTCCTTATGAGGAGGTAGTAATGTGGTGGAATAACAACTGTTACAATACAAATCTCTATATCGGTCAAGCTCTTTATAAGTTGGGTACAAAATGGGAAGATCCTAAAGAAATTTCTGAACAGATGCACATCAATAAAAAATATGATAAAGTGAAAGGTAATGCCTTTTTCAGTGCCAAGTATTTATTTGAAAACCCACTAAATGTAACCAACTCCATCAAGGTCAATTATAAAAACTATGTTTTACCTCCTTCCGTCACTACCAAAGAATTGGAAGCTCCATCAAAAGTTAGAATTACTAATAGTGGAGGACAAGTGGATAAAGGTGCCACATTGAAATGGGAAGACACAGAGAGAGGAACTGGTACTACAAAATATGTGATCTACCGTTATGATGAAGGTGGTTTTGGTCACCTAGATGGTAAATACATCCATGATATCATCAATAAAGCACCTTATAAAGAACAAGTTTACGTAGATCGAGACCTTCAGAAAGGTAAAAAATATACTTACATTGTTACTGCATTGGATGCGAACTATAATGAAAGTGGCAGAAGCAATGCTATTATGCTTAAAGCGGGAAACTTTTTCTCTAAAAAAGTAAAAGTACTACACTAAATATTAACTACTCTACAGATGCAGAAGGAAAGAAATCCATGGCAGTGGCTGCCTACTCTTTATTTTGTTGAAGGTCTTCCTTACACAATTGTAATGACCGTGGCGGTCATCATGTATAAGAATTTAGATATCAGTAATGCTGAAATTGCTCTTTATACTTCATGGCTTTATTTACCATGGGTTATCAAGCCTATATGGAGTCCTGTAGTAGATGTAGTACGTACTAAAAAGTGGTGGATATACATGATGCAATTGGTGATTGGTGGCGCTTTTGCCGCAGTAGCATTCACCCTGCCTATGGATAACTTTTTTCAATATTCCCTTGCAGCATTATGGATCGTAGCACTGACTTCTGCTACCAACGATATTGCTACAGATGGTTTTTATATGATTGGGCTTCGTGATGATCAACAAGCCTTTTTTGTAGGGATTAGAAGTACTTTTTACAGATTAGCCATGTGGGTTGGTCAAGGTGGTATTGTCTACCTTACTGGATATTTCTTCAAAACTTATCAAGATTATACCACAATTTGGAGTACTACTTTCTTGATACTTGGTGCTTCAATGGCTGGATTTAGTGTATTACATAAATTTATTTTACCGAATACTGAAACATTAAGATCTGAAAAAGAACAAGAGAGAGGTTTAAAGGAAGTGGCTATCATTATTAGTCAGATCTGTATTATTGGTCTTGGAGGATTTTTGATTAATAAATTCCTGAAAATGGAAACCACATGGACTTACCTTGCATTAGGTGTTTTAGTCATCATTTATACCTATTTTGATTTAAAGAAGAAGTCAAAAATGAATCCACAGATCCTTAACTCGCCTATCCTAACTTTTTTCAATAAAAAAGGAATTAAACTCTCTATCGGTTTTATTTTACTCTATCGTCTTGGGGAGGCTCAACTTGTAAAAATCGCAACTCCGTTCTTATTGGATAATCGAGAAGTAGGTGGTATTGGATTGACCAATGAAGACTTTGGTATTCTATACGGAACCATCGGTCTTGCTTGTTTAGTAGTCGGTGGTGTCTTAGGTGGAATTGCTATTTATAGAAAAGGCCTGAAATTTTGGGTATTACCAATGCTTCTTTCTATCAATTTACCTAACCTTGGCTATTGGTTATTAGCCTCTTTCACTCCTGAAGGCCTTGTCTTTCCAGGAATTGTAATTGCCATAGAGCAATTCTTTTATGGCTTTGGTTTTACTGCCTTGATGATGTATATGCTTTATATTTCTCAAGGTGAAAATAAAACGGCCCATTATGCAGTATGTACAGGTCTAATGGCATTTGGTATGATGGTTCCAGGTATGCCTTCCGGTTATATTCAAGAATTTTTGGGATACAGTAATTTCTTTCTTTGGGTGGTTATTTCGGGGATACCTGCTATTGTACTTTGCTTAAAATTGAAAATTGACCCAACATTTGGATTAAGTCAGAAGTAATACAATTACATCACTTTCTCTAGACATTAAACCAGAAAAAGTTCAAAATAAAAAAGAGGCTGTTTACTCCAAATAAACAGCCTCTTACGCTATAGAACAGAATTCAACTTATGCTGAACTACTGTAATTTGCCACTCCAAATTTCTAATACAATTTCCTCTACAGTATTTCCTAAAATTTCAATATACTTAGGAAGGAAAGAGCCTTGGTCCGTAGCAGTGGTCCAAGGGTTCATCATTGTCGAAATCATAAAAGGAATTGGTGTTTCTTCATCACCCTGTAATCCCAATCTCAATCTAAGTGAATCAATAAATTCTTTAGAATAATTGTCTAGCGAGAAATTAGAAGATGTAACGACTAATTTAGTCTCCTCCAAATCCTTTTGGCCTGGACTAAAACTTAATCTTCTATAGATCTCATTATTCAACAACTGACACTTAGCAGAGTCGGTATTAACACTTCCGTCAGCATTTTTGAAATTAAACATATAAGTATTGATTGTTTGATCTTGCCCAAGCTCTCTGAATAACTTCATCGCTTCTTGATCTTGAATCAATTCCTCATTACTTACATTAATTATTCTTTCTTGAATGTATTCCATCTGTTGAATGCCTTCCTGAACACTGCCTCCTTTATTGATCACTGGTAAATCAATTAAAGGCACACAAATATAAGGCTTCGATCTATCCAAATTCATACAAACAAGATTGGCGTAAAACTTCTTAGAAGAGAAGAAACACTCACCCAATATTTTACCATAACCTGTTTCGTCTGTTCGAATTACTTTATGACTAAGGTACGTCGCTGCTGCTGCTGCACCTGGTTTAGAACCTTCAATACCATAAACACCTACAGTAGGATCAAATCCACCATGGAATACCACTGGGGCTGTGAACGTCACCACGTTTCTCATTGATGAATTTCTGTAACATAATCCACCTGCTGGATAAGGAATGTACCCTGCCTTATGTGGATCAACTGTGATAGAATCAGCATGCTTAAAAGCCTTGTATTGTTCGATCACATAATCACTCATTGGTAAATCTGGCACCAATTGTTCATCGATATCTTCCGGTTGGTTTTTATCTCTCCACAACGTACCATCTTTACGGATCATTGCAGCGAAATATCCTCCCCATGCAGCATCAACATGAACACAGAATTCCATTCCTTTCTTTCTGAATTTTTCACGCAAGGCTAAGATCTCTTGTAATGGATCTACTGCACTTTCTTCCGTACTACCAATTACGGCAATTACCGTTAGTACAGGCTGCTTCTTTTCTAAACACTCTTGCAATTGCTTTTCAAGATCTTTCACATCCATTCTGCAACGAAGGTCTACTTTTACGGCCCTATTATTTGCAGAACCCAAACCTAATAAAGTAGCCGCTTTAGGCCATGAATAGTGTCTTGTATCAGGTGAAAAAGCAAGTGGTGTATGATAAATATCTCTAAGGTATTTCTGGTAATATTCAAGTAATCCAAGACTTTGAACAGAATACTTATTGATAAGATCGCCAGAGACTTTCGTATCTATACCATAATCATCTTCCATATCTTGAGGCAATTGTAACACCTCATCAATTGGAAGGTTCAAGAGCGTCCAATTATCCAAAGACAATAATTCTTCACTGTCTCCATTTAATAAGGTTACTCTGATCTTTTTTGCAGGAGCTAAAACCTCTTCGTTTTGAATCGCCAATGCTACTGCTAAAGCATAGAACTTTACATTTCTAGCCATCCATAAGCCTTCAGTATTCGCAACACTTCCATCACAAGTAATGTGTCCCCAACTAACAATTTTATTAGTATTTACATCATTTTTTGAGGTCTTATTGGTATTGATCGGCTGGGTATTATAACCTAGCATTTCACATAGGTCATTTCCCACTTCTAACTCAAGGAGAGTTGTTACGGGGGATGCTTCTGCTGCTACGTTATTTTGATTGTATAACATCGCCGAGAAGTAGCCCAACATACCAGGTAAAGAAGTATCCCAAAGCATGTGACCAATACTTCTCATACTCCAAAATGGTCCTGAAAGCTGTAATTGGCTCAACAGTTTTTGATATTCTTTCTGAAGAAAATCAACGGTGTTTTTGTATTCTTCAGAATCTTTTAACTGTTCTGTGATATATGCGGGGTCATCAGGATAGTAACTTAAACGTGCTTCCTGATGAGCGTCAATTCCTTTTTGTATTAATTCTGAGAATAGAGAAATGTTTTCACCTTTTGTTCCCAAAAACCAAGCTGCAGAAGAATTTGTACCACTAGATTTTAAGTGAAGCTTTAACTCTTCTGGCATTTTTTCAAACTTCTCTCCTAACTGTATTACTCTTTCTGATAGTTCTGTTGTTGACTTCATAGTATAAGTTTTAAGAGAATGATTAATCGTTATCTGGAGGCATATTGATCAAGGTTGTATCAAAATGAATTGTTCTTTTCACCTTGATAGTATGCAACCCTTCTTTACCTCTTATAATGACATTATGATCACCGTCTGAAATTGGCGATTTTTCCGGTAAAGACTGACCAGGGTATGAGTATAAAGCTGGGAAAGAGATTAATACACCTTGCTCCAGTTCTTCTTGTGTTAAACACTCAGGAACTTCAGCCAATTCCACCTCATGTTGGAAATCAGGACCAATAGTTACAAAATGGCAAAGGTAAGCTTCTTTTCCTTTACCAAATAAATAATACGTTAGGTTAGGTGTGTAGGTCCCTGTATCTGACATATCGAAATGTCTGAAAGCAATCACTTTTTTGATGGTTAAAGTGCTTTTTGCTAATAAAACGGCATGTTCTTCCGGTATAATCGGAACACCTCTGTACATTTCAAATGGGAAGGAATGAATCACATAAGGGTAATTATCAAAGGCTGGATTACCTCCCTTACCAATGTCCGGTAAAATCATTGGGAAAATCTCTTGGATGTTGGCCAATGTATGTGTTCTATTAGGATATTCCTTTAGATCATTTACATACAACTGCCTATCGTTTTCAGGCATTTCTATTTCCAATATGACTTGATATTGGTGGTTTGGCATTGCAAACATCATGAAATGACTTAAAAACAATGTATCCTCTCCAAGGATAACAAAGCCGTGTTGGTCTGGGGTATCTACAGGATACCCTTTTACTAAATCACTTGATTGAGTAGCATTAGTTAGCTCTAAGTGTTCCATTAAGGTGTAATTTTTAATTGAGTTTAATACCTATTACTAGGATATCGTCGATTTGACTTTCATTAGCTTTTTGCATCCAGTCACTGAGTGTATGCTCTAGTTTGGATACCTGTACTTCTGATTTTTCTTTATGAATATCTAAGAATAGTTGCTTTAACCTTTTAGGGTAAAACTTCCTATTTGCATCACCACCAAATTGATCTTGATAGCCATCTGAGTAAATATATATAGCATCTATTTCTGAGAAATTGAACGTATGTAATTCAAATCCCTCATGGTTAGAATGTAATTGTCCAATGGCTGACTTACTTCCTTTTACTGTTTTCAGTTCTCCATCTTTAATGAATACAAAAGGATTTTTAGCTCCAGAATAATATACCTTTTCTTCATCATGATCAAACATACACATGGCCACATCCATACCGTCTTTTACCTGAGTGGTCTTGGTTTTTAATGCCTTTTGGAACTCTTTATGCATTCTATCCAATACATCATCTGGCATATAAGTATTTTGATCTCTTACAATTTTCTTCAGAATAGAATCACCAATCATACTCATCAATGCCCCTGGTACACCATGACCTGTACAATCTGCCGCAATGATTAAACTCCTATTGTCTTCCAAACTATGGCTAAACCAATAAAAATCTCCACTTACAATGTCTTTGGGTTTGAAAAATACGGTTGTATCAGGCAAGAATCTATTGATGTCCATCAACCTTGGAAGAATGGCTTGTTGAATCCTTTTAGAATAGTTGATACTTGCTGTGATATTCTGATTTTTACGCTCCAACTCCACAGTTCTTAACCTTACTTTTTCTTCAAGATTTTCGTAAAGATTAGAGTTTTCTATAGAAATTGATATCTGAGTGGATAACATCTTCAACAACTCTAAATGTCTATCACTGAATGCTCCTTTGGTAAGATTATTTTCTAAGTAAAGAATTGCATTACAATGATTGGTGTGTACTAACGGTATACATAACACCGACAATACATTGTTTTCCTTTAGATAAATATCTTTATTAAAACGATCATCAGAAGACAAATCTTTCGCTAGTAAGATCTCCATTTTTCTACCGACATAGTTGACCAATGACATTGGTACTCCTGTTTCGTTTGTTTCTTGCTCACTAGAAACATATGATTTTGAAACTTCCCATTTGTCATTTTGAGGTAGGAGGACAACAGCTTTTCTCGCTCCCGCATTTTCGGCTATTGTATGAAGCATTTTTTCCAACAAATCATCTAATTTCACTTCTTTTGAGAAGGTTTCAACTGACTTAATGATGGTTTTCACATCAATAGATGCGGTTGTACTTGACGAAGAACTACTTTCTCCTTCAAGAGAAAGGTGTTTCGCTTTATATTGAGGATAATCTTGTTCGATTAATGCCAACTTTGTTTTTGCTCCCCACTTATTGTAGAAATTATAAGCCTTTTCAATATGGATCATATGATAGTCTTCAAAATCCAATTCTTTCCAAAGGTCTGATAATAATTCGTGAGCAATAGCGGCATGATTAGAGAAGCCGTTTTTCTCTGCATCTTCAATTGCGTTCTTGAAGATTTTTACGGCTTTCATCTTTTTCCCTTCTGCGTAAACCTTCATGGCCTCTACAATCAAAAACATATGCGTAAAATTGTCAGGACAGTTGTCCATCCATTTTTTCATTTGTAATTGATTTTGTGCAACTAAATCAAAGCTTTCCTGAGTTGGTTCATCAATAAGGTGAACTAAACTTTGAATGAAGTTGAATGTTGCAGTTATGATCATACCTGCAATAGCTGGCACTACTTCTACAACTTTATCAAGGCATGCTTTCGCTAGAGAATAGTTTTTATAAATGAATGCATTTTGCGCTTTGAGGATTAAGAAAAAGGCTACACCGTTCAAACTATTTCTTTCCAAACACTCTTTCAAATGTTGCTCTTCCTTGAAATGATCTGTATCAAATTCAAATATATCATTAGGGCAATTGGCTAAGTTTTCTGCCACTGCCTTCATTGAACGTATTCCATCATTTACCCAAATGTGCTTTGTCTTATTCGTAAATGAAATGTACTCCTCTGCATTTTTGATCACTTCATCCAATGATTGCCCCATAAAAATAGGTTTCATCACTTGGAACATCGAAATATAGCCTGGGTATTGTAATTCACCTGACTCCAATCCAAGTTGAAAGCCTTGAGCATTAATTTCTGTAGATGTTTTAACGTGTTTTGTAAAGGGATTGATGTAATTAGCAAATAACATGGAGTCCTTACATCTTAGGTATTTGTTGTCAAACTTATGGGTCAATGCCAAGGCCAATTCTCCAAACTGGAACGCTGCTTGATATTCTCCCATCATAGCAGCAATCACACCTCCATAATTTGAATATCCATGAGAAGACTCTGCTGAATGCCCATATTCTAATGCCAAGTTGATAATTTTGGCACTAATCACGGCATACAATTCCATTTGACCCGATAGATAAGCTGTAGGGATAAGATTCACCAACAATTGAGTAGAGATTATTTTACTCTGCTGTGTCATTATAGGTTCATCAATCAATGACGGTATAGGCTTGTTTCCAATTTTACCCATCATCTTTTGCACCTCTCCTCCCAACACTTCTTGAAGGTTTTCAGTTTCTAATGTAAGGCCAAGAATACTCAAGGCTTTTACACCTGTTTCTATTCCTTTCAGATAATCGGTTTCAAACGTCAGCTGAATAATGAGCATATTCAGTATTTCCGCTCTTTCTAAATCTGTATGTACATGGCTTTGGATATTCTCAATATAAGCCTGAGATTCTTCGAAATTTCTATTCAAATATTCAACATCCGCTAGTTCTTTGAACAGTTCAAGAGCAATTGTATAGTTTTGAGTCCAGACTTCATCTCCCCCTAACAACGCTTTTGCTCTTTCCAAATACTCCAATGAAGATATATAAGCGGAAGATTGTTTCGCTATTTTTCCGGCTTCAAAATTTAATAAAGCAATTCTTTCTCTCTCATACGTTGTATCGATGATCGAAAGTGCTTCATTATATTGATTAACCAAATCAAATAAACTCTTAGGATTTTCATTGAATTGGAGGTCTAACAATCGGGCACATTTTAGGTGGTTTCGTACCCTTTCTTTTTCATTGACGGTTGTATATACTGCCTGTTGAATTTTATCATGAATAAAGATGATGTCTCTTTCAGATTCATATATAATTCCAGAGATTAAAGCAGGTTCTAATGTTTTCAATAAACTCGTTTCGTCTTCCTGGAAAACAACTTCCATAAAGCTTTTAGAGATACTATTACCTAAGCAAGAAATTGGTTTAAGAACAGCCTGAACATCAATTGGTAAACTTTTAATTTTCTCAACCATCAAGTCTACCACATTGGATGTGATATTTTCAATTCTGATTTTTTCAACATCCCATTTCCAAACCAATATATCACCTACAAATTCAGTATATAACAGTTTTTTCTCATAGATGACCTCGATAAACCTATTGACAAAAAACGCATTACCATCTGTTTTCTGAATGATTAATTCACTTATTGCATCTATATTATGCTGATCATAAGTATAATCAGCTACTTCAACCATATCACTGATCAGTGCTTTAATATCCTTTTCTTGAAGATTATCTAGGTGTAAATTTTCAAACTCAACACCATTTTGAATGATTTCTTTTTGTGTCAAGTAATAAGGGTGTGAAGTATCCACTTCATTGGTTCTGTAAGCCCCAATAATCAGTAAGTACTGAGAAAGATTACTTTCTGAAATTGTTTTAAGTAATCGAAGTGAAGCATTATCAGCCCATTGTAAGTCATCTATAAAAATGATCAAAGGATTGTCCTCATTACAAATCAAACTCACAAACACCTCAAATAAATAACTTAAACGGTTTTGAGCTTCTATACCACTCAATTGTGCCACTTCAGCTTGTTGGCCAATAATCAATTCAAGTGAAGGAATGATATCCGTGAGTATTTTTGCATTGTCTCCTAAACCGATTTTCAGTTTTTCACTCCATTCCTCTAATTGCTCTTGATTATGTGTTAGTACGTTATCAAGGTAACGTTGGAAAGCCTGAATCCAAGCAAAATACGGAACTGTCTTTTGGTATTGATCAAACTTACCCTTAATAAAATTGACATTCGAGCTTGTGATATACTTGTGGACTTCATTTACTAAAAAGGACTTACCTGTACCCGACAATCCATCAATCATGAGCAGGTTTTTACGTCCATCGACCATTTTTAGTGCCGACTCCAATACAGTATTAAATTCACTGTCCCTACCGTAAAGTTTTTGAGGTATTTTTAATTGATGATTGTAATCTCTCTTGCCTATTTCGAAAGTTTCAAGAGATTCTTGATTCAAGTTTTCTAAAATAAATTCTAAGTCATGAATCAATCCATTGACCGAATTATATCGATCCTCTGCATCTTTCATGATCATTTTAGAGATCACTTGTTCGATGGCCTTTGGATAGTCACTTCTAAACTTAGAAATTAAAAATGGCTCTCTAGCAATGTGAGAATGGATCAGCTCTAACGAATCAGTGACATCAAAAGGTAAATGATTCGTGATTAATTCAAAAAATGTAATCCCAAGAGAGTAAATATCTGCTCTATAATCAATCACCCTGTTCATTCGTCCTGTTTGTTCTGGAGCGATATAGTTTAGAGTTCCTTCTAGCGTATCAACGTTATTACTGTATTCAACCCTTGTTTCCATTTTAGAAGAAATACCAAAATCAATAATAGACACTTTCTTGGTCTCTATATCAAAAAGAATATTATTAGGGTTGATATCCTTATGTACAATCTTGTGACCGTGGATGTCTTTCAAGATTTTTGAAACTTTAATGGCTATTTCTAGAAAACGCTTAGGTTTTGAAATTGGGAAAAACTTCTTCAGGGTTTTTCCTGGTGCGTATCTAGACCAAAGTGCTACTTTATCTTTATATTTCTGAATTTTAAGAGGCTCTCTTATTCCATTGATTGAAAGATCTTTTGTCAGGTTTAATTCATTATAAAGTTGAGATAACTCACTCTCTGATGGTGTCTCATTCTGTATAATTTTCAAAGAATAAACTTCCTTCGTATCGGCATCTTCTTTTCTGATGATATCGTAACGTTCGTTAGTGTAAATAAGATCTTCTGAAGTGAGCATAATAAAAATATTGTCAAAAAAATTTAGAGAGTGAAAGTAAGTGAGATATCAGTCACAATGAACGTTTAATTTACATTTGTTTACACAATAAAAACAAGAAAAAGTATAATTATTACATAATAAAACAGTAGAAAAAGCATAAAAATAACAGTGTATAAACAATTGAATACAAAATACATTACACTACAACGGTGAATAAGTGATTTTACACAAAAAAACTCCGTATCAATTGACACGGAGTTCAATACACAAAAGTGCACTACAAATTATTCATCCTATTAATTTTTCGCTATGTAATCACCACCTAGAGCAAGATAAAGATTGATCCTTTGAGAAATCTTTTCGTACTTCAAGTTCAACTGATTTGTCGCTTCGTTCAATAGTTGTATCTGCTTTTGTAATAGGGTGAACATATTTTCATTACCAATTTTATACTGCATTTCTGACAATTGGTAAGTACGTTCTAGGTTTTCCAAAGCAATTGAAGATTGCTCAAACCTTCCTTCCACTGCATTGATACCATTCAAACTTGTCTCAACTTCGCTTAACGCTGTTAAGTACGATTTTGCATAATATAAAACAGCTTGTTTTTGTGCTTCATTTTGAATTTCAATATTCGATTTGATCGCACCCCATGTGAAGATTGGCGTCACTAAGTTACCTCCAATTGTCACTAATGGGTTTGATAAACCAAACAATGCTTGAGTAGTAGAGTTCACCGCCCCAAAAGAGGAGTTTAAGCTCACTTTCGGCCAACGTGCTGCCTTTGCTACTTCTGTATTATAGAAGGCGCTTTGGACTGCATATTGACTAATCATGATGTCAGGGCGGTTTTCCAACATACTCATTGGTAAATTTTCAGGTACTTCCGTCGTCAATACAGGAAGCGTTGAAGCTACTTCAATTTCTCCTTTTGGATATCTACCGACTAACAATTCAATCGATCTTTTAGTATCCTTTTCGATCTGCTCCAGTTTTACTAAAGTCTCTTTAAACTTTGCTTCCTGAGCATTCATCTGCAATACATCCGACTCTTTTGCTACCCCAATTTTTAATCTCGCTTCATTCAATACGGCCATTTCACTAGTCGCTTCAATAGCCTGATTGAGCAATTCTTTTTGTTGATTGATGAAGACTGAAGTGTACCATGCTTTTGCGATTGTAGCGGCTAAAACTTGCTCCAGTTTCTGCTTCCCATATTCGGCAGAATAGATCATTGTTTCAGTTCCTTTCTTAGCATAGCGAAGTTTCCCCCAAAGGTCCACTTCCCATGACATATTGACCATTCCGTAGCCAATAGTCTGATTACCTCCATTAAAATTATAACCGTTTTGTGCACCAGCACCAAACATAGGTAACAACCTTGAATTGGCAATTTTCAATGCTGAATTAGCTTGCTCAATTCTTGATGCTGCAATATTAATATCCGCATTAAAACGGTACCCTTCTGCTATAATTGAATCTAGTTCAGCTGTCTCCCATTCTTTTGCCCAACTTAAATCAATATCCGCAGAATCTATTTCTTCAAATACCCAATCATTTGGAATCTGCATATTTTCCAATGCTTGGTTATCTTCCTTGATCTCATCAGAAGTGGGAGCATCTTTGAGATTAAGACATCCACTAAGTACCATTGAAGCACTTAGTGAGATGATTATCTTTTTATATAATTGCATAATGAAGAGGGAGTTTTAGTGTGCTTTCAAAATCAAATAGTTCACTTTCGCTGAAAGGCGGATCATTACTTTACGAACGATATAGAAAGGTTGCATTGTAGAAGTATAAACTGCTACAGAACCATTAGCACCCATTGGAATATTGAAATCTTCTTCTGTTGAGAATTTCACCAAATACTTTCCTCTTTTTTGTAAGTTCTGATCAATTTCTGGGACTTTGCCACTTGGCAATAATTGTCCTCTACTTGATGCCCAAACAATAGTTTCCACTTTTGCAGGAATGATTTCACCTGGACGAGTAACGAACGTTAAGTCTACTTCATTCCCTTCTTGAATCTTATGCAATTCATTTTGATCAAATGATGCGATGATGTTTTGACGACCTTCTACCAATGACATCAAATCTGTCAATGGAAGTGCCATAGCCCCTGGACGTAATTGTAAATTGACAACTGTTGCATCAATTGGAGCTTTAACAATCGTTTGCTCCAAGTTCCATTCTGCTTGTTCCAACTTCGCTTCAAGTTCTGCTACAGAAACTTGCTGACCATTGTATTCTGCTGTGATGTTGGCAAGGATCGAAGCCTCTTGTGCTTTGATTTGAGCTAACTGAGCTTCCAACTGTTTTACATTGTTTTGAGCTTGTTCTAAGTCAAATTTGTTACCCGCGTTAGCATCTACCAACTCTTGGAACTGACGCTCACGTGTTCTTTGTAAATCCAATTGAGCTTCCACTGCTCTTCTACTTGCTCTTAATGCATCAACGTTTTTATACTGTACGCTTACTGATGCTTCAGCTTTCTTAATAGAAGCATTTAAACCTTCAATTTGAGCTAAGAAAGGAGCTTGTTCTATAACAAATAAAGTATCACCTTTATTCACTCTAGAGTTTTCCTGTACTAAAACATCTTGTACACGTCCACGAACATTTGCTTTGATTTGAACGGTTTTATTATAAACTCTCACATCATCTGAAGAAGGCATTAGAACATTCATTGCCAAGATTAGGAAAGAAATCCCGATTACAGGAATAATGAAAACGATAATTTTTGAAGTGGTGTTCCAGGCTAGTAGTTTGAATTTGATAAATACCAACCAAACAATAAGACAATAAACAATTAATATTAAATCTACCATGATTATTGATTTTATAAAGTTTTGAAGATTAGGCTTAAATTAGGCGACGTCTGTTTTTTTTATTTCTTCAGATTCTTGTGTCTCTGAAGTCTCACCAAAGGCTTGCTTTTCAGTGACATGAATTTGATATGGATTAGAATAAGCCCAAATCAATGCGATAGGCCATAACATACCTCCCATAACCAATGAAAGTAAACACATAATGTGAATTGAATCTGCTTGAGGGTGATTTCTCTTTTTAGCAATTTGTTCTGGAATAATATGAATTTTCCAGAAAACAACAGCCAATACAATAGGTACAACACTGATTACTACCCAAGCCATAATATCAGCAAAAGCATTTACTTTATCAGGACTAACCATAGCAAATGCAGAAGTAGGCATTGTCACCAATACATACATCAGGAATAAAAACGAAAAGGTAATTTTCTTCTTCATCTCAAATAAGAATTTTATTAGGTATCAATTTGAAGTACCTCTCCTCGTATATTGAAGGTACTGTGATAATGGTTTAAAGAACTATGATTAATACTGGCATCAAGATTATTTACATACAATCGTTCAAATAACTCTCCGGATTAATCAATTATTAGTATAAAATTAAGTACAAACAACTCTTTGAAAACGTGTAACTTATTTAATTGATACGTCAAATATAGTTTATGGTTCAACAAAATTATTATTTGAAAATCCATTTATTATTATGCGATTGTTCATTTTAATATTGTTCACACTTAAACAAATTCATTAATGATAATTATCACCAAAACACAATAACATACAGTGATAAATGTCAAATTCTGAGTTATGAAGTCTAATAGATGTCGGTAATTAGAGTACGTTTATTAAAGTTTAAACATCCCATTAATGTATAATTTCTGTATCAAAACCTTTTCGGAACTGGATAGGAGTAACGCCAAATTCTTTCTTAAAACGATTAGTAAAGTGAGGTACAGATTGGTAACCAACTTGTATTGCCACTTCTGATACAGCAAGTTCGGTTGTCAATAACAGCGCTTTAGCTTTGGCTAACTTCAAGTATTTTATGTAATCATACATTGAATATTTAAAATAGTCCTTAAACAAGTGATGAAGTTTAGTTTTTGAATAGCCAATTTTTTTGCACAACATTTCTATTGTAATCTCCTTATCTAAATTACTTTTTATATATTCTTCCAAAGCATCTAACTCCATCTGAATTTCTCTTGAAAAAGAGTGTTTCTTTAGGGCTGTGTTTGACTTCTGAAGTTGATGTAATATATCGGCTAAAATAATTAATACTAACCCTCTGTAAACTGGTTTTTTTATCTCATCTGGATAATTCGTGAACATCAATTCTTCTAAAGACTTTTGATGTTGTAAGGAATAAGACTGTTTGGCGAAGTATGACCTCTGTGTACTCAATCCCACATCGATATTGGAATATTTATCAATAAAATCTTTATAATTTGCTTTCAACCATTCTAAATCAATACTAATTTGAATGAATATCTTAGGTTCATTCTCTTGAAAACGAGCCACGATTGTTGAGTTATCAGAATAAAGTAATACCTTTTTCTCCTCATCTAGTGACTCTTGAGGGTGCTCAACAATCACCGTTCCTTGGGGATAACCATGAAATGAAAAATTAATCAACAGACATTTTTTTTCCTTCGCTGCTTGTTCTTTAAAAAGTATCTCTTGTTTCAAAATAAAGTTGGAACTTCTAATCTCAACTCCTTCTTCTAATCGAAATAAAGAGAAAGTCCCTTTGCCAAATTCATTGTCAAAAGTAAATCGTTCCTGCCCTTCTTTAAGATCAATATTTAATGAATGAGCTAATATTTTCAGCCACACATTTCTATCTGTAATTTCAACTAGCATTATGATAATGAAATAATGGTTAGGGTACGTAAGGTGAAACTTTAGGAAAAATACCTTAAATTATTATTCTATAAGCGTTAAACAGAGTTATCACTGATAAATCTAACTGAATAATAAATTAGAAAAATAGTGGTATTTTTGATTTGCATCTAAAACAAAAAAGGTGAAAAGTAATTGAAATAACTACTTTTCACCTGATATATTTAGAAGAAGAATATGATGAATTCTTCTGATTAACTCTTTACAAGTTCAGTTTCGTTCAATAAATATTTTTTGAACTGCTTGAAACTAGCTGGCATTAACGTTGCCTCTTTTGGTCTTTCAATGATTTCTTGTAGACGTTGAGGAATTTCGATTTTCTTGTTGATCACTGGCTCAACAATCTCTACGAATTTCACTGGATGTGCTGTAGATAAGAAAACACCTGCTGTCTTTTTACCTGAATCATTTGCATCCATATATTCCTTCAATGCTTTGTAAGCAATTGCTGTATGAGGACACATTACATATTGTGTTTGATCATACACCTCTTTCATTGTTGCTTCAGTGTCATCATCGCTGTACCAAGCACCTGTAATTCTCTTTGTCAATTTCTCGTAAGAATTACCTGTCAATTCCAATAAACGTGGAAAGTTAGAAGGATTACCAACATCCATGGCATTTGAAATTGTTGAAATTGAAGTCTTCGGTTGGAAAACTTCCGTTTTCAAGTAAACAGGAACAACTTTGTTAGAGTTTGTAGCTGCAATAAAGTTTTCTACTTTCAATCCCATTCGGTTCGCAATCAATCCACCACAAAGGTTACCGAAGTTACCACTTGGTGTACAGAATACTACTTTCTTAAATCCTTCTCTCTTCAATTGAGCAAAGGCATTGAAGTAGTAGAATGATTGAGGAATCAAACGGCTAATATTGATAGAGTTCGCTGAAGTAAGATTCAATGCTTCACTTAATTCTTTATCAAGGAATGCTTCTTTTACCAAACGTTGGCAATCATCGAAAGTACCTTCAATCTCAACAGCTTTAATGTTACCACCATTGGTCGTCAACTGTTGTTCTTGAATAGGACTTACTTTTCCTTTAGGGTAAAGAATAGTTACTTGAATACCTTCCACACCAAAGAAACCTTGTGCCACAGCACTACCGGTATCACCTGATGTTGCCACTAAAATGTGTAGGTTTTCTCCTTTGTCTAAGAAATATGACATTAGACGAGCCATAAATCTTGCTCCAAAATCTTTGAATGCTAAAGTAGGACCATGGAATAATTCAAGCGCGTAAATTTGATCTACTACTTTCACTATTGGTGCGTCAAAGTTAACGGCATCATCTACAATCTTGCGAATTTCTTCTGAAGGTACATCTCCACCCAATAAAGTATTGGTTACTTCAAAAGCAATATCTTGGAATGATAAATTCTCAATATTGTCAAAGAATTCTTGAGGTAACTTCGCAATTGTCTCAGGCATATAAAGACCATTGTCTTCTGGTAACCCTTTGAAGAGTGCTTTCTTTAAACTCGCCTCTTCCGCTTGTCGTTTAGTGCTATAATAGATCATCTTACTTCTTCTTTTCGTTCTCGCATCACATTGATATATCCGTAAAAGATAATCGTGTTTTATTGAAAATATTACAAGCAAATATAGTCATTTAATAAAATATTTCAATAAAATAAGTGATTTACATTTGTTTTTACAATGATTTAATACTCAGCCTTGTTATATTATTTAGTATTTTTGATAAATAGTACAAACAATACTTATTCTGTTGTATTCCTTTTTTTATGAAAAAAACAATTTTACTCGTATTCATTGCCATCACTTTTTTATTGCAAGATGCTAGTGCTAAAAAAATTGCACTTGTGATTGGCATTGACAAATATGTACCAGACACTCCCACTGGAGAAACACTTACCTGGAGAAACCTTAATGGTGCCGTTAGGGATGCTAACGCAATGTCTAATGTCTTAAAATGTAAATATCAGTTTGATGTGATCAAAGTATTAGACACCCCTGAAGAAACTACTACTAAAGGATTAAAAGAAGCTTTTAAATGGCTTCAAGATAACACTAAAGCAAATGACATCGTATTCTTCTATTACGCTGGACATGGTTCTCAAGTAGAAAACAGTCGACACTTTGAAGCCGATAAAACACAAGAATGTATTGTTCCTTCTGATGCTTACAAAGGAAAACAGAATTATATTCTTGACACAGAACTTAATGCCTTTTTGCTTTCTTTAACCAATAAAAAAGCAATGGTTACTGCTATTTTTGACAGTTGTCATAGTGGTTCGGTCAGTAGAAATGCCATAACAGCAGAAACGCCTGCTACAAGAAGTTTGAATCACAAGTTCCCTGATATCAAAACTTCAGTTCCTAAAACTATTCCTCCTGCTACAAGAGGAGCATTGATTATTTCTGCTGCTCAAAATAATGAAACGGCTTCTGAAACAGTCAACACTGAAGGGCTTCCTCAAGGTGCCTTTACTGATGCATTTCTACAAGCTATTAATGCTTCTCCTTCTGTTGAAAATGTAGCCACATTAGAAAAAAGAATCCGTTCTTTATTACGATTCAACGGTAAAGTACAGACCCCTACTTTCGAAGGACAAGAAGATCGTATGAATAAAGCTTTATTCGGTGAGAACGTTTCTAGTTCTGATAATCCACTTCTATTTGTTGAGAAAGTAAATTCTTCTTCAGGAGAAATAAAACTATTGGGTGGAGCTGCCTTAAAAATCAACAAAGGAACAACGCTTAAAAACAATAAAGGAATTGAGCTTGAAATTTCATCGCTTGATGGAATGACAGGTTCTTATGCCAAAGTAACAAGCGGAAGTTTGAGTAATATCAAAGAAGGAGATGCTTTTGAAGTGAAAGTTTGGGCACATGCCAATCACCCTAACCTAGTAGTATATGCTTCTAAAAGTTCGTTGAGTGATATTCAAATCACGGGTATTGGTCACGACCTACAATCCTTAAATTCATCTTCTTTTAAAATCATAAAACCATGGGAAGTAGGCACTCACACATTGGCTTTTAATGAAAGTACTGCTCAATGGGTTGTTTCGAATACATGCGGGCAACAAAAAGTGATTCCTAATCCTACTCCCGCTGTTGTAAAGAAAGCTGTAACCGGATTAACATGTGAAGGCAACAGCAATGTAAAACTTTTTGTCAATCTTCCATTGTCAAGCGGTAAGTACAAAATGCTCGATGATGAATTTGGAGAATCTGCTACCAAATTATCAAAAAGCAGTATTGAAGCTTCTTACATTTTAGGTGGTTTCTATGAAGATGGAAAATTAAAGTACGCTTGGACTTTACAATCAGCCAATGCTCAAAGTGAAGAAACAAGAACTCTTCCTACTTATGCCGACCCTGTAAATGTAAATAGCCAATCTTTCAAATTCAATTTGACTGATCAAGCTCAAAAAATTGGTGCTTTAAAAAAGTGGATGACGCTTCGATCTCCTGCTAGCATGGCATTTCCATATAAACTATGTCTTCAAGATTTGGATAACGGAAGTATCATTGATGGAGGAAAAATTTACGAAGGACAAAACATGCGTTTAGCTTTCAAAAAAGACCCTGCCTTATTTGCTCGTTGGAAAAAGAGAAATATGTTCTTGTATGTATTTATGATTGATGATGACGGCGAAATGCAATTATTATTACCTTTTGATTTCTCAGACAATAAATCGGATAATATTCTTCAAGGATATGAAAAAGATGTTGTTCCTGTAGACTTAGAAGGCAATTATATTGAATTCACTGTTGAAGGAACAGGAGTGGATAAAATGTTTGTTTTGGCCTCTGAGGAAGCTATTCCAAACCCGGAACAATTATTTAATATAAACGGTGTACGCTCTACAAGATCTGGAGTGGGAGGAGATCCGTTGGTTAACCTTCTGAACAGCATCAATACAAATACTAGAGGGCTTTCGATGAAAGAACGTAAAGTAAAAGCAGTTTGGAGTATTAGTTCAACTACATTTGAAAGTAGTTTGAGACAATAAAGGTTCATTCCAAAATATAAAAAGCACAGATCAGTAAAGTGATCTGTGCTTTTTTTTTTAGATTAAAATTTAGAGTTAAACCTGATCAATACTTTTGATGATCTATTATAAGGGCTTAAAAACACCTTATAGATAAACCAAAGGATAATTAAATAGATAGTCTTTCGCATGATTGAAATTGGTCTGCTTTATAATACAATACGTTTCATCAATAAATAATATACCTAATATAATCAAAAAGTCCTCCGAATTGTTTCAGAATATTGATTGTATCTAATTAATTATTAGTTCCTTTTCATTAAAAAACATATTCAAGCAGGCTACTCTGAGGCTATTCCTAAATAGCTGACTGCCAAAAAGAAAAAAGGTCAACCAAGTATTACTACTCCATTGACCTGTTGTTAAAATGCTCTTTAGAAATTACATTTCTAGTTTCTGAACACTATTCAATGTCTTTCCTGTCGTAGATGTTATACCACCAAAAATGTATAACTCATTATTGATATAAGCACACCCACCATGACGGCTCACTTTCATATTTGAATTGTATTCAATATATATCTTATTAATTGGATCAATAGAAGCCAAGTAACTTTCTTCATTATAATTTCCAACAATCCATATTTTACCATCAATTACAGCTGTAGCATGTGCTGACACTTCAACGGGTAAATCAAATACGTGTCCCCATTTATCTGTAGAAATATCATAAACGTCTACGCTATTGGATGCCTTTTCCCCATTATAACCACCAATAGTATAAAGTTTTCCATCGATGATTTCACCTTTTGTACTTTTCTTTTCCGGCATGTTTGCCAACTTTTCCCAAGTATTGGTTTTAGGATCATACCTTTTCAATACTTTAGAATAAAATGTTTTATCGTAAGCTCCACCAAAAACATAAATTTGGCCTCCCCATACAGCAGATCCACAACTTGCTGTAGGTGTTGATTGTTCCATTCCTTTTGAAAACTTACCTGTCTTCAAATCATAGATTATCACTTTCGAGTTCACTTTACCCGTTTTAGTCACACCACCAATGATATACAGTTTATCTGAATTTAAAGAAAGAGAAGAATACTGCAAAGGAGTCATCTTCTTCGAAAGCTCTTCCCAAGTATTATCTTTTGGGTTGTAACGCTCAATTGTATTTCTAAACTCTTTACCTTCTGTTACTCCAGAAGTCATATAGATATAACTAGCATCATTTGCATAACCGAACCCTAATCTTGGAGAAAGTAATTGTTTTTGATCTTTAAACTCCAATACCTGACCTTTTTTGGAAGACAATGTGTTATGATTCGTATGAGCCAACTGAGCCACCGCAAGCAATGAAGATAAGAGATAATAAAGTAATAAAGTAAGTCGCTTTCTCATGTAATTTTGAATTTTGTATTGCTCGTAATCCTATCTCTAGTAGTAGATATATATAAAAATTAAGAGTATTAAATAGCCAGATAAAAATAACCAAATTTACTCAAGAACGATGCTGTAGTTACTTTTGTCTGTTTTCTAATAGCACAATATAGAAAAAACCCGATCTAAAAGCATGAACAATTTCAAGAAATTAGTTCGAACGTTTTTTCTCTCAACAAACTTCATGCTCTATTAACAAATACATCAAAATTGGGCTATAGCTCCTTAAATATTTTTTCAAAAAGTACTTTGATCTCTTCTAATTCAGTATACTTATAAGTGTTGATCGTTTCACAACCAGAAATCATTGCTGAAGTCTTTTCAGTTCTATGGAAACAATAAATCGGCTTCTTCATCTCCAAACCTCTACCAATTTCATAACCCACACCTAATGATGGTACTGTCACTTCAGCAATAATAACGTCTGAAGCAGTCAGCCACGCCATATCCTGATCGTGTATTTGGATGTCCGTAATTTCATCTTCTTGAAGATCCATTTGACCAATATGTTCCGTTAATACCTCTCCGTATTGCTTTAGTTCTTCAATAATTTGGGCATAAAGTTTAGCATCTTCTCTACCGCCTCTGATTGAACCTGAAAAATATATCTTCATCTTTTTTATCTATAAATTAAAAGCAGTAAACCCAATGTAGAGATTGAATACCCCACCTTTGAATTTACTGCTTAAAGCTACATTTTACTTTTTAGATTCAATAGCCTTTTTTCTATTTACTTTCTACAGGAAGATTTAACTGATTGTTATAATTGATGGTATTCAATAAGAAGAACGCCCAGTTTTGTTCACTGTATTTATTGACAGAAGCTTCATTTCCTTTCTTTAAATTAGAAACCAACGTTGCATCCTCATAAATCGATAGAGCATATTCTCCATTAGATTGTTTATATGATTTTTGTGAAATATGAATCACTTCGTCAGTTCCGTTATTTTTCACATAATAAGCATCCGGAACAAATTCCATCACAGCACCTTTATAACGATACCCTTGCTCTTTAATGTCAAGGTTCACCTTTACTTGAGTTGATTTTGATTGAGGGTCAAAATATAAAGTCACATAATTACAGCCCATACACTCATAGTTTACAGCTTGTAACAGAACTTCTTTTTCTTTCTTTCCTTTTTTGATTTTTACTTTCTCAAAATAAGTCACTTGGTTTTGAGCAAAACCTAATTTTTTCACCCCAGAAATATCTTTATCCCCAACATAATTAAGTGATTTATGCTGATCAGAAAGCTGTTCTAATGAAATTGTTTTTTCTCCTGTCAGAATAATAGATTTTATATCCTCCAATTTCAATTTTACTTTATCTCCAGAAAGCTGATCTTTTACATGAATCACTGTAATTAGGTTATTTGTTCCACCTTGAATAAACTTGATAGTACCATAAATGTAATCTTCATTTTCAGTCAGTACAGATACAGGTGAAGATAGCTTGATTTGATCCAGATCATTGATCACTGAGGGCATATCTTTTGGCAAAAAAGGATAAGTAGGATTCTTTCTGGAAAGGTCGATTTCTACCGGAATCAGTTGAGCATTTGCAGCTGAAGACATGAACAGTAAACAGATAAAATACAATAATGATTTTCTCATTTTGGTTTTTGATTTAGTAATTATGGATTAGTTTTAATAAGAGTTTAAAACGCAACCTTTTACTATTATGCTTTCCGTAATGAGATCATTTACTTCCGAAAAAGAATCAAACTTTCGTCATCAGTTACTTCTTGATTGTAGTTCAGCATCAATAAAATCAATATTATCATAGAAAAGTGACTTACACCTTTTTAGATAATAGTCTGCTTCTTTGTACTTTTTTTCTGTTTTTAATTGAATACAATAATCAATGTACATTTTAATGATTTCGACTTCTTCTTTCAATAATAAAACTAAATCCTCCTTCAGTATACTATGATCAAACTGATATATTACAGCCTTTTGAAATTCTACATTATTATGATAACTATGAATATATTGTTTCAACATTAGAATTTTAAAATCATTTTTATTTCTCAAAAAATGATACTCTTTGTAATGATCTTCAATATAATTGGCAGATTGAAAATCATAATCTTTCTTCACCTTCAAAGAATTAATCATTCTTAAAAGAGACAACTTTATATAAAAGTTATAATTAGAATCATCTGATTTTATTAGAGAACTATCTAGTTCATGATAGTAAGTAAGTGCTTCATCATATTTTCCATCTCGGTATAAACGATTTGCTTTCTCCATTTTAATAATACTTACTAGATGTTCTTTTACTTTTGGATTAGAAATGAAAGGAATCAGTTTCTCTGATTTTTTATCGAAATAGTTATCAGGATAATTACTTCTAGAATCTAACCAATAAGAATGGAATCGATCAAAATCATTTTTAACTATAAAATCTATGTCTATTCCAAAAAATAAATGCAACCTATAAACATCAAATAAGTAAATGAACCAATAATTACTAAATTCTTTTTGATCATCCATAGTATCTAAAAGTATAGAATAGATCTTTTTATCTTGAAAAAGAAATGGATTTAATAATAGTGCTTTTTTAAATAATTCAACAACAAAAGCTCTGTCTAAACTATGAAGATTTCTAACAACTTTTATTTCTTGATAACTAATAAGCATTGATAAACCCCAACCTTTATCCAAAAAATATTCTTCATGAGTATAATTAGTAACTGAGCTTTCGCTCTTTTAAAATTTTGATTTTTCATTATTTGATTTAAAGTCGATCTTTATTCTATGAAAAG
>NZ_JACVVP010000006.1 GCF_014534745.1 Flammeovirga sp. EKP202
GGGTGGGACTCGAACCCACACGAGCAAAGCTCACAAGATTTTGAGTCTAGCGTGTCTACCAATTCCACCACCTAGGCAAATTGTTTTTTAATTTCAATATGGACAAAAGTACTTGAGGTGGGACTCGAACCCACACGAGCAAAGCTCACAAGATTTTGAGTCTAGCGTGTCTACCAATTCCACCACTCAAGCGAAAAATAAGAAAATGAACGTAGTACCTAGGGTGGGACTCGAACCCACACGAGCAAAGCTCACAAGATTTTGAGTCTAGCGTGTCTACCAATTCCACCACCTAGGCGGTTCATTTCATATTTTGTGTACTTGCTTTTCGTTTAAAGCGATGCAAATATGCAAGGTTAATTCATATAAAACAAACTGAATTTCGCATCACAATAGAATTACCTTATTAAATCCTTGAATCACAGGTAGAAATTCTTAGAATAATAAATGTAAAGTGGGTTATAAGTACCAAGACAAAATTATATACTACTAATTCTATTTATTGTTTTGCGATTACTTCCTTCAAAAAACTTTCAATAGAACCACTATTAATGCGTTTTTTAGCGTTGTACTCACAAAAAATAAATTAGAATTAACTATGATTTATTTTTGGCTTAGTACTTATAGGCAAAATATGTAAGATAGATAAGCTTTGTTAGTACTTGTATAAAGGATTGATTTTTCCAATGTATATCAAAGTAATAGGTCATTGATAATACATTCATTAATTCTCTTCTTCTTAAAAGAAGCTGTACAATTAAAATTAAACCCCTCACCAACTACTCCATTTTGTGTTAATGAGGGGTTTATTTTGAAAGCATTACAAATAAAACTGTAAAACAACTTTATTGATCGCTTTCCTTTTTAAATCAACAGTTATTATTCCCAAAGACCTTTTAAACTGTCCATATACTTATAGTCCGTCAGGTCAATTTTGGTTGGAACGATACTACCATAATTATGTTCTATCGCATATTCATCAGTATCTTCCGCATTATCAGGATTTACAAACTTTCCGGTCAACCACAAGTATTTTCTTCCACTAGGGTTTACTCTTTCATCAAACTGCTCATGCCAACGTCCTTTTGCTTGTCTGCCAACTTTCATACCTTTAATGGGCTCTCCATTGTATTTCGGAAAGTTGACGTTGAGTGCCGTTCCTTGAGGAAGACCATTTTCTAATACTGATGTAGCTACTTTTTTGACCCACTCTCGTGTATGTTCAAACTCCGCATCGTAACTGTAATCACATACACTAAAACCCACACTTGGTAATCCTTCAATAGTTCCTTCCAAAGCCGCTGACATTGTGCCCGAGTAGAGTACACTGACAGAGGTGTTACTTCCATGATTGACACCACTTACTACCAAGTCTGGTTTTTTGGGAAGAATATGATTTTTGGCCAACTTAATACAATCGGCAGGTGTACCCGAACATTGGTAGGCTTCTATACCCCAATCGCTAAATAAATCTGACTTATGGTATCTTAATGGATCTTCAATGGTGATTGCATGCCCCTGCCCCGATTGTGGACTATCCGGAGCCACAATAACTACTTCACCAAGTTCACGCATTATATCTGCTAAAAATTTAATTCCCTTTGATGTGATTCCATCATCATTGGAAATAAGAATTAAGGGTTTCATATTATTATTTTGTTTTTATTCAAAGCGAACATTTATGACCTATAGCGTTCCCATAAAAATGAACGGTGGGAAGAACTTTAGAACTTGATCTAATCTTCCTTCTTTCTCATTATAGTATGATAGGTCTGCTGCTTAAAAAAGGGCTATTGATTTAACAGCCCTAATTTAGTTTATTAATTTGAAATTTCTTTTTTCTCTACGAGTGAATCATAATACCTTACAATTTGTAGAAAATCTTCTCGGTCTTTATAATCCAATTTATTGATATTAATGAAAGCTTTTACTTTATCTTTATACTTACCAAAATAAGCCAGCATAGTTTCTTCTTTCCTCATATCTACTTGTCTGATATCTGCAAACATATCCATGAGGTAAAAATCGTGAACTAAAACACGTCTACGTGTATTGAAGTTACTACCCCAATAAGGATCATAAGAAGTTTCTGATATTTCAGCGATTCTCTCTCTTGCAAATAAGATGTAAGGTTCTCCTTCTTCTATCAACTCAAAAAAGTGGTTTTTCACATATCCTTTTGATTTTTTAAATGGTAAAGAGAAAAAGACTCTTTGTCGTTTGGTCATCGCATCCATGATCTCAAACGATTGAACGTTTTGAGCACCGTACGATTTAATGACGCCATTGACAATCACCTGTATTGACTCCACACCTTCTTCTAATGAATATTTGACTCTACCTCTCATAGAGTTACCATTTTTTAAATCTACTTCACCTTGATGCCAATATTCAGATGGAAAATCTTGTGCAAAGATGGATAGCGGGAGAATAAAAATAAGTAAATAGGTTAGTGTTACTTTAAATTTCATGTGCATGCTTTTTCAAGTTCAGTGAATATGTGCAAGTGCTAAATTATAGAAAATGATATGAAAATAATGAAAAGAGACAGTTTTATCATTAGACTTTATCACGATTTTAATTGTAATAGTCTCAAAACTCTCTTATCCTCCTCACTAGCACACGACTTAAGCTGCTTGAGCTAATGAGGAGGAGATAAACCGAAACGATTTAATAGTGATTTCTATTAAGAAGCCCTTATATAAAAATACATTATTTTTTTTACATCAGAAACTATTCCGCAAAATTTGTTAATGAAGCACTCAAAAGATGACATAAGTTCTGTTTTAAATATTTGTTGATTTTTTTTGCGAAATTTCGCAATTTTTTCACTCTTTATTTATTTATATTTTAAAATGTATTTAAAACTCTTTATATGACATACATATTTTATTATTTATATTTTTTAATTTTGAATTTATATTCACTAGCGAATTTTCGCTTTTTTTATTCAATTCGCTTTACATATATTTGAGACATCATTCACCCAGACATAACTTTAAATACTATGAGAGCACAACCAATAACACAGCTTGAGAATTTAGAGATTAAAGGCTTAATTTCTAATCAGTTTGAAGAGATACTAACTCCAGAGGCTTTAGAGTTTGTAGTCCTTTTACACGAGAAATTCAACAAAAGAAGAATTGCACTTTTGGAAGCCCGTATCAAAAGACAACAGTCGATTGATGAAGGCAAGCGACCTAACTTTTTGGCAGAAACTGCTTACATCCGTAACAGCGAATGGACGGTAGCTGAGGTAAAAGATGATTTACAAGATCGTCGAGTTGAGATCACAGGTCCAGTTGATCGAAAGATGATCATAAATGCATTAAACAGTGGAGCCAATGTATTTATGTCTGATTTCGAAGATGCTAACTCCCCTACTTGGGACAACAACATCAATGGACAAATCAATCTAAGAGATGCCATCAGAGGAACAATTCAGTACACTCACCCTAAAACAGGCAAAGAGTATCAGTTAAATGAAAAAACTGCTACATTGATGGTTCGTCCTAGAGGGTGGCATTTGATTGAAAAGCACATTATCATTGATGGACAACCTGCATCTGGAAGTTTAATTGACTTTGGTCTTTATTTTTTCCATAACGCACATGCTCTATTGGCTAAAGGGAGTGCTCCTTATTTCTATCTCCCAAAAATTGAAAGTCATTTGGAAGCAAGACTTTGGAATGACATCTTCATTTATGCACAAGACTATTTAAACATCCCTCAGGGGAGTATTAAAGCGACAGTATTGATTGAGACCATTTTGGCAGCTTTTGAGATGGACGAAATCTTATACGCACTAAAAGACCACTCTGCTGGCTTGAATTGTGGTAGATGGGATTATATTTTCTCTTATATCAAGAAGTTTAGAAACGATCCTGATTTTATGTTGCCAAATCGTGCCCAAGTGACAATGAAAGTACACTTTATGAAGTCTTATTATGAGCTTCTAATTCAGACTTGTCACAAAAGAGGTGCCTTTGCAATGGGTGGTATGGCTGCACAAATTCCTATCAAAGAGGATGAAAAAGCCAATCAACGTGCCATTGAGAAAGTAGCGAAAGATAAAACTCGTGAAGCAATGGCTGGACATGACGGCACTTGGGTAGCACACCCTGGTTTGGTTCAAACGGCCAAAGATGTATTTGATCGTTACATGGGCGGTCCTAATAATTTGAAAAAACCGATCACTCATAAAAAAATCACAGCTGAAGACTTGTTAAAAGTACCTGAAGGTGAGATTACGATGGAAGGATTAAAAAACAACATTGATGTGGGTATTCAATATATCGCAAGATGGTTGGATGGACAAGGTGCGGTACCTATCTATAATTTAATGGAAGATGCCGCTACTGCCGAAATCTCAAGAACACAAGTTTGGCAATGGATCAAACATAAAGCAACAATGGCAGATGGTACATTAATCACTACTGAACTTTATAGAAGTTTACTTCCTGAAATAATGGATACCATTAAAAATTATGTTGGGGAAGCACAGTACAACAATGGCAAATATCAAGAGGCCAAAAACATATTTGATGAATTGGTAACTACAAATGAATTCATAGAATTCTTAACGTTACCTGCTTATCAACAAATCTAGGAAGCGGAAGTAATTACGCTTCAAACCAGAATACCAATACAATTATTGAATTAAAAAAGGGCACTATCAACTTACATTGTAGTGCCCCCAATAAAGTGAATGCTGGATGGGGGTCCATTGCAAACACGTTTATACATTTTCAACACAGTAAATTTAACACAAAATGACAAAGCAAGAAAGAATCAACGCACTAAAAGAAGATTGGTCAACAAACCCAAGATGGGCAAATATAGAACGTCCTTATTCCGCTGAAGAAGTGATAAAGCTTCAAGGAAATGTTTTTGTGGAGTATTCTCTTGCACGTCAAGGGGCTGAGAAATTTTGGAAAGGATTACATACAGAACATTTTATGGCAGGACTGGGAGCTTTGACAGGTAATCAGGCTATTCAAGAAGTGGAAGCAGGATTAAAAGCGATTTATCTTTCGGGATGGCAAGTAGCCGCTGATGCCAATTTAGCGGGCCAAATGTACCCAGATCAATCTTTATACCCTGCCGATAGTGTTCCTAAAGTAGTAGCAAGAATCAATAATGCATTAAGAAGAGCCGATCAAATTCAATCTGTAGCAGACAAAAACGATACAGATTATATGGTACCAATTATTGCCGATGCTGAAGCAGGTTTTGGTGGAAACCTAAATGCATTTGAGCTTATGAAAATGATGATTGAATCAGGTGCTTCAGGGGTTCATTTTGAAGACCAATTATCATCTGCTAAAAAATGTGGACACTTGGGAGGTAAAGTATTAGTACCTACTCAAGAGGCAATTAATAAATTGGTTGCTGCTCGATTGGCTGCTGATGTTTGTGGAGTACCCACTCTTATTATTGCAAGAACAGATGCAGATGCAGCAAATTTACTAACAAGTGATATTGATCCTAGAGATCGTGAATTTATTCATGGTGAAAGATCTTCGGAAGGTTTTTATGAAGTAAAAAACGGTTTGGATCAAGCCATCTCAAGAGGTTTATCTTATGCTCCTTATGCTGATCTAATTTGGTGTGAAACTTCTCACCCTGACTTAGAAGAAGCAAAAAGATTTGCAGAGGCTATCCATGCGAAGTTCCCTGGTAAAATGTTGGCGTATAACTGTTCTCCATCATTTAACTGGGCATCAAAATTAAGCGTGGAGGAAATGGAAACGTTCAGAGAAAATCTTGCGGATATGGGATATAAATTCCAATTCATCACACTAGCAGGCTTCCACGCCTTGAATACTAGTATGTTTGAATTGGCCAAAGCATACAAAGAGAGAGGAATGGCAGGTTACTCTCAATTACAAGAAAAGGAATTCAGCTTACAAACAGACGGTTTCAGAGCAGTGAAACATCAAGCATTTGTTGGTACTACGTATTTCGACGCTATCCAAAATACAGTAACTGCGGGTACTGCATCTACGACAGCAATGGAAGGTAGTACAGAAACTGCTCAGTTCTAGGAGTTTGCGGACTATAGATTTTCAATAGATGAAAAAATCAAATAGTTAAATCTCAAACCTGGTTTAAACTTAATAATTGGCTTATAAACAGAATATTTTTAATCATCTATTTGAAGATCTTTTAGTTCTCACATACTCCGAACAACTTACATATGGTTACCTAAAATTTTTAAAACTCTTTCATATTTATGGAAGAGTTTTTTTGAGGGATGAGGGAAGTTATAGTGACAGACTTCATCATACAACAGAACATCAATTTTTTATGATACTATTTATATAGGCTGTTATTGAAGGAATGATGTCGTAAAACCTACTAATGTGATAATATTCATTTCAACTAAAAAACCACTCTATACTATTAAAATAGAGTGGTTTTTATCTAAATTTTCAAATAAGATTTGTACAAATGAGGTGTTTATTGTTCACTCATAGCCAAGCCATACTTATAGACATCTAAAGCTCTTTCTCTGGCCATTTTGTGATCCACCATAGGTTGTGGATAACCAAATCCATCAAATTCGGGCACCCATTTTTTGATGTATTTAAAGTCAGGGTCAAATTTCTTCGTTTGAGCTGTTGGATTAAATACCCTAAAGTACGGAGCTGCATCACAACCTGTTCCAGCTGCCCATTGCCAGTTTCCATTATTGGAAGAGAGTTCAAAATCCAATAGTTTTTTAGCAAAATAAGCTTCTCCCCATCTCCAATCGATGAGTAAGTGTTTACAAAGGAAACTTGCCACTACCATTCTCACCCTATTGTGCATATAACCTGTCGCGTTGAGTTCTCGCATACCTGCATCGACAATTGGATAACCTGTTTGACCATTTTTCCATTTCTCAAAATCAGCCTCATTATTTCTCCATTCTATATGATCGTATTTTTTCTTAAAACTTGTGTTGATCACATCTGGGAAATGCCATAGAATTTGCATAAAGAACTCCCTCCATATCAACTCCGAAAAGAAACTAGGATGATCTTGTACTTTGTGTACTAATTCCCTGACACTTACCGTTCCAAAGCGTAGATGAACTGACAAGTTACTTGTCCCTCTTTTAGAAGGAATATCTCTGTCAGTATCATAATGGTCTAGATGATCAATTTTATAATCAAGAACTTTAATCTCTGACCTTACAAAACCAATATCTTCCAAAGTTGGAAATTCAAAAATTTGATCTATTAACTTTGAAGCATCTAACTCAACTTTATATTCTAAAGTTTTTGATGAATCAAATTGTTTCAGCCATTGGTTTTTGAAGGGTGTAAAAACAGTATAAGGTTTTCCATCTTTTTTCAGCACCTCATTTTTAGCAAATATGACTTGATCTTTGAAAAGGTGAAATGGAATATTTATTTCATTAAAATAACCTCCTATCTCTTGGTCTCTTTTAATGGCATAAGGTTCGTAATCCTCATTCGTGTAGATTCCTTTTATATTAAACTCATTATCAAGTTCTTTATATACTTCTAAAGGTTTTCCCATCTTCACTAATAAGCCACTATTAACCTTATTGAGTTGTTTATTTATTTTATTTAATTGATCATAGATAAATGATATTCGTGCATCATCCCTATCCAATTCATTGATAATATCTGTATCAAAAATAAACAGTAATAATGTAGGTGCCTCATTTTTTAATGCATGACTTAGTGCCGCATTATCAAATAGGCGGAGGTCTCTTCTATACCAAAAAATTGAAATATCTTTTTTCATTATCGTTTCTAGGTAGATTTATTGTCTTCTAAGCTATAAAACTTAAACTATCTGATTGTAAAACCTAACTGCAGAAACGTTTAATTGTTCTATTTTTGGCTGAAGAAATCCATAAAAGACTGTAATGCTTCTTTAGAATCCATACCATTCACCACATGTTCACCACCCAAGAAATTCATACCTAAGTATAATGCTGAATGTTTGAACGGATGCCAGAAATCATCACCAAGATTACCGCCATTTGAAGTGGTAATTACTGCCATATTCTTACCTCTTAATTGACGACCTAATTCTTTTTCAATGGTGATTAGATCCGTAATGCGATCAAAGAATACCTTCATCTTGCCACTCATAGCGTACCAATACACCGGAGTGGCAAAAACTAAGGTATCGTACTTACTGATAATCGTTTTCATCAGTGCTATAAAATCATCATCCTTATATTGATGCTCATAGTCAAAATGACCGATACGATAATCGAGCAAGTTCACAATATCAAAATCACCTTCTTTCTGAAGCCTTTCAGCTACTTTCAATGTGTTGCTATCATTTCTCACACTCCCTACAATAATTACTGATTTCATCTTTCCTATTATAAGGTTACAATTCTACATTGCTCAAAACCAATTTCACTTCCGTAAGTTTCCATTGTCCAATCGCTCAACGCTTTTAATACAGGCAACAATGCCTTCCCTTTTTCAGACAAGGAGTACTCCACTCTCGGTGGTATTTCTGGAAACTTCTTTCGGATGATTAAGCCATCTTCCTCCAATTCCTTTAATTGCTCTGTTAAAACTTTTTTTGAGATTGTCGGCGTGAACATTAAAAGTTTTCCAAAACGCAAACTACCATTGGCCAATAAATACATAATTATTGGTTTCCACTTCCCTCCTATAATGTTCATGGCATGCACCAATGAGCATAAATTGGGGTTGTCTATTACTTTTCTTCCCATAAGTCACCTTTTTGTAACCACTATTTTTTCAGTTATCAAAACTATTAGTTTCTTTTTTAAACTAATGTTAGTTCCTTTAAGAAACAAATATAACACTAATCGAAAGAAACATGAAAAAAATATTAATTATTAACGGCCATCAGTATTATCCATTCGCAGAAGGTAAGCTTAATAATGCTTTGATTGAGAAGGCTTCTACTTGGTTGGAAGAGGCTGATTATGAAATCAAGTTCACTGCTTCCGAAAAAGAATATGACGTGGAAGAAGAAATGGAAAAATTCCTTTGGGCAGACGTGGTATTATTACAAACGCCACTAAACTGGATGGGTGTCACTTGGAGTTTCAAAAAATACATGGATGATGTATTAACTGCAGGTATAATGGGCAAAATGTCACAAGGTGATGGTAGAACAGCCGAAAACCCTAAACAAAACTACGGTTTAGGTGGTTTGCTAAAAGGTAAATATATGATCTCTGTAACTGCAAATGCCCCTAAAGAAGCTTTCAACAATCCTGAGGAAAAATTCTTTAACGGTATCAGTGAAGATGATTTGATGTTGCCAATGCACCTAAACTTTAAATGGTTTGGTTTGGAACCTTTGGAAACATTTTTCGCTTATGATGTTATGAAAAACCCAGAAGTGGAAAATGATTTTGTACGTTTTGAAAAACACATTAAAGAAGAATTAATCCAAAAAGCTTAATTATGGAATTACAAGAATCACTAAGTAGACTTAAAGAAAAAATCGAAGGCGGAATGCCTCCCGAATTTGTGGAAATTATGCATCAATCCACTCGTGACCTTGAAGCATCGGGTATTGGTGAGAAGACCTTAAAAGCTGGAGACAAAGCCCCTTCCTTTTCTTTACCAAATCACAAAGGAGAGATTGTTTCTAGTGATGAATTATTGAAACAAGGACCTTTGGTAATCACATTCTACAGAGGGGTGTGGTGTCCTTACTGTAATACTGACTTGGCTTTTCTGAAAAGATACAAGGCTCAGTTTGATGAAATGGGTGTAAGCATGGTTAGTATTTCTCCTCAAACTATTGAAAACAATAAGAAAATTATCGATCAACAAAGATTGAATTTTGATCTACTTAGAGATGCTGAAAACAACATCGCTGCACAATTCGGTTTAAGATGGGAAATGGTAGACCCGTTGAAATCATTATACAACGACAAATTCAATATAAAATTGAATGAGTATAATGGTGATGATTCTTGGACACTGCCTGTCCCTGCAAGGTTTATCATTGACACTGATGGTATCATCAAATATGCTGAATATTCGGTGGACTACACAAAACGTCCCAACCCTGATGTTTTAGTGTCTGAATTGCAAGCAGTGTAAAGTTCTCACATTATTAGATAGATATTTTTACTCCAATTGCCCTATGTGGTAATTGGAGTTTTTTATATAGATCAATGCTCATTTCCTTCATAAATCCACATTGGTGTCGTATTCCCAGCCTTAGTAAAGCCCATTTTCTTATAAAAATGAACGGCCTCTCCATCAGAAGTCAACATCTGCATATGGAAGGATTTATACTTCTGATACATTTTCTCCATGATTAATTTCCCAATTCCTTTTCCCTGATGATCGGGATGCACCAACAAATGAGGATAATAAACGACTAAGTATCCATCTGAAATAGCATTCCCAATACCCACCAATTTTTCTCCTTCCCAAGCTGAAATTAAAGTATGAGAATTGGTCAATGCCTTGTAAAGGACATCGGGTTTATCTGCTGAACTCCATTTATTGGCTTTATATAATTCGATGATTTGTTCTTGAGGAATTTCCGTTGATTCTGATAGAGTGATGTTCATTAGCATACGTACCTTTTAGGATTAAAATTATTTGAATTTAAATGTACGAATGATTGTGATTAAATTATCATCAGACTGATTTAATCTTCCTCCTCCAAAATTAGTATCTCTCCTTTTACCCAATCAGGCAAATAAAATTTCAAACCTACTTTCTTTTCAATTTTCACTAATTTATTTCTCAACTCTATAGATCTTAAACCTATTTTATATCTATTTTTATTGATTTGTTTTAATGTTTGAATAGTAGGTGGATTGACATAACCAAAAGCAATAGTGGAGGAGTCACGTAACACAGCATTTCTCCAATCTTCCATCAAAGCCATTTCATAAGGTGAAAGTTGTCCATCCCTTAATGATTCGATTAAATAAGGCTTAAGATCAGTAAATAATGTATCACGTTTTACATAGTTGTATGACATGGAATTGTGATGAGAAATAACAGTGGCCCCCCAATAGTTATTTCCAATTAATTGTTCACCTGGGTAGCCTTTTGAAATGATAATGTGCTTCAATGTTTTCATCTGCTTTTCACTATGAGGAGCAAACTTTGAATCCATAAACTTTTCTTGTGCTTTATCTCCCCATTTCAAAAAACCTTTCAGTGCCATTTTTTGATCTTCTTTGAAAAGATGATGGACTGCTTCTTTAGTATTGAGATCTAAATTAGAAATATACTGTTGATGTAATTGTGATGCTTGTTGCCTTAAGTTTTCATACTCACTCTTTGATAAAAGTTCTTTTAATCTATCCTTTTGAAAACTTTTCAATTCCCATCCCCTACTCAAACATGTTGATATTAACGATATGGATTGTTCTTTTCTTTTTAAGAATAACGATAGATCTGCTGCAATTTTCAAGTCTCGCTTAAAAATATAATCATACTGATCAAACAGTTTTACGTATTCATCCAATGCTACATTATACTGCTCGTCAACTATCATTTCTTCAATATGAATGATTTGCTGATGATAATTTTGATAATCTGCAGTGTCAGAATAAGGATATAAAGAGAAGATCAATGAAAGAAATAGAGTGCTCATAAAATAAAGTTTTGATGCTTAATAGTATGGACACATCATTTTGTAAAAATGAAAAAACTAAATCACTATTCCATCACTTTTCAGTAAACTAAATACTTCAAGATTCGCAAATTGCCCATCAATCATAACAATGCTTTCTCTTTCTAAACCTTCGTATTTAAATCCAATTTTCTGAGGGATTCTTTTACTTGGATAATTTTCCTCAGCACATTTGATCACAATTCTGTTCATCTTCCATTCCTCAAAAGCCATTTTACACATCTGCCTCACGGCATCCGTCATAATCCCTCTTCCTTGGTGATCTTGAGAAATCCAATACCCTATTTCTGTTGATTTATTGACCTTGCTGATGTCTTTAAAACTGATCAATCCAATCAACTCACATCCTAATAGAATGGAGTAAACTTTAGTAGTATTTTTTTCAGCTTCTTCAATCATTGAAGCCACAAACTTACGTGTATCTTCAATCTTATGAGTATACTGTACAAAAGGGAGCCATTTTCCAATATAATCCCTTTGTTGATCCAGAATTGTAAAAATAGATGTTGAATCCCCCATCTCTAAAGGTTTCAATTCTATCTGTGGGTTAACTTTAATATTCATTTATGGTAGTATTTCGATGTGGTACTTAGGTTTCAAGTATGCTATATCTCGTCTTAAGATAGACAATATCCCATTGAGCCTTACTATACAAACCTCATTTTTAAAATAATAATTGCGAATTTGTAACTAAACACTAAATTTGTTTATGTACTAGGTCAATAATTGTTTATCAAACTCTCCTTAATATTTTTTAGATAAGTAATTTTGACATAGCACAAATAGTACAATTTTTCTACTATTCAATCTTTTGATAATTATTCTTTAATATATATACCGACCAATGGAAGTGATATCTAGAAATGCTACCCAACTTTGTGATCTATACGAAATCACCAAAGAAGACATAGAAGCTGTACGTGAATTTAAGCCTGTAGCCATTGATAAAATTCCAGAAATGGTAGACTCATGGTATAAATGGCTAAAAACCACAGCTGAATTTCAAGAGTATTTTGCTGATCCATTAACATTGCATCGAGTTCAGAAACTTCAGTTGAGCTTTTGGGAAGAATTCTTTGATGCAAACATCAATGATCAATATGTCTCAAGCCGAAAAAGCGTTGGAGAAGTGCATGCTCGAATTGGATTATCACAAGAAATCTATTTAGCGGGGGTAGATCATTTTCTAAGTTTATTCATAGAAATTCTTTTGGCTCAAGATTGGGACAATGCCAAAATCAATAAAGTCAGAAGAGCTTTAAATAAAATAGCTCACATGGACATGACTATTATTGTACAAAGTTATGAGCATGTGGTCAATCAAAAAATTACGGCCCAAAGTAAAACGTTAATGGCCATGTCAACTCCTGTCACACAACTTTGGGATGGACTATTACTATTACCTGTAGTAGGACTTATTGACTCAAGAAGGGCACAAGACATCATGGACAATACTTTAAATCATATTTCACAACATCATGCACAAAGCTTTATTTTAGATATTTCTGGTGTGGCTGTCGTAGATACTGCAGTAGCAAATCACCTGATCAAAATTACAAAAGCTACCAAACTCATGGGATGTGAATGTATTATCTCTGGGCTATCGCCGGCAGTTGCTCAAACCATTGTTGAACTTGGAATTGATGTAGGAACCATTAGAACGACAGCCAATTTAAAAGCAGCGATAGGAATTGCTTTTCAAAAATTGAATATGAAAATTGTTAAACAATAGCTTCCATGAGTAATTGGGTAAAATCTGGAATTCCAATTCAATTACATAGTCAATGTGTAATTGCATCGTTCCAATTGGACCTCCAAAAGGACTTATTAAAATTATTTCAGCAAGAATTACTAGATGAGATTGTAAAGCACAATCACATCAAAGGTATAATATTCGATTTATCTGGATTGGATATTATTGACTTGATGGATTTTGAGCATCTGCGTTCTATCATTAGTATGATTAAATTAACGGGGTACGATACTGTAATCTCAGGTTTGAGGCCTACCGTCGTTTCCTCCTTGATCATGATGGATGCAAATATTGACAATCTCTTATCTTCCATCAGTTTAGATGAGGCAGTGGTTATTTTAGATACTAAAAAATGACAATTAGTATTAGATCAGAAGACGACGTTCATTATGCACGTCATGAAGGAATTGAGTATGCCAATAGTATTGGAATGGAAACGCTTGACAGCACCAAAGTTTCTATTATTATCTCTGAACTTGCACACAATATTATTAAATATGCCAAGAAGGGATTTATACGTTTTTCTAAAGTAACCAATGAAATTAATACTGGAATTTTAATTGAAGCAATAGATAATGGTCCGGCAATTCACGATATTGAAAAGGCACTGAAAGATAATTACTCAACAGGTGGTTCATTAGGTTTAGGTCTACCTGGAATCAAACGAATTTCTGACGACCTGATTATTCATTCATCAAAAGAAAAAGGAACACATATCAAAGTAACATATTGGAAAAAATAAATATTGATATTGGAGGTTATACAAGGCCATTTGTTGGTGAGCATAAAAATGGGGATGCTATTTTTATTCATCAAAAAGAAGACTTCTGTTTTTTTGCAATAGTAGACGGAATTGGTCATGGTCAGCCTGCGTTTGAAATTTCATCAAAAATAAAGGAATTTCTCTCTCGAAATATCAGTATCAATATTTCCAAAGTGATACAAGATACTCATCAATATATGTTAGGTTGTGAGGGTGCCGCATTAGGAATAGGCGTCATTGATCATAATAACTTTTACTTTGGCAGTTTGGGTAATATTTCCTGCAAAGTCATTAATAAGGAAAATATTGATCTACTTTCAACGGATGGATTACTGGGTGTACGTGGACGAACGGTTAAAGTAAGCCACAAACCTCTTGAAGATAACGATCTTATACTAATCCATAGTGATGGACTTGATTCCTCTTTCACTAACAGTAAGTTCAAAAATTATCATTTGTTTTCAAGTGAAATTTTAGCTAAAAAAATCATTAAACAATGGGGTTCAATGTTTGATGATGCCTCTCTTATCGCAGTTAAAATTAAGAAATGATGCATCAAGAATTTAGCAGACAGCAAATTACCAATGAGCATGATGTTGTCAACTTAAGAAAAAAAATATATCAAGCTTTCTTAATTTGTTTTGACGACAACAGTTTCTCTGTAAAAGTCACTACTATGCTATCGTCATTACTGAAAAAAATCATTATTGATCATCAGCAAATATATTTAGAGACTGAGGTACTTTTATCAGGTGATTTTGTGAAATCAGTAAAGATTAGGGTATTCGATCCTTTTTATGCGATTGCCAAAGAAATCCCGGACATTTACTTGCATCATGTAGAATTAGCCATCAAAGATGATCTTTTGGAAATAGTAATTGATAAAATGTTTCCTGTTGACAGACTAGAAGATGCAGTGGTTACTTTTAATGAAAGATCTAGGGATGAGTTATTATCTGAATTGCGATCAAAAAATAAAGATTTACTAGAATCTTACGAAAATCTAAAAAAAGCCAAAGACAATAGTGCAAGAATGGAGAGTGAACTTGCTGTAGGTAGAAATATTCAGATGAGTATGCTTCCCACAGATTTCCCTTCAAATGACAATGTTGATTTGCACGCAAAACTTGTTCCGGCTCGTGAAGTTGGGGGTGATTTTTATGACTTTCAAATTATAGAAGATAATTACCTTTATTTTGTTGTTGGAGATGTTTCAGGTAAAGGGGTTCCTGCTGCCTTATTAATGGCAATGACGAAGTCTTTATTAAGAAGTGTTGCCATCACCGAACGTTCTACCAGTCAAATCATCACTCATGTAAATACCGAAATCGCAAAGGAGAATAAAAACAATATGTTTGTGACTATTTTCCTGGGGTTATTGAATATCAAAACGGGTGAATTTACGTACACCAATGCAGGACATAACCCCTCTTATATACTTTCAGAAAATAATGAAGCCGTAAAACTGACCGAAAGACATGGACCAGTGGTAGGTGCTTTAGAAGGCTTTGAATACAACGAAAGTACGCTACAGTTAACCTCTGGACAACTGATTTTTGCCTATACAGATGGTGTAACAGAAGCTCAGAATATTCAACGAGAACTGTACTCTGATGAAAAATTGCTTGGATTATTAGAATCAATTAAGGGGCAGTCCTTAATGTCCATCGTTGACACTGTCATTCAAGATGTAGAATTACATGAAAAAGGGTCAGAACAAGCAGATGACATCACTGTACTCAGTGTTAAGTACTCAAAGAAAAGTGACCCTGACTTCTTTTTACAGTTTAAAGCTCAACTCGAAGACAAAGAAGAATTGACATCTCAATTACAATCCTTTTTTATAGACAATAAATATAATGTAACCGTTATACAAAAAGTTCAAATAATAATGGATGAATTGATCAGTAATATTATAAATTATGCTACTGCAGAAGAAAAAAATACCGATATTCAGTTATATATTTTCTTATTGGAAAATAAAAGTGGAATAAAAATACAATTACTTGACAATGGTATTCCTTTCAATCCTTTAGAAAAAGAAGCTCCTGATATTAGCTTACCTGTTGAAAGTAGGCCGATTGGAGGTTTGGGAATACATATTGTAAAGAGTTTGGTCAGTACTATTACTTACGCAAGGACCGATAGTCAAAATAAAATTATGTTATTAATAAAGGTATAACACATGGAAATAGAAGTAACAAATGTAAAAGACATCTTTGTAGTACATGTCAATGGATTCATGGATGCAAGTACTTCACCCATTGTAGAAAAAGAAGTGTTAAAGCTAATTGATGAGGGAAAAACAAAACTTTTGCTCAACTTAAAAGATGTTTCTTACATGAGTAGCTCAGGACTAAGAGTTTTTCTTGCCGCCTCTAAAAGTATAAAAGGTGTTCAAGGTAAATTTATAGTTTGCGAAGCGAATGATGTTGTTCAGGAAATTCTTAAGATTTCTGGTTTTGATCTAATTATAGAGGTACAAGACAAATATGAAGAGGCCATTTTAAGTTTCTAATCTGAAGCACTCATCCCCTTCAATTCATTTTTGAGAGACAAAAAATAAAGCTCCCCGATTTTTCGGAGAGCTCTCTTTTTACAATTAGGTTTTCATTACCTCTCACTGAGGTAAAGACGAAGGGGCTTAATTTTAACTTCTTCGAAGCCCGTAGTTTGAGAAAAAGTCAAGGGTACTTGAATCTTTTCTTTCATAGTGTCATTTAAAACAACTGACTTTTTTTCGCTTTTATACGTTAAGCCTCCAGCGATAAAAACTGACGCTACAAGAAATAACGCCATGCAGCAAATAATTAAAACGCTTTTAATCATAAAAAGTATTTAGGTTGGTCTACTACCAATATGCATAAAATACAATTTCAATAAAAGAATTCTAATTGATTATGCAATCATTACTTCTATAAGTGCAATTCAATGTGTATAGTGCCACCTCAGGTGATGCTGGTTCATAATACCATTCACCACTAGTGAATCTTTTTCTAAATTCAATTTTTCGATTTTCTGGTCCAGTATAATGGCCGTTGACATTGTAAACAAAGTTATCAAACAAATAACAACCAGTTTTCTTTTGGAGTTTGGGGTCAAAGCTGACATAATAGTAATTGTATAATTAAATATTGCCTCTACTACCATTTATCTACTGGTTCAGTTCATACGCATTTAGCAATGAAAGTAAGTTTTACAGACAGAGTTATATATTAACTTCACCTTTGTGGATTTATGGTAATTCTTTATTTCACTTAAAAAGAGCTAAAAGTAGCCCTACTTCACTGGATCAGCAAAAAAGTTACTGAAAATAGTATTACATTAGCTGTGTAATTTTTGATCGGAAAATTAAACTTAAAATTACATTTAAACTCCCAACATCATTATGACAAGCTTTATTAAGTACGCATTATCAATTATCACATTCTTTATTGTCATTTCATGCAATCAATCACCTAAGCTCGTTTTACAAGCTGATGAGGTCATTCAACTTGAACAGCAAGAAGTTTTAAAGTTCAATAAGTTTGATGGTCTTTCTCCATTATTTTCTCATAAAGACGATACGCTAAGAGTGATCAATTTCTGGGCGACATGGTGTAAACCTTGTGTAAAGGAACTACCCTATTTCCAGCAACTTGATGAAAAGTTCAAAAAGAATGGAGAAAAAGCTAAGGTAATTCTAATTAGCCTTGACATGAATGAGAAAAACTTGTCAAATTATATCAAAAAAAAGAACCTCACTACTTCCACATTTTGGTTGGATGATCCTGATGCCAATGCATGGTTAGGTAGGGTCAATGAAAATTGGGATGGTGCAATTCCGGTTACTTTAACCATCGATAAAAATAAAACTGTTTTTCATAACACGGACTTTCATGATTATGAAGAGCTAGAAAAATTTATTTCACAGTAAAATATAGAACCTCAGAAGATTGCAGAAAGACAATCATTCAACAGGTACATATCTTCTAAACTTTAATTTACTTTTTATCAAAATAATTTCTTTAAAATGAAATATCTTAAACTCTTTGTCTTATCCTTATTAATCGGTTTTACAGTCGGTTGTTCAGCTCCTCAAAACAAAGAAGAATCTTCCACTGAAACCGTAAAAGCGACGGCACTTACTCCAGCAAAAAAAGCGGGTTTGAGTGTTGGTGATGAGGCAACTACTTTCAATCTTAAAAATGTAGATGATCAAATGTTCGGTCTTAACGACCTGAAAGACAATAAAGGAGCAGTTGTGATTTTCACTTGTAATCACTGTCCTTATGCAGTTGCATATGAAGATCGTATTCTAGCTATTGATCAAAAATACAAAGCATTAGGATACCCTGTTATTGCAATCAACCCGAACGATCCTGAACAACAACCTGATGATTCATTTGAAAAAATGAAAGTAAGAGCTGAAGAAAAAGGTTTTACTTTCCCTTACTTATTTGATGAAGGTCAGAAAATTTACCCTGCCTACGGAGCAACTAAAACTCCTCATGTTTTCTTATTGGAAAAAGAAAATGAAAAGTATTTTGTAAGATACATTGGTGCAATTGACGATAACTACAAGAGTGCTGAAAATGTAAAAGTTACTTACTTAGAAAATGCTCTTGATGCATTGTTAGAGAATAAGGAAGTTGCTGAAACAACTACAAAAGCGGTAGGTTGTTCTATCAAAACTTCAAAAGGATAACGAAGAATGGACTGATAGAAGTGAACGTCAATTCAAATCAAATTGCGTTTTTTTCTCTTCACTAGGTACTTCATTTTCTTTAATGGCGGTACTTAAATCCATCAAAATTTCATAAATTTAAGGTTGTAATTGGCTTTCTGCCATTACAACCTTTTTTATTTTTTCAGCTTAAGACAATTTGATGAGAAAAAAAGTAAACATATTTCCTTTTTCCTCTTTTGTACTCTTATTTTTTATGGCATTAGGCTATTATATCAATGTCAATCAAGAGGCTCATAAAAAATTTGCTCCATACCTCCAGAGAGGTATTGATTTTACTTTAAATCTTAAAGATTATGTGGAGTCTCCATTTTATAAAAATTTCAAAGGATATGGTGTAAAACTACCCGACAATTATTCTGTCCACGGTATTGATATTTCTCATCATCAAAAACTTATCGATTTTCAGAGAGTCTCAGCATTTTATGCCCAAAATACTTCTATCAAATTTGTTTATGCAAAAGCTACAGAAGGTAAAGATCACAAAGACAGGCATTTTGACAGGAATAGAAATGAAATTAGAGAACACAATCTGTTATTTGGAGCCTATCATTTTTTTAGACCTAAAACTTCAGGAAAAGAACAAGCGGAATATTTCATCAAAACAGTGGGTGCACTCGACCCAAGTGATTTAGTGCCCGTTGTTGATATAGAAGTTTTAGATGGTGTTGACCCAAGTCTAATGAGAGATCGTCTTGAAGAATTTGTATTAAGGGTTGAAGAAGAATATGGGGTAAAACCCATGATCTACACTGGTGACTCTTTCTATAAAGACTATTTTAAAGGACACTTCAGAAAGTATAGAGTTTGGATTGCCAATTATGGACAGTCTACAAAAGCACCCAAAGCTCGATGGACCATGTGGCAACACACTCAAGAAGCAAATATTGATGGAATTCCGAATAAGGTTGATATGAATGTTTTTGATGGCAACTGGGAGAAATTCCAGAAAAGTCTATTGATTGGTCATCAAAAAGGATATAAACAGCTCACTAATAGTAAATAATTGTCCTTTAGAATTATTACAATTACAATTTAACGGTTTGACATTTTTTGAGAAATGGTTCTCATAAATTTGCATATTCTATGTACTACCCTATCAAAAATATGCAATACAAAAACCTAATTTCTTTTGTTTCAATAGCGTTTATAGCACTTTCGAGTTGTCAAAAAGATTCATTTGATCATGATCTTCCTGTTATTGATGGCAATGTGGCGTTAAATATTATTTCAGATTATAGAAAACCCAATAATGCCAGGAATGAACCTGATTATATTTTTACCGATGCAAAAATTGCATTAGATGAAATCACATTCTTACAAAAAGACACCAGCAACTCAAATGCACATTTTGAGGGGCCCTTTATTTGTGATTTAATTGAAAATACAACTACACCTCAATTACCTTATGGCAATATTGAAGTAGGACAGTATCAATTATTTCAATTGGACATTGTAGAGAACCTGGAAAATAACTTGTCCATTGACATACATGGTAATTACCATCCAAATGGAGTAGTTATACACCCTTTTCATTATTCTTCAACAATAGAAGAGACAGTGACTATACTTCAGCAAGTTGGTATTGACATCATTCAAGACTCCCTACATCAAGTAGCCATTGTTGTTGATCTGGCTGCAATTTTTGATGGTGTTGATTATGACAATGCCTACTATGAAGAAGATGGCTTTTTAGATTTTAATGCAGAAGAAAATGCTGTACACCACGAAGGAATAACAAACCGTTTTATGGAAAGTTTTAGGGTACATCAAATCCGATAAATCCCTTCTACAACACAAAAGGCATCCTTTTTTATTAAAGAATGCCTTTTGTGTTTTTATAGAGGTTGATAATTATTTTTTACCATTCTATTATTTTCTTATCTCTAAAGAACTTTCCATTTAAGTTCGGGTCTTCTAGCTCTGCTAACCAAATAATCGTTTCAGCCCCTTCTTCTGGCGTTCTTGGTGCACTAGCTCCACCCATATCGGTTTTTACCCAACCTGGACAAACTGAATTAATCAAAATATCATTTCCATTGACCTCATGTGCAAACTTTATCGTCAATACATTTAGGGCCGTCTTAGAAATACTGTAACCTGGAGTTCCAGCTCCCATTTCATTCATTGCCCCTGATCCGCTTGAAACATTCACAATTCTACCGTATTTGTTTTTTTTCATCATTGGTAAAAATGCTTTAATCATTTTCCAAGGACCGAAAACATTGGTCTCAATTGTTTCGTGGACTTCATCCAAATCGGCATTTAGTGCTGTCTGCCAGGTATCATAATTAATGCCCGCATTGTTGACTAATATATCTAGCTGAGAGTATTCTTTTTCAATATATTCTTTTAATTGACGTATGCTTTCATCGTCAGATACATCTAAGGTATGATAGTCTACATCTCCAAATACGCTCAAATATTTTACCGCTTTTCTTCCATCAATTTCTTTTCTTGATGTCACAATTACTTTATGTCCTTTTAATAAGAGGCCTTTCGCAACAGCAAACCCAATCCCACGGTTGGATCCTGTCACTAATGCAATTTTCTCGTACATATTTCTGATAATTTCTATAGCGTATGCTTTTTCATACACTATAATTCGATAGTGTTTAGTTTGTGTTTGAGAACAAAGGTAAACAATAATATGTTAGAGCGTACTCTTAAGTACAAATTCAAAATCATCTAATACTAATTCTATTTATTGTTTTACGATTACTTCCATCAAAAAACTTTCAATAGAACCACTATCAATACGTTTTTTTGACTTAGTACTTAAAATGTTTTCTTAACGTACAAGCCCATCATTTGAGGCTGCATAATCGGCATAAATGCTGTACCTGAACCGTCAGCTCTTTTTGTTCTTAACTTTTTATGGATATGTGGTACAAAAACACCTGTTAAAGCACCTACAGCACAACCCGTGATCACATCAGTGTAGAAATGTTTGTACGCTCTAGTTCTGTAGTAACCTACTAATGCAGGAGGAATAAAAGCAGCTACATAAACACCAATTTTGGCTCCAGTTGACCATTCGGGGTGATAATCCGTAAGTACTTTTGCTGTAAAGAAAGTACCACAAGCTGTATTAGAAGTGTGACCACTGAAAAAAGAACGTTCATTATTATTGTCAGTTAATTCTGCATCAGGCACATCTGGATGACCATGCATATACGCAATTGGTCTGTATCTCCTAAAAACACCCGGCCCTAAATAATTATAGATATTTACGGCAATCATCTGTGTCTCCAAATACATTAAGGATACTTCGACCCAATCTTTTCTAATCTCGTCATCAAAAAATAATGTAAAAGGTAGCACTACAGAAACATAAAGTCCCCAATCCGTAAAGTTATGTGAATCTTCTCTTTCTTCAACGGGATGATCAAATACATGACGATCAAAAGCATTGACTGAATTAATATCCAATCTTCTAATATCATTTATATTTAATTCAGGGCGGTTATTCAACATACGAATCCCAAGATAATTGGCTAATAAACCAGCCGCTGCAATACTCCCTGTTGTGACAGGGGGAGCATAATACACCTTGGAATGTGATTTATACCATTTTACTGAGTCTGCTTTTTGTGCAAATGAAAGGGTGGAATATGATAAACATAAAATAAAAAAAACTAATCTTGTCATGTTCAATAGATGAGATTGAAAAAAATGATGTTTTGAGAGGGTGTTAAAAACTTTGATTGAAGTGAAAAATCACCCTTGGACAGAATCCTAGAGTTTGAATCTATTAATTTTTTTAATAAAGTACTATTCTTCTTTTATGAATATTTAAAAAACTATAAATTATTAGAGTAATGAGATTCTTTAATTACAAACTTAACCATGTAATATTTTGTTTAGACAAATTATGTATTTTTGATTAACTTTGTAATAGAAATACAATTTTAGTTTCAATGAATCGATGTATTCTCTATTTTTATATTTCTAAGTACAAAGTCAAAAATAAATATTAGATAATTTTGAATTTGTACTTATTCTTATCTCAACTCTTTAAATAAGTGAATTTGAAATACATTTTACTACTATTCATTATCACTGCGTCTTTAACATCTTGCGCTCAATCAAAAAATGAAACCAAAGGACGTTTTGATACACCAAAAAACAAGTGGTTTCTCCCTCATCAGTTAGAAGAAATTTCAGGGCTTGCTTGGCATTCAAAAAACACCATTGCCACAATTAATGATGAAAAAGGAAAAATATATCTTTATAATATCAAGAAAAAGGAAATTGTAAAAACCATCTCTTTTGGAAAAAATGGAGATTACGAAGGTATAGCGTATGCCAAACCTTTCTTCTATGTTATCAATAGTAAAGGAAAACTCTATTTCGTCAATGAAGAAAATGGCAATGTGGATAAATACCAGCTCCCTTTTACGGTTGAAAATGATGTAGAAGGACTTTGTACTTTTGGTCCTAAACATCTTCTCGTAGCTCTAAAAGGAAGGGGTGGAATGAACGGTAAAAAAGCGGATTTTAAAGGTATTTATAAAGTAAGTATTGAAGATCCATCTGATGTGAAATTGGCTTACAAGATTCCTAAAGGGAAAAGTACTGGACCATCGGGAGTTTTTTTTGACGAGAAAAATAATGAGGTCATTGTATTATCTCATCGATCTAAAGAAATATTTTTCATCGATGCTGCTTCAAGTGGAGATAGTGTCACTTCAGATAAAGCTAATAGCAGTTCAAATGGAATTATTAAAACTGTAAAAATTAAAAGAAGTATTTTTGAACAACCTGAAGGAATTTGTATTTCCCCTGATGGGCGTTTATTTATTTCTAATGAAATGGGAAATAATTTGAAGGGTAATCTACTTGAATTTTAACATGAAAAAATTAATCTACTTTTTTAGCTTCTACTCTATTTTTTGTGTAAACGCATTTGCTCAAGATCATACTGTATACTTGATTGGTGACGCTGGCTTAGCTTCTGAAGAAGATGTGGTGCTACGTTCTTTTTTTGAAAAAATTAATAAGTCAGATCAAAAGAATAGTACGGTTATTTTTCTGGGCGATAATGTCTATCCTCATGGATTAGAAAATGTTGGAGAAAAAAGACGTAAAGAAGGTGAAGATATCCTAAAGGCCCAATTATCACCTTTAAAATCCTTTGGAGGAAATGTTTTCATGGTTCCAGGTAATCATGATTACAACAGAGGAAAAAAGAATGGTTTAGCTCGATTACGAAATCAGGAAAAGTTCGTCACCTCTATATTAGGGGATTCTACGCTTGCTCCTTTTGACGGTTGTCCTGACCCTGTTGAAATTCCGCTCAATGACAAAGTCACTCTCCTTTTAATAGATACGCAATGGCTGATCTTTGATTACCCTGAAACAGCAGAATACAACGGTTGTCAATACAGAAGTGTAGATGAAGCCTTAATTGCATTACAAGATATTGTTGCTAGAAATAAGGAGAAGAAACTAATTGTTGCAGGGCATCATCCTGTCATCACATATGGTGAACATGGGGGTGTTTTCACTGCAAAAGATCATATTTTCCCATTGACCGCATTTGCATCATGGGCTTATTTACCGCTGCCTGTTGTGGGTTCAGTTTACCCTATTGCTAGAAAATCAGGAGTCAATAGACAAGATTTAGGGAATAAAGTCAATCAAAAAATGACTTCTTCGTTCCAAAATATCTTTAAGAGTCATCCCAATATTATTTATGCAAGTGGTCATGAACACACATTACAATATAACCTTAAAGACAACGTACACTATATTGTTTCTGGTTCAGGTTCAAAAACGTCTCATGTAGTACAAGGTAAATATTCAAAGTTTGCTCAAAGTACAAAAGGGTTTAGTACCGTAACTTTTAAAGAAGACGGTGCGACTAACATTCAATATTTTGATGCAAATAAGGAATTATTCAATACTTCATTTTTACCGAAAGAAGTTCCATCTGTAGCGAATGTAAAACAAGTTGAGTTTGCTGACAGTGTCATTGTCCCTGCCAGCACTCAATATGCAACAAGTGCTTCTCAGCAAAAATGGATGGGTGAGAATTACAGAAAAGAATGGGAAACTCCTATTAAAATGCCAGTCTTTGATTTATCAAAATTCAAAGGAGGCGTAAAAATTGTTCAAAGAGGTGGTGGTATGGCTACACTTTCCTTTAGACTTCAAGACTCTTTAGGAAACCAATATACATTACGCTCTATTGATAAAAATCCCATCAAAGCCATTCCTGCTGAATTAAAGCAAACTATCGCGAAAGCAGTTGTACAAGATCAGATTTCTGCTGCACACCCCTATTCTCCTTTAACGGTACCTATTATGGCAGACGCCATTGGCATTTATCATGCAAACCCACAAGTGGTTTATGTTGGTGATGACCCGCAATTTGGGATTTATCAAGAGATAGCAGCCAATAAGGTGTACATGCTGGAAGAAAGACCATCTAAGAATACAGGTGATATTGAGAGTTTTGGAAATGCTAAAAAAATCTACAGCACTATCAAAACAGTCAACAAGCTCAAAGAAGATAATGATAATTACACCGATTATCAATTTACGCTCAAATCGAGATTATTTGACATGTTAATTGGTGATTGGGACAGACATGATGATCAGTGGCGCTGGGCTGCTTTTAAAGAGAAAAAAGGAAGAAGAATGTTCCGTCCTATTCCTAGAGATCGTGATCAAGTCTTTTTCTTAAATGAAGGAATTATTCCAAATATTGCTTCTCATCGATGGGTTTTACCTAAGTTTGAAGGATTTGATGAAGAAATGAATTGGGCGCCAGGCTTTAATTTCAATGCAAGGTATTTTGATCGATATTTCCTCGCTCAAGCCAACTTAGAAGACTGGTTAGCACAAGCTCAGTTTATACAAGAAAACATTACTGACGATGTTATTCTAGAAGCACTTCAGTATTTACCAAAGGAAATTAAAGACTTCCATCATGATGAAATCTTCGAAGTATTAAAAGCAAGAAGAGTTCAACTGCCTGCTATCGCAAAAGAATATTATTTACACCTTTCCAAAAACGTATCAGTATTAGGTTCTGATAAAAAAGAACAAGTAGTTATTGAACGTTTAGAAAATGGTTTTACTGAAGTTACCTTAAAAAAGATTTCTAAAAAAGGTAATATTCAACAAACACTATATCATAGAGTGTTTAATCCAAAGGAAACAAAAGAAATCCGAATTTATGGTTTTGGTGGTAAAGACACTTTCATCTTTAAAGGTGAACATAAGAGTAAAATCAAAGTTAGAGTTGTTGGTGGAAACGGAGAAGATACTATTGAGGATACAACAGATAAGAAATCTTCAAAAAACATCTTATTGTATGATACTAAAGACAGTACCAATATTGTACATAAAGGTGGAGCTGTAAAGAAAAAGCTTTCTTCAAAGTCAGAAGTGAATGACTACAATAGAGCTGAATTTAAGTTTAACTCTTTACTTCCATTATTATATGGTGGTTATCTTCCTGACGATGGAGTACAACTAGGTGGTGGTTTTATTTTTACCAACCATAGCTTTAGAAAAATTCCTTTTGCCTCAAAACACACTTTATATGGTGCAATAGCCACAGCAAATGCTGGTGCATTCAAACTAAAATATAAAGGGCAATTTACCGACGTATTAGGAAATTCTGATCTTGTGGTTCAAGCTGAACTTCGTTCTCCTAAAAACTCCAATTACTATGGAATAGGGAATGAAACAGTTTTCAATGAAGAAAATGGCGTTGATTATTATAGATTTCTTTACATCTACCATAAAGTTAATACTCACTTCCTTGTGGAATTCAACAAAAGCGTAAACATAAAACTTGGAGGAACGTTTATACATACAGATGTCAGTAATGATAAATACTTACAAGATCGATATTTCGTTGAATCTGGCGATTATCTTTTATTTGAAGATGCACTAGATCCACAAAATTATTTTGGTCCTGAAATAAGTTTTGAAATTGATAAACGTAATAATAGTTTACTACCAAAGAAAGGCGGACATTTTGAAATTGGAGGTATGGCACTTCGCAACTTCAGCAATGACAACCTAAATTATATCAATTTAAATGGTCAATTTACTTATCATTACACATTTAAGTTACCTACTGATCTAACGTTAGCCTACAATGTAGGTGGTGGCACCAATTTCGGTGATTACCATTATATAATGGCTAATAAAATTGGAGGAAATAAGAACATGAGAGGTTTCAGAAGAGACCGTTTTTATGGAGATGCGAGTTTGTATAACAGCCTTGATGCTCATCTTGATATTTTTAAATTTAAAAATAGTATCATACCTTTCACCTTTGGAGTCATTGGATTCTATGATTTTGGTAGAGTTTGGCTGGAAGGGGAATCTTCAAACAAATGGCATGAATCATATGGAGGAGGTATATATATTGCTCCAGTTGATAAAATCGCTCTTTCCTCAATCGTAGGTGCATCTGATGAACGTTTAAATGTATATTTCAACATAGGCTTTAGTTTTTAATACCATGGAAATGACTGATATAAATTTTGATAATTTGATCGCTTCAGCATCTGAGTTTGCTAAACAAAATATTCAAGATCTTCCTTATCATAATATAAAACACACTGAACATGTTGTTCGTGCCGTTCGTGAAATTGGTGAAAACGAAGGGGTTGATGAAAAAAATATCCATCTCTTAGAGATTGCTGCATGGTTTCATGATACTGGTTATACGCAAGCAAGTTGTAGCAATCATGAAGCAAACAGCTCAAAAATCTGTAAAGAGTTCTTGAATGAAAAACTAGCAGAAGAAGACATTAAAGTAATTCAAGAGTGTATTATGGCTACACAGATTCCGCAAACTCCAAGAAACCTAATGGAGCAAATCATTTGCGATGCAGATTTAGCTCATTTAGGTAAAGAAGATTTTAATACTTTTTCTGAAGCCTTACGTCAAGAAAAATCTGAGATCCTTGAAACTGGAAATATCTCAAAGACTCAATGGTTAATGATGAATGCAAGATTTATGACGGACCATAGGTATTTTACAAACTATGCTAGAACTCACTTTGGACCTCGTAAAAGAGAATATTTACAATCTATTTTAAAAGAGGCTGAAACAATCATTGAAGATGTTGAGCCCAAACCTGAAAAAGAGAAAAAAAAGAAAAAGAAAAAGAAGGCTCCCTCAGAAGAAGTAGAGATGCTGAATGGGGTACCTATGTTGACAAAGCCTAGAAGAGATATTGAATCAATGTACACTACTCTAGCAAGAAATCAATTAGGTTTAAGCTCCATCGCTGACCGAAAAGCAAGTACTTTGCTTTCCATTAACTCCATCATAACTTCTTTCGCAATTGGTTATCTTTTCAGAAAAATTGATGAGTTACCAGAACTGCTTTGGCCCAGTTTAACCTTGGCTATCACAGGTTTAGTTTCTGCCATTTTAGCTGTTTTGGCAACTAGACCTAATGTAAAAAAGCATTTAAAGAAAGATAAAAAGGATCTGAATTTACTTTTCTTTGGAGATTTCGTAGATTTGGAACTAGAAGAATACCAACAACTATTAAGAGAAGCCACCTTATACCCTGAACAAGTATATGATAAACTTAGTAAGGATGCCTACTACTTAGGCAAGGTGCTTGACCTAAAATATAAGAAAGTAAGAAATGCATTCAATTTCTTTATGGTTGGTATAACTATTTCCGTGATCTCATTTATTATCACTTTCTCAGTGTACTAACCAACTAACCCATGCAATATTTAAAAAATCGCTATCAATTCGAAAAATATATCAAAGGATATCTCATTTCGAGTGCCTTTTGGTATGTTATTAATGCCTTGTATCTTCTAATTAGATATGATGCATTACAGTTCTATAATCGTTTTATAGATAATAATGAATTTTTTATCATACATAGTGAACTAAAGTTCGCTTTACTTGCCAATGCTGTACTTGCTTTATTTTTAGGATGGTTCTCTTGGAATTTTTATTTCTTTCTTGATAAAAGATCTAAGCTAAAATCCTGGCAAAGAGGCACACTAATCTTTATTATTGTTTCTGTTGAAACTTCATTATTATTAAGTATTGGGGATTATATGGGTAAAAATATTTATCCAGAAGGTCTTCCTTACTTTAATGAGTTATCACAACAAAGCTTCATTATTTATGCGGTTTATGTGATGATGGCAGGTGCTTTGATTAATTCTTTATTCCAATTAAAGGATATACTTGGACCCGAGTTATTTCAAACTGCATTAAGAGGTGATTATTATACTCCAAAAGAAGAACATAGAGTGTTTATGTTTTTAGACTTATATAACTCTACTTCTATTGCTGAATGTTTAGGCCACATGAAATATAGTCGATTAATACAAGATTGTTACCGTACAATGACTGATCCTATTAGCTTTTCAAAAGCTTCTGTTTATCAGTATGTTGGTGATGAGATTGTCTTGACCTGGCCACTAGAAAAAGGAATTAAAAATAACCGTTGTATACAATTATTCTATGATATAGACGCTACTCTAAAAAGCCGTAGAGATTACTTTATGGAAAAATATGGTGTAATGCCAGAATTTAAAGCCGGTATTCATGCTGGTATTGTTGCTACCTCTCAAGTGGGAGTTATTAAAAGAGAAGTCGCCTATCACGGTGACACCGTTAATGCAACATCAAGATTGCAAGAAAAATGTAAAGAATTGGGCTATCAAGTTTTAATGTCCGAGGATGTTGTAACCTTGTTGAATTCCCAATTTAAAGAAGTTGGAACACATCAATTCAGAGGTAAAAAGCAACCTCTTAAGATTTTCACAACAGAGGATAAACCTTTAGCTAATTCATTCACACATGAATGTCCTTCTATTGAAAGTACAGTAGGTGCACTACTTCCTAAAAAAGTAGATGGCTCAGTAGAAGGAATATAATATTACTCATCTTTTATAATAATTAAACATCGATGTGTTTTGACATAAACATTTTAATATCTGATTAGAAAGTTGAAGTAAATTAATATAGGGATTTTGGTAATTCTATTGATTCAAAAGAGAGGTTTTTGATGTGATGGTCTTATCAAAATCCTTTCTTTTTTCTTATATCATGAATAATGTTATCGGAATAAGAGTTTAAAATCTGATGATAATTTTCTTAAAAATCACTTCATAAAAATTTAATCTTTACTTCAATTTAAAGTATAAAAACTAGAGTTAAACCAACTAATTATCTGTATAAATAACACTTATATTCTTAGTGATTAACGCTATATATCTCAACTCAATTAAGTTAATAAATATTTATAAGTAGCTGATAAAGAATTACATTTGTAACAAAAAGATATAAAAAATAAAGAAAATTAGACAAAATTCATTACAAATAATTACAAAGCTAACTTTTTAAAGAATTGAGCTTTTACAATTGTTTACAATGACCTATTTTTACGGAAGTTTTGTCACTTTAACTATTTTTTATGAACAAGCTACTAACCTATTCATTAATAGGACTACTTTCATTTCTGCTGTTTTCATGCTTTCAGGAAGAAGTCGTAACAGAAGGATGTATCATCGACCCAGGTTTTCTTAATTTAGAATCAAAATTTGCTGCTGAACTTGCGACTCTCGGTAGCGATGAAGCGACTTGTGAAGAAAAGAAAACTGCAGGAGATACAATTATCAATTTCTTTAACGAAAATGAGGATTGTATAAATGAAGCTATCGATTACTATTATGATTCAGAAGATGAATTAGAAAAAGCTGAACAACTAAAGACTAAATATGAAACTACAATTCCAATGCTAAAAGAAATGGCATTGGTGACATGTTCATAGTTTAGTACAAGAAAGCTAACACAGCGTCCCAAGGATAGTATAGAAATCAATTCTATCTACCTTGGGATTTTTCTTTTTACAATTTCCCATAATCTTTTTCGACCAATGCGATTCTGGTTTTGAAAGCTGTATACCATTTCTTATTGCCCTGTTGACGAGCTAAGGAATGTTCTAAATTAAACTTCCAATTTTTGATACTATTTAAATCTTTCCAATAAGACACGGTAATGCCTATACCATCTCTTGCAGATTCAAAACCTAGAAAACCATCTTGTTGTTTTGCTAATTCTACCATTCTTGTCGCTGTTTCTTCATACCCTTCTAATTGTTCTGAAGTAATAGAAGTAAAAATAACCGCATAGTAGGGTGGCTGTGGTGTGTTTGCTATTTCCATAATAAAAAAAAGTGTTGAAATTTTACATCTCAACACTGCTTATATTTAATATTCAATTAAAGAATTAATCTGATATCCTTCAAGTTTCTTCTTTCCATTGAGGAAGGTTAAATCAATCAGAAAGTCCAGTTGGACAATCTCCCCTCCTGCTTTTTCTACCATTTTCACTACTGCTTCGGCAGTACCTCCTGTGGCCAATACATCATCATGTATCAAAACCTTATCTCCTTTTTGGATCGCATCTACATGCATTTCCAAAACATCTGTTCCATACTCCAATTCGTATTCCTGAGAGATCGTATCATAAGGTAATTTATTTGGCTTTCTAACAGGTACAAATCCAGCACCAATTGCATTGGCTATTAATGGCCCGAAGAAAAAGCCTCTTGACTCCATGGCCACTACCTTATCGATCTTTTTTCCTTCTACCAATTTTACAAATTGATTAACACCTTCTGAAAGTGCTTTGGGGTTTAATAAAAGTGTAGTGATATCCTTAAAACCAATACCAGGCTTTGGAAAGTCTTGTACGTCTCTGATGTATTCCTTTAAATTCATTTTTGTCAAATTTTATCGATTTTTAAAATTACAATAAAATTACCTTGGATAAAATTTGCCTTAAAATTATTAAGAGTATGTTACTTGTCCCTAACTATAATAAGCTTTTGGAAGGTGGGTGTGGATCTTCATTTTTAATTTTCTTGATAGGCTTTTGGATCGCTAAATTATTAGGATAAGCCACATCAAATCCATCTTCAGTTAAAATACGAATATTGAAAAGTGTAATATTAATGATCTTTCCTTCTATAGAGTTCTCCCCTCCATCTTGAATTCTAATATGATCTCCTATCTTAAAAGGATAAGCAAAGAATAATAAAATAGAAGCTGTAATATTACTTAGCAGTGACCATTGTGCCACAAATGCAACGCCTAAAAGGGTGAAAATTGAAGAAATAAATAAGGAAACACCTTGTATAGAAACATCCCAAATACTAATTAAAACTATGACGACCACAATTATATAACCCACAGTAAAAAAATTGCTCACGTACACTTTTCTATGATCAGAGAAACCCTTTTCATCTGCTACTTTCGTCAAATACCTGCTTGTCACTCCTAATAATATGATCAGTGATAAAATCACTCCAAGGGTGATTAATATTTTAGTTTCTAAACCGTCCATCGTTTTGTACTATTAGTTTTCAAAAAATGACTGCAATCCTATTAAAACATGATTGACCGCAACCGCTGACAAAATTAATCCCATTACTCTACTTATTAAAGCTGCACCACTGTTACCTATTTTATGGAATATTTTTGAGGAAAAAAGCATAAAAATCCATGCTAAACCCATTACGGTAAGCATGATTAATGAAGTTAAAAGCTGTTCTTGCAAACTATATTTACTTTTTTCTGTGAGAAGCATTACAGCCAAAATAGCTCCCGGACTTGCTAAGGAAGGCATGGCTAAAGGAAAAATTGCAACATCTTCTTTCTGATCAATATGTGAAATTTCCTCTTCAGGTTTACTTGCTCCAAAAATCATCGTTAAAGCAAATAAGAACAGTACAATACCACCAGCAATTTGAAAATTAGACATTGGAATTTTAATCACCTCCAAAATGACCTCTCCCACTGCTATAAAAAACAATAATACTCCACTAGCCGCAAAAGTAGCTTTTTTAGCAATTGTCACTTTTTGATTTCGATCCATATTGGCAGTGACAGCTATAAAAACAGGTAGGGTTCCAATCGGATCAATCACAGTGAAAAATGCAATAAATTTTGTAAAGAACAGCTGAAACATAAAGTTATTAATTTATCAATTTGTGTAATGGGATAAAGATTAAAATCGGTATTGATGGGAATACAACTTATTTCACTCCCCACCTTTATCGGTACAACAATCTCATTATGAATTTGTTTTGTAGACCATTTAACTAATACTGATGGAAAGGAAACAACAAGAGAGTTTCAAGGTTCTTATAACACCAATCAAAATTTATTTTCCCTTGAAACTCTCTCAAACAAATGATAAAATAACTACTTATTTTATCAGTCGTGATTCTTATTTCTGAAGCATAGTAATGTCTTTAAATCTGAATTCCTTATAACCTTCTTCTCCCCTTTTAAAATATGCTACTTTTGTCTTTTCAGCTTGAAGTAATGTCACTTTATAAACCTCTACTTGTTCTGCTGAGGTAGGTTGGATTACGGTTCTTTTTATCACCTCACAAGCAGGTTTTACATTAGTAAAATTGGCTAAAATCTCTGCAGGGAAAGTCTCATTTGAATGTTCCGAAATAATAAGAAAGGCTTGTCCTGTAGCATTATAATATCTTGTCTCAATTGTATCGTCAAGTAACAGAACTACTTCAAAAGCATCTTCATCAATGAGGTATTCGGACACCTCTTGATATACAGAAAAATAGTCTTCTTCAATTTGTTCAAAACTTACCATAGAAATGCCTTCCAAATAGGCATGAGGTTCTGTATTAAAAATACCTTCTACAATCTCTTCTGCTATTTTCTCAGAGTCATCAATGATATCCTCTGATATATACCTTTTCTGGGCAAACATAGAATGGGATACTACCATCATAAGAATCGTAATTTGAACTATCGCTTTCATCTAAAATATTTTTTTGTTATTGATAAGATATTAAACGATTGTCGCAGACTCTATTTTGTACAAAAAATGGCTATGAGTATATAAAATCCAACTAATTCTAAAAGGAAAAAATGAGCCTATTGAAACACAAAAAAGTAACCGATTCCTAAGCAGGCTTCGGTTACTCCATATCATTCAAAATGTGATCTTAACTTTTTTGGGTTATAAAAGAGGGAGTAGTCATTGGGTAAATTGATCATTACAATCAAAACTATCTATCGTCTTTATCTATTTCTAATTTTATCAATTTTAGGGTAAAACGTTTTATTGAACTTTATACAAGAACATTAATCCGTTTTGATAACTTTTACTTTCTTTCTGCGAAAGGATAAATTGCCCCTCATTATTTTGGATGACCTGTAAGCTATGCAAGAAGTCTAACTTGATACCATAGGACGATCCCTTTTTTATATCGTTATCGGAATACAATTCAAAATCAAAATAAGGATTATCTACTATTAGATTGTATTTATTTCCGGTATGATCTACCAAATAATTACCTTCCTGTTCAATTTTTAATGTGGCAGCACGTCCAATTTTACCTACATCCACAGATATATTCTCCCACAAAACGGTATCTCTTGATACAAAACTCAACAAATCAATGCGATGTTTTGATGATGGTCGATGATAAAGTGTATCATTATTAATAGGTAATTGAAAAGAATTAATGTTGATACAAACCGAGTCAAAATCCATGAATGCTTGGTGTACAATACCCTGTCCATCTTTACTTTCCAATCCAGTAGATTGAATATCTACCATTAACGTGGTTGTACTATGAGCCACATACTGTTTCTCATATATTTTATAGGAACAAATCACAAAAGTGATCATTATAAGCGCTATTAAAACCATTTTCAAAACCACTCAATTAGAATTGAAATCTTACCATAAGTGCAAAGTCACCTGCGTCAAAATGAGAATGATTCGCCAACCACCAAGTAGGTCTCCAATCAAAACCTACAGCTATTGGAGCACCCGAAAATGCATATTGAACACCAAGATTACCACCTAAACCAAACGGAGACCAGTCTTCAAAACGAACCGCCATACCAGCACCTCCATACACTGACAAGCCTGGAGCTGAACTTACATTAAACATCCAATCATAATACATTGCCAATTGGAAGTTATGAGTAAATGTACCCGTGAAATGTAATCTGTTTTTATTCAAATTGTAAGTCATATCAATACCAACATCTGAAAGAAAACGAAGACCTAACTCAATTTTTCCTTTTTTACCACCATTCATATCAATTGTCCCTTGTGGGGTTTGGAATAAATAGGTTTTATCAATTGCTCCATCTGAATTTTTAATATTCCCCAATTCCACATCTGAAGCTTTAGCAAAATGAACAATTGCTGTCATTAAAATTAAAAGTGTAAATCTAATTTTCATTGTTATTGTGTTTTTTGAATAATGAATGTTTCACTGTTGTCAAGTGACATTATTCTTTAACTCTATTCTTGAAATGCTTATTTTTAAAAAACAGCTGTCTTTGATCAAAAAACGATTATCTTAACAGGATCAACACATCTTTTTTCATGCTCTATGAATAAAATTTATTTTCAACTCTTCTTTTACGTTATTTTTCAATGCCTATTCTTCCATACACTTCTGGGTCAAGAATCCATGCAAACCAATGCGTTGGGAGCATTCTATTTGAATGGCAACTTAAGTGAAGAAAAGAAAATTGTACTTCAGCAACTCGAAGAAGCTGAACTTCATCATAATAGTCCAATTGAACTTGTTTTTCCACTTATGAACGCCGGTAAGGTTTGCATTTTTCTAGAAAAATATAAAAAAGGCAATGAGTACTTAGAGCGTGTATTAAAAATTATAGAAGACAATACAGGTTGGCTTTACCCTGACTATGGAATAGCATTAAATTTCTATATCTACTCCAAACTAAAACTAAATGAACTTGAGGGTATTGAACATTTGTTGAAGGAAGTCAATGAAGTGCATCAAAAAAGTATAGGAAAGGATAATATTAGTTACGCAAATTTACTTTTTAATGAAGGTATATTTGCTTACAAACAAAAACGTTATGATGTGGCAGAAAAGAAAGTTAACGAAGCCATTAAAATGTGTCGCAATATGACTACCGTTTCTGAATATTATGGCCGCTATTTATTTATGGAGCTTTATCTTAATAAACTCTATTTCAAAACAGCCCGTGAAGATCTAGCATTAGAAAACCTGCATCAAATCAAAAGTAAACTGGAATCCATTGGCCACCGATCTACTTTACTATATGCGAAAACAATATTGTTTTTAGGGAATGCTTATTTCGCAAAAGAGCAATTTGAGGAGAGTGAAAAACGTTATGTTGAATACGAAACTGTGATTAACCAAATACTTCCTGATCATAATGAATTTTTGGGTGATGTCTACAGCAGAAGAAGTGCTATAATGATGTATACTTCCCGGTTTCATGAGTGTATTCCTCTTTTACAAAAAACACTAAAACTATATGACAACGATACAAACAAGGATAAGATCAACCGAATTAAAGTCAAACTTGCTTACTGCTATTTTGAACTTGGGATGTATGACAAAGTTGATGATGCTTTAGAAGACATCAAGGATATAACGTTTGATAAAGAAGAATACAATACACTACTTCACATCGTAAAAACAGAGAGAGCCATGACGTTGGGTGAATACAACAAAGCAGAAATTCATCTCTCTAAAATTCCCAACCCCATTCTTCAGGGGGCTAAATATTTATCCTATGATGAACACCTTGCTGTACAGCTCAATATAAGATTGACCATTCTTTTAGGAAGGCTAAATAAAGCCGAAGTTCTACTTGCCCAATGGAAAAAGTATTTAAATGAATCAAAAAGTAGCAATGAGAAATTTAATATTAATGTTGAACTCTTAGAGGTTTTTCGTTTGCTGACCAGTAATAATTATAAACAGTCTATTCTCAATTTAGAAACTATTTTAGCGAACAACCCTGAGGTAATACCTTATGAAAACTTTATCATTCATCTTTTTCTTGGACACGCTTATTATGCAAATAGGGATTTTAAATTGGCCAAAACCACTTTACTAAAAGCACTTGAAATTGGGAAAGAAATACAGTATACGGACTATCAAGTTGATATATTAAAAGTCAAGACGTATTTACTGAATATCAAAGTAGAAGAAGGTGAATTTGATGGGGTTGAAAAAAGTTTTAAGAAGATATTATCGCATATAGAAACAAGTCATATTCTTTATTCAAAAGCATTGAGTGATTTGGCTTACTTTTATTCTGCTCAAAATAAATGGGACCTTGCTTACCAAACAATTCATCAAGCTATACAAAATAGGACAGCACTTTACTATGATTATTTTGCGTCAGCGAGTGAAGTCGACAAACGGTTATACCTCCGGAAAACAAAATATGCATTTGATATTTTTTACGACTTATTAATGAGGTGTGATACCACTACCAAAGAGAAATTTATTGCTCAAGCTTATGATATTCAATTGATGAATTATCAATTTTACTGGTTGGATGCTCAAGAAAGAAATTCTAAATTATATCATTTTCAACAAAATAGAAGAAACCATCATTACCCCTCCTACCTTACCCAACTTAACTTGATGAAGTCAAGAATTTCAACTTTTAAGTTTGCCTCTTCATCAGATCAAGAAAAATATCAAAACGAGTGGATTATTACTGACCTAAGAGCTGGAAACTTAGAAAAAACATTAATTAGAGCCTCAGCTCAAATTGATGATAAAAGTAATTCAGAACTTTATACTTGGAAAGACATAAAAAGCCAACTTCAAGAGAATGAAGTTGTAATTGAAATTGTGAAGGCTCAACTGTATGAAACTACTCAAAAGGCACATTATTTTGCTTTATTGATCTCAAAAAATAGTACTGCACCCGAATTTATTCCTCTTGAAAAAGCAGAAGTTTTGGAAAAAAAGGGATATGCTTCTTATTTAAATGAGATGACATCTAGACGTTCTCTAGTGCTTAACGAAGAACATGAGTATAATACCTATGAGCTCTTTTGGGCACCAATTCAACATAAAATAGATGAACTTAAAATAAATCCCAATTCTATTTATTTAATCAATGATGGTATCTATAGACTGATCAATCTCAATACCCTTAAGAACAAAAAAACGGATAAATATATTTTAGAGACACATGCTATTGTTCCATTGGTATCTTCTGCAAAACTGATGGATGATGATAAAATTGAATTCAAAGAAAAAACAGCAGTCTTATTTGGGAACCCTGATTTTTCAAAAAAGGTAGAAAATAGTAGAGGAATGCTTTCTAATTTTAGAATATCAGACCTTCCTGGTACTCAGAAAGAAGTAGATCAGGTCAGTGATATTTTGAAAAATGACAATTGGAATGTGAAGTTATTTACTCAAGAAAATGCTTCTGAAACAAATATTAAAAACATAAATTCATCACCTGAGATCCTTCATATTGCTACTCACGGCTTCTTTTTTAATCAAAACACGAATAAAAATATCAATAGTTCACTCTTTCAATCAGGTCTTATTTTAAGTGAAATTAGCTCAAAACCCTTTGACGAAAAGTTCAAAGAAGGTAATGACGGTATTCTATCAGCTTATGAGGTTTTAAACCTTGACCTCACCAATACAAAACTTTTAATACTTTCTGCATGTAAAACAGGTATCACTAATTCGTTTGATGACGAAGAGGTATTGGGCTTAAAGTTTTCGTTTCATACAGCTGGAGTCAAAAGTATGATCATGAGTTTATGGGATGTCGATGATTTCGCGACTCAAAAATTGATGAGCAATTTTTATCGCTATTTCATCGGTGGAGAGTCTAAAAACAAAGCTTTCCGAATGGCACAATTAAATATGCTTGAAGAATTTGGTAGTCCCTATTATTGGGGAGCATTTACCATTACCAATTAAGGAGAGTAAGAGCTAAGAAAACTACCTCTTAATCGTAAAGAGACATTTATCAAACAACTTTTATTGGGTACTTATAAATCATTTATTTTGCCAATGAGACTGTACCTCTTGAGGTATAAGCCTGTAATATTCTCTTTCAAGTGGACCTATATTTCCCATCGAAAAGGGTTTGCCGATACGGACGCCTATTTCCTTCATTTTTTGAAGCATTTTTTCATCTTTTGTATACGTTTTCTGTTGTTGAAGAATAAAAGAAAGCTCCGTCAAAAATTCTTCTAGTGATAAAGATTTTACTTTTTCCAAAGAAGGGTTGGGAACTACCGACTCCTTTGAACTTACATTTTGATGCTTTCTTGCTTTTTGGCTATAATAGACCAACACAATTGGAAACCCATAATTGTAAATATCCTCAATTTTTTGAGCATTTTCTGATACCAAATCTGTTGAACGTTGAATCTCTCTATAAGCATTAAAAGCGGTCAGAATACCCGCAATACCAAGAATAATCAGTAAACGATTATTGAATTCCATTTTCCTAATTACAATTTATTGAAGAATAAAACATCAAACCTAATTGAAGAGTGCAATGATTTGATGAGAGTTATAATTAGAAACGGGAATTTGAATCCTTACTTTGTATAAATTTTGGTGATCTAGTGTAAAAAAATGGTTATTAAAAAAGGAACCTCTTATTTTGAGATTCCTTCTAGATCTTTAGTCAACTTTACCAATTCTTTTTTCAATTGATTCCGTTTTTGACTTAATCATATTTGATTTATTCTTGTTGTAATCCATGTTCATGACACAATAAATGCGGTCTGAAATGGGATCCATAATTTTATAAGCCTCATCCACTACTTTCAATAATTCAGTAACTGTTTCAGCTTCAATGACTGTTCCCATAGGTGAAAACTGATAAGTCAAACCCGACTCCTTTATGTGTTGAACCACTTTACTTACATATTCACCAATATGATCTCCCTTGTCAATGGGGAAGATCGCAAAATTCATAATAGCTCCCATAAAATGTGTTTGTTTTTACGTTCAGCACAAATTTAGAAGTAATAATGAATCCAAACCTAATTTATTTAACTAGATTCTGGGGAGAAGATAATTTCTCATACCATACCACAAAAAAGATATCATATTCATCACCAATCTTTTCGCGACTCAATTCATATTCCACCCCTGTCTCTTTATGAATAAAGAATTTCATAGAAGTGTCTCCGTAATGAAGTACGCTATCAAACTTTATATCATATTCTTTGGTTATCTCCTTTTCAAAGGAAGAAATATTCGATTTAGTAAGAGTAGTCGGAATTTGTGAATCTTCATTTACAGGTTGGTACATCACACCGCAGGTGACATTAGTCTCTTCGTCCTCAATAGGCATGACTTGAAATAATTGATCATTGATTTGTGTAAAAGTACTTTTTTGATCTCGTTCTCCTAATTGAATTCCTTCAATTTCTTGGGCAAATAGATATTGGGTAAAAACAAATAAACCAGCTGTTACGATTAATTTATAAATCATTAGAATAATAAAATTTAGTTTGAATACTAACATATTTATTTACTCCTGTTTTACATTTTGGGTTTTCTGATTGATAATAAATAGTTTAATGAATAATAGTTATTAGGAATAATTTAAAGGCATTATAAAATTTCACTCAATAACTTTATAAAACAATGTAGCTAATGTGCTGTAAACTACAACTTTTAATTGACCCATTCTGCAAGCATTTATAGGATCTACTTTCAAACTTCCTTCTTCTTCATTTTTGTCTTAACACAAAAACGAAGCAAAAAAGTCAAGGCTTAGAAGTCAAAAGCTAAATTCCATTCCTCTCGCCTAAATGATTTTAAACTCGCTAAAGCTCAAACAAGAAAATCATTTTTAACGGCTCAATACATGAAATTCTTAACGCTTTTCCCTTCAAGGCCGAGGTAATTACTACTAAATGATAGGATCATTACACATAAAAAGGCAAGGGTTTTATAATAATCTTCTAAAATGCAGTGCTGTATGGATATTACATTGTAACATCCTTGCGAAACACAAAATACTACCATATACCCTTCATAAAAAGAGATGCATAATTTAATTTATAGTGTAGTTGCAAAATACCTTAGATCGTAAGAAGTAACTTACCTGTCTTTGTGAAATTATGAAGTGCGAAATTCTTCATTCAAACCATAAATGAAAAAAACATCACTCATGAAGTGATGTTTTTCTATTCCCAATAATTGGGATTCTAACTACTTTTGTAACTTAATAAATGTTTAACAAAATTAGTCAGTAGTATTACGCAACGCAATAACCATTTTTGAGTATTTTTCTGATTTTTCAATCATTTTTATCCCATTAAAAATAGGAAAATGCTAAAAATCAAAGTACTACTTTTCTTACTACATTTTCTTTCCCAAAAATACATTAACGCCTTTTGGCTGAGGATTTCCTGCAATTCTTCTCCAACTGACCACTTGTCCTACATGGGTTAAAGCGTCTGCGATTTGACCATTGATTAAATACCAAAAAGGAAAAGATTGTGTAGCCCCATTGTAATTGTGATTTTCCAAGGATTGAGGATCCATTTTTCTTAAATATTGGCTTAATTCCCAATATAGGTTTAAGGTTTCTTTACGGTAATCTCCAAAACTTGACAATTCTTTTTTAGGAGAAATACTATTGGTCAGAACCTTATGAGCCGCAAAAGCCAGATCATAAATATGTCCAATCAATTCCAACATATTTCGGCTCGACTCAATGGGCCTAAATTCTATTTCGTTTTCAGTAAGGCCTTCTGTTCCCCAATGATACCTAAAACCTAGTCCATCCACCAATCTACTTAAAATAGTAGCTGCATTGGTTACTTCAGGAAGTTTTGGTATTTCATAATACGGAAGTTCATTGTTCATTATTTCAAAATGGTTTTGATCTCTTTTAGCTTTGCATAAAGCTTCTTAAAATGTTCTAATAACTCTGCTTCTTTTCCCTCTTGCATTAGTTGCGGAGTGAATAAAGCACTTCCTCCCATTCCTACTCCATACACTCCTACATTGAAGTATTCAAACAGATTGTCTTGGTTGATTCCTCCCATTGGTAAAAGTGGAACTTCATTTAAGGGGCCTTTGATATCCTTTATGTACTTAGGGCCTAATTGTGAACATGGAAATACTTTGACCGCTTTTGCTCCTAATTGCCATGCTTTATAAATCTCTGAAGGTGTAAATGCACCCGGAAAAATAGGTGTGTTACTTGTTTTACACTTCTCAAATAACTCTTCATTTAAAATAGGAGTTACAATAAAATTGGCTCCAGCATGAATTGCTTTTTGAAGGTCTTGTACTGAACAAACCGTACCCGCTCCAATATTTAGATTTGGGAAATGTTGGATTGCATTATGAATCAATACTTCAGCCTTTGGGGTGTTCATTGTAATTTCTAAAGTGGTAAACCCTGCCTCTTCATACAATGGTAAAATTCTTTTTAATGTTTCCCAATCTACACCTCTCAACACACCCATAATAGGTGCTCTTTCAAAAGCACTTGATGAAAATGTATTTATCATTTTTATTTTGATTCTAAAAGTGGGAAATACCTTTCTTTAATGATATCCATGTGGTGTAATTGATGCCCTGCAATCGTAAAGCCCAAAGCCAACGTTGAGATCTCATTACCGTTAGCAGAACCGGCATGCTGTAACATATCATCTGTAAAGCTTTTGAATAAAGAAATAGTATTTACTCTCAATATTTGGAATTCATTGATCATATCGTCCAACTCTCTATGGTTAGCCATACTTGATATTACGTAATCATCTTCCTCAAAACCCGGCAAATTCGTTTTATCCTCTCTTGCTATTGTCAAAGCTCTGTAGGCCAATATTCTTTCAGTATCAATCATATGCTGCATTAATTCATGCGTTGTCCATTTATTAGGAGCATACACATTCATTTTCAACGCTTTTAAATCAGCCACAAAATCAGCATCAATTTTTACGATCGTTTCTGAAAGTGCATCAATAACTGACAATTTATCATCTACTTTATTAATATACCTATCAAAAAAATTAGGCGTAAAAGGAAGGTCTTTCTTTTTCATAAAAATTATTATTCGGTTATAAAAAATCTACTGAGTTCATATTCCTATAAAAAATTTCAGCAATCTCTAAATTAATGAATTCTTTTAAAATAAGTACTTTGATAAGTAGAATATGGGCTACATAGTTCAACATAGATCACAATCGAAGATTCTTAAGAGGTAAGGTCGTTGTATAAAATGAAATATTATTATCTTCAATCCTAAATTCGTCAATAATCAATTTACAAATGAAAAATCTAATCACACCTCAACAATTATCAGATCAATTAGGAGATAAGGACCTTGTGTTATTGGACGCAAGTCAGGATGGTAAAGCGGCGGGCTTAGCGACTATTTATCCTGATTTAATGATTGGTGGGGCTCGTTTTTTTGATATCAAAAATACCTTTAGCGATACATCAAGTGGATTACCGAATACTTTTCCTTCTGCGACTCACTTTGAAAATGAATGCCAAAAACTTGGAATTAATAAAAATAGTAAAATTGTAGTTTATGATAATATTGGACTTTTTTCGAGTCCTAGAGCCTGGTGGATGTTTAAAGCCATGGGACATAATAACGTAAAAGTGTTGAATGGTGGATTACCTGCATGGTTGAAGGAAGGTTTCGAAACGGTCTCAAAAAATCATAATGCAACATTTCAAAAAGGGGATTTTAAAGCCCATTTTGATCCTAAGAAAATAAAATCTATGGAAGAGGTATTGGAAAATATTACTTCAAAAAAAGAAATCGTTGTAGATGCAAGAGGAAAACAACGGTTTGATGGTACTGTTGACGAACCAAGACCAGGCATGAAGAGTGGACACATTCCCCATGCTGTCAATATTCCCTTTAAAGACTTGCTTATAGAAGGAAAACTAAAGCCAGAGGAGGATTTAGAAACTATTTTTAATGATGTACTTCCTCAAGGTCAAAATTTGATTTTTAGTTGTGGATCAGGTATTACAGCTTGTATTGTACATCTTGCTGCTTCAGAAATTATGGAGGCACCCATGTCTGTTTATGATGGTTCATGGTCTGAATGGGGAAAATCTGAAAACCCTATTGTTAAAAGCTAATCACATTACAAATATATAAAATTCAATACTTTGCTTTCAGTTTTATGTAATAGAGAAGCAAAGTATTGATCTCCCATCTTCTTTTTTCAACTTCTCTGTAGATTTTTTTTTCTGATAATGAAACAACTAATTACTTACTTCAAAGATTTTCATCAAAACCTTTACGGTCCAGTTACTTTCCTGTTAATTGGTCTTTGGGCTGCCTTTCTAATTGGTGTGAACTATTATTTTGACATTGAGGATGGTTACATTGATCACATCAACTCTTTACCACTTAAAGGAGTGGCATTTTTCCTGTATCATTTGGTCGGCTATCTGGGTGTATTAGTTATTATTCATTGGAGTACGGACAGGAAAGTCCTGACGCAAAACAAAGATTTTTGGATCAAGCTCACTTTCGTTTTTATCGTTTTAGCGGCTGCGAGAAGTTTCTTTTTTCATCACTATTTAGTCTCTGGCTTAGATGGCTATACGAAGGTTTACTTTTTTAAGGTATTTTCGAAAGCGAGAAAAGTTATCATTTTTTTTACGGGAGCCATTTTTCTTTATTTCTTCTTTGATAAAAAAGAACTTTCTCACTTTTATGGCTTGTCTTTGAAAGCTAAAAACCTTCGCCCCTATTTTATTCTATTGGCTCTCATTGCTCCATTTATTATAGGAGCTTCTTTTACACCTTCCTTTCAAAAATTTTATCCCTTTGTAAAGTATGCTTACCCTGAGGTAATGGCAAAACTGTATCATTTCCCAAAAGCGCTTTTTATTGTATTTTATGAAATGGTCTACGCTTTAGAGTTTTTTGGCGTAGAATTATTTTTTAGGGGTGTTTTAATTTTTGGATTGACAAAATTCATTGGTAAAGATGTGGTCGTTCCTATGGCCATTACCTATGCAGTTTTTCATTTTGGAAAACCTATGGGCGAAGCAATCAGTTCTATATTTGGTGGGTATATTTTAGGAGTAATTGCCTATTATTCGAAAAGTCTTTGGGGAGGAATTATCATCCATATTGGTATTGCTCTTTTAATGGAGTTTTTTGCTTATATCCAATTATAAAAAATTACCCATGCCTAAGACATGGGTAAATCTTTGTATCTGAATTGCTATGAATTCCAATGTTGTTAATCGTTTGAGACAACTTGTACTCGGATAATTTCGTCATCGATTTCTACTGTGAATCGTGTAAACTCCAATGACAGCTCTTCACAAACGGTTTCTTCCAACTCGGATTTATTTTCCATAGTCACTTCATAACCTCTGTCAATTTCTCTTTTTATTGAAGCAGAACCTACCTTGTTCTCCCAATATTCAATGACAGAAGCAATATAAGCTAGATTAGGTATATCAGACATTTGCTCGAAGATTTCTTCTTCCTCATCATCTGTTTCTGCTTCTGCTAGATCCATTAATAAGTCATAGTGATCTTCATGCAATAAAAACTCATGATTTACCACTTGATCGTTGCTGTTTAGATTTCTTAGTTTTTCTAAAGTTGACATATCTTAATCAGTTTGTTCGCAAGCCAATTTAATAAAAAAAAATTGAGATCGCTTTAACCTAATATTAACTGCCTTTTTTTATCCAATAAAACTACCATCCAATTAAGAATGGTAGTCCAAAAACAACTTCAATCTTGAGTAAATTCATATCATTCTAAAGTTATAGTTGATTATCTGGCTCTTCTGATCTGCTTTTTCAATTACCTTTTTGAAGGACGAAGGAGTGTTTCCAACAAAGAACTTAAACTCTCTTATAAAATGAGCTTGATCGAAATATCCTGAAGATAAACCTATGGCTGTCAATTGATCTTCTTTATCAATGATACTACATAATGCTTTTCTAAACTTTATCAAACGTTCAAACTTCTTGGGAGAAATACCGATCTGATTTGAAAATAATCGATGGAGTGAAGTGTAATTCGTTGCATTAGATTCACAAAAATCCTCAATGGTTTTTATAGGGTCATCTCCTCTAAAATTCCAGTAAAAATCTTTGACTATAGAAGGGGATTTATCCTCCATATATTGTTTAGAGAGCTGAATGATAACCTCTTGTTCTAGTGGAGAGTTTTGTTTAGTGAAAGAAAAATCATAATCAACCACTTTATTAATTATGGCTTTAGAACCCATAGTAAAAAAAGATTGTAAAGCATAGGGATAAAATCTCACACCTAATAATTTAACGCCTTTAGGGTAAAATTGAACAGATGTAGACAAGCTTAACCCTTCAAGATGTGGGGTATTTTTCGGAGAGTTGTTATAATAATACCCTACCTCTGATAAAGGTATAATCAGATTGATATACTGACTTGGAGGGGAGTAGATTTCAACATCATCAGTACTATTTTCCAATACCCAGACTCTTTCTATTAAATCTGAGTATTGAAAAGGTGTATATGATTTTAAATCAATCAAAACTGTTTTTTTTAAGCCATAAGTTCTATCCTATTTCCATCCGGATCCAAAAGTACACTTTCATAATATCCATCACCGGTGAGACGTGGTTCTCCTACAATAACGATTCCTTCTTTTTGAAAAGATGCTGTCATCTGATCTACTTTTTCTTTACTTCCGACATCAAAAGCAAAATGCGTTAAGCCTATTCTTTCTTGCATTTCGGTGGGTAAATCAAGTTGATTGGATTGCATTATCTCAAATCGAGTACTTTCCCCATCCATTGAAAGAAAATATGAAGAAAAACCTTTCTTTGAATTAATGTACTTTTCATTGGCCTTCATTCCAAAGTATTTGACATAAAAGATTTTTAATCTTTCTAAGTCCTCAGTCCAAATGGCAATATGTTCTAATCTCATCTTACTTCTATTAAATGATTAATGTAACAAAAGTAAGTCAATGAAAATGGGTGAAATTGTATATTTTAAACAGTTTAAAAAAAGCCAACCCATTGCTGAGTTGGCTGTTCCTTATTTTTTCTTTTTTCCGGAGCCTATGTAAGCACTGACCTTACCACTTGCTCTTTGTTTGTCGATAGATGCTTTATTTTTCAATCTTCGCTTCTTATCTACTTTATCTTTGTTCTTTTTCTTCTCATGGAAAGCCCCCTGGAAAGTTGGATCTTCTTTTCTTTTTTGAATATCAATTTCCATCGCCATTTCTTTCGCTTCGTCTTTTGGTGTTTCAGCAATTTCAATATCCAAAGGAAGATCTAATTCTGGAATATCTTTCTTGATCAGTTTTTCAATTTTCTTCAAGTGATATTTCTCCGCTTGATTACAGAATGTTAAAGCTATACCTTCATTGTTCGCTCTACCCGTTCTACCTACTCTGTGTACATAATCCTCATACATCACTGGTACATCAAAATTGATCACGTGAGATACCATACTTACATCTAGACCACGTGCGGCAACGTCAGTTGCTACCAAAATACGTACATTTCCTTCTTTAAAGGCTTCAATACTATTAATTCTAGCATTTTGGCCTTTATTGGCGTGAATTACTTTTATTTCACCTTCAACTTTACGCTCCAAATACTTGAAAATGCCATTCGCATGGTCTTTCTTTTTCACAAACACAATGATTCTTGAAAGTTCATCATCCTCATTCAAAAGATATTCCAATAAATTCAGTTTCGTTCTGAAGTTAGGTACGTTATAAACATACTGATCTACCATTTCTGCAGTAGTTGCTTGTGGTGTAATTTCCACTCTTGTAGGGAATTCTAAGAACTCCTCACTCAAACGTACTACAATATCAGGCATTGTGGCAGAGAACAATAAGTTTTGACGTTTACGAGGAATGATTTCCAACATCTGACGGATCTGAGGCATAAATCCCATATCCATAATACGGTCCGCTTCATCCAAGACCATATATTTGATTTGTTTTGTTTTTAATTTTCCTCTTGAATAGATGTCCATGACTCTCCCCGGAGTACCAATTAAAATATCAATTCCTTTTTCAACTTCTTCAATTTGTGTCTTTGGTCCAATACCACCATAAACCACGGCATGACGAAGTCCTGTATATTTACCAAGCTTCTCCACTTCTTTCCCTACTTGAATAGATAGTTCACGAGTAGGCACCAAAATCAAGACTCTAGGGTCATTACCTTGAGCATATTTTGCTTTGAATAATAAAGGCAACAAGTAAGCAGCAGTTTTACCAGTACCTGTTTGAGCAATACCAAAAAGGTCATGACCTGCCAATACTAAAGGAATCGCTTTATCTTGGATAGGTGTAGGCGTTGTATAGCCTTGATCATCACAAGCGTTATAAAGTTGTTTGTTTAACTTGAACTTACGAAACCCTAGTTCTTCATTTCCAATGTTTTTTTTTTCACCCGTTTGTAATTCCAAACCGGGTTTCTGAGGTAAGTGAGTCAACTCTGGATCTCCACCCAAGTGATCCACATTATTGAACTCTATCAGCTTAAACTCACCAGTATATTCGTTGTATTCAAGAGTAGTTACCCCTGTATTCTTAGGAGCATAATTTTTCATTTGGTCGAAGTCCATGTCTAAAAGCAGACATAAGAAAACACGAATGGAACGGCTATGCATACAGATCATTACATTACGTTCATTTTCTTTTTTCATGATCTTCTCCAACCCTTCAGCTTCTCTCCTTAAGACATCAATTAGTGCCTCTCCATTTTTTGGAAAACAATCAAAGTTTCCTTTCTCCCACTCATCAGAAATATCCTGTACGGTCATGCCATCGATCACATGATCATCAATAGAATTTCCTTCGAAATCACCGTAATTCATTTCATCAAACTCCGGCATGATTTCATATTCTAAGCCCGCATCCATAAAGCCTTTTGCAGTCTGATGCGTTCTTTTTAATGAAGTCACATACAGCTTGTCAAAAGGAAAATCCTTGTAAGCATCATATAAAAGTGCTGCTTGCTTTTGACCGTTCTCATTGAGATCAGCGTTAATTTTTCTCCCTTGTACAATTCTTTTTGTATTGTAAGCCGTTTGACCGTGTCTGACTAAATAAATTCTTTTTGAATCACTCATTATGATGTATTAATGTTTTCAAGTGCAAAGTTAAAGGGATAATCAAAAAACAAATAGATTTATTATTAAAAATAAATGAATAAAATGTAATTATTAACGAAATACAGATTTGGAATGGAATAGTGATTCTTTACTAAATGTTGTATAATTGTATTACTATGACATTAAATCAACGAAATTTCATATCATTTCCTTTAACAATTGTCTTTGTTTGGGTATTTTCTCTTTGTTCTAATGCTCAAACAATTTTTTGGGCCGATACGGTCTTTCACTATTCTACACAATACAGTGACGTTGCATTTGGCGCTACACAGGCACTTGGAAAACCCAATGTCCCCAACAATATTCTAAAGAATCCTTTGGCTTGGCTTTCTGATGAAGATGAAAGTGCTGAGATTACCGTTGGTTTCAGTTTACCTATTCCCAACGTCAATCAGATTATTATCGCTGAATCTTTCTATCACAATGCTATTCAAGAAGTTACCATCATTGATGCGAATAACATAGAGTCAATCGTTTACGATCAAGTGCCTTCTTATGTAAAAGATGGTGGAAGTATTTCTAGTTTATTTATTAAGAAAAACTCTGCTGGAATTAAAGCCATACGAATACGATTACAAGCAAAATCATCCATAAGACAATGCGGAATTGATGCAGTTGGGGTCTCTACTTCTTCAAAATCTATAGCTATTTTACCAGAAGTAAGTCAACTTATTGCTCCTACTGTCATGACGTATCAGTTGAACAATACCCTAAATACAGATTATGATGAGTTTACACCAACTCTAGATATAAAAGGACAAAAATTACTGTTTACAAGAAACATTAATGGTAAACCTCTCCTTTTTGAAGCATCATTAGACAGTCAAAATGTATGGAATGCACAACCTGTTCAAATAGATTCTTCCACCAATGTTTTACAACAATACATTACTGCGATAAGCCCTGATGGAATTACAGCACTTTCAGTCATCGATGGTAGTGGTTCTGAATTTCACCTTTCAACCTTGGAACTTTCCGATTCTACTTGGATAGAACAAGAGCAAATCATCATTCCAAATTTCCAACTACTAAAGCAAAAGTCTGATTTCTTTCTGTCTAATAGTAGAAAAGTTATGTTGATGTCTCTTACGGATCATCGTTCTGAAAATGAAAGTAATATTTATGTGAGTTTTAAAGATAAAGATGGCAGGTGGTCGGCTCCTCAAAACCTAGGAAATACCATTAATACGCTTGGAAAAGAGACTTCACCTTTCCTCTCCAGCGATGAAAAAACATTATATTTTGCTTCTACCGGTCATGGTGGTTTTGGAGGAAGTGACCTTTTTGCAGTAAGAAGGATAGATGACACATGGACAAACTGGTCTTCACCTGAAAATCTAGGGTCCTTGATCAATACAAAAAGTGATGAAACAGACCTTTGCGTACCCATTACTGGTGATATAGGCTTTTTTTCCAGAAGAAATACAAAGGGTAATTTTGATATCTATAGTGTAAAACTACCCATTTTGTTACCTCCTGAGCCAGTAGCAGTGATCTCTGGAAAAGTAGTGAACAAAGACAATCAATCTCCTCTGAATGCTAAAATAGTTTACACTGATCTTGAAACGCAACAAGAAGTGGGGACCGTTTATTCTAATGGAACTACTGGTACTTATTATATTACTTTGCCTTTAGGTAAATCATATTCATTCTTGGCTCAATCAAAAGGCTTTCTATCTCAAAGTGAACATATTGACTTAGGAGAACAAAAAAAACAAGTACATGCCATTCAAAACCTTTTGCTTGTTCCCTTAGAAGAAACTGCAACACTTGTTTTGAAAAATATTTTTTACAAGACCAACAGCAGCTATTTAGAAAAAACATCTCATGATGAATTGGATCGTATTGTCGAACTTTTAAAGTCGGAATCGACTATTGAGGAAGTAACGATAACAGGCTATACAGATGACCAAGGGAAAGAAAGTTATAATCAGTGGTTGAGTGAGAAAAGAGCTCAAACTGTTAAAAATTATCTCGTTAAAAAGGGAATAGCGGCCACTAGACTTATTGTGGAAGGAAAAGGGGAAAGTGAACCTGTTGACAGTAATGAAACAGAAGAAGGGAGAAAACAGAACCGACGAGTTGAGTTTAAAATTACAACTTTAGGTGAAGTGTACTAAAAAAGTTGTACTGTCACGCCTAATTCAAAGAATATTAACAGTTCAATACAACTTTTTATTATATATTTCCTATTCAAAAAATAGAACAAACAGTGTCAATACAATTCCTCCGATTGTAAAATACATCCCTTTTTTGAAAATTTTTGTTTTTGGAGCGAACATCCAAAAAGTCGATAACACAAAAAAGAAAAGTGACACGCCGAAGAAGATATTAAGGAAGAACAATGGATCACCTGAAGTTGCTTTGTGCATATGATTCATTTTTTCGATCATATAAGGTTGTTTCTTCAATGTGTATTTAGCTTCACCTGTTTTCACATTATAAGTACCTTGTTTATAATGGTACAAATCCCCTTCTACTTTGCTTACTTTTAACCTTCTTACACCAATTGCCTTTCCGATCTTGTCTTTTTCAAGTCCAGCATCTACAGTTTTTTCAAAATAGTAATCCCTTTTCAAAAAGTCAGTATCCCTAAAAATTAGAATAATTCCACTGAATGAATAGACTGCCATAATACCCGCTAAAAAAAATCCGAGATAACGGTGGATGATTCTCATCCAATAAGCGGTAGTATTTTTCTTTGCCATGCTTAGTTTAAATTAGATTTAGTCTAAATAATTTCATGCAATTATACAAAATAATCAATTCTGAAAAAAGAATAATCTATTACATGCATTTTACCTATGGAATTTCAACTATGAAAACTACTATTTAATATCATTTTTTTATATAAGTACTAAGTCAAAAATAAATGATAACTAATTCTTATTTATTTTTTGGGAGTACAACGCTAAAAAACGTATGAATAGTGGTTCTATTTAGCGTTTTTTAAAGGAAGTAATCGCAAAATAATAAATAGAATTAGTGGTATATAATTTTGTCTTAGTACTTATAACAAATCGAACTTGTTATAACTGTTAGATGAAATGTAACTTTAAATTTGTTACGTATTCAATAATATTACACTGTTATTTTGGTATAGTACTAAAGTAATTATGCCTATACATCACAACTAGATTAGAAATTAAATGATTTATTCTTATTAACAGTATTTATTGATCATTCGTTCGATTTGTAACGTATACACAACCATAATCATTAATACAGATAACTCACTTAATTGATATGAAAAAAAATATTATACATTCACTTTCTTTTCTTTTTGTTTTCTCTCTTCTATTTTCTTGCAATGAACAAGAAGAAAATAAACAAGAAACAATCAGACCGGTAAAAGTAATTACTACGACAACTGCTGATTTTCTTTCTAAGAAAACATTTAGTGCAACCACAAAAGAGACCAAAGAATCTAGTCTTTCATTTAGAGTTGGAGGTCCATTAATCAAGTTAAGTGCTGAAGAAGGACAGCATATTAAAAAAGGAAATTTAATTGCAGAAATTGATCCTAGGGATTTCAGAATAAACGTTCAAGCGAAGAAAGCTCGTTTTATTCAAGCGGAATCTGAAAAGACAAGATATGAAGGTCTTTTGGAAAAAGGATCCATTCCTCAAAACGAATATGATCAGAAATTAGCGGCTTATTTAATTGCAAAATCGGAGTATGAAGATGCTGAAAACGCATTAAAAGATACGAAGCTTTATGCACCATTTGACGCTGTAGTTTCTAAAAAATTGGTTGAAAACTACCAAGAAGTAGCTGCTAAACAACCTATTGCGAGCTTATTGGACTTCTCAGCTATAGAAGTGAAATTTACAATCCCTGAAAGCTTTATCCGTTATTTTGACTATGTAACGAGCTTTAAAGTGAAATTAAATGCTTATCCAGATGTGGAATTTCATGCTACGCTAAAAGAAATTGGTGCTCGTTCTGAAGGTGCTACTGGTTTTCCAGTTTTCTTATACCTTACCACTACAAAAGACATCATAGACAATACTCCAGTGGGTTCAGGTATGGCTTGTCAAGTGACAGTAGAAATGGACCAAAGAAACACCTCAAGAGGTGATGTCATCTTACTTCCAGTCTATTCAGTACTTCAAAAAGGGTCTGACAATAAACCTTCTGTAATGGTTTTTGATCCAGAACATAATGTAGTTAGCAAAAGAAATGTTCGATTGGGACAGTTGGTCAACAAAGACAAAATCCAAATTCTTGGAGGTCTTAAATCAGGTGAATTAGTAGTCGAATATGGTGCCAATCTACTTCAAGATGGTCAAAAAGCGAGAGTACTTGACTTCAATCCAACTGCTTCTAAATAACAATTTCAAAAAACATAGTCATGAGTATTGCAAAGTATTCCATTGAAAATAAAAAAGTAATACACTTCTTTCTTGTTGTGTTGCTTGTTGCGGGTATTCAATCTTTCTTCAGTCTTGGTAAACAAGAAGATGCCCCATTTACCATTAAACAAGTCATCATCACTACTGAATATCCTGGGGCTACTCAGTGGGAAGTTGAAGAATTGGTGACGGAAGTAATTGAAAAAGAACTTCAAAAAGTCGGTTACTTAAAACAAATCAAATCAGAATCCAGAAGAGGATTGTCTCAGATAGATGTAGAGATAGTTCCTAACTTTGAGCCTGATCAGCTCCAACAAAAATGGGATGAAATCAGACGTAGAGTAAGAGACGCAGAAATCAATCTACCAGAAGGTGCTGGTCCTGTAAACATCAATGACAACTTCGGTGACGTGCTGGGAATGTACTATGCACTAAAAGCGGAAAATGGTATTGATCCTGGAACATTGAGAGATTATGCGATTTATATTCAAAAGAGTTTAAAACCTATCAAAGGGGTGGCTAAAGTAGACCTTTACGGTGAACAACAACCCGTAATTGATGTGGAAATCTCTCAAACGAAATTAGCCAACTTAGGTGTAAGTCCTCAAGTAGTTTTTCAAACCATAGAAAATCATAATAAAATAGTTCAAGGTGGTACTTTTAATTCAGGAAGAACTTCTCTAAAAGTAGATGCAACGAACTCTTTCACAAGTATTGAAGACATTCAGGAGTTAATCATAAAAGGTAAAAATGGACAACAGTTCCGTTTGAAAGACATTGCCACAGTAAAACAAGGTTTCCAAGACCCTGCCGATGTACTGATGAGAGTGAGTGGACAACCTGCAATTGGTATTGCAGTCTCGAATGAAGCAGGATTGAACATTGTAGAAACAGGTGAAAAAGTAGATGCAAAACTTCAAGAATTAAAAGGAACAATTCCTGTTGGTTTAGAGCTTGTGGGTATCTACCATGAAGATCAAGTGGCTCAAGAGGCCAATATGGATTTCATTGACAACTTAGTAATGTCAGTAGTTATTGTAGTCTTGATCTTAATGTTTGCGATGGGTGTTCGTCCAAGTTTATTGATCGGTTCAAGTTTGGTGTTTGCCATTGTGACGACACTTGTGTTTATGGAATACATTGGACTGACGCTTAACAGAACAACACTTGCTGCGATTATTATTGCCATGGGTATGTTGGTAGATAATGCCATTGTGGTGGCTGACAATGCTATTAACGCCATGAAAAAAGGAGTGAAGAAAAAAGAAGCCTTAATTAAAGGTGCTTCTATCCCTCAGTGGGGATTATTTGGTGCAACTTTTATCGCTATCTTCTCTTTCCTTCCATTGGCTTTAGCAACGGATGATACTGCAGAGACAATCCAACCTTTATTCTATGTATTGTCGATCTCATTGTTACTGAGCTGGGTATTCGCCCTTACACAAACAGTGGTCTATGGTGATTTCATGTTGAAAGAGCCTAAAGAAACAGGTGATCCTTATGATAATGTGTTTTTTAAATCATTCAAACGTTTAATTGAAAAGTTAATTCAATATAGATGGATGAGTTTAGGAGGTGTGATTGTCGTCTTTGTTGGGTTTGCAATATGGGGTAATTCAGTAAAACAAAGTTTCTTCCCATTTGTATCCAAACCTTTATTCAAAGTAGATTACTGGTTACCAACAGACACTCCTATCGATTTCACTTATGAGGATTCTAAAAAACTGGAAGATTTCTTATTGAGACAAGATGAGGTAGAGAAAGTATCGATCACCATCGGTAGTACTCCTCCAAGATATTACCTCGCTTCAGTGTCATGGAGTAGCACTAGAAACCTTGCTTCTTTCATGGTGGAAGTGAAAGATCCATCGATGTCTAATGAAGTAATGGAAAGAGCGCAGCAATTTGCTCAAGACAGTTTACCACATGCTATTAGCGTATTCCAGTTATTTAAAGCAGCACCAACACCAAAAGCGGATATCGAAGCTTGTTTCACAGGTCCAGATCCAAAAGTGTTGAGAGAATTGGCAGAGGAGGCAAAAAATAGAATCGCTCATGTCAAAACTGCAAAGAATGTTAGAGATAACTGGCGTGAAAAAACTCCGATTTGGAAACCAATTTATTCTGAAGAAAAAGGTAGAAGATTAGGAATTACGAAGGAACATATTGCCACAGCAACTAGAATGTTACGTGAAGGTGTTCAGGTAGGTGAATACAGAGAAAGAGATAAGAGAATGCCGATTCTTGTCAAAGAAAAAACAAGAAAGAATTACGATAACAGTAACCTAGGTACAATGCCCGTTTTCTCTGATGAAGGTAAAATGGTGACACTTGATCAAATCGTAGACGACTATGAATACAAGTACGAGGAGGATTGGGTTTGGAGATTCAACCGTCAAAGAATGATCGCTGTACAATGTGATGTAGTGATGGGATATGAAAGCCCTGAGGTAGAAAATGAGATCGTACCAATCATTGAGGCTATGGAACTTCCTGAAGGATATACACTCTTCTGGGACGGTCTTAAGAGGTACCAACAACAATCCAATGAGGCGATCTCTGCACCACTTCCAATTGCTGCAGTACTGATGCTAGGCGTATTGATTATCCTTTTCAAAGGATTCAGAAAGCCGTTAGCCATCATCGCAATTTTACCATTGATCTGGGTGGGAATCATCTTAGGAATGAAAGTTTTCGGTCAGACTATCGGTTTCATGGCCATCTTAGGTCTACTAGGTCTTGTAGGTATGGTAATTAAAAATGCCATCGTCTTGGTAGAACAAGTAGAGATAGAAATGGAGGCAGGTTTGAATGAATATGATGCCTTAATTATGGCAGCCCTTTCAAGAACAATTCCGGTATCAATGGCAGCTGCAACGACCATTTTAGGTATGGCACCGATCATCACTGATCCATTATTCGGAGGTATGGCTGCCGCAATTATGGGAGGTTTATTTGCCGCAACAATTGCCACACTGGTAGTACTTCCAATTTTCTACGCGATTTTCTTCAACTTAAAAAAGGCTCAATAGTCATGAAAAAATATATTTTATTCGTCTTCACTGCTTTCTATTTTACATTTAATGTACAAGCTCAAGAAGTATTGAAAATAAAAGATTATAGACAAAAAGTTTTAGAATATAATCAAGATATCCAAGCTGCTCAAAAGCAAATCAGTGCTGCTGATGAGTACATTAAAGTAGCAAATAGTGATAAAGGGCCAAGAATTGATGCCGGTGCAAGTTACAGTTACACAGGCCGTCCGTTTGATCCAACTGGATTTAAGCCTAGCAATGCTCCTATTGGTGAATGGTTGCCGGTTCATCATAACTACAATGCCAATGTCACCATCAAACAGGATATCTATACAGGTGGTAGAATCAAGAGTTCTATCAAATTGGCACAGATGAAAAAGGAAATTGCTTCTGCTCACCGAGATTATACAGGTTCAGAATTATTGTTTTATGCTGATCAATTGTATTGGAAAAGTGTTGGAGATAAAGAAGCATTAGAATTGGCTCGTCAGTATCAAACATCAGTTCAAACGTTAGTAGATGTTGCTAAAAACAAGTACGAAGCTGAAATCGTAAGTAGAAATGATCTTTTGATGGCTGAAGTGAAGCTTAATGAAGCCGAACTTGAAGTATTAAAAGCACAAAACAACTACAATATCTCTATCATGAACTTGAACAGATTGATGGGAAAAGAGATTATTTCTTCAACGATTGTAGAAGATACTGTAGATTTTTCTGAATTCATTTTCGATACGAATGATGTTGTAACAAGAGCTTTAGGACAAAGAGCAGAAATTAGACAGTCGCTTGCGGAAGTAAAGGCTACGCATGCTAATGCTGATTTGACCGCTTCAAAATATAAAGGTAACCTTCATGTGTTTGCCAAAGGTGTTTATGGAGCACCAAGTCCACAATTGGCCAACTCTCCTGAAGGTAACTACTATGCTGGTGCAGGATTCTCCATTCCAATTTATCATTCTAGTAAAAAGAAAAGAGAAATGGCTGCTCGAAAAATTGAATCTGAAATTGCAATTCTTAATAAAGAGAAAGTAACAGATCAAGTAATTTTAGATATCAATGAAGCAATGTACTTATTAGATGAAGCAGCAAAGAGAGTTCAATTAACAAATGCTTCTTTAGCAAAGGCGGATGAAAATTTAGATATGATCATTGATCGTTATAAAGACGGATTATCTCCGATCATCGAAGTGACAGATGCACAAGTAAATTGGCAATTAGCTTACGGTGAGTATATCGATGCAAAAGTAAAATACAAAGTAGCTTGTACAAATATTGAAAAAGCAAGCGGCGATTTATATCAATCCAAGTAATGAAGTGATGTATTAATGAGTGAAGGGGTCAACAAAAGTTGGCTCCTTTTATTATTATTCTTAATTATATAACGTAAAAAAGTCATCCCACTTCACATTATCGGGATGACAATTTAAATAAAGTAATTTGTAACTCATAAAAAATGACTAACAATAGTACTATGATCACTACATAATAACCTTTTATCTAATCTCCTTTTTTGCTTTAAAAATGGAGAAAGTCATACAATAAAATGAATGAGGAGGATTAGTCAAGATTCGCACATGAAGGTGCATATGTATAGCATAAAAAAATCATAAGGTAATAAAAAAATTCCAGCGTATTTGATGCTTAGAAGATTATGACTGAAACGGTGTCCTCTTCTTCAGCATTAATGTACCACTAATGTAAAAGATATTTTATTGTCCACAAAAATGTGTGGAATATTACATTCGTATTTTTAACATATTTTTTAATTTAATCGTATTTTATATTTAATTTTAAAAAACATAACCTTTAAAAACACATTTCACCATCACCTATACTCTAAAAAAAGTGAAAAGTTCAACAAAGTAAAATACTCTATTGAACTTAAGATAAGAAGTAAATAGTTGATTCTAGGCTAACATATATTCTGGATCTCTTTTATATTCTTTAGGAGAAATATTAAACCTTTTCTTAAAAACCATTGAAAAATGACTCGAACTAGAATACCCTAAATCTGATGCGATCATTGACATCGTTTTATTACTTTTCAATAACAATTCTCTTGATTTATTTAACCTAATATCTTGGTGATATTGATGGATAGTTGTTCCAAATACTTCTTTAAACAATACTCTTAATCGACTTTCACTCAATCCTACCTCTTTCGTGAGGTCATCAATTAACACAGGTTTATCGATCACTTTCTCCAAAATTTCTTTAGTTTTCATTACAGGCTGAACATTCAAATCCATTTCACGTACTTGTTGAGCCTCTTCCCTTTCATTTATTTTCATGAAAAACTCTGATATCAAATATTTCGCATAGACTTCAGACATTTCAAGGGCAAATAGATCTGTCTTATTGATTGAAAAGAAACGATCAAAAATTTCGATCATGCGAGGTGTAAAACGTTCCTGCAAGTAAAAGGAAGTATGAAAACTGTATTTCTTTGTCAGCTTCTCCGATTTTTTTATGTACTGCTCAAACTTGTCTTTTTTAATACGGATAATTATCATTTTCCTTGCCTTGCCTTTACTTACTTTCCATTCTAAATTGGACTGGTAATTCACACAAAATGCACCTAAAGCATTGAACTCAAAAGCCGATTCATCCTGTACTGCTGAAGGGTTAAGCATTCCTGAAATTGGGTTACCTAACGCTAATGCTATGTATTCCTTATTTTGAGTCTTAGGAGAAGCTTCAAAAATAAGATCTGAATACAAATCAAAATCAAACTTTAGCATCTCAAGATAATCTGTACTTTTATAGCCTTGAATTGTTCCTTTTGCCTTTTCATTGTTAAAATGAACAGTAGTATTGATCACTTTTCCATTAAAGACTGTAGCCCATTGATTTAAAACAGTAGAAAGTGTAGAGGTTTCCATATTTTTTTAAATGATAATTGTTTTTGAATTAGAATTTCACACATCTTGAACCACCTTGAGTGAGAAAATTATTTCATCACTATTACAGGTAGCATTATTAGTAACGGTAAATAACATTGTTACTTTTTGCAGAATTTGATCATCTTCTATCAAATAATGATTATCATCACCGGTTTAACAATTGTTTAAAGAACGTCACACTCTTTTTTAAACAATTGACCTACATCTACTTAAAAATTCTGTTTTTTAATTTGTAAAATACTTCTCTACTTTTGATGTATAATCTAATCTGAACATTCACTTCAATGCGATATTTACTGCTCTTCATTACTTTTTTAATTTCCTATTCTCTTCAAGGTCAAATCTTAAACATCGAAAAAACACGACTCGATGAGGGAGACTCTGTTCGCTGGGTGGGCAACATTTCTTTGAATTATAGATTAATCAATCAGCAAATAACCACACAAGGCGGAGGATTGAAAACGAACTTTGCAAGAGTAGGAAAAGTCAATGATTTAATCTTGATTACAGACCTCTCATTTCTGAACTCTGAAGGCTTTGATCTTCTTCAAAACGGATTCTTACATGGTAGAATGGAATTTCTAAAAAATAGAAGATTATCTTATGAGGTATTTACGCAACTTCAATTCGATCAGGTGAAAGGGATGAACGAACGCTTTTTACTAGGCGGAAATTTTAGGTACAGTCCCATTAAAAGTAAAAAAAGCTTTTTGGCAATTGGTGTGGGTACTTTTTATGAAAATGAGGACTGGCATTGGGAGTCAGAACAAGATGGAGAAACTATTGTTACTAAAGCAAGGCCTTCTATTGCTCGATGGAATACTTATATAACCTATAGGGCAGATTTTTCTGATAATGTATTCTTTAATATAATGTCCTACTTCCAAACAAAATATAGTAATGTTAGAGAGTACAGAATTAGTGTTTTAGCCAATCTCAATATCAAAATATCAAAGAAATTATACTTCAATAATAACTTTACGTTGTGGTATGAGAATCACCCCTATGTGCCCATCGATAAACTGAATTATAGCATTAAAAATGGGATTGGATACAATTTCTAAACCCTCTCATTCTTATAAAGAAAAAAGAAAAGCCTCTTCAATCTTAAATGAGTTGAAGAGGCTTTTTACTTTACAATATCTATTGCTTTTAATTCTCTTGAATATAAAAACGTACAACTTCACGTTGACGATTGATGTTTGTTGTCCCACCTGAAAGGCTATGCGACTCATATCTTAAGAGTAACCCCTCTTTTGAAACAATAAACTCAATCCATTTATTTGTTCCTTTAATATCCGTGGCGCCCTGTAAAAGTACTTTCACTTTGTAAGAAGACAAACCCAAGTAGCTGATCTCGTTAGCCTCTACTTTATTTGATGTATCCTCTAAATAGCCTAAAATATCTCTTCTGATTTTACTCTTGAAATACGGTAGTCCTAAATAATCAGAGTTAGCATTGTATACTTGCATGTCCCAATCTTGATTAATGAATTCTATCGCATAGAAATCATCTTTTGCGTGTACAATACGAGCCTCGATGTTGACATAATCTTGGGAACCAAAAGCTGTTGAAAGTACATCAACGTTATAAGGTAAGCCATCTGAAGAAGATTGTTGCAGTGTTTCTTTGATATCTTTTACTGGAGGTTCTACGAAGTAATTAAAAAGAAATGTAAGTAAAAATAATAGTTTCATCTGTTAATAATTTGAATGAAATTGACTTAAATAATATGTTTGTGATTAAAAATTATGCCTTTTTTGACTTAGTTTGTCTTGTACATGGCACCATTCCACATAAAGGTCAAACTACCAGCCTTTTCTATAACCACAATTTCTAAATTTTTATTTTTTTTATTTCTCCAAACAAGCTGAGTTTTCCCTTTTACAGTATAACCTTCCAATTCTTCTATCCTCTCCTCATAGCTTCTTAGGTTTTCATCAACAAAGTTAAGCGTCATGCTCTCTTCACTTTTTTTGTAATGTAAAACCACTTGTCGTGCAGAGATATTGATGCCATCATTGATCACTTCTACTATTTTTTCATTCATCTGACACCTTCCCCCTTCAAAATAAAAGTCCAAGAGCTTTTGTTGTGCATGTGAATTGAATGATATAAATAGAAAAAAGAATAGAATTATAGTGTGCTTATTCATACGTGTTATTTTTGATCCTACCAAATCTAAAAAAATCTTAAATGAAATAAAAGCAGTCACCCAATTCAAAAACTATTGAATCTGTATCAAGTACTTTCTCTCTCAATCAAAGAAATGGGTAGTTTTTTTAATATAGCCATAGGGATAAATATTTTACCTTGATTTTTTGCATCCTTCATTGCGTTCATTCGGTCAATCAAAAGGTTGGCAGCCACAAAGCCCATTTCTTGTGCTGGCTGATTAATAGTGGTCAATGATGGATTAAATAATTCTCCCATATCATCACCGGAAATTCCCATAACGGCAATTTTTTGAGGAATTTCAATCCCCCTTTTTTGTAAAAGGCGTATTACCCTAAAGGCAATTGGGTCATTCAAAGCCACAATAGCATCTGGCTTTTCTTTCAATACCATCAACTTATCCAATGCTTGCCCAACTGAACGGCGCAAATCCAAAGTAGGTACTATCAAATCTGCCGACGTCCCAAAGCCATTCCTTTCCATGGCTGTTCTATATCCTTTTAATCGTTGTTGAGAAATGTACAAATCCTCCGGTCCTGCTATAAATGCTATTCTTTTATACCCCTTATTGATAAGATGGTTCGTCGCTTGATAACCCGCCTCAAAATCATCTACAATAACTCTCGGAATAGGCAACTCTGATTTCGGTAAAATTCGATCAAAAACAACAATAGGCACCTCCTCTTCCATGGCTTTTTTAAGGTGTAGATCACTTTTCGTATTGAATGACAAAGAAATAAGAATACCATCCACTTGTCTATCCAATAAAATATCTATGCACTCTTTCTCTTTCTGCTCTTGTTCATCACTATGTACAATGATCAGATCATACCCCAAAGGTTTTAAGAATTGCTCAATCCCCAGAATAACTCTTCCAAAAAAAGGAACCGTTAATTCAGGTATAATCACTCCGATCAAATACGATTTCTTACTCGCTAACCCTGCCGCTAATACACTTTTTTTATAACCGATTTTTTCGGCAAGCTCCAAAACCTTCTTTTTGGTCATGGGATTTACGTCCTCCGCTCCTCTTATTGCTCTTGAAACTGTAGAGACAGAAATGTCTAATCTCCTAGCAATATCCTTTATGGTTGGCTTTCTTTTTTTCATACCCAAAATTACAAAAATCTCGAAAATAAACACGTCAAAAATTACCGAGAACGTTACCGGTAACGCTATTTTCGAAATTCATTAAGTGTTTATTTGTCCTTTAAAATAAAACCCATCATGTTTGAACCATCGAAATGAAATAAACGATATTTTTAAACTAAAAAATAAAGCAACATGAACGCTAAAGCTGTAGTAGCAAAATTCGAAGAATTATTTAATAAAGAACCAATGGTATCAAGAGCTCCTGGTAGAGTGAATATCATCGGTGAGCACACTGACTACAACGACGGTTTTGTATTACCCGCATCAATCGACAAAGAAATGGTTTTCGCATTAGCTTTAAACGGTACTGATACTGTTAATGCTTATGCATTGGACTTAGAAGAGTCTGGTTCTTTCGAATTATCAAACATTGTTCCTTCAGAAGGTTGGATCAACTACATCAAAGGTGTTGTTGCTGAAACAGCTGTAAAAGGTTTAGAACCAAAGGGTTTTGATGTTGTTTTTGCTGGCGATGTGCCTCTAGGAGCTGGTATGTCTTCATCTGCTGCTTTAGAGTGTGCATTGGCAACAGGTTTAAATAAATTATTCGAAGGTGATTTATCGAAGTTAGATATCGTGTTGGCTTCACAAATGTCAGAGCATAACTATGCTGGCGTAAAGTGTGGTATCATGGACCAATTCGCTTCTACTTTCGGTCAAGCCAACAAAGTAATCAAGTTAGACTGCCGTACAAAAGAGTATGAGTACCATAACTTAGATATCACTGGTCACAAATTGGTATTATGTAACACTAACGTGACACACTCATTAGCTTCTTCTGAGTACAACACAAGAAGAGAGCAATGTGAAGCAGGTGTTGAAGTAATCAAAGAAACTTATCCTGATATCATCAACTTACGTGACGTAACAGTTGATCAGATCCATGAGTTTGAAGGTAAAATGGATCCGGTAATTTATGACAGATGTTCGTATGTGGTTGAAGAAAACGACCGTTTAACGAAAGCATGTGAATTTATGGATAACGGAGACTTAGTGAACTTAGGTAAAATGATCTATGGTTCTCACGAAGGTCTTTCTAAGAAATATGCAGTATCATGTCCAGAGTTAGACTTCTTGGTGGAGCAAACTTTAGAAGATGACAATGTACTTGGTGCGAGAATGATGGGTGGCGGCTTCGGTGGCTGTACAATCAACCTTGTAAAAGAGGAAGCTGTAGACGCGTTTGTTGAAAGAATGACTAAAGCATACAAAGAAGGTATGGGTAAAGATCTTTCTGCTTACGTTGTTGTTATCGGTGACGGTGCAAGAGTTGAAGAGTCAGTTGAAGCTTAATTTATACTTATGAAAAGCATGTTTAGTCAAACTAAACATGCTTTAAAGAATTTTTTTTGACTAGGAAAACAAAAATCGAAAATGGAATTTAATTTTGAGGATCATCCTCACCGTCGATACAACCCACTTACAAACGAATGGGTACAAGTTTCTCCTCATAGAGCGAAGAGACCTTGGCAAGGACAAGTAGAAAAGATTGAGGAAGAGAAACGTCCTGAACATGATCCTTCGTGTTACTTATGTCCGGGTAATACTCGTGTCAATGGCGAAGTGAACCCTCAGTATACTGATACTTATGTATTCCAAAATGATTTCGCTGCTTTGTTGGAAGATGTTCCTACAGGCGAAATGAATGAAGGCAATGGTCTTTTCAGAGCAAAAAGTGAAAGAGGTTTGTGTAAAGTAATTTGCTTCTCTCCTCGTCACGATTTGACTATTCCTGAAATGGAAACAGAAGGAATCAGAAAAGTAGTTGACCTTTGGGCAAAAGAATATACTGAGCTAGGTGCTAGAGATTACATCAACCACGTACAGATTTTTGAAAATAAAGGTTCAGTGATGGGATGTTCAAACCCTCACCCTCACGGTCAAATCTGGGCTCAAGAATCTATTCCTCAAGAGCCAGCAAAGAAGCAAGTAAATCAAAAAGCGTACTATGACAAAAATGGTACAACTTTACTTTCTGATTACATTGCTCAAGAAATCAAGCAACAAACAAGAGTTGTTTATGAAAATGAGCACTTTGTTGCCATCGTTCCTTTCTGGGCAGTATGGCCATTTGAAACGATGATCGTTCCGAAAAGAGCAGTAAGCAGAATTACTGATCTTTCTGACGAAGAAAAAGATGCTTTCGCGGATGCATACAGAGCTTTAACGATCAAGTATGACAACATCTTCGAAGTTTCTTTCCCTTACTCTGCGGGTATCCACCAAGCTCCAACTGATGGAGAGGATCACCCAGAGTGGCACATGCACATGTGTTTCTACCCTCCTTTACTTCGCTCTGCTACAGTGAAGAAGTTTATGGTAGGTTATGAAATGCTTGCTAATGCTCAAAGAGATATCACTGCTGAAACAGCGGCTGCACGTATTAGAGAGCAATCTTTAGTACACTATAAAAGTGCTGTTTTAGAAGAAGAAAAATAACATTAGATAATTTATAGACTAGTAATGAACGATAATTGCTAGTCTATAATTTTATCATTAATAGAGTTAACAAATAAACAAAATGAAGATTTTAGTAACAGGAGGTTTAGGTTACATTGGTTCACATACCTCAGTGGAATTAATCAATAAAGGATTTGAAGTGGTTATCGTTGACAACTTATCAAATTCTGAAATTGGTGCATTGGAAGGTATTGAAAAAATCACTGGAACAAAGCCTAAGTTCTATGAGTTTGATCTTTTAGATTTTGATAAATTAGATCAATTATTCCAAGAGGAGAAGATTGATGGTATTATTCACTTTGCAGCTTCAAAAGCAGTAGGTGAGTCTGTAAATAAGCCAAGCCTTTACTACAGAAATAACCTTCAATCGTTATTAAACATCTTAGACCTAATGGTAAAACATGAGGTTAGCAACTTTGTTTTCTCTTCATCTTGTACAGTTTATGGTCAGCCAGATGTGTTGCCTGTAACTGAACAAACGCCAGTTCAACCTGCTTTATCTCCTTACGGAAATACAAAACAAGTAGGTGAAGAGATCATTAGAGATATCGTAAAAGCTGAAAGCGGATTAAAAGCTATCGCTCTACGTTATTTCAACCCTGTTGGTGCTCATGATTCAGCATTGATTGGTGAATTACCTTTGGGTGTTCCTCAAAACTTAATGCCATTTATCACACAAACAGGTGTGGGTATGAGAGCTGAATTGAGTGTATTTGGTGATGATTACAATACTAAAGATGGTACTTGTATTCGTGATTACATCCACGTAGTAGATTTAGCACAAGCTCATATTGTTGCATTAAACAGAATGATCGAGAGCAAGCAGAAAGAAGATTACGAATTCTTCAACGTAGGAACAGGTACTGGTTCTACTGTTTTAGAAGTAATCCAATCATTCGAAAAAATGTCAGGTGTAAAACTGAACTACAAATTGGTAGAACGTCGTGAAGGTGACATCGAAAAGATCTATGCTGACACTACTTTCGGTAACCAAGAGTTAGGGTGGCAATCTGAAAAGACATTGGATGACATGACAGGTTCTGCTTGGAAATGGCAACAACAATTGCAAGAAAAAGCTTTATCAAAGGCTTAGTAAAATAGTGTGTACGGCAAAAAAACTAAACATTTTTTTGACTTAATACTTGAAGCATTTTATTGTACAGGTAATTTCAGATGAATAGATGCTCTAAATACTTCTCTTAAATACTAAGAGAAGTGTTAGAGCCTATTCCTATTTAAAAACTCACATTTTAAAAGGGTCAATTCACTGATTTCTATATTACTACTAGCAAACCTTAAAAGTTTTAATGAAATGATAGACATAAAACAAATCGAAAAAGTCTCTTGGGGCAAAGTCAATGATAAAGAGGTATTCTTATATACACTTACAAATCAATTAGGCTCCCAATTAAAAGTGTCAACTTATGGTGGCATTTTAGTTAGCTTTTTAACCGCTGATAAAAACGGTGAAATGGCAGATGTTCTTCTTGGAAAAGATTCTTTAGAAGACTATTTAGATAACAGCTGCTACCTTGGTGCAACTGTTGGACAGTTTGCAAATAGAATTGCAAAAGGTAATATCTCTATTGATGGAGTTGAATATCAATTGGCAACAAACAATGGTCCTAACTTCTTACACGGAGGTGATGTAGGATTTGACCGCCAAGTTTTTGATATCGTAGAAGAAATTTCAGAAGGTAGTGTAAACTCAGTTGTCTTATCACATACAAGTCCTGATGGTTTTGAAAACCTTCCTGGTAATGTGACATTGACACTAAAAATCTCATTGACTGACGAAAATGAAGTGATATTGGATTACAGTGCAACTACTGATAAAAAGACAATCGTAAACTTCACTTCTCACCCTTATTTCAACCTTAAAGGTGAAGGAGAAATTTCAGATCACACTTTAAAACTAAACTGTAATTTCTATACTCCTATTGATGAAACTTGTATTCCTACAGGTGAAATTGCTACGGTAAAAGGAACTCCTTTTGATTTTACAGAAGAAAAAGTAATCGGTAACGAGATTGATGCTGATCACGATCAAACAAAAATCGGTATTGGTTACGACCACAACTTGGTAATTAATAAGCCACTTAATGAGTACGGATTAGTAGGTGTTGCTTACGAAGCTACTACTGGCCGTGCAATGGAGGTTTATACTACTGAACCAGGAGTGCAATTCTATACTGGTAACTGGCTTGAAGGTGAGCTTGGTAAAAACCAAACGCCACTTATCAAACGTCAAGGTTTCTGTCTGGAAGCACAACACTACCCAGACTCTCCAAACCAACCACACTTCCCTTCAGTGATTTTAAATCCTGGTGAAGAGTACACTCAAAAAACAGTGTATAAGTTTGTAGTAAAGTAGTTTTTACTTTTCAGATAAAAAGAAAGTCCTGATTCTAATCTAACAGAATCAGGACTTTTATATTTATCTAAACTACTGACCTTAACCTTTGTGGAGTTTTGGTCTTCTTTGAATGGTTTCCAAATAAGAAGACACATTTAATACACTAGAATTAAGTTTATTTTTAGTTGAAGCATAAAGGTTAAGCACCTGTAATTTTGCCTCTTCAATTTTTTGTTCTTTTGTTTTCATTTTTTTTAGCTGTTCATAATCTTCAAAAAATCTTTCTTCCTCAATTTCAAGGATTGTATTAAAAAGAGTTTGTCCTTGTAATATGTTATTATAACCACTGATTAGGTTTGAAACTTCTCTCTTCTTTAATTTAATTCCATATTTACTTTTTAATATTTCAGCTGACTGTTCTACAAAATCCTCAGCTGTCATATTAAACTCTACACCTTTTAAATTTCTCAAATCCTTCATAAACCAATAAAATGGTAACAACGCCCATTGCGGTTCAAATAATCTTCTTGTTAACCTACCAGTATTAAATTCTAACATAGAATTTAATTCTTTGATATATTGACTATGGATTAATTTATAAGTTATTGTTTCTTGATTTATGTTTTGATTTTTCATAGCAACCCCTTTTTAAGTTAGAAAAATACACTTATTTGTATTTACTTTTTATATTGAACGAAAGGTCAAAATAAAGGGTTGAAGAAAGAAATATAATAATCCTTAAAGATAGTTAAGCACCAAATTATAATTGAACTAAAATGAAAATCACCGCAGATCATACCTATATTATTGTCCATTTTGATATTCATCAAAGTTGGGATTTTTTCCAAATCATAGGTTTAAATGAAGACGAGTCTAATGCTCTTCATCAACAAATTGATCACCTCCTATATCAAGCAACATTAAATGAGCAGGAAAATGACTTCTTGGCCATTGAATATATCATAGCTTATGCATTTGAGAAGAAGTTCTCTTTATTTAAAAATTATCCAAAAGAATTTTTTGATAATATGACTGTAGAATGTGATGGGGAGACACTCGACTTTATTATTGATCTCTCTGAAACCATTGTGAAAGAAGCTGCAGTACATTTATTGAAGAATCTACTCAAATATGATTTATTTGAATACCAACTGCTTACATCATAATTGTATTACATTAATCTGTATTTAATGATTTTGTAAAAGAATTAACGGTTATCAAATTTCTCCTATTAGAGAAAAAAATAATTTCGTAATGTTATAAACCTAAAAATAATTATATTATGGCTAAGGTTTATCTCTGTCTTAGTTTTTCATTCTATTATAATACTTACACATGAACAAAAGAGAAGTTTCACAATTACTCAACCAGCTTGATTTACCAAAATCAAAAGAACAACTTTATCCTATTGTCTATGATAATCTTCATGATATTGCTGAAAAACTATTTCATAGAGAAAGAGCTGATCATACTTTACAACCTACTCTTCTTGTCAATGAAGCTTACCTGAATTTAGTGGATCAAGAACACATCAACTGGCAAGGGAGAACACATTTTTTTGCGGTAGGAGCTCAGGCAATTCGTAGAATTTTGGTGCATCATGCAAGAACAAAAAATGCTCAAAAAAGAGGTGGTGGAGAACATCTTTTAGAACTCGAAGAAGGTATTGCATTTACACCTGAGAAAGAGGGTATGGTACTTGATATTCATGAAGGCTTAGAGCAACTTTCTAAAATTCATGAAAGACAAGCAACTGTTGTTGAGTTGAAGTTCTTCGGAGGTTTGAAAATGCAAGAAATTGCTGATGAATTAGGTGTTTCCATCAAAACAGTTGAAGTAGACTGGAAAGTCGCAAAAGCGTGGCTGAAGAAATTTATGAAAAGCGATCTATAAAACTACTCTATGTCACAATCTCTGCACGAAAAAGCATCTAATATTCTAGCAATGGTAATGGAGCTAGAAAAGGAAGAAGCAGTAAAGGTTATTCATGAACAGTGTCAAGATGATCAAGAGCTTCTGCAGGAAGTCATAAGTCTCTATCAGGAATTTACCACTTATACACCCCAAAAGAAGGAATCATCTCATCAGTCACATATACAACCCAATAAAGAGGATCAAACCACATCTCTGTACGGGAAAATTTCTAATCACTTACTGAAGAATAAGAACTCCCGTTTGATTGTAATCTTATGTGGCCTTGTTATATTACTGGTTGTCGGTTTTTGGGTTAGAAAATCTATTTATTATGGTGTTTTTAATCAAGAAATTGAAGAAAAAACGGCACAAATCAATGCTACTTCTACCATTATCAATGATTGGGTGGAGAACGAAAAACGAAAAGTAAAAGAGATTGCGACTACAAAAATATTAAAGGATTTTGCTATTGAAATTGATAGTCTTCAAAGACTCGAAATTCCAGATAACGAGTATTTAGAAAAAATTAAACCTTATAATATTACCATTAATAAATTGAAAGAGATTATGGGGTTTGACTTTATTTGTCTTCTCCATAAAAATGAATTGAAGATTACCTATAATACTTGGAATTCAAGCACTAATGAACTTTCCCCATTGATCAATAAGTATTTGAGCAAAAAAGTTTTTGATTACCATAATGAATTAAAGAAAGGGAATACGATTTTCATACCTCCTATTCATGTCACCGAATCATTACTTGAAGAAGATTCCGTTATCAATCGTGACTCTGATTGCGCTACAGGTACACCAATCTATAACTATAAAAATGAAATTGTAGGTTATGTCTTAACAGTTACCTTAGCAAAAAATCAATTTTCAAACCTCTTTAAATCTACTGTTTACGGGCAATCATCAGAGGCATATGCGCTAAATCAAGAAGGATTTATCATCTCTGAAAGCAGATTTACAAAAGTACTACAAGAAAAAGGATTCTTAAACTATGGCTCTTCTATCTATCACCTTCAAGGATTAAACCCAGGGGTGAATGTAATGGAAGGTGAAATACCCGAAATCGAAGTTATCAATTGGCCTTTGACTGCTACATCTTTGAAGTTTTATGAATACTATAACGGTATTATTCAACAAAACAGTGGTAGTATACATCATATTTATAAAGATTACCGTGGTGTGGATGTTATTGGTGTATGGAAATGGCTTGATGATTTAGGGTTTGGTATCGTTTTGAAGGAAGATGCTGCTGATGCTTTAGTGATGATACAGAAAATGGATTGGGTACTTGGGGTATTGTATTTTATTATCTGTCTTTTGTGTTTTCTGTTGTACCATTCAAATATTAGAATTTTACGTTTTAATTCTAAAATCAAAAAACTTGGTCAGTTTGCTATCGTAGAAAAAATTGGTGAAGGTGGATTTGGGGTAGTGTATAAGGCGGAACATGCATTGATAAAAATGCCCGTTGCGATTAAACTATTAAAAAAAGAATTCAATACAGACGATAATATAAAACGGTTTGAAAGAGAGGTTAGGGCTACTTCCACCCTTAAACACCCTAATACAATTAAAATTTATGATTATGGAATTTCTAATGAAGGAAATTTCTATTATGTAATGGAATTCATAGAGGGCATAACACTTGGTAAAATTATAGATAGAGATGAGCAGTTCCCGATTAATAGAGCCGTTTATATATTACTCGAAGTGGCTTATAGTCTCAGAGAAGCTCATCATAAAAATCTAGTGCACCGAGATATTAAACCCATGAATATTTTATTATCCAAACAAGGTGAAGCTTATGATCAGGTAAAACTTTTGGATTTTGGGTTAGTAAAAGAACTTACTCCGGATAGTGAACAAACGGCCTTTCATAAAGTAGGAGGAACACCGCTTTATATGGCACCAGAACGTTTGAGAGATCCAAAAAATAGTGACAGTAAAGTAGATATCTATTCTCTGGGCATTCTTGGCTTTTATATGCTTAATGGCCGATTAATGATCGAAATCCTTTCTCAAAAGGTATTATCAGGTCAAGAAATAATTGAGGCTAGAGAAATTCAAAAATTAATTGACCGTGAAGATATACCTGAAGATTTATATTCGCTCCTAGTGCAATGCATTCAATTTAATCCTGAAAAAAGAATACAGAACATTGATACTTTGATACAACATCTTGAGAAAATTGCTGCTCAAACCCCTTGGAATAAAAAACAAGCTTATGATTGGTGGAAAACCTATGATATCTACATATCATAAGACATATTTTTCAAAGAGTCTTTCCAGAATGACCTGAGGCTCTTCAACACATAAACCAGGATGTACTTTTGAAGATTGAATTAAAGTAGACCTTGTAGCGGTTAACCATCGGAATCGACTTGGTAAATCTTGCTCACCAATTACACCTCCCTTTGATCCTCCTTCACAAATCAATTTCCAAGTGTTTAGGTAAGCTTCTATCTCTTGTTTTTCAATATCAATTAAGTCAAAAGCATTGAGTCTCTTTTCATTTACTTGGTATTTGAGATCAAGAAACTTTAACGGTTTACTAAACAGTATAACACCAACATTAATAAACTCCTCTCTTTCAACTTTTGGCATAAAACGGATGACCGCATATTCATACACTTGTTTATCTTGCATTCTTCGCTTCTTTTGTTAGTTGATCTAAATTTGAAATTCTTGTATTCAATAAAGTAGTGTAAACTTTTTTACGTTCTTCAATACTTGCATCAATACTTGGATCTGACAACCAATCATCGGGCAACAAAGATACTATTCCTTCTATAATATCAGGTGTCAATAATTCTTTTAATTTTTCATTTGCCTCATCTAATTTCGTTGCTTTTGAAAGCAATACATGATCTTTAATCATTGGAAATGTTCTTTTCGCATGATCTTCCCAACCATTCCAGGAGTGATGAAAATAAAGACTTGCCCCATGATCAATCAACCATAACGCTTTGTTCCAATTCAATAAATTAGTGTTTCTATGTGTTCGATCAATATTAGTGATAATACTGTCTAGCAACACGACTTTTGATGCAGCTAAAGGATCAGCAATTGAGACCAAAGGATCATAAGTAATGGCTCCGCTTAAATAACTCATACCCAAATTGAGTCCTTCACTAAATTTTAATAGATCTTGAATTTCCTCGTCTCCTTCCGACTTACTAAATGTATCTACAAGATGGATAAAAACCAATTCTGGCATATTCAAACCAATTTGACGAGCCATCTCACCACCAATGAGTTCTGCAATTAATGCCTTGACACCCTGCCCTGCTCCTCTGAATTTTATCACATAATCAAATCCATCATCAGCTTCTACAATCGCTGGAAGAGATCCTCCTTCTCTCAAGGGAGTGACATACCTCGTCATATTGACGGTTCTTATTTCATTATTATACATAGAATATTATAATGGGTTTATTCTCATAAAATTGATGAATAAATATAAGTAACAAAGTTGATAAAATAGTGAATAAAATACTTCTTGTATAAAGACAAAAAAGGTTGAATAAGTAAGATTTTTAGAAATCAAGAAAGTACGCAACTCCGATTACAAAATTGTTTCATTACTATCAATAAAGTTTAATAGAGCCAGCTTCATATGATTTTAAAAAAATAACATTTATCATTTATAAAAATGAATCATGCATTCTATATTTGCACTCAGAAAGCAAACATAAATTAAGGTTAGTATAAATTATTCACTTCAAAACTGCAATCTATTTAATTGTAATACATTTTATTACTAATCAAAATTAATGCTCTTTATTCTTTAAGTTTAAAACTAATTAAGCAAATTATGAAAAATCTATTTTTAACAATTTCACTTCTTCTTGTAACTATTGTATCATTTGCACAAGATGGCAGAAGTACAGGATTCATCAAAGTAACTGGCATTCTGCCGACGGAATCGGAATATCAGAACTTAGGTTTTGGTGTTGGTGCATCATATGCTCAACACTTATCAAAAGCAAATTATCTATACTTTGGACTTGATGTAAAGTATTTCACAGAAGATTTTGAAGGACAAGCCAAAAGTAAGAATTATATTATTCCTGTTACTGCTGGGTATATGTTTCAAGTCTTAGAAGGTGCTTATGTTCGTGCTGGTGTTGGATATTCTTACCTAAGTTTCAAAATTGAAAGTGATTTTGGTGATTTCAGTGGCTCTGATTCTTTTGCTTGTTTAGATTTAGCAGCAGGATATCAGTTTGCAAATGGGATGGTTGTACATGGTTCGTTTATGCCAATCTTTGGAGAAGAAACTCTTAATGTTTTTGAGTTAGGTCTTGCCATTAACTTAAGTCCTAAATCAATATAATTGAAGTCTTATAAACACAAAACACCTTGTTCGTCATCTATGTTGAACAAGGTGTTTTTTATTTAATTGAAGTAAAAATTTATTCTATGATTACTCTTTTTGAAATGATTGTTTCCCCAGATTTCAACCTCAATAGATAGACGCCTCTTGGTATATCATTGATTTGGATCTCTTTTAACTGATTCTCACCAAAGGTCCATGTGTCTTCTAACACTTTATAACCTAATGTATTAAACAATCCAATCTCAACATCTCCTTTCCACGACTTCAATATTAAGTTGACTTTTTCTCCTTGAGTTGGGTTAGGATATACAGTCAAAGCAGCTACGGCATTGCCATCCTCCATATAAACTTGTTCGGGATCAAAAACTGTTTCTGTTCCATCAAAGTCTCTTTGGATAAGTCTGTAAAATGACAACTGATTCATCACTGGGTTCGTATCAATATATTCATAATCTAAACGAACACTTGAATTTCCTGCTCCTTCAATTGTAGCCAATGTACTCCAATTTTTTCCATCAATAGAACGTTGTATCTCAAAATGATCGTTGTTGACTTCAGAAGCTGTAGCCCAATCCAATATTACTTGCTGCTCCTCTGATATTGCATCAAATGAAATCAACTCAACTGGCAAGTCCGTCGCATCATCAATGGTGGCAATGGCAAGAAATTTCTCACTGAATGATACCGTTTCCGTTTCAAAATAAGTTTCTGTATTATGTAATGGATCACCCGCCTTTTTCCATTTTGGAACACCTAAATCCAAGTCATTCCAAATTGCTAAAATATAATTAGGGCTTCTTGTTAAAGCACTGTAGTAAGCAAAAATCTCTGCCTCACTTTCCTTCGAAAAAGGAGCATCTCCTTCATCTAAATCCGTTACTCTCCATTGGAACTCAGAAGATACATTAGCGATGCCAGTGTCAGTGTCAACGCTATCTTCTACAACAGGTTTAAGTAACTGACCATATTCCACGGTCCATGTTTTTTCAGCTGCACCCGTCACATTATTAGTATAAATAAGAGCTAAAGTTCGTAAGTCACCTTCTCCTCCTACAGGGAAAACAAAACTATCTCCCACATTTAGTTTTTTCGAGAAAGGGCCAGTGATGTAAGAGTTTCCTGTAACATCGCTTGAATTACCTAAGAACAACAATGATCCATCATCATTTCCCATATTATTTAATACGGAATTTAACACTAAACTCGATACCTCTTTGGTATTACTTCCTGCTAAAATTACCTGTCCACTAGATTTATTAATTTCTAAATTATCAAGTGCTCTTCCGGAAGTATAGTCACCTGTAAATGTTTGGTCACCTGAAGTACCATTAAACGTTAATGTTGAACCCGAGAAAGATGCCGTTGAGGTACCATTATCGGTGAAGTTACCTCCTATTGATAATGATGCACCTGTAGATATTGCTATTTCTGAACCAGTATTAAGAGTAATATTATTTTCGACATTCAAGCTCGAGTTTGTTACCGTTAAAATTCCCTCGGTATCAACAGTTAAGTCTCCTTTTATTATCAAACTACTTGAAGCTATATTTAATGAAGCTCCTGTACCGTTGTTTATATCACCAACATCAACTGTAACATTACCATTTGCTGTTGTTGGTGTATTGATGGTCAATTTACCATCACTATCAACATTAATATCATTCAGAATTGAAGATGTTGTGAGGTCAAACTCTACATTACTAATCGATAATTCTCCTGTAGAAATATTCAAACCATTACCTCCTGGAATCTCCCACTCTTGTCCTGTGCCTGTTCCAATCAATGTTAAACTACCAATTGTCAATTTATTATTATTGACCGGTGCATTCAGATTAAGAACCGGTGAATCTGCATTACCTTCTACAATTATTCCACCACCAGAAGTAAAGAATGGTTCCCAATTTGCATTTGGCATTTGACCAACTTTGTCAGAATTCACAAAGAATTTTACTTTACCACCACCTTCAACAGCATCAAAATTGATTTGTCTATCATCAACATGAATTACCAAAGTACCTTCAATGATTGCCTTATAATAGGTCTTAAATCCTAATGTACCACTTGTTGTTGTTTCCAAATTAGTCCCTGATGGCACCTCTAAAATAGTTCCTGAAAATAGAGTTGGCGAAACTTCATCTTCCAATTTTGTATAAGTAACACCATTGTCCTTAGATATTTCCCATTTATCAGTGGAAACATCATTCAGTACTCCATCTGTTACTCCTGAAGCTAATCTATATCTAATTATATCATCTGGAGTTGATAAAACATCTCCAGCAAAATAATCTCCTGTCACTAGACTTGTTGCTAAATCGATATCAATTCTATTATTGGCAATATCCAATGTTTTTTGAACATTTTTCTGAATTTCCGCATCATCATTAATGATGATCCCAATGTAATCTGCTTCTGTACCGTTGATATTAGAATTATCATAATACAGTGAAATATATCTATCATCTGGAACAGTAACATCAGCTTTTGAAAATTCAATTCTCCAATATTGATCTAATGCTTCATTATTATCTCCTTGGTTTTCAGCAACAGTGTGTCTTGTATTAATAGGTTTCACTACAAGTTCAGCCCCATTATAATCACCAACAAGACCTACAGGAGCATAAATTCCGGAATAACCTATTGGGAGTAATTTTTCACTTGAGATCTCATCGTTTGGTAAAACAATTTTCACACCTTGAGCATTACTACTACCACTTAATTGAATCATATTATTTGCATTAAAAGCAGTAGTTGCTGTCAAGACAACGTTTGTTCCGAGATTTAAAGTAAATTGATCAATATCCAACACACCATTTGTAAATACAATCTCATCAGCTACTAGATTGAGGCTGTTTGTTAAACTAATACCTGCTGCATTATCAATCTCCAAACGGCCCAAACTACCCGTAATGTTCATATCTTGAGCAGAAGATCCATTCATCTTTATACGTCCAGTACTTGTAGTAGAATGTGTACCAAATACTGATAATACACCTCCAACATTGATAGTTTGACCGTTGTCAGATAAAACGCCAGTGTTAATAGTTAAGTCTTCTAACACTGTAATGTCTTCACCCATTGTAACTGTAGCACCATCTGTGTCAATGACCAATTTCTGAGTGGTAATAACATTACCTCCACTTATGATTTGATCATCTGTACTATTTAAAGTAATTGTAGAAGTTGAGGCGTTGATCGTTCCATCATTTGTAATATTTCCGGCACTATTAAGATCAAAGCTATTCAGGTTTAATGTTGCTGTAGAAGGTATACTCATATCACCTATCATAGTGATATCATTGATAAGTGTTTCCACTGTAACATTAGAAAGTAGCACTAACTTTCCTATTGTATTTACAAATTCAGCATCTATTGACTCAGCTGAGGTATTTCCTAGTTCTATCACTGCATTCTCATTCACTGAGGAAGATGCGGCATCTAAAGCTATTTTTCCTGAGAAAACATTGATCTGACCTCCACTGAAGTCAAATGTTGAAGCACTACCTAACACTTCAAATGTACCTCTTGTTGCACTATTAGGATTGCCAATTAACCCTGCATCGAAAGTACCTCCAGATTGGGTATAAGTGACGTTAGCATCATTTGCTGCAAGATCTCTTCTTAACTCAGAACCTACAACAATTGAACCTGCAGATAATTCTATCTCACCACTTGTTGCATAAATTATTGAATTTTCATCTCCAGCATTTGCAATATTAAAATTACCACCAGAAACGGTTAACTTACCACCAAGTAAAAAGTTAGCATCATCACCAACAACATTCACTGTCCCTTGTTGAAGTGTCAAACCTGCAGTTGTTGGCATCACCCAATTAGAACCTGATACTGCATAAGGTGTAATATTAATCGCACTATTATTAAGCACTAATGTACCATTAGATAATGTGATCAGTTCTTCTGTAGTGACGTTTGGAAGTGAAAAGTTTGTATTAAATGTAAATGTAGAGTCTTGATTGGCTCCTTTATTCATTACAATTTTATATAATTCAGGTGTAAGGGGCGAAGAAGGATCATCAGTGTAATAGTTGTCAAATACTCCGCTTTCTGTGCCTTGAAGCTCTAGTACAACACGGTTTTCAGTAGTTGATTTTAACAAACTAAACTCAATAGCATCTTCACCACTCTCTCCTCCATCTATTTGTGGAATAGTAATATCGCCGTTCACTATCAAAGTATGTTCTACATCATCTGTACCAGTCACCAAAAATTTATTTGAAGCTGAAGCATTCGTCGATATAGTATTTTGAAGATTTAGATTACCTGTATTCACTGTTATAGGAGTGCTAGAATTTACTTCAATTGCTGCTTCTCTAAAACCTCCAACATTAATATTATTTTCTACATTAATAGATTTATCTAAAATCAATGTTGATCCATCTACCATCAAAGATTTGAATTCTACAGGTTGACTTACACCTGCCGCAAAAGTAAATTCATTATTAAAATTACCTCCTCCCCATAGTCTAACTGAAGGGTATTTTGGGAATTCAGGTATTTCCATATCAGAATTATTACTTTGAATCATAATCTCACTTCGTGGTTCACTTAAGAAATTATTTAAATCTTGACCATTTAATGTAGCACCCTTGTGGATTCTCAAAGAACCTACTTGTTCTACTACATCTACAGTTAAACTTCCACTTGATAATCGTATTCTTGCCAAATCGGCCGCCTCTAATGTTGCTGTCTCATCAGAATCAAATCGAATGACTGCCACTTCAATAGCAGAATTAATTACCACCCTATGACCTCTTGTTTCAGATGGGCTACCATATCTACCGTGACCTACAATAATGATATCACCTGCAGAAGGAGTTCCTTGAGTACTGAACGGGTTACCCGTGTTTTTCCAATCAGGATTTGTGGTCCATCTTGCCGTATCATTCCAATTATCATCTCTTGCAACTGATACATTTTCAACGTTAGAGCTATTTTCTGCTGTACCCCAAAAAGAATAAAATACAGTTAATTCTCCGGTAAACTTCGAAGCTGCTCCAGCAGTATAAAGTGAGTTGTAAGCAGGAACTGCATTGGTTGTGAAAATATAATCCGTTTCAGTAGCATCATTTCCATCAGTATCAACTGCTGCTGCTACTCCTAGTGATTCTCTTGATTTATTTGGAACCTGAATCTGTACTCTAGCAGGTACAAAATTCGCTTCGTCATCATTTACCGTATCTAAATCTTCCGAATTGTATTTAAAAACACCTGCCACATCCGGAATATTTGCTCCATATCCATAAGTGGTTGTTTTCCACCAATAATTTAAAATCTCATCATCTGTACCATCTGTAGTTAACGTAGCCACACTTCCATTATTTGTTGCTAATTGTAAAAACCCATCTTCTGCTGGTTTATTTGAAACTGTAAGCGTAGCAGGTGTAAATTTATAGGAATCAGCGACAGGTGTATCAAAATCAGAGGCCAATGGGTAATAGTAGTCTCCATCACTTGTTACTTGATAAGTAAGACCGCCGTCTGTATAATTACCTGCTCCTACCAACATACGTTTGTCGGCTACATTATCAGCAAAATTATTGATCCCACTTCCATTTTCATCAGAAATACCTTGTGCCCCAACTACAACTCCATATTCATTTGCTTTGATTACACCTTGTTGCCAAGTTAATTTTGAAGCGTAAATGATATTGGATAATTCTACACCATTGGCATTATTTAACCATAAGTGAGCAATACCCACATTTGTAGTGTCTGAAATCTGAGGATCTGCCAAGTCATAACTTGAAACAATACTCTGAGATGACCCTGCCGATCCATTTATCATTAAATGACCTGCTGATGAGGCTTCTCCAATTCTTCCTTTAAAAGTCAAATCGCCTTCAACTTCTATTACATAATTTGAATAATCGAATGTTCCTTGAGTCAAGGATAATGATGATAATACCTTTAGTCTTGTAGCACCAATTGCTGAAGCACCACTAAAATCTCTTACTTTAAAAACATCTGATGCATTTGGCAAATCAATATTTAAATGATTTATACTGTAGGCTTCATCTGTATCTCTAATATCAATATAATGATCTACTCCATCACCATTGAATGTTAATTTATTATTCGACCCGATATTAAGTTGAGTATCATTATACAGAGTAAGGTCACCACTAATTGTTAAATCATAATCACCAATTTGTAAATTACTGTTTTCCTCAATTACAAGGTGACTTAAAATTGTAAGATCTCCATCAGTTGAGATTGGATCTCCAAACGAACCAATACCATCTGATAAGGTGACATTTCGAAGCGGATAGTCTGTAGTAACCGTTAAGTTATAAAATGGAATAGACGAAGTAAACTCTACATTCCTATCAGAGTTTATATCGAAAATAATCTCACCACCAGTGACATTATAAAAACCATCACCCATTGCAAACTTTGTTAAATATTGAATATCAGTATCTTCATTATGAATGGTAATTGTACCACCTGACATATTAAATGAATTGGTCTTATATGGAAGTGAAAGTGCTGCAACAGTAGTACCAGGTACATACCCATAGATTGTCATTTCTCCTCCTGTCATTGTCAATGAACCTTGATGATCTACACCTAAAACTGAAGTTTTAAATTGATTTAAGAAAACTTCTCCACCTTCTTGTACAAAATACCCTCTTTCTCTTAGGGTTATACTATTTTGACGTCCATTACTAGTTCCATCTCTATTTAAACCAATATTTAATCTACCTCCTGTCACCAATACATTACCATACACAGTTAATGCATTTACAGCTCCAAAATTTATATCAGCACCGTCATCAATCCACAATCTACAGCCAAAACCTAAGTCATAATTTCCTGAAGTACCCGCATAACTTGGAACATAAATATTATTACCAAAATGAAGTGTTCCATATTTCAAAACGAACATGCCGTTACTTGTGGTCATAGAACCATTAGTTCCGCCTGTACTTCCATTGTCATGTTCATTGTAACCATACATCTCAAATCTTCCCTCAATATCAGCACTGATATTGAGGTTATAATTGTCAGAAGTTCCTTTATCCACAACAATTTGATATAAAATTGTTGACCCGTTACAGATTAAATCTTGATCTTTTTGATCTGCATCAAAAATTAATATCCCATATTCTCCTGCAAGGTTATCTGATAAATAGGAGTCCAATTCTGTAAGGTAGGAAGCTGATCCAAATGTAAAAGAATCCTTGATATCTGCTCTGTTTGTTAATGCTACTTCTCCTGAATTAAATAAACTACTTTTCAGTGTGATATTATGGATGACGTCATCCGTTCCAATGCCTAGTGTTGCTTGAGGCAAAACTCTCATATTACCATTAACTGTTAAATTTACAGCTGTATTTGAGTTATCACTCGACCCCAATGTTATTTTACCCTGAGTTAATACTAATGAATCTGTTAGAGTAAGGTCGGCAGTAATAATAAGTTCATCACTTGCATTATCCATATCGATATTTACATTATGATAAGCATAACTATTCGTCAGTGTCACTCCCGTACCATTAAATTCAACCGTTCCACCATCTTCTGTTAGAAAACCACCTTCATTTATTGCATTTGCAGGGCTTGGAAAATTATCAGCATTTAACTTTATAGTACCTTTACCCTTAACAGCTAAAAAATTATGATTTACAGTTGAACCCACTACAAGTGTTCCCCCTTGATTAACTTCTAAATCACTAGCAGCAATATTATCGGAATCTAATGTGATCACTCCACCTGAAAGGATAAAAACATCATCTGTTGAGGAGGGGTATGTACTTGTGCCATCTGCGAATCCCGATGGGTTTCTTGTCCAAATATCAGTATCCGTCCAATTACCTGTACTTTTAGTGTAAAAGGCATCTGGAGCAGTTGAAGCCAAAGTGTAAAAGCCATTACCATTTACATCATACTGTGCATCCGTAATTGTAAATGAAACTTCATCTGAACCTACAAATGAAGCAGATGGTCCTGCTACAACCGTATAGGTAGAACCATTATCAGACGAATAGACTAAAGAATAATCCCCTGTTACTCTTTCTGGACCGCTACCTGTATCATAATCGTTTGGTTTTCCTTCATAATTTTGAACATTGAAGCTTAAAGTTATATCAAGATCTCCATTCTTTTGTAAATAGAATTTTTTAGTCCAAACACGGGCATTTATAGGTGCAAAATCAAAAGTTAATCCTCCTTCGTCTGTTTCTCCCATAATAATATAATCACCATCTGTAGTATTCGAAGTGGTTAATGCTATTGAGTTTGAGGGGTTACCTCTGTCTGGTGAATAATCTCCTCCATCATTACCATATACAACAATATTCTGATTGGGGGTAGTATTATTATTGAATAATTCATCTGTATCAGATAGTTCTGCATGCGTAAGGCCATATTTCGTTGTCAAATAGTCATTTACTCTTAATCTGGTCACGGGGTCAAGACTACCTCCTGCTGTTTTATTGTATACTATAACTTCTGCTATGTAACCATCCCATCCTAGATTTGAATCTTCATCTGCTCCACCGACGGCTCCAAATTTATGAGTATTTGTATTATCAGTGTTCTTTTGTAATGCACTTAGTAATCCAGCATTTGATGTATAACTTGTCTCATTAGATGTATTTCTTTGTATAGAAATCAAGCCCCAATTATCACTTATGGGCCATGTTTCAATATCAGTGTTATTAATATTATTATCAGGCCCTCTAACATAGAATCGAGCATTATTCCATTTACCATAGAGTGATCTTGTTGCATTACCACCAGCGTAGAAACCAACGTCACCTGTTGTTCCGTTAGCTTTCAATACTATAAATAATTCATAATTTTCGAGCTGCAATTCCACAATGTTATTAGACGCATCTCTTAAGATTAAACCTTCATGATCTGTAGAAGGAAAAAGGATAGCGGGTTGGGAGTTAATCTGATTTGTTTGGTAAACAATGCCATTCTCGTCGTTGTCATTATTCACATAATAACCGTTACCTGACTGATCTTGCCATTTATCTAGTCTTAGAACGCCAGAACCTACATCTGTATAGTCATCAGATGTAATTTGGTCAGCCTTCAACCAAAGCTCTAAACCATCAGTTGGAATGTCATTTTGAGCATAAAATTCGTAAGTTAATGTCAAAAATAGAAACAGAGAAATAACACCTTTAGGGTGCCTAAAACAGTAATTGAGAATGGTAAAATGTCGCATATTTATTTAGTGTAAGTCTGTTGCAAACTTATAATGTTGTTGCATCATGATTTTGCAGCAGATATTTATGACTAAAAGCATACTTCAACCCTCAATCATTATTGAAAGGTTATAGTATTTATCAAGCCATGTTAATTTCAAATTATAATCAGAGTGTTAATAAACTTCAGTAAAGAATACTTTTTAATTGAATGTAATTTTCAGTGTTGAGTATATTAATGAAATGGAAATTACTATTTACACAATTGCGAAGAACAATTGTATACATCATTAAAGTGTTTAATTAGGTGTAGAATAAATTGATATACATAATTAGTATTTAGGGTGTAAACTAGCCTCATATAACTTATCGAAAACGATAATTATAATATTAGATGCCAGAGTAATTTTACTCAATTAGACCTAACAAATTTTAAGGCTCAGAATAAAGAACTCAAAACGGATAAATATGTTTTGAAAAGATATTAGTGTAAAAACCTATGTCATATTACACATATTAGTTATTGAGTTGAATAATATAATTTTTGGAGTAATGATTCTATTAATTACAATAATCCTGTTTTTTTTTTAATTATTAAAATATTTACAATTGTTTTTAACTCAAAATTGAACTTTTAGACAAAAAAATATAATATACAACACTCATTTAAAGCAACTTACATTCATTTCTTACGTAATATCCTCCTTTTTAATACATGAGTTTCATCGAGTAAGTAAAACCTTAATAATTATCCATGATGAAAATCTATTCAATGTTATGTGCGCTTTTAATAATTTCTCAATAAGATCTACTAGAAGATCAATTCCATAATTATAGTTAAAAGGTAAAGAGTTCAAACTAGTGTGCGGAGAAAATGATTACTAGAAAAAGAAAACAAGGGATAAAAAAATAGACCATACATAAATTTATGAATGGTCTATTAATTTGCAGAGTGTACAAACTGTGTAAAGTTTCACTTACTACACCTCACCTCTACTTCTTAGGGAGATCTTTTTTCTTCGATTTGTTTTTCGGCTTTAAAAGATTACTCACCCTATCATATTCTTTTTTAATTTTTTTATTATCAGGGTCAAACCGAAGGTCCATTTTTAGTTTTTTATGTAGCCTTTGCAGTTCCATCTTTTTAAGAAACCTCGGATCATCTGTTCGGCTAAATGTCTTTTTTTCGTTTTTCATGGCTAAATATAAAAAACATCTTTTAAAAAGCTGTATTTTAAAATTAGAATATCTTTGTTGGCTTCCTCCCCAAATATTTTCTTTAATCTGTAAATAATTGATCTAACGGGAAGTGTACATAACTGCTGTTTGTTTATAAGGAAAATATGTTGAAGTTTTGATTTGGGTTTGAAGATAAGAAGCCCCATAAGTTTTTTGAAATTGTGGGGGTTGGTATTTTGTTATGATAAGTTGAAAACTTATACAATAGGTCAGTTCTAAGTAACACCTTCGGCTTGATACTGAGAACAGTGTGTACCAAATAATATAGTTGAAAGAGCCAAACCTGTAAAATGGAGATATGTATTCTGATAAGAACAAGTTAACCCAACTAACCCTTTAGCCATAGGCATTTTATTAGTTGGTATATTTTCTCTAAACATTCTCTATGTATTTATTATAAGAGAACGATATCTAATAACTAATAAACCTTTGCGCTTTAAACGCCCATAATGTTTCCACTAGTGTCTCAGACGTCATGGGTATTGATTTATCTGAGAGATCGGCCTATCACTATCAATGCCTATGTTAGTGAAACGTTTGTTATGAGAATGAATTTTTGTTTACTCTGTAAAGTCATCCATAAAAAAACACCTTGCCCAAACTGAATTGAGCAAGGTATTTTAAGTGGAACTTATTTTCCTTATTATTCGATAATTACCCTTTTCGATTTTACAGTTTTACCTGATTTCAATCTTAATAAGTAAACACCTCTTGGTAGATTACCAACTTTAAGTTCTTTAGTCTGACTATCTCCATAGGTCCATTGGTCACTTATCACTTTATAACCTAAAGTAGTGTATAAACCTATTTCAACATCTCCTTTCCATGATTTTAATAATACGTTCAATTTACCATCATGTACTGGATTTGGATATACAACTAAACCTGCTTCTGCAGCATTTCCTTCGATTAATACAGGAACCGGATCAAAAATAGTTTCGGTACCATCAAAATCAGTCTGAATTAATCTGTAATAAGACATTTGATTCATCACTGGATTATCATCGATAAATAAGTAGTCCAAACGAACAGATGAGTTACCTGCTCCTTCTATCCTACCGATACTACTCCAATTCTCTCCGTCTATTGATCGCTGAACCTCGAATCCATCATTATTCACTTCTGAAGCTGTAGACCATTCTAGTTTAACTTGAGATACTTCTGCAATAGCGTCAAATGAAATTAATTCAACTGGTAAATCTGTTGATTCATCAATTGCCCCAATCGCTAGATATTTTTCACTAAAACCAACGTTAAATGTTTCAAAATAATCATCAGTATTATGTAAAGGGTCTCCAGCCTTATCCCATTCTGATGAACCAAATAATGGGAAAGGATCCCAGATAGCAAGAGCATAACTAGAACTTTTCCCTAGTGACTCATAATATGCATAAACGTCAGCATCACTAGATAAACCTGATTCTCCATGAGCCATATCCGTTACTCTCCATTGATATTCTTTTGATACAACAGCTATGTTTATTCCATCCACAATCGGTAACCTTAAGTCAGTGGTATCGGGAGAATGTTCTACCGTCCATGTTTTCTCAGTACCGGTTACAGCATCTGTATCGTCTTTATATATGACCTGAAGCTTTCTCTGAGATCCACTTCCACCAACTTGGAAAACAAAACTTTCGCCCTCATCCATTTTTTTAGAGAGAGGACCATCAACATAAGAGTTACCTGTCACATCACTAGTTTCACCTAAAATAAGAAGTGACCCATCAAAATTTACTGTATTATTCAACACAGAATTTAAAATCAACTTGTTAATCTCTTTAGTACTACCACTATCTAACAATACTTCTCCACTTGATTTATCAATTTTTAAATTATCAATTGATTTACTATCAGCGGAAGTGAAATTACCACTGAAGTTTTGATCACCTGTTGAACCATTAAATGTAAGAGTGGCACCTGTCAAGTTTACACTAGATGTTCCGTTATCAATAAAATCACCACCTAATGCTAATTCAGATCCAAGACTTAAATCCAAAGTAGATCCACTTGCCATTGTAATATCATTATCAACCGTCAAATCAGAAGAGTTTTCTAATTTTAGAGTACCTATAACATTACTACTCCCTTTAATATTGAATGAGCCCGCTGAAACATTAAATGAAGAACCTGACGCAACACTAACATCTGCATTTGCAACAGAAGAAGAGGAAGTGTTTGAAGTAAATATTCCACCACCTTCGATAATGATGTTATTTACCGTTGAAGGAGTTCCAATTTCAAATTCAACATTATTTATAGTAAGGTCTCCCGATGCCATATTTAAACCATTACCATCAGGTAATTCCCAAACTTGATCAGAACCCGTACCAATTAATTCAAGGCTTCCTATTGTAAGCTGATCATCACTTACTGGTGCATTTAAACTTAATAGAGGATTGGTAGCATTACCTTCAACAATGATACCTCCGCCAGAAGTATAGAAGTCTTCCCAGTCTGCAAATGGCATTTGCCCAACTGTATCTGAATTGATATAGAATTTAACTTTTCCATCACCTATTACATCATTAAAAACTATATCTCTATCTCTAACGTGGACCTCTAATGTACCATTAATGATGGCTCTATAATAAGACTTGAAACCTAAATCACCTAAACTTGTTGTTTCAAGATTTACTCCTGCTGGAACTTCTAAAATAGTACCTGACGTTAGAGCGGATCCCAAGTCAGAATAACTTCCACCACCATCAGTGGATACTTCCCATTTACCAGAACCGACATCATCTAAACTTGCATCCGTTACCCCATCTTTTAATTTATATCTAATGATATTATCAGGAGTAGCATCATCTTCGGCTGCAAAATAATCACCTGTAATCAATGGACTATTTAAGTTGATCTTGATTTTATTGTTCGTTAAATCGTCACTTAAACCGTCTGTAATATTAATAGGTTTTCTAATATTCGCATCGTTATCAATAATAACACCTTGATAATTACTCTTTGTTCCTTTTACGTTGACAGCATTAAAATATAATGAAACATATCTTTCTTTAGCAACTCCTTCTTCTGAGAATTCAAATCTCCAGAACTGCTCTAAAGCATGATCAGTCACTCCGTCATTAGCAGCAACTGTGTGCATTGTATTGATTGGTTTAATTACAGCACTTGCTCCATCAAAATCACCAAAGAAACCAACTGGAGCATAAGTACCAGGATAACCAATTGGAATCACTTTTTCTGTTGCAATTGCATCTGATGGTAATTCGATTTGAACACCTTTAGCATTTAAACCTCCGTTCAACTGAATCATATTATCTTTATCAAATGCTGTGGTTGCCACTAACGAGATATCTGATCCTAAGTTCAATCCAAAGATATCAATGTTCAATACACCATTTGTAAATACGATTTCTTCAGCTACTAATGCAATATTATTTTCTAAATTGATTCCATTTGAATTGTCTATTTCCATACGGCCTAAACTTCCAGAAATATCAATTGATTGAGCACTTGAACCATTTAATTTAATTCTACCAGTTCCGGTTGTAGTATGAGACCCTTCAACATTCAGGTTTCCTCCCACATTAACAGTATTGTTATTATCTGAGAAAACACCTGAAGTAATGGTTAAATCATTCGAAACTGTGATGTCAGCATTCATAGTTACTGTAGAACCTTCCGTTGCTACAATCATATTTTGAGTCGTAATTGCATTAGAACCCGAAATAGATTGGGCATTTGAACCTACCATACTAATCGTTGAAGTTGAAGCATTCAGTGTCCCTTCATTTGTAATACTTCCAGCCGTAGATAAGTTTCTACTATTTAAGTTTAGTGTTGCTGTAGAAGGAATCTCTAGATCACCTGCCATTTGTATATCATTAATAACAACATCAGCGGTAACATCTGCTATTAATTCGATCTTCCCTACTTCATTTGCTAACTCAACATCAATTGTTTCAGTTGTAGAATTATTACCCAGTTTAATTTCAGCACTTTCCACTACTGAAGAAGTGGCTGCATCTAAAGCAATTTTTCCAGAGTGAACGATAATTTCACCACCACTAAAATCAAAAGATGATTCAGTACCTAATACTTCAAATGTACCTCTTGTGGCACTATTAGGGTTTCCTTGAAGACCCGTTGTGAAAACACCTCCGGATTGTTTGTAATACAAGCTTGCGTCATTACTTGCTAAGTCTCTTCGTAATTCCGACCCTACATTTATCGCACCTCCTGTTAATTCAATTTCTCCTGTTACAGAGTACACAATTGAATTTTCTTGACTTGCATTTGATAAATTTAAAGTACCACCGCCTACAGTTAACTTTCCACCTAATAGAAGGTTTGATCCGTCTCCTGTAATATTTACAGTACCTTGATTGATTGTTAAACCAGCCGTTGAAGCTAAATCCCAAATAGAACTTGCTACTGCAAATGGAGTAATATTAATATTACTATTATTGAAGACCAAAGTACCGTTTTCAAAAGTAATTAGCTCCTCAGTCGTAATACTTGGTAAAGTGAAGTTCGTATTAAATGAAAAAGACGGATTTTGATTTGTGCCTTTATTCATTTTTATCTTATAAAGTTCAGGCGTTATACCAGCATCTGAATAAAAATTATCGAAAACTCCATTTTCTTGACCTTGGAACTCTAAAACAACTCTGTTTTCAGTTTCAGATTTTAACAGGCTAAACTCAATTCCACCTTCACCATCTTCATCAGCATTTTTTTCAGGTATAGTGATATCTCCTTTTACAATTAAAGAGTGCACGATATCATCTGTACCTGTCACAAGGAACTTATTAGCGGTTGATGAATTTGTAGAAATTGTATTTTCCAAATTAATATTAGAAGTCGTTATAGTTATTTCCGAAGCAGAATTTATTTCCAAAGCTGCCTCTCTATAGCCTCCAACATTGATTGAATTTTCAACCTCAATCGATTTATCAAGAATCAATGTACCTCCATCAATCATCAACGACTTAAACTGAACAGGTTCATCAACTGAAGAAGCAAATGTAAATTCATAATTATAACTTCCTCCACCCCATAGCCTTACTGAAGGATATTTTGAGAAAACAGGAATTTCCATACTTGATTCATTACTTTGAATCATAATTTCACTCCTTTCTTCACTCAAGAAATCATTAATATCTGTTCCATTAAAAGTAGTTCCTTTATGAAGTCTTAGTGAGCCAATATCTTCTATTACATCAACTGTTAATGAACCATTCTCTAATCTAATTCTTGCTAAATCTGCTTTTTCTAACGATGCACTTTCATGTGAATCAAAGCGTACAATACCTACTTTGATATCTCTAGGAGATGAATTAATAATCACTCTATGTCCTTGAGTAATTGTGGCTTTAGAAGAGCCATGTCCAATTACTACAATATCTCCTTCCCCAGGGATTCCTTGAGTACTAATTGGGTTACCATCTGTAATCCAGTTAGGGTTAGTTGACCAACGTTCAGGATAATTCCAATCTGCTTCATTAACAATTTCTACAAAACCATCAGGAATACTACTATCATATTTATTTGTTTTTGATTCATGACGATTGGAAAGACTTCCATCAGGATTATCCTCTGCATATCCTCTGTAAGAATAATAAACGGTTAATTCACCTGTAAATTTAGATGCACTACCAGCAGTATATAATGAATTATAGGCCTTTACTGAAGGAGAAGGTTTAATTGTGATCGTATAATCAGTCGCATTTGCATCACTTCCATCAATATCAACATCATCTGTATCACCTAGACTTTCTCTTTCTTTATGATCAGCTTCTAATTGTACTCTGGCTGGAACATAAGTTGAAGCATCAGCTACAATATCTTCTTGGTGATACTTAAATACCCATTCTACATTTGGTTCGCTGCCTGAGAAATTATGATTAGTTGATTTCCAATAATAATCCAACAAGTCATCAGTAGTTCTATCACTTGTCCAAGTCGATAAATCTCCATTATTTGGGGCCAATTGAATAAAACCTTCAGCAATATGATCTTTCACTGTTAAAGTGGCTGGAGTAAACTTATAACTATTAGCCACCGGTGTATCAAAATCGGAAGCCAGTGGGTAAATAAAATCTCCGTTATCTTTTACAAGATAGGTTAACCCTCCATCAGAAGAATTACCCGAGCCCACAATCATTCTTTTATTAGTGACATTGGACGCAAAATCATTAATCGGATTACCTGCATCATCAACGATTCCTAATTGACCAACTACTACACCGTATTCATTGGATTTGATAATACCTTGCTGCCATGTTATTTTTGTTCCATAAATAATATTGGACAACTCTACCCCATCAGCATTGTTTAACCATAAGTGAGCAATCCCAACATTCGTCGTGTCTGCAATTTGGGCATCTACTAAATCATAGCTCGATGATATTTTTTGTGCAGTACCTGCTGAACCGTTTAAGATAATATGTCCAGGAGAATCTGATTGACCTATTTTACCTTCAAAAGAAAGATCTCCTTCAACTTCAATAACATAGTCTGTATAATCAAAAATACCCTGAGTTAACGATAATGAGTTCATTACTTTCAATCGAGTATCTCCAACGGATGCATTATCACTAATATCCCTTAATTCCAAAACATCAGTAGCGTTTGGTAAATCAATCACAAGGTTATTGATTTCGTATGGAGTGTCTGTATCTCTAATATCAATATAGTGGTTCAACACATTACCTTCGTCATCTACACTTGAACCATTGAATGTCAATGTATTATTCTCATCAATATTCAGTTGAGAGTCATTGTATAATGTCAAATCACCACTAATAGTAACATCAAACTCACCAACTTGTAAATTACTGTTCTCTTCAATTACCAAGTGATTCAAAACATTTAAGTTACCCTCATTTGGTAAAGCATCACCAAACGTACCTGAACCATTAGTTAAGGAAACATTTCTTGATGGATAATCCGTTGTTACGGTAAGGTTATAGAATGGAATCGAGGAAACAAAACTTGCATTTTTATCTGAATTAATATCAAGTACAATTTCACCACCTGTTACATTGTAAAAACCGTCTTCCATTGCAAACTTCGCAAGGTAACTTACAGTACTTCCTTGATTATGGATTGTAATTGTACCTCCTGACATATTGAAAGAGTTCGTTTTATAAGGAAGAGAAAAAGCAGCTACATTACTTCCGGGAACATAACCATAAATTGTCATTTCCCCACCTGACATTGTAAAGGAACCTTGATGATCTACACCAAGATTTGATGTCTTTATTTGATTTAAGAAAACTTGTCCTCCTTCTTGTACAAAATATCCCTTTTCTCTTAATGTAATACTATTATGTTTTCCATTACTTGTTCCATCACTATTTAAACCAATATTGAAACGCCCACCAGTAACTAAAACATTACCATACACCGTTAATGCATTAACAGGTCCAAAATTAACGTCAGCACCTTCATCAACCCAAATTCTACATCCAAAACCTAAATCATAGTTATCAGGTGTGTTCGCATAACTTGGAATATAAATATTTTGACCAAAATGAATTGTACCGTATTTCATTACAAACATACCATTACTAGTCGTCATTGAACCATCCGTTCCCCCTGTACTCGCATTTGCATGTATATTGTAACCATACATCTCAAAAAGTTCTTCTGATCCTGCACTAATATTCAAATTGTAATAATCTGAAGTACCTTTATCTACCACAATCTGATATAAGATTGTTGATCCGTTGACTATTAAATCTTGATCTTTATTATCAGCATCAAACGTTATGATTGCATATTGACCAGACAAGTTGGTTGAAAAATAGGTTTCTAAATCCGTTAAATAGTCTTCCGATCCAAAATCTTCTGTAATTTTTGCTCTGTTAGTTAGAGCAATTGTTCCAGAATTATATAAACTACTCTTTAAAGTAATATTATGAACTACATTGTCTGTTCCTACCCCTAGAGCACCATTACCAGCAATTCTTACATTTCCATTTACTGTAAAGTCAACAGCTTCACCTGTAGCATCACTAGTACCTAATATAACTTCACCTTTAGTAATTAAAAGAGAGTCATAAATACTTATCGGGCTTGAAGTATCTAATATGAGCTCATCTGAAGTATTATCTAGGTTAACGTGAACTATATTATAGGAATGACTATTTGTTAGAGTTCCACCTGAACCAATAAATTCTACAATACCTCCATCAGATGTAAGAAACCCACCAACTCCGGTGGCTGTAGAAGGAGAAGGGAAATTATCACCCTCCACTTGAATTATACCTTTTCCACTTAAACTTTCAAATGTGTGGCCTGTTGTATTACCTACAATCAATTTTCCTCCTTTATCTACAGTAACATCTTTTAAAGTAACATTATTATCATCAATTGTCACTACATGACCTGATTTGATGATAACATTGTCTTCTATTCCAGGAGTAAGATTTAAACCGTCAGATGCTCCAGAAGGATTGGTGGTCCAAATGGGATCATCCCATTTACCAGTACCTTTTGTATATAAAGCTTCAGGTGCTTTTGATGCTAAGGTGTAGAAACCATCCCCATTCACATCATAATCTGCATCTGACACGGTAAACTCTACAAAGTCATCTCCATTGAAAGAAGCATTTACACCATCTAAAATAACATATTCTGTAGCATTGTCTGAAGAGTAAACTAAAGCATAATCCGCTTCACTTCTTTCGGCTCCATCGCCTGTATCATAGTCATTTGGTTTTCCTTCAAAAGTCTGTACATCAAAACTTAGGGTAAATTCTAAGTCACCATTTTTTTGTAAATAGAATTTCTTAGCCCAGATTCTTTTGTCCTCCGGTGCGTTTGTAAAAACCAAACCTGATTCATCTGTTTCTCCTACAACTAAATAGTCATCATCAACAGATGAACTAACTGATACATCTAGCGTTGTTGAAGGATAGCTGCGATCAGGTGTATAAACTCCCCCATCATTACCGTGTACAACAATATTTTGATTAGGAGTTGTATTACCATTGAAAAGTTCATCTGTATCAGAAAACTCTTCGTGAGTAAATCCATACTTCGCTGTTAAATAATCATTGACTCTCAATCTAGTCACTGGGTCTAGACCTGTAGTTTTATTATAAATAATTACTTCAGCAATGTATCCGCTCCATCCTAAATTAGTATCATTATCAGCTCCACCAATAATACCTAATCTATTATCTCCGGCATCGCTTGAATTGATAGGTAAGTTTGTAAAAGTTCCTCCATTTGCCGTAAAGTCTGTTTCATAAGATGTATTTCTTTGGAAACTTACTAGCCCCCATGCAAATTTATCAGGAGCTATCGGCCAAGTATAAATATCAGTATTGCCGCCACTAGACTCTTGTGCACCTCTCATGTAGAACCTCTCACTGTTCCACATACCATAAAGTGAACGAAAATTATTACCTCCAGCAAAAAAACCAACATCAGTATCACCAGCTGAAGTTGCTTTTAATACAACAAAAACTTCATAATTTTTAAGCAAGAAATTATCCCCTGAATGTCCCGTTAGAGTTAAACCTCTTTGAGATCGACCAGGAAACAAAACAGCAGGTAATGTTGAATTCACAACATTATTTTCAATGACAATATCATCCTCGTTGTCATCATTGTTAAAGTAATAACCAGTATTGACACCTGTAATGGTGTGTGACTGATCGGCCCAACTATCCACTCTAGTGGTTCCATCACCATTGTCTGTAGTTGTCAAACCTACATCGGCTTTTAGCCAAAGTATTAATCCATCGCCAGGAATTTCATTTTGGGCAAAGATGTCGATGGTGAATAGAAAACATAATAATACAAGAAAGCCCCTCCTTTTAAAGGAGGTAAAAACAGTAATTTGTAGCATATTTAGTTATTTAGTAGAGTATATTTTGGTCTTGAAAAATAAAGTTTTGCAATGAATCTATTTAGAGCAACAATTATAATTCACATTTTATAAAACACATAGTAAATCAAAAATCTCCTTTTTTTTTTAATTTTTAAAATATTATTGAAGATTTTTTCAAGTTTAGGGAACTTTTTTCTTGAATATAAAAATGGCCTTATATTGAGGTAATGTTACTCAATATAAGGCCATTGCAGCGTAAATGATTATTTATTACACCAACTGAGACATTATTTGTTCCTCTAAAATAAAGTCAATTTTGAAAGTTTTATTTGTTGAAACAGATGTCACTTCCGAAATAAGCTTTTGTTGATGTTTTCTTTTTTCTAATAAAATTGGATCATAGAACTCATCACCCGTTGGTAAAGACTGATTCACCACCCATGCATATGGAATAATACCCGCTCTCTTCAAATCATCTTGTAAACTCTCTGCCTCACGAATTGGAGTGGTTTCAGGTAACGTCACCAAAACAACTTTAGTAATCGTTTGATCTTGAATCATTTGATAAGGCGTATGTAGTTTTGATGCATCAATATTACTTTGTTTTACTACCTGTTTGTGATAACTTCCTGTAGTGTCAAGTAATAATAATGTATGACCTGTTGGGGCAGTATCGACAACGACAAATTGTCTCTTAGCACTTCGTATTGCTTTCGAAAAAGCATGAAAAACAGCAACCTCCTCAGTACAAGGTGAGTTCAGATCCTCTCTAATAAGCTTAATTTGATCTTCCGTTTTACCTACACCTCTTTGGGCTACCGCTTTTTCAATATAGATTTCTGTTTCGGCTTTTGGATCAATCCTTTCCACTTTTAAAGTTTCAGGCAAATCAACAATTTGACCTGTGTAATCTTTTAAATGTGCAGCGGGATCAGTCGTTGTAAGCGTTACTAAATGTCCTCTTTTTGCCAACGCAATTGCAATCGCAGAAGCCGTGATGGTTTTGCCGACACCACCTTTACCCATAGTCATAATTAAACCATGTCCATCTTTCTCAAGATCATCCACTAAATCATTAAACGCGGGTGTATTACTTTGCTTTACTTCTTCTATATTTTCGTTTTCAACAATCTCTTGTTGTTTTTCTTTAGAAAAAACAGATCGCAGTTTTTCTAAACCAAGGATGTTATAAGGAAGTAAAGCAAATTCCTCCTTAGGTAAATGGGCTAAGTCAAGGGGAATATTGTCTAGTTGCTTTTTTGCTTTATTTGCGATTTCAATAGCATATTGATCCGAAGTATCTATGGGAGAATAAATACCATTGAGTAACAAACGTTGGTTTTTCATTCCTAAATCAGCTAATTCATTAGCCGATCTAGCCGCTTCTTTTAATGATGTTTCTTCTGCTCTGGCAACTAGATAGAATGTAGTTTGTTTCGGATCTTTCAAAACCTCCACTACCTCTTTGTAACGTTTATGGTTACTTTTTAATGCAGTAGATGGACCTATACAAGAGGCTCCTTCATTATGATCCAAAAAGTCATTCCATGCATCAGGTAACTCTAACAACCTTAATGTATGGCCGGTAGGAGCTGTATCAAAAACAATATAATCATAGTCTTCTGGATTTGCTTCTCCAGAAATGAATCGTGTAAATTCATCAAAAGAGGCAATCTCAACTGTACAAGCACCCGAAAGTTGTTCTCTTACTTTATTTTTGTATGTTGGAGTCGCCAACATCCCTAAAGAAGATATAGCTCTATTCTTATAAGATTCTCCAGCTTCTTCGGGGTCAATATTGATTGTTGATAATGTGTCTAAATCAGGGTGTTTTACGATCGTCTTATCACCCACTTCTGTTGCTAAAACATCAGTAAGGTTGGATGCTGGGTCAGTACTAATAAGTAGCACTTTTTGTCCTTGATCAGCTAATTGAACCGCTACCGCACTTGATAATGAAGTTTTTCCTACTCCCCCTTTACCAGTGAAAAATAGGAATTTTGTATCTCTGAAGTCCATATGTCAAAAGAAAGTAATCTAACCTTTATGCAGGGTTATGATGATAAAAATTCCCATCACAACATTACATAAAAATTAGATCACTTTTTGTTATTTATTTAGTATAATACTTTTTTCTAAACCAGAAAGCCAAGTTGACAAGTGCAATCAATGCTGGAACTTCTACTAAAGGTCCAATAACACCTGTAAAAGCCTGTCCTGAGTTAATTCCGAACACACCAATTGCGACTGCAATAGCTAATTCGAAATTATTTCCTGTTGCAGTGAAAGCAATCGAAACATCTTTTTCATAATCTGCTCCAAAATATCTTGCCAACATGAAACTCACCACAAACATAAGTACAAAGTAGATCACTAACGGAATAGCAATTCTAACTACATCCATTGGAATCTCTACAATCATTTGTCCCTTTAGAGAGAACATTACTACAATAGTACTTAGTAATGCAATCAAAGTAACTGGTGAAATTCTTGGAACAAACTCTTTTTCAAACCACTCTTGACCTTTTGCTTTGATAAGGATTTTACGACTTAAGAAACCTGCTAAGAAAGGAATACCCAAGTAAATAAAAACACTTTCAGCAATCTGGCCCATTGTGATATCTACTACAGTACCATCAAAACCAAATAGAGGAGGAAGAATTGTGATGAAAACGTAAGCATAAACACTGTAGAAAAGTACTTGAAAAATACTGTTCAATGCAATAAGACCTGCTGCGTATTCTGAACTTCCTTCTGCTAAATCATTCCAAACTACTACCATTGCAATACATCTAGCTAATCCAATCAAGATTAAACCTGTCATGTATTCTGGATAATCATGCAAGAAGATTAATGCCAAAGCAAACATCAAAATTGGACCTACAATCCAGTTCAATACTAATGAAACAGTAAGTACTTTTACATTCGTAAAAACTTTACCCATCTCTTCGTATTTCACTTTTGCTAATGGTGGATACATCATCAAAATCAAACCAATAGCCAAAGGAATGTTGGTTGTACCCACTGACATATCATTGATTGAATCGGCTACAGTTGGGAAGAAATATCCTATTCCAACACCAATTGCCATAGCTAAGAAAATCCAAAGTGTGAGGTAGCTATCTAAAAAGGATAACTTCTTTGGTTGTTTTTGAGGACAAAGTGGATCTTGTTCCTCAATTTTTAATTCTTTGTTCATTTTTTGGAAGTTTTAAATCAATTGAACCGATTAAATAACAGAAAATGCATATAACAATTCTCTCGCAATTTGACGACATCTTTCATCGTACTTCTCTTCCTGCTCAGGAGTTCCATCAAATGCTTTGGGATCTTCAAATGGTAATGAGATTCTAGTTGCTCCAGGAATAAAAGGACAATTAGCATCTGCATGACCACAAGTCATAACAGCCCCAAAACCAGATTGAGCATTAAAAGAATGATCATACTTTTTTGAAAAACCAATGATAGCAGGTTGATTTTCATCGTACTTAATTGCATATACAGGGTTTGCTTCATCAGATAATTTCTGAACGCTTAAACCTGCTCTTTCTAAAGCATTTGCTGCAGATGGGAACAAAGCTGTTGCTTCAGTACCTCCAGAATATGCAAATACATCTGAGAATCCATAATGATAAGCCGCTACTTGAGTCCATACTTGAGACAAGTGACTTCTTCTAGAGTTGTGGGTACAAATTAGAATCAAGTTCGCTATTCCATCTTCTGCTAACTTTGTTTTCACAAAGTTGGAGATTACTTCTAAAGCTTCTTTTCTTTCATCTGAAATTAAATGAAACTCTTCTTTTGCAGAAGCAATGTACTGCTCTAATGTTGATACCGTAGTGTTTTCCATTTTTATATATTCTATTTTAAAATAATTCAAACTAACAAGCACAGCTTTTACCTGGTGTAATCTGATCTGATGAGGTATTGAAGAATACTTTTATTTTATCCCATACGTCATCATTGATACAGTACGATATACAATTTCCTGTAATTGTACCTTTGATTAGACCTACTTTTTTCAATTCTGAAAGGTGTCTTGAAACTGTAGATTGAGCAAGTGGCAAATGATCTACTAGATCACCATTGATACAATCTGGACTATTTATCAAATATTCCATGATAGCTAATCTTGCAGGATGCCCCAATGCTTTTAATATTTCTGCCATTTGAGTTACTTCAGGAGTAAACCCATCTACTTTTGTTATTCCCATATCGCAATATTACGATATTAAAATATAGAATGTTGAATTTTCTATGTTAACAAAAAGTAAACGAACTATAAATTGATGAATATCACCACGGTAAAGTGTAATTTAGATCAAATGAGAGGCTGTATTCATGTTGTGTGATATTATATTCTAAGGAAGAAGTAATTGAGATTACATGCTTTGGAGTTATTTTTAAAGTATATGTGGCGGATAATCCTGTCGACCAGTCACCATTAACAAATTGGTATTCTTGCCTTTCATTTTCATTATTCATAAAGCCTTTGGCAATACCTGAACCAATAGACCATTTCTCATTAATTTTATAGCCAACTGTACAGGCAAAAGTTAGGTTCTGAAGGTATCTATTTTTATCTTTTTCTTCATCCCACATCAAGGCAAATCCTGTCGAAAAGCGTGTATTCTTTATTGATCTTGAATAGTCAATACTAAATCCATAAAATGGATTTTCATTGGTCATATTAACACCCCTACTCATTGAAAAAGAGAAAGCATTGTATTTTTCTTGAGCACTCGTTATAGTGGTCAATACTATGAAAGAAATAAGAAGCAGTATTTTTTTGATCATAACACTCTAGTTTATAAACATAAATGTGTGTTAGATCATCTTAATCCCTATGCGATTGATAATTATTAATCTTTATTCTTATCCGGCAATTGCCACTCCTCCCATGTGATCAAATTGAGGAACTTTGTCGTGAATTGATGGCCGCCTAAAAAAACAAAGGCCACAATAAATAGCACATCAATGATCAAATAATAATACCACATCAGTTGATCAAGGTGAAATTGTTCGATAAAACCAGGAATATATAAGGGAACTGTCAGAGAAATAAGCCATATAAACATAATGACAAGAGCAAGATTATATTGTGACTTTGTTGCAGGGTACCTTCCTTCGGGGAGACCTAATAGCCTCTTTATTCTATTTTGTACCATGGTTATTCCTTTTTTGCCGGCTAAAGCTGTCCCTATTACTAAAAACACCTCTGGACCACCTACCATCAATAATGCCACTAATGAAGAAGTTAATGTGGAAGAAAGATTTAAAAATGGGACAATTAATCCAATTAACGGAGAAACAAAGCCCGTGATAATAAAGACTATTCCAATTCTATTTCTAATTGATGTTTTCTTTGAGCTCATAGTTACATCTTTTTTTTAATGATAAGGTTCAGACTATACTTTATTCATCTTTTTGACTTCTCATCACTTTAACTAAATAGATGATGATAGGCGCAAAAGTTATGATTAATACAAAAGGTAAAAAGAAATTCCCCAACCCTTCAGGATTTAAAGAAATGCTCTTATAAACGATAATTAAAAATACAATTAGAATTGAAAGCTTCAAAAAACGTATAAACCGAGTTGAAAGGGTATACTGATTAAACGCATTTTCCTCAGTGATTTCAACTGGGTAATTAAAAGTATGTGGATATTTATTCAAAATCGTTAGCAATAAAAAAAGTAATAAAGAAAAAATAGGTAAACCGAATAATGAACTTTTGGGACCATAGCTATCAGGAATACCTTCTGCGTTAAAGTGAATGGCAATTTCCTCTGGTAAATCGTTGTACACAGCTAGAGGTAGAATCCATGTGATGAGTAAAATTGCGATACAAACTAACTCAATGGTTTTATCTTTTAGTGATAATGAAATTTTGATTTTAGGTTGCTTTTTCATGACACGAAATAGTTTAAAAGAGAAAGGAACTTCTATATATACGTCTTTCCTAATGTAAATGTCTGTTAATAATAGTCAAATTAATCACTTCTTGTTCCATTCTCTTCCCAAAATCATAAAATATCAAGGTTCAGGTTTGTGAAATTCAAAAACATCATACTATATTTGACCTATCAGTCAAAAACAAATTTTTAAACTATGAAATTAAACTTAAAATTAACCCTCAGCTTTGTAGTGGGCTTATTAATGATGGGCTCTTTATCTTTTGGACAAGAAAAAGCCATTTATGAAAAGTATGGAGTTGTGGTATCATCACTTCAACCAGGTCTTGAAGTCGGTGATGACGCCTTCGTTTTTGAAGGAAAAAATCAAGACAACAAGAAATTTGACCTTGAAAAGGCTTTAAAAAAAGGACCTGTTGTCATTAATTTCTTCCGTGGAAGTTGGTGTCCCTATTGTGCGAAACATTTGATCAATGTCAATGATTCGTTAAGCATGATTGAAAAAGCTGGTGCAACATTTATTGCCGTTACTCCAGAAACACAAGAACGTTTTTCAGCCTTTGCCTCTAAAAAAGGATTTAACTTTGATTTAGTTGGTGACCCGAAACTCGACATTATGAACGGCTACCAAGTCACTTTTGACGTGAACGAGGGATATCAAACCATGTTGAAGAAATATGAAAATGATTTAACGAAAACAAACGCGATTAAAAAAGCGACATTACCAGTACCAGCTACTTTTGTGATTGGTCAAGATGGTAAAGTTATTGCAAGACATTATGATCCTAATTACAAGGACAGAATGAGTGTGAAAGATATATTAGCTGCTTTAGAAAGTATTTAATTATACAAAACAGCACAAACAAAGAGGCCTTCCAAAACAAATTGGAAGGCCTTCTTTATGTGTGCACCTCTATGTTTAAAATAGAGCCAATGAAAAAAGTTTATCTATAATTTTTTCTTAATACTTATTGTCTGAAATTTTCCAAGTAGCAGTAGAGTGCGTTCTTGGTTTATAATTCAGTTGATTACTTGTCAGGGTAACGTTTTGCACATAATTTCCTGGATCTGCAATGGTCATCAAATGATTTATTTCAAAACCATGAATTACTGAATAAGAAGCATCAGTATTGCCATCTTCTATTTTTTCAAGAATAATCTTATCAATTTTAGCTGTAGAATGATCCGTTTCATGAAAGAATACTTTCTTGGCAATCAATATTACTTTTTTTGTAATAGAGATTTCACCATAACTCTCATGAGACATATTTACATAAATACTATCTCCATCTGAGGCTTGATTAATGGCGGCCTGCAAGCTACTAAAATCTGCATTTTTCGATTGATTACATACATAGATAGCCTGAGCATTGATTGAAGTACAAATTCCGAAGAATAATATAAGGGTTGTTATCAGATTTTTCATAAGTACAATAGTTAAAGGGCGAGAATTTAGATATGAAATAACGAACACAAAACATGCCATACACATCTGTTTATCAATACAGTACAAAATTATGCAGAATACTTAATATACACCATACCCATAAATAGGTATTTTGTAAAAAAGAAAACTACTATCAAAGTAATCCAAAATGATTCTCCCTTATTGTCTACTTCTGGATTGTTTGATAGTAGTAAGATCTTGTGGGCTCTAAATCACGGTTAGCACATTGAAAAATAGGTATGGGTTATGAAAGTTTTTGAAGGAAAATTTTAGTATTCAATGCTATGCTGTTCAAACGCTATCTATTACAATTTTATAAAGAAACCGTAAATCGATGATTTGGCTTCAGTACCTCGTCTTTATATTTCAACTGATGATAACCTTTCACTGTATCTACCAAATCCCAAGACCAATTCACTCCTGCGACTTGAGAAAGTTGCTTTGATATACCAAAATATGTGGCACCCCTACCTACATTAATGGTATAACTATTAGCAATAATTTTTTTATGCCTTAATTCTTTAGACGATGTCTTTGAAGGTGATGCACTAGGAGACGTTTCAGAAATAGCATTATTAGTGAAGCTCAATAAGCACATTATCAACATGGTAATTATGAAATTTCTCATTATATATTCTATTTAAATTACAAACTCTTTTTAAAAACAACCCTTTGTGATTGTTTGATAGTTCAAATTTATATAATGATTATTTTTTAAACAAATTAAATGTTTATTTTTTTATCATTAATTGCAAATATTTTAAACAGAGTACTTTATAAAGCTTATTTCATCAAAAAATAGACAAAAAAAGAGGTATCAAATTAATGATACCTCCTGGAAAGCGTTCTTTCCTTTTTTGCGCATGCGCACTTAGGCAGAATACTTCGATATATTTTGAATTAACCAACTATTAAGTTGATTAATGATAATGTTCCTATTACATACATTGCCACTGGCAATTCCTTTCCCTTACCTCCCATCAACATCAGAATGCAATAAGACAAGAATCCAAAGGTAATACCCATTGAGATACTATACGTCAAAGGCATCATAATAATTGTTAAGAAGGATGGAACAGCTGTTAACATGTTGTCGAACTTGACTTGTTTGATGTTGGAAAACATATAAACTCCAACCATCATTAAAGCGGGTGCTGTAGCATACGAGGGAACAATCGAGGCCAAAGGTGCAAAGAATAATGCTCCTATCATAATAATTGCCGTAAAAACTGATGCTAAACCTGTTCTTGCACCACTTGCAATACCTGATGCAGATTCAATAAAAATGGTTGTTGTACTTGTTCCAATTACCGAACCTACGACTGTTGTGGCTGCATCAGCCTCTAAAATCTTCTCTAATCTTGGCACTGAACCGTCTTCTTTCGTTAAACCGGCCTGATTTGAACAAGCAATAATCGTAGAAAGTGAATCAAATAGATCTACGAACATAAATGAAAAGATAGGACCAATAAAAGCAAATTTTAAAGCGCCCATAATATCCAATTTCATAAATACAGGCTCAATGGAAGGAGGTAAACTTACAATACTTGATGGCAACTCTACATACCCTAACGTAATACTTGAAAGCGTAATAAAAAGAATACCGATCAAAATTCCTCCTGTAACTCGTTTATATTCCAAGAATGCTGTAATGATAAAGCCAATTAAAGCAATGATTACTTCTGGTGTAAATTTACCTAACGTTACCAATGTAGCAGGATGATCAGTGATCAAACCCATATTTTTCATTCCTATAAATGTAATGAACAAACCAATACCAGCTGTAACACTTATACGCAGTGACAATGGAATTGCATTGGCAATTTTTTCTCGAACTCCAAGAAATGTCAATAGTACGAAAACTACACCTGAGATAAAAACAATTCCCAAAGCCGTTTCCCAAGGTACATTGGCCCCCATAACAATAGTATAGGTAAAAAATGCGTTTAGTCCCATACCTGGCGCCATCGCAAAGGGCATTTTACCCCAAAAGGCCGCTAATAATGTACCGACAATACCTGCTAATAATGTAGCAGAGAATAAAGCGTCTTTGTCCATCCCTGCTTGTGACAATATATCTGGATTGACAAAAATGATATAAGCCATTGTGAGGAAAGTTGTCAAACCTCCAATGAACTCTTTGCTAACTGTTGTATTGTTTTCTTTTAGTTTGAAAACTTTATTAAGAAATTCCATGATCTCAATTTAATGATTCTTAGTATAATTTTTTGGCGATAATGTTTATACAAAGAAGAGGAAATGATTATTTAACAAATTGATAAAGAATGAATTGACCTATTAGAATGTCAATCTCACACATGGTTGTGGGACAAATGCATTTGAATTATTTGCCGCTAAATCCTTATTGAAGTGCATGTAAATGTCCACACCAAATTCTAATTTAGTGTTTTTGTCATTTTTGAATACGGTATTTCTACCTACATCAAATAAGAAACGAGTTTGAGAAATAAAATCAGTTCCCATGTCAGTACTTCCAAACTCTGCTCTATTGGTAGCATTTGGAATTAAATCAAAGAAACCTTGCATTCTGAAACCTAGTTTTCTCCATAATGGAAGATCAAAAACACCGGTGAATTGTACTGCATCATGTCTGATGTTATCCGTTCTCCAATACGTTGATAATTTTAAAAAGCCTCCTTTTGGAGCTTTGAAAGTAAGACCTACACCAGCAAGCCCTGCCATAAAACCATTGCCAAAGTTGAGCTGTCCATCAATCGACACATCTGCAACTGGGCCAAAAGAAAAATCTTTGCCTGTTACACCAGATAAACTCACCCAAGGAGAAACCTCTGAATATAAACGATAATTTGCAGCCCCTTCATCCGGGATTTCATTATCAAAACCAGTCATATAAAAGCCACTAGGTGCTCCCATGTAATTTACAAAACCATATACACCACCCCATTTTGTGACGGTTGTATGGTCTAAGGTAAAGAGGTTCATCCCTCCATTTTGAGGATTGGCTCCAGTAACATAATCGGTATTGTTCCAACCGTATGCATATTCAATAAATGTACTTGAAAAGTTTTGAGCTTGTGAGTTGTAAGATGCGAACAAGCTAACCATCAATAAGAAAGGCAGTAAAAGTTTCTTAGAAACCATTATAAAATTAGGATAAGACGTTTTTTAATACATTCAGAATTTTTCTGAGTGGGTAAGAAGATGGTAATCGCCAATACATCTTTCATTACAATACAAATATCTTATTAAAATTTCAGATTCTACAATGTGTTATATTACACTTCTTTACCTTTACTATACATTGTTATATAAATAAATATTAAAAAGCTTTATTTATGATTCAGAATAAGGGTTTTGAAGTAATTTCTTAAAGAGTACTAACATTCGTTAATGTTCTAAACCGTACTGAAATGATGCTTGAACTCACTTAAAATAGACCTTGTAATCTGCCTTATAAGACTCTGACGTAATATAGATTTTCAAATCAGCTTTGTACAATTCATCAACTAAAATCCAATCGGCACTTGTCTCCCATGATTTGGAGGATATTACTTTATCTGCCTTGTAAGCTTGATCAACAGCTATCACTATATAATCCGCTTTCCACTGTTCAGTTACGATGATTACCCATGGTTTTTCTGGTGTTATTTCTCCAGTTGATTCACAACTGAAAAGAACAAATAATGAAAACAACAAGCAGGTCTTTAATAATAGATTTTTAAATATTGGCATGGATTCATATTGCTTTTCTAACTAATAAACTCAATCTAATGCATTCATCTATATCATTCCATATTCATTAAGAATTGTATGAATTAAAAAGAACCCAATAAAAAACCTCTTACTGAAATTTACATTCCAACAAGAGGTTTTTTCATCTATAAAATTATAAATGAATTAGGAAGCTTTATTAAATACTTCCATATCCATTTGATTTTCCTTTTTGGAAATAAAAGTGGCGGCAGAAGACACACCAAATATATTCGTTGCGGTACGTCCCATATCAATTAAGGAATCTACAGATAACACAAACGTCAATACCATACCCATTACTTCGGGTGTAATACCCATAATAGTCATTGCGGTAATGGCTGCAAATGAAGCTGTCCCTGGTAAGCCCGCAATGCCAAATGATGAAATCACTACAGAGATAAACATTGTAATCATCACTCCGGGTGATAAAAGGTCAATCTGTTGAATACTCAAAGCATTTGTCACACCTACAGAAAGGATAATCATAAATACTGGCCACATCGCTCCACAAGCGTTCATTCCCATTGTCGTTCCAAGAGAGGCTGAGATGTTAGCTGTCTCAGTATCTACCCCATTTCGTTCTATAAGTGAATTGATTGTAACAGGAAGTGTCGCTCCAGAAGATTGTGTAGAGAAACCAGTGATTATCGCAGGCAATAAATTTTGAAGATGCTTGACAGGGTTGTTACCTATACCTATTTGCACAAGAAGATGCATCACAAAAATCAAAGACATTGTCAAATACGATACACCAATAAATAGTGCTAAATCACCAAAAAGTGTAGGTCCATTTTTTGATACCGCAATCGTCATCAAAGAGAAAACACCATAAGGTGTCAATTTGATGATGGTCATTGTGATGGAGTTGATTATTATTTTAGTACTATCTAATAACTTTATGATCATCCCCATTTCCTCAGGCTTACGCTTTTCCATTCGACGAATAGCCAAACCAATTAGAAGTGCGATTAATAACGTACCAATAATGTTATTTTCAGAAAATGCTTCAAAGATCGAAGTAGGTATTTTTTGAGTAAAACCATAAATCACTTTCCCCAATGAGGCATCACCAATACTTTCAATTCTATTGGCATAACCTTGAGCAATATTCCCTTCAGAAAGTTTTGTAATATCAATCAACGAAGTAAAATTAAACACATTGGCCATTACAAAAGCAATTGATGCAGCACCTGTAATTGACACCACAAAATAGGCGATCACCTTCCCTATTCTGTTTCCAATATTTGATTCTTTATTCAAATTTACCAGTGTTGATGTGATACTGATAAAAACAATTGGAACAATCATTAATTTCAGAAAACGGATATACACATTGGATACCGTTTTCATATAGTATTGTAATTCTTGGTAAGTTTCTTTAGGTAAAAATTCAAAGAGACTCCAGCCAAAAACAATTCCTAATCCTATAGCTGAAAGATTACGATAGTGAAATTTAATTTTTCTATCCGATAAAAGTTTTAAAACACCGAGGAGGCCCACAAAAGCTATTAAAGCTATAACTAAGTACATGTAATTTATTTTTGATAATCTTTAATCGACAAGAAATGTAATGAAAAAAATCTATAAATAATTATAATTAGTAATTGTTTACAGGCAGAGGTTTTAGTGAAGGTAGAAGAGTCATTGTATTTATTGCATCATAGTACAAAACATGTACAGGTGTTTAGGTGCATCTATCGAGACAAAAGTCCTGAAGTTTAACTAGAAATACATCACTTTTGTATTGTTGATATCTTTATCACAAACCTATGCCTACCATTAAAATGAAAAAAAAATTACTCTAGGTGTAATAATTTCAATTTTGAGCCACTAACCAAATAAAAAAGAATAGTGAGCAGTGATTTTTATACAACATTTATTCAGCCTCATAGCGGAATTATCATCAAGATATGTCGTGCATACACGAATACACAAGAGGACTTTGAAGATTACTATCAGGAGGTTTGTCTTCAGATTTGGAGAAGTAAAGACAATTTCCAGAATAAATCAGATTGGTCTACTTGGGTGTATCGTTTGTCGGTAAATGTCTGTCTGACATTGTTGAAAAAGAAGAAAAACAATGTTCAACATTTTGCCAGCGATTATTTACCTCCTGAAATAGAGGAAGAAAGTAAAGCATTTCAAGACGAGGACCTCTCTTTACTTTATGATGCTATCCGTAAGCTCTCAGAAATTGATAGAGCTATTATTCTTCTTTACTTGGAAGAAAAAAGTTATCAAGAAATTGCTGAAACATTTAATGCTACTCCCAACAATATTGGAGTTAGAATCAAAAGAATTAAAGAACGCTTAAAAAAATTATTACATGGAAAAGTCAATTGAAAACATCTGGAAAAAAGGTTTTATTAATCAAGAAGCATTAGTTGCACCTAAAATTAATGCACTGTATGAAAAAAAATCAATTCATTTTGTCGACAAGTTTATTCGAGATTTTAAGATTAACCTATGGGCTATTGCATTATTTACAATAGTTCCTCTAATACTTAGTATTATCGGAAACGTTATTGTGCTAGGTATTATTATTTGTGCTGCACTTTTGTATCTTGTCTATTATGGGCACCAACAACTAAAAGCACTCAATGGATTAGAAAAAACGAATACAAGTTATGATTATATCATTCAATTTGATGCTTGGTTGAAAAATATAATTAATGGTTATACTAAAATTTATAGATTCGTTTATCCATTAGTACTTATTATCTCAACTTTGGGAATTTGGGAAACATTTTTGAAGGACGAAATAGTAAAACATTACGAAGCTTCAGAATTATTATGGGGCATGCCCAAATTTGGTTTGCTGATGGTAGCAATTGGAGCTATTCTACTTTCTGTTTTTGCAAAAAAAATATATTATTTCGATATGAACTTGATGTATGGTTCTCAATTTAGAAAACTAAAAGAAATGATAGCAGAAATGGAAGAGTTAAAAAATGAAGAATAAGAGCATGTTTTTAGAACATCTCAAAAACTAAAATTAATCTAGATGGAAGGAACGTATTATTTAAGTAAAGAAGGAGTTGAAGATTATGTCAACATGGCCAAGGAAGTCAATAGTGAACAACTAATTGAAAAATTAAAAGAACATCTAGCTGCACAAAGTATGTTGTTGGAATTAGGTTCTGGCCCTGGAACAGATTGGAGAATTCTTAGTCAAACTTTTACAGCTGTTGGTTCTGATTATTCAATGGAGTTTGTAAAATACTTAAAGAGAAATAACCCTGCTGGTACATTCCTACATCTTGACGCCATTACTTTAGATACATTTCTTCGTTTTGATGGCGTTTACGCCAATAAGGTCATGCAACATCTTACGGATGAGGAAATCAAAAAATCATTAGAAAAACATAGCGGTATTTTGAATAAAGAAGGTATCATTTGCCACTCTTATTGGAAAGGCGAAGGTGATGAAATCTTTAAAGGTCTTTTTGTAAATTATCAAAACGAAGAAAAACTTCAAGAACTCTACGAAGAGCATTTTGAGATTCTAAAAATTGAAGTTTATAAAGAATTTGAAGAGGATGACTCTATTGTGATTCTTGCAAAGAAAAAGCAATAAACAGCATTAAGGTTTCAATTTAATAAGGTGATTTCAACTGTATGAAGTCACCTTTTTTTAGTGATATTGGTTAGTGAAAAATTATATTTTAAGTGTAATATTTACATATATAAATTAATAACCAAAACAACCTAAAATCATAAAGCCATGGAACCTGATATTTATAATTACCTGATAGATATAGAGAATAGACAAGTCAAAACTCCTGAATCAAAAGGAATGATTGTCACATTGTCTCGAAAGTTTGGAACAAACATCAGACCTGCTGCTGAAAAATTAGTAAAACAACTAAATGATGATCAAGTAGGTTTTGATATGCTCAAAAGACCTTGGAAGTTAATTGATAAAACCGTTTTATATCAAATTTCAAAAGAACTCAAAGTAGGTATCGATAAGCTGAATGAATTTGTTCCTATCCAAAACAAAAGCATTTTTGAACAAATCATGTACGGATTGGATATCTACCACAACAAATTAGACGATAACCTGAAAGATGCTTTACAAACTGTAGTCAACTCTTACCTTGAAAGAGGCAATGTGGTCTTCCTTGGTAGAGGTGCAAGCTTCTTTGCTCAAGGATTAGATAACAGTTTAAAAATCAAAGTAAAAGCATCTGATCAATATAGATCAACACAATACGCTTTAAAAAACGATCTTCCTAAAAATTACGCCATTGAAGTGGTGAAACGAAAAGCCAGAAAGCGTAAAAACTTCTTGAAATTTATATCCCAAGCTATTCCTATTACCTATGATGAAATTATCGATAGAGAACATATCTCTAACGATGCTCTTGCTGATGAGCTTTATACTCTTGTCAAAATGAAAGAGTATGAAATGCTCAGAAATGTTTAACGTTTAATTACACAACACTTTTTTGACATCAAAGATCCTAGTATGCTAAATCGTTTCGGTTTAGCATACTTTTTTAATAGCCTTCACCTTGCCTGTAAAATTGGGTTGAAACTGGAAGTTTACCCATTGTTGTTTCTCCAAGTAAAGCCTCAAAGACCGCCTTTTGCTGATATAAACCATCTTGATATGCCACAAAAATATGGTCTACTTTTTCAACCTCATCTAATTCGTCTAGAGCATAAGCATTCCCAAAATATAAAAGTGTGATTTCAGTATCCCCCAACCCACTTACTAGATTCTCTCTCACTGCTTCATGAATATCAAAATGATTGAAAGGTTTGATATTAATACCATGAATGGATACAATAACTCTTCTATAAGTATTCAATCGGCAAAGGATATCGTAAAGGTTGTTTTCATCCTCATCAGAGTTCCACTGATAGAAATCTCCATATTCAGAACATTTCTCCCTCAGAAACTCTTCTTCCGTTTCATTGATTCGTTTTAAGTGGTGCACTACCTTATCACGTTCAGAAACTGTTTTGGTTTTATTTTTTATTTGAAGAAAAGCAATCTCACTGTTTTTTTCAAGTGCAGTGAAAGGTGACAAACCGATTTGTGTTATTGTCGCTTTTACCAATTTTTGATTTAATTGATATGAAGCTTCAGAGTGTAGATCTTGTTCCAATTGATGGATGGCAATAGGTTGATAATGATCTAACCCCACCCACTTTTTCATCGCCAATAATTTGGTAACGACTTGATCCAATTGTGCTTCAATCCAACGACCTTCATGAATGGCATCTTTAATTTTATGAAAGCCATTCTCTACATTTTGGCTGTTCGTAATGATATGGTTTCCTGCTAAAATAGCTTTCAAATCAGCCTCTCCATTGTGAAATGTATTTGTAATACCCTGCATATCTAATGCATCAGTAATTACAAGACCTTCAAAACCTAATTCATCAAATAAAATGGAACTTAGTACTTTTTCAGACAAAGTAACAGGTACCCCTTCTTCTTTTTCCCATGTCGGAATTGATAAATGTGCCGTCATGACACTACTTAATCCTTCCTCCATCAATTTTTCAAAAGGATACAATTCTAAGCTTTTTAGACGCTCATCAGAATGTAGCAAGACAGGTAAAGAAAGGTGAGAATCCACGCTTGTATCACCATGTCCAGGGAAGTGTTTAGCATTATCAAGTACTTGTTCTGATTGCAAACCCTTCATATAGGCAATACCTTTTTGGGCAACAAGCTCTTTATTTTCACCAAATGATCGGTAATTGATAACAGGATTTTTAGGATTATTATTCACATCGACAACTGGCGCCAATGGTGAACAAACTCCTAAACGCTTACAATCTTTGGCAATCTGTTTTCCCATTTGGAAAATCAAATCGTCATCTTGAATTGCTCCTAAAGCCATTTGATAAGGGAATGTTGTACAACCCGTCAAACGCATTCCTAATCCCCACTCTGCATCAATATTGATAAAAAGTGGAACCTTAGAAACCGCCTGATATTGATTGGTCAAACTAGCTTGACTAACAGCATCACCTTGAAAAAAAGTCAAACCTCCTAAATGATAATTTTTGATCAATTCTAATACTTCAGTGGTATGGCTTTCATCACGGTTAGAAAAACAAGCCACTTGAAAAAGTTGACCGATTTTTTGATCTAAACTCATTGATTTCAGGGTATTTTTCACCCATTCATCATTAATATGATTGATAAAAGGAGGTTTCTTGTTCATAGAATACTATTTATTTTAGGAGTTGATTTTCTTTCAACAAATTTCTCTTGATCTGAATAATGTGCTGTTTTAATACTTTTTCTTCTACAGCAAAACCTCTTTCTCTTCTCTTCTTCAAAAACTTTCGAATTTCTACACCTAGCTTTCCTTGAAGATCCAATTCTTTATGTCTTGCTACACAATGATCAAAACGTTTGGAGATGACATCCTTTGTACCTCTTAATTGTTCCGCTTTGGAAATCTTCTTTTTAAAAACTCCCTTTTTTAATAATGGCTTTTTCTCTAACATACACTTTCTATGATCAATAATGATTACAAAAATAAAGAATCTAAAACAATTAAATATGAGAACAAAAGCAAATACACGACAAACTAAGTTATCGTCAACTTTCAATCCATCTTTCTACAAACATTTATAGGATCTACTTTCAAATTTCCTTCCTCTTCATTTTTGTCTTAACACAAAAACGAAGCAAAAAAGTCAAGGCTTTGAAGTCAAAAGCTAAATTCCATTTCTCTCACCTAAATGATTTTAAACTCGCTAAAGCTCGAACAAGAAAATCATTTTAACGGCTCAATACATGAAATTCTTAACGCTTTTCCCTTCAAGGCCGGGGGAGAGACTACGAAATGATTGTCTAATTACAAGTCAAAAGAAAAGGGTTTTATAATCCTCTTCTATAGTGTAGTACTGTAGGGACGTTTTAGTAAAACGTCCTCGCGAACCACAATACACTACCATTTACCCTTTATAAAAGTAATTATATTAGTTAACGAAAACTTAGTTTACAATGTATTTAGTTGATGCTTATAAAAGAATATTTCAGCTTATTCTCCTAATGCTATTTCTTTTGTCTTTTCACTCAGATTGTCAATATTTTTTACAATCCCTTTTTTGAATACATCTTTAATAAAGAAGTTTTTAAAGACTTTCTTAAAGATTGACTTTGCCTCTAAATACACTTCAACGATCAGTTTTGACCTTTGTGCGTTAATAGGTTGAAAAGTATAAAATTGATATACTTTATCCACAAATGGGGGGCCGTCTGTCATCTCTCCATAAATCAAACCTGAAGCAGCTGAAGCATCATTTTTAGTGACCGTTACAAAATTTAAATGTTTACCATTGATAACGCATGTATGCTCAGTCCCTAAGCGGGTCACCTCATGTTCATTATAAATAAATTGATCAACACCTTCAGCCCATTCGTATCTTCTCGCATAATTTGAAACCCATTCAATTCCTTCCTGTGCATTGCAATAAAGCTCTACCTCGTAAGTTATATCTGCGGATCTATTCAAATCGACTTTCTGAGCTGTTGCAAAAGGTTTGAGTTTAAGGTGATCCTTATCTAGTATAGAATAAAGGTATTTTACAATCTTATTATCGTATTCGTTTTGACCTTCTTGAAAATCAAAAAGCTTGCTCTTATAATGAGCCGGTAACATAATTTCATTGGCCAAAGCATCACTGATCAATATATAATTATCACTATTGACATCATTTTTCATTAAGCGATGTGCCTCAATCGCCTCGGCACCAAATGGTTTTCTTTTATTTTGAACCGTAATAAATTCTACATCTCCACAATGTACAATTATTTTCAACTGCAATTGAGGAGCCGTGGTACAAGCCATACACGGACAAACTCTATTCTTCTCTAATAATTTTAAGTGAGAATAAAATGCTGTAAAAGTATTTTCAATCTGAGCGAGTAATTGTTCTAAAGAAGGCATCTCTTCTTTAAAAAAAAATAAAGCATCCCCCTCTACTTCTGCCAATTCCAACCCAATGGTATTGGATTCAATCATGACCTCTAATAATTCAGCAATAACGTGTTGTGAATGCTGCGCTTCAGTGGTCTGAACAAACTCGGTGAAGCCTGAAATATCAGGTAGAAAAAGTAGCGTTTTTGCCATTAAAAAGTGGTTGATATTATTAATAAGATGAAGATAGGTGAAAGAATTTAGTTTTAAAGCGCTATTGGTAATAATAGGTCACAAAAAAATCCTCCACAAACAAATGTTCATGGAGGATTCATCTTCGGCTCATTCAATCTATTGGGCTAATTGAATAGGGTAATTCGCCTTTTTGATCAGTTTTTTCATTTCAATTACTTTAGATGAAAACTCTGAAGCAACATTTTTCTTTTCATAAGGATCGTTTGTTAAATCATAAAGTGCCCATTTATATACACTAGTATTATTAGCATAATCACTTGCTTTCACATCTTTCTCATTCACCAATTTCCAACCTTCTTTGATTAAAACATCTCTTGCTACTCCTGTTGTGTTTTTGAAGAAAATATAATCATGCTTTTGTTGTTCACCTTTATCAATCAATGTTGGTAGATAGGAAATACCATCTGTTTGTTTTATTTCTCCATGGATCAAATCAGCAATAGTGGGCATAAAGTCATAATCCGTAATTACTAAATCACTCTTTGTAGATGCTTTTATTTTGTTTGGCCATTTAGCGATGTAAGGTAGATGAATTCCGCCTTGATAACTATGCCTTTTCATTCCTCTTTCCCCTCTTGTACCGTTAAATATATCTTCTCCTCTGTGATGACCATCCCAAAACTCTGCCTTTTTTTGAGGTTTCACAATGGCTTGATTAAAAGTATATGTATCATAATCATAAGTCAAATTTGGATCGATGCCATTGGGATTGACCGTTGTATATGATTGGATTTCATGTCCATTATCACTGGCAAAAACAATTAATGTATTATCAGTTAGACCCAACTCTTCTAATTTTTGAACTATACTTCCTACCGATTGATCCAATTTATGAATCATTGATGCATAGACTCTCTCTTGTTTGGTCCACCCCTCTTTGTTTTTGTATACATAATCTTTTGGAGCGATAGAAGCAGGTCCGTGAGGTAACTGAGTTGCATAAATCATGAAGAAAGGGTCTTCTTTCTTATTTTCAATATAGGTCAATGCTTTTTCTAACCAAATATCTTCCGAATAAGTCATGCTATCTTCACCAACTAATAGGCATGTTGGAGATTTTTTAGTCACTTTGGGATTATTAAGAAGTGGGATTTTTTTACCATTTTCAAAATAGTGGGGTGGATAAAAACTCCAACACATCACCGCATCTAGTAATCCACAATGATAATCAAAGCCGTAGCTATCAATCATTTCTGAGGTATCAGAATACCCAAAACCTAATTTGCCAATGTAAGCGGTTTTATATCCTACTTTTTGAGCCATTTGCCCAATATAATAATGCCCCTCATTCTGTTTTCTATAGATCTTCTTATCAAAAGTTGCCTGATCTATTAAACCTGCCGCCAATTGACATTGTAATCCACCAGGAGTAGGCATAGGAGCATGAGCATTATTCAAACCTGTTAAAATAGATGCTCTGGCAGGTGAACATACATTTGAGCCATAGGCATTTGTAAATATCTTTCCGTCTTTCGCTAACTGGTCAATATTAGGTGTTCTAATTTTGGTTTGACCATTATACCCTAAAATACCAGGACCGAGGTCGTCAGCATAAATAAGGATGATATTTGGCTTTTGATTGTTAATTTCTGCGGTATTTTGTGATGCTTCGTGAACACATGAAGCTCCACTAAATAAGAAAACAAAGAGCCAAAGAAATTGATGATATATTTTCATACTATAGAGTAATTACTGAATAAATGAAGGTTTGCTGATTAGGCCATCATAGGTGATGATAAAAAATGATATCTCATCAAGATCTACGTATATGAAGTAGGCTTGATGAGATTTACACACTGGATCGAATGTTAAGCGATAGCGTCATTCGTGTCCTACAGATCAGTAGAAATCTCCTGATTTCTTAATACTATAAATATCCGAAAACTTAGTTTACAATGTATTTATTGACTTACTGAGAGCTGTCTTGCTTTTCTAGTTTTACAGACTGATCAATGGCATCTTGAAATTCATTATCAAAATTGATTACCTTTTGAAGGGATTGATCATTTCTCTTTTCATGAGGATAGAAACGGCGCCATTTTGAATAGTCACCACCAACCCATTGAATTGATTTTAATTCTGGTGATTCACCTGACCATCTATCATCTACTTTAAATTTACCTTTTGCTTTCCAAGCTGCCTGTAATGATAATTCCGTCAACTCATCCCAGTCTTTTAATGGCTTACCTCCTGTTGTTTTAAAATCAGATGCTACTAACTCAATTGTATTTAAACCTTTGTTGGGTAATTCTATAACTGCCGTATACTCTTCTTTTCTTCTACCTGTATAAGACAACCACTGATTCGTAACTATCTCTACTGAGATTTTATTATTTGCTTCTGTTGTGACTAAATCAATTTTTAGTGTTCCACCTTCTGGCCCCATAAATGATGGGTCTATCACTTTTCTTGTACTATAAAACCAATGTTGACGGTTTGTAGGGTAAAGAGTATACCAATCTTGCATCCCATTTTTAAAATCATCTACTTTATTTTGTCTGTACTCTGTTGCTTTCACTTTTGCTTCTGCCAACATTTCAGGGTATGCTGCTTGGTATTCAGAAGTTACAGTAATAGAATTTGTTGCATTTCTTCCTGGTCGTGAAGGAATTTCATATCCCACATTGTAAGTGATATTTGCAAAAGCAAACAAAGGCTCTTTTGCGTCGAATACAGGACATTCTGCTTCATAAGAATTTCCTTTTTTAGTAACAATTGCACTTCTGAAGAAACGTACTCTTGGATCTCTAGAATAGCCATAGTATACCTCCACTTTTTCAATAGGCAAACCTGATGTTTCATCGGGTTTAACCTTGAAAACAGGAATTCCGCTTTTAGTCTTTAGCTTTAATTCAGTAGCAGATGTTTTAGGGAATTTTACTTTACCTTGTAAATGAGACTGCATCCATACAAAGCGAGCGGCATCAGTATTGTCGGTAAATCTATGATTTAAATGTGGTGCCAAAACCAAAATATTCTCTGTTTTTTTCGGTAGTGTACTCATTCCTTTGATCACTAATTCAAGAGGAGAATTAAAATCATCTGTTGACCCTAAAAATAAAATTGGCGTATTGATTTCTGGCCAATACGACTGACAGTCGACAACTTGTTTGTAATATTCTAAGTCCTTCTGCATTCCTCTCTTACTATGAGGCAAACCCCATAAATCTTCATGTAAATAACCAGTACCACCTACTGAAGGAGCAGCAGCTTTTACACGAGAATCAATAGCAACTTGAACTGTTAACTTACCTCCCATTGAATGCCCTTCAACACCTAATTTTGTTGCATCCACTTCCGGTCTTTCTTCCAAAAATGTCAATGCACGACGCCCTGCCATTGCAACTAAAGTCCAGCTACTGTTCATTGGATGAGGTTCACTATATAAAGTGTTAGGTCCTGCAGTAACATCATTCCAATGCATTAAACCTTCTTCTCTACCCAAGAATCCAGCTGCGATACCATCCCAATCTGTATTTGGCAAACCTTCTTCCACTTCTTTTTCTCCCCAATTGATACTGATACATGCAAAACCTAATTTCACCCAAAATTCCACTCTTGACTTTTCGGCTCTTTGCCCACCACCATGAAGGTGTAGTACTGCAGGAACGTTTTCAGCCTCTTTTGGATAACCATAGTAAGCACTAATTTTAGGAGAAGCTGATTTATTCGTTCCTTCCAATTGACCAAGATCAAAGCGAATATATTCAAAGTTTCCATTTTCCTTTTCCCATTTCTTCAACACTTCTACATTTAAAGGTTCTGATTTAGGGTTATAGTTTCTCCAGAGTTCTTCCACTGATTGTGGTGCTTTGTTCTGAGCATAGGTCAATTGAATACAGCCAAAGATCAAGGTTGTCCATAATAATTTTAAAGTAATCTTCATCGTTCTTTTCAATACTTTAATTCAAAAAAATAAGTACACATCTAACTTTGTTATAGGAGGTACATTTCACTTTCATAGCAAATATAGAATAGCATGTAATAGGTTTTGTGGGTTAATATATCAATTCTTTGTGCAAATCTAACAAGTAATAAAACTATCATTCCTAGTCAAGAAAACAAAAAAGAGGTAATGTTTTACTACCTCTTTTCATTTTATGGTTTACTACTAACCTTTCATCCCTTGTTTCTTGTTTTTGGGTTTATCCTTCTTCCAAATCCCTTCAAAAATTTTCTTATCCTCTTTATCGAAAATTACGCCAAAACCTTCTCTTAGATTATCACTCCAAAAACCTTCATACCTTTCTCCCGAATTAAAATAATAAACACCAAAACCTTCCCTCGTTCCGTTCTTGAAATTTCCTTCAAAACGATCTCCATTTTCCCAAGTATAGAGGCCATGACCATTTCGTCTGTTGTTTTCCCAATACCCTTCGTAGAAACCTGTTTTTTCAAAAACAGCATAACCAAATCCATTGGCTTTACCGTCTAACACTTCACCGATATACTTTATTTCAGCACCATCATGATTGACAATTTCCAAACGGTTAATCTCCTTATCCTTGAGTACTAATTCTTTTTTAAGACTCTTGATTTCTTTTTGATTATGCTCAATATTTTCCTCAAGAGCACCTTTACGCTTGGCGAGTACTTGGTTATTCTTTTTATAGAATTTAATACTATCGTATAAGTGCCTCTGGTTTCTCTTTAAATTTTTAATATAGATTTCCTTATGATAATACCTCTTTTCTAATTCATTGATTTTATCAAATGGCAGTTTTTGTTCATTAATATACGACCATGCTTTTTCGGTATAATCAGTGGTATTACTGATACTATCCATTATGCTGTAATAATGTAAAGCTGTATCATAATGATGCAACAAAAGTAGCGAATCGGCCTTACTCTTGATTGACAAGATTTCTAGCTCAACCTCTTTCTGTTCTAACGATTGAATCTTCTTCGATAAATCTCGGATATGTGTACTGTAATAATAAATAGTACCGCACAATAACGAGAATATAATAAGTATTAGTACTTTTTTCATGTTAATAGCCAAGGTTTATTTTTGGAATAGAATTTCCTTTTTTACGTGTATCTAAACCGATAAATACATTGAATCGGAAGATGTGACTGGTTTTATATTGATATCCACTTGATTTCTGTCCTAAAGTCCACATGTGACCTGCGAAAAGTGTAATATTATTATTCACGACATAACCAAAACCATTGTACGTTCTGAAATCCTCGAAAGGGTTGAAGCCAACTGATCCACCAGAATGCATAAAAATTTCCATACTGGGTGAAAAATAGAGTGTGTTCTTTTCAATTTTCCTCTTATTGATTGGAATGTACATGAACATTTTGTAGCGGTATCTGTTGGTATAATCATACTCGGCACCTATATCATTGTCTTTTTTCCATCTATGTTCAAAACGGAATTGATGGTACATTTTCACCCTACCCATAGTAGGCATTCTGAAAAGCCATTGGTGCCAAATACGATGTTCTAATGTATAACTTTCATATAAATCACTTCCTGGGTCTGGAGAGAAGTTGACCACCATTGTGGGACCCACTACAAACTCGAAATAATCATTGATGTAAACATTTAACCCCGCACGGTTATAAACTTGTCTTGGTCGGCCTACAAATGAAGTTACATCATCTATAGCGTTTCTTGATCTATAATGATGTTCTCCATAATAGCCGAATCGATCTGAAAAACGGACTTTTAAGTACACTCCGTTCCAGATACCTGTTTCTTCTAAATTTACTTCAGGACCTTCCTGAGCATTAATTTGAGTACAAAAAGCGAGCAAAATAATTGCAAGCGTAGTAATGATTGGTAGTTTTAGCATATATCAATTAAGTGAAGTTAGACCTTTTCAAAATGCGATCTGAGTGTTGTGAAGAGTGTTGGTTTTAGTGAAAGTTATGGACTTTTCTTAGTAGAAATCCACAAAACAGTACTAAACAAATGTAGGAGGGTAAAGGGTCTTTTCTTAATTTATTAAAGTCTATTATTATTTTTTTAGATATTTTTCACCTAAAAAGCTAAGTTGGTTAATATTTGTAATTCAATTTTTATAACATACCAGATAAGTTTCAACAAAATATTCCATTTTTCTATTACTTGTTTATAAAATAAAATTTGGATCGTATTCACAATTAACCGAAGCAAATCAAACGTAATAGTAAATCTTCATTTTTTTTAATAAATGTATTGTCAAAACGTCTTAAGAGCATCATTATTGAAGCTAATAGATAGAAATATGGGAAATTGATAATAAACAACTACACCATAAACTAAATTTTCGTTATTTATATTGTTTAGAAATCAGGAGATTTCTGATGATCTTAAGGACACGAATGATGCTAACGCTTAACATTCGCGCCATTGAGTTTTCTACCATTTTAGTTGGGTAGTACTCCTCCTGGCATTGAAGTATAAGTTATACGAAAACTTAGCTTACAATGTGATAACACTTCAATATGAAGCTCCAAACATAAAAAATCTACCCTGCTGTATTTTCAACAACAGGGTAGAATTAGGTCAGTCTCTTAAATCAATTTTATTGTTTGATCACTTTTATCTTTTTATAAGATTGAGTGCCTTCAATTTCTAGAACATAAACACCTGACTGAAGTTGTCCTAAATTCATTTTATATACTCTTTGACTCGTAGACTCTTCAATTAATAATCTACCATTCAAATCATAAAGCTTCACAACCTGTTTGGTTTCTAGAAATTCTAAAGTAAGAACATCCTTAACAGGGTTTGGATAATGAAGAATTGAAATTGATTCATCCTCAATTGATGTCACATTACCTTCCACGATTTCTACTTCTAAAACTTCTGAAGTCACTGAAGCAGATTCATTGTCAGTGGCAATAGCAGTGATAGCGAAAGTGCCAAGACTTACTGGTCTCCAATCCAATGTATACGGAGCTTCAGTGACAACACCTAAAGAAGTCGTTCCTTCAAAGAACTCCACTTGTGTTACTGATCCGTCTGTATCCGCTGCATTTGCGGTCAATGTAATCGTGGTATTTAATTCATACTCTACAAGGTCATCTGATGTTCCTACCGTAACCGTTGGTGGCACATTTTCTACCACTGTATTAATCATGATTGAAATGGCAGCAGAAGTAGCAGACGCTCCTTTATCGTCTGTCGCTACAGCTGTAATACTGTAAGAATTAGCAGTTGAAGGTTTCCAGTCCAATGTATACGGAGCTGTAGATACAACACCTAAAGAAGTTGTTCCTTCAAAAAACTCTACCTGAGCAATTGTTCCATCTGTATCATCGGCTGTTGCATTGAAAGTAATGGTAGCCCCTAAATCGTAGTCAGTATTACCATCTGCTGTTACTAAACTAATTGTTGGTAATTCATTTTTCGATTCTAGTGTAAAGTTCATCTTACCAAGGTTAAACTCACCACCAACAAAATTCACTTTCAACACATGCTTACCTTCTGAAAGTTGAACTCCAGAAACAGAAGCCGTTACCCAATCACCCCAACCTTGAGTAGCATCTACATCAATATTCGTTGAAACTTTCTGTCCATCCAATTCAAAGAAGAATGGTCCTCTACTTTCATTATTTCCTGAAGCGTATCTAAAATCACATTTATAAAGGCCAGAATCTCCTATTTGAACAGTATAAGTCAACCATTCACCAGCTTGCACCCATCCAACAGTATTTCCTTCTTCACCTTCAGCAACAACGTCTACCAATTCCTCTGGTCTAGTGCCACCTTGGTTGATGTTAGAATGATCTAAATATGTAATCCCTTGACCTGAACCGAACTCAAATTTATCAAAATTACCCGCTTCAATTGTACCCGGAATTACATATGGCGTATCACCAAATGGTAGAATTTGACCAACAGCCACCATTTCTTCTGATGACATTAATGTACTTTGGTCATCAAAAGTAACTACCGCTTTTAATTTTAATTCACCACTAACATTAGATGTCCAGTTATAAGAATAAGGTGCTGTAGTACTTGAACCTAATGCTGTTTCACCTGCAAAATATTCTACATTTGTAATCGCTTTTGTTGCATTTAGAACCTCTACTTCTAATAAAATTGAAGATCCTAATACGTATTTACTATTTGGAGTAATTCCTTTTAGTTTTACAATTGGCTCAGTTGGAGAATTTGTATCACAATCTCCTACTACAAAAGTTTGACGATCGTCTGCTGTATTACGTTCTCCACCTTCAGGGTGGTTATAAGTATAATAGAATTCGATTGTACTTCCTGCTGATGCATTGATTGGGAAAGGTTCATTGGGCTTAGCATTGTGTCCTCCGATTCCTCCACCATCTACAGAGTAATAGAAAATTAAGACGGTGTTGCCAACGCCCTCAACAATAGGAATAAAAGTAACTGATGATTGATCACTTCCTTCAGTGATTTCATAAGAGAAGTGTCCGTTTGCTGCTGTACCTTGGCCACAAACATCTCCAGATTTACCAGTGATTTTTACAAGATCTGAGATTTTTGTTTTTCCGTCATTGTCGGTCGCTACCGCTTTGATATTATTTTGGTTTAATGCAACTGTATAATCTGTTTCAAATGGAGCTTGAGTATCTGTTTCAATCAATTGATCATTGGCATAAAACGCTACACTTACTACCGTACCATCTGAATCCGATGCATCAGCAGTCAACTTAATCGTAGTTCCTTCTTTAAATGAATCTCCATCCATTGGAGATGTAATTGAAACCATTGGTAAAGTTTCATCTACAGGAGCTGAAACACAAGTTCCGATTACATAAAAATGTGGATTGTCTAATGTATTTCTTTCACCACCATCTGGATGAGAATACGTATAATAGAACTCTATTGGTGTACCTTCAGGAGCATTAATAGTGTAAGGCTCATTTGGCTTAACATTATAACCTGCAAGACCTCCTCCATTGATATTTAAGAATAAAATACAAACTGAAGAACCCATTCCTACTTCATTAGGAACAAAAGTTACGGTAGGATTATTTTTATCGTCAGAAAGTACATAATCATAATGACCATTTTCAGCTGTACCAGAACAAGATGGCGGTGCTTTAGTAGTGATTGAAACAGGGGTTGTAGAGGTTACATTGCCATCATTATCTGTCGCAGATGCATAAACACTATATGTATTTAACATCTCCGTACTCCAATCAAAAGTATAAGGAGCTTCGGTCAGCATTGCCACACTTTCATTATTGACAAAGAATTCTACTTTTTGAACTGTACCGTCTAAATCAGAAGCTTCTGCTGCTAATGGAATGGTTGCTCCAGTAAAGAACGATCCTCCTTCTTTTGGAGATGTTAACGTCACGATAGGTGCTAAAATACCATTTGATGAAGCAAAAATCTTCACTAAATCAGAATTTGTATAAGAACCATTTGATACCGTAAGTTTGATTAGGTATTCACCAGCAATCATTTCCGACAATTGTGGAGCTACAGCTTTATCATCAGAGAAAACTAATACGCTAGGACCATACACTTGCTCCCATTGATAAGTTAAGCTAGCATTACCTGGATCAGAACTACCTGAAGCATCTAAACTTGGAGCTGTACCTGATAAATCAACTACTAAATCTTCTCCAGCATCTGCTGATGGTAAATCATATCCTAAATCGCCAGTTCTCTCAAAAGTTAATTTTCCTAAGTTAAACTCTCCTCCATTAAATGAAACTCTTAAAATATGAGATCCTTTTGGCAACTCTAAATTGCTCACCGTGTTACTATTCCAATTCGACCAGCCGCCTGTACCAGATACACTGATATCACTTGAGATTTTTGTATCATTTAATGATAAATAGAAAGGTCCACCACCTGCTCCATTTCCACTTGCATAGCGGAAAGTCATATCATAAACACCTGAAGTAGTCACATCTACAGTATATTCTAACCACTCACCAGCTGCGGTCCAACCAACAGTTGCACCTTCATCATTTTCTAATACGTTATCAACTCCTTCTTCTTTTCTATAATTCCCATTATTTGATGGATCTTGATCATTATAAGTAATTCCTTGACCAAGTCCTCCTTGGAATTCATCAAAATTTCCCGCTTCAATTGTACCAGGTATCACATTTGCATTACCACCAAAAGGCACTTGGAAGCCTGCAGTCACACTAACAATATTAGTTACTGTAAAGTTTTCGCCATCATATACTTTTGCGTAGAATTGGTGTAAACCTGCTTGTAAACCTGTCGCTTTCACAGCATACGGTGCAGAAGTTACAGTTCCTACTACCTCACTTCCACTGAAAATCTCCACTTTAGAAGGTGTTACTCCACTAACATCAACCATCAAATCAACTGCTCCATTAACAGCTGCTTGTTCAAAACTACTTGTAATTGTGCCTGAGAAATTAACATCTTTATTTGTCACTAATTGTCCAGCAGGAACTTCCAATTGATATCCATCAGAGAACGTCACCGTTTTATCTGTAGTACCGTAGTTTTGAGCAACATACGTGATATTACCATCTTTGTTGAAAGCCACTGCCATTGGTGAGTCCGCCGTTTTAGACATATCCAATTGACCTAGTGCATTCATAGCATGAAGCCAATGGTAAGTATGAGCATCAGAAACACCAAACTTCATCGTACGATCAGGGTGATCATTGTACAATTCAATTGCTTTTGCTGGATCTGAGAACGATAAGTATTTCCACATTACATCATACCAAAGGTTTGGATTATCTACTTTATCCAAAACTTGAGTATTTTGAGTCATTTCAGCCCAAAGTTTATCTACATATGCGGTATTATGCCCTAAGTATAATGATCCACCATGAATAGGATATAACTCAATATTGTAGGATGCTGCGATATCTGCAGTCCAAAACGTACCATTATCATAACTATTACCCCAAACTCTTGAAACCAAGCTATAAGGTTGGTCATCTTTGAAATTTCTTTCATTCATATCGAACCAATATTCTTCTACAGCCGCTTGTTCTGTAGTATAAAGATAGATCCCCAAATCTCTGATTTCTTTGTTACCTGTCACCTCTCCCCAATGGATCAATGAAGTGTTGAATTGCATACTTTCAGAAGTTGATTCTTGATCATTTCCTTGAGGGAAAGAAGCAAATCCATTGGCCCAACAATGACCAGCATAAGGGCTAAAGTTTCTTAAGTAAGGGAATGTATCATCATTTCTGTTTGAAGAAGCTGCATCTCTTACTAAAAGGTTGATCATGTCTCCATATTGAGCCGCCCAACCTGGCTGATACTGCTCTAAAAAGGCTGCTGCATGAATGAAATATCCCCAATGAAAATGATGGTCATTTAAGTTGGAGTCTTGACCATGACCTGCTGGGTAACCAATCATTGCAGACCAACTTGTATTGTAGTAGAATAAGAAAGCTACTTCACCTAACTCTGCTGTCAGCCAATCTTCCAATCTTTCCTGTACAGTGGCTAACATTTTATCTCTTGCTATATCATTACCCGTTAAATCTGCTATTCTTGCAGTTTGGATCAAACGGTTCATTACTTGTCCTTCGTTATACGAATCTGTCCAAGTCGATAAGCTTTCGTTTTGTAGTGCTTCTACCTTTTGGTTCAATGTTGAAACATCAAACCCATTACTATAATTATTGACATAAGGTAAAGTTGGTAATACACCATAGAAAGTATTTTCAGTCGTAAACGTGTTACCATCTAACATTTTTAATTCACCTCTTACTGACGAATAAGACAATTCAATCGGTTGTGGAGAATTAGATGATAAATTTGACCATTGGTGAGGTAAAAGTCCCATTAATACATTAGAGTTACTTCCCTCTTTTACATCTACTTCTACATTATACACAGTTGCTAAAGTTGAAGTTGCTTCATCATAAGTCCAATCAGCTGTTGTATTGGTTGGAAAAACATAGGCATATTTTTGAAGGTTTAAAGCTTCTTGAGCAACATCTGTTGTATTTAGAGAAAGTTTAGCAAGTGACCAATAGTTTTTACCATTTAAAGTCGAAGTATAAACTTCTCCATTTTGTTCCCATGTACTACCTGTTGGAGCATAAATCACAAAACTTGCACCATGACGGGCATTCTCCACCGTTATCATTTCATTTGATACCGTTACAGTACCTTGGCTAATTGTTACACTTGCTACATCTGCATCCATTTTGTTGAAATAGACGAATGGCATACCGATACCAGATGTTGCTTGGAAATGTTGTGATCCATCATTCCAATCCATCGTTACAGTCCAGTCAGAATGATCTGCAATCGTAGTCTTTGATGCATTTAAATTTTGTACACCAACTAAAATAGGTGAAATATCATCCAATACTCCCCATGGAATATAAGTCACAACTAAACCCTCGTTCGTGGTCTTCATGGCTAATGGATAGTTGAATAAGTTGTCAGCATGATCACTTTGAATAAGTGTTGACCACCAATCATTTGTGGGTACTGGTTTGTTGATAGCCGCCTCACTTAATTGAGGACTTCCAGCCGGTTCTCCGTTACGACCTGCTTGATCTACTCCAGGGTGCTGTGTGGTATAACTACCACTCCCCACTGGTGTTATTTGAGCAATGCAGTTGAGTTGAAGAGTAAAAGACATTATCGCCCAAAAAAGGACCGAGAATGTCAGCGTAAACTTTCTCATAAATAAAATAAGTAATAATTTTTTCAGTTGTAAAAATTTTAAATTGAAGGTCGAATTTGGTCAGTTTACATACAATTGTTTGTGCACAGATGATAGATTGTAAGCATTCTTTTCTAATTCATAAATAGACGATAGGTACAGATAAAATTCTTTGGTAAGAACTTTACCCAAATCAAACTTAGGAGAACTTTTAGAAAGTAAAAAATTGATAGTTTGGGGAATTATCACTTAAATAAAAAACCATAATCAATTGTATACGTGTATTTTAAATCATTTACATTTATTAAACGTATCAATTACATTTCACTTAAAAAATATATTTTTAACACTCAAAATCATGTAATGTAAGAGAATAAAAATAGAAAACAGCTAAAAAATTGCCTTACACCAACGAATTAAACCCATGTCAAACTTCTCAAAACCACACTCATTTTTAATTTAAGATAAGCCAATATTAGATAATAGTTTAGTCTTAGTACTTCTATATTTCAAAATATAGAATCTGAAAGCGGGAAATACCCTTAATAAATAACTAGTCTTATATATAATTCACGTTAATCTATTCTCAATCACCTTATATATAGTGTCCCAATTTTTCAATTAAGAGTCTAACGGCTGAGGAAATAGGATTTAAAAAGGATTTGTTACAATAAAAAGAATTTTGATGATATGAAAGTGTCTTTCTTATTTATATAAAATTCTTCATTACTAGTGTTCTACATTATTATCATTTACCAATGATGACAATGACACTATAATACCCTAAATTCAACTTAAAAAACCCTTATTCTTAACAAGTTTGAATTTTGTATTATCAAATATTAATATTTTCTTTCTTTTTTCTTGCATAATATAAATCAATTTCCAATATTTGGGTATGAATCGTTAAGCAGTGCACCCCCTGAGGGGGGTGTTCTATTAGAATTTCACAATTTTTTTGTGAAATTCTTTTTTTTTGTACTTACTTTAAAATGATCCTATTACTAAACGCAATAAAATGAAAAACTCAATTGCTCTTAAAACAATCTATTTTAAAGCTTTTATACTCTGCTTTATCTTTATCCAAAACAATGCATATGGTCAGAAACTTCAAAAAATTGAGAAAGAATTAAAGAAAAATGAAGACATGCCCAACGCTTATGAACAGCCAAATAAAGGAAGTGACAAAAGTACAGGCAATGTTTTATCTGAAATTGTAGGGACAATCTTGTTCAATTTCCCCAAAGAATCCGATTTGCAACAACTCTATGGCAGTCCAATAAAATTATCAAAGTATACCTATTCAGGTCAATCAGATGCTCGTTATACAAGAGTTACTGAAGAACAAAAAATGCTCAATTTTGATCTACAAGCAAATTACTTTATCGAGAATAAAGAATTGCAAGGTGTACAAATCTTCTCAAGGTTTCAATTTATGCCCAAAGTAAGTATTGATCTACAATATTCCGGATTGAAAGAAGAAATAGAGAATGAAAGTCCTTCTTACCTTGACTTTTTACATGTCAATGTTAGCTATCACCGTCTTGCACTTACTCGTTTTGATTTATGGGTGGGTATGGGTTATACCAGTTTATGGCTAGAAGATAATTATACAGGATTAAACTTAAATCTTGGTACTGAGATCTATTTTGTAAAACCTTTTAGTATTTCTACTAACTGGTACTTTGGTAGCTTAGAAGATATAAATTTTACAGAGGGTAGTACTGATTTTAAAGTATACCTCCAAAGGTTTCAACTATTTGCAGGTTATCAATATTATCAATTAGGTGAAACTAAAATACAAGGACCAAGAGGTGGGGTCGGTTTTTCATTATAAAGCATTCTATCTTAAAAACTAAATAATAACTACACTAATAATAAGATAGCTTTTCTTAGAATATTATAATATTTTTGTGTGAAGATGTGCAAGTACTTTTAATATTAAGAGGCAACTATTCAACATTCTAAAACTTCACATTCATCATAACATACTGGAATTCAATATCAACTTTACAAATCATGTTATGAATGAATTGCTTTCAATCTTATAGTATTTTAATTTATGAAACTTATTCGAAGCATATTATTGGTCGTATTTACTACAATTTGTTCAACAGCTTTTGCCCAATCTCCCGTTAAGGCTGGACTTTCTATTGGTCCACAATTTATGAGTTTTTCTAATGATGTAAGTTCAACAGGTTTCGGTTTTACCGCTTTTGGAGATTATATCTTAAATGACATTATGAGTGTTGGTTTAGAAGTAGGTTATGGAGCAGTCTCCATTGAAGGATCTAAACTTTCGTTTATTCCAGTGATGGGTAGCTTTAAATATCATTTTAAGTTAAACAATAAACAATTACATCCTTATGCTAAAGGTAATTTTGGATTTATATCTGTGCAGTATGATGAAGGAATACATGATGGTACAAGTGTACAAAATTCGGTAACCCGCATAGGTATTGGTCTAGGTGGAGGTATCATCTATGATATTGATGAGCGTTTAGGCTTATTCAGTGAACTAAGTTATAAGACTGTCTCTGGCTTTAATGATTTTGGAGTCAACTTTGGTATCATCTACTCTTTTGAATAAAAATTCTCTTATTAGGATTTAATCTAATAAGGTTAGATGAGTTTTCCATTTATCTCTATTTTGAGTAGTTATTGTAATGATTGATATTCGGTTAGAAATTTATCTATAAAAATAAGAGTCATCCACTTTGAAACTGGATGACTCTTATTTTATTTGTTAAATCTAAAGCGATCGAATGATAAATGTAATCCTACCGGTAGTAATACTTTGAATGTTCGTATCGGCATCAGTAGGTTCAAAAGTTAATTCAGATACGGCCTCTCTATATTGATCAACGACCTGTTTAGTCACCGACCTGTAGATCGTTTTTACAGAAATGACTTCACCGAAATCATCAATCTGAATTTCAAAAATAATCTTTCCTGTCTCCCTTGAACTGTCTTCTACTTCAGGAGGATCAATCCAGTTCCACCCTGGCATATCAAGTGCTGTTCCTCCAGCACCTCCGGCAGATTCAAGTAGAGCATCGGCATTTAAGGTTCCTTTTTTACTACCTTGATCACCTTTGGCGCCCTCAACATCTCCGTTGTTATTTTGTTTAGGTGTTGAAGAATTACCTTCACCTCCTTCTGGTTTCTTCAATAAAGTACCTGTTACGGGTGTATTTATTTTTGGAACGGTGGTTTTCTCTGGTGTTACCTTCTTTTCCTCTTCTGGCGCTTTTTCTTCAACTTTCTCTTCTTTCGGTTGTATCGTTTCTTTCGTTGTTTCTACGCTCTCTTCAACAGGTGCATCCGTCACTGCTGCCGGCATGGGATCAACTTCTTCTACGGGAGTGGGTTCCGGAGTAGTTTCCGAAGGAGTTGGTTCTTCAATTACCTCCTCTACCACTTCTTCTGTTGGTTGTTCTACCGTTTCAGTTTCAGGAGTTGGCTTTGGTTCTTCTACAGATTCTGATTCTTCCGTTGATGGTGCTTTTGACTGTACATCACCACTTCCTGCATCATCTAAACCAAAATTCACCTCGATACCATATTGTGGTATTGGCGGATCAGGTGGAGACCATACGACTGTAAACCAAGCAAAAACACCTAGAATTACTACGGATAAAAATGTAATTAATATCGATAGATTTCTATTTTTTCGTTCTTGCTTTTTTTCTTGTTCCGTTTTCTTCATCGTCAAATTATTTTCCTACCGAAGAGGTTGGTGTTGTTGCGATTGAAACTTTTGCTTTTAAAGCTGTGGCAATTCCTGCCACATTTACAAGGTGTTGTACTGGAACATCCTTATCAACAGTCAATACAACCACACCTTCTTGTTTTGCAGGTAAAACTGCTTTCAGTTCATCTTCTAGAAATGACAAAGGAACTTCTACTTCATTGACATAATAATGAAGATCTTTCGTGATACTCACATAGACCTTGGGCATTACTTTTTTTGAAGCTTTACTACTAGGAACGGCAATTGGCAATCCTGAAGGTGTCACAAAATTTGATGTCAACATAAAGAAAACCAACAATAAGAAAATCATGTCGGTCATTGAAGACATATTGAACGTTGGATCGATTTTATTTTCAGGTTTTAATCCCATAATTTTCTAGTTCGGTGATTGTAAAAGCTCAATAAAATCAATAGTCACTACTTCCATTTTGTGAACGACATCTTCAATTTGACGAACTAAATAGTTGTAAGAAATGTAGGCAAAAATACCAACGGCTAATCCTCCTGCCGTTGTAATCATAGCTTCGTAAATACCTGATGAAAGAAGTTTAGGACTTACTGACCCTTCCTCTTGAGAGATAGCAATAAAAGCGTTGATCATACCGATTACGGTACCAAAGAAACCGATCATTGGTGCCGCCCCAGATATCATACCCACAGTACCTACATTCTTTTCTAATTTATAAAGTTCAATCTTCGCTACATTTTCAATACTTTTCTCGATGGTATTCAAATTCGAAGAAATATGTTTCAGACCTGTTTCTAGCATTTTGCCCATTGGAGTTGTATCTCTAGCACAATATTTTTTTGCTGTCTCAATATCGCCTTTCAACACTTGTGCTTTTACTTTATCTAAAAGAACGGATGGGTCTTTTTTAGCCTTACGAATAGTAAGTACTCTGTTCGCTAAGATGTACATGGCAATGATAAACAAAACGCCTAGAATAGCCATCGTGATTCCTCCTTTCTCTAAAAGTTGAATTAATGATACGCTTTCTTCAAACGTTCCTTGCATGCCTTGTTCTGGCATCTCAGTGCCTTGTAAAATGGATAATAAATTCATGATTTATTGTTAGTGTTTTATTTCTTTTTAATGTATTGATCACCAAGTAAAAGAAGTTATTTTAGCTATTTGATATGATTACTAATGAAAAAATGAAGTAGAACTCTACTACTGGAATATTAAAGTAAATCACATCGTTTAAATGAAGTCTTTTGCTTGACACTGTAATGAAAAATGAATTTGGAGATTAGTTTCTCCAAATCCATGCACCTTTAAATTTAGATTGTGCTGTAGGTAATGCTTCTTTTGCTTCTTGATGAGAGTTATAACCTTTCAAAGCCACTCTATATTTACCTTTCGAAACAATAATCCCTACATGGTCAAAACCTTTCTTTTCGGCTTGTTTCACTGCTACTTCAGCTTTTCCTTCATCACCAAATGAAGAAATTACAATGTGATAATTACCATTGCGTGGTGCGTCAGGTGTTGTTTCTTCAGTAACTACTACTTCCGCTTCTTCCACTTTTGTTTCTTCAATTGTGGTAGGTGTCTCTTCTACTGTTTCTTGAGTAATTGTTGTTTCTTCAACTTCTTCCACTTGCTCTTCTTCCTCTGCCTCAATTACGTTTTCTTGTGTAATTACTTCTTCGGGGTTTTCATCTGTAGAAGGTTTCAAAAGATAATATCCCACTATTGTCAAGAGAATAATGACAGGGATCGATACCATCAACCAAACAGGTCTTTTAGAAGGAGCTTCCTCTTCATACTCTCCATATTCCTCTTCCTCTTCTTCAATCTCGTCATGTAAAAGCGGAGTGGCTGTTATTTTTGGAAGGCCAAAACTTTCTGGTGAAATGTTGCTTTCATTCCTCTGACGGAAGATAATCTCTTCATCATCATCTTGAATAAAATAACCTAAATCGCCAATGGGAGCCGTTTCACCGTCTTCTAACCTTTGTTGAAGATTGGCTACAAACATACTCACTTGTATGGCCACCTCATCTTCGTCTAAATCTTCAGTTTTTGAGATATAAACGACCAAGGAATACATCTCAACATCATCCTCAGATTTTGAGAAGGAGATGGTAACATGTGGTGGTTTTATGATATTTCCTGAAGGGGAAACTTCCGCACCACTTTCCTCAGACCAAAAAGTACCTAGATCTGGAATAACTACAACACCCCAATCAAGGAGAGCATTTTTTATAGCATCTGCAATCATGCAACAATTCTCTTTACAACGCTATTACTCAGGTAAAAGGATCACTTATAAGCGTAAGTAATAGTGTTTATTGTATTAATTTTGTAATTCGATTGATAATTTAGCCATTTAGGGAATAAAAACCATAAAAAATGGCTGAAACCTTTATATGGCTAAAAACGATAGCCTACGCCAGCCATCAATTGGAAACCTTTTACATTGTATCGGTAATAATTTTCATAGGTTTGAGCAAAAAGATTATTCACCAAAATAAAGGCATCCAAATTCTCATTTATTTTATATTGAGCGGATAGATTTAAATCAAAAATCATTGGTAAATCCTCCGTTTCTTGTGCCGCAGTTTCTGCATCTACCCTCAATGCTTTTAAACCAATTTTGTTGTAAATATTCGCATTAAAAGTCCAATTTGACAAGTATTTATAGGTCACGGCCACATTGTTAACAGCCAATGGTTTGTGGTAAGGTTCTGCAATTCTATCATCACCAACGGAATAAAAATCCCAATTTGTTGAGGCCGTTACCATCCATTCTCTTTGAGTCCATGAACCTGCAACGTTCAAATTAAAAACACCCGTATTTCCTTCTGTAGCATAAGCCATCAAAAAACGAGAAACATCAGTGGGGTCATTTACAAAGAAGCCCATATTTTGGACAATAGCATAACCTAAACTTCCTCTTATCCCAATATTATCACCTACAATGGCATCAGCTCCCAAACGGATATCTACTAATTTACTTTCATGTAATAAAGAAATATCATTACTCACCCACGGATTCTCCCCTGTCAAGGCCTTATAATCTACGATGTTGAGATCTCCTTTAATCTCTAAAAAGGCCGCCAGTTCGTCTTCTGCAATTGTATATTCTACAAAAACATCTGGATAGAAATAAAAGTTATTATCAAAAGAAGAAGAATCAGCACTGTAGGCAATTTTAGCTCCTGCCTTAATGTACCATTCATCAAACGTTGCTTCGTAAGCACCGCCCAACTTCATCCAACTTCTATTAAGGTCTAAGTCCAACCCTTCAGTAGTGGTATTCTTGTACTGATTAAAAGCCCCAATAAGATTGACATGGACTTTTGCATCATTCAATAATTCATAAACGCCATGCAAGTCTACACCAATTTCCACCTCACTTGCATTATATCTATCTCCTGTATAATCAAAAAATAAATCTCCTTTTAAAGAATAATCATTACCTGTTAAATAAGATGGCATTTCATGACCAACTTTAAGGCTGAAATTATTGATGATTTGCTTTATGCTATCTTGACTGATTTGTGTTTCATCACCTTCGCCTCCATAAAAATGAGTTCCGATACGATCATATCCTAATGAAAAGGAAGATGTACCGTACTCCGAGAAGTATTTTCCAAAACCATCAATGGCGTTATGACTTCCTGCAGACAATTTTCTTGATACACTACCTTCTTGTGATGATCTATGCAAGAAATTAATTCCATAATCAAAATCAGGGTTGACATTACTGTTTAGTCCACCTTCAATGTAAGGAGTAATAAAATTACCATACCCTACTCTAATGTATTTGCTATAATATTTTTTCTCCTCATGATCATCAATGACAGCTGCCAATTGTTTTGGAAGAGAATCGTTTAGTTCCATTCCAATCAACTCCAATTCATAGTTTTGAGGTGAAGGCTTTACTTTTTTCTCTATTCTTTGAATTTTATCATACTCTCGCCCCATCGTTTGTAACTCATAACTAGAGTTTTTTTCGATGACAACCTCAGCATTATCCAAATTAGAGTTATCATTAGTTTGAGCCATCAATGGAGAAACAATGACAAGGCCAAAAACTAGAAGTATATATCGTTTAAAGTGCTTCATTTTCTTAGTTGGTAGGTTGTTGGTTACTTGCATTCTCTTTTAATTCTTCTAAATCAGCAATTCTCTTTTTGGCAATTGCTTTGTCCTGAGGGGAAGATGTAAAATTATAAACAGATTCTAAGGTCGCTTTTGCCTGATAGAAATCTTCAACGCTGATATAATTTTCTGCAATCAATAAATAAGCCTTACTTGTCCAATCAGTATAACTTGCATATCGTTTTTGAACATCAATTAATGCCGTAGTACTTTGATCAAGTCCTTTTTTCAAAACTTCCTTACTTGGCTCATTCTTTATGGCCATTGCTCTGAGTGTATACCCTACAAAATATTGTGCTTCTGCCCCAATTTTTGAGCTTGCTTTCTGTGCCACCTCATCAAATAGTGTCAGGGCCTCGCTCAATTTATCTTCTTGTAAATGTACTTTTGCAATGTAAAGTTCTGCTTCTAAAAGGCTTCGCTTTACATTATTCTCAATGATTTTATTTGCATAAGCCATTGTTGCACCGTAATCTTTCACTTCATAGTTCGCTTTCATTAAACCAACATATACAGCCCATGAAGTCGATTTTCTTGTGGCAATTTTTTCCAATTCAACAAATGAAATAATGGCGTCTTCAAACTTCTCCGTTTGCAATTGTAATTCACCGATATATCGTAATGCTTTTTCTTTGGTAGGCATTTTCTGAACAATCTGAAAAGCAGCAATCGCCTTTTCTTTATCATTCTTAAATTTATAAGCTACCCCTAAAGCAAAGGCTGCATCATCAGTATACTGAGAATAAGGAGAATTGTCGATAAATTGTTGTAGAGTAACGATCGCTTTATCGTATTCTTTATTTTGATAAGGTTGAATGGCCAACTCATAATCACCTCTTAAGGTTGCTGTACTTTCAGGATTGGCCTCTTTGAATTTTGTCTGATAGTTACTGATTTCACTTACTGCATATCCACTAGAATTGATATCCTGTAATGCCGTAATCGAAGCTTCTGCATTCTGAGATGTAGGGTCAGTATCAATAACTTCTTTATAATCTCTTTCCGACAATGACATTTCCCCTTCCAATTGATAACACAATGCTCTTTTGGCTAAACTCGGAATATAAACTTCTGTATTTTTATATCGATTTATAATCTGAGTAAAACTCTTTATCGCTTCAGCATTTCGATCTTCTTCGGCATAGATCAATCCAATTTGATAATACGCTAAAGGTGCAAAAGTAGAGCTCTTATAGTCATTCCCAACTTTTTGATACAGACGAATAGCGTTATCCAACTGCCCCAAAGCTTTATAATTTTGAGCCATTTGGTAATTCACATAATCTAATTCTTTTACACCAGAAGAAATGGCCATATTGTAGGAACGAATTGCCACTTTATAGTTCTGCAAACCAAAATAACAATCAGCTCTTCTTAACATCGCTTCACCAATTTTATCTCTTGATTCAATCGTTCTGCCTTTATTGATATAGTTGGACAAGTCTTCAATAGCCAACTCAAATTCCTCATCTGCATAATTAGCGTATCCTTTTCCAAATAAACTAGGAACGTAGAATTGAGAACTTTCAGGTACTTTATTATAGGACATCACTGCTGAGTCATAAACTTCCAAGAAAGAATAAGCCTCACCCAACCAATAGTTTGATGCATCTAAAAGATCTTCATTGATTGGAAAACGCTGTGATTTTATCAGATAATTAATAGCTCCTCTCCAATCATCATCATTGGCATTTTCTACAGATTTATTAAATGCTGCTTCTTGATAGGCTCTTCTTGTATCCACATTTACAGTAGATAATCTATCAAACATTTCTAATGCCTTAGTGTAATCGCCAGAGTTAACATAAGCCACTTGAAGTAAATGATCTATTTCTCCTTTTTTATCTGAATTTGGAAAATAAGCCACAAAGAAATCACAAGCATCCGGCACTTGTGTATAAAGACCAACATCAAACAACACCTTAATATAATTGTAAGCCGCCAATTCTTGTAGCTCTCTATTAAAAGTTAAATGTCTTGATTGTTCGAATGCTAATAATGCTTTATCCTTTTCGCCAATCGATAAAGATGTTACTCCTAAATCATAAGATGCGACTTGGGCAAGTTCATCCTTCTCGTCTGCTGCAATAGACAAAGGTTGGATTGCCTCGTGATAAAGCTTCACTTTAAATTTTGAAAAACCTATTTGATAAGCCGTTACTCTATCAATGGCTTGTAAAGGCACTTCCGCCATATAAGCATCAAAATAGAATAAAGCTTTTTCATAATCATGTTTTTTATAATATACTTTACCAGTGAATAAAAAGGCGTCTGGAGGTAAATGAATTCCTGTTTCCTTGGCTTCATTTACCATTTCAAGCATTTTATTCTCCTGTCCTGTTTTATAGTAAGCGATAGGTAAAAGAGCATAAGCATGCGATCTGATTTGAGGATCAGTAGTTGATTTTTCGAGATCGGTAATTGCTTCTTCAAACTCACCTTGATCAAACTCAATATACCCCGCATAATAACTCGCTTTTAAAGCATAAGCATGTGTCCCTTTTTTGAGTATTTGGAAAAGCTTACTCGCCTCTTCCATTTTTCCTTGATCAAAATTTGCATAAGCCGCCTGATAAGCAACTCTCACGTCATCATCGTCAAAAAAATCAAACAAAGGATCTCTGTTAAAAGCCTCCAATGCTTTAGCATATTCCCCTTTATCAAAATAATAGCCTCCCAACACTTTATAGGCTTTACTTGAAAAAGGATGAACAGGATACCTATTGACAAAATCTATGATTTGGCGTTCAGCGTCTGGATGCTGTAACTCAAGATTACAAACTGCTATATAATACTCCGTTTCAATACACTTTTCATCCTCTCCACAATGCTTCTGTTGAAATCGGGACAAATATCTTCTGGCAGCAGAAAAATTATGCTCGTTATATAAAACAATTCCTTTATTAAACAGTTTAACCTCATCAGAAAAATATAATGACTCTTGTGCCATGGAAGGTACAAAAGGAAGGGTTGACAGTAATAAAATTAGAATGTTGAAGCTCTTTTTTAGACAATTGATCATTGCTTTAAAAAATATATTTTTAGGGTTTATCTTTTTTTGTAATTCAATTCAATAGACACAAAACAGATTTTGAACTTAATTTAAACAAAAATGAATATTATAATAATTTATTAAAAGTTTTGAAGGAATTGATTTAGGTTGAAGTCTATTTAAATGATAAAAAGAAGCGAAAAACCTGCTTTTTAAAGCATTTCTGAAAAGTATTCTACTTCTCGTTAATCCGTTATTAACTTTCAATAAGGAAATATTAATTTCTATTAAGAATTCACACAAGTACTTATAATCAATCATTTAAATCAACAATTGTCAAACTATAGATTAATTTTTTATAAATATGTCGATTAATCCATTTTTTTGATACGATTCTGTAAAAAAATAAGTAGCTTTGATGTGAAATTTAATATTAGAGTGAAGTAGCAAAATATCTACTTCATTGTAAAACTAGATGAACAATTTAACACTTCAAGTGTAAACACTAAAAGTGTAAGACACAATTTAAAAGATTATGCAAAAACTTAAGATTGCAATCCAAAAGTCAGGAAGGTTGAGTGATGGTTCACTTAACTTAATCCGTCAATGCGGAATCAAAATTCCTAGAATGAAGGGAGCTTTAAAAGCAGAAGCTAGTAATTTCCCTCTAGAATTTTTATTCTTAAGAGACGATGACATTCCAGGATACGTCCAAGATGGCGTAGCTGACCTTGGCATTGTCGGTGCCAACGAGGCTGTTGAAAAAGACAAAAACGTTGACACTATCCATCATCTTGGGTTTTCTAAATGTCGACTCTCAATCGCTATCCCTAAGGAACAAGAATACAATGGTATTCAAGATTTAGACGGTAAAAGCATTGCTACTTCTTACCCTAAAATCTTGGGAGACTTCTTAACTGAAAAAGGCGTAAAATGTGATATTCATGAGATCTCTGGATCAGTGGAAATCGCTCCTAATATTGGTTTGGCTGATGCTATTTGTGACTTAGTAAGTACAGGTAGTACTCTAATGCAAAACAACTTGAAAGAAGTAGAAAGCATCTTCAAGTCAGAGGCATTATTGATCGCCACTCCTGGTCTTTCTGAAGAGAAAAAAGAAATCATTGATCAGTTAATGTTTAGAATTAACGCTTTACAGACTGCTGATAACAATAAATATATTCTTTTGAATGCTCCAAAAGAAAACTTGGACACTATTCTCAACTTATTACCAGGTATGCGTAGCCCTTCTATTCTTCCGTTGGCTGATGAAAGCTTCGTTTCTGTACATACTGTAATTGCAGAAGATGATTTCTGGTCAAAAATCGAAGAACTGAAAGCTGCTGGTGCTGAAGGTATTCTTGTTGTTCCAATCGAGAAGATGATTTTATAAAAATTACCATTGAAGTTATGATGGGTAAAAGCTCATCATAACTTCTTTTTATTCTATCATACTTCTCTTCTAAATGAAGACGAAATATGAAATTATATAAAAACCCCTCAAAAGATAATTGGTCAGAGCTATTACTTAGACCTGCCATGAGTATTGAGGAAATAGAGAAACAAGTACAGCCCATCCTAAAAGCTGTACAAAATGAAGGTGACGCTGCTTTAAGAGCTTTTTCTTTACAGTTTGATAGAGCGGATATTGATTCTTTTTTAGTTTCAAAAGAAGAATTTGACGAAGCTGAAACACTCGTCGCTCCTGAATTGAAAGAATCTATTTCAATTGCTATTGAAAACATCACAAAGTTTCATGCTGCCCAAAAAACTGAAACTTTGAAAGTGGAGACTATGAAGGGAATCCAATGCTGGAGAAAAAGCGTTCCTATTCAAAAAGTAGGTCTCTATATCCCAGGTGGAACTGCTCCTTTATTCTCTACTGTAATAATGATTGGTGCTCCGGCATTGATCGCAGGTTGTGAGGAAGTATTTTTGTGTACTCCTCCAAACTCTGAAGGAAAGGTACATCCCGCTATTTTGTATGCAGCAAATAAAATTGGTTTAAAGAAAGTATTTAAAGTTGGTGGAGCTCAAGCAATTGCCGCTATGACTTACGGTACTGAAACTATACCAAAAGTTTCAAAGATTTTTGGACCAGGTAACCAGTATGTGACAGCTGCCAAACAACTTGCCACTAAAGAAGGTATTGCTATCGATATGCCTGCCGGACCGTCTGAGGTATTGGTTTGGGCAGATGATACTGCTAACCCATCTTTTATCGCAGCCGATTTATTGTCTCAAGCTGAACACGGTACAGATAGCCAAGTAATTTTAGTTTCTACTTCTGAAGATACTATCCGTAAAACGGAAGAAGAATTAGAGAAACAATTGACTGTATTACCTCGTAGAGAGATTGCTAAAAAGGCATTAGACAACAGTAGAAGCTTCTTGATTGAAGATGAAGCAACAGCTTTAGAATTGGTCAACGAATATGCAGCAGAACACTTAATCTTATCATTGAGTAATGCTGAAGAAATTGCTGAGAAGATTGTCAATGCAGGGTCTGTATTTGTAGGTCATTATACACCTGAATCTGCAGGTGATTATGCTTCAGGTACAAATCATACGCTACCAACATACGGTTATGCCAAAAACTATTCTGGTGTTTCTTTAGATAGTTATTACAGAAAAATCACTTTCCAAAAAATCGACAAAGAAGGTTTAAAAGCGTTAGGACCGCACGTTGAAAGAATGGCAGCAGCAGAAGAGTTAGATGCTCATAAAAATGCCATTACAGTACGATTAAATGAATGCTAAGGCATTATTGTAAATACATAAAAAAACCTTCTCATTTTACTTGAGAAGGTTTTTTTGTTTTTAATATCTTCTAGAAAGTTGATTTAACCTGAGGCCTTAATTTTTCCAATAGAATAATGACTTCAGCTTTATCTTGTAAAAAATTATCAACTCTACTGTGTACCAATTTCATTCTTGTATCAATGTCTAAACTATCAAGATCCTCATCATCTCCAATTACATTTTCACCGTCTACATATTCCTCATAAAGTAAAATGCCATCATAACGAACTATTTTAAAATGGAGAATTGAAGAGTTTAGATCGTCACCACTTAATTCTGCACTAAAAGTGTCTAGCTTTAGAGGTTTAGAATATGTCAATTCATATTGTTTCATATACAGCAGATCCTCGGCAAGCGATTCTTCAATCGCATCCTCTTCACAACTCATGCAGAGCAGTAAAACTAATCCATATATGATTTTTTTTATTGACATCTAATATTTATTCATTCAACACTTAACAAAGATAGGACTTTTTTACGTTTAAATTTAACTATTTTTCATATTTTGTTAAAGACCTCTAAATATCAATGTTAATTAATGTAAATACTACCATTAAAAGATTAATAAAACGAACTTTTTCAAAAAACCTCACAATAACAGACAGTGGAATGTTTAAAAATGTACGAAAGGAATGAAAAAAATGTCGTACATAGTTTAAAGTTTTTTAATATTCATTTTATTACTTTCCGAAAATTGTTTTTTTTCATCACCATAAAAAGTATCAAAAATAGGTGCTTTTATGCCTTTTCAAACTATTTTTCACGGGTAAAGTTCGATAAGTCCTATCGTTTATTTGAAATTCAATACTTGCATTATACACTTCAAGAAGTGTGCTGTTAACTATCAAAAATTAGCTCATAGTATACCAATTGTACCTATATCCTAACCATTAAAGAATTATATTATTAATTGACAGTTATGAGTAGAATGTAATATTACTGTAAAAATTACATTTGTTATACAACGTTTTAACTTGATTTTTTAAACTGTGATATCAACATAGTACAAAAGTGACAACTTCATTTTCATCAAGTTTAAATTATAATTTACATTCGATATAATCTGTATAATAAGAAGTATGAAGAGCTTAATTTTTAATTCATTATTTTTTCTTAGTCTTTTACTCTTCAGTATCAACGTAGAAGCTAAAAAAAAACCTAAACCCAATGTAATTTTTATTTTGGTGGATGACTTAGGGTATATGGACCTAGGTTGTTATGGAAGTTCATTTTATGAAACACCAAATCTAGATGCCCTTGCTAAAAAATCCGTTAAGTTTACCAATGCTTATGCGGCAAGCCCTGTTTGTTCTCCAACAAGATCGAGCATTATGACTGGTAAATATCCTAGTCGCATTAAAATGACAAACCATAGCGGGATTATTGGCCCTAAAGGCCCTGGCTATAAATTATTAGCTCCTAAGCCAAACGGAAGTTTGCCGTTAGAAGAGTATACGCTAGCTGAAGCATTAAGAGACAATGGATACTTTACGGCACACGTTGGAAAATGGCACCTTCAAAGTCATCATGAAAAAGGAACTGAGCACTATCCAGAGGCACATGGTTTTGATGTCAATGTAGCAGGTCATAATGCAGGTCAACCGGGATCTTATTTTTTCCCCTATCAACATCCAGAACACAAATGGAGTAATGTACCTGGTTTAGAGGATGGAATACCTGAAGAATACTTGACAGATCGATTAACTACAGAAGCTATAAGTATTATAAAAGAGAAAAGAGAAAAGCCCTTCTTTTTAAACTTATGGTTCTATACCGTACATACACCACTGGAAGGTAAAAAAGAGAAAATTGAAAAATATAGAGCTAAAGCTGAAAAGATGGGGATCAATGGTCTTCATCAAGGAATTCCTGAGCATAATCACTATCATAAAAAAAATCAGAATAACTTAAATTATGCTGCGATGGTAGAAAGTATGGACGAGAACATTGGAAGAATTATCGATGCTCTCAAGAAGGAAGGCTTGTATGATAATACTATTATTATTGTCACTTCTGATAATGGAGGGCTTTCTACGGGAAAAGGTAAATATTCTGCGACTTCAAACTTACCTCTAAGAGCCGGAAAGGGATGGGCTTATGAAGGGGGAATACGTGAACCTCTTTTAGTATATTGGCCCAATCAAACACAAGAAGGGGTATCATGTGATGAGCCCGTAGTTTCAACGGACTTCTACCCTACCATTCTAGATATGATTGGTGCCAAAGCCGTTAAAAATCAATATATTGATGGAATTAGCTTTTTACCTTCATTGAAAAATACCAATGCATCACTAAAAAGAGAGGCCATCTACTTCCATTATCCTCACTACCATGGTTTGAATAGTATGGGCCCTTCAGGTGCTATTAGAATGGGAGACTATAAACTAGTGGAACGTTTTGATGACATGAGCGTTGAACTTTATAATCTTAAAACTGACGTTGGAGAAACTAAAGATATTAGTAATGATTTCCCTAAAATCACAACTAAGCTAAAAGCAAAATTACACCAATGGAGAGAAGAATCAGGAGCAGTTATGCCTACTACTAATAATAATTATGACGCTTCCAAAGACCCTAATATGATCAAAAAAACGGTGGAGGAATTTTTTGAAAATCAAACTAAATCAAAATAACATAGCATATCATTTTGTATAGTCATCATTTTCAATAGTTATTTCATAAAATAGAACATAAAAAACAGTCTAACTACATCATAGTCAGACTGTTTACTCTCTTTGTACTTATCTATATATTTATGTCTAAATCTCAATTACATAACACGCTCCGTCCTTCTTAAGTTCCATAAATTCAAAAATGAGATTATTTTAAGACAATTCTATTATCAACAAAAGATCTATTCCTAGCTTTATTGCATTCAAAAAAGGCTCTCAATAGCATAAACCATTGAAAGCCTTCCTTAGTACCTACAATCTTTTTCCTAAAAATCAATTGCGGCTGAATCTCTTAAATATAATAAATGAGTTTGAGCTAATGAGGTATCACTGATTTGGAACTCAAAAATGAATTGAGGTGAACTTGACATCGCACTGTCCGAATCTCTATAATCTCGTTTACGTAAAGAATAAATCACATTGTTCACTTGACAATAATAAGCATCTCTCATACCACTAAACTTTAACTTGATATCATAATGGTTTTCAATGTTCTTTTTCAAGTCATAAAATTCACTTGATTTTATATATAATTTACTGGTGAAAATGGCTGAATAAATAATATCATTCTGATTTTTAAAGACTGTAATTTCACCACGATGTCCACCTAAACTTGTAATTGTTTCGACTGAATGACTATAGCGTTCTCCTAGTGAAATACCTTTGATAGATTGTGCATTAATTGTAAAACTTGTTACCAAAAAGGTAAACAACAGCATAATTTGTAGTTTTAGTTTTCTCATCTTTCAGTTGGTTTATATCTCTATTTCTCTGGTATTGACAAACAGAATAACGTTTCATTATCCTTCATGTTTGCTCCTTTGTGATTTCATATTGATGAATAAATCATATCAAACATACAGTCTGTCGTGTTTGATATATTGTAGCTACACCTAAATCACAAGAATAGAAAGATTGATAATTGGTTTAAATTATATTGTTTGCAAACTAACAAAAAGAAGGGATTGATGCTCTTAACAATTCATAAACAGTTATAATAAGCATTTATAACATGATCTTTCTATTTACAAAATAGGCTTGAGGTTAAGGCAAGGTAATAGTTGATGTTATTAGAAATAAAGTAATAGGCAAACTGATTGTCAATGTATTGTCTAAAACCATAATAAAAAACGAAAAAGAAAAACCCCACCTAAATCATAGGCAGGGTATCTACAATCAAAACAGTAAATAATCAAATCTTGAAGCAAGGTTAGTTATTTCATAAACTTAATAATACATCATTTACAACGATCTTGTACATCAATTTCTTGGCACGGATAAATCATCCGCACCTTATTTAGACAGTAGTTGGGTTATAGTAAATACTGTTTAAATTGGTTTTGTACTTATCTAACTTACACATTACTTAACGCACTCTCAATGCATTACGATTACCTTTAAAAGACCAAATAATACCCCAATAGTGTATTTTGATTCGAAATAAGTATTTATTGTACTTTTCCAAGTATCTAAAAAATGAATAAGTACTTCTTTATAAAAAGTTTTATATTTAATTAGTTCTCTGTCAGATCTATTGAATGGAATTATGTTTTGACTTAGAATATACAATAATCAAATATTACCAATTAAAAAGAATGGAATACGAGCTAGTGTATAAGAGTGAGTATATCACTAATTTTTGGAATGCACCCAATAAAATTCTTAGGACTATCTGGACTACGCCAATCAGTATGCCAGAGGAAGAATACAGACAGGAGGTTTTATCTCACATGGAAGTTACCGAAAAATTGGCCCCACAAGGGATGTTAGTTGACACTAAAAATGCCTATTACAATGTAATGCCTGAAACTCAAGATTGGATTAACCAAAAATTTGTTGGTTTGGTTGCAGAAATTGGTCTTCAGAAAATGGCTTGGATTGTATCGGAAGATTTTTTCGCACAAATTTCTTTTGATCAATTTATAGATGACGCCACCGATCAACAAGCTTTAAAAATTCAATATTTCACAACAGAAGATGAAGCCTTAGAATGGCTGATAAAATAATTATTCGACCATATCAATAAAAAATCTTAATATAGAGGAGTTCTTCTCCTCTTTTTTTATGTGTACAAAAAACTCTTTCTATCTTTGACCTTTATATAGTAAAGCACAATACCTCCATGCTACTGAAAAAATATTTTTTTGCTCAAAAAATTGATAGAGAGGTATTGATAAGAATGAAAGAAATGAAATTTAAAGAAGTTCAAAAAAGTGACTATATCTCAAACTTTTGGGATGAGGAAAGTCGGGTATTAAAAACAATATGGAATACCCCTATCGATATGTCTGAGAAGGTTTATAGAGAAGTGATTGTATCCCAAATAGCACTTACCATAAAATATGCTCCTAATAATGTTTTAGTCAATACAGAAAATGCTCATTACCATATTCTCCCTGAAACTCAAAAATGGATCAATGAAAAATTTGAAGTAATGATGACCCAAGTCAAGCTGGAAAAGATGGCATGGATTGTATCGGAAGACTTCTTTGCTCAAATTTCTTTTGATCAATTTATTGATGATGCTAACCATAATGATTCATTTTTAATTCAATACTTCACTTCAGAAAAAGATGCTTTTGAATGGCTATTACAGAAGAGCTGATTCACTACTACCTATATAAACAATGCATTCCCCCAATCAACCTCACTAATAACGGGTGAACAAAGTCATTTAAAACAACACTTAACTCAATAAAAAAGGTATTAATAGTATATATTATTGTATTATTTCAACACTCACTTACATTTATTTGGTGTTAGTTCAACGCTTTTAATGTAAACAGTGACAACGATCACCAAAAAAATAAATATAAATATCAATAATTGCAGTAATACGAATTTTTTTAATTTTCATACTTCTATTTATGACTAAATTCAATTACACTCTATTCTTTGTTTTAATATCAATAAATGTATTCTCTCAAGAGCAGACCTACGATGTATCCTTTTTTAAAAATGTAAAATTTCCTAATGTAATTAATGTTGAGAACGAAAGTCTAAAACTAAATGGTCATGGAATGCATTCAGAAGGTGTTTTTAAGCTTTTTGTATGTGGTTTGTATGTCTATGAAAGAACCGATGATCCTAATAAAATTATTTATGATGATCATGCTAAAATGATCGAAATGGTTATCACTTCAAATCAATTTCAATCTGATAAAACGATTGAAGAAGTGGACAGAACACATGATGAAAATATGGAATTAATGAAATCTGGAGAATTGAGTGATATGGTCAATAATATTAAAAAATATGATGGAATTATCCCTCACAAAATGATTTCTGTAGATCAAAGTTTCAGAACCTTAATCGTGGAAGCCAACAAGGGTGAAGTTGATGATATTGGTAATGAAATTGACACATTTTTAAGTATCTTCCAAGATGAAATAAAAATGGGTGATCACTTTAGAATTACTTTTCATCATGATGAATTATACTTATCTAAAAACAATGATGATAAAATAACCATTCAAAGTAAAAAATTTCAAAAATGCCTTATGAATATCTTTATCGGGAATATGGCATTTAATAAATCTCTAAAAGAAGACCTACTTTCCAAAGGCCTATAAAAATATTTCATTAGTAGTTTAAGCCGTTGCATTTCTAGGAATCAACGGCTTTTTAATTTTTATAAATACTTAGTTGTTAACTAAGTTATCGTCAACTTCTAATCGATCATTCTACAGATATTTATAGCGTCTACTTTCAAGCTTCCTTCTTCTTCATTTTTGTCTTAACACAAAAACGAAGCAAAAAAGTCAAGGCTTTGAACACAATAGCTAAATTCCATTCCTCTCGCTTAAATGATTTTAAACTCGCTAAAGCTCAAACAAAAAAATCATTTTTAACGGCTCTATTCATGAAATTCTTAACGCTATTCCCTTCAAGACCGAGGGAATTACTAATAAATGACTATCTGATTACTACACTTCAAAAGAATAGTTTATTTTATATAATCTTCTAAAGTGCAGTACTATAGAGACGCTTTGGTAAAACGTCTTCACGATCATAATGCGTAACAACTCACTTACTTATATAGAAATTTATAATTAAAGAAACTTAGTATACAATGTATTACTAAGAAAATAGTATCCACAAACTCAAAAAAATAATAATTTCTAGATGTTATTAGACAAAAAGACCGTATTTGAAGCTTTAAGTTTATATTGAAACAAAAGACTATTATTTCAGTTTTTCAATGTGTATATTCTAATTGATTAGGGATCTATTCTCTGATTCAGGTTACGAAGCAATTATTCCAAAAACGTATTAACTCCAAAAACAACTCTATCTTTTAACCATGACTTACAAGACGCTATTCTTAATAACGATAGGTGTATTCATTTTTTTTCAATGTGAGAAAAAAATAGAGGAAAAACCTACTAAAATTTACACTGTCAATGTCAAAAAAATTCAAGCACAAAAAATACAACCTTCTCTTGAACTTTTTGGTGAGATAAAATCTGAAGGTAAACATGAGCACTCATTCTTGATTGATGGAAAACTAGCAGTAATTAGAGTAAAGGAAGGACAAAATGTAAAAAAAGGGACCGTCTTAGCTCAATTGGATAGAGTGGATTATCAAGAAGCTCTGAAAATTGCGAAAGCAAAACTAGATGAAGCCAATGATCAGTTAGAACGTCTCACTAAAATGTACAAAGCCGGTAGTCTTGCAGAGGCAGATTATAACAAAATTGTTTTTCTACAACAACAGGCCCAATCCAATTACACTTTATATCAAAATAAGTTAGATTATACGACCCTTAGGGCTGCGGTAAGTGGAACGGTCAGTAAAATCTGGGTGAAGAATGGTGGAGGAATTTCAAAAGGTGAACCCATTATAAGAGTGATTAATAATAACTCCGTTTTTGCTACAGTGGGTATTCCAGAAAATAAAGTCAACGGAATTGATTACAACAAAGACTGCAACATCATTATCAATGCTACACGTGATACTATCTCTGGTCAAATTACTACACTACACCCTACAGCCTCTAAACTCTCTAGAACATTCCGATTAGATATTCTCATCGATAACAAAGAGAATAAATACAAAGAAGGAATGCTTTGTAACGTAGAAGTTTTCGAAAATGGTAGTGAAGAAAAAATTAGTATTCCAATTCAGTTAGTTACAAAAGATATTGATGGACTGAATTATGTTTTTGTAAAGCGAAAAGGGTTAGCTCATAAACAAAGAGTCTTAACAGGGAAAATCAGCGGTAATAATATCATTATCGATAAAGGACTGTATGCCAATGATGAATTAATCCTAAATCCGCCAGTCAATTTAATGGATGGAAGTGCTGTAAAACTTTAAATACCAACGATTATGTCTATTGTAAAACAAGCACTTGATCATAAGCAGATTATTTTGACCATTACTTTTCTGATTGTGATGTATGGAATTTTTTCTTTGGAAACCATGCCTCGAAGAGAAGATCCGAAGTTTAATATTAGAGAAGGATTGGTTGTTGCATTTTTCCCTGGTGCAAGTAGCACCGATGTAGAGAAAAAAGTAACCGCAAAAATTGAAGATGTTCTTTTTAGTTTTGAAGAAGTGAATAAAGAAAAAACCTACTCAAATTCTAGAGAAGGGGTATTATATGTGGTGGTTGAACTTCAAGATTATGTAACTCAGGCAGATATTTTCTGGTCAAAATTACAAAACCGTCTAAATCTTCTTAAACTTACAGAACTGCCTTCAGGAGTAATTGGCCCTATTGTCCAATCTGACTTTGGTGATACTGTGGCTTTATTAGTTTCTTTTCAAAGTCAAAACAGAAGCAGTCGAGAAATTCAAGGTTATGTCGATGAGTTATGCGATCGTTTGAGAGAGATTTCTTCACTTTCAAAGATCAAAAAAATGGGCTCCAAAAAGGAGTGTTATTACATTAATGTAGATTATAGAAAACTCAGCCAATATAAGATCTATACACCCCAAATATTAGCATCTCTTGCAGGAGAAAACCTTATTGTTCCGTCGGGAAATATCGAAGTAAATGGTATACACACACAATTTATCAGTACCCATCAGTTTTCGACCAAATCGGATATTGAAAATCAAATCATAGCTGTTGGAGCACAAGGTGAAGCGATACGCATCAAAGATATTGCAGAGGTTGAAAGAGGCTTTAAAGAAGATGAACAACATATTAGAGTCAACGGCACTTCTTCAATACTTATCTCTATGGAAATGCAAAACGGTTTCAATATCGTTGATTTTGGAGAAGAAGTTGAAGAAATGATTGAAGGGTATCTGGAATTAATTCCTTCGGATGTCAAGATTGATTTTGTGGTCAATCAACCTGAGAATGTAAAGGAAAGTATTAATGATTTTATTAGAGAATTCTTTATCGCAATTGTTTCTGTAATCATTGTAATTCTTCTTTTATTACCATTTAGAGTCGCTTTGATTGCTACCTTGGCCATTCCGGTGACAGTGGCTTTTACATTTGGAATTTTAGATGGATTGGGTATTCAATTACAACAGGTTTCACTCGCCTCACTTATTGTTGTATTAGGAATGTTAGTTGACGATGCCATTGTTATTGCAGACAACTATGTAGAAAAACTAGAAGAAGATCATGATCCTTATGAAGCTGCCTGGCAATCTGCCGATGAGCTAAAGATTCCGGTTTTTACTGCTGGATTAACTATTGCCGGGGCCTTTTTCCCACTAATTACACTTTCAGGTGCAGTGGGTGAATTTATCCATTCCTTACCATTGACTGTAGCAATTGCCATCAATGCATCTTATCTGATAGCAATGCTTCTCACTCCTTATTTATGTTATACTTTCATCAAAAAGAAATTCGAGAAAAAGGAAAATGGGAAAAAGAGTATGCTTGATTATCTACAACTTTTCTTTGATCATGCTATTGACCTTTCTTTTAAATATCCAAAAACACTTTTTGTATTTTCAACACTTTCATTCTTGGTGGGAGGAAGTTTGTATTTTCTATTGAAACAAAAGCTATTTCCTGCTGCTGAGCGCAATCAGTTTGTGATTGAAATCAGAACTAAAGAGGGAACAGCCTTATCAGTAACGGACAGTATCACATTGGAAATTGAAAAACAAATTCATGGAAATGAAAAGTTAGTAAGCTATGCTAGTTTTGTAGGTACCTCTTCTCCGAGGTTTTATTACAACTATGCGCCCAAATTTCCACAAAGTAATCTTTCCCAATTATTGATCAATACTATATCCAATGAAGCCACCGAGGAATGGGTTGCAGAACTGGAAAACAAATTACCTGATCTATTTCCTCAAGCGGTTGTTGACGTCAGAAAGATGCAGCAAGGCACTCCTTATGAGGCTCCGATCGAATTGAGAATTAAAGGAAAAGATTACACCACGATCCAAACCATTGGAAAAGACATTCGAGACATTTTAGAACGGTCTCCCTATTCTTTTAATGTTAGAAATGATCATTATGAGAATCAATTGAGCATAGAAGTCAATACCATCAAAAATGTTGCTCAACAATTAGGAATCAGTGAAGCCACCATAATGCGACAACTGACAGTTGCCTATACTGGTATGTCGGTGGGGACATTGTGGGAAGGAAATACAGCCTTACCTATTATCATTCAAGATCAATCGGTAAAAGATAAAGATATTGAAGGGCTTAAAAATTTCTATGTCACTAGTATGATTACAGGGGCAAGTTTTCCTTTAATGCAAGTTGCTGAAATCACCCCTGCTTGGATGCCTTCCAATATCAAACATAGAAATGGGGTAAATACGTTAACCATAGAATCTCAAACTAAAGTAGATGTACTCCCTTCACAAGTGATTAATTCTATCAAAGAAGAACTCGAAAACTACCCAATGCCTCATGGTTACACACTAGAAATAGGGGGTGAAGATGAAAGTCAAAGAGAAACTTTTGAAGAAATGAACAATGTGATTCTCTATTGTGTATTTATCATTTTCTTAGTGATTTTAATGCAATTTAAAACGCTCAATCAAGTGGGCATCGTTTTGGCTGCCATCCCACTTAGTGTTTTTGGAGCTTTCTTTGGATTGCTCTTATCGGGATACCCTTTTGGATTCACTGCATTTGTTGGATTAGCCTCACTGATTGGTGTCTCAGTGAGGAATTCTATTATCTTAGTTGATTTCGCCAATGAATTAGTTGTAAAAGAAAATCACACCATCAAAGAAGCTGCTATTGGTGCAGGAAAACGTAGAATCAGACCTATTTTCCTTACAACTATGGCCGCAGCTATTGGTGTCACCCCAATGATCATTTCGGGATCTCCAATGTGGGCCCCTTTAGCCACTGTATTGGCTGTTGGTCTTGTGTTCTCCATGTTTATGACTTTATTAACGATTCCGGTGCTTTATTGGAAATTTGGGATGACCGATGAACTCAAGAAACATATTACTAAAGGTGCTTCTGTCGTCTTAATATTTTTCTTGCTACAACCTCATACATCAAAAGCACAAGAAATAATACAACTAGATCAATGTGTAGCAATAGCCAAAGAAAATAATCAACAGCTACAATTGATTCAGCTCGAAATTCAGAAAAAACAGAAAGAGGTCAACAAAGTCACGGCAAACTATTTACCTACAGTGATGCTTGATGGAGGCCTATTTTGGTACTATCATACGGAAAGAAAATCAGATGTAAGCCTCAAAGTAAATGAACTACCCGTTTTGGGTGCTGTACCACCTATTCCTTTCGGTGCAGAATTCACGCTAGCGGAAAATAATACTTTCTTAGGGGTTGCCAACCTTGGTGTTTACCAACCCATCTCACAAATTTTTAAAATCAAAGCAGGTTCTGAAGTCAAGGAGATTGATTATAAAATAGTCCAGAATAAATATTATGAAGCTGCACAAGAAATCCGCTCCGGAGTATCAAAACTGTATGTAGGTATCGCAATTGAAGAGGCAAAGGTTTCAACCTATCAAGAACAGATTGAATTGATTGAGAAGAAATTAATAGACGTAGAAGTAGGTGTAGAAGCCGGTGAATTATTAGATGTATATGCCATTGGGTTACAAGCTGATTTGTTGGATCATCAATCTAAATTTCAACAATCTAAAATTGATGCATCAAAATATAGATTGCAATTAAACACTATCCTTGATTTTCCTCAAGACTCATTATGGAAGGTTGCTGAAGTGACTTTTGATTCCATTGGTGTAATGGAATTATTGAGTACCGTCAACACCAACTCTGCCATCATTCATGATAATTATAGTGTCAGAGAGTCAAGTTTAATGATCGAAAAAGCGGAGGCAGGGTTAACCTATCATAAAAATCAACATATTCCTGATATCACTTTAACTGCTCAAGGCTTTTACTTTGGTAATATTCCACTTATACCTCAGGCCAATGTATTGGTAGGTGCAACGTTAAGCTGGCCAATATTACAATGGGGTAAAAAGTCTAGAGATGTTGAAATTTCTAAAATTCAGTTGCAACAAGCCAAACTTCAATTGAATGAAAATAAAAAGGAAGTGAGAAGAGACATCATTGTGGTTTCAGAAGAACTTAGGAACGCAATGGTTATACTTCAAACAGCTCAAAAAGCATTAAAATTCAGAAACAGAGAGCTGAAAATTAAAAAGGATGCATTTGATAATGGTCTCTTAAATTATCAAGATTACTCTGATTGTCAAGAGAAAAATCTGGAGAGTAGAACACTAGTTTTAAAAGCAAAAGCGAATGTAATTGTAAAGGAATATGAATTAAGAGGTTTGATCAATAGTCAATAAGAAAGCTCTAAAATTGAAGGATTATAACAATGTTTAGTAGATCAAAGGTGAAATAATCGGAATATTTTACATTTCGCATTTCACCTTGTATCTTATTATGAACCAGTATGATTACCTAATTTTGTTATAAATCGTTTCGCTCCATTGAAAAAATCTAGATTCAAAAAAACATTATCCCTACTTCAAAATATTGGAGTTCATGAGAGATTAGATAATATGATGATCAAAAAAGTTCATCTAGCTAATAACCTTTCATTTATGTGCATGGGTGCTGCAACGATACTATTTCTTATCTCATCAACTTATAACATCCCTCTTGAAGCAAAACTATTTCTTGGTTGTATTGGGCCAGTTCTGTTGACAATACCTACTTTAAATTATTTTAGAAAATACCGTATTGCTCAACTTACCTTTTGTCTATTAGCTCTAGCAATCATATTCTCAATGTGTGTTACCTTAGGACAATCTTTTCATTTTCAATATGTGCTACTCCCTTATCTGGGTCTACCATTTGTCATGTTTGAAGATGAAATTGGTCTTAAAAAGATCATTCTCTCTCTCTTGGGCATACTACTTTTTATTTATCTAGATTGGCATTTTTGTAATTTTGCACCTTTAATAGAAATGACAGAAGGTACTCCCAGAGGTAACCGTTTTCTAACCGACATTCTTATATTCGGTATTGTATTTTTATTATTCTTTTTCTTTATCAATGAGAACAAAAGCTACATCAAAAAACTACAAAAAAAGCAAGATCAACTCGTTGATAAAAATTATGAGTTAGAGCATTTTACCTATATTTGTTCACATAACCTTAGTGAACCTTTACGAACTACTAGTAGTTTTTTAGAGTTTGTAAAAAGGGAAATTAAAGATTCAAATAAGAAATTAGATATCTATTTTAACTATATCAAAGACGAGGTAGAAAAAATGGATAAAATGATAGTAAGCCTCTTAGCCTATTCCAAATTAAGTAGAACCTATGAATTCGAATATGTTAATTTAAATACTACACTATCCTCCATAAAAGTAGAATTGAAAGATGCAATAGCAGCTCAAAATGTTGTGATAGATCATGATACCTTCCCTGAAATCATTGCAATTCCCTCTCTGATTAAAAAGCTTTTCAAACATCTGATTTCTAACTCCATCAAATATCATCGAGAAAATACAATTCCTAAAATTACAATTACCTGTAAAGAAAAGCCTCATTATTGGAAGTTTAGTATAAAAGATAATGGCATAGGTATTAGCGATGATAATCAACATAAAATTTTCAATATGTTTACCCGACTTCATTTGGATACTGAATATGAGGGTATTGGGGTTGGATTGACTTTTTGTAAAAAAATCATTGAAATGCATGAGGGTAAAATACAGGTAGATTCAAAGTTAGACAAAGGAAGTGAATTTTATTTCACTATTAAAAAAGTACAATACCCAAAGGCCTTAAATTATTGAAAATTGCATGATTATAACATTGTATAGTAAAAGAGAAATGAAATCAAATTAATCTTTTATATTCTTTAAATCTCATTGTATATTAAGGTACAACCAGAAAAAACCTAATACTCATTATTAATCCCTTATTTTATTGAAAAATTTAAGATTCAAAGAATTTGTACTCACACTTCAAAATATTGGAGCGCATGAGGGATTGGACGCTGATACGGTCAAAAAAATTCATTTAACCAACTCCATTGCCTTTTTAGGATGTGCATCAGCCTTAGGAATGCTTTTCTATGCGTTTGCTGTAAATACTCCATTTTATGCAAAACTAGTCACTGGATTAGTAATTCCTGTAATCATGGTGATGCCACTTCTCAATTATTGTGGTAGATACTATGCGGCAAGAGTAGTACATTGTATTATTTCATTATTTATACTAATAACTGTCGCCATTGTATCTGGCCCTGCCTTACATTCTCAGTTCTTACTTGTACCTTATTTAGGTCTGCCTTTTATTCTATTCGACGAAAAATTGAATAGAGTAAAAGTATTACTATCATCTGCAGGTATTATTGGTTTCATTTATTTAGAGTGGCATTTCAAACATTTTGAACCCTTAATTGTACTGGATAAAAGTATTGTATGTGAGACCCGATTACTCAACGAAATTATCCTTTTTTGTTTCATTATTGGCCTTTTTTACTTTTTCACATCAGAAAGTAATAAGTATTTAGAAAAACTAAAAAAGAAGAATGAAGAGGTAGAAGAAAAAAACAAAGAATTAGAACATTTTGCTTATATCTGCTCTCATGATTTGAGTGAACCGCTACGAACTGTTGATGGTTTTATTGGTATCATAAAAGAAGAGTCAGATCCCAAAAATGAAAAATTAAACACCTATTTCCATTATGTGCAAGAAGCCAACAAAAGAATGAATACAATGATATTAAGTCTTTTAGCTTTTTCGAAACTACAAAACAAAAATTCCTACCAAATCACAAATAGCCAAGATATTATTCATGAAATTGAAGTGGATTTAAATCAATTGATACTAGAAAAGGAAGCCATGATTGAATATTCTTTTTTGCCTACAATCCACGGCCTACCAACACAACTCAAGCAAGTTTTTCAAAATCTGATCATTAATGGAATTAAATATCAGCCACCAAATGCAAAACCGATCATTAATATTACTTGTGAAGAAACACCCGACTATTGGGAATTTTGTGTTGCAGATAATGGCATAGGAATAAAAGTGAAAAACCTAAAGAAAATCTTTCATATGTTTACTCGCCTTCACTTAGATGATGAATTTAAAGGTCAGGGTATTGGTTTGTCATTTTGTAAAAAGATTGTAGAAATACACAAAGGAAAAATTTGGGTAGAATCTGAATATAAAAAAGGCAGTCAATTTTATTTTACTATTAAAAAAGATTTACCCATTGAGATCAATAAAATACCTACTAAAACACTACACTATAAACCCAAAAGCTATAAAAATGTAGATTAAGACGTGCATCATGACTGAAATCATGGGCTTGTGATACGAACTCCGACAACACTCAAGTGTTACCTACGTTATCAACCTTCAAGACTAAAGTATTGATGAGGTTGTTTTACCACCTGTCTATAGTTTTAACTAGAAAGCAAGAAACAGCCAATTACTTTTATCCTTGTAATTATAATTGGGATTCAAAAGAAACAATCCCTCATCTCACTTTTCCGACAATTCTATATATGATAATTCACCATTAAAAGTTAATGTAATCACAGCTTGCTTAATACCTTAATAGTACTCACTCAACTTTTTTATGAAAATAAATCTTAGATGTAAGACTAAAATAAGGAGATTTTTTTCTTACATTTATTATTCGATTTCAACTACCAATTTCCTTATTTTCTCTTAATGATTGATAACAATATACTTTTGTTCCATTTTAAATATTGTTATTTGCAACATTGTTACCTTTAAAGATACTTATGATACATCTATTGTCTATACTAACATTAATAGGTGCCGCCAATGGCTTATTTTTGTCGGCCTATCTCTATATGCATAAGAAGCTTTCATTACTTGGAAGATTATTGGTCCATACCACTTCTATCTGGTCTTTTATTGCCTTAATTTTCTCATTAATGCATATCAACCCCTTCCAGAACTATATTATTTTATCTTCCATAGGTTCTTCAGCCACCACTTTTCTCTACCCTTTATTGTACCTGTTTTTAAAATATGGGTGGAGTGAGGAAATAAAATTCAACATCAAAGATGTCAGACATTTTATAACACCTGTAGTCTTTTTCTGTTTATCCCTCCCGATTATTTATTGGGATAGTGTGTTTAGGGTAACAGGGCAACATATAGAATTGATCGAATATGTAATGCTCGTCAATCAGAGTCAAGATATTATTAATGTTCTTTTAGGGTACGGCTATTTAATTTACTTCTTAATACAAATGAAAGAAAAAGATGAATTAAATACTCTTGCTTTACCTCCTACCCATAGACAAATCTTTTATAAGTTAACATACGCCTATTTAGGGGTCCATACCATTGGAGTAATTGGTATTGTAGGTAATTATGCAGGCTTTGGCAAGTTTGTGATCTATGCTTTTGATATTTATTATATCGCCTTTATTATCACGCTTTATTATATTTTCCATTGGGTTATTTCTAATAAACTAACGGTACTTAACCCCTCTTCTAAAGCCATGATCTTGAAGAAACAAAAAGATACCACCGCTCAAGTACAGGAGGATATTGATTTGATCATTCAATATGTAGAATCAAGCAAAGCCTATTTAAGAAATGATTTTACTTTGGTAGCGCTAGCCAAGGAAACATACTTGAATAGGTCTAGAGTTTCTATCGCCATCAATGAAGGATTAGATATGAACTTCAATGAGTTTATCAGTGATTATAGAATCAAAGAAGCTCAACGTATCATGAAGACGGAAGAAGGTGCTCAAATCAAACTTGAAGTCCTTGCTAAAGAAGCAGGTTTTAATTCAAAGACTACTTTTAATAGAAGTTTTAAGGAGAAGACGGGGGTTACACCTAGTCAGTATAAGGAGAATATCTTTCAATGATAAAGAACTAATAATAAGACCCTTATACAATTTGAAACACGTACCATATTTTCTGAAACCTCATTTTTTTTATCTGATACACGATTCATTTACAACATTTACAAACATTTATTTCCGCCGTTTTACTTTGCGTTCATCAATTGAATTAAGAGACAAAAGAATAGATCCGTTTTATCCTTTTGAATTTAATTAGGAAATCGACCAGTTCAAGTATTTAACATTATTCGATCAATCTGACGCATGAACAAACTAAAGTTAAACGGTGTTTTGACTTGGATTTTGATGTGCATTACTTTCGTAGCTAGTGCTCAGGATTTTCAAGTGAAAGGAACCGTTAAAGAAGCGACAACCGGTGATCCTCTTCCCGGAGTAAGCATATGGATTGATGGCACCAGTATAGGGACAACTTCTAACATTAATGGAGAGTTTTCTTTAATGGTAAAATCCATCGAAGACAAATTACATTTCTCTTTCATCGGCATGGAAGAACAAATCATTACAGTAGGAAACCAAGTGGGTTGGAACATTGTAATGTCTGCTGATCATGAACAATTAGAAGAAGTTTTGGTAGTAGCCTATGGTGTCTCTGATAAGAAATCTTTTACAGGTGCTGCTGAAACTGTTGATGGAGAAACCTTAAAAACTAGGCCTGTTGCCTCTGCTGCTAGTGCATTACAAGGCAGTACATCAGGTGTGCAAGTGACTTCCTCTTCTGGAACTCCCGGTGCTAGTCCGACTGTAAGTATTAGAGGTGTTGGTTCAATGAGTGCTAGTTCTTCTCCTCTTTATATTATTGATGGCGTTCCTTATGATGGAATCGGCACTATCAATCCCAACGATATTGAATCCATGACTGTACTAAAAGATGCTGTTTCTGCTTCATTGTATGGATCCAGGGCCGCTAATGGCGTCATTATGGTCACTACAAAAGGTGGTAAAGCACAAGAACATAGTAGACTGACGGTAGATACTCAAGTGGGTGTTACTTCATTGATTTCCAATGGCTACAAACTCATGGAGTCCGATGATTATTATAAAATGACTTGGAAAGGTCTTTATAACAATCAGATTTATCTTCATGACAAAACACAAAATGAAGCGGTGCAATACGCTCATGATAATGTAAAAGAAATTGCGGGCTGGAACCCTTACAGCATTGATCAGCCTTTCAACTCTGATGGTAGTATCAGAAGCGATGCCATTTTAACAACCAATACGGATTGGAGAGATGCAATGTACCAAACAGGGTTAATTCAGAACTATAACTTAGGCTTCTCTCACTCCACCGAAAAAACTAGGTACTACCTTTCGTTAGGTTATTTTGATCAAAAAGGACATGTAAAGGGAACTGACTTTAATAGGGTTTCTGGTAGACTGAATTTAGAGCATCAAATTTTACCTTTCGTAAAAGTAGGAACTAATAACACGATTGCTTTTTACACTCAAAACAATCAACCCAATGGTACGCAAGGTGCTAACCCTGTAAGGTCCGTGGAAATCATCAACTCCACTACCCCAATTTACAACAAGGACGGCTCTTATAACTGGTACAACACTGCTGTACTGGATTTTAATCCATTGGGTTTGATTGAAAAAGACATTTATAATTCCAAGGGCAATAATATTTCATCAAGCCTGTTTTTACAGTTCGATATTACCAAAAACCTGAATTTCAGGTCTACGGGAAGTATCAATTACAATCATGGTACTGGTGTGGTTTATTATAACCCTGAACATGGAAACGGTGCTGGTGTAAATGGTCGTGGTTCTAAAACAAGCGATCAAAGCACTGCGTTAAACTGGTCCAATGTTTTGACATGGGATAACACTTATGGTAAAAATCACGTCAATGCAATGGTTGGGCAGGAAGCTTACCAAGTGAAAACAGAAGGTGTATATGCAGAATCTACGGATTTTGCGATTGGTGGCAACCCTCATTTGGGTATCGGGGCAAAGCCTGAAGCCGCTTATTCTTATACTGGTAATCGATCATTACTATCGTTATTTTCTCAAATCTCCTATGACTTTGATTCGAGATACTACCTCAATGCTAGTGTTAGGACTGATGGTAGTTCTCGTTTTGGAGAAAATAATAAATATGGTGTTTTCCCTTCCCTTGGAGCAAGCTGGAGAGTAACGCAGGAAAGTTTTATGAACCTCAGTTGGCTGAATGAATTAAAACTTCGTGGTAGTTATGGTTTAACGGGTAATGACAAGATTGGTGATGGTAATTATTTAGCCTTATATGCCCTTGGCAATAACTATGGCGACAACCCTGGCATGACTCCTATTCAATTGGCGAATCCAGATCTTCAATGGGAAAAAATGACTTTGATGAACGTGGGTGTAGATATGCGATTTATCAATAGAATTAACCTCTCAGCTGAATATTTTATCAAAGATTCTGATGGACTTTTATATGCTAAACCGATCTCTTACAGTAAAGGATTTGGTACGGTTTTGACCAACATTGGAGCGATGCAAAACAAGGGTATTGAAATCACGCTTCATACGGAAAATATCATCAAAAACAACTTCCAATGGAGCACTGATTTGAACTTGACAAGTATTAAAAGTCAAATCCAAAACATCGGTACCGATCAATTAGTCAGTGGTAATTATTTATTGAAAGAAGGCGAATCTTGGTACAGCTTTTATTTGAGAGAATGGGCAGGTGTGAACCCTGAAACAGGACAACCGATGTGGTTTGTGAATGTAAATGATACGCATGAAGAAAATGCTGAAATGCCAGAAAGTGCTTTTGATGATCCACACGGTTCAGGTCGTAAAGTGACATCAGAATACAATGATGCCTACAGAGTGGTCAACGGTTCTGCCCTGCCTACATTGTACGGTGGTTTGACGAACACTTTCAAGTACAAACAATTTGACTTTTCTTTCTTAATGTATTTCTCGGTTGGAGGAAAAATTTACAATTCAGATTACGCCAAAAACATGCACGATGGGGCTAACCCAGGTTATAATTTAGCCGATGACGCTAACAATGCCTGGACTCCTAACAACAAATACACAGACGTTCCAAGGTACATTACAAATAACGAAGACAATGGCAATCAGTCTTCCACAAGGTATCTTGAAAATGGTGACTATTTAAGATTAAAGAACATCAACTTCGGTTATAACCTTTCAGCGGAAGCTTGTAAAAAAATCCACATCCAAAGTTTAAGAGTGTATTTCTCTGGTGAAAACCTATGGACACTTTCCGACTTCAAAGGATTTGACCCAGAACAATCATTATCTGGTGCTACCAACGATAATGTGCCGGGTGTAGCTACTTATTCTATTGGTTTCAACTTTGGACTTTAAAAATAAAATCAATGAAGACGCATTTATATATACTCATCTTCGGTATGATGATATCCTTAACATCATGCCAAGACTTTCTAGAATATCAACCTTCCACAGAGGTCTCTCCTGATGTCGCTTTTGAATCATTAGAAAATGCACAAGCCACATTATTAGGTGCTTATGACCAATTGGGTTCACCCTATTTTGATGGTCTTTATGTTCCTATGCTCAATGATATGATGGGAGAAGATTTACTGATCAATTCTGACAATAACTGGGGATGGTTTGTAAAGGTGTATCAAATGGAAATGTTACCCAATTACCAATGGGTAGAAAATCCGTGGGCTGTAGGTTATAAAGTAATCTATGATGCCAATATGATAATTGCAAATGCTTCTAACATCAAAGGAGCAAGTGCATTAGAAAAGAACGAATTGATAGCACAAGCTAGAGCATTGAGAGCCTACTGTTATTTGAACTTGATTCAGATGTATGCAGAAAGCTATAAAGAGAATCCTGAAGGGTTGGGTGTTATCCTTAGAACGGAACCTGCTTCGGCTGAAAGTGAGGATTTAGGAAGAGAAAAAACATCTACAATTTATAACCAAATAATAGAAGACCTTTTGTGGGCTGTAGACAATATGTCTGAATCAGAGTACAAAGGTTTCTTAGATCAAAGAGGTGCAAATGCCTTACTTGCCAGAACGTATTTAGTGATGGAAGATTGGGAAAATGCAAGTGCCCACGCCAAAAAAGCTTATGATGGATTGGTACTGATGAGTTTTGAAGAAATGTGGGGAGGATTTATGTTGTTTGATAATAATCCTGAAACAATATTCTACTTAGACTACACTCGAACAGACAACAATATTTATCTCTCCCTGCCTTCTTTTTACTGGCCAGAATACGGTTACAGCAGTGTAAGAGCAGATGATGTCTTTTATGAGCAATTCGAAAATCAAGATATCCGAAAAGGCTTTTTTGATTTGTATGAACCCATCGATGCCGACAATTATTTAGTATTGAAATTTGGACATAATGAAGCACTGGGAAATGCACATATGATCAAAATCAGAGCTTCAGAAATGTACTTGATTGATGCAGAAGCACAGGCAGAATTAGGAAATACAGAAGAAGCGATTGAGGCCGTTTATAAAATCATGCAACGCTCTAATGGAGGAGCGATAAAACCAACTGAAACGGGTGATGCTTTAATTGATGTCATTTTGAACGAAAGAAGAAAAGAGTTGTTTGGTGAAGGACATCGCTGGTTTGATATCAAAAGAAGAAGTCTGCCTTTTGTGAGAGAAGGAAAGCATTGGTCAAAATGGAATTTCTCTTCTTCTGACAATGATTATTATCGTTTGACCTTCCCGATTCCTCAGGGAGAAATTGATGCAAATGAGAACTTAAACAACGACCAACAAAATAAAGGATACTAATGAAAAACCTAATTCGATCAACATTCATCGGCTCCTTACTTGCTTGTAGTTTATCCAACTGTACTACCCAAGAAGAAACACCCGCTTTACCAACTCCCAACGCAGGTGGTGATCAATTGGAATTGGCCAACTATGGGTATGAAACAAATATTGGAGCCAATGAATTAAAAGAAAATCAATCTGGAAGATGGAGAATAGTAAGAGGTGAAAATGGGGAAGTGACGGAGGAAAATGCTCCTAATACCATCTTCAAGGGAGAACCGGGAGAGCTTTACACTTTGGAATGGGAACTTTCATCGGGTGAGCAATACAAGACCGACTGGATGGACATCAGTTTCAAGGCTTTGGAAAATCAGATCTACTCCACATTTGAAGATACCATTAGAAATAACTTCAAAATCCAACTCCATGGTGACAGCACTAAATATGGAGAAGTAGGAACATGGAGTATTGTGAGCGAAGATACATCAGGTTATTTTGAAAATATTCATGACCCTAAAACCGCATTCGTAGGCCAACCAAACAAAACCTATACTTTGGAATGGAAGCATGTTTACGGTTCAAAAGAGGCCAAAGATGAGATGACAGTGCACTTTGATTCTTTGAAGGCTTTTGCTGGTGAAGATCAAATTGGTATTGTCACAAAAGAGGCCCCTCACTATTTCACTTTACAAGCTCATTTGCCAGGAGGTGCATCGGGTTCTTGGAAATTATTGAGTGGTGAGCAAGGCACGATCGTCTCTCCAACTGTTCCAAACTCTTTGTTCAATGGTATTTTAAATGAAGAATATACGTTAGAATGGACTGTTGAAAAGGGAGAGCATATAGACAAAGATACTGTCACTTTATCATTTGGTGGATTGTATACCACATGGACTGATACTAGAGATAATAAAACCTACAAAGTGATTCGAATTGGTGACCAGGAATGGTTTGCTGAAAACTTTGATTTTGAATTCTACACAGGGCAAGCTTCATGGTATTATGGCCAAGCCGCTGAAGCTAGAATTAATACGGGGGCTCCATTGACCACTGATGAAGAAAGAAAAAGATACGGAAGATTATACACTTATGTAGGAGCTTCCTTGGCTACTCCCGAAGGATGGAGGTTACCTACTTACGAAGATTACTGGACTCTGGTAGAACGGTTTAATGGACAAAGTTACGCTGGTGATTCTTTCAGAGAAGGTGGAGACAGTGGATTGAACTTAATCATGGGTGGATTTTTTGAACCTCAAAACTTAAGATATGATCCTCACTTTGGTCAAATCGATCAATTTGCCCGCTATTGGGTAGCATTGGAAGAAGGCGAATCACCAGAAACAAGTTTAGGAAGCGTAATGCAAATGAATGAAACCCCTATTGTGGGTATTGCTCCTATCAATACTGGCTATGCAGTTTCGGTAAGATATGTAAGAGACGTCCAAAAATAGACCAATTCAAAAAGAAGAAAATCAACTTATGAAAAATAGTATCATACTACTATCCATCCTCTTATGGGGATGGACCTCCCTACTCTATGCTCAAACTTCAGAGGTTGAGGTAGAAGAAGGAGTAATTCGAATGAAATTTACATCAGAAATTGCACAGACTTTCAGGACTATTGAGTTGCCAAGTACAGACTCAAGAGTCAACCTGACCGGAGTTACTGCAATTGATAATTTCAACAATAATCAGAACATAAAGAGCTTTAAAAGGGTGTTCCCATTTTCATTACAACATGAAGAAAAACACCGTAAACATAACCTGCATTTATGGTATGAAGTCACTTTCGACAAAAATATCAGCCCTATGCAGATGGTTCAAAACTATAAACAATTAGGTGGTACTCAAATCGTCAAGCCCGTTTATAAGAAAAGCTATATTGAACCCAATCAAAAGTTCATTCCGGCAGAAATGAACAGCAATCAAAGAACACAATCTTTCACTTTCAATGATCCTTTGATCGATCAGCAGTGGCATTATGAAAACGATGGTACGAGAGTGGGTGAAGAAGATGCAGATATTGATTTGGCGGAAGCTTGGAAAACCACAACAGGAACGCCAAATGTGGTAGTTGCAATTGTAGACGGTGGTATTGATACCAATCACGATGATATTAAAGGAGCATTATGGGTCAATGAAGCAGAGTTAAATGGAGAACCGGGAGTTGATGACGACCAAAATGGCTATGTTGATGACATCAACGGTTATAATTTCGTGGCAGGGGGCAATGTATCAGCGACTGATCATGGAACACACGTTGGTGGTACCGTTGGCGCTAGAAGTAATAATGGTATTGGCGTAGCGGGTGTTGCAGGTGGTGATGGTACTGCAGAATCAGGTGCACGTTTAATGTCATGTCAAATTTTCTTGCAAGCCGGAGCTTCTTCGGGTGCAGAAAATGCTTATGTCTATGCCGCTGATAACGGTGCTGTCATTGCACAAAGCAGTTGGTCGTACAACTCTGTCGGGTTCTATGAAGAAGAAGTCATGGACGCTATTGATTATTTCGTAGCGGAAGCTGGTCATTATGAGGGTTCTCCAATGAAAGGTGGGATTGTTTTCTTCTCCGCAGGCAATACGGGAGCACATCAATTAATTTACCCAAGTGCCCACGAAAACGTAACAGCCGTTGCTGCTTCTGACCCTTTCCATATGCCTACTCAATATACTACACATGGTGAATGGGTCGACATTTTGGCTCCTGGTGGAGCAACGTATGAGCAAGAAATTGAAGGTGTATTGAGTACTGTACCAGGCAACAATTATGCTTATTTTCAAGGTACCTCAATGGCCTGCCCACATGTATCAGGTGTAGCCGCTTTAGTACTTTCTGAGTTTGGTCATAAAGACTTCACACCAGAAGAATTAAGACAAAGAATTGTAGATTTCTCCGCTCCTTTTCATCCAGACATGCACGAGTATTGGAATGGTTTAGTGGGTAAAGGTATTTTAAATGCCGTTAATTCTCTTTCTGTCAATAATGGTGATGCCCCTGAAGAAGTAATCCTTCAAGCTGAAAATGTCTTACACAATGAGTTTGATGTCACTTGGAATGTTCCTAGAGACCCCGATGATGGTGAACCTGCTTACTTCTATGTATGGTTTAGTGATCTTCCACTAACGGAGGATAATTATCAAAATCTACAGCCTTACGTTTTTGAAAACAACCTAAAAGAAGGTGATCAATTTACGCTTTCCATTGGAAATACCAGAGAGGGATTAGATTTCTATTTTGCCGCCGTTGCTCAAGATAAATGGGGGAATACATCTGAACTCTCCAACATTTTAAAAGTAACAACTGCGGAAGCTCCTCGATTAGTTTTAGCACAAGACAGTATTTTCTTAACAGTTGATGTTTCTAAACAAACTTCTTTGGAGACTTCCTTATTTATAGAAAATACCAAAGGAGGAACATTAAAGTGGGATGCTTTTGCAAAAAACTACGGTTATATTCCTGAAGAAGATCTTGAAGAGCCTACACAAGATGGATCAAACGGTTTGGCTTCAATTTCTTATGATGAAAAAGGATTACCAACACTCAATTTACACCTTCCTACAAAAGAAAAACAAATTGGTTATGCTTCTCCAAACAGTAATTTGACAACCAATATTGCTGTTCAAAATATTCAACGTGAAGATCATTTCTATAATTACCCTCAAATCACAGATTACAGAGCAGGTTTATTTTATGATAGAGATGAATGGCCTACGGAGGCATTAGGACCAGAGACGGCAAAAACAGTCAATTTTGTCCATGCCACACGTTTTGAAATTACTTCTGATTACTCTTTTAACTTAACGCACGTTGGAGCATTCTCTTATATCACCAATACAACGGAACCTATTATCGTTGAAATTAGAAAAGGTGAACCGGATGCTCCAACTAATGCGACTACAATTCACACTCAAGAATTTACACCTACAGAAGAAGGCTTAGGTTGGATCGAAATTCCATTGACAAAAAACTTCCGTTTTGAAGACAGTGAAGTATTTTGGGTAGTCATGCATCACCCACTTGGAGAAGAATTCCCGATTACGTCTAACAGAGATTACACCGGAAACCCTGGCCGTATGTTCTGGATCAGTAAAAATGGTGGACGTACTTTCGAAGATGTACAAAACCTATCCGGTGGCATCTGGTATTATCTCTTAAAAGTAAGAGCATTGAGTACAGGAAATGACGGAGCTTGGGCGTATGTTGATCCAGTTAGTGGTGAAGTAGGTCCTTATCAGTCTAGTACTCCAGCATTAAAATTAGACCCAAGTTCATTAGTCAACGGTTCTCATAAAACAGCGGTTGGTTTTTACACCAATGACCCCAACTACCCTGCCGCTACCATCTTTGTAGATTTGACTGTAACGGGGCAACAACCTGAATTGGACTATCCATCGATCAATGCCCTTCAAAATACATTTACAAATGTGTTGGGAAGACATAGTATTGATATTAAAAATACAGGGTTTGGAGATTTAGTGATTTATGATGGATCAACAGAAATAGAAGGTCTTGAAGTCAATATTTCAGATACAGTAAGAGTGGATTATAACGAAACTTATTCTCTTCCCCTTCACTACACTCCTGCTTCATTGGGTATGCAACAAGGGTACGTAACATTGAATACAAACATCGGTGAACTACAATTACTAATCACTGCCAATGTTGCTGACCCAGCAGTTCTCACCGTTTCAGAAGAAAAAATAGTATTAGAACAAGAGTTTGATGAGGCCCCTTTCTCTACTACTTTCACCATTAAAAATGATGGCGACTATCCATTGGAATACAGGATTCCAACGGATCTTTTTGAAAAGTACACGGCCAATCATAATGAATTAAGAGAGCTGTTTGAAAACGGCTGGTATCCTTCAGGTAACAGAGATGGAAAGCCTCGAAATGTGGAATCTATTTATACTTATATCACAAGTGATGAAGAAGATGGACCAATTGCGGGCACATTCACCGATATCTCAAAAACAGGTACAAGCATTAGACACTTGACTATAGGTTTCTTGAATGCAGATAATATTCCAGTTGGTTTCAAATTCCCGTTCTTTGATGGCACTTACGATCATATCAATATCAACCCTGATGGTGTAGTAGGTTTCGGTAAAATATGGACAGGTGGTATGAGTAAAGATTTATCATTCCCATATACTAATACTTCGGAAGCATCTATTGCATTGCTCTGGAAAAACTTCGACCCAATGTACGATTACAGAAATCAGGAATGGGGCGGTGATATTTTCTATGAAACAAAAGGGGATCAATTTATTATCCAATATGATAATATAAAATCATTGTCGCAAGAAGGTAGAATGACGCTTCAAGTCGTATTATTTAAGAATGGTGATTTTGAATTAAGATACAAAGACATTGAAAAAGCGGATTGGTACAATCAAGCGTTGGTTGGTATTCAAAATATGGAAGAAGACTATGGTATCACAATTCAATCCAGTTCTGCCAACAAGAGAGAATATGATTTTGTATCTCCTTTGAAAGATGAATTAATCATCCGTTTCCAACGTCATGAAGATGCTCCATTTATTGTTGAAGCAACACCAAAAGCTGGTTTATTATTACCAGGAGAAGAGCAAGAAATCACTTTAGAGATTGATGCCCAAGCATTCAGGTTATACGATGGTCTTCATCTAAATAAGCTCTTTATTTTCAATAATGGAGTAGATGAAATTGCCGAATTGGATATTGAATTAACAATCGCCGGTGAATTAAATCTTGAATTAGAGAAAAGTGAGATCACTTTTGATCCTCTGATCGAAAACCAAACTGCAAGCGATTCCATTGTATTTGAGAATACAGGTAGCAAAGCGGTGGAGATAGTTGCAATTAGTGACTTGGAACATTTTGAATTCACTACACAATTGCCTTACCCGATCAACCCTGAAAGCAGAAATGTATTGGAGATCAATTACACTCCTTTAACTTCTGGAAGTCATACAGAGGAATTCATCATCACATTATCAAATGGGGAGGAATACACAATCCAATTAAAAGGAAATGCCTATGAAAATCCTTCTCCATTATTATCACAAGCAAGCTTTGAAGTTGAATTAGAGGCAAAATCAAGCAGTACAAAATCATTCACTTTAACCAATCAAAGTAGTGATCATGAGCTATGGTATACTCTTCAACCGAAAGGTCAAGTACAATCATTGGATTTAGATTATACTTCAGTAAGCCTCTTCGATACCCTTTCTTTCTTATATGGCGTAACGGATACACAAGAGGACGCTCAACCGATGTTGAATTACACTTGGGAGAATATTGTAAGTCCAGAAAATAAAATTGAAGTTCAAACAGACGCTTATTATGAAATCGAATTACCATTTGCATTTATGTTCTATGGAGAAGAATATGAAAAAGTTTGGATGAACGAACACGGTTTCTTAACGGTAGTTGAGCCTGAGGTTTCTACTTCAAATACCTATTCAATTTTCGAAAAAGACGATAGTCAAAAAGGCATGATTGCTCCACTTTGGGCATTATTTGAACCTAATCCTTCTATCCCAACAGCTGGTCTTTATTATAAAACCTATGAAGATTACGCAGTTTTTGAATGGTATGATATGACGTCTCAGTTTGGTTTTGCTATGCCAGGTTCAGCCACTTTCCAAGCGGTATTATTCAAGACAGGACAATTTGAATTCAGATATAATAAAGTGGACAACTTTGATGGTGAATTTAACTTTGGTATCGAAAGTCCTGACGAAAAATATGTGCAAGACCTTGGTAGAGCAGGTGTAGACTGGGAACAAATATTTGGTGAAGATTTTAATGATGATAGAAGCATTTTATTCACTCCGCCGTCAAAAGGAACTTTACAGCCAAATGCCTCTAAAGAGTTCACTTTACTTTTCGATGCTCAAAACCTTTATGATGGCACGTACATCGATACAGTTTATGTATTAAGTAATAGTGCAAAGGCAGATTCAATAATTAGGGTTCCCGTAACTTTTAAAGTAAATGGTGCCCCTGCCCCACAAATTGATGAAACTTTAGCATTGGGAACCATCTATTATGTTGAAAATGTGGTTACCACTGATACATTATTCATCAACAATACTGGAACAAAGCATTTTGAAATTGATTCATTAATGTATGATTCGGAAGCTGATTTTGAAATTACAACCATTTCAGGTGGAACCATTCAAAGGAACAAAGACGGAAGAGTATACACAAAGTTAGAAATCCCTGCTAAGGGCCAACTTCCTTTATTAATTCATTATACTCCTCAAGGTTTAGAAACTCTTTCTGAAAATATCACGGTAGTCGCTGACAATGGTTACAGACAAACCACACAACTTACTGCTGAAGTAGTAAAAGCTCCAAGCATCAGTGTTTCTACTACAGATACCACTTTCCAAAGTAATCTAATTGATTTGATTACAGCTCAGTTCTCTGTTTTCAATAAAGGCGTTTCTGATTTGGAGTACGAAGCAGAGGTCATTTATAAACTAAAAGAAGGACAAGAGCTTCCTGAATTAAAAGAAGATGAAACACTTACTTTTGCGGATTCAGTGGTTTCAGAACACATCAATAATACGGTGGCCGCTGGCTACTGGGCAAGTTTAGGCGGTGCTCCTACAAGTGTGGCTTCAAAAATGAAATCTCCAAAAGGTGGATTTATGATGACGCACGTAAAATCCAATGTGAACTATATTCATGAAGCAATGTATTCGGTTAGAGTAGAAGTTTATATTGGTGGAGATGAACCATTGGAAAGTAATCTTTTACATTCGGAAGACATCGAATTCCAATCGATTTATGGTCACACTTGGATGCTTTGGGAATTGGGACAGAGTGTATTTATTCCTGAAAATACCGACTTCTGGTTAGTGATTCACCACCCTCCTCTTTATTTCCAAGTGGGTTTTGAATTTGACTATTCTGATGATTATAAGTTTGAAGACAACCTAGTAAGTTTTAATCAAGGAGAAGAATGGGGATTTGATCCATTAAACCCTCGTTTATGGAAATCTAGAGCATTGTCACAAACTGCCAATGAAGGTTGGTTGTCATTAGATCAGCATCAAGGTACAGTAAAGCAAAATCAAAGTTTAGCATTCAATGCCTCTGTCAATAATGAGTTTTTGGGTAATGGTGATCAATGGGCCATCATTCGATTAAAAAGCAACGATCCTATTGAGCCAGAAACTGACATCAACTTCTATGTCAACACCAACAAAGCACCAAACTTTGAATATGTCCCGGTATCAGAAGACGAAAGCATTACGCTTTATGAAGGAAGTGACAGCACATTCAACTTTATCATTACCGATCCAGAAGGAGATGCGTTGACTTACACATTAGATTCAACTATTGATTTTGGTGTAATTCACCCAATCGATGAAAAAGTAGTTCAATTGACTTTCTCTCCTGACTATGAAGATGAAGGTCAATATGAAGTTCGATTTACAGCTACGGATGAATTTGGCGCTGAAAAGTCAGTTCAGATACCGGTAGAAGTCATGAACAGCAACAGAGTGCCAGAAGTAATTCAAATTGATGACATCTTCTTAAATGCTTATAGAGAGGAATTAGAATTAATCAATATCACTGACATCGTTTATGATTTAGATGAAGATCAATTGGGTGTATTTGTTCAAAACTTCAATCCTGACTTAATCGAGTTGGCTTATGGTGATGATGAAGTGATTATCATTCCTAAAGAAGAAGGCATTGCATTAATTGCTTATGGGGCCGATGATTTTAATGGTGGTTTCTCTTACAAATTCGCTTATGTAGTTGTAGAAGGATCAGTTACAGGAACGGAAGGTGAATTAGAATACACCATCAAAACCTTCCCGAACCCCGCCAATAATGTATCCAACATACAGATGGATTTGATGAAATCATCACAAGTAGAAATCCAGCTTTTCAACCTTCAAGGTCAGAAAGTAAAAGAAATATATCGTGATACTTTACCTACCGGCACACATCTCATTTCAACGGATGTGAATCAACTCAACTCCGGTATATACCTCTACAGATTAATGATTGATGCACAACAAAAAGAAAGCATCAAGTTGATTGTAGAATAATCAGAATTATCTGGGGGAGAACGTCTCTCTCCCCCACTTAAAAAACAAATTTCTATTCATTTAAACTTTATCAAACATGAAAAAGCAAATCATTTTGTCCGCTTTAGTAGCGTCTTCATTTTTATCATCTTGTGACACTGCCGATCTTGATTCATTAACAGAAAGAGTAGAAGCCGTTGAAAAACGCTTAGATTCAATTGGTGGTGAAGATGCTGCATCTTTAGAAGCTACAATAGAAGATTTAATGGCTTTAGTGGCTCAATTACAAACTGAAAGTACATCACACCAAGGAGATATTTCTTCGGTGGTAACAGATTTAGAGGCTTTACAATTACTATTGGATGCTTATAAAACAGAAAGCGACAGTCTACTCACTGACAACGGCGAAGCTGACAAATTACTTCAAGAACAACTTGATGGTGTTTTAACAGAGTTAGAAACTTTAAAAGGTGATGTTGCTGACAACAGTGCTTTAATTGAAGAATTAGAAAATGTAGTCAACGGTCAATCTGAAATCTGGTGGGGTCCTCTGATCACTGATGAGGATTATACAAAATTCTTGACTTCAAATTATACGATCGTTTCAGGTAACGTTCAAGTCAATAATGATGATCAAACTGATGCATTGAAAGATGTAGTATTTATAGGTGGCCACGTTTCTTTTGTAGATGTTGCTGACGTAGAATGGGCCGTTGAAAACATTGCGGGTAATCTTTCTATTGAAAACCAAATGAACTTGGAAAATGTAGAGATGCCAAATCTGAAATCAATTGGTGAGGATTTGAAAGTTGAAAACAACTATGTCTTAGCTACTTTAAGCTTCCCTTCACTTTCTATTGTAGGTGGTGAAATCGAAGTAGATGGTGCTTCTCCTTCAAATGATGCATCTACCTACCTAACAACTGTAGATTTATCGGCGTTATCTGTTGTTTCGGGTGATATGGAAATTGTAGCAACTGCAGTTGAAACGTTAGACTTAAGCAGTTTAGAATATGCTGGCGGTGATTTTGAAATGGATCAGAACATCGTGATGACTGGATTATACGCTCCGGAATTAACTACTGTTGAAGGGGAATTTGTAATCAGCTCTAATGAGAAACTAGAAACAATAGATTTTGATGCTTTAAAAGCTGTAGGTGGCTCATTCAGTATTTTATACAACTCAGGAAGCGATGTAGGGGTTGGTTTTATTGGTTTCCCTCCTATTGGTGGAGAAGATCCGGTTTACACAGGTTTAACTTCTATTTTCACATTCGGAATGTTAGAAACAGTTGGTGCTGATTTCACTATAGAAGGAAATGCGAATCTTACTACAGTTGATGGATTCAATGCTTTAACAGAACTAGGTCGTTACAATACTTTAGCTTTTGATGGAAATGAGAATTTAGAAGCGGTTTATGGATTCAATATGATTGAACGAATTGAAAACGTAAGAATAAACTTGTATAGCTCAAGTAGTGCTACAAAACCATTCAATATCAATGCTTTCAATGGTTTAACTGCAACAAAAGCATTTAGCTTAATGGTAGGTTCTACAAACTATGAAGTACAAGAAATCAATGTTTTAAATGCTGTAACGAACATCAATTATGGTGGCGTAGTGAAAATTGGTGGTGATGGCACTGCAATCAACTTCGCTGAAGGTGCTGAATTGACTTTACTGACTACTGTTCAAGTCATTGAAGGAGCTACTATTAATGTAGTCGCTACTCCAGGTTCATTCAATAATTGGTGTGTATTTGCTGGTTTGATTGAAAATATTGCTGGAGATGATTGGAGATTCAATGGTACATTAAACCTCGTTGAGTTTGACCCAATGACTTGGTCGGAAACAGTAATTGACAATTCTACAATTACGCCATGTGCGGAGTAATTCATTAACCAAAACTTCATCAACCTTCATTACATCATGAACGGTTGGTGAAGTCCTTCATTGATGAAAACCTTAATCAACTTATTTAAGAACTAAGCAAACTGAAAAAGAAATTTGAATTGGGATTAGTTTAAATAATTCAATTGGTTAGAAAAAGTAAATCCCACCCTCGATGAAGGTGGGATTTTTATATTGATCAAGTAGGTATAAATAACCTTTATTACTTAATAAAAATATACCTAGTTAAGAAAATACCTGTTGCATCATCCTCACCTGCATTAGATTCAACAGCACTATTAACAAATTTTAAATCCCAACCTTCTATTAATAAACCTGTTATCTTAGAGGTTAAAATGGCATCATTTGTAGCTATATTCTGAAAATTAATCCCCCCAACATTAAAAAGGTTTAGTAGTTTGGTTTCCTTTTGACTTGGTGCCTTATTTTGACGTCTTGAAACAGAACCTTGCTTTGTATCCGTTCCATCTGTTCTTGAGGTTGTTAATTGTTCAGCATCAATTAAAGTAGTAGATTCGATAATTCGTGACCTACCTATACCAGAGGGAACAATTGATTCAACTACTGTTAATATTTTCACTCTAGTACCAGGAATATCTTCCATAGAGACTATTCCCATTTGTTTGTCAGTAATTTGATCTACAATTGCCGATCCCAAAAAGCGTTTAATGACAGTATTTGGAAATAATACAGCTAAGGAATCTCTTGAGGTTGTTAAGGTATGATCACCGTATAAATTACGATCTGATTCACTTATCATTTTGTAAAATACAGTATAACGATTTGAATCATTCCTTTTGATACTATCAACTAAGACATCTTGCCCTTTTACAGTAGTTAAAATTGATTTTTGAGCAAATGATAAAAATGAAATAGAAGTTAAAAGTAGAGTTAAACAAAGATATTTCATGGAAGTCTGTTTAATAATGAATAATTGAATTTAGTTTATAAAGAAACCTCACTGTTAAATAAGTGAGGTTTTAAAATTAGTAAATGGTTTTTTTTTTAGGAAATTAATATCCCTCAATTTCTTCTAAATAAGGAACTCTAGCTTGAACACCTTTCATTGAATTCATCCAATTCATGATTTTATCAGTTTCAGAAGAGTATTCTCCTAATAGGCTCTTTTTCAAACGAGCTTGAGTCTCTATTTCCAAGTTTTTCAACATTTCCTGGAAGAAATCAATCTCTCCTGGCAAATGCTTTACTTTATAAGCATCTTCTTCCAACCCAGCTAAATCAGCAGCAATTTTGATTGCAGTATCATAACCACCTAGTTCATCTACTAGACCAACTTGCTTAGCTTGAACACCAGTCCAAACTCTTCCTTGTGCGACTTTCAATAAATCATCGATGTTCATATGACGACCTTCTGCTGCTTTTTCAGTAAAAGTCTTATAACCTTCTTCTACGCTTTGTTGTATGATTGCAAAATCCTCTTTTGAAAAATCATCTAAAGGAGATTGGAAATTAGAAAACTCACCCGTACTCACAGCATAAGTTTTAATACCCAATTTCTTATTCAACAACTCTGATGGGTTAAACATTAAACCGAAAATACCAATAGAACCAGTAATCGTATTAGGGTAAGCAACAATCTTATCACATCCCATAGAAATATAATAACCACCTGAAGCAGCATAAGTAGACATTGAAGCAACTACCGGCTTTTTCTTTTTTAAGTTTTGAACTGCTCTCCAAATCAAATCAGATGAAAGGGCACTTCCACCAGGAGAATTCACTCTTAAAACAACAGCATCTACAGACTCATCATCTGCTAACTTATTGATTTCTTTTACAAGATCAACGTTAGTAATAGCTTTGTTACCTCCTTCTGATTTACCATAAATGATATCACCCTCTGCAGCTAATACTACTACTTTTCCTTCTTTATCAAGATCTCTTCCTCTAGCATCAAAAGCCTTTTTGTATTTGTTATATTTAATAAAGGAAACATCACTTGACTTTTCTACTTCTAACATTTCTGCGATGTGTGCCTCTGCTTCGTCTTCGTAAACCAACTCATCTACGAATTTGTATTGTTGAGCATCATGAGCATTTCTAATCAGCATTTTATCAGAAATATTTTGTAATTCCTCTAACTTGATACCTCTTGATTCGCTGATACCAACCAAGTATTCATCATATAAAGAGTTAAGATAAGAAGAGATTTGTTCTTTGTTTGCAGCACTCATTTTATCGGTCATAAATGGCTCAACTGCGCTTTTGTATTTACCTACTCTGAAAATTTCAGGCTTCACACCAATCTTCTCAAAAAATCTTTTCAAGTAAACAATCTCAGAAGAAAGACCATTAAACTCTAACCCTCCAATTGGGTTCAAGTAAATCTTATTCGCCTCTGCTAACACATAATAGCCAGCCTCAGTAATATAATCGGCGTAAGCATAAATAAATTTACCTTCTTTTTTAAAGGCTTTCAAAGCTTCTCTTACTTCTAAAGCCATCGGCATACTACCACCAAAAGTTCCTCCTTTGATATAGATACCTGCAATTTTGTCATCTTTAGTAGCCTTATCAATTACATCTAAGTAATCTTGTAAGCTTACAGATCCGTTCGATGGAAAATAACTTGAATTGAGAGCTTCGAATGGGTCATTTTCTCCTATTTCTGCTAGTGGCTGGGATAATTTTAGTACTAATACAGATTGATCGTCGATCATAGTTGGTTCAGAGCTATCGCTAGATGCTGCCGCGATAATTCCCATTAATGTGACACTTCCTCCCACAAATAAGACCATCGAAAAAATAAAAAGTCCAATGATTACGGCGAATGTGGTTTTTAAAAATCCTTTCATATAATTTATTTTGAAGTTATGTTTATAATTCTTTCCGATAATGTAAATTCAATAAACAATAATTAAAGTTAAGACTTTATTACCGTCTTACAATATGTTTTAGTGTATAAAACTTATACAAAATCAAAAAAAAATGAAGTAGAAGTATATTTTCGTTGAAATATTTGGCATTTAATGTTCAATATCTTAAATTGACAAAAATTTTAGTATTCCTACGTGTAAAAAATCATCAAATGTCGAAAATACCATCAAAATTTGGAAAAAACCTAAGGTTTTTAAGACAACAACAGAAGCCCAAATTAAGTCAAACGGAATTAGGAGATCAATTAAGTACAGAAGAAGATGTGGTCTCAAGAAGTGCTGTATCCTCTTATGAAGACGGACGTGCAGAGCCCAATTATTTCCGTTTAGAGCGCATATCTCATTATTTTAATGTCGCAATTGATGATATTTTGACCAAGGATCTTACACTAATGGATCCTATCAGCGTTCAAAAAAGAGAAAATACAGAAGAGCATATTTCTGGTAAAGGAATGCGCATCTTAGCAATACCCACTGATAAGGAAACGGATGAAGAAAATATAGTTTTAGTTCCAGAAAAAGCTAGAGCAGGATATGCTGCGGGATATTCAGATACTTCATTCTTTAAAAACCTCCCAAAATATACGCTTCCATTCTTACCGAAGGGAAAGACTTACAGAGCATTTGAAATTACAGGTGACTCTATGCCTCCTCTTGAAGAAGGTACAATAATAATTGGAGAATATATTGAAGACTGGAAAAGTATCAGAGAAGGGTCTGTTTGTATAGTTACAACAAAATCAGAAGGTTTTGTATTGAAAAAGGTATACAATAACATCAATAATAACAACAGCTTTATTCTTAAGTCTACTAACCTTAAGTACTCTCCCTACGAGGTTAGTGCACTTGAAATCAGCGAAATGTGGCGTCTCGTTGCTCATATCTCAAGAGACTTCCCTGAGAAAGAAACAAATGATTCTTTTTCTGAAATGCAAGAAGCAATTTGGAGACTAGATCAAGAGGTGCTTAACATCAAAAGCAAAAAATAATTCTAAATAAAATATTATTATTAGAGGAAATATTTGTTTTATCATCTATTTCCTTTTTTTTTGCCTTTTAAATAAAAAAACAGCCACTATTTGAAGATTGTTTAAATCTTGTCAAGAGATTTTTTTATGTAATAATATAAATTTGATGTTCGCTTTTTAATCTACTTATACAACAACATCTTATAACATAAAGAAAACTAAAATTGTATTTAAATAGTTGCTCATTGGTATTGCAATAATGATAGCTATTCAAGAATTTATACCAAATAGCTATTTACGTGTTTAGAACTTGCATTAATGATAATAGCAGATAAAAAAAAGAAAGAAAATATATGTGAGTATATCATATATATTTATCAATCCGAGGAGTTATTGAGAGCCTTTAATTTTAATTTTGAAGATATAAAAGAGTATGTGCTTAAGCATATTACAAAATTAACTGAAGAGGAAAAAGAGGAAGTGCTGAACTGGCACAAAGAACTCATGAACCTTATGGAAAGTGAGGAAGTGATGAAGGAAGGACATTGTTCATGGGCACAAAACGAAATTGATACAATTTCTTCAATTCATGATAATCTTCTAAAAGAAGATGAAGATTACTTGAAAATTTATCAAAATGCGTCTCCACATATTGAGAATAACTTAAAAATTGCTGACGGTTTAATTACTAATCCAATACAAATTTGTATAAATGGGATATTTGGGTTATTATTACTTCGAACTAGAGGGAAAAAAGTTGATGATCAGACGAAAGAGATTCTTAATACCTTCGGAGATGTTTTATCGTATCTTGCATTTAAATATAAACAACAGTTCTATTAACGTATAGCATTCATTAATTGATTTTCCTTACGATTTACGTTTACAAATAGTACACAAAATTATAACCTCTTTCTTTTTTAAATAAATACAAGTATCGAAGTTATAATCTATCACTACAAATTTAACTATCTTAATTGAAACAGTCGAATTATGAAAACTACTTCGCCCGAAAAAACAACTACAGAAGAAATCTGGGTTGAACTACCCTTTACTGATAAGAAGTATGAAATTAGTAATAACGGTAAAGTAAAGTCTTATGCTCGTTCTCAAAAAGGTGAACTTATTAAAGGAAGAGACATAGGAGGTGGTTATCTATCCATTGATTGCAAAGTAAATGGGAAAAAGAAATCATTTTACGTACACCGTTTGGTAGCTGAGATGTTTCTTGACAAACCAAAAGAAGAAGGACAGATTGTAATCCACAAGGATGGCGATAAGTCCAATAATCAAGTTGATAATTTAGAGTGGTGTACCTTGAAAACAAGGTTTGCTACTAAAAGAAAATATATTCCAGATTATTCTGAAAAGTTTGTAAAAAGCTGTAAACCTTCTAAGAAAACAGCAGAGAAACCGATTGATGGTCACGATTATTATCATTACAAAGATAAATATCATCGTATCTCAGATAATGGTTCATGCTTGTTTATCAGGGTTAATGAAGACGGAAAATGGAAGTCTTTAGCCATTGCTGAAATCATTTTGAGAGATTTAGGTAAACTGAAGCCCTCAAAAAGTCACAAATTGGCCTACAGAGATTGGGATTATAAAAACTTGGCTCCTATCAACTTATTTTGGGAAACGCAAGCGGACAAGTCCACACGTCTTCTGGAGCAACGTCCTTTACAATTAGACCGTATCCGTAAAATGGGTCAGTCTCATCGTAAGGAAATTGCACAGCGCAAGAAAGACTTAATTAAAAAATACCTTGATGAAGGAAAAAGCATAGCTAAAATCAGTAGACTTTTGGATATCGGATATACTAGATTATATAATTATATCAATGAAAATGATCTAGCAGCAATCACGCAATATTCAAAAAAAGAAATTGAATTAGATTAATCATTAACGAGGCCATTATAAAAAAGATTATAATGGCCTCGTTGTTTTTTATAAAATTATATTACAAAATTCTATAACCAACTAAAAGGATATTCTTTATCGATAAATGATTCCGCTGCTTCGGTTATATATAATGGAGCAAACGTATCTACCATTACGGCATATTCTTCTGTCCCTTTCTTTCCTATACTTTTTTCCATAGTACCTGGATGTGGACCATGTGGAATACCTCCTGGATGCAATGTGAATGCACCTTGTGCAATTCCTTTTCTGCTCATAAAATTACCCTCAGTATAAAACAATACTTCATCAGAATCGATGTTGGAGTGATTGTATGGTGCTGGTATGCTCAATGGATGGTAATCAAAAAGCCTCGGTACAAAGGAGCATACAACAAACGCTCCTCTTGCTTGGAAGGTTTGATGTACAGGAGGTGGCTGATGTAACCTTCCGGTGATAGGTTCAAAGTCGTAAATTGAAAATGTATAAGGATATAGAAAACCATCCCAACCTATAATATCAAACGGGGAGTTTTCATAGATATAATGATGTAATTCATTTCCTTTTTTTATTTTCATTGAATATTCCCCTAACGACATATCAAGATCTGATAACCTCACAGGTGGATGAAGGTCTCTTTCACAATAGGGAGAGTGTTCTAAGAGTTGACCAAGTTCATTTCTGTATCTTCCAACCGTTTCTATAGGCATTTTCGATTCTACAATCAGAAATTTCTGAGGTTGTTCTTTATCAAATTCCATTTTATAAATGGTTGTTCTAGGAATTACAATGTAATCTCCTTTTTGAAAAGGAACTACCCCAAACTGCGTATGCATCTCACCTTTTCCTTCATAAACATAGATCATTTCATCTCCATCAGCATTTTTGAAATAATCATTCATTTCTAATTGCTTAGGATAACACAATGAAATCACGCATTGATTATTGGCCATCAGTGGTAACCTTGCTGAAAGAAAATCGCTTCCTGTTTCACTTATTTCAGCAGTCTTTAGGTGTGTCATTTTCAACCCATAACCCTCTAAAATTTTATAGCCATAGGGAGTTGAAAGTTTAATTTCCTTTACTTTAGTTGGAGGAACTTTGTGGTATAAATTGGAGTAAATACCAGAAAAACCCAACGAGCTCACCAGTTCTTCATGATAAAGAGAACCATCTGGCTGCCTAAATTGAGTATGTCGCTTAGGTGGTATTTCACCTAATCTGTAATAGTAAGTCATGATAGTTAAATGTGTTTAAAGTATGTGTTATAACAAAGTAAACAACTTTCGATTACTTTGTAAGTATTGGTTCGTATTCTAAATTAGCCTTAAGTCAAAACTATGAATGTATTCAATAATTTTGACTTAGGACTTATGAAGGATATTACTAAGAAATATCCTTCCCTTGAGCAGTATGTATGAATAATACATCTCCTATATCATCGTATCCATAGAAAACCTGCTCATTGACCTTCTTCAATGCTTCTAATCTTAACCCAACAATAGTAAGATCTGCATCTTGAGAAGTGGTATTAATTACTGTTTTAATATCTACATTATCAGCTCTTGAAATCAAGCGGACATTATTTTTTGAAATTGGTAAACGGCCTGTTTTGATAAGCTTTAAAATTTGCTCTCTTCTCATCTCCAATTCTGCATCAGGGAAACAAGCCAACAACGTAATTTTAGCATTACTCCACTCTGGGTGACCTATAATAATAAACGCCAAAAGAATCATCAAGTTTGCATTTTCAAGGTCCTTAGGGGTTAACCAAATATGTATTTCTGTTTTATATCCAAAATTTCTTTCATCTGATGCTAATACACAAATATCGTTTCCTGTCACTGACATCAGTTTAAAGTTGTCAATTACCTGCTTCAAGCCATCATCATTGTTTTTCTTCGAAAACTCAAACATCAACATGTTATTTTCTTTACCAGCTACAGAAGGTAACTGAATCACTTGTGCAATTACTGAAGTCATAGAAGGACTAATCATTGTATCTAAATACACCTTCGAATTACTTGCCTCTGAAATTTTAATCAATCTATCGAGGTCTTTTTGTGCTTCCTTATTGGTTTCTTTTGATAGATAACCATCAATCAAATGAATATAAGTAGCAAAGCCATATTTATGTGCTATCCATTTGACTAGATTAAATGCTGAAAAACGTTTGAAGGTATTTCTACTCACACAAACAACAGCAGGTCTCCAGTGATCCTCCTCATTATCAATTTCTGTCTTCTGAAGAAAGATTTGAAACTGTCTACTTAACTGGAAAATAACACCTTGAAAAATTGCTTTCAGCCCTTCTTTATTTGGTGTAAATCGACGAACCATCTGATAAAGAATTACCATAAATACTAATGCGATCATGGTATAAGTCACCGAGATTTTGAACATCAAATAAAGACACATTACTGCACCCACTAATGAGATAATAGGCTTTGATTTGAATACGGGTCTGTATGCAGGATCTGATGCAAAGTGCTCTAAAAATGAAATCAAGCAGATGGCACCATAAGTTACCATGAAGAACATCGTAATGATCTGTGCTACAATATCAATATCGCCAATCAGAACAAATACTACCGTCACAAAAGAAGTCACTAATGAAGAATTTAATGGTTCCCCTGAGTCCTTTGTAATATACCCCAACCATTTGTTTACGGATTGATTAGGTAATACTTTATCTTCTGCAATGGCTTGAAGCGTTCTTGGTGCAACTAAAATTGAACCAATTGCAGAAGATAGTGCTGCCGCTGCTAACCCAATAGGTACCATTGGTCCCCAAAGTGAGATATCCGTCATGATTAGTGGATCACTATCTAAGTCAGTAAGAGAAGCCGAGACTGATAATTTGTAAGCGACAAACATATAAACAATCATTCCAAAAACACCTGCTAACATGGTTCCAATAGGAATTGATTGTTCTGGAGATTTCAAGTCACCCGAAAGCCCCACTCCTGCTGCAATACCTGTAAAAGCAGGGAAACAAATAGCGAGTACTTTAAAGAAACTATCTCCATTATCAATGTGACCATTCCAATCAATCTTCGTTAATTCTTGAGCGAACTCTGTTGTTCCCGCAAAAAACGACAATAATGAAAGAAATAATATCCCAACTACTATATATAAGGTTCTCATTCCAAGATCAGCACCCTTATAAATCACCAATGCAATCAAACCAATGGTAATAGGAATTGTAATCCACCTCAAATTTAGATCTACAATACCATAAGTTTCTAGTAATGGAAATAATGGTCGAAAGGCTTCTGCGAATGCAATAATATAGAAGGCAGTACTAATGGCCTGTGATAGATAAAGTGAAATACCAATTGCACCTCCAATAGTAATACCGAATGATCTTGAAATGATATAATAAACACCTCCACCTTGTACTTTTTGGTTCGTTGCTATTTCGGAAATAGCCATTGCAGTAGGAATCGTTACTAAATGCCCAACAAGTACCATTACCAAACATGATAATAATCCTAAGTTGGCTACTGCATAACCGAATCTCAAGAAGAGAATTGCCCCTAAAATTGTACTAATTGAAGTAAAAAATACGGGAGCTGTCCCGAACCCTTGATGTTGTGTTTTGTCTAATCTATTAGCCATAATATGGTTTTTCTATTCCAGGTAATAGAACAAATGGTATTGGGAATATTTTAAAAGAGTGAAGAAATTATGTGCTATAAAACAGCAAATAGTATAATATGTTTGCCTCTACTCTAAATTCATCCCATTTATTTATTCTATTACATAATTGCTAAACTAAGTGGTCTTGACAATCTATCTTTCCAATTGTTACTCATAAAAACTGTTTAAATTTTTATTTGTTTTGAGCATTACAAAAACTATATGACGATAATTATTTATGACAAATGACCTTAGGTAGCTTAATCAAATATAGTGTTTTTGTTTTTACTCTTGCAAGTTGTACGAAATGATTTTAAAGTGAGTTACGCTTAAATTATTCGTTATTTCAACCTTTGAGGATGAATAAAAGGTGTAGTTATAAACTGAAATATTCTTAATAACAAAGGAGAGATGACTATAAAAAAGTTTGATTTTCATATCAATTGCTAAATCATGATAAGAAAAAATAACTACTCACATCCTCACTCTATCAAATAAACTTCAATAACATTCTAAAGAAGCATCTCATTTACGTTTTATTAAATACACTTAGTTGCAAATAAAATTCAAAATTGCACTTGTGAACCCTTTATCTGACGAGAATTCCAAAACTCTCCTTATTTTTGTTTGATTTTTTATTTTTAGGATGTTCAAAGCGTGAATCGTATTAAATGAATACGTTTTGAAACTCAGAAGAAATCTTAACCATATTGTACAGCAAGTTCAATTTATTGAAATCAAAAATCGCTAAACGAAACATATCTATCAGAGCTTGCTAAAAAATACTAAATAAACTATTAATACATGAACGACATTCAGAAAAAGTCAAGTTTTATTGATCGTTTTCTATCTTTTATTGAAAAAGTAGGAAATGCTTTACCTCACCCTGCAACGCTTTTTGCTGGCTTTGCATTTGGTGTAGTGATTCTTTCTTGGGTTTTTGCTCAAACAGATTTAAGTGTAATTCATCCCGGTACAGGAGAAACCATTTCAGTTGTCAACCTTATATCACAAAAAGGGATTTATTTGATGCTGACAAAATTGGTAAAGAATTTTACAGATTTTGCTCCATTAGGTGTAGTACTTGTTGCTATGCTAGGTATTGGTATTGCAGAAGGGAGTGGACTTATTGGTACTCTTATTCGCATCTTAGTTTTAAAATCTCCAAAAAGCATTATCACATTTGTGGTTGTTTTTGCCGGCGTATTATCCAATACAGCAAGTGAAGTAGGCTATGTATTATTGGTTCCACTATCAGCAGTAATATTTCTTGCCTTTGGTAAACATCCAATTGCTGGTCTTGCGGCTGCCTTTGCTGGTGTATCTGGTGGGTACTCTGCCAACCTTTTATTAGGAACTATCGATCCCCTATTACAAGGTATTTCGCAGGAAGCTGCTCAAATTATCGATCCAGATTACTCTATCAATGCGGCCTGTAATTACTACTTCATGTTTGTATCTACCTTCTTTATAGGTATAGCAGGTACGATAGTTACGGAAAAAATTGTGATACCTCGACTGGGAGAATATAAAGGAGATATTGAACCTGAAGAAATGCACAATGTAACTCCAGAAGAAAGACGAGGGTTGATTTATGCAGGTATTACTGCTATTATGCTTACTTTATTTATTCTGATTGGTATACTACCTGAGGAAGGTTTCTTAAGAAGTGTAGATCAACCTGAGAATATTTTCAAGTCGGCTTTAATGAAAGGTATTGTTTCTTGGATCTTTATTATTGCAGCAGTTTGCGGTATAGCGTATGGTAAAGGTGCTGGCACTTTTAAAAATGATGCTGATATCATGAAAGGAATGGGAAAATCAATGGAAACTATGAGTAGCTATATTGTATTGGTTTTCTTTGCCGCTCAATTTGTTGCCTATTTCAAATGGACTAACCTCGGTTTGATTTGTGCAGTAAAAGGTGCTCAGTTTTTAGAAACTATCGGATTGGATAAAATCCCATTGTTGATTTGCTTTATTTTCCTAGCTGCACTAATCAATCTAGTAATGGGAAGTGCCTCTGCAAAGTGGACTTTGATGGCGCCCGTTTTTATACCAATGTTTATGTTGGTAGGTATTTCTCCTGAATTAACACAAGTCGCTTACAGAATTGGCGATAGTGTCACAAATATCATATCACCGATGATGTCTTATTTTGCATTAATTGTAGCGTTTATTCAGCGTTATGATAAAAATGCAGGAATAGGAACTGTCATTGCCACAATGCTACCTTATTCTATTGCATTCTTGATTGTTTGGGTGGTTTTAATGGCGGTTTGGCTTGTTTTAGATTTGCCAATTGGACCAGATTCTCCCCTCCATTACTTCCCAAAGTAATATTTTTTGTAAAATTATTACAATTTTCATTGTATTTATAAAATATCTTCGTATGTTTGTAATGCAATCAAACACGATTGCAATGAGAAATAGTTAGTTTTTGGGTTAGCAAAAAGGTTCGGGTTTCCTGAACCTTTTTGTCGTTTATAAGGTTTTGTTTTTTTTATCTCTTTCTACTACATTATTTCAACTAACTACTCCCTTATCATAATACAAAACCTAAAAGGAATTTCTAGTATATCGATACTACTTAGTTAGTAGAGCAACCCCCTCTTTTTTAGATATTTTCACATCAATTAAAAGTATTTTAATATTACAATTAAATTCAATAATATATTTGAATTATTAAATTCTATTTGGTTAATTGACCCGACTTTTGAGTCACTTACTCTCAAATTTTTAAATTAAATACTTATAAACATGTTTAAAAGATCGCTACTAGCTTTATTAACGATTGCATTATTTGCGGTGCAGAGCGTTACAGCTCAAGAACTTCCAGCACCAAGTCCAAGTGCATCAGTAACTCAAAAAGTTGGCGTTACTTCCATTACAATCGATTACTCTTCTCCAGCGGTAAAAGGCCGTAAAGTTTTTGGTGAATTAGAGCCTTATGGTAAAGCATGGAGAGCGGGTGCCAATGCTCCAACTGCTATCACTTTTAGCTCAGATGTTCAAATCGGTGGATCTGATGTAAAAGCTGGTACTTATAATATCTTTATGACTCCTCAAGAATCTGCGGATTGGGATGTTCATTTCAATGGCAAAGGAAAAAGCATCTTTGCTTACAACACAAAAGATGGTCAAGATATGGCCGCAATTAAAGCTGACAATGCTGCATCTGTAAGCGTAAAAGCAACTGAAGGTCCTTTCAGAGAGCGTTTAACTTACATCATTGAAGCTGTTTCAGACACTGAAGGTAAAGTCACTTTATGGTGGGACAAAACAATGGTTTCTTTCACTGTAACAGTACCTACAGCTGAATTAACTAAAGCTAATATTGAAGCTTCTTTAAAAGATGCTGGTAAAGTATGGAGAACGTATCAAAACTCTGCTAAATACTATGCTGAGTCTGATCCAGCTAAAGCGATGGAATTAATTGACATGTCGATTGCTACTCGTCCAGATTATTTCTGGAACCAGTGGACTAAGGCTCAATTCTTAGCTAAAGAGGGTAAATATGACGCAGCTTTAGACTTTGCTCTTGCTGCTAGAACTGCAGGCGACGCAAAACCTGACGGTGCATATAACTTCTTCAAAGGTATGATCACTAAAGATATTGAAGCTTGGTTACCAAATGCTTCAAAAAAATGGAAAAAAGCAAATAAAGATATTTAATCATACGCTTTTTAAATCAATAAAGGCATTCTAAGAGAAAGGTTTTCATTACGGTCTTTTAGAATGCCTTTTGCATATATTTCCCAATATCTCTAATTGAAATGAAGATCAGAATTCTAATTTTATCTATCAGCCTATTTTTATCTCATCTATTACATGCCCAAACGCCAGTAGATGGACAACCTAATGTATCTAAAATCATTCAAGAAATTAATCATCTCAATACGCTAGGTAGTGTGATGTATTTTGCGGCTCACCCTGACGATGAAAACCAAAGAGTAATTGGTTACTTCGCTAGAGCAAAAGGCTATGAAACAGCTTACACCGCATTAACACGTGGTGATGGTGGGCAAAACCTAATAGGAAAAGAAATCAGAGAAGAGCTAGGTATTTTAAGAACTCAAGAACTGATAGAAGCCAGAAAAGTAGACGGTGGTCAACAATTTTTCTCTAGAGCCAACGATTTCGGGTACTCAAAAAACCCGGAAGAAACACTTTCAGTTTGGGATAAAGATCAAGTACTTGCTGATGCAGTTTGGAATATTAGAAAATTCAGACCCGATATTATTGTAACTCGTTTCTCACCAGATAGAGGTGGGCGTACTCACGGTCACCATACCACTTCAGCGATTATTGCAGTTGAAGCATTTGAATTAGCTGCAGATCCAACGGTATTCCCCGAACAATTAAAATACGTTGATGTTTGGCAACCTAAACGAATCTACTGGAATACTAATTCATGGTTTTTTAGAGGGAAAGGCGAAAAATTTGAAAAGGATAAATACCTTGGAATTGACACAGGTGAATACATCCCTGTTTTAGGTCAATCCGTTGGAGAAATTGCAATGGCTGCTCGTTCCAAACATAAATGCCAAGGTTTTGGTGCTGCTTTACATAGAGGTGAAAATATCGAGTATTTCAAGTTATTGAAAGGTGACAAAGCCGACAAAGATCCAATGGAAGGTGTAGAAACTTCATGGTCAAGAGTTGAAGGTAGCGAAGCTTTACAAGCTGCTATAAAGACTTTACAAAGTAATTTTCACCCAACACAACCTTCAAGTGCGTTACCATATTTGATAAAAGTAAAAGAAGAATTAGGAAAGCTCGATCAAAGTAATCATTGGGTAATTGTAAAAACTAAAAAAGTAAATCAATTATTATTAGAATGTGCAGGTATATGGCTTGAGGCGTTAACACCTGAAAGTTTAGTTGCACAAGGTGATTCATTAATCATCAATGTATCTTCATTGGTAAGAACAGCAAGCAAAGTCACTATTGAAAAAATTAAAATTGGTGATTTAGAAGAAAAAAGCCTATCCTCTACACTCACTGAAAATAAAATTCTAAAAGAAGAAATTAAAATACAGATTCCTGAAAACTTTGAAGTTTCTCAACCTTATTGGTTAAAAGAGAAAGCAACAAAAGGGATGTATGTGGTAAATGATCAACAAATGATTGGTTTACCTGAGCAATTCTCAGAGATTCCTGTTGAAATTCAATTGAATATAGACGGGGTTACTGTCCACAAATCACTAAACATTTGGCAAAAAAGAGTTTATCCAGCTAAAGGTGAAAGATATATTCCTCTGAAAATTGTTCCTCCGGTTTCACTTACACTTGATCAGAGCGTATGGATATTTGGAGATAACAACTCTAAAGAAGTTACCGTTTCAGTGCTTTCTAATACAGATAATTTTGAAGGAACTCTAAAATTGGCAACTCCTAAAGGATGGAAAATTGAACCTCAACAAAAAACAGTGGCGTTGTCCAACAAAGGGCAAAAAGAGGAAGTAAAATTCACAATTACACCTCCTAAAAGAGATAGTGAGGGAGAATTGAAGGCTGTTATTGAAGGAAATAACAAAACCTACAATCAAGGTCTTATTAAAATTGATTATGACCACATTTACAGACAAGTCTATTTAAAGCCTGCTTCAGCCAAAATTATCAAATTAAATATCGATAAAGGGAATGCGAAGAAAATTGCCTATTTAATGGGCGCTGGAGATGCTGTTCCTGAGTCGTTAGAAGCAGCCGGATATCATGTAGATGTTCTTTCACATGAGCAAATCAAAGCTTCTATTTTGAAAGAGTATGATGCTTTAATTATTGGCATTAGAGCTTATAATGTATTGGAAAACATGAGATACCTTCAACCTGAATTCTTGAAATATGCAGAGGAAGGTGGAACTGTAATCGTACAATATAATACTTCTTTCAGAGTAAAAGTGGATCAAGTTGGCCCCTATCCTTTAAAACTATCAAGAGATAGAATTACAGTAGAAGAAAGTCCGGTTTCATTTATTGCTCCAAAACATAGAACCCTCAACGCACCCAATAAAATTTCCGAAAAAGACTTTGATCATTGGGTTCAAGAAAGAGGTTTATACTACCCGAATGAATGGGGTAAAGAATATACTGCAGTGCTAAAAATGCAAGATCCAAATGAAAATCCAGTCAATGGAGCACTATTAGTTGCTGACTACGGAAAAGGTGCATTCATCTATAGTGGAATTTCTTGGTTCAGAGAACTTCCTGCAGGTGTTTCTGGGGCTTATCGACTTTTTGCCAACTTACTTGATTACAAACCTTCTAATTCAAAAGATATAAAATAATGGATCAAAAAGAACAAAAGCCTCCAGTAGGCAAATCTTGGAAACAACTTTATGCAATTGTGTTAGGAGAACTTGTTGTCCTTATCACTCTATTTTCAATCTTTTCAAAAGCATTTAACTAAAGATGAGTATTTTAGATTGGGCAGTACTTTGTAGTACATTGGCCTTTATTGTGATCTATGGTATTTGGAAAACAAGACAACAACAAGATATCAATAGTTACCTTTTAGGGAATAAAGAAGCAAAATGGTTTACGGTGGCACTATCGATTATGGCCACTCAAGCCAGTGCCATCACCTTCCTATCAGCTCCAGGTCAAGCTTTTGTAGATGGGATGCGTTTTGTGCAATTTTACTTTGGCCTTCCAATAGCCATGGTGGTTCTTTCAAGTGTAGTAGTACCTATTTATCACAAGATGAATGTTTATACTGCTTATGAATACTTAGAGAAAAGATTTGATCTTAAAACAAGAACATTCACTGCCATCCTTTTCCTCACACAAAGAGGTTTAGCGGCAGGGTTTACTATTTTTGCCCCTTCCTTAATTTTATCCTCACTACTCGGTTGGAATATCAATATCACCAATATTGTGATTGGTGTAATTGTCACCGCTTACACTGTGATTGGAGGAACAAAGGCTGTAAACCAAACTCAAAAATTACAAATGGCCGTAATTTTTGTGGGAATGCTTATCGCTGGAGTGTTGGTTGTTCAAATGTTACCAGATGAAGTAAGCTTCTCTAATGCATTACATATTGCTGGAGTTGCAGGAAAATTAAATGCTGTTGATTTTGAATTTGACCCTTCTAGCAAATACAATGTATGGTCAGGTATTATTGGAGGATTTTTCCTAGCGATGTCCTATTTCGGTACAGATCAATCACAAGTTCAACGTTACCTTTCAGGTGCTTCAATTGCACAAAGTAGATTAGCATTACTTTTTAATGGCATGATTAAAATACCAATGCAATTCTTGATCTTATTTATTGGAGCAATGGTTTTTGTATTCTATTACTTCAACCCCTCACCTATTATTTTTAACAAAGTGGCCTTAATTGAAGCCACTGAAAAAGTAGAGGGTTTTGACCAACTTCAAAAAGAATATTCTCACCAAATGAAAAAACGAGAATCTTCGGCTTTAGATTACGCTGCGGCATTGAATTTTGGTAACGAAGAAAGTATTTCAACATCAAAAGCACATTTAATGGTAGAAAATGCCAAAACAGTAGCCTTAAAGAGTGAGATCATTGAAAAAGTTGAAAAGCAAGCGCCGGAGGTAGATGTGAATGATACGAATTACATCTTTTTGAATTTTGTTATCGAATATTTACCACAAGGTTTAATTGGATTATTGATTGCAGTGATATTATCTGCAAGTATGTCATCCACTTCCTCTGAAATTAATGCTCTAGCTTCAACGACCATTATTGATATTTATAAAAGGATTCTTAAAAAAGATGCTTCCGATCAGCATTACCTTACAGCATCAAAAATGGTAAGCATCGGTTGGGGACTTTATGCCATTTTGTTTGCCACCTTTGCCAACAAACTAGGGTCTTTAATAGAAGCAGTTAATATCTTAGGATCTTTAGTATATGGTGTCATATTGGGGGTTTTCTCCATTGCTTTCTTCTTTAAGAAAATTGGCTCTAAACCTACTTTCTATGCGGCTATCATTTCTGAAGGAATTATTATTTACTTATTCTTCTTTACAGAAGTACCCTTTTTGTGGTACAATGTTATTGGATGTTTATCGGTCATTTTCTTTAGTTTAATCTTCAACGCTTTTATGAAAAAAGAGCCTATTACTAATGAAGAGTAATTCAATAAAAAGAAATTAGGTTAACAATTCTAAGATTATAGCATTTTTATAATTAAAGAATCTATAAAATAAGCATCAAGTTATTAGAAGATATAAAATTTAATAACTTTGTAGGCAGTAAAACATTAATCATTATATAAGAAATGGCTACAGCATTAAAAAGTCTTAGTGAGTATTCGAAAAAGAAAGAAATCGATATTTCAAACAAAAAATTTGCTATTGTAATATCCGAATATAATCCTAAGATTACTGAATCGTTATACGACGCAGTTGTTGAAACGCTACTTAAAGAAGGCGGAAAAGAAGAGAATATTTACAGAGAGGACGTACCCGGTGCATTTGAACTAACTTTTGGTGCTCAATTAATGGCACAAGAAGAAGAAATTGACGCAGTAATTACTTTAGGATGTGTGATTCAAGGAGAAACACGTCACTTTGATTTTATCTGTGAAGCAGTCGCTCATGGTGTTACGAATGTATCTTTAAAATATAACAAGCCTGTCATTTTTGGTCTGTTGACACCAAATACGGAGCAACAAGCTTTTGACAGAGCTGGTGGAAAACATGGTAATAAAGGTGTTGAAGCAGCAGTTGCAGCTATCAAAATGTTAGGAATGAAGCAATAATCCTTACACTCCTTTACTACAAAATTTCTTTTTTCAATAAGCCTATTACTTCAAAAGTGATAGGCTTATTACAAATTCAAACACATCATGTGGAAAAAAATAGCAGAATTTATTCTTGGTAACAGAATTCCTATTTTAGTGTGCATTGCAATCTCAACAATCTTCATGGGATATCATGCAAGGGACGTTAAATGGTCTTATCAATACATCAGAATTATTCCTGATGATGATCCAGACATGATCAACTTTAACCGTTTCCAAGAATTATTCGGAGAGGATGCTTCTTCGTTTGTGCTAGGTTTAAAAGATGAAAAACTTTTTGAGTTGGATAACTTTAAAAAGTTTATGGAACTGGGAGATGAAATCAAAGAATTAGAGGGTATTACAAGTGTTTTATCACTTGCAGACGCTCCCAATCTTACAGCAAATAGACACTCTCAAAAATTTGAAGTCAAGCAATTTTTTAACACTCCTCCTTCTACTCAAGCCGAGTTAGATAGTATATTGGGTGCTGTTGAAAACTTGAAAGTGTATAAAGATCGCCTAATCAGTAAAGGTGGTGCCACTGCTATGGTCATTAAGATGGACCCCGAGGTCCTTAACTCCAAAGACCGTACTGCAGTAATGAAAAAATTGGAGGCCAGAGCCGTACAGTTTGAGAAAGAATCTGGAATTCACCTCTACTATGCTGGTATGCCTTATGTTCGATCAATTATGGCGGACAAAGTGAAGAAGGAAACAATGATTTTCCTAGGCATCTCTATCGCCGTTGTAGCGATAGTGTTATTCCTGTTCTTTAGATCTTTCTCACCTGTTTTTTATCCACTATTAGTGATTGGTGTTGTGATTGTTTGGATTATGGGAACCCTATCCTTGCTCAATTATCAGATCACTATTCTTACTGGATTACTTCCTCCGGTGCTTGTCGTTATTGGTATACCTAACTGTATATACCTTCTCAACAAATACCATCAAGAATTTGCCAACGGAACTCCAAAGAAAGATGCACTTGCATTTATCATTAAGAAAATCGGTGTGGTTACTTTAATTACCAATACAACCACTGCAATTGGTTTTATGGTATTGATCAGTACAGGGATTACAGCAATGCAGGAGTTTGGTATTGTTGCTGGTATAAACATCTTTGTGACGTTTTTTATTAGTATCACTTTTATTCCAATCGTGTTTTCTTACCTACCTGCCCCTGATGTAAGACACCTTAAGCACTTGGATTTCAAACCTACCAATTGGCTAATACATCAATTGGAAATGCTAGTGCTTCACCATAGAACAATGGTTTATATTTTCACTTCAGTGATGGTTGCTCTTTCTATTTATGGTAGTTATAAGGTAACAGCCAACTCATTTATGGTGGATGATTTACCTGAAGATTATCACGTAAAACAAGATTTACGTTTCTTTGAGGAGGAATTTAGTGGTGTTATGCCATTTGAATTAATCATTGATACCGGACGTAAAAAAGGATACTTAAAGAAAGGTACTCTCGCTAAAGTTGAAGAGATAGAAAACTTTATTTCATCATTGGATGAAGTTTCTCAACCTATCTCTATTAATACTTTCCTTAAAGCAGGTAATCAAGCCTTTCATGCTAGTGATTCTAATTACTTCAAACTTCCATCAAGAAGTGAGATGTCATATATCATGAAGTATTTAAGAAACAGTAGTGATGAAGCTTCCTCTTCATTGAGTGAATCCATGATTGATTCTACTGGAAGATATATCCGCGTTTCTTCAAGCATGGCTGATATTGGTTCGGTTAAAATGGATTACCTGGTTGACAGTGTGATCAGACCACAGTTGGCTAAGATTGTAGAAGGTTCAAAACTTGAAACTATGGTAACTGGTTCAACATTAATCTTCATCAAGGGTAATGATTTCTTAATCAAGAACCTAAAGCAAAGTATGTTGATTGCCTTCGTTTTGATTGCCATTATCATGGGTACTTTATTTGGAAACTTAAGAATCATCATTATTTCTTTAATTCCGAATATCATTCCATTATTATTCACTTTAGGTCTGATGGGCTTCTTAGGCATTCCTCTGAAACCAAGTACTGCGATTGTGTTTAGTATCGCATTCGGTATTTCAGTTGATGATAGTATTCACTTCTTAGCAAAATACCGTCAAGAGATTGTTCTTCATAATTATAATATGAAGAAAGCAGTTATTATGGCGCTAAGAGAGACTGGGTCAAGTATGCTTTACACTTCTATTGTATTGTTCTTTGGCTTTGCCATTTTTATGGGATCCACTTTTGGAGCTACTCAAGCTTTAGGTTTGTTGACTTCGGTAACACTAATTGTTGCAATGACGACTAACCTTACTTTACTACCATGTCTTCTTTATACTTTTGACGCAAACAAGAAAAGTATGCACCCCATCATTGACGGTATGGATACTTTCTATTTTGAAGATGAAGATGAGGAAATTGATTTAGGAAGAATCGATGTAAACAAATAAGGTATAGTTTTCTATATTTCAAAATATACAAAAACACCTGATCAAGTTTAAAGATCAGGTGTTTTTTATTTCCTATGTTTTTGTCATCATTAAGTCAATCTTTTATCCATCACCCAAAACCACAACCAAGGAACTAATGAACATAAAATGGCTGTTGGGTATCCAAAAGGAAGTTCTGGAGCAGATGTTTGATGCTCTAAAGTATGGTACTTTTTAGAAGCTTTAAAATGATGATCAGAATGTCTTGTTAATTCAAAAAGAATGATTCTTCCAAAGGTATAATTTGCATTCCATGAATGATGAAGTTGTACTCTTTCGTATTTTCCATTTGGTAACAACTTCCTTTGTAAGCCATAATGTTCTACATAATTGATCGTTTCCAACAATAAAAAACCTACTATGCCGGCAATTACACAATACATTAAAACTTGTGAATTAAACATATATAGTATCGAGAAAATGTAGACAACATAGATGATATGGTACCAAAGCATACTGTTTTTAAAGGAAAAGAACTGACCTTTCAACATTTTCAATTGAATTTTCCATGCACTTACATAGGAGAAAACAACCGTCTTAAACCAAAAACTATATAAGTATTCCCCCCTTTGAGCAGTAGCAGGGTCCAAAGGTGTGGCCACATTAGCATGGTGTCCCCGATTATGCTCTATAAAAAAATGCATATAAAACGTAGGTAACAAAAGAGCTTGTGCCATCAATTGTTCTTTCTTTTCTACTCGATGCCCCAACTCATGTGCTACATTAATTCCTGACGTTCCTAATACCAGTCCCAAACTGATTATCAAACCAATATTTTCCATCCTTGTATAAGAATGACTTTCCCATTGCAATGCTCCATAAATAACTAATCCAAATACCCAAAGCAGGTTTAGGTATAAAAACCAGTCATAAAGTTTAGAATATTCTTTGTTATTAGATTCACTAACTTCTTCCGTGGTTGGTAGAAAAGCGTCTAAAATTGGTGTGAAAATAAAGCTAAATACAATAGTTAACCAAGTGTAAACTCCTCCAAAATAAAACCCTATAAAACAGCATAGTGGAATTAAATACGCAGAAGTATATTTCATTTCTTTTAATAGATTGGACATTGTTCTGAGTAATTGTTATTGATTGTATTAGCAATAAAAGGGTTTAAATCATAAAAGCAAGAAAATAGGATATTTCATGTTTTTCATATTAACTCAAATTGACAGATAAGTGTTCAATTCAATAAAAAATTGGTTCAAAAAAATCCCTTGATGTGAAGATTTTACATCAAGGGATTTCATTTATAATAATGCTGAGATAATGCTATCTAACTTAATTTGCTAATTGCTCAGCTTGTGCGTCAGTTATTTCAAGATCATGGAAAACATTCTGAACATCGTCATCATCTTCCAGACGATCTATTAATTTCATAACCACCTCCAGCGTTTCATCATCGACTGCTTTTGTAGCATGAGGAATTCTTTGGAGGTTAGCACTTGATACTTCAACACCTAACTCTTCTAGCTTTTTGTTGACAGTTCCAAAGTCTTCCATCTGAGAATAGATCGTAATGAATTCATCTTCGATTTCAAAATCTTCAGCACCTGCATCAATCAGTTCTAATTCCAATTCTTCAATATCTAACGCTTCTGTTTTTGTGATCACAAAAACACCTTTTCTGTCAAATAAGAATTCTAATGAACCATTTTTAGCCAATGAACCACCCAATTTTGCAAAATAACTTTTCACTTGCTGTACTGTTCTTCTTGTATTGTCAGTAGAACATTCAACATAAATCGCAATACCACCTTGAGAGTAACCTTCATAAGTCAATTCTTCGTACGTTACATCTTCTCCACCTGCAACTTTCTTGATTGCACGCTCGATGGTATCTTTAGGCATATTAGCTCCTTTCGCGTTTTGTATAGCCAAACGTAAACGAGGATTCATATCCGGATCAATACCACTTTCTTTGGCGGCAACCGTAATTTCTCTACCTAATTTTGTGAAAAGTTTATTTCTCTTTGCGTCTTGAGCTCCTTTTCTATGCTTTATATTGGCCCATTTACTATGTCCTGCCATAAAATGCTTCTAGAAATGTTTCCAACCTTGTGCTGTTAATGGAAGCGTTTGTTGACCTTCCGTCACTAAACGAGCTCCATTTTCAACTTCATCAATATACCCAATAAAGAAAACACTTGCATGTTTTTCTAACTTAGGGAAGTCTTCCTGTTTGATTGTAAACAATAACTCATAATCTTCTCCACCGTTTAATGCAGGTGTTTTCGAAGGAATTTTGAATTCATGACATACATCAAAAGTCTGGTGATCTACTGGTAATTTATCTTCATAAACAACAGCACCTACTTTTGAATCTTTACAGATATGTAACACCTCTGAGGCTAAACCGTCTGAAATATCGATCATTGATGTAGGCACAATACCCAATTCATTGAATTCATGAATAATATCAGTTCTCGCCTCAGGTCTTAATTGTCTACCTGCAATATATTGGTAGTCATCTAGTTTAGGTTGCATCTCTGGATTAGCTTCAAAAACTTTTTTCTCTCTCAAAAGTACTTGAAGTCCCATGTACGCTCCACCTAAATCTCCAGAAACACAAAGAATATCTCCTTTCTTCGCACCGCTACGGTAAGCAATTTTATCTTTTTTCACTCTACCTACAGCAGTGACAGAAATACAAAGTCCTTGACGTGATGAAGTAGTATCTCCACCTACTAAGTCAACTTTATAGTTCTTACATGCAGCTTTTATTCCTTGATAAATCATATCCACTGCTTCCACCGAAAAACGGTTTGTAATTGCAATACTTACAGTGACTTGCTCAGGAATTGCATTCATAGCAGCAATGTCAGATACATTGACTGCAATAGCTTTATAACCTAAATGCTGCAAAGGCATAAAGCTTAAATCAAAATGAATTCCTTCTAATAAAATGTCTGTTGATAATACGGTATATTCATCTCCACCATAATCAAACACTGCAGCATCATCTCCGATACCTTTTGCAGTGGTTTTGTGGTGAATCTCTACTCCTTCCGTAATTTTATCGATCAAAGCAAACTCTCCTAGTTCACCTATCTCTGTTCTTTTATTTTCTGACATTTTGCAAATTTAACTATGTAAAAGCATTTTTGCTACTGTAAAGTACACTCCAAGTCCTATTAAATCATTACAAGTGGTAATAAAAGGCCCGGAGGCAAGTGCAGGATTGATCCCAAACTTGTCTAAAACAATAGGCGTTATCGTCCCCATAAAGGAGGCAATCATGATTACACTGAATAGTGCTACCGATACCACAACCGCCAAAGCATGTTCTATAAATAGAAAATTGAAAGCATAAACCAAAAGTGCAAGTGTCAAACCGTTTAATATGGCGACTATTAACACTCTAAAATAACGATCAAAAACAGAGCCTTGGAAACCTCCGCTTGCTAATGATTGAACAACAATTGTAGAAGATTGAATACCGACATTACCTCCTGTAGCAGTAATCAAAGGAATAAAAAAGGCCATTGCTGGTACTAGACGCAATTCATCTTCAAAACCTCCTAAGAAATTAGCACCTAAAAGTCCTCCCGACATTCCAACAATTAACCAAGGTAAACGAGCTCTAGCCATAGCCCATAAGCTATCTCTTTCTTCAATATCTTCAGACAGACCTGACATGGCTTGCTGATCCTTTTCGGCTTGCTCAGTAATGACATCGACAACGTCATCAATTGTAATTCTACCAATCAATCGACCTTGGACATTCACCACTGGGATAACTTCCAGGTCGTAGTGTTGCATTAATTCAGCAACCTCTTCATCTTCTTGATAAGAGTGTACTTTTGCAATTTCGGGTTCATAAAGGTCCGCTACTTTATCTTCCTCATCTGCTATCAAAAGTCGTTTCATTGATATTCTACCTAAAAGAATATCATGATCATCCACAACATAAACAGTATAAACTTTATCGACTTTTTTTGCTTGACGTCGCACTTCTTCAATACATTGATGCACGTTCCAATTGATATTTACTTTCACCAATTCTTTCGCCATCAAACCACCAGCACAATCTTCCTCATAATGTAAGAGGTCCACAATATAAAGTACCTTTTCCTGGTTCTTCATGCTTCCCAACACCTCTTCTCTCATTTTGACAGGCAATTCATTTAAAATGTCTGCCGCATCATCGGAATCTGTCTGATCTAAATATTTTGATAGCTCCTCTGCCTCAAAAAGAGACATAAAGTTTTTACGAATATCGTCTTCAAGGTCACTGATTACATCAGCACCTACATTAGGATCCAACAAGTCAAGAATGTACTTACAATCTTCAGCTGAAAGCCCTTCCATCACAGCAGAAATATCTGCCGCATGCATATCTTCAAATTCATTTAGAAGATAGGCATCTTCTTTTTGCTCAACAGCCCTAGACAGCTGTTTAATATACTTCGCTGAGTATTCGAATGACATTATCTAAATGTATTTAACCGCCCACAATCTCATGTAATCTTCCGAAGAATTCCTCCCATAGCTCTTTCAATTCATCCATATCATCCATATCAGAATAATCTGTTACAATCACAAAAGTAGATTGAGCTAATTCACTAAAATCAAACTTAAAATCTAAATACGCTGATTTTTGATCTTCTTCCTTTTCAAAAACGTACTTCACATGTTGATTTTGTCTCCTTACTGCTATTCTTCCTCTTTTTTCTTCGTTCCCCCACACAAACGACATGATTTTCTGTTCAGAATTTTCTGTAACCTTGTCAGCAAACCAATCTTTTAAGAGATTCGGCGTCACAAAATAAGGATATAACTTATGTAATGGTGCCTTAAATTCAAATTCTGAGATATACTTAAATCTTGCCATGATAATAAAAAAGGAAGTATTAAAAAATGATGTCTTTACATGACTACAATTATGCGAAATTAATAAGCTAGTAGCAATAGTATTAATGAACATTTTAAAGAATTTTGAAACAAAAAAGAGAATATAGAACTAAGTGTCGAAAATTCTATTCTATTTGAATGGATTCATAGTTTAGTAACCTCGCCGTGCTATAAATAATTCCTCTACAAGTATACTCTTGTTAATTGATAGATCATTATTGGAATTCATCAATAATTTTATAATATTATGGTAACAGTGTATTTATTAACAAGTCTAGTTTCTCAAATTTTGCTCAATTCTTGTTTAGTGAAAATTGAATAAATTTAAAAAAAAGACCTCAAAGTCTACCTCAACTGAATATTAAAAGCTATGGAAAATAATGTAGAATTAACAAAAACAAAGCTACTATCTATTGGTCCGTTTTCAGAATAGAGAAAACATATCTCATTGTTTGGAAAGATAGTGGAACGGAAATGGATGACATCTCTTTCAAAAACCACATTTCATCTTTTGCCAACCTTATAGAAACAGATGGTGCTTCGCATGAAGTTAAATCATTTGTTGTTGATACAAGAGCCTATCATTTTGTGATGAACCTTAATATACAGGAATGGCATGACAAAGAAATTATCCCCAGGTACCTAAATTCAGGTATTAAAAAAATCGCTTTTTGTCTAAGTGGTGATCTCATTAGAGATCTTTCGATTGAACAAACCTTCGATGAAAGTCAGGCTCAATCGGATGAACTTTCTACATTATACTTTCAAGATTTAAGGAAAGCATTGGCATGGGCGAAGAGAATTGATTAAAATTCCATTTTTATTTACCTCAAAAAGAGATAAGTTTTATGATAGCTTATCTCTTTTTTTTATGGCAAAGGAAAACCTTAAGGTTTAAAATGAAAATAAGGCTATATTTGGGCGACAAACATTCTGTTCTATTTATTATACTATTGCATGCTTTTTAATTCTTTAGAGTTTGCTGTTTTTCTACCAATAGTATTTCTTTTATATTGGTTCGTTACTAAAAACAGTATCAAGCAACAAAATATACTTCTTTTAATTGCTAGTTATATTTTTTATGGCTGGTGGGATTGGCGTTTTCTAGGATTAATTGCATTTAGTTCATTTGTCGATTTCTCTATTGGAAAAAAACTAGGTAAAACTTCTAATGAAAGATCAAGAAAAGGACTACTTTATTCTAGTCTTTTTGTAAATCTTGGCTTATTAGGTTTATTTAAATACTATAACTTTTTTGCTCAAAGTTTTGCGGACGCTTTCACACTATTAGGGTCTTCCATCCATGTAGATCGACTTAATATTGTACTTCCTGTTGGTATTAGTTTTTATACTTTTCAAACATTGAGTTATACAATTGATGTTTACAAGAAGAAACTAGAACCAACTGAAAATAGTATTGACTTCTTTGCGTTTGTGAGTTTCTTCCCTCAACTAGTAGCAGGACCAATAGAAAGAGCTACTCATCTATTACCACAATTCCAAAAAAGAAGATATTTTGAATATGTGAAAGCAGTTGACGGTATGCGTCAAATTTTATGGGGACTTTTCAAAAAAGTTGTGATTGCTGATAACTGTGCCTATTATGCAAATCTTGTTTTTAATAATTATGAAGACTACAATGGAAGTTCACTTTTGCTCGGAGCAATTTTCTTTAGTTTCCAAATCTATGGAGATTTTTCAGGTTACTCTGATATTGCAATAGGTACTGCAAGATTATTTGGTTTTGATTTAATGCAAAACTTTGCCTTCCCCTATTTTTCAAGAGACATTGCTGAATTCTGGAGAAGATGGCATATATCACTTTCTACATGGTTTAGAGACTACCTATACATTCCTTTAGGAGGAAGTAAAGGTGGTACTTGGATGAAAGTCCGTAATACCTTTATCATATTTTTAGTGAGTGGATTTTGGCATGGTGCCAATTGGACGTTTATTGCTTGGGGTGCTCTAAATGCTATTTATTTTCTTCCCCTATTATTGTTAAAGCAAAATAGAAATAACATTGAAATAGTTGCAAAAAACAGATTGCTTCCTAATATCAAAGAATTATTCCAAATGGCAACTACTTACTTCATGGTTGTTATTGCATGGATATTTTTTAGGGCTGAGAGTATAAATCATGCTATCCATTACTTATATAACATGGTCATTGGCTTAAAATTAAAAAAAGGATATGTAGAAAGTTTGAATTTTCTTTATTGGGAAATCGGCATAGCGTTCTTACTAGTACAAACTTTGTTCATTATTATAGAATGGATTGGAAGGGAAAATAAGTATGCTTTACAAAATATAGGATTAAATCGAATTACAAGATGGAGTTTATATATTTCAATTGGTATTGGGATTGCTGTTTTCGGTAATTTTAGTGAAACCGAATTTATTTATTTTGCATTTTAAGATATATGAAACGTTTATTAACTCTCACATTACTTTATTTAATTTTACTCCTTCTGTTTACAACTGGCATACTAAATATATGCTCAAATATTGTGAGTAATCGTCAATTCAAAAATTATGAAACAGAGAGTAACTTACTCGTAATGAATGAAAATGATAATTACAATAGTCTTTTAATGGGAATTTCACATGCTAGAAATTTTTCTAGGCATAAAAATCATTTAAGAATAGAGAAAATATTAAATGAAAAAATACTAAATATTGGTCAAGGTGAAGGAAGGTGTGGGATTAATGAACAATTATTTTACTTAGACTATTTTTATAGTTTAGGTAATTCTTCCTCTAAAGTAATTTATGTTATTTCACCTCCCTTATTTTTTTCAAATACACTCCCTATTGCTTCCAATACTTTTGATAGAGAACCATTCGAGTTTAAATTTTTATTCAACTATCTTTTGTTTGATAGTGAGAACAAACAAGAACGACTAATCTCTTATCTACAATCAAAATTTACAAATGTATGGTTAAATCAAAAACCAAATTCTAAAGATTCTAAAAATGAAAAATTAAATCATATTGATAACAATGCAGTGGACATAGGTTTTGAAATGGTTTATCAAGATTCTTTGTCGACAAAAAACAGGTATCATAAAAGTATTAAAAGAGTAGAAGAAACAATTAATTTGGCAATTAATAATAATTCAAAAGTAATTTTAATTATTCCTCCAGCTCTATTTGGCAAATGGAAAGGACATAATGAAATAGTTTCATTTGCAAAAAAAATGGAGACACTTAAAGCAGTAGAATTCTATGATTTTTCTGAATCTATCTTATCACCAGAGTATTATTATGATCATCATCATCTAAACACTAGAGGTATTATTTATTTTACTGATAAGTTCTTGAAACCTATTTTGGTTGATGATAAAAAATTACTGCACTCTTTAAATTAAAGAATTCACTAATTTGAAATATTTTTTTATATCTATTATTTATAAATAAGGGTATATTTGTGCAATTATATTTTTTACAATATAGAAACGCACTCACTTTTTATTGTATTACAGGTAAAATATCACTAAATGAAAGTATCGATAGTCATTCCAGTTTATAATAGTGAAAAAATCGTTACTACTACAGTTAACGAAATAATTAAAGTTTTAAACACAACTAGCTATACTTTTGAAATCATATTAATCAACGATGGTAGTCCTGATAATAGTTGGAATGTCATAAAAGAATTAGCAAATAACAATAATAATATCATTTCAATTAATCTTCATAAAAATTATGGTCAACATAATGCCGTTTTATGTGGTTTTGAAAATGCTAGTGGTGATTATATTGTTACAATGGATGACGATATGCAAAACCCTCCTTCTGAACTTATACCTCTAATCAATTCGATTGTTGGGACAAATTATGACCTAGTATTTGGTAAATTCAAAGAAAAGAAACATGCTCAACATCGAAAGCTAGGTTCAAAAGTAGTAGGCTATCTAAATGCTAAAGTTTTTAATAAACCAAAAGATGTAACACTTACAAATTTTAGAATTATTAAAAGAGATGTTATTGAAAAAATCATAAACTACAAAACTTCTTACCCTTATATACCAGGCTTAGCATTAATGTTTGCTTCAAAAATAAAAAACGTAGAAGTCGAACATGCTGAAAGAACCATTGGTCAATCTAATTATACATTTAAGAAAATTTTCCAATTAGTTAGTAGGCTTATGATTAACTACTCCTCTTTTCCTCTAAGAGTCTTAAGTTCTTTTGGCTTTTTAATAGCTGGAATTAGCTTTACAATTGGTATTACATTAATTATAAAACAAATACTTTTTGGATCTAAAGTACAAGGGTGGACAAGTATCATGGTATTACTATCTTTCTTTTCTGGTTTTATAATTATTTTATTAGGAATAATTGGAGAATACTTATCCCGTATTTTAGATCAATTATCTTCTCATAAAAGTTACCACATAAGAGAAATAATAAAATGAAAAATGTTATAATTATTGGTGCACAACGGTCTGGTTCTTCATTTCTAAGTGATATATTAACTGAACATCCTGATGTAATTAGATCTATACCTTCTAAACCTGAACCAAAATACTTTCTTCAAGAGAAGAAATTAATAAATAGAGCTGATTACTTAGATGTATATTTTAAAAATTACTCGAATAACAATGTGTTGCTAGAAAAAAGTACAAGTTATTATGAGTCTACAACTGCATTAAAAAATATAAAAGAAAATCTTCAAGAAGTAAAAATTTTAATGATATTGAGAAACCCTATTGAAAGAGCATTATCAAATTATTTTTTCTCAAAAAATAATGGGTTAGAAACAAGAACTTTAAATGAAGTATTTATTAATAAAACCCCAGTCCCAAATAAAATTTCTACTAAAACATCTGTCAATCCATTTAACTATCTTGAAAGAGGATTATATGTCAATTATATTCATAATTTATTTAAGGTGTTTGATAAGGATGACGTAAAAATAGTATTATTAGAAAAACTTATTGGAAGTCAAGATTATTTAAATGAAATATATTCTTTTATAGGTCTTAAGAAACACACAAGTAATTTACTTTCTTCAATTGTTAATCAATCTCATAAAGATAGTGAAGTTCCTTTTGAAGTTTTTCAAAAAATAAAAAAATATTATGAAGAACACAATTTCCAACTTTCAAAAATATTACAACAGGATTTAGATAAAATATGGATTTAAAAAAAATATTTTGGGTTTTAACTTCCATAATGTTAACAATTTTATCTGCAATTTTATTGAACTTTACTTCACAAAAATACAGTCTTTTATCAATAGCTGGTATAATATTGATAGGATGTGTAATTTTTGTGAACTTTGTCAAGTTTATCCTTTGGGGTAAAATATATAACAAATATGATCTAAGTGAAGTCTACCCACTAACAGCCTTATTTTTCCCAATAATATATATTATATCATTATATCAAAATGAAACTAGTTTATCGTTTAGAAAACTAATTGGTGTGTTGATTATTTTAGTTGGTTGTTTTATTTTTAATCAAAAGAGATAATGCAAATATTATTTATTTCATTAGCTGTCCTTTTTACTTCACTAGGGCAAATTTCCTACAAGAAATATGCAAATTCTCAAAAGAATTTTTATTTGACATTAACTATTAGTCTGTTTTTAATTGTTCCAATTATGAATTTTAGTGCTCTAAAATATACATCTTTAGATATTGTATACATGTCCACTTCAATTACTATTGTTATCTCTTTGATTTTATCAAGATTTCTTTTAAAAGAAAAAGCAACTAAAAAACAATTACTTTCCTCTTTACTAATTACACTAGGTATCATTATTTACAATTCTTAAAATGAAAATAAACTTTAATAAACCTTATCTAACCGGTAAAGAAGCTCATTACCTATACCAAGCCGTTTATTCTGGTCATATAAGTGGTAATGGTAATTACACAAAAAAGTGTCAAGCCTTTTTTGAAGAAAAATGGGGTTTTAAAAAAACATTATTGACAACTTCTTGTACAGATGCCTTAGAGATGTGTGCTCTTCTACTTGATATCAAAAAAGGAGATGAGGTTATTGTTCCTAGTTATACCTTTGTAAGTTCAGCATTAGCATTTGAGAGACAAGGTGCTCAAATTGTTTTTGCAGATTCAAGGAAAGATCACCCCGGTATTAGTGAGATACAAATTGAATCATTAATTACTCCAAAAACAAAAGCAATTGTAGTAGTTCATTACGCTGGAGTTGCTGTTGACATGGACATAGTTATGGCACTAGCAGAGAAACATAACCTTTTTGTAATAGAAGATGCTGCACAAGCAATTGACAGCTGTTATAAAGGAAAGTCTTTAGGAAGTATTGGACATTTTGGTACATTTTCATTTCATGAAACAAAAAATATTCAATGCGGTGAAGGGGGATTATTAGCTATTAATGATGAACAATTTATTCGTCGAGCAGAAATAATTTGGGAGAAAGGAACAAATAGAGCAGAATTTTTTAGAGGAGAAGCCAATAAATATGGATGGAAAGATACTGGTAGTAGTTTTTTACCAAGTGAACTAAACGCATCCTTTTTATATGCTCAACTAGAAAACATTGATGATATCCAGAAAAGAAGAAAAGATATTTGGTTGAGTTATTATAATAAACTTTTACACCTCGAGGATAGTGGGAATATTAAACTTCCAAGTATACCCGACTTTGCAACAAACAATGCTCATATGTTTTATATGGTCTTGGAAGATGAACAACAAAGATCCAATTTAATCAGATTTTTAGCTGAAGAAGGAATTAAAAGTGTTTTTCATTATTTGAGTTTACATAAAAGTGATTATTACCTTATAAATAATGAATTAATACATCTACCATATTCAGATCTGTACTCTAATTGTTTAGTCAGACTTCCACTTTTTTATGAATTAGATTTATCTGAAGTTTACAGTATCTGTTCAAAAATAAATAGCTTTTTTCTTAATGAATAAAAAAATTAATAACTCAACAATCCTGATAGTATTAATAGTAATTGGCCTTATTCTGCGATTACTTTTCTTATTTATAGGAGCAAAATTTTATTATGGTGAAAATATTCATACTATGGGAGATACTTCTTCCTATGTAAATTCATTTATCAACCTAATAAATGAAGGGATTTATTCTTTTAACTTAAAAAACTCTGAATCTGCTTTTGGAAGATTACCTGGCTATCCTTTTTTCTTTGGTATTCATTACCTACTTTTTGGGAAATATTCATACATCGCTACATCTATATCACAAGCTATTTTAGATACATCTGTTATCTATCTAATATTTTTTATTTGTAGAGATAATTTCAAAAAAGATTTAGTAGGAATAATAGCAAGTTTGATTTACTGTTTCTATCCTTTCACAATAGTTTGGGTACCACAAATTTGCACCGAGATTTTCGCAAATTGGTTGTGTTTTCTTATTCTATTTCTTCTTACTAAAAATAAATATAAAACTGCCTCAATTGTAACAATTATTGCCTTCTACACTAGACCATACATGGCAATATTAATGATTGCTGTTCTATTAAAAATTTTTATTAATTCAAAAAATCTTAGAACTTCCTTGAAAATTATTGTTCAATGCTCTTTAATTTTTTGGACATTATATTTGCCTTGGCCTGTAAGAAATTATATAAACCACGATAAAATTGTTCTATTAAAACCGACAGGGGCTGGGTATGAAAGATATAGAGAAGATATCAGAAGTTGTAGAACATGGATTCAAACTTGGAGTACAGATGTAGATAACATTATTCATAAATTTTCAAGAAATGATTACTCCTCAATTCCTGAAGATATCATGCAAAAAAGTGGCGGTCATGAATTATTAGCTTCTACCGTTCAATTAGCATCCAATTGCGGTGGCGGTTTTTATAATTGGAAAACAAACAAAACCTATCCAAATTTACAAAAAAACTGTGACCAACAGATAAATGAGCAATTCAAACAAATGACGAAAAACTACAAACAGAATAATTACATCTCTTATTTAATAGACGTTCCTTTAAAAAACATAAAAAAAACATTATTTAAGGGAATTTCACTTCAATTTTCCACAACAAAAGAAATATTGATGATATCACTTTTTTCCTTCAGATCAATATTATTAATCTTAGGTATTATTGGTATCCTTTTGAACACAAAAAGCATTATTTCTTATTCATACCTTATCATCTACCCTTTATTTCTTTATTTCTTTATATGTTTTATAATTCGACAACTTGAAATGAGATATATATTACAAGCGGACTGCATTTTGCTAATTTTTTCTAGCTATACTATTTATCATATTTCAAAAAAGATAAAAATTGCTTATTAAGGAATGGATCCATTATATAACCTTATTTTAACGCCTATTTATTTATGTATTATCTATTTCTTAATTGCTCCTTTCTTTGAAAAGAGGTGGACCAATAAGTATACTAAGAAATATTTTTGGTTAGGATTAAACGCAAAAATTATAGGTTGTATATTTTTTTGTTTAATTTATCATTTCTATTATGGTGGAGGTGACACAACAGCATATTTTAATCAAGGAGGAATAATAGTAGATGCATTTTTAGATTCACCAACTATTGCTTTTGAAACGATTCTTTACGATGGTTCAACTATAAGTGGAGAAAGTGCCCAATACCTTAGTAAGTTATTTTTGAAGAAAAATCCTAGTACATGGCTAATGGTTCAGATTTCTGGAATTATACAACTTTTCACCTTGAAATCTTTTTATGTAACTTCTTTATTTTTTGGATTATGGTCTTTTTTGGGTACTTGGAAATTAGTTCAGCTTTTCACATCAATTTACAAGACAAACTATAAATTAATTTGTTATGCTGTTCTTTTTATTCCTTCTTGTCTATTTTGGAGTAGTGGAATTATGAAAGAAACGATTACAACGGGTGCCATTGGTTTCTTTGTCTTTTATTCAAGTAATATTCTATTTAAGAAAAAAGACACCCTTTTATCATTCTTGGTTTTAATAACTACTTTTTTTCTTATCAAAACAATTAAAGGAGCTACCATATTTGTGCTTTTTCCCTGTCTACTATTATGGGTCTTTTTATACAATTACAAAAGAATTTCTACCATTCTGAAGTACTCTTTATCATTACTGTTATTATGTTCAGTTCCATTGGTGCTCTTTCTAATGGCTCCCAAAATTCAAGAATATATAGAAAATAATGAGGAATTTGTTTCTGCTCAAAAGACAATCCATGGATTTCAAAGTGATCATGGAGGAGAGTGGCGTAAAGGGAGAGGGCATGGAGGTGGAGATACTTCAGCCTATCACTTAACAACAGCAGGTGATCTTAGTTTATTGGGAATGTTAAAGGCATTACCCGAAGCTATAAGTTATACTCTTTTTAGACCTTTTCCTTGGGAAACAAAAAAAGTAGTTCAGCTACTTGGTTCATTGGAAAGCTTTGCATTTATACTAATTACAATCTATATTTTCTTTAAGGTTGGTGTAATCAAGACAATGGGACAAACTTTCACAGATCCTCACCTTGGTTTTGTATTAAGTTACGCTCTCTTTTTCGGTTTTATTGCTGGTTATATTTCATTTAATTATGGTGTACTACAACGATTCAAAACACCAATGATGCCTTTTTACACTCTATTTTTAGTAATTCATTATCAGTATATTACTAAAAAGACTCAAAAGAGAAAATCTAGAAGAAAAGTGATAAAAAGTTAGGAGTATTGGATTGTACTGAGTAATTATTTACAATTTTTTCACGAGCTGCAATAGACATATCAGTAGAAGTTGACTTTTCTAGAAACTGCTCTAATGCAGTATACCACTGTTCCGTATTTTCACAAATAAACCCGTTGAGAGTATGATCTACAATTTTTGTATTAACGCCAACCGGTGACACTATTGCCGGTACACCTAAACTCATATATTGTAATGCTTTAAAACCACATTTGCCCTTTGCCCAAATATCATCTTTTAAAGGCATTATACCTATATCGAATTTCATTAAATCTTGTATTTCCGTTTCCTTTGACCAGGGGTGATATACTAATGATCGAATTGGAAACTTAGGATCTTCATTCGAAATCATTCGAAACTCAAAATTGTATTTCTTTTCTAATTTTTGAAAAACAGGTATTAAGAACTCTATATATTGTGCTGTAGTTAAAGTACCCGTCCAACCAATTACAGGTAAGTTGTTGTTTTCTTTTTTATATAACTCCGGGTTATGGTAATTCTCAGTATCGATAGTAGTTGGATTAACCTTTACATTTTTATTGTAGTTTATTGCATATTCTTTGAGGTACTCATTTCCGACACTAACTACTGAAGCCCATTGGATAATCCTCTTTACTTTTCCATACATTTTCAGCTTATTAAACTTTGCATTATGCTCAGAATAATTAGGTAACCAAATGGCATCATCAAAGTCATAAATCACTTTTTTTCGAAGAATCTTTGTGATGTAGAATTCAAAAATTGGTGGTCCAATATGTGAAGCTTCGCGATGAATAAAGACTTGATCAAACTTTCCAACTCTAAGCATCAATAAAAACCGTTTTAAAAATGCAAAAAGAATTGCGATTCCCTTCTGAAGAAACTTGCCAGGCTGATGTAGTATTTTCCAGGTTTTTAAATTTAAAAAAGAATGGTATTCATACTCGTAACCATTTTCAGTCAAAATTTTTAAATATTGCTCAAAACGAAATCGTTGAGAAGGTGCAATAGATTTTGGATAAGGAGTTAAAATTAATATCTTCATTATATTAGAGAATCGTTTTATACACGTTTTCGATTATAGAGAATGAACGAGTATTTTTTGCTAATTCTACTATTGAGTTGGGTTGCTCCAAACGTTCTTTCTTAACTACAATATTAACAATCTCGTCTAATGCTTTTTGATTATTTTGGTTTTCCCAGATAACACCAATATTATTTACTTTGATCAAATTTGAATCATCACCTATACCTTTGGATATAAAAACAGGTAATCCATTCGCCCAATATTCCCCATTTTTAATAGGTGAAAGCGCTATCTTGGAAGGAGACGGCTTATGAAGGGAAAAAGCAAAATCAGAAGCTGATAAATAATCTGGCACTTCTGAATGAGCAACAGATTTTATGAATACATTTTTCTTTGTAGACAATTCTTTCTCTAGTTCCTCAACTTGAGGAGTAAGAATAATTAAAAAATGAGAAGATGACTGACTTAAAAAGTCTTTAAATAATTGAATAGATTCCGCAGAATAATAAATCCCCCCTATTTTACCAACATATATTGCAACAATTGCATCTTTTGAGATCTTTAATTTTTCTCGAATTGCTGTTCTTTGCTTTTGAATAAATTGAAACTTAAGAGTATCAACACAACATGGACCTACCTCAATGATACTCTTTTCAACTCCTTCTTTTATTAATTGATTTTTATAACTATTGGATACTGTAATAATATTTTTAGCACATTTCTTTTGTTGTTCTTCCCAATACTTTTCTAATAAGTATCTTGGGTCATACTTCGGCCAAATACCTGATTCTAACATATAATCAGCATGTGGCTCAAAGGATTCGACTACAAACGGAACTTTATTTTTTTTCCAAACCATCCATGCTATCGCTCCAGCTGGTGCACCTCTAGCTATGATTTTATCTATTTGTTTTTCTTTAATAAAATCAAGTAATATTTTAGGAAAAGTTGTAAAGTCATTCCATTTATCCTTCAATCCATGACCTGTAACAAACGGAAAATGCTCTATTTTAGAAGAGTCGAAGCTTTTTGTCTCAGTCGTACCCTCCCTTTCCATTGAAAAATAAAAGATCTTTTGAATAGAATCAAAAGATGCTAAAATTTTAAGGTGTGGATAGATAGTCGCCACTGATAGGCCTTCATTAACACCCCAATAACCTAGATATAATATTTTCATCGAGCTTTCAATAGTTCAATAGTTGTTGAATAACTTTTATAAAAAGAATAAATTAAAGAATGAACCGCTTTGTAATATTGCTTTGTATGGAAAGCATAAGCTGACACTGTATAGTAGAAATGACTTAAGTATTTATTTTTATCCCTCTTTTCCATGTTTATATTTTCACCAACAAGGCGGATATAGTTGAGATAATCCACAACTAATTTGGGGGATATTTTACGAGACATACTATTTTCAAGAATTCTATAATACATTGTTGCTCCAGTAACATAGCCCATCTTTCCCTTCTGAAAAACTAAATGTAAAAAATACCTATCCGCTGTATTAAAAAGATCTTTATTGAAAAAGATTTCATTATCAAGCAAGACACTTGTTCTAAACATATAGGATGAAGGACAAGTTTGAGTATTTGAAGAAAATTTGACAAGTTCCTCATAAGTTGTCAAAGCCTTATAATTACTTTCTAGTATACCTCCATTCTCATCAATTGTTGTAACATCAGCTGCTACACCAATATAGTTTGTATTATTATTTAAAAAATTAACGCGTAAAGTTAAATAATCAGATGCTAGTACATCATCACTATCTAGAAAAACAATAAACTGACCTTTCGCTTGTTTTAGTCCTTTATTTCTTGTGATAGAAACACCTTCATTTGCTTTATCAATCACTATAAATCGCTTATCAGTACTCGTTATACTGCTGAGTACCTCCAAAGACCTGTCTTTAGATCCATCATTAATTAACAAACACTCATAGTTTGAATAACTTTGACCTTGAACACTTTTAACGGTTTCTAAGATATATTTTTCAGCGTTATATATAGGTATTACAATGGTAACAAGTGATTCTTTCATATTAACTTCTCTCATAAAGAGTTTCTAATAAATCAATTTTCTTTTTTAAATAAAACTCCTTTCTAACCATTTGATTAGCTTCTGTGATAATCTGTTTTTTTAGCCCTTTATCTTCAACCAAAAGACACTGCAAAGCATTGTAAATTTCTTCACTGTTTTTATAATCTACCACTAAAGCATTCTCCTTATCTTTTAAAATATCCACTCCTATTCCTGATCTGGTAACAATAGAAGGTACATTAGCGGCCATTGTCTCAATATAGATTTGCCCAAAAGCCTCACAATATTCATCAATTGGTGTATGAACAAAGACATCAAATAGTTTATATAATGCAAATAGGTTATTCTCAAATTCTATTTCCAAATAATTGTCGGAGGGTAATTCTTTTAATAAAGCTTTTAATTCGTTTGTATATTCACCTCCTTTCCCTCCAGCTAAAATTAATAAAGCATTAGGTTCATCTTGTAATAATTTTTTAAAAGCAGGTATAATATACTGAATTCCTTTCCATTCAGTATATCTTGATATTACACCTACAACAAAACGTGAACTTGACTTTATATTATATTTACTTTTTAAACCATTTATTTCTTCCTCTGTCACACGATCAAACCGCTCAATGTCAATACAATGAGGAATAACTTTTACTTTATTATTTTCAACGTTTTCTCTATCTGTTAGAATTTTCTTAACATTTTGAGTTATTGCCACAATATCAGTAGCTAACCAATTTGAAAAAAGATCATACTTTATGGCATGTGGATGATAATCATAATTGAAAGTTGAATGGTGTCTAGTGTATATTCTACTCTTTATTCCTATAACTTTCCCAACCAACAATCCAATTAATGTTGCTTCAGGTAAATGTGTATGAATTATATTGGGTCTACTTTTTAATAACAAACCCAATATTTTAAAAAAGCATGTCAATAAATCTTTTTTAGAGGAATAATGAATTTCATTTACTTGCCTTCCTTCTGACTTCATGTGGTTAGCCAGAAAAGTATCTTTTTTCGGATTAAGTAAAATAAAGTTTAATTCATAGAGGTCGCGATTTAAATAAGTTCCAACCCATTCAAACTCAAAAGCTTTTTCAATATTTGATATAATATATGTTACCTTCTTTTTAGACATATTCAAAAATTTGTTCGATTAGTTTTGGGTATCTATGATTCATCAAGTATTGGTCTATTTGTAACCTTTGATCATCATCTAATATCGTTTGTTTTTCTATTGCCAATTGGATAAATTCTTCAACTGAAGATGCCTTGAAAATCACTTTTCCTTCTAAAGTGGGGATTTCTGAATCTGTGGAAACTACAATTGGTTTATATTGTGCCAAGTAATTTAATATTTTCAGTGGTGATCGGTTTCCACCAGAAGATTGAAGCGTGAATTTATAAGATGTTATACACAAAGTTGAAGCAGAAATATAATACTTTAACTCTTGTGCATGTATCATTCCTTTATAATGTAAATTTGGATGTTTTTTTAAGATATCCCATTTATTATCGGTAATGACTTCTTTTCCTAAAACAATAATTTTAAAAATTTCAACCAAACCTTCTAAAATAGAAAAGTCTATATCATGATTGATTGTACCGACAAGTAAAATATAATTACCTTCCTTTTTTTTGATTTGTTCAACTTTATCAAAGTCAGTAATCTTCTCATCTTCAGATAAACCATGTGGTATATATATCACTTTTTCACCTTTTGTAATCCCCTTATAATGTGATAAGTATTTTTTACTTGTACATATTATAAGATCTGATGATTGTGCAATTTGTTTATCAGAAGACCACTTCATGTAAGGGTCAACAACATGGTATATCTTTTTAAACCTACCTAAAGAATTTGTATTTCCAAACCTTGTTGGGTCAAACTGCCAAAATATTCCTTTTTTACTTATCCTACTTAATTTTAGGCAATTGATAAAGTCATTAATGTTACGACAAACATCCTTAAATATCCTTACAGGTAGCAAATTATTATAATCTACATAATATAGATTCTCAGATACTTTATTAACCTTTATCGACCAATCAAATAAATGAGAAAAAGTCCAATAAGATGGCGAGTTAATAAAATAAACCTGATGATTTAATTTACTTAATTCGTTTGCGTAATGATGTTTAGAATACCAAATATCACCCCAAGGTTCATTAGATATGATAAAAATAGGATTTCCCTTATTCATCGAATTATTCTGTAGATAAAATCCTTAATAAATAAACTTCTTAGCCTACTTTTAATATTTGATATTTCTAATATTTGTGACAAAAGGAATTCAAGTCTTTTATAGGCATTTAATGGTTTCACTACTTCAATTCCAAACCTCCAAGTGTGCCTTCTAGTAAATTCAAATATTAAATTTGATACTTTTTCTTCACCTATATCTTTTAAAAAATAATAATATGATTTATACACTTCGGGTAGTAAACCAGCCTTATCATAAGACCAAGCCTTTACATTACCTTGAGTAATTGCCACTTTATAATCTTCAACAAAAATTCCATTATAATGTAAAAGGCAATAGTTGGTAAAAAACATAAATAAATAGACGTTTCTCCAATCTTCCTTCATTAAATAGTTTTCTAATAACGAAGTTCGTTTTAATACTATTCCAGACATTTGGTGTGAGAAATGTCCAATATCAAACATGGTATTGTAGCCAGCTTCTTTTAATTCAAAAACAGGTTGTTTAATATCAGAAGTTTTGAATTCTTTCTTATCAAGGATATTACTATTTCGAGGCAATATATATCCTATTTCTCCACTGTTTATCTGTTCAAAAACAAAATTCAAATAGCCCTTTGGTAAATAGTCATCATCACCCAACCACATGATAAAATCTGACGTTGATTTACCCAATACTTCAACAGCATTTTTTTCCAAACCTATATTTTCAGAATTTCTGTAATATTGGATATTTATGGTTTTATGACCTTCAATAAAAGTTTTAACTAATGCTTGAGTATTATCACTAGAACAATTGTCGGAAATAATGATTTGGATTTTATTATCTTGATCTATCGAGCTTATATAAGTACCCAGTAGATTTAAATTATAAATTAAGTCTTCTCCTCTATTAAAAGTGGGAATAAGTATATCTAATATCATAGTGTTTGGTTACCAAAGTTTATCTTTTTCTGAAAGAATTGGAGTATTCGATTCCCAAGGTAAAGTTACACGAGAATCATTCCAAAGGACTCCTTTTTCGACATTTGGTTGGTAAATATTGTCAGAAAAATATAGAACAATAGTATCAGGTTCTAAAGTTAAATAGCCCGTTGCATATCCTCTTGGAATAAACACCCCTTCTTTGGGATCACTAATTGTAATTGTTCCTGAGTTTAATCTATTACCCTCTTCGATAGATCGTACATCTACAAAACCAATCTGTGCAACACCTGTTACAACTCTAAAAAATTTTGCTTCAGCAAATTCCCCCTCTTGATAATGCATTCCCCTTAAGGTATACTTATCCATCGTGTGAACGTAATTTGTTTGTTGTATGTTATATTCCGCAAAAATTGAATTATTCTTATCAAAAGCCTTTAAAAAAGCCCCTCTATCATCGCTAAAAAAATGACTTTCTATATGATGCACTTCATCAAAATAGGAATCAATTATTTTCATAATATTCTTTTAATCCTTCTTCTAAAGTAATTTTAGGTTGCCAATTTAACTCTTTTTTGGCTTTTTGCGATGAAATACCTAAAAACTTCATAGATTGGTCACGTTTGCTTATTTCCCCAAACTCATATTTTGGTAAAGCATATCCATATGCTTCCAATTGAGATAGCATTTTACTGATAACCTCTTTCACGGAAAAAACCTCATCATAAGTGATATTATATACACCATGATGTTTTAATGGTGAGGTTGCTAAATCTATAACTAAATTAGCCACATCGGAAATATGCGTAAACTGTCTCATCTGTAAACCAGAGGAAAATTTCAGTTCTTCCCCTTCTTTTACTGACTGAACGATATAGGGAAATAATCTATTTTCATTTTCCCCTAGACCATAAATATTTGTTAAGATCAAATGTAAATGATCATATTCAAAGTCATGAGACCTATGTTTATTATAAACAAACTGTGTCAATGTTTTCTTAGATAAACAATAGGTATTAGGTAATTTATTCGATGAAAAAATAAACTCTTCTTCGGTCAAAAGTGCTTCCGAAGAAGTATCTCCAATTTCAAAATAAGAGCCAAAAGTCAAAAGCTTACCCTTAAAACCTGACGTTGTAAGTGCCTCAATCAGTTGAATAGTAAAAAAAGCATTAATTTCTAAAATATCACTTGCTACAGCTTGCTTTTTAGGTTGAACACCCGCTGCCATTGTGTTTATGATAACATCACTCTTTGACCATTCTTCAATCCAATCATTAACATTACCTTGAAGAGCATCAAAGAATTTTATTGTGTATTTTGGTTCTCTTAAAGTACTTCCTTCGGTAATGGAATTATACATCCAATCCTTTTGGGTTCTAGTGTAGATACAAACCTCATCAACATCAATGATAGATAATTGTTCTAATATCTTCTCTGCTAAAAAAGAGGACCCTCCAATGAAAATTAACTTCATCCTAAATATTCGTCTATTTGTTGATTTGTATATTCTGAAGGTAAAACTTGATCTTGATCTACAGCTTTATACCATTTAATTGTAAAAGAAATTGCTTCAGAAGCATTTTTCTTTGGTTTCCACCCCAATAATTTTGAAGCTTTAGAGCAATCTAACCTTAACAACTTTGCCTCATGAGGTTGAGCTATCTCTATTGCCTCATACGCCCCTTTACCCCAAATATCAATTGCTGTTTTGACTAATGTTTCTACTTCTACGTATTCATCATGTAATGGGCCAAAGTTCCAGGCACTTGCCCAAATAGAAAGGTCCTTTTCATCGAATAACCGTCTTCCTATCTGCAAATACCCTATCAAGGCCTCCAATACATGCTGCCAAGGCCTTACAGCTTTAGGGTTTCTAATTTTGATCGTTTCATTTTGCGATAATGCACGTACAATATCGGGAATAATTCTGTTCTCAGCCCAATCACCACCACCTATCACATTTCCTGCTCTCACGACAGCGACAGATTTTTGATGTGCCTCAAAAGATGCAATAGGAAAAAAGCTTTTAATAAAAGATGATATAGCAATTTCAGAGCTTGCTTTACTTGAGCTATAAGGGTCAAAACCTCCTAAACGATCTGTCTCTCTGTAAGGATAAAGCCATTCTTTGTTTTCATACACTTTATCAGTAGTAATCATTACTACATGACATTTCTTCTCCATTAACCTTACGGCTTCCAAAAGGTAAATTGAGCCCATTACATTCGTCTCATAAGTATAAACCGGTTGCTCATAAGAGGCTAATACTAAGGGTTGAGCAGCTAAATGAAATATAAAATCAGGTTGAAAATCATGTAATTCGTGTAATAGCTTTTTTTGATCTCTAATATCTGCAATGACAGAGTTGCAGTATTGGTCACCCTCAATATCGTTGTATAAAGACTTTTTCTCTGCTTCTAAAGCATAACCTTTCACATTGGCTCCAAGTTTATGAAGTAAAAGTACCAACCAAGTCCCTTTAAATCCAGTATGCCCTGTTACGAAAACGTTCTTTCCTTTATATGAATCTGATAATTGTTTCTTTAGTCCCATTTTTTCCATTGAGGATTATTTACCCACATTTTTTCTAATTCTACTCGATCCCTCAGTATATCCATGCACTTCCAAAATCCATGATGATGATAGGCTACTAACTCTTGATCTGTCGTTAAACTTTTCATGGGTTTTTGCTCCCACATTTCATCTTCCATGTTTCCTTCTAAATACTTAAAAACTTCAGTATTTAAAACAAAGAAGCCTCCATTTATCCAAGCCCCTCCACTATTGGGTTTCTCAACAAACCCTGTAACTTCTGAATCGTCATTGGTCTCCAAGACACCAAACTTACCCGCAGGTTGTATTGCAGTTACTGTGGCTATTTTACCATGTTGATGATGAAAGTCTACTAATGCATTAATATCAACATTTGAGACTCCATCTCCATACGTTAACATAAATTCTTTTTCCCCCTCTAGATAAGGTTTTACTTTTTGAAGTCTACCGGCAGTCATGGTATGTAAGCCAGTATCAACTAAAGTAACTTTTAAATTTTCCGCATTTGCCTTATGTATTTCCATTTGATTATTCGCCAAATCAAATGTTACATCAGCATTATGTAAGAAATAATTTGCGAAATATTCTTTTACAATATATCCTTTATAGCCTAAGCAGACAATAAAATCATTGTAACCATGCGACTGATATATTTTCATGATATGCCACAAAATAGGTTTCCCACCTATTTCAATCATGGGTTTGGGTTTTAGGTGAGATTCTTCTGAAATTCGAGAACCTAAACCACCTGCGAAGATGACTGTTTTCATTTGATAGTTTTAATTAAAGGATAGACGAAATTACGAATTCCTTGGAACATTTTTTTCGAATTCCAACTGAATATCTTTCGTAGTGGTGCTACCCAAACACGTTGGGATGTAGATGCATTTACAAGTGTTGCTATTCTTCTAAACTCGTCTTCTGATGATCTTGAATGTAAAATTCGGACTTTCTCACCATCTGGGAGACCTACATTATTTAGAAATCTAAAGTTATAAATAGAACTTAAAACTAATAACTTCACATTTATTTCAATTAATGCCTTCATAAATGCTTGTTGGTCACTCCAAAATTCATGCAATTCTTTCGTATATATCGACAACCATGAATTCATAAAAGCCTTTGTTTGTTCATTCTTTGAAAATGCTAATACGCCTGTATTATAAGGGTAATACCCCTCAACTGTTTTACCGTTTATCTGAATTTTATTTTTATCATAATAATCTGGAGCTACCATGACTTCAAAATAATCCAATAAATCAAATAACTCATCAAATGGTTCAATAACAAAAGTATCTGTATCTAGAAAAATTGTCTTATCATACGGTGATTTTGAAATACCTATTATTTTGTAAACCAAATTAGCTTTCCATGATTTTTCATCAATTGATTCAAACCCTTGAAGTATTATATTATCAAAAAATTGAGATGAATATTTTTTGTCTGTTATTAAAGTAACTTTGGAATCCGGCATTACTTCTTTTAAGGATTTTGCCGATAATTCTGCCTCTTTTATATATTTGTCACCTGTTGCAACATATACAAAGCCTAAATTTACTTTCATTTATTAAAAAAATTAAATGCACTTACAACTAATCCTCTAACGTAGGGTATTTTAGTTAATTTCAAAAAATGCAGTATAAATAAATATATTTTTAAAAGCTTAGCGTTGAATCTAGAATAATAATTAAATGGATTTGACAAGAGGATGACTTCTTCGAATTTACAATCAATATCTAAAGCAAATTTTTCTGCCTCTTTGAAGAAAAAATTTGCTTGTTTTTTTATGAATAACAACTTTGTTAGGTCATCATTTAAATAACTAATAATTTTAGTACAAGTATTTTTACGATTCAATAAATAAGACAAAGTGAACCTCTTTTTGGAAATACTATCATAATTTCTATCAACTCTGTAATACCAATCGATTTCTTGAAACACTTTAAACTTAAGCTTGTTATTAAGAAGTCTTATATGAAATTCTGGGTCCTGCCAGTTTATTATATCTTCATCCCAACGGTATTGATTTATATACTCTCTCCTCCAAATTGGTGAGGCCGTAATCCAATTTACATTACCTAATACATAGTTTCTAAGGTAATCAGTACTATCATTAATTCCGTGCCCTAATCTAGTAATTTCTTTAGATACTTTAACATCTAATTCAAATGAAGCTCCTGAAAAAATAAGTGCATCATAACTAGGATTAGTAGTAAACTTATTCACCCTATTAAAAAAGCAATCTGATTTAAAAATATCATCACTATCAAAAAAAATCACATAATCTCCATTTGATCTTTCTAAACCTATATTTCGACAAGTTGGAGCACCTTTAGGCTCCCTATCTCTATGAATAAGAATAAAACGTGAATCCTTTAATGTGTACTTTTCTAATATTTCTTGAGTTCCATCAGTAGATCCATCATCTACAAGAAGACACTCCCAATTATTATATGTTTGATTGATAATAGAGTTGAGTGTTTGTTGAATCAGCTGAACTCTATTAAATACAGGGATTATTATTGATAATTTATTTTGCATTAATATATGTACAAGAATAAAAAATTATTTTAACATATTCCAAACCTATCTTCAAATTACCAAGGATTATAATTCTTATATTTTATGATTTTTTTAAATGAGAAATTCAATTTCATAAAGATTTTAGAAAATGAAAGAAATGAAATTAAGAAATAGAATAAATCTAATCTTTTAATGCTTGATTTCATTCTTTGGATATCAACAATAAACCTTCTAACCCAAATCTTATGTTTTATTTTTAGAGTATAATCATTTGAAAAATAATCTAAAACTTGAATTATTGTATCATATCGATATTTCCATCTATGATCTGCATTCCATAGTGAATCATGTACTCTATAAGTAGCGGTTACATCAGGTAAATATTTTACTTTACCCTTTTGTGCATGTAAAATGAATAATGCCCAATCACCACAAATGAAATTCCTATAATCAGAAGGTAACTTACTATTGAATACATTTCTTAATACTACGGTAGGCGTATTTGTATAATTACCAAATAGTAAATCAATATCCGATGCTGTACTTTTTATTGGTCTCTGATAATTAATTACTTGTTTATTTTCTTTGACATATAAAAAATTCAAATTGGTATGACAGACTGAGTATTCTTGATTCTTTTCAAGAAAGTCAATTTGTTTTTGTAATTTACCTTTATCGACCCAGTAATCATCACCTTCTAATAATGCAATATATTTCCCTTTACAATTTTCAAAAGTCCTAATAAAATTACCCATTAAACCCAGGTTTTCATTAGAATCTAAAAGATTAATATTCTCATATTTAGAGGCAAAATCTTCACATATTAAACGTGTGTTATCTGTAGAACAATCTTCACCAATCACTATTTCAAATGAGAAATTAGTGTTTTGACTAATAACTGAACTAATGGTTTCAGCTATTGTAAGCTCTTGATTATAAGTAATTATATGTACACTAACTAAAGGCTTATTTTCCATTGTTAATTCTGTAGAGCTTTTGTAATAATTTTGAATTAGCTATGATATCTCTTTCTTCCAAAGAATATTCAGTTTTCTTTCTTTTTGATTGATCAACTTTGTTTAGAACTGTTTCTCTTATATTTATCCCTAAGAATAAGTTAATGTCATCTATAGCTTTTTGATCCCCATGGATCAACTTATCATAACATATATTAATCGAATTTGCATATGAATCTGTAAAATTCAAGCATTTTTCAACATATATCTCCCATAACTTGAAACAGTTTGATAAACTATCAAAAGACTGACTGTAATGGGTTATTCCATTTTTAGCTAGAATTTTATTTCTTGTTTGTAAACTTCTTGCAACATCAATTCCATTTCGATAAATATGGACCACTTTTGCATTCGGAAAAAATTTTAACCAACCTTCTATCGTAAAAGAATTTCTTGGGTCTTTCCATCCCCAATTAGAGTTCGCAAAAATACTACTAATACCTTTTAAGCCTAAATAATTTTTAACGAACTTAATTCTCCCAATCAAACCTAAAGTTAGTTCATCAATGGGTAGAGGATTATCCCAACTTGCTCCTTCCTTCAATAAAGCTCTTTCATTCTGTTCAAGAAAAAAGAAGGGTTCATTATTGGGGTCATTATTTGATCCCATAAAAACACCATTATCTTCCAAAATTTCACTTAAAAAAGTTGTACCTGATCGATGCATACCAATAATGATAATTGGTTGATTCATATTTTTATACATTAATAAGAATTATTAGATTTTCCAATCATCGCAATTCCAATTTAAAATTTCTTCTAATTTAGAAATATCTTCACTAAAAAAATCATTTAAAAACTGCTTTGTAGAATCCTCTAGATTTGAATGTTTAACTCTCTTATGAATTAATTTATTCTGATATTCAAAACTAGTACTAATATTTAAGAAAGTATATATTATCTTAAGTTGATTTTCTTGATCATCTTTAAAATCTTCATATTTTAAAAACAGAACTTGATCTCTTTTAAAAAGGGATAAAATCTCAATAACTTGTCTAGAATAAAATCCTCTATCTAAGTATGATATAATACGATCTTTCTTATACTTATTATTTAATATATCTGAACTTTCCTGTTTTATTGCATCTTCGAAAGATCTTAACTCATTACCTCTATCATATTCCATATTCCAATGTGAAAAGGATCTTTCTATAGGATTCCTTAAAATAACTATTACTTTAATTTCTTCATTGTAATTTTTTATCCTTTTCAAACAATTATCCCAATACATATAAATTGGTGTTATCTCACCATACTTTTTATATTTTTGATTTAAATCATTGAAATTTTTATGATATAAAAAGTTCAAAACGAAATTAGGTAAATACCTAAAAATTAAATCATTATCAAAATGATGTAATTCTTTTCTTTTAGGCATAACTAAATCTTTATGTTTTCTAAAATAATAATCTAAAGCTGTTGTACCGGCTTTTTGTGCTCCTATGACAATAAAATCATTTTTCCTAAGAAACTTATCCAAAAACATATAAAAAAATTCATGTATTCATAAAAAAAGACTTTTCCTATTGGAATTCATCTTTGCTTTTATTCTATTTAAAAAATAGTAAAGCTTATTTAGTTAAATTTACGCAAATATAACAAAGTAATATTCATTGTATATTAAAATGAAATTTTTATCAATTCTAATAATTTTCCTTTCTGGAACTACATATGCCCAAGTTAATCACATAGACTCTCTTGCTTTGGTTGATATCGACCAAAGTAATCAAAATAATACTCTTGGATGGGACTTTAATACACCTGTTAACACATGGGAAGGAGTAACTGTTGAAAATAATAGAGTGACTCAATTACAAATTAACGCCAAAAACTTGTA
>NZ_JACVVP010000070.1 GCF_014534745.1 Flammeovirga sp. EKP202
AAAAACAGCTTAATTTAGCATCCTTATATTTATACTTTTACCATTCGCAAATTTTTGGTGAGCGAAAGGTCAGTTATACAAATTTTCAGCATTGAATGAATAAAATATCTATTTTTTTGATTAGCATGAGATTATCATTAATTTGGATATTTGGAAGCTTGAAAGTCAGTACTATGAAATCTTACCAAAAGATCGACTAAAATTTGACAATAATTTAGTTTACAGAGTAGTAAATCTCGTAAGTTTCAATCACTATCGGTTTCCTAAATCATTACTATTTTATACTTAAACAAACTTTAGGTCTAAGATCAATTAAAACGTAAAGCAACAATCAGCTACTTACTTTTAAGCATATCAAAATTCATTTATTGTAGAATGAATATTGACCATGACAAGTAACTATTATTCATAACAAACAACGAATCTCATGGATTTTTTATCTCTTTCTTTTATTGAGCTTCTCATTGCCATGTGCTTTGTATATGCTCTTCTAAGTATTTTAGTTTCTACTATTTTGGAGTGGATAAATCATATGACTAAGGCTAGAGGAGAAATGCTAAAAAAAGCACTAATTCAGATGCTCGACGATCCCTCCAACCTCCAATATGGTCGCTTACTATTTAATCATCCTTTAGTTGGTGGTATGGGAAATAATACCAATAAAAGACCTCCACAGTATATCAGTTCCAAGATGTTTAGTCAGGCCCTTTTTGATATCATCAGTCAACAATATGACGAGGAAATTGACATTGTCCGACTTCGTGATGAAACAGATGGAAAGGTGAATTATCAAGAAAAGAATCCCAGCCAAAGGCTATCCACAGATACAATGACTCTTTTTGAAAAAAGTGTGCAAGAAATGAATTATAGTACACTTAAAGAATTGCTTTGGTCTTTTTATACTCGTTCCAACGGAGACCGAGAGAAGCTATTAGTTTTCATAGAAGACTGGTACAATGCTTATATGGATCGCGTTTCTGGGTGGTATCAATCAAGCCAAAAAAATAAACTAATGATTGTTGGTTTTGCACTGACTCTCTTTTTGAATTTTGATAGTATTCACATGGTCAAAAGTTTTAATCAAGACAATGATCTTTTAGCTCAAGTGGTTTCTGCAGCAGAAGAATTCAATGATAACAATCCAAACAGAGAAAAAAACACAAGCAATGAAAAGTTTGTCAAAGATGTAAAAAGTCAACTTGAAACGATTGATGAACTGAAACTACCTTTGGGATGGTCATTTGAAACCGCTCCACTAAGTTGGATTTTTTGTAAGGCTTCGGTAGATAAAAAGCATGATAATTTGAAACAATATGTCTACAAACGCAATTACACTCCCCGTTTACAAGATTACTTTTTGTATGGTTTGGGTATAATATTGAGTGGTTTTATGTTAAGTTTTGGTGCTCCATTCTGGTTCGATCTATTAGACCGCTTTATCAATTTTAGACGTTCGGGTAAAAAACCTAAAAACTAAATAAAAATACAATGAAAAAACTACCCTTTACAAACGTACATCTCCACGTCTTCACTACGAAATGTGCACCTGATAGCTTTTTGAAAATCATTCCAAATCCTTTACTAAGGAAATATCCGAAAATACTTAAAAGAGTAATAGATAAAAACTCCGTCCGAAAGTTGATCGTAATTCTAGACCGTATGGCGAAGTGGGGTAACATTGGCAGTAATCAACGGAAATCTCTTCATAAATACCTTTCGTTTTTAGAAGAAGGAACCAAACGAACGCAGCAGGAAGTTTTCATGTCACCTTATGAACTCTATCATTCCGAATATAGTGATGTTCAACTAATAGGTTTGAGTTTGAATATGGATTATATGGATAATAAGCTGCTTCCTCCCGTACGTTTCAATACACAATTGGAAGAGCTTAAAAACATTAAAAAGGAATATCCAGATAACTTCTTTCCTTTTGTTTGTGCTGACCCAAGAGCATATGCAGGCGAACAATTAGTTAATTGGATCAAGAAGTATTTTGAAAAAGGGATAAGAAGTCCAAAATCAGGTATTGTAAGACCTTACTTTTCAGGAATTAAACTATATCCCGCTTTAGGTTTTTTCCCTTTTGATCCTCGATTAGATGAGCTTTACGCTTATGCAGAAGAAAATGGAATTCCTATTATGACACACTGTACTAGAGTAGGTTCACTTTATGTTGGTGATAACATTGAGAGCTTAATCCCTCGAAAAGTAGCCATGATTGAACATATTTCATATCATGATGCGTTTGAAGAGGCTAAAAAGGAAATTCATAAAAGAATAGAGAAATACTATGAGGTAAAATGGATTAAAAATAATACTAAGGGAGCCAACGATATGGCATGTGATCTTTTTGGTCATCCACAAAACTATGTACCCATAATGCTCAAATACCCTAAACTGAAAATTTGCCTAGCACATATGGGAGGTGATGATCAAATTGATTTAATGGATTATCAATTAAAAGAGATCAAAAATAAGAAAGAGAGAAAAATCATAGAGAATGATGGTTATAACTGGGCTTCGCTTACCAAAAAGTTAATGATAGATTATCCTTCATTGTATACTGATATTTCTTATACATTGTACCGGTTAAATGATTCGGATTTCACTAATAAAATAAAGGATTGGTTAGACTCTAAGGATGAAAAGGGCAATTCTCTGAGCGATCGAGTACTTTTTGGAACAGATTTCTATATGACAGAACAAGAGAATCAAGAGTCAGCACTTTTGGAAAAAGCAAAAGTACATCTTGGTGATTATATGGAACAAATGAGTCGTATAAACCCTGATAAGTACTTGAATTATTAAAGAGTAGTTGATAAATTAATCAAACAAAAGAAGAAATAGATGCAGATTCAATTCATCAAGGAAGAGCCTTTGATACCAAAAGAGAATCTAGTTTTAGATAACATAGACACAATTTTAACTTCTAATTATGGGATACGTGGATTCCATAAAATTCATCTTTTTGCAGAAAAGACCATAATAGACGAAACTACAGGAGTGAAAAAACTTTGTTATGAAGATGAAAACCAAGAACAATCTTATTGGATTGGTCAACAAAAAGAAGGCTTGGAACCCGGTATTTTAGATTATGAAAAAATGCTTGTCATAGGCAACCTTGATTATGATGTGCCATTATGCTTAGACTTTCGATCCAGTCTAAAACAACCCTCTGTAATTTGGCTTAGTGATAAAGGAGGTTGGGAAAAAATAGCAGAAAGTTATAAAGCGTTTTTCCAAACGCTTTCAGTGAAATAAAGGAGGGATGTTGAAAATATATTTCTTTTATGGTGCCAATAATTTTACACCCTTTTGTTGCATCATTTTTTAAGAGTAAATAGACTTTTGCATCATTAAATTAAGGTGGAATTTACCTCTTACATGTTTGAAAAATTATCTATTGAGGTATTTCTTCAAAGCAAACTCTTACTTTATTATATCTAATAAATGAAAAATTTTATCTTTTTATTTTTACTCTTTGCTGCTTCAAATATTTATGCACAAAATTATGATGATGACTTAATAACTTTAGCAGAAATTATAGATAATGAAATTCACAATAATAGTAAAGCAGACCAAGAGGTTATTGACAAGTTGAATAGGGTGAAGTCGAAAAAATTACAATTTGTCAAAGATTTTTTGGTACTGAGTTTTTCGAACCCAAATGAATTAATTTCTCAACGTTTTTTGGAAAAGCCAAAAGAGGTCGATTTATATCATTTCAATTTTACCTTTCGCTTGTATCAAAAATTCTACAGACTTGAAAAATTAAAGGGAGAAGAAAGGCAACTTAAATATCAAGAGGTGTTTGATGAAATAAAGAATGAGGAAAGGACGAATAAACAGTTCTTGTATATTTACTATGATATGCTTTTTTCTTCTTTTCAGGGCAAAAATCAAAAGATGAGTTTAGCTCAAAATGAGGTCAACTTTAGAAAACTGAAACTAAAGACTTCTGAAGAGAAAAACATTTTTTTTATGACTTGCCTAAATACTTATCGTTTTGAAATTTTATGTGAAATGAACGGTTTTAGTAATGGTTCAGACTATTCAAAAGCAAGAAGTTATTTTAACCAATATCCATTATTTGAAGGGAAAAAGTTTTATTTCTTCAATACTCTAGCTAAAGAGGATTTTAATGTAATAATTGCATTGAATAAAGAGTATGATAGTTTTAAAAAAGAATTTTTCACTGAATATTTACGTCTTCTTGTGTATTATTATCAATCTTATAATAATGACGAGGAGGAACGAATCAACCTTATCAAAAATTCTATAATTCTTGATGAGAAGTATTGGAAATTTGTAATTCCTCAAGTAGTTCAAGATTTAGAAAAAGTGAAAGCAGACATAAAATAATTCATTTGTAAAATCACCCTATCCATAAAGTGAAAGTAACGTTATGAAATTAAGTATTAGAATTTTAAAATGGACATTTGCTCTTTTGTCAACACCAGTGTTTTATTTCGCTATTTCCTTACTACTGTCTTCCATTACAATTGATCGCAAAGCTGATGGTGAGGTGAAAGATAAATCGATATACTTGACCACAAACGGAGTTCACTTGGATATAGTATTGCCAATTAAAACAATGGATACAGAGTTGATATCAAACTTAAAGTATGAGCCAACGGATCATTATTTATCTTTTGGTTGGGGAGATGAGAACTTTTATATCAATACGCCAACATGGGGGGATCTTACGTTTGATAATGCTTTTACTGCACTATTTCTTAAAAGTTCAACACTAATGCACGTGACTCGTTATCGATATAGACTTTCGAATTGGATTGAAATTAAAGTATCAGAATCCGAATTGACTAAACTTGAAGATTATATACAACTATCATTTCAAATAGATCAAGCTGGAAAGAAAGTACTTTTAGAGAATCAAGGTTATTCATCAATCGATAATTTCTATAAAGCAAAGGGTAGTTATTCGTGTTTTAAAACATGTAATAGTTGGGCGAATAGTGGATTTCAGCAAAGCGGATTGAAGGCATGTTTGTGGACTCCTTTTGATTTTGGCTTAATGGATAAATACAAAAATGAAGAAGAAGGAAGCTTGAAAGTAGTTTCTATAAAATCATGTAAAAAGTTCTATTGGAAGTTGACTAGAACATAGTTCACAATTTTTTTAACTTGTTACTAGTATAATTATTGTGTGTGAAAACTTGGTGACAGAACTTAATCTAACGAACATGAACAAAAACAATCCACTTCTTCTTTTTATGCTAATCTTTTTTATTTTTCAAAGCTGTTTGGAAAAGGAGGAGGTGCAAATGATAGATTTTAATTATTTAGGAATCTCGTTTCAGTATCCATCCAACTGGAAAGAACTTGATCACTCTACAGTATTATTCGGTATCGCTGACAATGATTTATTTCAAGGTTCACAATCTAATATATTATTGGTTGGAATGGATTCCATGGAATTAAGAGTAAGAGAAATAGAGCGTTTTTCCGAATACTATACTGGTATCAATTATATGCTTAGTCAAAAAGAAAATTATAAATTAAAAGAGCCATTAGAGAGCGTAGATTTCAATCAGGTGCAATGTAAAAAGGTCGTTTATGAATTGATCGATAAAAACTTTCTTCAAACTCATTATTTCTTTGAATATAGAACCTCTTTCTATTCAATAATAGTTACTGAACCTATTGATGGCCGAATTGAGGAAACCCAAAAAATACTATCAACTTTTAGTCTACAAAAGGAGGAAAAGGAGAAGCTTTTCTAATGATAATGAAATTACTTCAACACCAAATGACAGTTTGAATGCAAATTATTAATACACTAAAAAAGTGGTTGAGTTCTACACCTATTGAGATTGAACTTGAGGGAAAGTGGACTGGATTTTATACCTACTCTCTAGCTTCACCTAAGTTACTTAGGAATCCGAAATTCCGCTTTGATATGGAATTAATGCTGAATGATGACAATTTTGAAGGCTTTGTATCTGAAGAAATAATTGGTGGTGAAATTGAGGATCAGATTGTAGTGTATGGAAAATTTGTAGATCAAAAAATAGAATTTCATAAGCTATTTAGGTATTCGTATCAGTTGGATGAGCAGGGTAAGGTATCCAAAATAGAGGGAATAACTTCTCCTGTCTTGACTAAATATGTAGGACATTACTATCAAGATATGAATAAGTTTATTGGACAGTGGACTACAAGGTATGAATATGAAAATAAAGAGTATTCTTCATCAGGAATGTGGGAAATGGAACCAAATACTCACAATTGATTAAAGGTATCGATGAAAGCGTATTTGATTTTTTACGCTTAATAGTATTCATCAATGGGAATTGTATAGTACATTTAGGTCAATTTTAAAATGAACCTAAGTTGTTCTTCCATTCAAATGCAGAAAAGAGAGTTTTATACTGAGCAAATCATTGCACTACTGAAGGAACAAGAACCCGAAAGAGAAGATCTAATTGAGGATTTACAAAATTCCAAAATTAGAAAGTGGCTCATTCAGCCTTATGTATATTTTATTTCAGCGGAAAAACCTAATCAAATAGGGTCAGACTGGCAATTTGATGAAAATATTGTCTTAGAGCACGAAACGGAAGGGACTATTATATTGGATATATTGAAAGGTGGAAGAGTAGGTGGAATTGAATTTATTGATCAAATCGAAGACTAAAAATTATCATCATTTCTTAAAAATCACTGAAATCGTCTTAACTGAAGTTTGGTAATCAGCTGATATATAGTATGTAATTGTATTTTTATTTTTTTGTAAAATATCATAATACAATACATAGGATTATGATGTATTGATAAATTATGTATATTTACTCTATGTATTCAAAAGAACTACTCAAAGGAACACTTTCCGCAATCATTTTAAACTTATTGTCGGAAAAAGGGAAAATGTATGGTTACGAAATTTTCCAGCATGTAAAAGAACAATCTGAAGGTAAAATCTTATTAAAAGATGGTTCGTTATATCCTGCTTTACAAAAAATGACAAAGGAGGGGCTTCTTACTTATCAGGAAGAATATATAGGAAAGCGAGTAAGAAAATATTACTTCCTCACACCTGAAGGTAAAATAGAAAAAAACCGTTCTTTAGAGGAACTAAAGGACTTCTTAGCCACCCTAAATAAGCTTGTTTTCTCAGAATTAAATATCACATGAAATTAAATAGTGAGCAAGAAAAAGCAATCGAAGAATATGTTGATGCACAGGGATTGAAAATTCAAACACTTCGGGATGATATCATAGATCATTTATGTTGTGTTGTTGAAAGTGAATTGGGAAAGGGTAAACCTTTTGATCAATCTTTTGAGCAGGCAATTCTAGATTTAGCTCCTGATGGGTTGTTGGAGATACAAAACAAAACCGTTTTTTTACTTAACTCTAAACGCATAATAATGATGAAAAAATTAACGTATTTAACTGGACTTCTTGGAGCAGTAGCACTCACTGCAGGTGTAACATTTAAACTGCTCCATATGGCTTTCGCAACAGAACTCTTTATGTTAGGATTCTTATTACTGTTACTTGTATTTATTCCTTTACTTGCCATAGATCGATACAAAGTGATACTTTCAAAAACCATTTCAGTTCGATTAAAATTTATATCGGGAGTTGCTGCCGCGGTGATCACGGGTCTTTCGGCAGTTTTCAAAATAATGCACTTGCAAGGGGCTGACTTGTTATTGTTATTAGGTGCTTTCCTTTTTGCATTTGGTTTTCTTCCTTTCTATTTCTTCACTATGTATAAAAAATCAATTGCCTAAAATCTTACAATAATGCGCGCACGAATGTTAAGCAGCGGCCACATTCGTGCGTTATAAACCTTTATTTATATTGTTGTACATATTTAAAGTTAGATACTTGAATGTAAGCAATTTATCGTTATTTTTGTAATAGATGAATTGGAGTGATATTTAAAACAACTAGATCAAGCAAACTCTTTTACAAATATTGTTTGTCTTACTCCCTCTCAATTCTTAAAAAGGTTGAAGTAATGTATTTCTGCAATGAATAATTACAGGTTTATTGTATAGATCAACCTTTTTGAACAATAAATAAGAGATAAAGTGAAAAGTTAATCCTTATTTTAAATCATTCATAATAAGCAAACTAATAAAAACAAATGATGTCATTAAAAAAGATGTTGAACGTGAGTCTAACGCTCCTTTCTTTGATTGTATTTACTAGCGGAACAAAGGTTAAGTCTACCGATGATGAGGCCTTAATAAAAAGTCAAATTGTAAAGTATACTATTAAACCTTCCAAGACTGATCCTAGTATTAAGAATTCAGACATATCTCATTTTGTCATGTATGATCGTTCAATACAACAAAACAAATTATTACTGTTTCTCCCAGGTTCAAATGGAATTCCGGAAAGGGGACCAATGAATCTATTTATGGTGGCAGTAAAACAAGGTTATAGAGTAATTAGCTTATCGTATATTAACAGGCAGTCAGTCTCTAAAATATGTCGGGGTGATGCTCTTGATTCAGATAAGGACTGTGCTGAACATTTCAGAGAAAAAAGAATCTATGGTACTAATTCAACAGCTTTAATATCAGATTTACCCCAAGATGCGATCGTTCATCGACTAAAAAAATTACTTGTTTATTTGAGTGAATTTGATGCTGATTTGAATTGGGAAAGTTTTATCAATAGTGATGGTACTCCAAAATGGGAAAATATTGTAGTAAGCGGGCAGTCACAAGGTGGTGGTATGGCTTGTTTTATTGCAAAGCGTCACCTAGTATCCAAAGTCATTTCTTTCTCTGGCGGTTGGGATCGTGCTCCAGATTTTAAGATTGCAGATTGGTATCACCAAAAAAGTATTACCCCACAAGAACGTTGGTTTGGAATATATAACACGAAAGAACCAATGGCAAAAACGATCAAGAAAGCGTATGATGCAATGGCTATTTCTGAGCATCAAATATATCCATTAAGTTTACCAGTAAGAGAAGGGAGAAAGGCGCATGGTGAAGGAATAAGAAATACAGCTTATAAAGACCTTTGGATTGAATTACTTGGTTCTGGGTTAATACAGTAAAATTAAAACACTCTAAAATAGACAAAAAATGAAGCTCAATTTACTTGTGATAAGAACCAAAGAACCTCAACTTCTAGCAGAACAGTATAAAATGCTTGGACTAAGTTTCGATTATCATAAACATGGTAATGGTCCTTTTCATTTTGCATCTGAAGTGGATGGATTTGTTTTTGAAATCTACCCCTTAACTAAATCGATGGATAAAGCGGATGGGTCTCTTCGAATGGGCTTCGAAGTAGATAATTTACATGATGTGTTAGATGACATAAAGGATTCTGATTGGAAAATCACCCAAGAGATAAAAGAAACTGAATGGGGCTTGGTGGCTGTTATCCAAGATTTAGACGGTAGGAAAATCGAGTTAAAAAATAGATAATATAGTTTATAGAATTTATACTCTTAATAGCTTTTCTTAACCTGGGTTAATCAATTTCATGTTTAATTCTCTTTAGTTTTGAATGATGTTAATACAACATGTAGATTATTTTTTAATGATAAAAACAGACTATGAATTCTTTAAAATACATCTTATTGACTTGCTTTATTTTATGTAATATCACTAAAGTAATAGGGCAGAATCATCAGAATGATTTCACTAAAACATTACATCATTACTATCTTGAAAAAGATGAAAAGTTACTGGAGCACTCCATTGAATTTTTCAATTCAAATAAATTCAATAGTGAGCAATTGACTCCTATGATTACTGGTTTTTATGGTGGGTTATTTTTGAAAGATGCTGAGGTGAAGGAGGAATTTAAAATTGGATTCCAAAAATTTGAAGATCCGTTATTGAGAAAGCTTTTTAAGCAATTGCTAAAGGCAGAAGATATTGATGAATTGATGAATGGTTTCCCTATTTCGCCTTCCCAGAATGATATGAATTGGGCAGCTTTCTTCTCTACTGGTAATACAAAATACCTTACTGTAATTTTAAAGAATGCCACTCATGCAGAAAATAGGGAAGACTTAAACTTATTTCTAACGGGAGCAAGTGCAAAATGGTCTTTAGCTTCTAATGCTCAAAATCACAAAAGGGTATCCAATTTTTTGAAAAAAAATAAAGAATACAAAGACTTATCAAAAGATATCCTAGAAAAAGAACCTGCCGATTTTAAAAAGCAAATCAGAGAAGTAATTATTCAAGAAAGAGCTAAAGGGAATTGGTTGTAATTATTGATCACTTGTCATTAACCTACAGCTTAAGTACGTGGGCTAATGACGAGCCCTTAATTCATGTAAAGTAATACCGTTCATTTGAGAGACTTTACTAAAAATATAAACTACTTCTTAGATAGGTTTTTCGTTAAAATGAGTTACTTCTTGTCTCTATTGAAAATTTGTATGTAATAAATAACTAATTTGATTTTGTATGGTCAAGGCAAACTAATTCACTCTACCTTATGAATTATCAAGTACAATTTCATCGTATTGTTATTCTTAACCTGATTTTTATGACTTTTAGTTGTGAAAGGTCGGATCAAATTGCTAATTCAAAATCTGAAATAGTAAGAGGTTTAATTCAATTAGAGACAAAGGGAGTTTTAGAAAGTGCCTCTTTTTTTAATAAACAGAGAGAGGTATTCTTGTCTGTAGAACAGCATCAGGATTCAAAAATTTTCAGATACCAATGGCATCCACAAGGCTTTTCAGAGTATAATTTCAATCAAACTTCAAATCAGTTGAGTTCAACTTTTTTTATTAATGATACAATCTGTAATATAGTAGATTATGTTTTTGATAGTGAAATGCAATTGAAGGTAGAGGGTGAAGAATTTGAAGTAAAAAAATATTATTCTTTCAGGGAAAGAAAGATTGACTGTATTTGTATTGAGAGAGAGCAATTGGATACTTTAACCACTCTTTATTTTAGTCCAAAGATGGGCATATTTCAAGAGTTTTCCTGTAGGCATTCGTTGTATGATTTATTGAATGACAGTTATTTGGTGGATAAAATTAAATTACCCCTTATTTTAAATGAAATGAAAAAAGATAAACGGTTTTACCCCAACGAAAAAGAGGTTGCTTTAAGAAGAGCGTTAAAGGGACCAGTTGTAATTGACATTGAAGAAGAGGAAGAAGATATTGAAATTGAAATAGAAATTCCTGTTTCTTATTAAAACTTAGTTATCTCACAATAGAAATGAAAAGCATAACAATTGTATTATTTGCACTACTATTACTCAATTTACAAACAATGGCTTGTAGGTGTTCAGGTCCTAGTAATATTGAAGATAGTTTTAAAAACGCTAAAGTTGTAGTAACTGGTAAGGTGGTAGAGATTTCTTATGTACCTATTGAAGAAACTTTTAATCCTGATAGTCTATCTAGTATAAAAGAAAAGGTTTCTGAAAGTAAATTAAGTTTACCTGTAAAGAAAATTGTATTGGAGGTAAAGTCTGTATTTAAGAATTCAAATATCTCACCTAATACTCGAATTACGATTTATACACCACCAAGAAGTGCTTCTTGTGGTTTTGCTTTTGAAGTAAATAAATCCTACCTCATTTATGGATTATCAAATAGTTTACTCTATCATTATATTTTAAGATTAAAAGCGGATAACCTTGTCGCTTCGAATGAATTTTGGACGAATCACTGTGGAAGAACTACACAAATAACTTCCTATACCAATACTGAATTGGCACAATTACATGAATTGAAAATTCAATATTAAGTAAAAACAAGCTTTAAAAAATGACTACACTTTATCTATTCAAACAACTAAATACTAGACTACTGTTATGCGTTTTTCTTCTATTTAATGGAAAAAGTATAGCTCAAAATACTACTATAGGATCAACTTCATTTATACATCTTGAAAAGAAAAAAAATGTTTGGTGGTTTGTGGATGGAGATGGTAAAAAGTTTGTTTCCATGGGTATGAATCATATTGATAAGAGAATAAGGTTTGCAGAATACAATAAGGATTTTTGGGTAGATCAATTTGGGGAAAGTATATTTAAAAACGGGAAGTTTAATTTTCTTGCCAACGATGAAATAAAAAAGTGGATGGATCAAATAGTGGAAGATCATAAAAAATATGGTTTCAATACAATTGCCTTCCATCGACCAATGTTTCTTCCAGATGAGTATTTTAATGAACAGGAAATCTACTTTTTGGGAAAAATTAAAATTGGTGATATTAATGCAGGGAGAGTAAAAAGGTCTGGAAGAAAATTTCCTGATGTATTCAGTTTAGAGTTTAAGCTTCATGCAGAAAAAGTAGCGAAAGAATATTGTTCAAAACATCAAAATAGTAGGTTCTTGATCGGGTATACTTATGATGATTTACCCAGTTATTCATTAGAAGAATATTATAGGAAAATTAAAAAAGCTGGGTATAAAGGCGATCTATTATTTCATCCTTGGGTCATCGATATTATTCAAAAAAAAGGTGTGACAACAGGAAAGAAAATATGGACTTCAATTTTGAAAGCACACTATATTACTATTGATAAAGTAAACCAAAATTATGGTTTGACGGTAAGTTCTTGGCAAGAATTAGAAAAAATATCAATTTGGAATAATCCACAAAATATAAAATTATGGCAACAAGATCAGACGGAGATGCTTAAGAAAATTGTTCGTCAATGGCATCATATGAATAGGTATGCAATTCGTTTGTATGATTCAAATCATTTGATACTAGGGGATAAAATAAGTTGCCATGGCCAAGGACATCCGGATTGGGTATATGAAATAGTTGGAGAGTATGTGGATGTATTATTAATTCAGGACTATGATTTTTTCACCCCTTCTCATGTCAACAAAATAGAACACTACCATAAACTCTCAGGCCTACCTATTTTAAATGGTGACCATTCTTACAGTTATACCGTTCCAGAGATGTATAAGGCCAAAGGGTTACCTGTAAACAATCATCATGCAGTTGGGGAAGAGTACTACACTTATTTAAGGGGCATTTCCAATATTCCTTACATGTTGGGGTGGCATAATTGCGGTTATATTGAACAGTGGAAGGGAAGTCGTACTGATAAAACAGGAAAGGAGCAAACTGGTTTTTTTGACCCCTTTGGGAAACCGAGATTAGAGGCTCTAGAAAATGTAAAGAAGGCAAATTTTAACGCAAACCTATGGCATCAACAGGCAGGTGAAAATGATCATATATTTTCAGAAAGAAGATAAATTCTAGGCTTATAAATTAATGCGATGATAGCCTACTTTATTAAACTATAATCACACTATCTTTGATATTCAGTATTATTCGTCTAAACTCAAACATTCATGACTTCTGAATTACTATCACTTTTAAATCAATTCGTTTGCCTCTCTTCTGAAGAGGAAAAAATAATTACATCTAGTTTCAAATCCATAACTTTAGCAAAGGGAGATTTCTTTTTAAAGGAAGGTGCCATTTGTAAATATGTCGGGTTTATTAAGAGAGGACTTGTTCGGTATTTTGTCTTCAAAAATGAGGAAGAATCAACCTTTGAGTTTACTAAAGAAGGTGAATTTATTTCTGATTATACAAGCTTTAATCGACAAGTTGTTTCTGTACAAAACATTGAAGCAATTGAAGATTGTGAGTTGTTAGTGATTGATAGAGAAAAGCTTCATTATATCTTCGAAAATACAGCTAGTGGTAACTTACTCGCACGTCAGATTATTGAGCATCGTTTTGATATAATGGTCAATCAACTTTTAGCTGTTTATATGCAAAATAGTGAACAACGGTACCAGAAATTTATGAATGAATACGGAGACTTAACCCAACGTATTCCTCAATATTTAATCGCCTCTTTTGTGGGTGTACAGCCTCCTTCATTAAGTAGAATTAGGAAACGATTGATGAAGTGAGTCTACCATTATGGAACTATACTTTCAGTAAAATTACACCTAATAGAAATATTGACTATAATTTTTTAAATTGATCAATGAACCAACAAAATTTAGACAACTTCAATCGAAATATAAATGGAGAAATCAGAGCCAAAACAAAATACTTCTTTTTTAGACTATGTTTATCAGCTTAATGAAGGGAGAGCACTAGAAGAAGCTTTTCAATTAAGTATTCATCAAATCAACAGTATTGATATTGCTCAATTGAAAAGAATTGGCTTAAAAACTTATGCTGAAAATAAATGGTCAATTCACAAAATTATACAGCATCTCATTGATTGGGAAAGAATATGGTGCTACAGGGCCATCATTTTTGCTCGAAACGAAGGATCAACACCTGATGCAAATGATCAAGAAATTATGGCAAGTCATTCCAATGCGGATGAATTAACGATTGACCAACTTATCAATGAACTTAAGGTTGTACGTCAATCTTCGAAGATGATGTTTGATTCTTTTAATCAAGAAATTCTTGATATAACTTGTAAGTTTTTTGATTATGAAATGCCTTTATCTGCCATTGCCTATACTATTACTGCTCATCAAATACATCATTTAAATGTGATAAATGAAAGGTATTTACCTCTAGATAAATAATTGATGTAATAGTTTATGCTCTGTAAGCTAAGTTTAAATGACAAAAACCGATAGAAAATGGAAAATTTTATTGAACTAAATGAGGAGAATATTACCTCAGAGCATATTTGTTGTGCCATATCTGATAAGAAATGTGCTGAAAGTTATCAAGCTAAAAAAGATTGGTTAAAGGGGGAATTTAAAAATAACTATACTTTTAGGAAACTAGACGAAAGAGCAAAAGTTTTTATCGAATACGGGCCAGCAGAAAGTGCTTGGGTTCCGATAACAGCCAATAATTATTTAAATATAAATTGTTTTTGGGTTTCCGGTAAATATAAAAAGAGTGGTTACGGAAAAGTGCTATTAAAATCAGCAATCGATCAAGCTAAAAATCAAAATAAAGCTGGACTTGTGACAGTTGTTGGTACAAAGAAATACCATTTTATGAGTGATACAAAATGGTTGCTAAAACAAGGCTTTGTAGAGGTAGATCGAACATCAAGTGGGTTTAGTTTATTGGTACTGAAGTTTTCTGAAAATGAAGAAGATCCGTTTTTTAATCCTTCTGTAAAGAATGGTGAATGTTCAGATAAAGAAGGAATTGTAATTTATTATTCCAATAGATGTCCATTTGCAGAGTTTCACGCTCAAAATTCAATTACTGAAACGGCTCACAATAGGAATTTACCGCTCAAAGTGATTAAAATTGAAACCATGAAGGAAGCACAAAATGCACCTTCACCAGCTACAATTTTTAGTCTCTTTTTAGATGGTCAATTTGTAACGACTGATATTAGTGTATGTATGGATAGTCGTTTTGACAAAGTAGTAGAGAAAGCTAAAAAGCATTAAATGAGAATAATGTAATGCATATAAAATAGACTCGTGTTTTGTTTGATCTCTTGATCTTTTCAACTACTTTATAGCCACAAAGCAAATTTATTAGGATTATCTACAATTAAGAAGAGAACTTCAAATCTGGGTATTCTCTCTTCAATTTTAGTTCCGCTAAAATCCGGGAATGAATATCAAAAGTTTATGCTTCTTGTATATCAAATTACAATAACTGAGAACTAATTGATTCAACAGATTATGAATGAAAATTTATCATTGAAAAGAGGCTTTTATTTTACTCTTTTTACTTCGATCCTAATTATTTCAATTACATTAATCACTGAATTTCAAAAAACTTTATTTGTTCACGAAAGCGGTAACTTCACTCTATTTGGAGTGATCGGATCTGTTTTGGCTATTGGACTTTTGTTAAAATGGAGATATGTGAGAACCATTTTAATTGTTTTTACATTGCTGAGTATTCCATTTGAAATAATGGTATTAAGTAATCTAGCAAAAGAATTTTTAATACCTCATATCGTTCTATTGATCGTCTTGATAATAATTTTGTCTTTATTAGTGTTTTCAAAATCTTTAAAGTACTATTAAAAGAGTTAAGTATAGCATTTCATATGATTCTAAAAAGTATTGAACGTAACGTCAGTGGATCTACATATCAATATAAATTTGATAATTATAGTCTAAGATTAAAACACCCTTTTTTATTGAAAATTGGGCAAAATTATTCTTGGTGGGAGATTGTCAAATTACAGTTTTATATGGCTTCAGGACTGATTATATTCTTATTATTCTTTCTTAGTTTTATTTTAAGGCCATTACAGTCTATTTTAATCAATTTAATTATTAATCTAATACTCATTCTTTCACTTAAGGTCAGGACAAAATACAGAAAAAATTATATCTCTATTTTCAATAATAAAGTAAAGTGCATCGATGCAAACATAAAAAACAAAAGACAGCGAGATGAGTCAACTAGTTATGAATATCAGGTATGTTACATCTATAATCTAAAAAAATATGAACCATTGGATTTCTTTCAATTTTCTGATACTAATGATACTGAATTAAAAGAAGAAGGTAAAGTACCAATTTTTGAATTTTCTGACATAAAAGATACCGAATTACACAAAGGGGATAAAGTTACAGTTTATATTAATACAGATTATCCTGAAATTTGTAAGAACAGAAAATATCGTAAACTCAATCCTACTAGTATCAAATTGCAATATGTTGCAGTACACTTAGTAATAAACCTGATCTTGTTCTATCCTTTATATAAAGATCTATTTCAATAATTCAGTAAATTGTATTGAATAATTTCCTTATTACTTTAATCTTAATGAAATGAATATTCTTCAATCTCTTGAAGCCTACATTTCAGCTCAAAAATGAAGTTCAAAAATAAAGAGGGCAAAGTCGAAATTATGGAAATAGGGGATTGTTAATTTTTTTAGAAACTATTTACATCAGAATGCAACAATTTTTTAAGGTGATTTCAATTTATTGGTTTATTGGTATTACTATTCTTTCCATTTCTTATTTTAGGCTTCATGACCTTTTAGATATAGGAGTTATAATAATAACTATACTATTGATTTCTATTATTTTGGGAGTTCCATTTGCGTATTTTCTTCAAAAGAAATCAAAGAAAGTAGCAATTTACCAATTATTATTAGGTGGTTTTATCTCAATATTAATAGGGTCTTCATTTTTATATTTTAATGATGTGAGCTTTTATATGAGTGATATTTATATCAAGGATAAGGGTATTTTAGAAGAGCAAAATCAAAATATATTTTTTACCTATTTTATTATTCTAATCATTTTAGTCTCATCTGTAATTAATTTGTTATTTGATGTTTTTATAACTTTGATAGGCACCAGAATTTCATTCCGAAATAAATAGTATTTTTTCGCAGCTTCACCCTAAATCCAGATTAAAAACATGAATTTAGGGTGAAGCTTTTAACCGCTAAGAGTAAGCTCTCACTTCAAAAAGTTTAGCATTTACTGCTCCATATGTTTCTTTGAGGTGAATACGAATAGCAGTAGCTTCGATAGTATCAAAATCAAATTTGATCAATCGCGTTTTATTTTTTGTGATTTCAGCTACCTTTACCCATTTTCCTTTTACACGAACCTCTGCTTCTAATACCTTCATCAACTCCTCAGGTACCTTGGTAGAGTAGGTTTTATTTTCCAAACTATCTCTTCTCAGCATAATGTTTTTCTTGACATTGGTGTCACATTTTACTTCAATTTTGGAAATGGTCTGCTTTTGATTCCACTCAATCTGTACAGTTGCGGGAAGACCTTTTGATTGCCAATGATGTTTCTTTTCTTTGAAATCTCTAGACATTCCATCTTTTAATGTTTCCACTGATCCAGAAGAAGTGCTTGAAGCAAAAAGACTAGATGAGCTCTGAATAAGATCATTTTTATCTTTTGCTGGACGGTTCGGAATAAAAGCATCATCACGCAGAAGTTGCTCCTGAAGTTCGTTGATGTATTTTTGCCCCAAAGTACGTGGCATTACTGGTTTCTGAACACATAAAGCCGCCGCCGTTCCTACAGCTTGTCCTTCCAATGCACAAGTAGCCATAATTCTTGAAGATGACAATGCAATATGTGTTTGACTAATGTTTCTACCTGCAAACAATAAATTAGGAACATTGATAGAGTATAAACTTCTAAATGGGATCTGATAAACTTCTTTGAATTTTTCATGAAAATAACTCGGAGGTTCTTCCAAGTTGAGCATACCTCCTGGGTTATGTTCATCCAATGACCATCCTCCATAAGCCACTGCATCCTCAAAGTCGACATTGTTGAGCAGATCAGGTTCACTTAATATATGATCTCCTATAAACCTCCTTGATTCTCTTTTTCCTGGAAGAGAAGAAACCCAATCAAGTGCATAGTTTTCAGTTTCAGGATATTTACCAGAGTTTTTAAGATAATCCCAAACACCATAAGCATAGCCCATAAGGGTGTGTTTGTTGTCTTCAAACTCCCCAATAATATCCTCGTCACTTCCTAGCTCAACCCACCAAAAGCCCAATTCGAAAGGCATCAACTTACGTCCTTTATGGGACTTTTCAGCCTCATAAGGGATTGTAAAATGAGGGGCTTCAAATGGCATAGGTTTACCCATATTTTTTGACCCTAATAGAATTGTTGAACCCATCTGCCAACCGTCAGCTTCTTTAGGGGCATATTTTTCATTAAATTCAGAAGCACCTTCTCTACCTGTACGATAAAAAGCCCCTGCAGTAGCTCCCAGTAGACCATCACCAGAACAATCTATAAACTGTTTTCCTTTGAAAGTGTATTCCGTTTCTGTTGTAAGTTGCCAGCAGTAGACCGCATCAATACGATCCCCTTTCATTTCAGCTCTTAAAGCAGAAGTATTTAAATAGAGGTCAAGATTTTTTTCTTTTGTCACAAAATCATACAAAATATGGTCCCATACAGGGTAAGAATCCTGAGGATTGTGAAAGCGGTTGTGCAAGAGTATTTCTTCAATAATACCAGTTTCTCTTTCAGGTTCCCCTCCTTTGAGGTGATTTACACCATTGAGGTGTACTCTAATTTCACTAGATGAATTGCCTCCTAATACAGGGCGGTCTTGAATTAAAGCCACTTTTACTCCATTTCTAGCAGCACTTACGGCAGCACACATTCCTGCTGCACCACCCCCTACAATGACCACGTCGTATTCAATTGTTTTCTGACGGTCAGGCCTTGGTTTCTTACCTGTTCCCATTTGATGCCATTGCTCTTTGGGATTATATTTATTCTTTAAAGTAGAAGTGTTTTTGGAAGAAGTTGAAGTAGTGTCCACACTATCAGAGTTTCCTAGTAAAGGAAGGATACTTGCTCCTAATGCTCCTTTGACTGTACTCTTAAAAAATTTCCTTCTTTTCATAAGTAAGTAATAATTGTTAGTTGTAAATTTCTCATTTCAGATTCCAAGAAGTTTTAAAACCAATATAAATACAAGGGAGTAGATTACAAAATGAGTACCTGTTCAGTTAATATAGAGTGTCTTTTGAGATAGGGGAAAGTTTATGAATGTTTTGATCAAGCATAGTCTGGTACATAGTTCACCTTTCTACTTCTAAAAACTTAATATATTCGAGAATTTTGATGCAATTTTACATCCTCTTTTTGAAAAAATAGGTGGGTAAATCTAAATATATTAACGCAGGAGTATTAATTCTTTGTAATGCATATAAAAAAATAAAATAACCCTTTTATCATTCAGTTATGATTAGTATTTTTCAACTCTTAAAGCGAACTCAAAGTAATATAAAGTTATGTTGCACTATGTTACTATTCCTATAGGTCATCAGAAATCTCTTGACTTCTAAAAACCATAAATAGCAGAAAACTTAATTTACAGTGTATTTTTTCTTCTATCAATCTTAAAAATAAGATCTTCATGAAATATTATTCGACATTATTTATTATCCTGATTTTTTCATTAAATGTATTCTGTCAAAATGAGTTTAGTGGCATAATAGAATATTCTACACAGGCCATCGAGGATGCTCATGGAACAGCTGAAATCTCCAAAAAGGGTGATGTTTCAAAATCAACTTTTTATTTTGAGAACGGTAGCTTTTATCAGACCTACGATAACAAAGCTTATGACTTTGATTATTTTGATGCAAAAACATTGATCCATAGTATAAAATATTTTGGTAATGATACATTATACCTTTTTAATACAAGAATGGCCAATAACTCTAAGTTAACCTCTGTTGAGATAGAGGAGGGTGTTGAAAAAGTATTAGGTATTAAATGTGATAAACTGACTTTGGAAATCACTTCTCCAATTGAAGAACGAAGCTTTTTGTTAGAGATCTTTTTTGCTAAAAATGCTACTACCATCAATAAAGATGATTTTAGGGGAGCAAAGTTTAATTATATAGAAGACATTTACAGTAGAACAGGCGCTATTCCTTTAAAATTTATATATCATCTTTCTCAAGGATCATTTATGGCGGAAGCAACTGATATTAAACATCAGAAAAATTTAGATTTAGAGAATGTATTTAAAAATGAAATTAAAGGATTGCCTGTAAAGAAATTATTCTAAATTTACATTTGTATCCTCTTTTCTATAAAATGACTATTCATTTCTAAAAGAGTAATCTATTTAGATTATTCTACTAAATCAACATCAAAGATGTATCACAAACTACTCATCATTGTTTTTCTCTTTTCGTTTTTTTCATGTGAGAACAAACAAAAAACTTCAGAAGTTGTTTCTGTACCCATTGCAGTAAGTGTAGTAAAGGAAGAAAAACATATGGACAGCAACGTGGCTGCTCAAGAGATAATTGAAATTATCGAAGATAGTGCTCAGATAGAAGAGGAAGTGGTTGAAGAAGTGATGAAGGAGAGAAAAAGACTTGAGATCGATTCTAATTTTGTAGATTATTACCCTGAAAGACACGCTAATTATTTTTTTAATTTAATAGAGGCAGGTTCTTATCATGGTGATGAACTTGATAAGTCATATGCGAATAAACAATGGGTAGGTGTTTTTGCTGATTCATCTAATTATTATTTGAAAAATGTAGACGTTGCTTTTGAAAAAGATATTGATCCAGTTATGGATTTGGAAGGAGATAGTTCTGGAGTTAAGGTAAGTGTGATCGAGAAAGATGACTGTCTGTTTTTATTCTCAGACTTTCCTTTAGAAGATAGAACGCTTCATTCTATTGATTCTCTAAAAGACCTAGTATGTCCACTACCTGGTGATTCTACGATTTTGAATTATAACAATACTAAAATAAAGTTATATGCTACTGGCGATAAACAGCTTTTAGGTGGCGACTTCTATGAAATTGCCAATTATCGATTATTCATAGATAACGAGAGTAAAACGAAAACTCCTCAGTTATTGTTTGCATGTGCAAGTTTTAATGATGCCATGCCTGACATACTCTGGGTTGGAGATATTGATAATGATGGAAAACTAGATTTTCTTTTTGATCTTTCCTCACATTACAATGCCACTTCTCTTAATCTCTTTTTATCTAGTTTAGCAGATAAAAATGAATTTTTGAAAATTGTTGCCTTCTTTGAAACTGTTGGGTGTTAGAAAATGGGAACAAGTTAGTTTGTTATCCGCTAGCTGTAATTTAGTACATTGTAAACTAAGAATTCATTAGTTATAGTAATTCCTTTTGTGAAAGTCAAATGGAAGTGTATTGTGGTTCGGGAGGACGTTGCAATGCAACGACCCTACAGAACTACTTTTAGAAGATGATTATAAAACCTTTGTCTTTTGTTCTGTAATTTAGGCAATCATTTAGTAGTCTCTCTAAATCGGCCTTGAAGGGAAAAGCGTCAAGAATTTCATGAAGTGAGCCATTAAAAATGATTTTGCTGTTTGAGCGCAGCGAGTTTAAAATCATTTAGGCGAGAGAAATGGAATTTAGCTTTTGACTTCAAAGCCTTGAATTTTTTGCTTCGTTTTTGTTTCAAGACAAAAATGAAGAAGAAGGAAGCTTGAAAGTAGACCCTATAAATGCTTGTAGAAAGGTCGATTAAAAGTTGACGATACTTTAGTTTACAATGTTTTTAGTTATAATACATTAGATAATAAACTTATATCAGAAATATAAGGTAACTACCCCACAGAAGAGGATAGTTACCTTTTTGCATTTATTCTTTCAAGAAGACTTTAGAAATAATAGCGTTTTTAGTTTTAATTTTTAAGATATACGTTCCAGGTTGTAGAGCTTGTACATCAAGCTGAAAGGCATTGGATTCAATTTGTGTATTGATCACTTCTTGTCCTATCATATTGTAAACGACAACACTTTTCACCTCTGCATTCAAACCTTTAATATAGAGAGTTCCTTGAGTAGGGTTAGGATACAGTACCATAGAAGGCAGGGATGTAGAAAGATTTAAGATGGGGTCTTCCTCTGTTTTCATTGGCTTACCAATACAGTTCAGTTCAGCAATGGCTGTAAAGGGTATTTCGGGGTTATTTTGAGCTTCAGTCAATGCTACCAAACGAAGGTACCTACCTGTAGCTACTTCAGGAAGTGAAATCATTTGAAGCTTTTTATAATCTTCTTTGGTAGGTGATGTACCATAATCCAATTCTCCGGTATGAACAGGATCTCCCCAATTCTCAAGGTCATCCGTCAAATAAATTTCATACTGACCAATAGCACCATTCGGTCCCCACTCATCTTGTCTTGGTAGGTAATGGATTTCACTGATCATATAGCTATCTTTAAAATCAATCTGGATTTCATGCGGGGGAAGAGGTTGAGCAGAGAACCATTGCGTATGCCAAAAAGTGGTAGGATCACCATCTACAGCATATTCTTTTAAACTAGGTGTTTTGCCTTCTTCATTGGATTCACTGTCAACAAAAAGCACTTCCCAAGGCAGTTGGTCCATGTAATTGTATTGCATCGAACCTAAAATCATATTCCCAAACTTATAAGTATCTTTTTCAGACTTTCCTTCTTTTGTATCATTAGCCCAAAATATAGAATGTTCTTTAATGGGTTCATCATCTCGATCAGAAACACTGATGTCAAATCCCATTTCCATACCTTCAGTAATATTACCGTTTGCGAGTATTCCATCCCAAGGAATTTGGGCTTCTATTATGTACCCTTCATTGGTATTGACTGATTTGTAGATAAAACCACTATAATCATCACTTTTTTTCCAATTTCCATTACCAGAGTATAGATTATTATTTAACCCATAATTTAATCGGATTTGCATGGCATCTGCTCCATATTCACCCTTTGGGTTATGCTCATTGTCAGGGTTGAAAAACAGCTCAATATTATCTGCATCCCAATAGGCAGGACCTTCAGTATATTTTACTCGTTTGTCGTCTTTTACTTTTACTAAGAAGTAAACGTTATCTCTATCGTACATGGCTTTAAAACTGTAGCTACAGTCTGAAGCTTCCGGTAAATCTTTTCCATTACCTTCAAATTTTCCTTCTTTCCATTGCGTCCAATTCCATGAATCATCCATCAAACCATCAATTTCAAGAGGGGTATTGGTATACGGTAAAGTGAATTTTTTAGGAGTAGCAAGAACAGGTTCTTCCTCAGGAATATCTACAATATCACAGTTGTTGGTTTCTTTGATTTCAGTCAGTTTAACAGCTACATCATCAATGGTCATACCTTTGAAAAGAATAATCCGATCTACCTGAAAGTGAGCAGAACGCCCACTTAAATTAATGGTATATTCTCCTGCTTCTGGAAAAACGACAGACATCCAAGGTTGCCCTTCATTGTGTAAGTCCAATTGTCCATTGAGGGTGAAATCATCTGTACTTCTTCCTACAAATTTTTCAAAATGGGTAAGAGGTTGTTGTTTTGCTCTTCCAATATCACCATCAAAATAGATCCAAGCATCGTTGCCTAAATCTCCACCTCTTTCACCTTCAGGCTGCCTCATGGTCCATTTTACAGTATAACCTCCAGGATTATTGATTTTGAAAGTATAAGAGATAGTTTGTCCTTCAGGTACTTTCTGATAAGAATTATATCCATCATAATAGATGTACTTACCACCAGAAGCCTTTTCTGTATCGGTACCAACTTTCCAGTGCCCTGCCAAGGAGAAGCGCTCTGCCTCAAAAATGAGTAGCCCGTTCACTTCCTCCACTTCGCACTCCCCCAGGCATTCAAATTTTAAAGAACGCCATCGGCCTCTAGCATAGGCAAAGCCATTACCTTCAGGTATTAAACCGTTGGAGTGTGCATTGGATTCAATCTGCACTTCGTCTCCTTTTTCTATCAAAACATTTTTGAATTCATGCGTATAAGGCTCCATATCAGTGGTGGCTACAGGGTTTTGAAATTCACCCACCAAACGTCCATTTACTTTCAGTCGAAATGTACTTTCACCATCTTCTTCAGTCAGCGTTGTCATACTGATATTGTAAAAACCCGTGAAGCCATCAAATACTTTTTTAGTGGCTGCAAATTTATCTTTATAAAGCCCTGCATCTACTGCAATAGCATTACGTCCGTTGTCTTTGTAAGCAGTGACAAAAGTATCAATCTGGGCAATCTCAAAATCTTTAATCGCAATGTATTCTAAGTCGGCACATTCGGGAAGAGGTTTTACCGTTACTTCCACAACATCGGAGAAATTCCCTTCATCAGTTGTGACAGTAATGGTCGTTGTTCCTTCTTTTTGTCCAAATATTACGCCTTTGTCAGACACATAAGCAACCTCTGAATTGGAAGATTTCCAGGTAGTTTTTTGGTTCCAAGCATCAGCAGGTTGTAAGGCATACCCGATGTGAACACCTCTGCCGATGTAAGCATTCATTGTTTCAGGGAAAATGTCAATACCTTCTACAGGAATTACGGCTCCTAATGAAATACCGTCACCAATAAAGTTTTGAAACTTCTCAGGGCTACCAAACTCATCTCCCAATAACAGGTAATAAACCATTCCTGCATCAGAAATATCAGCTCCCTTTCCTTGTGGATGAAACTGCATTCTGCTGTATACCCATTGAATATTGGGGTCAGAATGCGTTTCCATCCATTTCCAGGGGGTAAAGTCAGTGCCTGAACACCAAAGCTGATCAAGATTTTCACATCCATTTTGATCTTGTATTTTCTTATATTTTAATCGATCACCACTCAAAGTAATCGCTTCTTGCATGGTGTGATGTGCCTCTCTACGTAAATGATTATCATTGAATCCACTATGAGAAATAATCTGTACATGAGAGAGTGTTTCTATTTTACCGTTGTCAATCACTTCCTGAACCGCTCTGTAAAAGAACTCTGAAGTTCCCATATGGATAAAGTACAAAGGATCCTCTGCCGATGATTTTCCGATTTCTTCTGCCAAGTGGGTAATAGCAGTGGCAGGGTCTTCGGGAACATCAAAAAATACTTTTTCATTGAAATTCCATTTTTCTATGCCACCATCAGCTGCTTCTTTCATATAGTTGGTTTCAGTAGTGTGGGCAGGGGCATCAATAAAGTTGTTGTAAGAAAAGTGAACTACTTTGTCTTGTAAACCTAATTTGGCAATGATAGCCAATGAAGCAGGTGTACCTCCCCAGTCATCGGGATCTGCTCTTGGCCATTGTGCTTCGGGATGATTGTCAGGTTGGTTATTACCATCTGCACTGATGGCAATACGATGATTGTCATAGCCCAGTGATTGAGCTAATAACTGCCCCGATAACAGAAGAGACAGTATTAGAAGTAATAAATTCTTTTTCATCAGTTGTTTGTAATAATTAGAAAAAGAGCAAATCTGATGAGGAAAATTCTATGGTTGAAATGAAAAGAATAGGTTATGAAACTTAAGTACAAGGACAACAAAATAGAAGTTGGAGGCCTGGAGATCAGAGGTCACGAATAATACAATCTATTACTATTCGTTCCAATGGTAGTCCCTTATTTCTCACACAAGATTAAAGTGCTAACATCTCTTGTGTTTTGGCGGTATCACTCCATTTCTTGCTTCCCACTTCAGAAACCGATTTTAAAATGTCAAATAAAACGGCTTCGATTGTCAAGTACTTTTATTACTAATAATCTAAAATATAAGTCGAATTTTCACTCATCAAATAAGCTCGATTATGTGTCGCTAATAAGCATACTCAAAAGTAGTGGAGTGGATTGAGAAAGACCTATTTTTCTATTTAACAAAAACTTTACAAGGCTTTAGTATAATTTGTAATGATCATTTTTTGATTTTTCTTTCAAACGCTAACGATGAAAAATTATACCCCTCAGAGATACAAAGTAGGGGTGAATTTTATCGTTTACCGAGGGTGTTTTTTATTTCTTTTTTTACAACATCTAACTCAAAACCTAAATGTGTATATTTTACGTGTAATATTTATAAAGTATTAGACTTAAGTAAGGAGGTGATGTAAAAGGGGCTTGAAGAAAATAGGAAATGAAATGATGAATTAAACCGTTTAGCAAGTATTCAGTAGGTACGAATACTAGAATGGTAAAAATGAAATGAAACACCCAAGCCTTTCATTGAGCATGTATGAATATAATTCACCTCTATGTTAATCCTGATACTGGGACTCTTAACCAGTTATAAATGAAAATTTATAAGAACTATCTATTAGTGTATTTTTTTGTTTTAGGTTTTCAGGTGAATGTATCTGGACAAATTCAACAAGAAAGCAAACAGAACTTTTCTCCAATCTATCAACTTCAAACGGCTAATTCTCTTCTGAACTCCAACCCTGATAGTGCACTCCAATTATTTCAGGATGCCATGAGATTTTTTGATGAGATGAATGATACTGTTAAGGTTGTGCAGTGCCATATCGGTATAGCGGACGTTTATAAAAACAAAGGGCAGTACAGTCTCTCTTATGATCACTTGTGGGAGGGTTTATCACTTTCTAAGCAAAAAGAAGATCTACTATTGCAAAGTGAGATTAACGCTGATATCGGTGTCTTGTACAGTTTATTTGATAAATATGAGATGTCTATTGAGTATCTTCAAACCGCTTTAGCACAAGCTAAAACATTGGTAAAATTAAAAAAGGTTCAACCTGATTATACGATTTCTTTGTATTACTCAATGGCGGTACAATTCCGTAAAGCTAAAGAATTTTCAAAAGCATTGGTGTATTTGGACAGCTGTAGGGCAATAGGACTCAAACATGCCAAAAAACCTTTGAACAATACTGCTTATGTGGGTACTGAAAAAGGGATTGTATCTTTGTACCTTAATGATTTGAAACAAGCGGAGTATTATTTATTGGAAGCGGAACAGCATTTTGAGAAAAGGAACAATGCCTTTCTAGTGATTATATACAATTTTCTTGGAGATCTGTATGTGAAAAAAAAGAATAATAAGGAAGCAATTTCGGCCTATAAAAAGGCATTGAGATTGATGAAAATATTTCATGCCCATGAAGATTATAGGATAGATATTTTACAAAACCTTTCCCTACTTTATGAACAGGGGCAACAGACACAACTCGCCTTAGAAAGTCTCAAGGAGGCTAATGCCATTTCTGATAGTTTATTTAATATCAAAAGCATCTACAATAACCGTTTATTTCAAATCAAAGATAAGTATAGAGAAACATTACAGCTGAAAAATGTTCAATTGGTAAAACAAGAACGTATCATAGAAAAAAATGCATTACTCAAAACTCGCTTGATCATTTTAATTGGTTTCTTATTATTTACGATTATTCTCAGTGCCTATCTTGTTCGATTTAGATCAAAAATCAAGAAGATGAGAATGGAAAAGTTGCAGTATGAATTACAAATGCAAACTGCCCGTGAGCGTTCTGAAGAAATCATGCAAATAAAAAGTAAAGAGTTAACAGCAAATACACTTCTCTTTATCGAAAAGGAACAAATTATAGCCGAGTTGATGAATGTAATCAGAGAAGAACTTCCTTCAAGTTATAATAAAATCAATAAAAAAGTTTCCCAGGGGAATGCAGATATGTGGGAGCGCTTTAATAAACTATTCATTGAAGTGAATCCTGATTTTTACAGAAGATTAAGAAAGAAAACTCCAGAACTTTCACCAACTGAATTAAAACATTGTGCTCTGATCAAACTGAAGTTCAATACTAAAGAGATGGCACAATTACTTAATATTTCTATCAATAGTGTCCAGATTTCAAGGCACAGAATACGTAAGAAGATGGGGTTGGAGAGGAATGAAAACCTAAGTAATTACATTGGAGATTTTTAGTCTATACAACGTCAATAATGAAAAAGCACAAGAGTAGTTGTTGTAATACTCTTGTGCTAGAAAAATAACGGTTGATATACTGTTTTCAGCAAACTTCATCACTAGCTTATAACTTAAATTGTGGGCTAATGTGGTTCGTGAGGTCGTTGCAATGCAACGACCCTACAGCATTGCATTTTAGAAGATGATTATAAAACCTTTGTCTTTGATATGTAATCAGACAATCATTTAGTAGTATCTCCCTCGGCATTGAAGGGAAAAGCGTTAAGAATTTCATGAATTGAGCCGTTAAAAATGATTTTGCTGTTTGAGCGCAGCGAGTTTAAAATCATTTAGGCGAGAGGAATGAAATCTTGAAAGTTGCTCCTATAAATGCTTGCAGAAAGGTCGATTAAAAATTGACGATAATCTAGTTTACAATGTGCATTTGCTTATGCTAAAAATCAAGTATCTGTAGATACATTATCCCAATTTTGATTGGCATATTGAATCAACCAATTAAAAGCATAATGCCATTCGTATACTACACCTGAATCTAGATTAGCAGGAGCTTTTTCCCCTTTTACACGAGCATTGACACAAGCCCAATCGTAACGTAATATAAGGTCAGCTTGATCAAGGATCTCTTTTTTGCTTCTTAATTCAGCATCTTCTCTAAACTTCTTAGGGCCTTTTTTGACAATAATTCCTACATCATCGGCCACACTACATACATCGCTTGGATAAGAAAGTTGATCGATATACCCTACAGACCATAAAAGAACATGCATGCATTCGTACTTCCAATTAGCATTTACTTTTTGCTGTTCGGTAGGGTTGATGGCATTAAAATACATCAGCTCATTGTGCGTTAGCTTTTCCTCAACATTATACATTTGGTCAAGGTTTTTTAAATGAGCTTCCTCCAAGCCTTCACTTTTGAGGCCTAAGTACAATAAGGCAAAAATTCTGTCTACCACTTCCTCTTTCGTTCTTAAAGTAACGGCTTCGTCGGAATTGATAAATAAGGCTTTTTTGTTTTTGTAAACAGGAATTCCCTTGGATTGACAAATGGCTTCCGATCGCTCTCTTCTCTGTTTTTGAGAAGGAGTAGGGGTGATATTTTCAACGGGCTTGCTGTTTTGTCCGAAGGTCATTTGAAGAGAGAGAATACTACTGAAAATTAATAATGTGATAGTTTTCATAAAGTTTGTTTTGTTGGATCTGATTTCGACGTTGTATAGCAATTAGGTTTCAAACCTGTAATGAATAGATTGAAGTTAATGATTAATGCTGTAGTCAAAATCATTTGAGATCATTTTTAATTTCATCAGCAATCTACTATAAAAATTCATTTTCCCAACAAGTTTACACGATGTTAGTTACAAAAGTCATCTTTGACTTTTTCATGTAAATGTCTAATCAAAAAGTGTAAATGATTGATTTGTGAATCTATGACCTTTGTAATGTGAGATTTAGAGAAAGAAAGGAATCTTACAGCACTACATAACTATTAAATCAATAAAAATATGGAAGTTTATTTTCAAGGTATATTAACTATTTTCTCATTGATCAATCCAGTGATATGTTCTCAGATCTTCGGCGGGATTGAGAGAGGGAAATCATACAAACATAAGTTGACAGATCTTACAGAAACAATTTTTACTGTAGGTTTAATATTAGCAATATCCGCGTTTTTTGGAGCAAAATTGCTGAATATGTTAGAAATAAGTTTAGATGCTTTTCAAGTTGCAGGTGGATTAGTATTGGTTTCCATTGGTTTTGGAATGTTGAATAAAAAAGAAAATCAAAAAGAGGAAAACAATGAAAAAAGTTTAATGCCTTTGATTCTTTTTGCTGCAAGTCCAGGTACTATTACAGGTGTTATTACATTATCCATTTCAGAAGCAGATAGTCACGTTCCTGTTGTAGCATTAATTTCAATTGCCGTAGTGTTGGTGATCACTTGGATCATTATTGCATTGCTTTCTAAAAAGAATAAAACCAAAGCTTCTAAGACAAGTCAAATCACGACCCGTTTTATGGGACTAATCATCTTAGCAATGGGCGTTCAATTTATATTAACAGGTATAATGAGTTTTACAAATAGTTTTCATTAGTTATTAACGTACCAAACGGAAAAGTCTTGATTGGTACGAAATTAAGTTTCGTAGTATTCTAAATACCTCCGGTTTTGCTGGGGGTGTTTTTTTGATTTACTTTAGCTAATAGATCACATTAGCATTCACTTTTTGAGGACTCAAATGAAAGAAGACAGGCAACAATTTACATTTCATTATAAAGGGAATTTTTCAGTAGAAGATTTTTTAAAGTCACTAGCTGAAAAGTATCAAGGAGATTATGTAGATAACACATTAAGCATAAATAATACTGCCTTCGACTTGAATGTTAAATTTTTGGAGTGGATTGAAGGAGTCAAGATCACTGTTAATTCTATCACATTTTATACCCCTGTAGACCTCCATTATCAAACTGATCAAAATGATGAAAATCTTTATTTTAGTTTTTATCCTCAGCTTCATTTCAATAGGAAAAACTGGGAAGATAAATCCGAAATTCGAAATACAAATTCATCCATAGCCTTAATTGAGAAAAATATAGGGGAGGTTACTTTACAGTTTGAACCCCAAGAAAAAAGAGAATGGATTAGCATAGAAATTCCTTCCAATTATTTTAAAAATATCAAACATCATAATTCCCTCAAAATTGAAAAGTATCTCAATGAGAAGAATTATGCTTATGTAGAATTTATACCATTCGAAATTAGTAAATCACTTTATGAATTGATCCATTATCAAGGAGAAAAGGCATTAGCAGCAAGCTATCTGACTTACCGACTGTTAGAACTCACTACCAGATTTTTATTTCTGATTGAACATAGGGTAGAGGTAGAAGAACATACCACAATGAACCCTGATGATATTCAAAGAATGATACAATTGGAAAATACACTGGTAAAGGATGCGAGTCAACTTCCATATATTCCTGAATTGTGTAAGAACTTTGGGATAAGTGAGAGTAAATTGCAAAAAGATTTCAAGCAAATGTTTGGTACTACAGTCTATAAATATTTTCAAAACTTTAGACTCGAGACCACCAAACAATTGATTCTTGAAACAAAGTATTCTATGACTCAAATTGCTTTAGATTGTGGCTTTTCTTCATTAAAAAAATTCTCTACTGCTTTTAAAGAAAAATATGGATTAAGCCCAAGTGAGTTTAGGAAAAGTTATTAGCCGTCATAAAACAATGATAAGTACATCTTTATAGCTCTTTTAATCTTCAATTTTATTTTTGAGAATTGGCTTTGACTTTTAATATCCTTAGGCCCCAAAACGCTAATAGCCTAATTCACTTTTCTACACGCGATTTCATTACCATTTTTGCATGCTCTTTTAAACCATTCAATGGCTTTAGGGTAATCTTTTTTTACGCCGCGACCATCCTGATACAAATGTCCAATGGAACATTGAGCGTCAGCATTGTCTAATTCTGCAGCTTTCAAATACCATTCAAGAGCAGTTGAGTAGTTTTTTTTAACACCATCACCATGGTAATAAATATTGCCAATTTCATTTAACGCCTCATGATTTCCCGATTGAGCTGAAAGAATAAACCATTTTAATGCTTCTTTATGATCTTTGAGTGCTCCTCTACCGTAATAATGTATATTTCCAATACTAAATTGAGCATCAGAGTCCCCATTTTGGGCCGCTTTTAGATACCATTCTAATGCCTTTTTGTAATCTTGAGTAACGCCTTGTCCATAATCATATAAGAAACCAATAGCATATTGGGCATCAGAATTTCCATATAATGCTGCTTTTGTATACCACTCCAATGCTTTTTTATAGTCTTGAGTGACACCTCGTCCATGATAATACAAATTACCGATACTAAAATTGGCATTTTCATTATTATTTTGGGCGGCTTTTAGATACCATTCCAATGCTTTTGCAAAATCTCGAGGTACCCCAGAACCTGCTTCATAGAAAAAGCCGATGCCATATTGAGCTTCAGGATCTCCTTCTGAAGCCACCTTTAAATAGATTTCAAACGTTTTTTTATATTCTCCTTTGTAGTAAAGGGAATCTGCAGTGGCCAATAATCTATCCATTTCCTTACTTCTATGATCTTTTCTTGACCCAAGAATAAACTCACTGGCGGGTGAGTTTTTGCCGAAAGAACCATATACTGCTTCAGAAGAATTATCCAATAAATTTTGATAGATATAGGATAATGTGATCGGAAATGAATCTTCTCGTTCTTTCTCAAGAATGTTTAAAAAGCGGTAACAAAAAGGGGAATGTTGGCCAGGTTTTCCATCAGAAACGGCTTCCAAGGCTCCAGAAGTCAAATATACCCTTGTATTTTTCTTGAGCTTATTTTTAGTAAATTCTTGAGGAGTTCTTTCAGCATAGGAACTAAAGCCTGATCTACTTTTTACGAGTTGATCATTAAATGCACCACCAAAGCAAACGTCTATAACAACGCCTACATGTTTTGACGGAAGAGCATTTAATATGTTATTAAAAGTTCCATAACTTAAATATGAATTATGAAACAGATCTTCACTTGGAGCTTTAGAGTCTTTAAAAACAAGAAAACCATCATGAACATATTTATTTTCAAAATCTCCATGACCAGCTATATATAATAAAAAGCGATCTTCTTCTTGAAGGGTGTTGTGATAGTGAATAATCTTATCTTCAAAATCTCCTTTCTGAGGTGATAATAATAATTCACACTCAAAACCATATTTACTGTCAAGTACTGAAGCTACTTTTTTTGCATCAAATTCAGCATTATTGAGATTTTTCCAAGCTACATTATCGTATTTATTTCCACCAACAACTAAAGCATATTTTTTACTATTTTTAATTTTATCATCAGCTGAAACATTTACCACAAGCCCTCTACTATTTTGAGAAAAGGTGAATTTTGACAGCAGTAACAGAATAATAATTAATTGAAGTTTTATTGTCATAGAACAGTTTGTTGTGAAGTCATTTAATCTTTAAACTATTAGGTAAAGTATTGTAGTTATTGAACATAAACATCAACTACATATTTACAGTAATTTACTATACGACAAAGATATTATTAAATCAGAAAATTATTTAGAATAGCAGATATACTTTTAACCATTAATGATAATGAAATGAAGGAAGAGGATATGATTTTTCTAAAATGTGCAATTAGCTAACCCAATATTTTTCTACAGTGAAGCAAGTACTCTGATCAGTAACCCAAAAAATAAGACAGTTCGTTTAGATAACATAGTATATCATTACTTAAACTATTGCATGAAGAGAGCCTCAATTTATCATCAATTCTTTTTCAGACAATTCCCTGAAACTGATAGGCCATTACTCAAAGTTCTTCTAAAGTTGTAAAGTGAGAGGCATTGCCATACAAGATACGAAATCCCGTTATACTTCGATTCTTGTTGACTATAAATCATAAATAGATTTTAGAATCAGTAGACCGGTGCTCTCCAACCTTTTGATAACTATATATTACAACATAGCTTGAGCTAGGAGAACTTATTTTAATCACCTTATTTAATAATATACGATATGTATACATAATGCTTCAATATGTATACTTTAGGTGATTTTATCTCCATTAAATTTGGATAAATCATTTATAAAACATTGATAACATGGAAAAAACAGTTTTAATAACGGGGTGTAGTTCAGGTTTTGGAAAACTAGCCGCCAAGAAATTTCAGAGTGAAGGTTGGAATGTAATTGCAACTATGCGTTCTCCAGAGAAAGAGACAGAATTGAATAAACTTGATAACATATTTGTAACTGCTCTTGATGTTACAAGTAATGAAAGTGTAAAGAAAGCGGTAAGTGATGGATTAGACAAATTTGGTAAAATTGATGCATTGGTAAACAATGCTGGGTATGGTGGCCATTCTTTTTTAGAGCAATTTACTGAAGAACAAATCTATGCTATGTTTGAAACAAACGTTTTTGGTGTAATGCGTGTGTGTCGGGAAGTACTTCCACATATGCGTAAGCAGAAAAGTGGTAGTGTAATCAACATTACTTCAATGGCAGGTTATATGGGTTTAACACTCACATCAACTTATTCTGCTACAAAATGGGCAGTAGAGGGTTTAACTGAGTCAATGGCTATGGAGTATAAACCATTTGGTATTAATGTGAAAGCCATAGCACCGGGAGCATTTGGAACCAATTTCGTGGCTTCGAGCGATAATAATTTTGAAGGTGGTGACGATGAAATTCAAACAGCATCTGCTAAAATAGGAGCTCACTTCATGACTGTAGTACAACAAATGCAAGAACAAAGTGGTCAAGTAGCAGACCCTCAAGAAGTAGCAGATAAAATATATGAGTGCGTAACTGAAGATATGCCTGTTCACAATATTGTTGGAGCTGATGCTGAAATGCTAAAAGGTATGATCGATTCCATGCCTCGTCAACAATTTATTGATACCCTCGATGAAATGTTATTACCAAAAGATTAATATAGGGTATTAATAAAATAGTGAACTAGTAAATATGTAACTGCTAAGATGGTCTCAATTATTTGAGGCCATTTTTTATATATTTTGATGAGAATAGTAAAATTGTTTATTTAATAACACTTAGTTGTGCCAATGACAACCTAAAATACCATCAGACAAAATAATTTATCTAAACCTTGTATATTCGTGATGCCAGTGGCAACACCATGGGTATCATCCGCAATACTCAACTTTCTGAAATCCCCATCTACGGTAGTTCCCGCTTAGGGCAGTACCAAGCCAATGAGAAGGAAGATCTCTTTGCAATCCGCAGTGGGCAACGCCGATACGAATTCAGTAATCACCTCGGTAATGTCTTAGTGACCCTCAATGATGCTGGCAACGTTCTTTCTTATAGTGATTACTACCCCTTTGGCCTTACCATGGAAGACCGAAGCTGGGGTGGTGTAGAAGGTGGAAAGGAGTACCGTTATGGGTTTAATGGGAAAGAAAACGATACGGATTTAAGCAGTTCTCAGCTGATTCAGGATTATGGATTTAGAGTGTATAATCCGGTGATTGGGAAGTTTTTGAGTGTGGATCCGTTGACGAAATCTTATCCTTGGTATACACCATATCAGTTTGCGGGGAATACACCAATACAGGCAATTGATTTGGATGGTTTGGAAGAATTTGTCATAACATCACAATATTTTGCCGATTTCTTTTTGGATAAGGAGTACTTAAATTCAATTTATATTTCAGAAAAGCAAAAACATTCAATAACAACATGGCTTCATGGTGGAAAGACATCAAAGACATTTGATAAGCTCTTTATGACATATCATGTTAATAATAAAGAAGCAATTCAAATGGTAGATGAAAAAGCACCATTTAAGGTTTCTGTAAAAAATGCCAATATGTATCTTGCAGAAGAATTGACAATGAAGTTCCAAAATAAGTTTAATGTAAATTCTAATGATTATGTTGGTTTTGGATTAGGGCCTGTTAACATGGCTGATATGCCAATTAGTACTATTGAAGCAAATGAGAGTAAGGTTATTCCAGCTGCAATGTATGGTAATTTTAGTTTAGGAGGTTCTATTTTAAATGCTCATGCTAATGTTTCAGCTGGTAAAGTTATTGGAATGAAAGGAAATACGATCCATCAGAGTAAAGAATTTCATGGCTATAATTTTTCAGCATCAGAGGGGGAAAATAAATTTGATCTTGAAGCTGGGTTTATAATTGGTTTTTCATGGTATTCAGGGGATCCATATGATTATTCTTTAGAGGGTAGTTTCTTAGGTAAAACAGAATTTGGAGGCAACTTCAGTATAGGCAATTTAGCTATTGAATTATCAATTTCAGAAGAAGATGAAAAGGGAAATAGATCTTTAAATTTTGGAGTAGGGGTAGGAAAGTCACTAAAAAATAAGTCAAACCTTTTTAATCTAACGTTAGATGAAAAAACTAAAAAAATTGAGTAGAGTTATTAGGATTTTAGTTTCTACATTTTTAATCATTTTCTTAATCAAAAATCATAATTATTTTTATAAACAGTATGATCAATTTAAGTTATCCGAATCTTATCAAGTTAAAATCGATAAAATAATTTGGAAAGATAGATCATTTGTGAGATTCATAACTGATAATCAGGAAAAGTATATGATTCATTTAGATGATGAGAGTTATGGAATTATTTCAAGAGGTGATTCTATCCTAAAATATTACAATACTGATAGTATTTATTTGATGCATAATAATAAAACTTATTCAAGTCTAATCATTTATTATGATCCAAATAGTTGGATAGATTATCTACTAGAAGATGTATTTGATGATGTAATTGATATAGAAGAAGTATATGGTAAAAAACCATGGAAACATTAGAAACTCAATCCCCTCCCCCTGTTCGTAGTGTTAAGCCGAAGATCAGATCTATGATTTGACGTATAAATCGACGGAGCATTTACCTAAAAATGACACGGATCGCAAAGCCATTTATGATTTATATTGTGAAAACGATCAGGGCGAAAAGTTTATCGTGGAGTTGCAGCGTGCAGAACAAACACATTTTAAAGATTATAGTTACCCCAGTAGTTCGGACTGTCTAAGCAGAAAAGATAATTATCTTTTTTTGAGAGATTCAGCTTCAAACC
>NZ_JACVVP010000071.1 GCF_014534745.1 Flammeovirga sp. EKP202
ATCTTTTCATAGAATAAAGATCGACTTTAAATCAAATAATGAAAAATCAAAATTTTAAAAGAGCGAAAGCTCAGTTAGATAATTTTGAATTTGTACTTATATCATAAATACACAAGCCTAACAATGACACTCTATAAAAATGCAATGTTAGGCTTTTGTCTAATATGAAAAGTCAAATAGATTACAATCTTATTATAAGTAATCCATTTTCTCTTAAAGTTCTCCAAGCTTCACTTTCTGTAAAATCAATAAATGAGAATCCGGTTTCCTCTTCAAAAGCTTCAGCTATTTCTTCTACTTTTAAAAACCCTTCTTCATTATATATACTGAAAGATTCAATGTTATTCGCTACCCATTCCGCTAAAATAGGATGACATTCAATTTCTAAATCTTCTTTTTTATTAATGAAAATAAGTTGACCAAAATCTTCTTCTTCTTCAATTTCTAACATCGGAGCTTTACCCAACCAAATTAATGAGTGTTTTGAAAGTTCATGATCTTCTTTTGCTGTTTCAGCTAAATAATCTTCGATCAAATTAGGTGCTAAAGAAGTAGAAGAAGTGGAGAAATTAAACCATCGATGAACCGGCAAATCTAATTCAACACCATGCATATAATTAAAGATAGATGCTTTTAATCCCTCACTAAATCGGGTATGTTTAGCACCTGTAGGATCTTTATGCGGAAGGTCATTCCATGCAAATCCTTCAAACTCAAAATCTTTTTGTTCCACTTGATATACCTCTGGATCCAAACCAACAGGAGCGTGTGCGGTCATGGCAAATTGATGCCAAAATCCTGAGTGTAAACAGTGATTACTGAACATTTGACGTACTACCTCCAAAGAATCAATTGTTTCTTGAGTGGTTTGTGTTGGGAAACCATACATCAAATAGGCATGTACCATAATACCTGCTTCACTAAAAGCCCTAGTCACTTGTGCCGCTTGCTTTACTGAAACGCCTTTTTTCATCAATTGAAGTAAACGATCAGAAGCCACCTCTATTCCACCTGACACGGCTACACAACCTGAAAGCTCCAACAATTTACATAAGTCGGGTGTAAATGTTTTTTCAAATCTAATATTTCCCCACCAAGTAATTTTTGTTCCTCTTCTAATCAATTCTATAGCAATATCTCGTAGTGCTAGAGGAGGAGCCGCTTCATCCACAAAGTGAAAGCCTGTCTGCCCTGTTTCTGCTACAATTCTCTCTATTCTATCAACAATCATACTTGCAGGAGCTGGGTCATACCTTCCTATATAATCTAAAGAAATATCACAGAAAGTACATTTTTTCCAATAACAACCATGTGCTACAGTCAGTTTATTCCAACGACCATCATTCCAAAGTCGGTGCATAGGGTTAGCCACATCAATCACTGATAGATATTGATCTAAAAGAAGATCAGAATAATCAGGAGTGCCTATTTCTGCGTGTGGTATAACACTTTGAATTTTTTGATCAATAAATTGCAACGCTCCTTCTTCATTGATTAAATAAGTACGTTGTAGTTGCTGAGTAGAAATTTTACCTTCTAAATACTTTAGTAGATTGATTAAAGGTCCTTCACCATCATCTAAAGTGATAAAATCAAGATACTGGAAAACCCTTTGATCTTGGAGGGATCGTAATTCAGTATTGGGGTAACCTCCACCCATTGCTACCTTGATGGAAGAATGATTCTCTTTGATATACTTCCCACATTTTAAGGCTCCATAAAGGTTACCTGGAAAAGGTACTGTAAGTGCAACGAGGTCAGGTTGGACCAATTGAATCTTTTCTTCAAGAATTTCCAAAAGCCATTCATCCAAAATATGAGAAGGCTGATGCAAAGCATCTTCAATAGGTGAAAAATTAGTTGCTGACATAGCTATTCGTTCAGCATATCGGCTAAAACCAAAATCTTCGGTAATGGCTTCAATAATAAAATCTCCTAAATCTTCCAGATAGAGCGTTGCTAAATACCTGGCTTTATCATTAATGCCCATTGTACCAAAAGTCCAATCCACATTATTGACTTGCTGGAATCTTTTAGCTCTTGGAAGAAAATTATCTTGACAAATACTATGTGCCAGTGTATTATCTTTATTTTGAAGAAATCGAACAACAGGTGCAATCGTTTCAAGGTAATCATCTTGAAGCATAAAAATCCTCTGAACGTTATCCGAACAATCACTAATTACTTCCTCAGCTTCATCAAATAAAGCGGAAAGACCTTCTTCACTAAATATTTTTAAGACCAATTCTAACCCCAAATCTACTTGAAAGGCATCGATATTTTTTTCTCTCAAAAAACCTTTAAGGTAAGCAGTAGCCGGATAAGGAGTGTTTAATTGTGTGAGTGGCGGGGTAACTAATAATGTTTTTATAGACATCTATGAGTGATCTAATGATTTCATATGAGAGTATATCAAGTTGAATACAAACAACTCAATATAAACAGAAAAAGGCACTCAAAGGTGCCTAAAACCTTCTTCAACTTAAGATACTTAAAAAAGGCCTTGAAAAGGAGATTACACAAGATTATACCCCACATTGATGAGTTATAATTTTATAGCATCTCCTATATATGTTTTACAAAATACTCTAACCCTCACTAAAGAAGTGGAGAACTAGATTATTTAGCTTTAATTATTTTTTTGACTTATCAGCTGAATCTTTAGCTAATTCTTCTTTCTTTGCTTTTAACTTTTCCACTACCTCTTTTTGGATTTCTGCAGCAGCAGTCACATCCTCTTTTAAGTAGTAAGCATAGCTATTGTTGAAAGTAGTAGAGTCAACACTATTTTTAGAGTAAACTCCAGCTTCCAATTTTTGGTAGGCGTTCATCGCTTGATCTTTAGGAAGATGTTGCGTTGACACAGTTGCCTCAGCTTTATAGAGATCTATTAATACTTCAACCATTTTATCCTTTGGTAATAAATCCGCCGGAGCTTGTGGTTTTTCAGGACCGCAACTAACAAGTAAAAGTCCTAATGCGAGTACATTAAATATTCTTTTCATAAAGGCAAAAATACCCAAAGTGTTTAAATGCAGGAATCATATTTTGTTACCACAGCCAAAATTGTGGTTAAATAGTGTTAAATGAGCTTTCAAGTTGCTCACAACAATATGGTTGAACTAAATTTGGTAACTCGGAAAAGAGAAAATGTTAAGAAGAAACACCGAATTGTAATGAAAGAACTGCTCAAAAAGCTAAGACGCTACGAAATTCGTATCAGAAAAGCGATCGACTCGCACATGCAAGGCGATTACCACTCTGTATTCAAAGGGTCAGGTTTGGAGTTCGATGATGTGAGGTTGTATCAATACGGAGACGACATCCGACATATAGATTGGAATGTAAGTGCAAAGGGACATGGAACTTTTGTCAAAACATTTAAGGAAGAAAAAGAACAAAGTGTTTTCTTTGTAGTGGACGTAAGTGCCTCTCAAGATATTGGTAAGCAGGGAAGGAAAAAAATAGATATCTCCAAAGAAATAACAGGTGTATTATCTTTATCAGCCATTAAAGAAGCAAGTTCAGTAGGACTGTTATGTTTCTCTGATGACAAGGAAAGATACATGAAGCCTAATAAAGGTCAGAAACATGCTTATCAGCTATTTGGTGAGTTGTTTAGACTAAAGCCAAGATCACCTAAAACAAATATCGGCAGAGCTTTAGGACAAGCTTTGGCAATGCTGAAACGAAAAACAATTGTCATTGTCATTTCTGACTTTGTAGACGAAGGATATGAAAGACATTTGAAAGCATTGTGTAGAAAGCATGATTTGATTGTGATTCATGTTGGAGATGATAGAGAAACCACTTTCCCTAGAATTGGTATTGCTCCTCTTTTTGATAAAGAAGCCGGCAAAACGATTTGGGTCAATACTTCTTCAAAACAGTTCAGAGATCGTTTGGATAAGTTTTATGCTAAAAACCGAATTGCTCTGAGTGATTTGATTAGAAGAAATGGTGGAAATTATCTCTTTGTCAATGCACAAGAAGATTATGTGCCTAAACTGGTCAACTTGTTTAAAATCAGAAATACAGCAAAAAAATAAATATTGAGTGACTGATAATGCGTATTCTAATGAATAAAATTTTAACTAATATACTTTTTATCACATTCATACTCACAGCAAATGTAGTGGTAGGACAACAGGAAGAAAGCCTTCCTTATGGTCGATTCAATACAGATAGTATCATGTTGGGAGAAGAGGTAAAATATACCCTTCGCTTTGAACATCCTGCTGATGCAGAAATATTATTTCCGGACTCGACCTACAATTTCGCTCCCTTTGAACTGTTAGATAAAACCTATTTTCCTACGAGAACAATCAATGATATCAGTGTGGATTGCGTAGAATATACTTTATCTACTTATGATATTGATTCAGTTTATGAATTAGGTTTACCCGTTTGGATTTATACACAAGGAGAAAAAGATTCTATTTTTGCTAATTTAGATGGTATCTTTTTTAAAGATTTGATTCAGGTAATGCCTGATTCTGCTCAGCTTTATGCTACGGTAGATTACATGCCAGTTAGTCAAGAATTCAACTATCCTTACCTATTGATTTTTATTGGTATTTTAATAGTTATTGGCTTAGTCGTTGTCATTGGTTTTGGTGGAAAAATCAAAGAATATTACAGAAAGAAAAAGCTTCAAAAACGATACAATCAATTCTTACAGGATTATGGTTCTCACCTAGTGGATGAAATGACCGTCAACAATGTAGAAGAATCTGTGGTAATTTGGAAGTCATTTATGGCATCTGCGGTTGCAATACCTATTCAAGCCATGACTTCAAAAGAAGCCGGACAGGCACTACATTCTAAAGAGTTAGAAGGGCAATTAAAAGTACTAGATAGAGTAATCTATGCTGGACAAGGTGAAGAGGAAGCAAAAGCAATCCTTGAGGGACTAAAAGAATGGGCAAAGCAAGGGCAAGAATATGCTATGACGAAGCCTGAAGGAGCATTTGTTTTTAAGAAATAGAAAAGATTAAGTACTAAGACAATCATGTACGAAAATATATTATCATTAGATTGGTTTACACCTGCAGTTCTAAAAGGGTATGATTGGGGAAATATTATTTTCTTATACGGGATTTTAGGTATACCATTCCTCTTTTTATTGAGATGGTTATTTCGCTATAGAGTACGTCAGAAATTAGATGTCGCTTTGCCAGAAGGACATTTAAAAGCTGATTGGAGTACTTTATTACGTTTTTTACCTCCTTTGATTCTTTCTATTGCAATGGCGTTGATGTTGATTGCATTAGCAAGGCCTCAAAAAACCAATGAACAAGTGGAACAATGGACAGAAGGTATTGACATTATGTTGATATTGGATATTTCTCATTCCATGAAAATTGAAGATTTTGTACCCAATAGAATGGAGGCGGCTAAGAAAGTAGCAACTCGTTTTATTGATGGTAGAATTCAAGATAGAATTGGGTTGGTTATTTTCTCAGGTGAAGCCATTTCTTACGCCCCTTTAACAACGGATTACAGCTTATTGAAAAACTTGATCAGAGATATTAATTTTGATATGATCAAAGAGCCAGGTACTGCAATTGGGTCTGCATTGGGTGTTGCCATAAACCGTATGAGAGAATCAGAAACAAAGTCTAAAGTAGCCATTTTACTGTCAGATGGTGAAAATACGGCAGGTAGTATTGATCCTAAAACAGCCGCTGAATTGGCTTATGGTTACGGTGTAAAAGTGTATGCAATTGGTGTAGGAAAAGAGGGTAGAGTACCTTATGGAACAGATATGTTTGGTAGACCTAGATATATTGAGCAACATTTGGACGAAACAGCCCTAAGAGAAATTGCAAAAATTGGTAAAGGAAAGTATTTTAGAGCTACGAATAATAAGGCTTTAACAGCAATCTTTGATCAAATTGATCAATACGAAAAAGCTGAAATCAAAGAAACAAGATATAAGGACACGAAAGATTTTTACTACATCTATTTAGTTTGGGGTATTGCTTTCTTCCTAATATGGATGGCTTTGAAGAGCACATTCCTTACAAATGCTTTAGAAGACTAAGAAGAACGAAGGGGAAGAATGGAAATAAGACGTTGGCACATCATCATTGGCTTTTCTGTACTATTTATCACTTACGCGATAGTATTATTGAATATTCAGGTATTCAGTAAGAGCTACAAAACAAGAGCGGAAGCCAATATCGTAGAAAGAGTAGTAGAATATCCATTACGTGGTATGATTTACGATCGTAATGGAAAGCTATTAGCATCAAATGCAGCAGTATTTGATATTATGATTGTGCCTAAATATTTTAAACTTGCTCCCGAAGATTCATTGGAATTAGCGGATATGCTGGATTATACTATTGAAGAGTTCAGAGATAATATCACTAAAGCCAAAAGATATTCATGGTACAAGCCTTCCACTTTCAAAAAGCAATTAACTGAACAGGAATACGCTAAAATTCAAGATAGAATTATAGCTTACAAAGGCTTAAGTGTTCAAGCAAGAACAATCCGTTCCTATCCCCATAAAAGCTTAGCCAATGCACTTGGTTATGTAAAAGAGGTTTCAAAGTCATTTCTAGATAAAGATACAGCCAACTATTATCAAAGCGGTGACCTTATCGGTAAAAGTGGTGTAGAAAAATATTACGAAGAACAGTTACGTGGTCAACGTGGTGTAAGCTACATCATGAAAAACGTAAAAGGGGTCACGAAAGGTAAATTTGAGGATGGAAAGTTTGATACTATCCCAAGAGTTGGAGCAACTTTAACTTCTTCCATTGACCTTGATTTACAAGCTTATGGTGAACAGCTAATGAGAAGAAAAAAAGGTGCTATCGTGGCGATTGATCCAAGTACTGGTGAAATTTTAGCAATGATTTCAGCTCCCTCTTATGACCCAAATGAGTTGACTGGAGAAGGAAAGAGAGTTTCTAAAATCTATAGTGAATTATCAAGAAGTGAAGATAAACCTCTTTTCAATAGAGCCATGCAATCCCGTTATCCTCCTGGATCTACGTTTAAGACCGTTATGGCAATGATTGGATTACAGAATAGGGCAATAGATACCTTGACAACTTATTTTAGCTGTAACAAACACCTTGTGGGTTGTCATGACCATAAATCTCCCTTAAATGTAGCAGGCTCAATTATCAACTCTTGTAACCCTTGGTATTATCAGGAAATTCGTAGAATGCTCAATGACGAAGGTAAACGTTATGAGACCTCAGATCTTTTACGTAAAACCTTAGATGAGTGGAAAGAAGAGGTAATGGAATACGGTTTAGGACGTAAGCTTGGAGTAGATATGCCTTATGAAAAAGGTGGTCTTGTGCCTAGTTCTAGATTATATGATAGAATCTATAAAGGTGGTGGTTGGAAAATCAGTACAATTCATTCCATCAGTATCGGTCAGGGTGAAGTGTTAGCCATGCCTATCCAACTTGCCAATTTAGGAGCAATCATCGCAAACCGAGGTTATTACTACACTCCTCATATCATTAAAGATATTGGGGGAGAAGGACCATTACCTGAATATAAAGAGAAACACAAGGTAAACGTAAAGCCAGAATACGTTGATCATATTGCTAGAGCAATGTCTGAAGTACCTCGTATTGGTACAGCAAGAAGAGCGTATAGCCCTGAGATTGTTATTTGCGGTAAAACAGGTACAGCTCAAAATCCTCATGGTGAAGATCACTCTATCTTTATGGGTTTTGCCCCTTTATATAATCCTAAAATTGCCATTGCTGTATATGTTGAAAATGCAGGTTTTGGTGGTACATGGGCAGCACCTATTGCCAGCTTGATGATGGAAAAATACGTCAATGGGGAAACAAAAAGAGGCTACCTTGAAAAATATGTGGATAGCGTTGACTTGATTCAGAGAGAAAAAGATAGAAAGGAAAAAGAACGTCTTCTTAAAGAACGTAGAGAAAAAGCGAAAGCAAAAAGAATCGAGCTTCAGAAGAAAAGAGCAAAACAAGATTCTATCAAAGTTACTACTTCGCCTGAGGCCTAGATTTAAAAAAATATCACTGTTCTTATTTAAAAGAATAGGAGAGAGCATAATTTGAAAAGAGTTATGCTCTTTTTTTGTACTAAAAAACACCACCATAAATACTCCTTGAAAGTACCTATGGTGGTGTTCAATCTATTCTAAAAAAGGAACTACGCTTTTACCAATTGCCCTTTATTGACAATCGCTACAGCTTTACCTTTTAATTCTTTCCCTACGAAGGGTGTGTTTCTTGATTTCGATTGTATATCTCCTTCAGCGAAAGTCCATGTTGCTTCAGGATCGAAGACCGTTAATACAGCTTTGCTTCCCTCTGCGATTGGTGCTTGATCTACCTTTAAAATTTGACGAGGGTTAGTTGTTAGCTTCTCGATGATCGTATCTACGTCAATGTCTTTTGGTAAGTTGGAAACAATAGATGCGAAAGCTGTTTCTAAACCTATGATACCAAAATCTGCTAAATCAAATTCTAAACGTTTTGACTCCGTATCTTGTGGAGTATGTGAAGATACAATAGCATCAATAGTTCCGTCTTTGATTCCCTCCCAAAGTGCATCGACATCTTTTTGAGATCTGAATGGAGGATTCACTTTTAGGTTGGTATCAAAAGAAGATAAATCTTCATCTGTAAATGCAACTTGATGAGCAGCAATATCACATGTCACTTTTAATCCCTCAGCTTTTGCCTTGCGGATGATCTCCACTGACTCCGGCGTAGAGATATTAGCAAAGTGTACTCTACCATCTGTATAAGTCAATAGAGAAATAATTTTTTGAATGGCTAACCACTCTGCTACATTTGGAATACCTCTCGTTCCCATCAATGTAGATGGAATACCTTCATTCATATGACCGTCGTTGTTCAACGTTTTCTCATCTGCTTTTTCGATCATCAAGCCATCAAACAACTGCATGTACATCAAAGCTCTTTTGATAACACCAAGGTGCCAAGATGATTTTACTCCATCTGTAAAAGCAACAGCGCCAGCGTCGTGCATATCTTTTACCTCATTCATCTCTTCACCTTTACAGTCCTTTGTCAGTGCACCCATTGGGTGAATTTGAACTGGAGAAAAAGTGCTCATTTGCTTTACAAAATGAATGCTTTCTTTGGATTGTATTACTGGAGTGGTATTCGGTAAAGTAGCAATGTCAGTAAAGCCACCAAAAGCAGCTGCTTTTCCTAAAGAGGCAATATCTTCTTTGAATTCTTCACCAGGTTCATTTAAAGTAGCTCTCATATCAAACCAACCTAATGAAACGTAAAGTTTCTCATTTCCTTCTATGACTTCAGCATTTGATGCGTCAATTTTATCAGTGGAAATTTTGTCGATGATACCATCCTTAATAAGGATGTTTACAATTTGTTTGTGATAGGTTGAGGAAGGGTCTGATACTCTTACCTTACTGAGCAGAATTTCTTTCATTACCATGTGACTCAAAAAGATCTTTTATTAATTTTTGGCCACACCAATGAAAAATCAGTTTGATTATTGGAGTAACCGGACAAATTTAAGATAAAAAAATGAAGAATGAAGAATTAAGAATGAAGAGTTTGAATAGAATAATGCTCGTTACGCTGTACCATTATTTATTTTCAACTTCACATAGTAGGGCTAATTGGCTACAGAAAACACTCTAATAAAATTAATGATGTAAGTATTTTAGAAAGAAAAAAGAGACAAATTATCGTGTACCATGACTGAAGTCATGGGCTGATGATACTGATTCCAACAACACTAAAGTGTTGCCTTCGTTATCAACCTTCAAGACTTTAGTCTTGGTTAGGTTACTGTATCACCTGCTTATAGTTTTAACTATGGTGCAAGAAACACTTTATTCCAAGTACTTAATGTATTCAGCAGTAGATTGATTTCCGGTCAAATTTTTAACCATAAAAAAAGAGATACTTTTCAGTATCTCTCCTTAATAAAAAATGCTCTCAAATTTGTTTTACCAGCCTGCAAACTTGATGTTTCCCGACTTGAACAACTTGAACAGCATCCATAATATTTTTTACTAGTCTCAATCCCATTCCACCTTTGCGGTGTTCTTTAATCACATCATTAATAGTTGGGGACTGATAAGTTTTTATATCAAAAGCTTCTCCGTTATCCTTGATTTCGATAACGACGCTTTCGGCATCTATAGTAGTAGTAACAGTTACTTCTATTTCTTTGGTAGGGTCACAACTGTTAGAATGAATCATTCTATTTGCACACACCTCATCAACTGCAACAACGATCATATCTCGTTTGGAATCAGGTACACTGTAGCTATCTAATGCCGAGAGAATAAATTCTCGGATTATATGTAGATTAGCGGTCTCACAGTTGACTTTTTTCCTAAACATCACTGTCCTTTAATAATTTGGATGGCTTCTTCTTTGGTGGTAGCCAGATTTAAAAATTGATCTACTCCTAAAATTTCGAATACACTTCTAATATTGTCTGCAACATCAAATAAAACCATTGTGATATGGTCTGCCTCGATATCGTCTAATCTGGAGGTAAAAACTCCAATTCCAGCAGATGAAATGTAAGTTAACCCTACACAATTTATCAATAACTTCTTGTCTCCTCTGTCAATCACTTCTTGTAGCTTTGTATCTAAATCTACAGATGAACTTGCATCGAGCTCTCCAACCACATCGATTAGAGTGAAGTCACTTTCTTGTACAACATTAACGTCTACTTTAGTCATTACGTATACGGTTTAACATCATTAAGGTTTCCCTTATTTTGATTTTTTTTTACATTTTTTATCAAATCATGAAATATAAGGTCATAGACCATGATGATCTATAACCTTACAAATATGATTTTTTTGAAAGAAATCAATACGCTGATTATAAAATCAACATAGCGTCTCCATAGCTTAAGAAACGGTATTTTTCTTTGATTGCTTCCTCGTAAGCTCTCATTACTAAATCATAACCACCAAATGCAGTAGCCATCATTAATAATGTAGATTTAGGCTTATGGAAACCTGTTACCATTGAGTTTACAATCTTGAAATCGTATGGAGGGAAGATAAATTTGTCTGTCCATCCTTCGTTTCCTTTCAATGTGTTAGATGCTGATACAGATGTTTCTAAAGAACGAAGTACTGTAGTACCGATAGCACAAACATTTTTCTTGTTTTCTAATGCTTTGTTTACAATATCTACTGTTTCTTCACCTACTCTGTAGTGCTCAGAATCCATTTTATGTTTTGTCAAATCCTCCACATCTACATCTCTGAAGGCACCTAAACCAACGTGCAATGTAATAGGAGTGATATCAACGCTCTTGATCTCGAATCTTTTGGCGATTTGAGGTGTAAAGTGAAGACCTGCAGAAGGAGCTGCTACAGCACCTTTCTTAGCAGCAAAGATAGTTTGGTAACGATCTTTGTCTGATGGCTCAGCCTCACGACCTAAATCTCTTGGAATTGGCGTCTCACCTAATTCCTCAATTGTTCTATAAAATTCTTCTTCTTCACCGTCTACTAAGAAACGGATCGTTCTACCTCTTGAAGTCGTGTTGTCAATAACTTCCGCTACTAAACTACCGTCTCCAAAGTATAATTTGTTACCTACACGGATTTTACGAGCAGGATCTACCAATACATCCCATAAGTGAGATTCTTTATTGAGTTCACGAAGAAGGAAAACTTCGATTTTAGCACCTGTCTTTTCCTTATTACCATAAAGACGAGCTGGGAAAACCTTAGTGTCGTTCATTACCAACACATCTCCATCATCAAAGTATTCCACGATGTCTCTGAACTTTCGGTGTTCGATTTCTCCTGTCTTACGGTGTAAAACCATTAAACGTGCATCGTCACGATTTTCCTCAGGATACTGAGCGATTAGATCTTGTGGTAGATCAAACTGGAATTGGGATAGCTTCATGGAATGAAATTACGTATTATTTTCTTTCTGTAAATATCAATATTAGCTTAACTTTACACAATACACACAAAATGCGTACCTTGAAAATCAAGACGGTAAATTTAACAAATAAAGATTAGATAATTTCCAAACAATCTTTTAGATAGAGATTTTATCATCAATTTTCCATCATTTTTTCTATAAAACATGCTTTTTATAAAACTTTTCTTCGAAAGTTTCCGATTTGCAGTTCATGCTTTGAAAGAAAATATACTTAGAACAGTCCTTTCTCTCCTTGGTGTGACTGTCGGTATCTTTGCTATTATTGCCATTTTTACTTTGGTTGATGCTCTTAACAATGGTATACAAAGTAGCCTTTCTTCGTTCGGTAATAATGTGATTTACATAGGAAAATGGCCTTTTTCTTTCGGAAACGGGAATGATTACCCTTGGTGGAAATATTATAGACGCCCCAACCCAGACAGAAGTGAACTGAAGTTTATTCAGGAAAATGCGAAATGGGTACAATCAATAGCCATTTATGAGTCTAAGAGAGGCAATACCATTAATTACAGAAGTAATTCCTTTGAAGATGGGAAAATTGTTGGAGCCTCTTATGAATACAATAAAATCAATGCTATGCCTATCAGTGAAGGCCGTTATTTCACTCAAAGTGAGATGAGTGCAGGTACTCCAAAAGCAATTATTGGTAGTGATGTAGCACAGCAACTTTTTCCTCGTGGAGATGGCCTGGGTAAAATCATAAAAACAAAAGGAACAAAGTTTCAAATCATAGGAATTTTTGAGAAGCAAGGGGAAAGTTTTATTCCGACACCAAGCAATGATGATATTATTTTTATCCCCTATAATGCTCTCACTAAACTCTATGCTTCTAAAGGAAGATGGATCAGTGCTAACCTCATTGCAAAAGGGTATGATAAAGACGAAAACCTGGGTGAAATTCTAGCTGAACTTCGTGGACTTTTAAGAATAAAAAGAGGATTGAAACCAAAGGAAGAAGACAATTTTGCTCTTAACAGAACAGACGCCATCGTTGAGTTTGTGAATGGAATTACAGGATCCTTGAAAGTGGCCGGTGGTATTATCGGACTTTTCTCTATTCTTGTCGGTGGGTTTAGTATCGCCAATATCATGTTTGTATCTGTAAAAGAAAGAACCTCACAAATTGGTATTCAAAAAGCATTGGGTGCTAAAAATTACTTCATTCTATTACAGTTTTTATGTGAATCCATGTTCTTAAGTTTCTTTGGCGGTATAGGTGGACTATTCTTGGTTTCATTATTATCGTTGTTATCTACTGAAACATTCGTGATTTCACTTAACTTTACAAACCTAATTATTGGTATGCTTATCTCAGGTTTAATCGGTATTATTTCAGGTATAGCACCTGCTATTTCAGCCGCTAAAATGGACCCCGTAGAAGCAATGAGAGCCGCGTAAATATTATCCCCTAAGATTTATGATCACACCTTCTGAAAGGATCAGTGCGTCTTTTCCTTTTGAGCCCACGGACGGTCAAAAGCAACTTTTTGACCTTCTTGATCAGTTTGTACTCGAAAAAAATAACCGACGAAATACGTTTTTATTAAAGGGTTATGCAGGTACGGGTAAGACCTCTGTTTTAACCGCTTTTGCGAACGTATTAAGGTTTTATTCTTATAAAACGATGATGTTGGCTCCAACTGGTAGAGCAGCCAAAGTGATGTCTTCTTATGCCAAAAGAAAGGCGTACACGGTGCATCGTATCATCTACAAACAAACAGAGGATAAGGAAACGGGGTTATTGAGGTTTGAAAGACAAAAAAATAAGGCTCAAAATACGATCTACATCATTGATGAAGCGTCCATGATCGATGATCAACCGCATACAGCAGGAGAGGGGCTTTTGAAATCCATTATAGATTATGTTTTTGAAGATCCTAAATCCAACAATAAACTTTTTCTCATTGGAGATACTGCGCAGCTTCCTCCGGTAAAACAAGAAATCAGCCCTGCCTTAGATGAAATTTACTTACAAAATGTATTTCGTCTGAGCATTATTAGCCACGAATTAACTGAAGTAGTCCGACAAGCTTCCACTTCTGGTATTTTATATAATGCCACTTTAGTTAGAAACTGTCTGGCTCAAAACACAGATATTCAATTCAACACCTCTTCTTTCAAAGATATTTTTAAGATGGGTTCTGATCGTTTAGAAGATGGTTTGTTGTATGGTTATGATAAATATGGGGTCGAAAATACGGTCATTATTACCCGTTCCAATCGAGCTGCTACACAATACAATCAATATATCAGACGACAAATTCACTTTCGAGAAGAAGAACTGGATGCCGGAGATTATTTGATGGTAGTCAGAAATAACTACTTCTGGCTAGATGAAGATTCCCCTGCCGGATTTTTGGCCAATGGTGAATTTATTGAGGTAGCTGGAGTAGGAAATATTGAAGAAAAATATGGCTTCCGTTTTTGTGATATCAGGTTCCGATTATTGGATTATGAAAACCATCCTACGGTCGAAGCCAAAATCATCTTGGATACACTTCATTCATTTACTCCTCAATTAGAACGAGAAGAATCTAGAAAGTTATACAACGCTGTCATAGAAGAATATGCGGATATAGAGAGCCCTAAAATCCGATTGAAAAGATTGAAAGAAGATGAATATCTCAATGCGCTTCAAGTAAAGTTTGCTTATGCTTTGACTTGTCATAAAGCACAAGGTGGGCAGTGGGACGCCATCTTTGTAGACATCGGTTATCTGAGAGATGATATGATTGACACCGACTTCTTGCGTTGGCAATATACTGCTATTACAAGAGCAAAATCAGAGTTGTTTTTAATGAATTATCCTGATCGATTCTTTGAATAATTAAATCTCAAACTTTATCTTTCAAGAATATATTTACTATTAATCAAAATATCATGTTTAAAGCCCCTCTACCGGTTATTCAATTTGTAGAATCTATGAAATTGAAATACAAAGTATTCAAATCAACTGCACCTTATAAGCTTGTAGTTGGAAGTTCCGGTATTCAAGATCAAGGTTGGATTGGAAGTGATATTTTTGGATTGAACATTTTAAAAGAAGATAATTGGCGTTTTTATTTTAAAGAAGACTCTTTACAAAACATCATGGGTGAGCATGTTTGGGAACACCTTACACAAGAAGATGGAGCAAAAGCAGCAGAGAATTGTTATAAGTTTTTGCAAAAAGGTGGAACCTTAAGAATTGCAGTTCCAGATGGTTACCATGTCGATCAGAAGTACATCGATTTTGTAAAACCTGGTGGAAATGGAATTGGTGCCGATGATCATAAAGTACTTTATAATTATCAATCGTTAGGTAAAATGTTAGAGGAAATTGGTTTTAAGGTCACACCTGTAGAGTATTTTGATGAAGAAAAACATTTTGTGACTTCAGATTGGAGCTTAAGTCATGGTAAAATCAGAAGATCTCTTCAATTTGATGAACGAAATAAAGACGGAAATCCCAATTATACTTCACTGATTGTGGATGCCACTAAAATATAGAATCACAAAAAAGTGCCATTGAAATTTAAACTTCAATGGCACTTTTTGTTTACTGTATATTAGCGTTCTAAGTCTTCAATCATTTCATCAATTCCCTTCAGATCTTTACCATAAAATTTATCGATCCAATAATTCATTGCCGGTGGAGTGAATTTTCTAAACAATAGAAAAATGATCGATAAGGCTATGATAGAAAATACCGATACAAGTTGAGTGAGGGTATCCCAAACAAATAATCTACTTATGTCATCTCCTTCAGCTTCTAAGCCTAATGAAACCCCGAAAAAATAGCCAAAAAGCATAGAATAAGGAAGTAACCCATAGATGAGCATTTTTATTTGTTGTTGATAACTTTTTAAAATATAGGCTTTCACATTTTTCAAATAATTCAAGGTATCTAAACTATCAAAAGATCTTACTTTCTTTAGCTTTAATAGGTAATCCAGAAAATAAACTGCGACAGGCAACACTCCAAGACCAACAACTAGCCAATTGTTTGAAGTTATTCCGTAATAAAGAGCTACACATAGTATAACGGCCCATGTGATAACCCATTCTAGCTTTGTTTTATTTACAATTTTATTGATCAAGTTCATAGATTCTTTTTTATGGTTTTTGGCGGTTTCTTTTACTGATTTTAAATCGGGAGAAGTTTGATGCCCCTCTTCCCATACTCCTTTGATTAAGTCAAACTCTTCTTCCATTGCATATTTTCTTTAAGTTGTTTTTTGATGCGATTTATTTTCGCCCCTACGTTTGATGGTGTAATACCCAAAATTGCGGCGATGTCATGATAAGAATGCTCTTCTAAATACAATAGAATTATAGCTCTATCTACTTCTTTCAACATCCTGATTGCTCTATACAATTCTTCCAATCGCTCTTCTTTCTCAGAGAAATGATGTACTTGATCTATCTTCTCATTGATCTCCACAGTACTTACTTTCTTCTGCTCTTTTTTGATCATCGAAAGGCAAGTATTCAAAGATACTCTATAAACCCATGTTGATAACTTGGACTGTTGTTGATAACTTTCTTTTGATCGCCAAAGTTGCAAGCATACTTCCTGAAAGTAGTCTTCAAACTCCTCTTGTGAATGTGAATAAACTCTACAAATTTTATAAATGATGGATTTGTTGCTTTCTATATATTCCTCATAAAATTCAGCTGACATTAGTTTGCTCTTTTAGTGTTGTTCTCTTGATGAAGGTATGCCATGAATGTATTGAGTTTACATTGAATGACCCTATCAAAGCTCTTTTTCTCCGATTCAGATACTGTCATTAATGTTTCGAAAGAAGATATAATTAATTCCTCTTCTTTCACTCGCCTTTTGATTTTGATCAGACACTGAGAAGACATTAGACCTTCAAAAGAAGAGGAGGGAATAACATTACTTCCTACCATTAATAATTGGATTTCATTTTCTCTCTTTCGAATAACTTTCATCCCGTATTTTATAGTTATCGAATTGATTAATGATTGAAATTCAGCACTGTTTCCTCCAAATGAATAAACTCTCTTTTCGATGCTGTCATGAAATAGAAATGGAAAAATAGTACTCGCTTTCAATGTATTTAGTGATGAATAGAAATTTGAAAAGATGCTCATAATAGTAATTTTTAGTGATTGTTTATTGGGTTAGTAGTCATTTTTTCAGATTTATTACAAATGGGATATTTATTTTCGATAAAATTTTAAATAAAAGTACAATCAACTTATTTACAGTGATTTAAATATTTATTCTGTAAAAGAAAAAACCACCGGATCATAGACCCGATGGTTTGTAATAAGTGAATTTCGTTCTAATTCTATTATTTTTTGATCAACTTATTATACATTTCCACACTACCGTCTACTGTTAAAGTGTAGATATGCATTCCCGTCATTAATGACGATAAATCAATGATAGTTTCATGATTTCCACTACCTAATTGACCAAGTGAAATTGTTTGTTCCAATACTCCATTCATGTTATATATCTTGATCGATACATCACCTGACTTTATCATATTGAATGCGAAAGTAGTTTCACCAAACACTGGATTAGGATAGTTTCTTAAGTTCGTTTGACTTACAAAATCCTTATCAATTGATGTTGGTACTTCTACCTCAACTATTACATATAACATCGTCATTACTGATGCACCGTGAATGTCTGTTGCAATTAATGCCACTTCTGTTTCACCTTCAATCAATCCTAAAATTGCAAATTGACCTTGAGTTAAGCTAGCCATTACCACACCATCATCTGAAGTAGCAATACCAAACGTCAACTCATCTCCGTCTTCATCTGAGAAGATTTCTGATGGATCAAGGAAAGTTGGCAACACGCCAGGCTCTAGGTACAATGTATCTTGCTCTACTACAATTGGAGCTCTATTTACATTGTTCACCATTACATTGATTGCTGAAGTTGTAGCAATACCATGCTCATCTGTTACAGTTACATTGAATGAATGATCACCTGCACTCTCATAGTCTGTCACTAATTGAATTGACAATGTATCATTGTTTACATAACTACTGTCGATAAGAATGTGCTCATCTACTTCGAATGTGAAAGCATGACCGTCATAATCCATAGCAGTGATCATGAAAGTTGAATCCATTGCTTCATCCATTTCAATATTCGTTGGGAAGTCAACAAATTCAGGAGCATTGTTTAATGTCATCATTGCTGTTACTTCTTCAACTTCAGCAGTAACATCATTACTGATAAATTTGAATACTGCTTTTTCTGAAGTTGAAAGTGCATTTGCTGGCGTAAATAGAACATCTACATCTACAGATTCTCCTTGTGCCACTGTTCCTTCGAATGAAGATAAAGTAACCCATGGTGTGATTCTTTCTGACTGATGTAAAGCATTCATCCAAAGTAATAATGGGAATCTGCTGTCAGTTGTTACATCTAACCATCCGCCATTTACTTCAATGTATGAGATATCTGACATTGTCTCCGCTGATTCTACAAAACCTTGTGGTCTTGCAGGACCGAATGGATAAGTGATGATCATGTAAATTGTTTCACCTGGGTGGAACTGAAGAGATTTTTCTAATTCAAATGTGAATAACGCTCCTTCTAAATCATCAATTGCAGTTTCAGTTTCAAAAGACTGCTCATGTAAAATTGTAGGATTATTAATATCACCGATTCCGATCGCTATTTCTAATGTGGCATTCGCCATTCCTGCTGGTACATACCAAGTAGAAACATGTGACAAGTTAAAACCAGTATTAGGTGCCTTGAACTTCGTTAATGTACTGAAGCTGTTCGCTCCATAACCAATTCCACCTGCTTTCTCATAACCTTTGAAGTAGTTGATCTCATCATCAAACTCTTGAGCTGTTTGAATTCCTGTATTTTGAGATGCAATTACTGAAGCATTAAGTGATGCTGTATTGATTTCTGAATTAAACTTATTGAATACTGAAGTAGCGAAACCTGTTCTTACGAACTCAGACTCTACTGTATAATGTAAGTCAGATCCACCATCAACATTACTGATTGTAATTGTTTCAGTGATTACTTCTTCATTATCTAATGAAGAGGTATGAATAGTGTCGGTATCTACTACCATAGTAGGAGGTAAAATCAAGTTGGCTTTCACCACTACTGTATCTGTAAGACCCATTGCATCATTTACGACCATAGAATCTAAGAATGCACCGCTTGCTGTTGGTGTAAACGTAAATCTTGTTGGAAGATCTTCACCCGGAGCTAATGAAGGCCATGGTGAGAATAGAGGATCAAAGAAAGCTGTATTTTTCCATAATGGATCACCAAATGGATTTCCACTCCAGTCAAGGTTATAACCCCAAATTTCAATTGTAGGGTTTGTACCTCTGATCGACTTCATTTCGCCCAAGTTCAATCCTTTTGTACCAACATTTTGAGTATTTAATACTGTTTGAATTTGCTGTCCTTCAGACCACATTATATCACCTAAATCAATCACTTCTTCATCCCATTGTAAAGTAGCTACGCCGTTCACTGTTAAATGAACTGGAATTTCAACTTCTTCATTATTAGGAGATTCACTAATCAATCTTAATGTAGATTTATAGTTACCATCTAAAAGTTTCTCAGCATCAACTGCAAAATTCATTGTCTTAGATTCTCCTGCAGGAATAACAGTCTTCTCTGTTGGAGTGTATTCGATTACTAAACCGTCTCTGATATATGAACGGTAGAAGTTCACCATTACACCTTCAGTACCATCGTGGTTTTCTAATCCTATTGTTAACCACTTACTCCAGAAATCAACTCCTGGCTGATTCCAAGTCTTATACTGCATTTTGATTCTACCATCTTTGTAGAAAACAGTCTCAGCTGTAGCATGGCCACCTGAAATATTAGCAAAATGTTGATAACGTTCATAAGTCACCACAAATTTCTCTTCATCTTCATAGAACCAGATACCTTTAGTTGGAGTTTCATCATAATAATCTTCTCCACCTGCCATCCATATTGGTGCTACAAGGTTATTAATATCATGTGCAAAAGGAATTTCCAATGGATACCAAATCTTATCACCTAGAGGTGCACCATGGTAATAATTAAAACTCATTTGACCGTGAATACCAATGTAAATACTATCGTACTCAATACCATAATAGTTGAATGTAAATGGCAGTTTTTTAGCTTCCCAGTAGTCATCTAATTCGATTTCTAATTTTTCTCCATTTTTAGTAATATCAACCATTTGATAGGTTGGAGATTCTGGGTCTTCAAAACCTGATAATACTTTCATATTATCTTTCCAAGCATAAGAGTAAGTAGGAATTACGCTCATTGGCTGGATTTCTTTCTCTTCATATAACCAATGCGATCCCATTGGCAATACTTCTAAGTCTGCTTCACCTTCAGAGTTGTCCACTACAATTGAAAGTTGGTCTTTTTCACCTGCATTCAAAGTAAAGTAACGGTCTGAGTTGTCCACGCTGATCATTGGTGCATGAATAACATTTGCAGTTATAGGGAATGTATAAACTGTTCCTAACTCATCTGTTACGATTAAGTTATCTGACATTGCACCTGTAGCAGTTGCTGTAAATGATACCTTAATTGTTTCTGAAAGTCTTGGATCAATTGCAAATGATGTCTTATCAACTTCAAATGAACCGTTCTCAACTACTACTGATGTAAATGAAATTGGTTTATTTCCTTTATTTCTAAACATCACTGTCGAAGAAGGTGTAGCTGTTTTGAATACATCACCAAAGATGATTTCGTCTTTAGTTGTTGTCACTACTGCTTCACCACCACTTGTTACATCTGCATGTAATGTAAAGTGAGCTAACGGCGTTACTGGATCGTTTGTATAGATTGAAATGTTTTGAGTATTTCTCATTTCATCTAATCCTTCTGTCACTACATCATAAGCAATATCTACCGACTGACCTACTGGAACTACACCACTTGTACTGCTTAGGTTTCTAGCAATTTTTCTACCTGGGTGATTCACCTTAATCGTTACATTAGAACTCTTAGAAGTAAATAATTTCTCAGGTTGTTGTGAGTTTTCATAGATATAGAAACCATCTTTTTTATCAGGGCTTTCTACACCAATAAATGGCCAATTTGAGTTTCTAACTCCCCAAATATCTTTGTATCGGTACTCAACATTACCATCAGCATGCAATACAATTTGGTAAGTAATTTTATGAGATTCACCAAAATTATCCTCTTCAGGTTTTGTATACAGATTTTTGTATTCCATCACAATACGATCACCAAATCTCTTGTAAAGGAATTTAGTATCTAAACCAATATTTGTATACAAGTACAATCCAGCAACGTAACCATTGGACGTGAAATTTTGTCCTAATAATTTACCCCAGCTACCATTTACAGGGTCTTTTGTATCCAAAGCAATCATACCTACATGTGACACTTGCATTTTGTTTACCAAAGTATCATAGAATGGGAAATCAAACCCTAATTCAACTTCAATAAAATCAAGGAATGAATTATCTTTAAATTGCTTTGTGAAGTCAAGAACATCTTCCTGTCCATCTAACTCTTCCCATACAAAATTGTCCGTTACTAAATCCCATGAATAACCAAAGCGATGAACACCTTCTTCAACATTCTCCTCATAAACTGGAATTGAGTATTGTAGTGGATAATTACCTGAATTGTTGATTGTAAATACCCCTTTATCTGTATCTCCTAATGCTAAAGTATAAGTCTGTTCAGATGGAGTTAATTCAATTTTTGAAGGTTCAATTGCAGAAGCTACAACGTTAATTTCAAATGATCCTCCATAAGTAGCGTCAGTAAACACAAACTTAGCTGTTTCTGACCCCGCTTGAGTTGGAGTATATTTGATCTTAATTTGTCCAATTTTTCTAGAGTAGAAAGTATATGGCTTTTCAGAAAGCTCAAATGCCTCACTTCCTTCTTGCGTAACGTTATTTGCTAATTTGAAGATACCATAACCATAGTTACCTACCTCAATAATCAACTCTTTTTCTAAACCTACTTGAACACTACCAAAATCAACAATATCCAACGTTTTGATGTCTGATTTATGACCATCTACTCTTGTTGAAATATTAATTTTTTTCAATGGTTCTTCAGGATCATTTGACTCTACAAACATCACAGATGTATATGATCCATTCACTAATGTTGTAGCATCAATAGTTGCTGTAATTACTTGCTCTGAGTTACCTACAATATCACCTGAAGCAGGTTGTAATGTAATAAACTCACCTACTGATGGGTTTTCACTGATTGCTGAAACTAAATAAGCCTGAGTCTTATCACCAATTGCATCTACTAAGTAAGACCATGACTTCCCATCATCATTACTGTAGAACATCTTATCTTCACCTTCCTTAGAGAAGTTGTATTCACCAATGATTAAAGGATATTGGTTACCGGCTGGTACTTTTAAAACAATCCAGAATACCTCACCCTCAGAGAAATAAAGTTGTTCTTCTAATCCAAAATAATGGATTTTCCCTCCTTGTGGTTCTAATTCTGTTTCCCACTTCAAAGTTGCCGTACTTAAAATATTACCTTCGTAGATTTGAGCATAAGTAGTACCTTCAGAAAGATTATTTAAGAAAAATTCAATATGAGTCAAATTAAACCCTCCTTCAGGAGCAATATAAGCTGTTGCTGCTGTATTTGGCTTCGTAAGGTCAGTATCTCCAATAAAAAATGAAGGAGCAAACCATTTATTACAATACTCTAAATATTGTTTCTCAAATTCTTCCAAGTCTGGGTGTTGATCACTCAATGACATTACTTCTAAACGTGGAGAAGGTTGTACTCCTAATTTTGAAGCTTCAACCATTCGACCTGCTGAAATAGTTGAGTAATTTTTTGGGTAATGATTTTTATATCTTGTTTCTAAAGAATAAATCAATCTACCTTCTTCCTCATTCAAGAATGTAATCTCGTCTGAAGCAGTTGTTGAAGTCGCCACATCTGCAGTGATGGACATTGATGATTTAGAGAATGTCAACTTAGGGCCAAGGTTAGTTGCTCCATTAATTACAACAGACATTGGTGCTTTATTTTCCCATCTATCTTTTGCTACGATAGCAAATGAATAGGCTGTCTCCCCTTTCAATCCATCAATTTGTCTTACATTCCAGTCTCCAATAGCACTAGCAGAATTTACTCTTACTACAGTAGCTGTTTCTAAATCAAATTCTCCTTCAGAATAATAAATATCAAAAGTACTTGCCTGACCATCATCTTCATCAGCAGGAGTCATCCATTTTAATGCAATGTGATCAAAACCTTCATAAGCAATCTCAAAAGAAGAAACTGAATCTGGAGCAATTCCCTCATTTTCTCTTAAAGCAAAAGAAGCATCAATTCTTCCTGAACCTAACTGACCTAAATAATCAGGGTTTTGATCTTCAATAGAAACTACACCAGTCAATAACTGAGCTTTCAACTGATTAGGCGTCATTGTCTCACCACCTAAATGAGAAAGTACCAATGCTGCAACACCTGATACGTGAGGACAAGCCATTGAAGTACCTTGGTAGAATCCATAATCATTGCCAGGTAAAGTAGATAAAACACCATTTGTTAAATCTCCTGATGTTTCTCCTCCTGGTGCTGATAACTCAATCCAGTCACCATAATTAGAATAATCTGCTTTTTGATCTCGTGGGTTTGTAGAGGCTACAGTAAAACAAGGCTCATAATACCCAGGGTACCACTTTCCTGCATGATTATTATTACCTGATGCAAAAATAACAATACCACCTTTCATTGGTGAACCCTCGTAATCACCTGCTTCAGCAATAAAGTAATCAATAGCATCTAATACCACTTGATCAAAATATCCTTCAGAAGTATACCCCCATGAGTTTTGAGAGATTACTGCACCATTGTCAGCTGCATAAATATAAGAAGTAGCAACATCGATAAGCGGACCGCCCAAAATCTGGCAAGACATCAATAACGCACCTTGGTTTTCACCATCACCACCTGCAACACCTGCAACACCAACACCGTTATTGTTGACTGCCGCAACTGTACCTGCTACGTGTGTACCGTGACCTTGGGGTGCAATAGCTCCTGAAGCAGAAGCAAAGTTCCATCCATAGATGTCATCAATATATCCGTTACCATCTGAATCTTCACCTTCAACACCGTTTAACTCGGCTTCGTTGATCCACATGTTGGCTTTTAAGTCTTCGTGATTTACATCAATACCTTCATCATGAATAGAAACAATGATATTATTTGAACCCATTGTTGTTTCCCACGCTTTGAAAAGGTTGATATCAGCTCCTTTTGTCCAAGCTGTACTTGAACCATCATTACTGTAATGCCATTGTTTTGATAGTAATGGATCATTTACAGGAGCAGTTTCTGATAATGCTTGAATTTGATCTTTTGAAATAGGAGTGAACTTCGCATCAGGTTCAATCAAACGTTTTTCTCTGATTACCTCTGCAAGTTCTACATCATCAATTTGATTGAATGATTGGATAACGGCATCAATTGAAACGGAAGAAGATACTTCCATTTGGTACCATAAGTGTAATCCATGTTTTCTTAGCTTGTACTCAGTCTTAGCATTATATGGGAATACTCTCCTCATATTTTGAGCTTCGTACTGGCTGGCAGTAGCATCAAAAGCAGCGATTCCTAGTGTAGCAATTCCTCCATTCATTGGAGCTACCTGCAATCTTGCATCTGTTTGTTCTTTGAATTTGACTCTAATTACGCCTTGTGCAACCCCTTCTGAAAAGACAACGGGCTGTTGTGCATAAGTAATTGAGGTACTAAATACCCCAACTAAAAGGCATAACAAGACAGTCAATACCTTTGGTAAATGATTTCTCATTGATAGTCTGTTTAGCGGTTTAAAAATTGAATTGGCTAGAAATTATTTTAACCTTAATAGGTGCAGTAATTTCTGAAGCACGTCTGTCTCCTTTTTTCGTACTTCAATCATCTCTAGTAATCTTTCCTTATCTAAAGATTGATTACCCTTGCGAGATTTCTTCGTGTTCTTGTCAGACATATTTTCTGATAAAAGTTCATCGTTAGATCCCACACAATTTTAAGTCGTAAACAAGTGTAAATTCAAAAAACCATATGCTACATGTATCCAAATACACTACTACATCAGTGCTACATCAACATTAATAACAATAAAAAAATAAACCGCAAATAACTATTAATCAATAAAATAAGTCAATAACAATGTGTTTTATCTATTTTTAGTCAACAACAATAAAAACAAGACATTTTTCCATGAAAATGAGAGAAAAAATGAATTATCTTAAAAATTTAGATATAAAAAAGAGCCTAGAAGTAGGAGAAAGCAGGGCTTAGTACTGCATATTTTCAGTATAAACCAATTCTTACTTCAAGGCCCTTTTAATAAAAAAAATCGTTCTATTTTAATTGTCCATCATCGCTACCACTCTTGCTGGCGCTGCAGATGCTCCTACAATTTTCAACGGAAAAACAGCTACTTTAAAACCCGAATAAGGTAAAGCATCAAGGTTCACTAACTGCTCCATATGACAATATTCTTTTTCTTGTCCCACAAGATGAGCGTTCCAAAATAACTCTTTATCTCCTGTCTCTTTCGCTTGCTTTACTAGGTAAGGCAATGGCAAATCCCAACCCCAAGCGTCAATTCCCATCACTTTTATACCTTGATCAATTAAGAAGTGAGTCGCTTCTGCACTCATTCCTGTTCCTACTTTATGGAAATCTTCCGTACCGTTAAACTTATCACGACCTGTTTTAATCAAAACAATCATTCCTTCCTTTAATTCAAGATTATTCTCCAAAAGAAAATGTTCTATATCTTTTTGGGTAATCGGCTCAAAGTCTAGTTTGTGTTTCATATCAATCACAAGCCCTTCACCGTAACACCAATCCAACGGCACTTCATCAATGGTTTTCGCTTTTTGACCTGCTACAGTAGGAGAGTAGTGCCAAGGAGCATCAATATGTGTGGTAGAATGCACACCCATCTTTTTGATAGTGTCATCTGCCCAGCCTTCAAATCCTTTGGGAAATAATTTAAAGGGAAGACCAAAAAGACGGATCAGCCATTTTGCCTTTCGATGTGGCTTGTGTTTGATTTTCACACGCATAAACCACGGGTCTTTTTTGTTGAATTGAATTGGTTTAGAGAGATCAATAATTTTCATAGCTGACTATTAGTTTAAGTTTGGGAATAGTTTTAAGTCGTCAATGTTACGGATTTTTTTTGAGAAGTAAGCAGTAAGTCATTAAAAAAAGCCAACCCGAAACAGGTTGGCTTTTTCTTTCATGTAACCAAGTATTTAATCGTCCTATTTAATCTTACCCTCACTCGATAGGGCAAGACAAATGTCTTATATATTATTGTTCTATCAATTATAAATTAGATGACAAAGAATGGATAAGTATCCTTCTCTATCAGCGTATCTGCTAATTCTCTACGCAACACGTGTACGTTTTCTAATTCGTACTTTGTGAAACGTTTCAAGCCCATCAACATTACTTTTTGCTCATCGCCTTTGGCAATACCTGCAATTGCTTCTCTACCTGAAGTAGCAATTTGCTCCGCTGCTTCACGGATAAATACTTTTGAAATATTGATTTGCTCTTTGCAAGCTTCCTCACCTTTTTCTTCTACCATTTTTTCTGTACGAAGCATTGCTGATTCTGCTGCATAAATCTGAATCAACATATCCGCAACATTCATTAGAATTTCTTGCTCATCGTTGATTTTTGCTTCAAATACTTGAACCGCTCTACCTGCTACCATTAAGGCCGCTTTTTTCAAACGCTTCAAAATATCTTTTTCAATGTTGAATAATACTGAAGCATCTATTGTTTCAAATGATGGAACTGAAGTCAGCTCTTTAGCAACGTCCATTGCAGGCGTTACGATATCCAATTCACCTTTCATCGCACGCTTGATCATCATACCTACTAAAAGCATACGGTTGATTTCATTCGTACCTTCATAAATTCTTGATATACGAGCATCACGGTAGGCTCTTTCCATTGGTGCATCTGCTGAGAAGCCCATACCACCATAGACCTGAACACCTTCATCTACTACAAAATCCAATGTTTCTGAACCGAAGACTTTAAGGATAGCACACTCGATAGCGAATTGCTCTACACCTTTCAGTTTCGCTTTTGCTTCATCCATACCGCTTGATAATAATTCTTCAGTATGGTCTTCTATATTTTGTCCAGCTCTGTAACACATCGACTCAATTACATAAGTCTTCGTAGCCATTTGAGCTATTTTTTGCTTGATTGCTCCAAAGTTTGCGATAGGCTGTTTGAACTGCTTACGCTCTTTAGAATATCTGATAGAATGGTCGATCACTGCACGACAACCACCTAACACACCAGCACCTAACTTCGCTCTACCGATGTTCAAGATGTTAACGGCAATCTTAAATCCGTTTCCTCTTTCTGAAAGCATGTTTTCAACAGGCACTGCAGTTTCGTTGAAGAATACTTGACGAGTAGAAGAACCTTTTATACCCAATTTCTCTTCCTCTTCGTTCATCGTAATGTCACCAAACGACTTTTCTACTATAAATGCCGTGTGGTTTTTATCGTCTTCGATTTTTGCGAAAACAATAAATAAGTCAGCAAAACCTGCGTTAGAAATCCACATTTTCTGTCCTGTAAGCAGGTAGTGTTTTCCATCTTCAGTTAATACTGCTTTTGTTTTACCAGAATTAGCATCAGATCCTGCATCAGGTTCTGTCAGTGCGTAAGCGGCTGCCCATTCGCCTGTTGCTAATTTTGGAAGATATTTTTCTTTTTGCTCTTCTGTACCGTAATAAAGGATTGGCAAAGTACCAATACCTGTATGTGCACCGTAAGTTGTTGAAAATGAACCTGCTTCACCAAATACATCTGCAATTAACATAGAAGTATTAAAGCTCATTCCTAAGCCACCCATGTCTTCAGGAACAGAAATACCTAATAATCCTAAGTCACCAGCTTTGGCAAAAATTTGTTCTACTAATTCCCAGTTATGTCCATCAATTTCTTTGGCTTTTGGTGTGATTTCCTGATCGATAAAATCTTTTGTGGCTTGTGCCATCATCACCTGCTCTTCTGAAAATTCTTCTGGCGTAAAAATCTCATTCGCCTCTGTTTCGCGGATCAAAAACTCACCGCCTTTAATTGCTTTTTTATTGGTTACAGTATTCATTGATCTGTATAAATTTTGTGTGTTGTTATTTTGGATGAGAATAAACTACTCGTGTTTATTCATGTATTGTTTATTGGATGTGTGTATCTTAATTATTCTGCAATGATGAATGTATTACAAAAACAACCATTCACTTAAAAACGTATGCTTGCATAACATTCATTTTCAAATATATGAAAATTATTATGCAAGCATAACAAAAAGGAGAAAAAAATGTGATTTTAACGCTTATTTTTTTTGAAAAAGGTGTTTTTGGGTGAAAATGAAGTAGCTCAACACACTTTTTTATAAGAATCATTAAAATGTATTTACAATTATGACTAATCTCACTTATGTACTCACGTTTGCATTGTATTTTTGCGAAGTTGAAGGATTAGGGGGTTAGAAGAATTGGATTCAATAACTTATCAACACTTTTGACTGTTTATAGGAAACAAAAAAGAACAAACAATGAGCGATTTTTTTTATCAGAAGCCTTTCCCGATAAAGGACGACACTACAAAGTATAGATTATTAACCAAAGATTATGTTTCTACAATTGAAGTAGACGGACGTAAGTTTTTGAAAGTAGACCCTAAAGGTCTTGAACTACTTTCTCAAGAAGCAATGGCGGATGTATCTTTCTACCTTCGTACAGCTCACTTAGAAAAAGTAGCTAAAATCTTAGACGACCCTGAAGCTTCTGATAACGATCGTTTTGTTGCTCGTACATTGTTAGAAAATGCAGCTGTAGCAGCAGAAGGACAATTACCTTCTTGCCAAGATACAGGTACTGCAATCGTTGTTGGTAAAAAAGGTGAAGGCGTAATTACAGGTTCAAATGATGCTGAAGCGTTATCGCGTGGTATCTATGAAACATACAAGGAAAGAAACCTTCGTTATTCTCAAGTTGTTCCTTTGACAATGACTGAAGAGAAAAACACAGGTACTAACCTTCCTGCTCAGATCGACATCTACTCAGAGCAAGGTAACTCTTATGAGTTCTTGTTTATGGCAAAAGGTGGTGGATCTGCTAACAAAACTTTCCTTTACCAACAAACGAAAGCGTTGTTGAACGAAGAAAGCTTAACGGCATTTGTAAAGGAAAAATTAAAATCAATTGGTACTGCGGCTTGTCCTCCTTATCACTTAGCGTTTGTAGTAGGTGGTACTTCTGCTGAAGCAAACATGGCTACAGTGAAGAAAGCATCTGCAGGTTACTATGACCACTTACCAACTGAAGGTAACATGGGCGGTCAAGCGTTCCGTGATGTAGAGTGGGAAGAAAAAATTCAAAAGATCTGTCAAGAGAGTTTAATCGGTGCTCAGTTCGGTGGTAAATACTTCACTCACGATGTGAAAGTAATTCGTTTACCTCGTCACGCTGCATCTTGCCCAGTAGGTATTGGTGTTTCTTGTTCAGCTGACCGTAACATCAAAGCAAAAATCAACGAAGATGGTATCTGGTTAGAAGAATTAGAAAAAGATCCACGCCGTTTGATTCCTACTGAAGAATCACAAATGGACAACCCAGTTGAAATCGACTTGAACCGTCCAATGGATGAGGTATTAGCTGAATTGACGAAATACCCTATCAAAACTCGTTTGAACTTGAAAGGTACATTGATCGTAGCTCGTGATATCGCTCACGCTCGTATCAAAGAAATGTTGGACAACGGTGAAGAGATGCCAGAGTACTTCAAGAATCACCCAATCTACTATGCTGGTCCTGCGAAAACGCCAGAAGGAATGCCTTCAGGTTCATTTGGACCAACTACTGCCGGTAGAATGGACCCTTATGTAGGACCTTTCCAAGCAAAACGTGGTTCAATGATCATGTTGGCAAAAGGTAACCGTTCGCAACAAGTAACAGACGCTTGTAACGAGCACGGTGGATTCTACTTAGGTTCAATTGGTGGCCCTGCTGCAATCCTTGCAAAAGAGAACATCAAATCTGTGGAGTTAGTTGACTTTGAAGATTTAGGAATGGAAGCGGTTCGTAAGATCGAAATCGAAAACTTCCCAGCCTTCATCATCGTTGACGATAAAGGAAATGACTTCTTCGCAGAATTATAATTCTGAATTATATAGATTTCATATATATAGATCCCTTGCAGTGTATGCTGTAAGGGATTTTTTTTAACATCTTCCTAAAAGCCCATTTATAAAATCATCCCAACATTCAGTCAAGAAATAATCAGTTATAAAAATTGTTGCCAATAGTAGAATAAGTTTTATTGCTTTAGTTTTCATCTTGAATTAAAAGATTTTATCTCCGATATAAATTCCAAACTGATAGCCATTTTGAATGGCCTTTATCACTGCCAAAACAATTAGTATACCTATTAAAACTTGTCCTGATTTTGTCTTTGAGAAAATTATTAGTTCTTCTTTTTTCATAAAATATAGTTTTAAAGTTCTTCCTTATTTAAAAAAATTACTTCAGCATTCATCATCCACCTAAATTGACCACTATCTTTCCATTGTCCTAAAGATGAAGTCCTAGTCAATCCCTTTTTCCCTGTCATCCCAATATAAGGCACTGAGGTGTCAGGACTTACCCACTGAAAGGCTATATAGAATGGCTGATCAGTAACAATATTTTGCTCATTAAGGTCAACATAAACCCAACCTCTATCCAAATTTGATTCAAGTACAGCTTGTTTTTTAATTAGGGGCCTACCAGGTAACCCTGTTTGAGGATCTTCTTCATAAATTTTGATAAGTAACTTAAACTCCTTGCTTTCTCTATTACTTATAAAAACTCCTACTTTATTAATGAGAACATTTTTCTTTTTAGAATCAAATCTTTTTGCTATTTCAGTTCCTTCTTTCCCTCCAAAAACAAAACCTGTTTCATTCGTTTTTCCTTTATCACCCAATACCTTTTTCTTCAAATGCTCTTTTTTACTAAATATTAAAATTTCTTCTAAAACACTTTCTTTTGGCGTCACGACAATATTAGGGTTCAAAATAAATTGCTTTAAAGGAATTTCAAGCTTCTCATAAGCTACATGTTGTATCGTTAATATGGCATCCTCTGATATAGAAGGAGGAAAAGACAATTCAAAATATCCATAGTGATTGGTGATTGTTCCATATTCTGAATTTACAATACCGACTGCTGCATATTCTAGATTCTCTTTCGTGGTACTTTTTATACTGCCATGAATATATTTTTTCAATAATGGTAAAGAATGCTTTTGGGTAGCTTGATCTTTAAGATAACCAATACCTACCAAATTGACAGAAGTTTTCTCATAAACATCTAGTAGTTGATTTACTCTTTCTGTTAGTTCAGCTTTACTTTTATAGTTCTTCCCTGAAATATCATTACACTCTGTAATATACATCCCCTGAAGATGCGCTAAAACTCCTTCATATTTTTTAATGGATACAAGCTCTAAATCAAGTGTTTGAGCACTCATCTTAAAAAGTACACTTAATTTAGTACTATCATGACAGCTAAACTCAAAGAGCCACCTATCAACTTTAATACTATCTAATCCTGCTATTGATTTATCGATGAGTTGTTTTCTATTGGCTTCATAATTAAAGTTATGCTTAGATTGTGAGAAAACTGAAAAAGAAATTAAACTTAATAATAAAAAGAGAGTACACTGTTGAGGCACTGATTTAGTTTGCATTTTATAGGTAAATTAGTTTTTGAGCTTTAAAGATATAAAAAATCCTTCAATTACTAATTTCAATAATTGAAGGATTAAAACGGGCTTTTATTTATAATACCCTTTACTCTGAATCAAGGTTCTCACGCCCTCAGGTACCATGTATCTAAAGTCTTTATCCTCTTTGATACAGTTTCTAATATATGTAGCAGAAATATCGACCATTGGAGCCTCAATCATCTTTACATTATGATGTTCTTTCAAATCAGAAGGTTTAGCATGTGGTCTTGGATAAACTAACAATCCATAATCTTCCAAAATGATTTCATGGTGCTTCCACTTCCTGAATCCTGAAAGGTTATCTTCACCAACTATTACTTTAAAAGAGTGTTTAGGGTTCTTTTCTTGAAGATAAACCAATGTATCCACTGTATAGCTCGGTTTAGGCATTCTAAATTCAATATCTGAAGCTCTAAACTTATAATTATCTTGAATGGCGGCGTTGACCATATCTAAACGATCAAACTCATGAAGCAATGATCCTCTTTTCTTAAAAGGATTGTGAGGGGAAACGACAAACCATACTTCATCCACTTCACCACTTTGAATCATGGCATTGGCAAGTATCAAGTGCCCAATATGAATGGGGTTAAATGAACCAAAAAATAATCCTGTCTTCATTGTGTAATTATTATTTCTTCCAACCTCTCAACATTTCACGCTTACCTGGAGGGCCTGGATAACGTTCTACTTCGTAACCAACGCTTACCAAGTCTCTACGAAGCTGTCCTTTGGCACAATACGTCACAAACAAGCCCTCTTGCTTATTTACTGCAAAGCATTTTGTAAGGTTCTCAACATACCATACTTCCGGCTGTTTGTTAGGAGCAAAAGCATCAAAGAAAATAACATCAAATGAATTTTCTTCTCCTTCAAATTCCTGTAGCGTTGCTTTCTTTTTCGTTAAAATAAAATTGGGTAAGATTGCTACTTCTTTTTCCCATTCACAAGCATGTACTGTTTTGAAATAAGAGGTCAGTTCATCCTCTAATAAATCAGTATAATTCAGCCCTTTAATCAAGTCTTCATTTAAAGGAAAAGGCTCTAAAGTAATCATATGGAATGTATGGTCGGGGTGTTTCAATGCTTGTTCTATCATTAGAATTACATTTAATCCAGTACCCATACCTACTTCAAGAATAGAAGTTTTATCTTTTCCTTCCTTCACATCTTCCCAACCTGATTTGATAAATACATATCTCGACTCAGTCAATGCTCCATGATTCGAATGATAGGTTTCATTCAATTGTTCATTAAACAAAGAACTTGAACCGTCGCTTGTTTCTATGATCTTGATATTTCCCATTGTACTTTTCGTTTTATACAAAAAGAGACCACCCTTGTGAGGCAGTCTCTTTTACTTTATGTTGAAAGTTCCTAGAAGAACTTGTAACGCTCGTCTTTAACATCAGAAAGCTCTTTTACAGCCTCTAAGATGTTGTAGTTAGCAGATCTGTTGTATCTGTTTTCTACTTGAGTTTGGTAGATTGAGTAATCTGCAGTTTCTAAAGCTTTGTCCGCTTTTCTTACTTTGATTACTACTACGCTGTTCTCATCAACGATTGGCTTCGATACCTCACCTTCTTTTAATCCAAATGCAGTACCAATTGTTTTTGGAGCAATACCAATACCTTGGATCGATACGTCATTTAAAGAAAGATCAGAAGCGATATCCGCTTTAGCACCGTTTCCGTAAGCTTTTCTCATGTCCTCGATAGAACCTGATAAACCAGCTAATTTAGAAGTGATGTATTCTGCTTTCTTTTCTTTTTTCGCTTGAACCATCGCTTCGTTTTGAACATCAGCAAAATCAGCTACACCTTCTTCACGAGCTGTCATTAAAGTAGCGACAACGAAACGATCATCTAAGTCAAATACTTCTGATACATCATCGATACCTGCTTCATTGTATGCCCAACGGATCACTTGTCTCACTGAGTTACCTCTTAAGCTGTTGATGAAAGTTGCTGAAGGAGCAATTGTTAAAGCTTGCTCGATGAAGATCTTTTGCTCTTCTGCTAACTCTTCAAATGCTTTTCTACCACCTTTTGCTGAAGCAGCAAATACTGATGCCTTACGGTAAGCTTCGTTGATTGTAGCGTCTGAAGCAGATAATTTCTTTTCTACTACTGCTAACTCAAACTGCTCTTTTGTTTTTGTCTCAGTTACTTTGATGATATGGTAACCGAAAGAAGTTTTTACTAATCTTGAGATCAAACCAGTTTTTCTTGCTGAGAATACTGCTTTGTCAAACTCAGGAACCATACGTCCTTCTGAGAACCACTGTAAGTCACCACCTCTTGATTTAGTAGTAGGAGCTGCATCACCTACTTTCTTCGCTAATTCTTCGAAGTTTTCACCACCTTGGATTTTTCTTAAAGTAGCTAATGCTTCTTTCTTTGCTTTCGCATCATCTTTATCATTTTTGAATAAGATATGTGAAGCTCTAGCAGAGTAAACTGTATCTTCTGAAGTACCTAATACTTTGTAGTTTCTGAATGAACCTGCAGCGAAGTGAGGACCGTAAACTTTACCTTCTTCTAACTCGTCTGCATCTAAAACTGTAGGAAGACCTGTCATGTTCGCTGACAAGAATTTAGTTGCTCCTTCAGTATTTGCTTCAACGAAAGCTGTGTCGTTTGAAGTTCTTTCGAATGCTCTAGCAAGATCTTGCATATCTGCCTCTAAGTTCTTCTTATCAGCATCAGATGGCTTCACTTGGAAGCTTACAAATTCAATACCTCTGTTGGCATCACGCTTAAACTCTTCTTTGTTGGCGTTGTAGTATGCTTTCGCATCAGACTCAGAAGTATTAACTACTGAATCAGGAACACTGTAAAAAGGAACGTTTAAGTAAGCGATTTCAACTTTATCGTTTTGTTTTTCATATTCTTTCTTTCCTTCTAAGTCAGAAGCAAAGTAAGTTCTTGAAATAAGATTTTCGTATTTGATTCTAGTACGAGACGTTTTCAATTGTTGCTCGAAGCTTAAGAACTGTTGGTACTGAGGAGAGTTAGGACCTTGTTGCTTTAAAGAAGCAAGGTACATTTTGATATTCTCTCTGCTTACTTCACCAGTTGAATCTCTGAAGTACTGACCAAATTCTGGAGCAATGTTGTTACCAGAAATGATATCGTCTAATTCTTCCGGAGAAATTGTAACACCAAGCTCTTCCATTTGTTGACCATAAGCAACACGATAGATTAACTCGTTCCAAGCCATTTGACGAACACCTTGCATTTGTTGTTCGTTTGGAGGTGTAGGGTAATTGCCTTTTATAGCGTCGACAATCTCACTGAATTGTCTTAATTCAATGTCTTGACCACCTATAACACCAACAATTTGTTTGTTGCTACCTAATAATCTTGAGTTTGGTGACATTAAGTCGCCCCCCACCATAAATAAAATCAGACCTATTGCGATCAATCCAACTGCAACGCCAGACTTTTCTCGGATCTTCGTAATTATTGCCATGATAAACTAAAAAAAAATGCTTTATATATGAATCTGTTCGTATTTAAATCTTAATGTTTTTACGCCCTAATTTCCAAACACTCCGCCATTTGACCGTCTCACTTGAAAATTAGCCCGAAGTCACTAAGTGATAATAAAAACATGCAAATGTAAGAAGTTTCAATCATTCAGCACCAATAAATACAAAAAAATGTAAGGATAACACCAAAAAAGACATAAAAAAAAGCCTAACAGAAATTCTGTTAGGCTTTTAGAGCGAAAAACGGGGTTCGAACCCGCGACCTCAACCTTGGCAAGGTTGCGCTCTACCAGCTGAGCTATTTTCGCATACTTTGTACCAGGAGTGGGAATCGAACCCACACGAGGTTGCCCTCACAAGATTTTAAGTCTTGCGCGTCTACCAGTTCCGCC
>NZ_JACVVP010000072.1 GCF_014534745.1 Flammeovirga sp. EKP202
CGAACGATGGGATTCGAACCCACGGCCCCCGGAACCACAAACCGGTGCTCTAACCAACTGAGCTACGATCGCCATTTGTTTTTTGCTTTGCAAAGGTAATCATTAAATTCACAAAACAAAACTTTATTTTGAAAAATAAATTAATCAGAATACAAAATATTGCATATCATCAATTTACCTATTCTTTGTTTTAAAAAACATATAAAAAGCTTTCAATTTCTTGAAAGCTTTGGGCGAACGATGGGATTCGAACCCACGGCCCCCGGAACCACAAACCGGTGCTCTAACCAACTGAGCTACGATCGCCATTTGTTTTTTTGCTCTGCAAAGATAGAAGGAAAGTTTACAAAAACCACATTGTTTTATGTAAACAAAATTCAACATCAATAAACCTCCTGTTAATCAGGAATAAAAAAATAAAGGGATAGTCAAAAAAACTGCCTACCCCTTTATTTTGGATCAACATTGTATAAAAATGGGATATTCCTACCCAATCTATTATTGATAAATCAATAATTATCTATCAAATGTTAATCTTTTTCCTTTTACATCTTCATGGAAAGCACCATTCTCATACGCTAAATGTCCTGAAACAATAGTATGAGTTACAGACGCACTAAAAGTATGTCCTTCAAAAGGAGACCAACCACATTTATAATTAAGGTTTGATTTTTCAACTTTTTGAGGAGCCTCAAGATCTACCAATACAAGATCAGCCCAGTACCCTTCTCTGATATACCCTCTCTCTTCTACTTCAAATAAAATTGCTGGGTTATGACAAGCTTTCTCTACAATTTTTTCTAAAGAAATTTTCCCTTCTTTATAGAAATCCAACAACACCTGTAATGAATGCTGCACTAATGGACCACCTGAAGGCGCTGATGTATATTTATTTGACTTCTCTTCCAATGTATGAGGAGCGTGATCAGTCGCAATTACATCAATTTTGTCATTCAGAACACCTGCAAGAATACCCGCTCCATCCTCTTTTGTTTTTACAGCAGGATTCCATTTAATAAAGGCACCTTTTTCTTTATAATCTTCATCAGAGAACCACATATGATGTACACAAGCCTCTGAAGTAATTTTCTTCTCTTGTAATGGAATATCATTATCAAAAAGCTCTAATTCCTTGGCTGTTGAAATATGTAAGATATGTAATCTTGCTCCATGTTTTCTTGCCAAAGCAACCGCTTTAGAAGAAGAAGAATAACAAGCTTCTGCACTTCTGATTTCAGGGTGACATTCCATAGGAATATCATCACCATATTTCTCTACATACTTCTCCATATTCTCAGCAATCATTGGATCGTCCTCACAGTGAGAAGCAATGATCATTTGAGCATTTTTAAATAAATTGGCAAGCGTTTCTTCATTATCCACCAGCATGTTTCCTGTAGAAGAACCCATAAATACTTTGATACCACAAACATTTTTAGGATCTGCTTTAAGTACTTCCTCTAAATTGTCATTTGATGCTCCAATATAAAAAGAGTAATTCGCTAATGATGTTCTAGAAGCGATCTCATACTTTTCTTCCAACTTCTCGATTGTCACTGTAGGAGGTTTCGTGTTTGGCATTTCCATGAATGAAGTAACACCACCCGAAACAGCTGCTCTAGATTCAGTTTCAATATTGGCTTTCTGAGTCAATCCAGGCTCTCTAAAGTGAACTTGATCATCAATCAAGCCAGGAAGAAGATATTTCCCTTCGGCATTAATTACCTTTTCGTCTGTTTGTGCTTCCAACGAAGTTCCAATCTTTTCGATTCTTCCATTTACCACTCTTAGGTCAGACTGATAAATAGATCCTTCATTGACTATTTGTGCGTTTTTGATAAGTATCTTCTCCATGATATAAGTATGAATTTAAAATTACCGTGAAGATACTACCCCGTTTTTTCTTCTAAAAATTATACATAAAAAAAAGCCTCATCAAGTGAGGCCTTTTTGCAGTTTGTCAGTCTTGTGTAGTTGTAACAACTACTTGTTTATAAAGTGAAAAGAACCATATCGCTCTTAAGACTTTATATTTTCGTCTTTGTTCAATTACATATTACGAACTGAACTGAAAAAGAAAGGTTAAATTTTCAGTATCTTAACCTTTTTGTCAATAATTAAGATCCAAAAACCTTGCAATCAATCTCTTAATACACCATTTCTTCTTGGATAAGCACTATTTTTCTTTAAAAAATATCAAAAATTCTTCCATTACTTCAATTCTCTTTTGCTCAGAAAGAATGGTTTCAAATGGAAAACCTAAAGCTACAATCTTTTTATTTCCATTATTATAGCTAATCCCTGCCCCTTTTTGATTACTTGTATATCTACAAATTTGATTACCCCCTTTTCCCCAAGGTTCTAATGCGTCAGGCGATTCAACTTTATAAATGTCATCATCATCTGATTTAGAATACTGAACTCCATTAAGGCTTTGGAATGCTTTATCAACACTTTTTACATTGCCTACTACATCTGCATGATCTGTTCTACCGACCAAATGCAAAACGTTTTTCCCAAAAAGCACATCAGGGTGTTTTCTACCTTTTGGAATACCGTCTTCCTCATAAAATAAGCTTGATCCTAAATAGGCTCCACTTATCAATAAGTTACCACCTTGCTTTAAATAAGCTTCAATTTTATTACGAAGTCCAAGTGACAGAAGTTTGAATTCCGTTTTCTTACCCCATTGGCTAAAATTCAAGTCTTTTTGTTCCCCTAGAACGATATCAACGGCAAAATAGTCTTCAAATTGAATTTCTCCTTCTTCCAAAGCCGTTTGATTACAGGATACAAATGATTGTTTTAAATAATACATAGCATTACCATGAATCCCGGGGTAATTAAAGGTATTTCCTTTAATTATTGTTGTTTCTTTATTTCCAAAACTTGCTCCAAAACCTGGGGCATCATCATCAACCCAAGGTGAATTTGGGTTAAAATCATACTGAGCTCCCACATAAGATAAGTCTTTTTGATCTGCTACACCGTGATCCAAATGATTGAAACCCTTGTAACTTTCTGTATCAATAAATGTAGGAGAAGATATACGGTCAAAAGCATTCACTACGAGAATTGGTTCATTTCCAAAATCAGCCATACTTAATTCATCCGTTGGAAAGCTTTCACCACCGCTGTTTACCGCGGTAACTTTAAAACTATAAAAGTGTTCTTTCTGAATAGGAAGTATGACACTTGAATCATTAATAATCTGTCCATTATCCCATCCCTGATTATCAAAGTTTGTATACAGTTTATAAAATGTAGGATCTGCTGATGTTTCAATTGGATCTTGTTGTGGTTTCCATTTAATCAATGCACCATTTTCTTTGATGGCTACAGAAAAATGCGTTGGTGGCAATGGCTGAACAACGTATTTTCTATTTTCTTGAAAAGCCATATACTTTAATATCCCTTTGTAGATCGATCGACTGACATCAAACCTAAAAACAGGATCCAAAGCAAACCACATATCTTTAAAATTCTGATGGGATAATAATTCGATCAATACTGTCGGCACATCAGGATAAACAGCCTCACTATACCTTCGATCCCACAACGATCTTCTGTTCCAAATAGAATCATGTAAAATTCTCGCATCCTCAACAATCTGCGTCTGAATTATATCAGCTAAATCTCTACTCGTCAACCTTGATTGTCCATCTTCAAATTGTATATTTTTATCCATGTTGGTGGTGCTATAGATAGCCAATGTTCCAATAGTTGTATCGGACTTTGAGACACCTGCATCAGTATGTAATGCTAATGCCAAATCAATGGGGACTCCTAAACCTGCATTTTCAATCTTTGGGTTTAAAGCTAGAGGTGCACCTATTAACCAATTTACCCATTCACCCCTCGATTGATAATCATCTTTATAATCATTCTCACCTTCGTTTGGAGAATATACCCACTCTGGAGCACCCGAATATTGCAAATTGTATCTTGCCCCTTCCGTATATCTTGCTCTTAAACTACTTGAACCTTCTCTTACTATATTCCCTGTTCCTCCACCAAAACGAACGGCATCCGCTGTAATATAACGTCCTTTGGTTTTGGAGTAAGAAGATAAATAAACACCTTCACCCTCTGAACCATCAAAGTGAAAAGTTCCCAAATACACCCAAGTCTTTGGTGCTATTTTCTGATTGACGACAAAAGCTGTTTTTTGTTTTTTATGTTGAACAAAATAATGTGCATCCTCTACAGACAAATCATGATTGGCATAAGAAACATATACTGCATATTCACCCTTGATTTCTTTTGGAGTTTTCCATGTAAAAGCAATATCATTCTTGTTGTTAGTTGACTTTACTTTTCTCGAAGTTCCTAATTCAAAAGGGTTTTCATGATCATTGTAAAATAACTTATGTTCAAAACCTACATCTCCAGCTACTACATTTTCACCTTCTACATACCCCTCTCTTTCTCCATCATTATCCACCACAAAACTTTTGGATTGCGTTCCCCTCTCTCTTGGGATATAAACATTTGCTCCAGCATTTTCAAGCATTGGTGCCAAGTAAGGTAACACAAAGGCGGTCGGTAACAAATCCTCAACGGTTTGAAATAATCTTGCTCTTTGCCATTCCCACCTTTTCAAACTCTTCTCATAATATAAACCATGACTATTCCATATGGCGAGGTGATTTCCATAAAGGCCATTTTGAATAAGTTCCTCTTCTTTTCTATCTACCCTCTTCACATGTATTGGAGCATTTGCATGATTTTTCACTATTCGTCTGTCTTTATCAAGCGAATGAGTTCCTCTAAAAAAATTGGGTACTAGATCTTTTAAATAGTTTTTCGGAATTACAGGCCATTTATTTTTTTTAGCCAGTTTACTAAAAGATGCACTTTTGGATTGACCTACAAAAAAAATCAGGTCATATCTGTTATAACTTTCACCAAGGTGCTCTCTCACTTTTTTTTCAATAGAAGATAAATCATCAACCCGTATTGGTGTATACTCCCAGTGTTTACTTAAGAAATAATAGATTTTTTTATTCTTCTTAGAAAAAGATAATGTATCAAGCACTGCGGATGAATCAGGTTGAAACGCATACTCGCCTGACTTTGCTTTTTCTAAATATTGATTAAAAGAATTTTGGATCTGCTGGATTGATTGACCATTTACTATAGTTAAAAAAGTAATTGATAAAAAAATGGTCAGTAATAATTTATTCATCGATATAATAATTTACCATTAAAAAAATTGGTGGAATGAAAAAAGAGGAACAAAGTAAAACTAGTCCCTCTAACCTTCAGTAATATAAAAGTATGGGCTACTACTCCCATACAATAATTCAATTTTAAAAATAAAATACCACCCTCCAACACTTTACACTCACGAGGTATTTTACTTATTTTTGGCTTTTGTTTTCAAAAACCTCATCAAATTTATAACTTTTGTGTTAAAAACAAGAATAGAAATTAGAAAATAATAACATCGGAGAAATCTCTTTTCTAATTTCTTTAAATATTACAATTATTTACCCTTTTAATGCCTTATTAAGCAAAAAAAGGTTACCTTTTAATAAGGCAACCTTCATTTAATATCTATTTTATTTCTGTCTTACTTTAATGCTTTCATGCATAAAGTTGTAACAATTCTAGCGTCATCTTCTACTAATCTATCGTGACTAAACACTCCAGTTGCTCTTGACGATGCATACTGAATTGGAATAGCAGGGAAAACAGCATTAAACATTTCTACGTTGATTTCTTGGTTCACCTCACCTGTGTCATACCCTCTTTGTACCATGGCTTTCGAAGATTCCGGAATTTTCAAAGTCATTTCTTTTGACATCAAAAACGTGTAATCATTCATCAGCATATTAATGAACTTTGCTCTTGAAGGGTTATCATTTGCCAAAGTAAAAATCTCAATACAGAAATGAAGAATCACTTCTTCCAGCGACTCTTTTTCTTCCATATGTTTGAAAATGATATTTCTAAAATATTCAATATTTGAAGAATAAAGTGCTTGTACTAAAGCGGCTTTGCTTGGGTAATGTCTGTATAGATACCCGTCTGCTACCTGTGCTTTTTTAGCAATAGACGAAACCGATGCCCCTCCATAACCTTTGCTTACAACCATTTCGATTGTTGCTTCTTTAATTCGCTGTAATTTAGTTTCGTCGATACTTTTCGCCATTGTTTAAAATTAATTGAGGTAAATTAGAATTTACATAAAGGATGTCATAAATGAATAAGTTCTCACTTTATGTATCACAAATTTATCATAAACTTAATACCTTCCAAGAAAATAGACAAAATAATCTATGGAATATAACGAAATGCCGAAAAGATGTTTCTTAATCTAGATTTTAAATTGGAATGTAAAATAATAGTTTCTACCATCAGCCGGAATAATTCCCGGACCAGGATAACCTGTTGCTCTTCGTGTAAAATACATATTATCTGTCAGGTTATTTACCCCTGTTTCCACCCCAAACCACTTATAATGATATTTCATAGATAAATCCATAACATAGTAAGCAGGTACTGGACCGTAAACTGCATCAGGTAATGGCTTTTCTGTATTTGCAGCGTCAGTATATTGTTTATCCACCTTGGTATATTGGAAAGATAAATTGAAGTTTTTGTATCCTGTATTGATACCTGCTTTCAGGTTATAAGGAGGAATCAATTCCACATCGTTTCCATCATATACTCTATCATCTGAAATATATTTTCCTTGAATAAAGGATACATTGCCAAATAAATTAAAGTGATACTGAGAATATTCGTTAATAAAATGCATCACATTCAACTCTCCAAACGCTTCAACTCCTAACGTATAGGCATCTGCGATATTCGTACGAATTGGATTAGCTGGATTTGCAAGACCTATTTTATCATTATAACGAAGGTAGAAAGCACTTATATCAAAATTCAGGAAGTCTGTTTTTCCTCTCATTCCGATATCAGCAGAATACCCTTTTTCATCTTTCATATCTGGATCAATCCTTACATTTGTGTTCAGAGATCTTAAATCAGAATATGTAATGGCTCTATAGTTTTGAGAGATATTACCATAGATTTCCAAATCTTCCTTCAATTTATAACTAAGTCCAACTCCTGCAATCAGAATAGATCTATTGTTATTAATCGTATCAGGCTCTGCACGAGTAATTTCTTCTATCAAGCCGTCATCACCAACTTCAAAATAAGTTTTCTGATAATATCCCTCTCCTGATGTTCCAATAAGTTCAAATCTAACTCCTGGTGTTACACTAAATTTATCCGTGATTTGGAAAATATTTTCCACAAAGAATGCGTAATTCTCAATCTTAAACTGATGGTCAGATAATAATGAATCGGGATGTGAGAAACCAAAGTCTGCATCTTTCCCATCAGAAGCATCACCTTGTTTCTTATCATCATTACCGTAATATACTCTTGACCCTAATACAAATACTGAAGGCCTGTTATTCAAAGAATAATGTTGAAGGTAGCGTACTTCGGTACCAACATTTCTAAACTGATCAGCAACTAACAATCGAGGTTCATCATATGGATTTTGCTTGTTAAGATTAATCCCTAATGCATCTCTGCTTGCAAAAAGTCCGAAATTTTTCATCTCGATTTTTGCATTGTGATTAATCTTATATTGTAAATCTATCGCAGCAACATTCCAATTTACCTTAAACCAGTTCTTGTCTGTATAAGATGCTCGTGGATCTCTTTCAAACTCCTCATCAGTTAAACCGCCAGGTTGTTGCGCTAGATAATCCATATGAGTAAACTCAAAACCGATTTTAAAACGCTCACTGACTTCAACATCTACTGCGGTATACACAGTGTTGACATCAAAAGCAGAATTCGGTCTCCAACCATCTCCTCCTTTATATTGATACAAAGCATAGTAATTTACTTTTCCTTTCTCTCCACCAATGCTATTAAATGAGTTGTACAATCCAAATGATCCAACTGTTTGACGAGTAACAAATTCAAAAGGTTTATTTGCAGGACCTTTTTTCATTTTGAAATTCAATAAACCTCCAAATTGGGTTCCATATTGTAATGAAGCAGCACCTCTTACAATTTGAACTTCATCTACTGCCTCTAATGGCGGAGTATAGTAACTTTCAGGATAACCTAAAGCATCTGCTGCTATATCATAACCGTTTTGTCTTGTATTGAAATTGGAAGTTCTATCAGGGCTCAAGCCTCTGCCCCCAATACCTAACTGAATACCGGCACCGTCACTTTCCCAAATGTTCAATCCAGGTACTTTATTATAAACTTGTCTTGAATTATTTGTCGCTAAATTTGCCGTAAGATTATCAATTTGAATTACCTCACTTTTCTTCCCTTCAAAAATAGAAGTTCCTTCTACTGCCTCAAGTCTTGTGATTTCGGCGGTTTCATTATTATCCGTGATATCTACTTCATCTAAAACTTTCTCAATCACCCTCATTGTGAAATTTAATTCTTGACTTTGAGCAGTAATCTTGATGTCTTTTTCCATGGGTGTTAACCCATACTTAAAAACGCCAACTGTGTAGACTTTTCCTTTTTGTAGGTTAGAAAGTTTATAGTTTCCGTTTTTATCTGATTTCACTTTGATGTTCGTGTCCTTAATATAAACGTCTGCACCTTCAATTGACTCCTGAGAATCGAATTGAAGCAATTTACCTCTCACTGATTGCGAATAAGAACTCAGCGATAAAAAGAAAAGTAGAGTAATGAATAATAACCTTGTCATATAATCTTATCCCTTGAAGGGAAGTATCCATGTTTTAGGAGCGAAAGTATCCTCCAACTTTGTTAAATCTATTGTTGGGTCTATAAAGGGTTGGCTTGCTCTACCATTGAGCGAGACATATGAATCAATATAAACCTCAGGGTTTTTCACCCCTTTTTCTTCAAAAACACTTTTTAAATAATGTGCGTATTGAAGTATCATATCAGGCTGAGTAGCCATCATTTTTTCTTGTAACGGAGTCAAGAAGTCTCTATTATTGACCTCTATCTTATGGTCTGTTTCAGGGTTTAACACATAAAAAGTTGCTGAACCTGACTTCTCCATCAACATCACTCTCCATGAGAAACGAAACCCTTGTTCTGTCCAGAAGAGCTCTCCTCCATACAAAGCATATCTAAATGGAAATATGACTTGTACAAATAGGAAAAGACCAAAACTCAATCTCATCAATTGTTGAGGTATTGAATTAATTTGACCTCTATTGACTTGCATTGATAAGTTTTCAGAACTAAAAAATCGACTTAAGAACAGAATTATTTTTTCGTGGAATTGATCAGAAAAGAAAATCAATGTTGACAAAATCATAATGTAAGGGAACATCCCTATTGGGAATAACGCCGCTGTCATTACATGAAATGCCACCACTAAAAAATAGGCGAAACCTCTGTATTTTTTGATACAGAGAAAGAAAGGAATAAACAGGTCATATATACAACCTATCCAACTAAAAGCAAAAGCCACCCATTTATATTTTAAAAGGGGGCCCACCAAAAATAAATCTGCTCTTGAAGCTAACCATAATCGAAGTGGCTGAGCATTTAAAAGCCAATCCGCATTAATTTTAGCTACTCCAGCATAAAAATAGACAATGCCCAATTGTGCTCTTACAATGTTGATCGTCCATGCCGAAACATACTTCCTGTAAGTTTCTGGATTTCGATAAACATCAATAGAAAATCTTCGATGTGCGGGTAAAAAAATCATTATAAATGCCATCAAACTGACGAAATAATAATGATTAAGATAATTCGTAAGGTCTATTAGTTCTACATAGGTAAAAGTAAGAAAGTACAGCAAGGCTGAAATTCTATAAAAAGCGCCCAATGCTATACCTATTGCACTAAAAATCATGATAAAGAAGATGATATACATCCCCTTCTCACCAAGTGGTTCTACCCATGAAAAACCAAAGTAATGAAAAAAGAATTTGGGTTGAACGAATTGAGAGTCCACCCAACCGTTCACCCAAAAACGAACTGCACTCAAGGCCATCATGATACCGAAAATCATTCGGAAGACAACCAAGGGTGCAATTGAAGTTTGATTATTAACTAGTTTATGATAATATCCCATATTCTAATCTCCATCCGAATCTTGGTAAGTAATTTTCACTGATAAAGCAGAAGGCATTTCTGATTTAATCATTACTACTAACTTCGACATCTCCGTATATAACTCTTCAACGGTCTCGTCTTGTGCTTCAATATGATTTGCAAAAGGACTTTGACAGTTATCTAATTTTGAATGAATCACCTCAAATTGATTTAAAATCTTTGCGGATAAATCTTCTTGAATTGATCCTGTATTGTAATATGCTGTTAGGTAATCATCTAAACCTACACCATCATTTCCTTTAAAGATATTTTCTAAAGCTGTTACATTTCTTTTCAATAAATCTAATGAATTGACACTATAGTAAGCTTCAATTGACATAGGGCTTGATCTACCAGACAATGAGTTTTTACCCAAAGCATAACCAACTCTTTGATTTTTACATCTTTCGTAAGCTTTATTGTATTCATTGACAATTGCTGATAGTGAGCTACTAGGATCATTTCCTTCATTTACTGCAAATGTTGCTGCATAGTCCCCTGACCAAGCATCATTTACGTAAGTTGCTTTTGTCAATAAATCTGCCACAACTGCATTCAAATACTCACCTCTAAATGAGTTTGCTTTGAAAGCCTCAATTACTGTTGCTTTATCATCCTTAAATAAAAGATAATCTACTGCTGGCAATCCTTTTTTGTTATTAGAAGTAACTGATCCAAGGTTAATATTTTCAGCAACAATATCCGCCTCCAATTCTGTATAATCAGTTGGAAATGTATTTGTTGATGCTAGAAATGCATTTTCTAATGCCGGACCGTATTGAAATGCATTGACTGTTGCCCAATTCTGATAAGCACTTAAAAATGCTGAACTTAAGGCATCAAAAGTTTCTTCTGTTGGTGCACTTACAAATGACTTAGTTTTTTCATCAAGTGAAGCGACCGAAGTGTGATAATTGCTAATTGAAGGTTTAATAATGTTGTTGGCATAATTGCCTAACATGTCAGTTTGTGAGAAGTCTAGCTCAATGTTTCCGTTTTCTTCAGAACAAGAAAAGAAAACTAAAGCCAGGATAATAGTGATAAAATATTTGAATAGTTTCATAATAAACTACAGAAGTAAAATGAACGAAGAAATCCTCAAACCATTTTGAATATGGTTTGAGGATGCAAAGATATATTATAATGCGTTAACTACCTCAGCTGAGAAGCCATAAGTTGACTGTAAAATATTTTTTATTTCAATAATATTCTCAGTTGTTAACTCATCTACATTATTTCCGTGAGCCGCAATTACTTTATCTAAGTCTGCATCAGAGATTTTTTTAGATGCATTGTATTGTAAACACCAAGCAAATGCTAAAGCTTCTGACCAGTGGTGCATTCTATCACCATCCGTTGTATCAGTAAGTACTGAGTTTAAATAGTGAATAACGTTGATGGCTACCAACTCCTCCCACTTTGCAACAATGATATCACGTTGAGCATCTCTTACTGTATAATTTTTTGCAGTAATAGCAGCACGACCTGTTAAGAATGCAGTGAAGATATCACCTGATACATCATACACATCAGCACGAGACTTCGCATACTTTGCCCAATACCAGTTTTTAGCATCTGCATTTAATGGATAATCTACTGCAGCACCAAAGTAACCAAATGCCTCATCCCAGTAATGTTCCATCGCTGTACCTTTACCTTCAGTTATCTCCTCATTATCAGCATCTAATTTCTCATTTGATAAATAATAAGAAACTGCTTGATAGTATAAAGTAGCTCCCATAAGACCTTTCGCTACCATTTGAGCAGGTTCGTGACCTTCAGCATCAAATAAACGACCTTCGTAAATGTTTGCCGCATTACCTGAAGCTTCCTCTGCACTCTTAAAGTAAGCGTAAACTTCTGTTTTCACATCTACTGTTAAACCTGCTTCACCATAAGTCTTGCTTTCTAAATCTTTAGAAGAACCAAATAAAGTTCCTGACTCATTTGCAAAAACAGACTGCATTACGGACTCTTCTAAGTTAGTAAGACCATCGTTTCCTGACTTAATGTAACGCTCTAATGAATCTAACATTTGGATTCTGGCAGTTTGCCCAGAATAATCTACATTATCAAAAACATATGTTGTTGGCACTTCAAAATCTGGATCAAGGTCATTAATAATCTCTTCAGACTCTGAACAAGAAAACAATGCTGAAACTATAAGTGCTGATGTAGCAAATTTGTTAGCTAATGATGAATAGATTTTCATAAAAATGGATGTGAAAAAATTATTTATAGTTGAAATTAACGTGAGCAAAATTATCTTTTATTTAGATTTAATCCAAATATTATTTAAAATTAGTTTAAATAAGAGTAAGACTTAAAACACATCTTATTCATTATCAATACAATTATATTTCCTCCCTCATCAACTCCTCTAATAATTTTAAGATCAATTTTAATACACCAATAAATGTCTACTTTCAATCTATATGCAAATAGTACCTGTCTATACGCTGTCTATGCCAAAAAATAGACCTTTCACCAATAAGTAAAGAGCTTTGCATTACATCAATTAAATAAAAAGTCTATGTGTTAAACACAGAAAGACAATCAACAATTATCAACCTATTGATTGAAATGAAAAGATTATTTATGGTGTTAATAGGATTACTTGCCTTCAGTTATGGATGGTCTCAACCTAATACAACAACACCACATGAGAAAAACGAACAAGCTGTACGCTATTTAGATGGCTATAGATGGAAAATGAAAATGATGCTTCCGGGTGAGGGAGTAAAACAAGGATTACATAAAATTCCTCCTGAAGACATTGAAACATTGGTTTGGAACAATGCGAAAGTTCCTGGTGATGTCTATACAGATTTATGGAAAGCGGGTGTCATTGAAGATCCTTATTTTGGTAGAAACAGTGTAAAAGCACAATGGGTACAGCATTATGAATGGTGGTATACTCATCAATTTAATGTCAGTCAAGAAATTGATGATCAAGTGGTCGACCTTGTATTTGATGGTGTGGACTATGCCTGCGAAGTTTGGCTTAATGGTCATTACTTAGGAAAACATGAAGGTGCATTTTCTTCTTTTAGTTTCAATGTCAACGATTTTTTAAGAATTCATAAACATGATTTCCTAAAAGCTCGAAATATGTTAGTGATCAAACTCGCTCCTCCCCCAAAAGTCAATGCCAATGTAGCAGGAAAGAAAACACCTTGGTTTGGTGATTATTGGAGAGACTTAATACCATTTGGAATTACCCAATCGATCAAAATGGTAAGAACAGGTAAAGTGAGATTTAAAGATATCTACGCCAATAATAAAATCAATAAAGATGGTTCTGCGGATGTATCACTAGAAATGATGGTAGAAAACACCTCTGATGCAACAAAGAAAATGGTTTTTGTTACTTCTCTTAAAGGAAAAAACTTTGATAGTAAAGAAGTCAAATTAACTTTTGAAGAGGATGTTCAACCGGGTATTCATAATGTTGTCAAAAACATTCATCTTAAAAAACCGCAGTTATGGTGGCCTTGGGATTTGGGCAAACCCAATTTATATGAAGCGAAGGTAACTTTAAAAGAAAATAAACAAAACCATGATTTCAATGCCATTACATTTGGTATTAGAGAAGTTACTTCAAAGTGGAACCCTGGCTTTAAGAAAGATGTCGATGTGAGTTTCCCTCGTTCAACCTACATCAATGGTAAATTTCACTTTATTCGCTCAGCATGTTGGGGTGGACCTCCCGATATTTTTGTAGGAAGAACATCTTTAGAAGAATATAAAGAGTTGATTCGTCTTGCAAAAGAAGCTAACATGAATAACATCAGAATCTTTGGATGGCACCCACCCGAAATACCTGAGTTCTACCAATATTGTGATGAAATGGGAATTACAGTTTGGCAAGATATGATTCCATTAGGTACTGGAAATATTCCAAGTGAAAGAGCTCAATTGACAGAAATTTTTGATGAAGCGGTCAAAGTTATTAAAGAACGAAGAAACCATCCTTCACTTATTATGATGGAGGGAGGAGAAGAAATGCTACTTCGTACACGCGATCCACAATTTGGAAGAGCATTCTTGGAAGAATTGGGAGACTCTCTTCAAGCTTATGCCAACCTTCCTTATGTGCCAGATTCTCCATTAACTTGTCATGTTTCAAAGACGGCTGGTTACAAGAATAAAGAAGCTGTACATGCCTTGCGTTATTTTTATGATATGGGAAAATGGCTGCATGAAGATTGGTATCAAACCTTAAAATTTCCGATTGTTCCTGAGTTTGCTATTACGTCGGTGCCTTCTGTAGAAAGTCTCAAAAAATTTATCCCAAAAGAAGAACTATGGACTCCAGGTTTAAGTTGGGGACATCACTGGGCTGACCTAACACGATTGAGAATGCAAAACTGGGATGTCTTTGGAAGTGAAATGAAAGGTTCTTTAGAAGAATTTGTCAACGCCACTCAAGATGCACAAGGTGTTATTTTTCAAAATGGCATTGAATATTTCAGACGTCAAAAACCTGAACTAAGTGGTATTGCTCTTTGTCATTTCATTACCTATTGGCCTGATATGAAATGGGGTATTGTGGATAATTATCAAAAACCGAAACGCTCATTTGATTTTGTCAAAAAAGCCTATCAACCAACATTAATCAGTCTGAATTTCCATAAAAGAAGATGGTCTAATAATGAAGCGTTTAAAGGTGAATTATGGGTGATCAATGATTTATACAAAAGTTATAAAAAGATTTCTGCCACTCTAAGAATCAAAGACGATACGGGTAATATATTGACCGAAAAGAAATACTCTTTTGGTAATGTTGCAGAAAACAGTGCAAAGAAATTTGTTGACATCTCATTCGATGGATTAGATAAAGTCAGCAGTAAGTTTTTTGTGGAGTTAGTTCTTGAAGATCAAAATGGTAAAGTGATTTCTCAAAATGATTACTTCTTCCTTATCGGAAATCAAGAAGAAGCTTCCAAGGAGTTTAAGGTTTGGATGAAAAAACGTAAAAACCTTGAAAACAAATACGGACTTTATGGTTCTTACTACCATTTCTTTGATGAGTTTTCAGGTGAAAATGGAGGAAAATATGAGAGTGACACTCAAATTCCAAAAGCCTTCGGATTCCCAGAAAATGAAGAAAAGTAAGTTTTCAATAAAGATTTATTCTTAACATAATAAGGTCTGTTACTGTACAATCGAATCAGTAACAGACCTATTTTTATATCTTACTATAAAGAAATTACAACTCTCCTTGTTTTTTAGTCATGATTAAAGTGAGCTGATTAAAGTTGGCTGCTGAATTGATCACCTCTCTAAACTCTTCATAATTCTCCTTTGGAAATTTAAATGTCTTATAGACCTCGTCTACTGCTATTAATAAGGAAGACTCTTTTAATTGGTAATCTGAAATGAAATAAGCCATTTCTTCTCCATTTACTGTAATCGTCTTTTTATTCTTTATTTCTTCAAGACCTTCGATTTGATATCCTTCAGGAATATTAATCGTAATCTTATGGCGGTATTTCTGAATGGTGTGCATCACTATATCATTTTGTCTCTCTTTTTCTTGATATAACTCGGACTGCTTACCAATCACTTTCCCTACTGAAATTAAATATTCATTCCCTGCCCTTTCCACTAATTCAGGGCTAGTATATTCAATATTTATTTTAACGAAATTTTCAGGATTTGTAGATAAAGCCATATCCTCCCCTTCAACATCAGTAGATAAAACTTCAAAATTCTCAAATGCCGACAACGTGACATCTTTAATAAATTGTGTTCTATATTTGTTATCTGCATTTTTTAATGCTGAACGGTAAGAAAATGCTCTATAACCCTGTGCTCTATCTTCTAATTTCACCTTTGGCAAAGCCAAGTTATCCTCGAAATCAATCGTTACTGTAGCCCCAATTTGATTTAAATTATAGCTTAAGCCTTTTAACTTTTTAAAGTTATAATTCTTATAATAGACTTTATTATAATCTACATAATAACTTATAAAAATAGCTTCAGTATCCATCAGACCCGTATGTACTGTTCCAAAACGCATATGGTATTGTTCGGGTAATAAATACTTCTTCAAATTAGGGAAGTAAAAAAACATTTCATTTAACGAGGTAACCGTCGCAAAGGAAGAATCTATTACTCCGTCATATCGATTGCAACCAAATACTAACTGCGCTTTGATATCCAACGCATCAAAGCAGTAAATATATAATTGATAAATACCTGTAAAATTACCAACTCCATTCGCTACAATACTCTTAGGGTTGTACAATGCTTCAGCTACTCCTTTCTCCAAACGGATTGTTGACTTTATCTTATGTTCCAATGCAATTAATTTTTCTGCGTCAGAAAGGTCTTGTGCTAAAATATCACTTACATATTTCTTGGCTACTTTTGCAGTTTTGGGCGAACTATACTCCATGGTCATTCTTTTTAGTAGATTGATCCATGAAAACATATTCTTTTCTAAACCTCCATTACTTGCTATTTTATACTCGAAATGCATGTAATTAACACGATTCGTAGCGTATTCTTCTTCTTCAAATGCAGGAATATCCTTTTGATTCAAAACGATCACTTTTTGTTTTTGAGCAATGAGATCAAATTTTGCATCATTCAAACCATTATATGACTTGTATTTAAAATCCCATGCTTTAGGGTGCACCAACTCCAAAGAGGTCTTTAAAATAGGTACATCGGTTTGCATTATTTCTTTACCGAAAGGTAAAATTGAAGATTTAACGGAATATAAAAACTCCGCTTTACCGCCCACTTCAAGTCCCTCAATGGCAAATATCTTCACATTTTGAAACCCTTCTACATTTTTTAATTCTTTGATATTTTCTCTCTGAATTGCAGTGATTTTACCTTCAGGGCTTATTGCTCTCACTTTTAAATGTCTTATACTTGCACCCTTCCGCATCGGAACATATACCCTGTTGTACTTTTCAATTCCTGCATCTGAATTAATGTGAATTAATTTATGCACTGTTTTTAAAGTTGAAGGTCGACCGTACTCAAAGAAATATTCCATTATTCTTCTTTCCTTTAAAATGACCGCCTCATAAGATGCATGATCTTCTGTAAGTTGGAAAGAGCGAAGTTCATCATCTGATGTCAAGTTCACTCTTGCATCAGAATAAACAATTTGAGAATATAGACGTAATGTTGTCATCAACATAAGTCCTATTAATGCTAATTTTTTCATCGTGCTTTTCATTATTTTCTTGTGAAGGAATACACCCTTCCAATTGCTTATAAAGTTGCTTTAAGAATTATATTTTCGTGATTGATTTCTGATACAGTCTGCATGAATTTATTCCACACGGCAAAACTCTCCGGTTGCATCAATAAGAAATTTGAAACGAATTTTTTGGAATAAACGACTTCTCCTTCTTTGATTTCATAACTTGTTTCAATTGATCCATACTGATTTTGAATCGATTTTTTTTCAGGGACAAAAGAAACTGCAAAACCTTCTGGTATTTCTAATACTACCTTTGAAACTACTGTCTTTTTATATTCTTTCTCAAAAGGAACGAGCCTGCTTTCTTCATCCAATTTTTCGTTTACTTCCTGCTTATAAAAATTGAGATTTACGTAATATCTGTCACTAACCTTTCTTGCATAATTAGGCATTTTAAAATCCAATGCTATTTCACCATTTTGAGATAAATTTGAAAAGCCTGAAATACTATCATTCGACACTTCAGTACTTTTTGTACCAAAAGCTATAAAGTCTTTTAAGGCGTCTTTATCATGACTCATTTCAGCTCTATAATTTCGAATTTGATATTCTTCTTTAGCGTACCCCTCTACTTTAGTCGATAACTCACCTATTATATTCTTACCATCGAGCTTGCACTGTATATGATCCACTCTGACATTTGAAGCAGCACTTATTTCGGGAACTTTTGCTACCTTATATTCCTTGTCATTAATAGCCAATAATGCCTCTTTTCCTTGTATCATACTTGTAGGCATTCCAAAAGCAGAAAAAGGGTTCGTTGCATCTAAAAATAATGTGGTATCATTTTCAGTAATGGCACAAATCATATGATTATCTGCTACCGTACTTGGCAATTCCTCATAGGTATAGGGTTTCTTTCGAGTACCAATCCAAGCAATGTGGGCGTCAACCCCCATCACTTTATAAAATGAATAGAGTAGATTAGCCATGTCCTTACAATCTCCATATCGTTTATTGAGTACGTCGCAGGCGCTTCTTGGCACAAAACCAGCCATCCCATCCTCAAAGGCAATGTATTTTATATTGTCTTGAACCCAATTGTATACTGCTTTTTGTGCCTCTTGCTTATTCATTTCAGGTGTAACAATTTGACTTAGTATACTTTTAATCTCCTCTTCATCACAATTTCTAATTTTATCAAGCAAAGTAGTATACCAAGCATACAACTCTGAAATACCTCCAGAAACTTTAATTTCACCAATTGAACTTTCATACGATTCAATCAACAGAACAATATGTGGTGAGGTATATGTAGTCGATGGAGCATCAGTAGTATGTTTATAACTTTTTACAGATTTTGCTTCCCATATCCATGTAATTGTTTTCTTGTCAATAATTTCCGTCATCTCAACATTCCCTTCATGTGCTCCAAACAAAAGTGGCTTCAATTTTAGTTGTTTAGGAAACGTCACTGAATATTTAGCATGTAGTACTGGGTCTGAATCTTGAAAGTAAAAAGGTTTAATAAAGTGTGGGTCTTTTACGTACTTGGTATATTTCAATTTCCCTACTACATCTTTTGAGAGTTGAGGGTAGACGAAATGTGTACTTTTATAACCACTGTAAAAAATCCCCCTTTCCATTACATCACTTGTCCCAAAATTCTTAACCTTTATTCCCTTTTTCGAATTTTGACCTGGTAAAAAGCTGGCTGCTTCTAAGAGTATAATCTTATCAAATTCAGAGAAATAAATATTCTCTTTTGCATTCTCCTCAAAGTTCCTTTTGAATAGTTTCTCTACTTCATGATGCTCTTTTATGTTGAGTTTTGCTCCTAAAATTTCAATCGATACATGGGTATGATTTTTCAGATAAACAACATCTGAGTCTTCAAAGTCATTCGCCAAAAATGTAGCATGTGCCATAGCAAATAAGCACATCAATATGATATTTCTCATCACACTTAAACAATAGTTTCTAAAAGTAATTTAATTTATAGTTGAAAAAATGGCTTGCTATTTAGTCTGATCTAATTATCAAAAAAATATAAATAAACCATTAATCTATGGTATTCAATCCAATAACTAATTCAAAAATAAGAATGTAATTCTGTTTTTTATATAAAAATACGAAAAAATGATGTTCTACTTCCAAGTTACCTTCTTCTTCATTTTTCCACTGATGAAAAACAATGCAAAAAATAACTCTTCAAATAATATATAATTACTTTGAAGAGTTTTGGGTAATGCTTAAATAAGTACCTTACTATCCGCTTTCCAACTTTGAGATAATATATTTTTCAATAAATCAATGTATTGCCAGCCAATCTTACGTGCAGCCATCATGATCAGACTATCACTTTCTTGTCGGTGAGGTCGAGATACGGCACCCATATTAGGTTCCAAATTAATGTCAAAGATAAAATACTTCCCTTTGGCATTGGCTCTACAACTTATCTGAATAGGTGCTTTTATACCAATAATCTCAGCCGCTTTCCTACAAAATTGAGAAACTTTAAATACAGCTTCAGAATACAATTCATCATCCTCCAGCACCACACTTTGTTTGACGACTTCATTTTCATCGGTTGGGGCAAAACCATTATGATGTTGTAATAATTTAACGGCAGGCAAACACCAAGGACGAACATACTCCACTTCTCGATGATCAATAATATATTCTCCAGCAGGCATTACTGTAAATATGATTTCTTGTCCCTCTAAAAACTCTTCAAGGTACACTGATGAACCGTAGTTTTTAGAATTAAATGACTGTACTAAAACATTTTCAAGTGTTTCATAATCATCTACCTTTGAAAGGTTTTGATTTCCTCTTAGCGGTTTCATCACTAATGGAAACTGAAGTTCATCCATAGCAAAATTGCTGCTCCCTCTTGAAACAATCTGACCATTTGGTAATGGTATATTTTGATTTCGTAAAAGGTCATTCATATAATATTTATTACCCAACAACTCTACATGAGCAGGCAATTGTCCAATCAACTTAATACCTCTATCCATGAATTTCTCTATTGCATGATTTTTATAGAGCATTGTATTCAGCCAAAACGTATTGGCTCCTTTATTTATGGCTGCTAAAATTCCATCTTCAGTATCAGGAAAGACCCAATCAAGATCGTTCTCAATGTTAGGAGAGGTTTGTGGGGTGATAACAATAAATCCATATTTTGACAATTCAAAAGCCATATCGGCTCCACTGTCAGAGAGGCCTCCTTTTTTCATTGATTTTGTTATTCCGTTAATTGTTGGAGCCTGTTGTGCCTGATATAAAAGGGCTATCTTTTTCATTGGTTCGCTTATTTTAATAGTTATTTCTGAGCTTTAAGGTAAAAACCAAGACATGTTTTCTGTCATAGCACTTAGGTAAAAATCTTCGGACATTGGGTTTACCGATCACAATAAGAGCTATAGAATACTAATATAAAGAAAAAACCCATGATAGAGATCATGGGTTATCAAAAATATCGTTTAAAAGATGTTCTAATGCTGATTTCGATACTCTTTTATCATTTCCAACGTTTTCTTCGGAGGTCTTCCGGCCGCTTTTTCAAAATCAGAAACTATATCATAAGCCCCGGATGCAATTCCAGAATAGATACCAGCAATCACAACGCCAAGAAAATCGCCTAAAACACTTTTTCTTTCTTCTGTGTATTCTTCAACCGAAACGGAATTAAAAGTTATTTCGATTCCATAAGCTTCGTTGATAAGATCTGCTAATTCTTGTTGAGTTATTGCTTCTCCTACCAAGTTATAAGTTTGACCATTATGTTCCTCTCCTATTAACATCTTCGTGTATGCATAACCTAATTCTGGGCGACTGATGTATGTACACTTCCCTTCACCTGCACAATTTCTGATCTCTCCTTCTTTCTTATAGTTTTCAATGTATTCAAGATCTGGCTCAATGTAAATTCCATTTCTTCCCAAAGCCCAGTCAAGTCCCGATTTTTTAACATCTTCCTCCGTCTGACGGTTACTTTTTACAATAGGGCTAAAAGAATTTCCTTCATTGATTCCAACAATACTAGTGTAAACAATTTTCTTTACACCATTTTGTTTCGCTGCTTCAATGACATTTCGGTGTTGAGGTATTCTTGTTTCAGGGTCTCCCATTCCAGAAATCAATAGCACCTTATCAATTCCTTTTAAGGCGGCATTGTACTCTTCAAGACTATTATAATCTCCTTTTCTAATTTCAATACCAAGATGTTGTGCTTTTTCTGGAGTACGAACAATACCGACTACATTTTCTGCTCCGATCTCTTTTTTTAGTGCATTGACAATTGCGGTACCTAATTGACCACTTGCTGCTGTAACTGCAATTTTCATTTCCGATTTGTTTTTGGGTATTTACTCAAAACTGATTTTCTCTTAATCTAATAAAATAAGAGGAAGGACTGAAATAAATTTACGTTAGCTTTTTAATTTATAAGCAACAGTCAATTTAAAAGAATTTAATGGATAAATAGTGGTCTCAAGTTCTTCATTGGAAGTAGGATTTTTAACTTTTATTTTTCTACTGAAACCGTAGTCATAACTTAGCATCACCAAATATCGCTTTACATGAGCCCCAAACCCAATATTAAGACCATAATCTATTTTAGACCAATAATTCATCTCAAATATATCCCCTTCTACTTTATACCCATCCATTATTAATTCATTAACATCAAATAGGAAAAAATTAAAGTAGGGCCCCATCAACACAAAAAGATTAGTTTTCTCTATGTTAAAGTTAATTTTCATGTGAAGTGGCACATCCATTGAAAATTGATTAATAGAACTTTCCATTTTACTTGTAATTTGATCATCAATATTAACATTCAATATTGACTTATTCCTTTTCATCGTAAAATAAGCCTGAGGGAAAAAAGACAAGGTTTGATTTAATTTTAATTCCATTGCGGACCCCACTTGAAAACCTAATTGGTAAATATCTTCATTTTCAAAGTACGAATTATTACTCATACCATGATCTTCATATGAAATATTAGCACCTAGACCTAAATAAAAATCTTGTGCATTTAGTGAAGTGAATGACAGAAGGAAATAAAGTACAAAACATATTTTCTTCATTAGAATAGTGAAGTTCATAAAGTATTTATTTGTTCGTTGATCAATAATTTGCAGTGCTAAACTATATAAAATATAGAGGAATAAAAATTCCCTTAATTATTTTCTTCTAACTCTTTTTTTCTCATTGGCATACTGTCTATTAATTGGTATAAGTCTTTATGCGTCATAATATCAGCTTGTTTCAATTTTATAGAACCGTCAAGCCCAATCAGTATGACTTCAAAGTCTTCAGAAAACGATACACCCAACGCTCTATCGGCAGTTAATCCATTGAAAACCTTTTTTGTTGACTTGAGAAGTCCTGAATAGAATAGTGTTGATTGACAATAGTTATAAGTACAATTTTTCTTTCACTCAACCCCATAGGATCCTCCTTGAATTCGGTAAGTTGTTGTTGATACCTTTTATTGGAACTATCTGAAGTATGAATGATAAGTAATCGATTTTTCCATTTGTAACTGCTCAAATCTTGTCCAAAAGAGCTTACTGATACAAATAAAAACAGGGAGAACGAAATTAGTATTTTGAAACTCATTATAAGTCAATAATTAATGTTACTTCTTCAATTCATCTGTAAAGTGTCCTTTATGTTTTCCTTTTGAAAACTTCTTTGAATTGAATTCACTCGATTTACCTTTAGGAATACTCAAACTTACCCAATCATTCCCCTTGATCATCTTACTTAAAAACACGATCTGACCAATATGATAGGAATAGTGAGCTAGTTGACGATGAATGGCGTCAATAATTGAGTGTTCTTGGTTTCTTATAAATACTTTAGTATCAAAATTTGTTTCATTGATTGAATCAATTGCTGTAAATAAACAATCCCAACCCTCGTTCCATTGTTGGATGAGATCCTCTTTATTTTTAAGAATCGATTCAAATTCTGCATCTCTATTACGCCATTCCTTTTCACCATCTGAAGTCAAAAAGTCTGTCCATCTTGATTTCATATTGCCCGATAAGTGATTTACTATTGTGGCAATGGCATTTGAGTCAACATTGTATTGCCAAAAAAGTTGGTTTTCCTCTAATTGATTAAAACACGCTTCTCCTAAAAATTTATAATACTCGAATTGTTTTTTGACACTAAACAAAAATTCATTTGCCATACGCTTCATTTTAAGTTAAATCAAAATAAAAGACTGACCTAAAGCCTATTACAATAAATATACTTTAAGTCAGTCTATATTTCAAAAACTCCAATAAATGATAAGCTCCTCTAGTGTTTGAGGGAATAGAACTTTTTAATCTTCTTTGTTATTCTGTTCTGCAAAAGATATTGTTTCCGTGTATTCTCTTGCTTTTTTAGCAGACTGCGATTTTTTTCGCATTGCCGTTAAAGATCTCTTCTTTTGCATTCTTGCAATAATCGTTGCTCGCTGTATCTTTATATGATCTTCTCTAGGTATAATCAAAGGCTCCGTTCTCTCATAAGTCCTTAAAACTTCTGTTTTTTCAGGTGGTGCAGCAGAAGTCGTATTTTGATAAAAGTATAACGCGGTAAGTGCACTCCCAAAAAGCAAGAAAGAAACTACACATATTTTAGTGGTATGTATTCTTTTATTCATGTTCCTCTTCATTCTTTCTTGAATTCGATTTTCAACTTTTTCAGAAAATGAAAGAAACTCCATCGTACGCTCATAAGATGGATGATATTTCACACCCCAATCATAGGTTGGCTGCTGTTCTTCCTTCCATTTAATAAATGATTGTAGCTCATATTCTTTTAACCTACTTCCCTTCCTATTTTGAAATTTCTCTGCTGTTTTGGCCAGTTTTAGATAAGTCTGAATAGACTCTTTTTCTTTTTGTGTCCATTCTTTTAATAAAGGCCAAGAATTTATTAAAGATTCATGAGCAATACCTATAACAGAAGTCTCATATATTGTAGAGTTATCTAAGGGTGATAAAATAGCATTTTCTCTTTGTCTGAAAATGTCTATCACTTCTATTATTTGTCGAATATCATCAATTCCTGAAATTTCGATTAATCGATATAAAGAACAGGGATTACTAACAATTTCCCCTTCTTCATTTACAGTAATAATTGAACGAAAAATTTTCTCACTCACTTCTTTTTGATTGTCCTCTAAACCATCAAAAATCTCTTGTGCATGATTGGGTAGACTTTCATTGATTCCGCCCACTGCAAAATAATGTTCTAATTGTAAAGGTTCTGATAACTTTTGATTGTTTCTCCAATGTTCAAAAGTCCTCATCATGGCATGCTGTAATAAGGGCAATTGGTTTTGGGAATAATCTAAATTGACAATCAAGAATTGAAGAAGTTCATCTGTTATTTTAACACCCGACCATTCTAAGGGCTTAGTAATTGTTGTGACCACCTCTTCTTTCGTCATTTTTGGTATTAAAAACTGACTTTGATTAAGACGGTAAGTTAATGTGGGATAGTCAGCACAATGTTCAATAAAGTCTGAATGCATTGTGATAATAATATGAAAATCTGATAAAGGTGATGTAGAGAGTAGTACTATTAATTCAACAAACTTTGCTATTTCAAGGTCCATTGCATTAAACTGAAGGTCATATGTAAACAGTTCCTCAAACTGATCAATGTACATCACTGGCGTTTTTGAAATATTGAGGCGATAATAATATTCAAAAAATGAGGTTACATCTATTAAAAGGGATTGAAAAATAGCCAATCTTACCTCATCATTTTCCTTCTTAAAAACCTCGTTAATCAACTTTTTTAATGGCCCGTGTGTACCCGGTGAAAATATATAGGTAATAGGATTGATCTTACACTCAAGAGTTGGTAAAACACTACTAAAAACAAATGAAGATTTACCAGTCCCTGATTCTCCCAAAATTGCAGAAAATCGATGCTCTATTAACTGGGAAACTACATGTTCGGCATGTTTCTCCCTGCCATAATACAAATGTGCTTCCTCTACTGAGAAAGGATGCAACCCCAGAAATGGATTTTCCAGGCGTGTTAATTCAATAGTACTTGTTTTCATTTTTGGGTTTTTTAGTTGATCAGTGAAAGCATTGTATCCATTATTAGTTTAAATCGAATTTTTTGGGAGTTATTCTGATGGCTTTAGCCAATTCATTTCAAATGATTAATTGAATCTTAAGTACAAAGAAAAATTAATTATGATTTATTTTTGAATTTGTACTTACTTTTTACATTTATAACAATATGTATAATCCATCAAGTCACGTGTTCTAAAGAAGAAGCAGAAACAACTTTCATTGCTTCCGTCTTCTTTAGAGAGAAATAGTGAAGTAAGTTCAAAACTTATTTCTCTAGCAAAGAAATCTTACTGAAAGGTTTTCAAACAAAACCTTCTGAAGACACCTACTTTTAGCTAAAGTATAAATGTTTTAAACAGGTTTAGATGTTATCTTAAACTAACTTTTTAAACTATTTCTATTGATTATATTATACATTAGAATAATAGTTTTTTATCTGAAAATATATGCTGGGAGTATTCTAAAGACTTTTCAAGTATATCCATACGACATGTACAACTGAAGTTCATTGTTTCTAACAGCAGAACCACTTTTAAAGAGTACATTAATAATTCAATGATTGAGATAACCTAAATATTTTCTTGATAAGTTATGAATCAAAGAAATCGATCTACATATAAATATAGATGCAGGTAGAGTAACAGTTGGATAATTTATATTAAAAAGTAATAGTTATTTTCATTTCATGAATCATCATTTTCAAACAGTAACCATGATTCAGGAAATACTCCAGATTAATTGAAAATATACTTTATTTATAAGTTTGTTATTCATATCATTAAATTTATAATTCTAGTAATTTATGTAGTAAAAGTCTCTGATAATCGCAATGTTTTGCGTCTGTTTCACAATAGTAAAAGGTGCCTCTTCCATTTGCTGCCACAATGTAATGTTTAATCAAAAATATTAAAATATTCGCCTCGATATATTTATGATTAAAAAAGAAATTATTCGTACCGCACAATTCAATCTACAAATGGTAATATTTTATAATACAATTTTGATTGTCAATCCTCAAAAATGAATATCACAAACTACTCTATCACTTTTTAACTAATCGCATGTTTTATGGATAAAACTCCATTTTTCCAATAACCAACTTCAGCTTCAAATATTAATTTTAACTAAATGGTTAATTTTTTCTTGACTCGAATTAACCATTTAGTTAAATTAGAGAAAAATTAACCAAATAGTTAAATGGATTCAAGAGAAAAAATACTTGAAGTAGCAAGAGATATATTTCAAAAAAAAGGTAAAAGCGGTACTAGAATGCAAGAAATTGCAGATGCTGCAGGAGTTAACAAAGCCCTTCTACATTATTATTTCAAAAATAAAGATGGGTTGTTTAAAGAAGTGTTTGTAGACTTAATCCGTAAAATGCTCCTCCCCTTAAAACAACAAATGTTTCAAAAAAATCTTCCTTTAGAAGATCGTATTCAGAACTTTGTTGATGGCTATATCAATTCATTAAAAGAGAACCCTCTCCTTCTAACTTTTATACTTGGAGAACTAAGTATGAATAATATGCCGTTTGTTCCACCACCAGAAATTGGTGAAGGAATAATACAATTGGGCGTAGAACTAAAGGAGGATGAAGAGTTTAAGCATATTGATCCTTTTCAACTCGCTACTACAATTATTGGAAGTTGTGTTTTTCCGTTCATTGCTAGGCCTATGCTTATTGGTTTAGGACTAGAAAAAAGCACCACTTTTGAAGAGTTTCTTGAAGAAAGAAAGAAAATACTTCCACAAATCATCCTTTCGGGAATAAAGATCAAATAAGGCATGAATCGAATACTAATTTTATTATTTGCTTCCCTCAGTTATCAAGCATTCGGACAAACCACCCTGACTTTTGAACAGGCGGAACAGGAAGCACTTGAAAAGCATCCTATCGCACAGCAAAAGGAAATGTTTGAAAGAATGCACAACAACGAGGTCGAAGCCATTCAAAAGAATAAACTTCCTAAATTCAACTTACAAGGTCAGGTAGGTTATTTTTCTGATGTTGTCGCACCTACTGATCCTGATGTCGCTCAAGTTGGATTATTTCCTGATATTCCAAAGACACAATGGCAAACGTATGCTTCAGTAGATTATTTACTTTATGATGGAGCTATAAAAAAGAAACGTCTTGCGGACAAGGATGCTGATTTCAATATCAAAATGCAGCAAAATGAAGTGAGTCAATTTAAGATCAAAGAATCAGTATCACAGGTTTATTTTGCGGCTTTGAGCTATCAAGAACAAGAACTCTTGATTAAAGAGGGTGTAATTAAAGAAATTGAGAATCAGCTCAAAGAGGTGGAAGCTCTTGAAAAAGGTGGTGTTGTTCTGCCTAACACTACTGATGCTTTGAGAGTAGAATATCATAAAGCAAAGCAGAAATTACATTCTATTAAAGCACAAAAAAAGGGAGCTTTGAAAGTGTTAGGGATTTGGTTGGAAAGAGAAAGTGAATGGAATCAATTTGTATTGGTCAGACCTACTATTCTGAATAGTAATTCTGCTGGAATTAACCGGCCTGAATTAACGATGTATCAGCTCCAATCTTCAAAAATGGACAGAAGTAAAGACTTACTTCAAACCGAAAGAATGCCTAAAATCTCACTCTACGCATTAGGCGGTTATGGTAATCCTAATCCTTATAACTTCTTTGAAATCAATGGCGACACTTTTTATCAGTTTGGTGTTAGAGTGAAGTGGTCTCCTTTTGATTATGGAAAAAATAAAAAAGAAAGACAAGTCACACAGATTCAGAAAGAAGTGATTAATACAGAAATGGAGGCTTTTAACAAGAGCTTAAACATACAGATTTCTCAAATTCAATCTCGTATTGATCAACTTAACAGCCTAATTTCGGAGGACCATGAAATTATTAAAATTCATGAAAGAAAAACGAAACGATCTAAAGGTGCTCTAGATAATGGTGCTGCAACTTCTTCTGAATATGTTTCTTCATTAAATGCTATGGTGGATGCTAAATTAAATTTATCGAACCATGAACTAGAGTTATTACAAACTCAATATCACTTGGCAATGACAAAAGGTCTTCTGTAATCTACAACTCAATAAAAATCAATTCCAATGAAAAATAGATCATTTAATACAACATTTATAGGCCTCTTCCTTTCAGTTTGCTTTTTAAGCTGTAATTCAGATAACGAAAAATCAGATGCGTATGGAAATTTTGAAGCTGTAGAAGTCATTGTTTCCTCAGAGGGACAAGGACGTATCATAGACCTCAAAATAGAAGAGGGAGATAAAATTAGTACTGATGAAAAATTAGGTCAGATTGATACTGTTTTACTACAGCTCCAGAAAGAAGAAGTGGAAGCAAATATCGCTGCTCTTGGAGCTAGAGTAATGAGTATTCATGAACAAATAGCGGTTTATGAAGCTCAAAAAAAGAAACTTCTGATTGATAAAGACCGCTTAGAAAAACTATTTAAAAATGAGGCGGCAACCCAACAACAATTGGACAATGTTAATTCCTCTTTAGCTATCAATGAGAAACAATTAGAAGCTACAAAAAGAAAAATTAAGGATTCGAACAAAGCAACGATGAGTCAATACGAGCCTCTTCGTAGTAAAGTAGATCTTATCAATGAGCAAATCAACCGATGTGCTATCATTTCGCCAGTGAAAGGTACTGTTCTTCAAAAATTCGCAGAAAAAGGAGAAATGACCTCAACAGGGAAACCATTATATAAAGTAGCTGATTTATCCACATTAAAAGTAAAAGCCTATGCTTCAGCTTCACAATTATCATCCATTAAAGTTGGACAAAAAGTAATTGTCTTAACAGACGGTAAAGAGGGTGAGATGAATCAAACAGACGGTACTGTAGAATGGATTTCGGACAAGGCTGAATTTACTCCAAAAACTATTCAGACAAAAGAAGAAAGAGTGAGTCTTATTTATGCTTTCAAGGTAAAAGTAGAGAATAAGGACGGCTATTTTAGAATTGGCATGCCAGCTGAAATCAACTTTAAATAATAGCACTATGGCTGTCATTGAAGTAAAAAACCTCAGCAAGAATTATGGAGAGGTGGAAGCACTTAAGAGTATTTCTTTTGAAGTAAATCAGAATGAAATTTTCGGACTAATCGGTCCTGATGGTGCTGGTAAATCTACATTGATCAGAATTCTGAACTCCCTGATTTTAGCTGATAAAGGAGAAGTGAGTGTAATGGGTAAAGACCCCAACAAGCAGTATCAATATATCCGAAATCATATTGGTTATATGCCTGGTAGATTTTCACTTTATGAAGATTTATCGGTAAAAGAAAACTTGGAGTTTTTTGCTACAATCTTCGGCACTACAATCAAGAAAAGCTATAATCTGATCAAAGATATTTATCAGCAGATTGAACCTTTCAATGATAGAAAAGCTGGAGCTTTGTCGGGTGGTATGAAGCAGAAGTTAGCTTTATGTGCTGCTTTGATTCATTACCCAAAAGTTTTGTTTTTGGACGAGCCCACTACTGGTGTCGACCCTGTTTCAAGAAAAGAGTTCTGGCAGATCATAAAAGGACTTCATCAACACAATATCACCATTATTGTATCCACACCTTATATGGATGAAGCTGATTTGTGTGACCGAGTTGCTTTGATGAATGAAGGTGAAATACTAAGAATCGACACTCCTCAAAATGTTGCCAATTCTTTTGATAAACCTTTGTACGCTTTGGAAGCCAAAGAAGGGAATTATAAATTAATTAAAGCACTAAGAGCCTACTCTTTTCTTGATAGCGTTTTCCCTTTTGGAGAGAAGTTACATTACACTGACAAAAGAGAGAATGATATAAAAGCTGAACTAAAAAAGCATTTAACGGAAGAAGGTTTTAGTGATATCTCCATTGAAAAAATAGCTTCCAATACAGAGGATGTTTTTATACGGTTAATGAACAATCAAAAGCAATAGTTATGAATTCAGAAAAAATAATTGAAACCACGAAACTGACAAAAGCTTTTGGTTCATTTAAGGCCGTCAATGAGATTACATTTGATGTAAAAAAAGGAGAAATCTTCGGTTTTCTAGGTGCGAACGGTGCAGGAAAGTCTACGGCTATGAAAATGCTGACCGGTCTTCTTTCTCCTACTTCGGGTGAAGCTACAGTGGCTGGATTTGATGTATTTACACAACAAGAGAAGATCAAGAAAAACATTGGCTATATGAGTCAGAAATTTTCTCTTTATGATGATTTAAGCCTTTTGGAAAACATCAAATTCTTTGGCGGTATCTATGGTCTTTCTAAAGAACAGCTGAACGAAAGAGGAACGGCAATGATTGAGCGATTAGGACTTGCAGATGTCAGTCACAAACTTTTAAAAGAAGTTCCTTTGGGCTGGAAACAGAAAATTGCTTTTTCAGTAGCCACGCTTCACCAACCTAAAATTGTATTTCTAGATGAACCGACCGGAGGCGTAGATCCCATCACAAGAAGACAGTTTTGGGAAATGATCTATGAAGCAGCTGACAATGGTACAACTGTATTTGTGACAACGCACTATATGGATGAGGCTGAATACTGTAATCGTATATCTATGATGGTAGACGGCAGAATAGCAGGATATGGCTCTCCAAAGGAATTAAAGGCTGATTTTAAAACTGAAAATATGGATGAGGTTTTTGTAAAAATTGCAAGAGGTGAAAATTATAAACTCCAATAGATATGTTTGATCGTTTAAAAGGAATTATAAAGAAAGAGTTCTATCATATTTTTAGAGATCAACGTACTTTATTGATCTTATTTGGAATCCCAATTGTACAAATTGTATTATTTGGCTTTGCGATCTCCAATGAAATCAAAAATGTGAAAATAGCAGTACTAGATCAATCAAAAGATGAACATAGTTCTCAAATCATTGACAAGGTACTCTCTACCTCCTATTTTGATTTAGACAGTTACGTCAATTCCTTGGATGATATTAATGATGCTTTTCAGAAAGGGAGAATAAAAGGTGCACTGGTATTCCCTCCAAAATTCAGTGAAACGCTTAGAAAAGAGAATAAAGCGGATGTACAGATTATCTCAGATGCTACTGATCCTAATACTGGAACTCAGATCGGCAACTACCTACTGTTGCAAGTGCAACAATACTTAATGGAACATGAGATAACAGCTACATCAACCCTTCCTCCTGCATTGATCAATACTGAAGTCGAAATGAGATACAATCCTGAATTGAAATCAGTGTATATGTTCGTCCCCGGTCTTATCACCATTATCTTAATGTTGGTTTGTACCATGATGACATCCATAGCCATCACCAGAGAGAAAGAAACGGGAACTATGGAAGTTTTACTGGCTTCACCTATGCACGCTTCCATTATTATATTAGGAAAAGTAACCCCTTATCTCTTGTTATCTTTCGTCAATGCCTCTTTAATTATCGCATTAGGAAAGTTTATTTTTGAAGTACCAGTGCTGGGAAGTTACGTATTATTGATAGGAGAAATCATTTTGTATTGTTTAGTAGTACTTGCCTTGGGGATTTTTGTCTCAACGGTAGCAGAAACACAACAACTTGCATTAATGATCTCATTATTTGCCCTTTTCCTCCCTACAATGTTACTGTCTGGTTTTATTTTCCCAATAGAAAATATGCCACTTCCCCTTCAGATTGTTTCTAAGATTGTACCTGCCACCTATTTTAATATTATCATTAAAAGCATTATGCTGAAAGGTGCCACGCTTAACTTTATATTAAAGGAGACATTAATATTGATCGGTTTTTTCTTTATCCTAATGGGTGTCAGTATCAAACGCTTTAAAATCAGATTGGAATAAAAAACGAAGCAGTTTGAGTACTGTAAAGTAACTCAATTACATCGTTTAGAAATTATTTCATTCAAAAAAAGATTAATATGAGTGCATTAAAATTCATTCTTCAGAAAGAATTCAAACAAATATTCAGAGACAAAGGAATGTTGCCCATCATTTTTGTAATGCCCATAATGCAACTGATGGTACTTTCTTTTGCTGCCACTTTTGATGTAAAAAATATTCAATTGGAAGTCGTAGACCGTGATCATTCCCAATTATCACAATCTTTAATAGAAAAATATGTAGCATCAGAGTACTTCAATTTGGTACATTTCAAACACGCTACAGATCCAAAAGGCACATCTCTGCAAGAAGGATCTGTAAATATCAGTTTGGAGATCCCTTATGATTTTGAGAAAAACATCATGCAGAATACTCCTGTTACGCTTTCTGCAAAAGTCAATGCCATTGATGGAATGACAGCTGGTATCTCCGCTTCTTATGCACAATCGATTATTCAAGAATTCAGAGAAGAGTTTGTAAAAGAAAATATTGGGTTATTGGATCAGGGTAAAAAGTCGTTTGCAATCAATTTCTCCATGCAAAATTGGTACAATGCAACACTGGACTACAAATTTTACATGGTACCAGGGCTATTGGTACTGCTTGTAAGCATGATCGGTATGTTCCTAACCTCGATGAATATTGTGAAAGAAAAAGAAATAGGAACAATTGAACAATTGAATGTTACTCCCATCACCAAAGGAGAATTTATTATAGGTAAAGTACTTCCGTTCTGGTGTATTGGAATGTTCGTACTTAGCCTTGGACTTACAATAGCCAAATTAGTTTTCAGTGTCCCAATGCAAGGCCCTATTTATTTGATATTTCTATTTGCTATGCTGTATTTATTTGTGGTCTTGGGAATTGGGTTGTTCATATCAACATTAGCTGATACACAACAACAATCAATGTTTATCGCATGGTTCTTTATGGTCATTTTCGTACTCCTTAGTGGTATGTTTACTCCCATTGAGAACATGCCTGTCTGGGCTCAGAAAATAACGTTACTGAATCCCTTCAGGTATTTTATTGAAGTGATGAGAAGTGTATTGTTAAAGGGGGCCACTTGGAGTGATGTGAAGATGAACTTCTTCATTATCGGTATTTATGGCGTAGTGATTAATACCATGTCTGTTCTTGCTTATCGAAAAACGAACGGTTAAATCTTATATTCCCATTTTAATTACCAATAAATTGGTCTTTTCACCTAATAAAAAGTCTAATAGCAATATTTATCGGTCTGTTTTATCATTCTATACCATAAAAAAATTGATATAGACGAACATGGTTACTAATATTGCATCAAATTTTTTAGGATATGACAACAGACATAGCAGATTTATTAAAAATGACAATTCCAGCTGGATTTGTCTTATACGGTGCTTTCTTTATTGTAAAAATGTTTTTACAGAAAGAATACGACACGCTTTCAATAAAAATGAAGAGTAGTCAAATAGAACAAACTTTACCTTTAAGATTACAAGCCTATGAAAGGTTAGCCCTATTTTTAGAAAGAATCAGTTACAGAGAATTATTAGATAGAATCAACTATGATGAAATCTCTGCTTTACTTTTCCAACAAAGCTTGCTTATCACAATTAGAGACGAGTTTAATCACAATTTGTCTCAACAGATTTATGTAAGCCCAGAACTTTGGGAAATGATTAGAGGTACAAAAGAAGAAAGTATTTCTTTTATTAATAATGTAGCAAAAGATTTACCTGAAAATGCTACAGGTTTTGATTTAGCTAAAGCACTGTTAGAAAATAGCATCAGTGATGAAACTTCGGCCTTAGATGCTTCTCTTATGAAGCTTAAAGAAGAAGTCGGCACATTATTTTAATAAAATTCACACTCATTAATTAGCATTACCTTTTGTTAAATAGATAATTGAAACGGATGCATTTACTTTACGTTAAGTTAATTAAACAAAGATAAAAGCAACTTATCATCGTATAAGTTTCAAGATATATAAGATTAAGAGTAATAGTTAGTTTTTGGGTTATGAGAAAGAGTTTGAAGTTTCTTCGAACTCTTTTTTTATACCAAAAAATCAACTTTCAAATCGCGTTCAAATGAAAAGAATAAACTTTAAAATTCATTCACAAAAATAGAACAACCTCAATCAGAAAGTTCCGTTTTTAAAATTACAAATCGAGAAAAAATTTCAAGTAAAACACTTGAAATCAAAGATATATAAGAATAAGAGTAATAGTTAGTTTTTGGGTTATGAAAGAGTTTGGAGATTCTCCGAACTCTTTTTTTATGCCCTTTTTTGTGTCGTGAAAAATTCATTTAAATATGTAAAATGTTCTTAAAATTCATTCACAAAAATTGAACAACCTCAACAGATTAATGCCGTTTTAAATAATACAAAATCGATAAAAACAATTCATGTATTACGCATGAATTTAAAAGATATATAAGAGTAAGAGTAATAGTTAGTTTTTGGGTTATAAAAGAGTTTGGAGATTCTCCGAACTCTTTTTTTATACCCCTTTTTGTCTTGTAGAAAATTCATTTAAATATGTGAAAAGATTTTAAAATTCATTCACAAAAATTGAACAACCTCAACAAATTAATGCCGTTTTAAATAATACAAAATCGATAAAAACAATTCATGTAATACGCATGAATTTAAAAGATATATAAGAATAAGAGTAATAGTTAGTTTTTGGGTTATGAAAGAGTTTGGAGATTCTCCAAGCTCTTTTTTTATACCTTATTTTGTGTCACTAAAAATTCATTTAAAAATGTAAAAAGACCTTAAAATTCATTCACAAAAATTGAACAACCTCAACTGACTAATGCCGTTTTAATTAATTATAAAACGATAAGAACAATTCATGTAACACACATGAATTTAAAAGATATATAAGAGTAAGAGTAATAGTTAGTTTTTGGGTTATGAAAAAGAGTTTGAGGTTTCCTTGAACTCTTTTTGCATTTACAGGGGTGGACAAAAACTTTAAAATTCATTCACAAATAACGTGAAACATGAGTGACGACAAAGCGTTTAATAGATTACAAAATAGATATAAAGAATGTCATGAATGACATCAAAAAATATAAAAGTTAAGAGTAATAGTTAGTTTTTGGGTTAAGAAAGAGTTTGGAGTTTCTCCGAACTCTTTTTTTGTTTCATCACACTTCAAATAGTCATCAAAACAGGGGATTTCAAAAAAGTTTTCTTATTAAAATTTGTTCACACAAATATCCGAACAATGAATAGACATTCACCGTTATAATAATTGTAAGTTGAGAAACAAAGCTCATTGCAGTGAGCATAAGATATATAAGAAAAGAGTAATAGTTAGTTTTTGGGTTATGAAAGAGTTTGGAGATTCTCCAAGCTCTTTTTTTGTTTCATCACACTTCAAATAGTCATCAAAACAGGGGATTTCAAAAAAGTTTTCTTATTAAAATTTGT
>NZ_JACVVP010000073.1 GCF_014534745.1 Flammeovirga sp. EKP202
TATTTAAAGTTTTTGAAAGGCAGTAATCGGAAAAAATAATATGAATTAGTGATATATAATTTTGTCTTAGTACTTAAAGATTACTTGTAATAATAGTTAGAATGGAGAGGCTTACAAGATTTGTAAGTCTCTTTTTTTCACCTTTTTCTCGCATTATTATGTTCATTTTTACTCAATTTTTTCATCACAAAGCAAAAGAGTTGTTTCGTAACATTGAATAAATGGGTACATTGTGATGCATTAAAAATAAACTTCTATATACACTAAAAATATAAAGCCGTGACCTACGAAATAGCAACTATTGTTGAGGCTCTTCAACTTTACAAAGAAGAGTTTTCGTCTCTTTATTCTTGGAAATCTGATCTGTCTCGATTGGTAGAACTGCAAGTAATTTCTACTCCTGAATTGGATGGACTTCTTCAGTTACCGGTTTTTGAAAAGGAAATTCGAGTAAAGAAAATGGTACATTATGCTTTGCATCGCTTCCATAAACAAGACAGAGTAAAATTCGAAGACCTCTCGATGTGGTTGATTGTAGATTGGGGAGTAATCAAAGCCGCCAATCGTGAAGATACTTTGCCTATCATTTATAATTTTATTGAAAAAGGAGAGAAGCCTTTTAGCAGAATAGCGAGTTACTCTAAGGTGGCTTCTTTTATGTACCCAGAGGAATGTATAATCTATGATGCTAGGGTGGCGTACACGCTTAACTGGATTTTACTTTCGAGAGAATCAGGTTCTCAATTTTTCCCAATGCCATTGGGTAGAAATTCCAAGATGAATGCTTTTGATATAGAAGTATTGCTTCGATTAAAGCATAAGGAACTCTATCAGATCGATTCACCATTAGCAATGGAAAAACAGTTTATTGCCAATCGAGATAAGCAGTTATATATTCCAAAAGATGAGGCCTACAATGAAATGAATCAGCTGATCAAAGCAGTACATCCGGAATTATGGGAGGATGGAAGAACGGAACTATATTATACAGAAATGCTTCTATTCTCAATGGCAGATACTTTTGTAACCAAGGAGATTGTGGAGTCCGTTGATGTTACTTTTAAACCGTTGAATATTTTGAAGAAGAATATTAAGAAGTTAAGCACTTGGGGGAAAAGAAGTGCATTTGAGTATACAGGAAGTGTTCATAAAGGTACTACTATTTATATGGGGGAGCACCTGTCCTCTAAACTAGAGATTAGCAAAGAAACCTATCGTCAATTGCTTTCTGAATTTGAAGGAATGACCGTTCCAATTGGCACTTCTAGAACCTCACCTGCTGAGGGTAGTTTGGGAGAATGGATTCAGCAAAGAACAAATAAAGTAGGCACTACTTCTTTTGTGGGAGCAATATTGGTCGCTGAAGGTTTTGCGGAGAAAGAGGGGAGTGAGATTCGGTTTTTGTAATACTATTATTAGTATCACAGATTACGTACTTGGTAATACATGTTAACAAAGTGTAAAATCATTTGTAAAACAGTATATTTTAGTTTTAAAATTGACATTATAGTCAATAATAGACAGAGCTATTAGTATCTTATTTTTTTGTTTAAACTTATGGCAGATGTAAAAAATATAATCAAGCTATTACAATTACTTACAAGAGAAGAAGGGGTATCTTTAGAAGAGTTAGAAGTTGCTTTAGAGATGAAAAATAAAGGAATCTATAAAAATCTAACTTTGCTTAAAGATGCTGACGTAGAAGTTATAAAAGTTAAACCCAGACACTGGAGAGTAAGGCAAGAAGAGCTATTAGGACTGTTTAACTTGAGTAGTGAAGATTTAGTAAAAGTTGATCATATAAAGGAAGCAATTATTGATGATAAGTGTATCAACTTACTAAAGTATCAAAATTCTAAAGGATATACTGGTGATTTTAAAGTGGAACCAATTTCTCTATTTGATCGAAACAGGCGGTTATGGTGTTTTGACCTAAAAGATCATCAACTAAAACAATTTAAGTTAAGTAGAGCAGAATATGTGGAAATTACTACTAGGCCAAGGTACTATAAGGAAAGGTACGTAGATGTTCAATGTGATATTTTTGGAACTGCATCTAAGGAAGTAAGAAAAATCTCTTTTCTATTGACAACATTAGGCTATCAATTGATGAAGGAAACATACCCTGAGAGCCGACAATACCTTACTGAGATCAACACAAGAAATGATAATTTTATCTATAAGTATGAAGGTGAAGTATTTAGTTATAAGGGGGTAGGAAGATTTATTCTTGGGATACCTGGTCATGTGATGGATATACAACCAAAATCTCTTCTTTATCATGTTCAAGAAGAATTAAAGAGAGCTTATTATTCTGAGCTGTAATATTAATTCTCCATTTTGGAGAATAAGTAAACTATTAGACTTAAAATAAAAAACCACTAGGTGTTTTAATTGAGTTTTACCCTGTTAATAATGAGATTAGCATAACATAAAAAAATACAAAATGCATAAACAACTAAAACTCCGGTGTATTACTGAAAATGCAAAATTGACTTATAACTTCACCACTGTTGTTGGAAATATTATCAACAATAAAATATCGGAAGTTGACCCTCTACTAGGAGAGAAACTTCATAATGGTGGAACCAAGTATGGTAAAGGTCATTCAGCTAAATTATTTATTTCAAGGTTAAGACCTCTCAATTACTCTACATTAGATCATTGCATCCAAGTGAAGGGTAACGAATATGTTTTGGATGTTAGGTTTTATGATCTTATTCTGTCAAAAGCTTTTAATAAAGCTATTCTATTAGACGAGACATTATATTTGGCTGATAAGTACGGAACTAAAATTTTTAAGATTGTTGGAGAAAAAAATATGAAGGTTCCTCATTTTTCAAATAAAATGAGATACAAATTACGTACTCCAAGCTCGTTATCAGAAAAGAAAAAAGATGAGAGAAAAGGAAGAGTTATTCGACCTAATGAACCACTTTTTATTGAAAAGCTACAAGATCACTTCTTAAGAAAGACAGATATTCTTTATCAGTTTGGTATTAAAGATGAAGGCTTAGAAGAAGGAATTGAAGACCTTCGCTTCTCATTAATAGGAAATAGAATAAAGGAAAAACGTCTATATTTTACCCCATCAAGTAGTGAAAAGCCTGTTGGAATAAAAGGTTATGAATATGACTTCGAACTAGTAGCTCCAGTTTCAATTCATAAATTGATCTACTATGGTGGTTTTATGGAGAATACAGCAAGAGGGTTTGGTTATTTAGATGTATTACAAAACTAACATTACATAGAAATGAATTTTGAAATTGTTAAAGGAATGTTTGTTCTTGAAAAGTCTCAGCTTGTGTTGGATCAGCTTTTTAAGACACTATTTCCAGCATTGATCGAACAATATGGTATAAAAGAAGCAAAAGGCTATTATGAGACTGATAAGATAGTTTATGATAGTTATGATATGCCTTATCATATTCATATTCTGCAAGGACTTTTTCCTAGTGTTCAAGTATTTGAAAAGGTAATAATTAGTTTTAAGGAAGAATCTAATAAAGATTATGAGATTTGGTTGAAGGTATTTTGTCTAGGTTTTTTCTTACATGATGCAAATAAATTGATTGAAGGATCACTCTTACATGCTTTTAATGAAATCGCTGATAATCAAGATAACCTTCATGAAAAACTTAAAATCCCAGATTTTTTTCCTGGAGTAGAAGATTACTGGGGTGATGTACAAAATGTAGCTCTCAATGCAGAAAATAGGACATCAGTAGCTTCTGCAATGAGAGAAATGAACCTTCCTAAAGGTATTACTGAAATATTTGAAAAGTTATCGAGGTTTGCTGATAAGGTTGCTTCAATGGGAGGTGCTATTCAATATAATAAGCAAGAGGATGGAACACTCATAGAGTCAAAAAGATATGCAGATGGATATAATAATGTGAGAGGGATGTTTTTACATATTAAAAGCTTACTAGAAAGCTTTGATATGGATCTCGAGTTGAATTACGTCTCTTTAAATGAGAATCCATTTAAGATGTTATCCAAACAAGCTCTTTTTGGTGTATTGCTAGCCTTACAAGAATCTAAAAGACAGGTAATAGGACTTACGTATAATGGCATCATCTTTTTCGGGAAACCATTTGATACTCATTTAGAAAAGAGATCGATAGAAATTGCTAACGATAGTGAGGAAGTAGATGTTGCTAATCTTACTAAAGTAGATTTTCAGACAATCAATTTCGATTTTCTTAGTAAGAAACCTTTGAGTGAGGACATTTGGAATGAAGCATTGATGGAAAATGAAAGACTTTCAAACAAGTTCTTATCTATGGCTTCAAATGGTGCATCAAGTTTTTCAAGTGAATATGGGTTTCAAAGTTTATTAACTTTAATTGAAAAGCTAAAATTATCATCTTATATCGACTCCCGGTTTGATGAAAAAAACCAGAAGGTTTATTTGATGTTTACTAATGTAGATTCAGAGGAAGGTAAACTTTTTAGATCTTTAATGTGCTTGAAGAAAACACTTTTTATAAATGAGAAGAAAGTAAAAGCATGGAAGGATAACTTTTCTACTTTTAGTAAAAGTGATGAACCATTCTATGATGGTTGGGAATGGAAAGTTGAAAGTGAAATCTCACCTATATTATCAACTCCTAATGAAGTTACTGAATATTTTAAATCTTATGTAAAATCACCTAGTAACCTTATTAAGACACTATATGCAATCATTTGGGCAGAAGGAGTTATTAATGGGTTGATTGGTGATGATCCAGAAGAGGTTGTAGAAGAGTACCTTGAAAATATCATGACCCAACTTAACCCCAATGAAGATGATTTAGGAGGTAATGAGAGTTCTAATGATATTTCAGAGATAATATCAACCTATCTTGATTATCCCAATTCTAAGAATAAGCTATGGGAAAAAGATTTATTTATTCCTGAAGCAGAAGAAAGATGTGTAGTGACTAACGCTTTTGCAACAGAGAAATATGAAGAGGTTAAAGCTTTTGGATTAAAAGCTAGAGGTTATAGTAGGAGAGCTCCATCTTATCTGACTACATCTCCCAAAACGAAGATATCAGATATCGCCATTTCTGAAAATCAGATTCGTAAAAAATATTTCCCAAATGGAAATCAAAAAGAAGCTCATATAGCAGTTTATAGAGATTTTTGCGAATGGGGTTTTGGCTTACCACTACAGAATAACCTATTAGAAATGATTGCAGTTGCAAAAGGTGATATAGGGATTGAGGATAATAAGATAAAGGTAGATAGTGGAGCCATTTTAGATCAGAAGCATCATGAGTATGAGTTGATGGATGTGGGGAAAGATGTAGAATCACAATTTTACTTTATCAGTAAAAATATCCGTATTGCCTCAAGACTTGGTATAAGATGTTTTGTAACAAGTATCATGACTCCTTATCGACCTCATAAAGCAATTTTTCATTATGAAAATGCTCCAAGGTTTGCTAAACAACTTGGATGGGATAAAGTAAGACTTTTTGAAATTGATCAAGTGGTCAATGAAATCTCAATTATTTGGGAACTGTCTAAAGTAGGTAAGAATCTAAATTCCGGATATATACTTTCTTATGCTGGAGATCGCAATCATTTGTTTCGATTGTATGGTGATTATGTGAAAAGAGTTGAAGCAAAAGAGAAAGAGAATAAAGCAAAAACCTTAATTGGCGGTGTCAAGAAAAAAATTAAAACATTTATTGAATCAAAACCACAATATTTTTCAAATATGATTTCGATGAGCAAATTGGCTGAAATAGCTGTATCTATCAAACAAGAAAATAAAAATACTTCTCAGCAAAGTAAGATTATTAGAATAGCATTAGATGTTATGAAAACAGCTGTAAAAGATAATCAGCCAGAACAAGAATATATTGTAACGATGGTTGCAGGTGCTCTACAAAAGACTTTTCAAGCAGATAAATATATACCAAGTGATCAATTGAGAAATGCTTCTAGAGCATTTTCTGAATTGTTGTATGATATGTATACAAATGAATGGGGAGGTAGTTTTCCTGCAAAAACAAAAGAGAAGATGCTAATCAATCAATTTGCTTTTATCTATTCAGAGAAAGTAGCAGAGTATTTTGAAAAAAAGAATGTTGAAAAAAAATCAAATAACTAATTTATAAACACTGGTAAAAAATCATGAAAGACTTATTTAAAGTAATCGAGGATAGAGGTTTATTTATTGATAACCTTAAGACTAATAAACTAGGGTGTATTAAAATAGCTATTGTTAGAGAGGTAGTCAACCCAATGATTATTAGAAGTACATCACCGGATGAGGTATTGAGTTATAAATTTCCATCAGGTAAGGAAGCTCTTGAAATTCCCGCTAGAAAATTAAAAAGCAGAGAAAAATTGCGTGGTTTAAAACAAGCTCGTTTGTTTGATGCAGTTAGTGAAGAATTGCATTATAATTCTATCAAAAAGAGTGATTATTTAGCGAATGTCAATTCCATAACGTTTGGTGATTCAGTTACAGAGTCAGGTGATGCAGTGGGCTTACCTACAAGAGTAGTGTATGATTGGGGATACTCGATACAGGATGTTAATGATATTTCTGATACATTACAACATAATGCATTAGGTGAAAGTGGTACTATGTGGGATGAGGAAGAAGGAAAACTTAGACAATCTTTATTCCAGGTACAATATGTAAAACAAGGTGCTTTAATCCCTCATTTTATTACACTGGAGAATGTTACTCCAATTATGTTGTTTCACCTTCTTTCAGCAGTGATCTATGAAAATAGATATGGTGCCCAAAGTAGAACAACAGGTATGAATATGGTGAACCATATTGTTGGTGTTGGCTTTGGTAGAGAAGAAGCTGCTATTAATAGCTATTTGATCTCAAGAGATTGGGATCATTCTCTAGAGCCAACTCTTGATAATGTCAGTAAGAAGGTTTCAGAAGTTATGGAATCTTTCTATAGTGAGAATTTACTTAATGGTGAAGAGCTTGTCAAAGCTGTTAAAGAAGTTTGGGAAAGTGGTAAGGATTTGGAAAAAGAATACAAAGGATTCCAGAATTTATCCGAAAAATTTCTTCAAGATATAGGAGTGATAAAAGGTAAAAAGAAACGTTAGGCTTTAGGATATATAAAGGAGGTTGTAAATCACGGTCTCCTTATGTTCACTTTAATTACAATAAGATGCATGTATATACAATAGAGCTGACGTTATTGAACCACTTGTTTTATAATACAGAAAACTCAAATGGAGTTTATACTGCTCCATTTATTGGTGATTTGGCACTAACCTATGCTTTGAGAAAAGTGTTGGTTGAAAATTGGGAAACACCAAAATATAGAAGAAAACCATTTTATCAGGAGATTAAGGATTGGGGGTTTTATGTATCAGTAGCAACGCCCGTAGATTATACTTATACTGAAGTATACACTCGAAATACCCTATTTAATGTAGATGGGTTTGTGAATACAGATGCAATTACAAAGAGTAGTAAATCTCCGTATAAAACTTTGTTTTATACTCAAGGTGTAGCTGTAGGAAGTGTATTTGAGTGTCAGATTTTCAGTAGAGAACCACTCGAAATACCTTCAGTTTTGAGAGTAGGGAATGGAAGAGAAACACTAGTCAGTGTAAAAGAAAGAACTAAAAAACCAGATACTTTATGGTTAAATATTTTCACTCAAAAGGAGGTATTCAATAACCTTGAAAAAGTGGCTGACTTGATTCAGAATGAACCCTATGAAAAAGCCTATGTATTGGAACAGTATGTTTTATTAAAATATATTTCTCCTGATACAGCATTCAAAATTATGGAGGATTCTTTACAACCAACTAATTCATAGGTATTATGATTTCTGATAATGTCATCACATTAAAACTTTCACCTCAGTATGTAAAGCAGACTGAGGTGAAAGAAAAGTTCTACACTAGGGATGGAATTTTTGAGGGTTATATGCACAAGTCTCAATTGATCTTACGAGATCAATTTGATACGTTGCCATTATATACTTTTTTATATGCTCCCACTGGAACAGGTAAGTCTTACGGGTTTGTATTTCCTGTACTCAAAGATAGAGGACTCAATAAGAAAAAAGGTCTTTTAATCTTACCTACCAATACTTTAATTGATGAATTGCATGAAAACTTTTCTATTACTTTTAAAGGTTTAAAGATTAATAAACTGACAGGACAGTCTTTGGATGAAGCAGAGAAAAAGGGAAGTAAAAACCGTTGGGAGTATTGTTTGGAGTTAGCCGAAAGTTCTGATATTCTAATCACAAATCCAGATATTTTAAACTATGCAATGCATGGTGGATATGATAAGAATATTAAAAAGAGCATGGATAAATGGTTGAATCAATCCTGGAAAAACTCCGGAGGTAAGACGGTAATTCATTTTCTTAAACGCTTTGACTTTTTTGTCTTTGATGAGTTTCACTTATATGATGAAGAACAAATTGCAAATATTCTGACATTAACTAAACTCAGAGAGTGTTTTATAAGAAATTCTGCTCGATTCTTATTTGTATCCGCAACTCCAGAAAGAAAGTTAGAACAAGTTTTAGAAAGTGAAAATGTAACGATAAAGGATATTGAACAATGTTTATTGGATGATGATAAAAAAGTCAATAAAAACCATTACACTATCCTAGAAGAAAAGATAATTCAAGATGCTGTAAGTTCAAGAAAAATAAGGGGAGGGATTGAAGTTAAAATTGTAAAGTCTGATTCTTTCTTAGAAGTAATTATTAATAATGTAGATGAAGTAGTTGAGAGAGTAAAAAAAGGTGAGAAGGTACTTATTATTTTTAATGCTTTACATCAGCTTAACCATCTTAAATCAGAGATTGAAGAACTTTTTGGGGAAGAAAGAATAAGAGTAGTAACAGGATATCATCAATTGCAAGAATCTGATAATGATAAACCAATAATACTTGCTACAAGTAAAGTAGAGGTAGGTGCAAACTTTGGAGTGGATTATGGTTTGATGCAAACAGGGTTTAACAGCAGGTCATTTATTCAGAGGTTTGGAAGGTATGCTCGTGGAGGAAAGGAGGGTAAAGTAGTGATACATTATGATAGTTCATTGAAAGGAGGAAATAAGTCTATGACGACTTGTTTTACTTTACTTAAAAAAGCATTAACTAATTCTGCAGATCAGTTAGATCACCTTGACTATAATACCTTTGTAGATGCAATAAGCGTTAGTATGGATGACCCTAAATTTTATAAAGAGAAAGTACCTTTACTTTATGGTGAATATCTATTCTCTGTTTTCAAAAATTTTAAGGAGAATAATAATTACGAGAGCGTTAAGATTTTTGAGGAAGAGCTTTCAAAGTATTTGAATTCATCTAAGTTACCAGAAAAGACTAAAGAACGTTATAGTTACTATCTGAAAATAAATTCGACTATTTATCATCTTTCAAAACAATATCCTCAAGAAGGTAAAGAATGGAGTAGGTGGTGGAATGATTATTTAGAAACCTATTTAACATTTAAGGGATCAATTCCAATAGTGAAGGTAATAGACTTGGATGAAGGTGGACTAGAAACACAATATAGCATTGAATGGATTCTAACACACAAAGATATTATTGAAGAAAAAGAGGTAAATGGTGAAAGAATAATTGTGGTAGACAGAATGTTGGAATCAAGAAACACTGATATTCAATATGAGGTTGTTACAATGCCCTATATTGGAGCTGAACAGTATCGTTTTTTAGATTTTAAAGAAAGGGAAAAACCTTCTGATGCTTTTAAAAAGAGGCTAAAACTACTTGGAGATAAAGGAACAGGAAGAAGTATTTCTCCATTTAGAGTGGAGCAAAAAAAGCTTGTAACCTTATTGAAAGGTTTGATTCAAACTTTTTCTGAAAAGAGATTTAAAGTGGTTGATGTAAGAGGAAGTGATAGAAATTTTATCTAATGCTATTCTCTTCTCAATACGTTTTTTGACATCTTGAAAAAACTTTTATATGGTTACTGGACAACACATACATTACCTTCATATCTGCAAACGTAAGCTTTGGCTTATACTGAAGGGTATCAGTATGGAAACTTCATCGGAAAGGGTATTAGAAGGAAAGCATCTTCACGATACAGCTTATAAACAAAGGGCTGAAAAGTGGAGGGAGATAGATCTGGGATGCGGTAAAATTGATTACTTCGACCCGAAAACGAATACTGTTATGGAAGTTAAAACCTCTGATAAAATGGAGTGGGCACATGAAGCACAAGTTCTTTATTATCTATATACCCTGGAGCAAATGGGAGTAGAAAAACCTAAAGCTCGTTTAGAATACCCGTTACTTCGGAAGACAAAGGAATTAGTGATGAATGATGAGCTGAGAGCTGAAGTGAAAAAGTGGAAAAATGAGGTAGAAGAATTATCTCAAACCTCTGAATGCCCTTCTTGTATTGATAAACCCTTTTGTAAAAACTGTTCATTTTATGACTTCTGCTATATAGGACATGAGGTTTAAGGTGAAATTATAGAATACTATACAGATGAAAAAGCCATATTATTTCTTAAATCCCGGAAGAGTTTCAAGGAAAGACAATACTTTGAGATTTAAAAATAAAGAAGGAAAGCAAAGAGTTTTACCTGTTACGGACATTGAATCTATTTATTGTTTTGGGGAGCTGGATGCAAATACTTCCTTTTATAATTTTATGGGTAAAAATGGTATACCTGTTCATTTCTTTGATTACTATGAACACTACACAGGTTCTTTTTATCCAAAGGAAAAACTTCTAGCTGGTCAGGTACAAGTCGCTCAAACATTGCATTATCATCATAAAGCGAAAAGGATTGTTTTGGCACAACGTTTCGTGGATGGGGCATCTTCTAATATTCTGAAGAATTTACAATATTATAGAAGAAGGGGAATGGATCAACTTTCAATGATTATTGAGCAAATTGAAGAGTTAAGAATGAGTATTCCTTTTTCAAGGAAAGTACCTGAACTAATGGGTATAGAAGGGAATATACGTCAGGTGTATTATCAGGCATTTGATTTAATCATCAAGGATTTCAGAATGGATGGAAGAAGTAAACAGCCTCCCAAAAATGAAGTGAATGCTTTAATTAGTTTTGGGAATATGATGTGTTATACAACGTGTATGGATATGCTGTATCATAGTCAACTCAATCCCACGATTAGTTTCTTACATGAACCTGGTATGAGGCGTTATTCTTTAGCATTGGATCTAGCTGAAATATTTAAACCTATTTTGGTAGACCGGCTTATCTTTTCAATGCTGAATAAAAGGGTTATTCAAGAGCATGATTTTCAGAAAGAATTGGGTAAGTGTGTTTTAAAAGATTCTTCACGACAAAAGTTTCTGGAAGCCTATGATTCGAAATTGAAGGAAACAATAAAGCATCGAGACTTACAAAGAGAGGTGTCCTATAAGCGTTTAGTTTTATTGGAATGCTATAAATTAATCAAACATATTCTTGATGTAGAAGAATACCAACCTTTTAAAATATGGTGGTAACTATTAATAGAGTTAAAGATGTATATAATATTGTGTTATGATATTGATGTAAAAAGAGTTGGTAAGGTTTTAAAGACCTGTCGCAGGTATTTGCATTGGGTACAAAATTCTGTTTTGGAAGGTGAGCTGACAGGTTTGGAGTATCAGCAATTGAAAGATGAACTGAATGATATTATCAGTAATAATGATAATGTAAGAGTATATTCAGTTCGAGCAGAAAAGTGGATGAAGACTGAAATTCTTGGTGATTCATCTGTAAATACGTCCTCATTTTTATAATCTTGGGTTGTCGACTTCCCAAGAATTGTTCTTTGACAGTTTGTAATTATATTAAAAATATAGTTTTTGTGTATTTCTGAAATGTTTTCTGCGTTGTCGAAGGTAGGGGGTAATCCTATTATTGAGGATCGACAACATTAGGGATGGAAAAACTATTTATAAAAGTGGGATTAGAGCGTATATGAGCTGTTTTTTTCTTATTTTTGTACGTATTCTAATTATGGCATGTTGCCATTACGATTTAGATCCTTTCTTAATGGATCCACCTGCGTTTTTAGATTCTAATTATGGCATGTTGCCATTACGATGCGTACACGACCTTGTCGAGGAGTACACGCTCGGAATTCTAATTATGGCATGTTGCCATTACGATGCGATTAATAATCTTTCTTCGGCTGTTAATTTTGCTTATTCTAATTATGGCATGTTGCCATTACGATTAGTTATTTGACCTCAGAAATATCTATACTGTATTATTCTAATTATGGCATGTTGCCATTACGATGCAAAAAACTATTCCTTCCATAGTAAACCTGTTTATAATTCTAATTATGGCATGTTGCCATTACGATGTTGTCAGTCACTTTTCTTTCCTCACCTTCAAAGTGATTCTAATTATGGCATGTTGCCATTACGATTGGAAATTTATAGGTTATCAAGAACTTAAAAACAAATTCTAATTATGGCATGTTGCCATTACGATGTAAACCAATTTGAAATGCCTTGTGCTAAACCAGTAATTCTAATTATGGCATGTTGCCATTACGATGAGTAATACGTGTTTTTAACGTCTCTTGTGCAAATTATTCTAATTATGGCATGTTGCCATTACGATTTTTTTAAATGATTTTATTATGTGATAAAGGGGGGTAAATTCTAATTATGGCATGTTGCCATTACGATTTCACCTCTATATCTGTAATCCTTATACTTTTCATATTCTAATTATGGCATGTTGCCATTACGATAAATCAGTGGCTAGTTGCTTCATATGGAGATACTGCTATTCTAATTATGGCATGTTGCCATTACGATTTTGTACACTTAAAGTCTATTACAGTCAACTCGTCATTCTAATTATGGCATGTTGCCATTACGATCAAGATTTTTCTCTTCCTTTACCTTGGGTGAATCGTAATTCTAATTATGGCATGTTGCCATTACGATTTTATCATTAACAGGTTTTGAGTAGATCTTTGCTCTATTCTAATTATGGCATGTTGCCATTACGATTTCGTCGAATAAAGCTTTTGTTGAATAGTCAGCCGGATTCTAATTATGGCATGTTGCCATTACGATACAGAGGTGTATTCTAAAAATGATACAGTGTAATACATTCTAATTATGGCATGTTGCCATTACGATAATGCTACCGAAGGAATATAACGATATTCAGCATAATTCTAATTATGGCATGTTGCCATTACGATTTGGATAAAATGGAAGAAATGTCTGCTGATTTTTATATTCTAATTATGGCATGTTGCCATTACGATTTTGAATCAACGCCTCTTCAGCAATTATTTCGCTTTGATTCTAATTATGGCATGTTGCCATTACGATGATAGTTGATCTACTTGCCCCGAAATAGGTAACATAATTCTAATTATGGCATGTTGCCATTACGATTTGTTTTAACCTTTTCTTTGCGTGGTCGCTAATTGATTCTAATTATGGCATGTTGCCATTACGATTGATTTCATGCTTTACAATGTGATTGCTTAATACTGATTCTAATTATGGCATGTTGCCATTACGATGTTAGATTTTGAGGAGTTTGAGTATGTGAGAGGTGAATTCTAATTATGGCATGTTGCCATTACGATGGAGAATGTTCATGTGCAATTACAGCAAATCAAAGATTCTAATTATGGCATGTTGCCATTACGATGATAACCTTACTTATTACACTAAAGATGCTAATTCCTATTCTAATTATGGCATGTTGCCATTACGATGCTACTGTTGCCGGTTTAGAACAGTTGGGCTTTTTATTCTAATTATGGCATGTTGCCATTACGATAGTATTGGTCCAGCAATAGGACCTAATGTAGCAGCATTCTAATTATGGCATGTTGCCATTACGATTGCAAAGTGTTTTTCTTTGTCAGTATGCTGAATATCATTCTAATTATGGCATGTTGCCATTACGATTGCGTGAGTAGATTGTTTACTAGAGAGGGAATCTTTATTCTAATTATGGCATGTTGCCATTACGATGCGTTCACTCGGTCCTCTCTGGATTAACAACTGATCATTCTAATTATGGCATGTTGCCATTACGATTGAAATTTGGTCAATGGATTATTTCAAAGAGCAAATATTCTAATTATGGCATGTTGCCATTACGATATGTATTCAGGGCGTTGTAAACGAAAATCGGGAGGACTTCTTATTATGACAAGTTGCCATTACGATACCCCATGTGTTTGTTGTGGAGACATCTTTGATCTACGTCTTATTATGGCATGTTGCCATTACGATTGGATGGGAGGAGTAAGAACAGCACAACAGCAAAATCTTCTAATTAAGACCTGTTTTGGTTAATATTCTATTCATTTAGAGGAAAATACTACACTTTATATTATCATATTTCGAAAAGGTTTTTAATTCTTATTAGAATAACAAACCTCTATGATCTTGTGATGAAGTTTAATGATTTAAGTGAATTTTTATTTTTTATAACCTATTAATTCTTTCCTTCTATAGCACCCCATCTTGACCTAATTTTTTGAAAGACAGACCTGCTTTTTGATGCTAGAAAAGCAGGTCTGTATCAATAAGGAGTAGTCTTGGTTGTTATTATTTGACCATTTCATTGATCATCCCCCTCAATTCCTCCGCCTTCTTACCAAATTCACCAATCACATTTTTCTCCTCTGCAAAATCTTTATCAATACGATAAAGCTGTGCGTGGTCTTCATTATTTTTTGAATCAGGGTTTTTAGCCTCGATGTATTTCCATTCAGCTGTTCGGATAGCCTTTCTCCCTCTAGCATCTCTGTGAATTAAAGGAGGTCTTTCATAAGAACTTTTCTTATTATTGATCACATCCATAAAACTTGAGCTATCAATTGCGTTAGAAGGTGTTTTATTTTCGCCTTTACTGATGTAATCAGATAAAAAAGCGTAAACATCTACGGTACTGACAATGGCATCAGATGAAGTGTTTTTCTTGATTTTGTTGGGGTGGTTGATGATCATAGGAACACGGAATCCGCCATCCCAGATGGTATGTTTGTCACCTCGGTAATCGCCATTGATTTTTAGCCCTTTGTTCATGGCAAAGTTTTCTGGCATTACTTGCTTTTTCTTTGGGATATCACCTCCGTTATCACTTGTAAAGAGAATGATGGTATTTTCTCTTAATCCATTCTCTTCTAAGTAATCAATCAGTAAACCAAGACAGCGGTCAATGTCTTGAATGAAATCACCGTACGCACCTGCATTGCTTTTTCCTCTCATTTCTGGACTAGGAGTAATAGGATGATGAACTGCTACCGAAGAAAAGTACAAGAAGAAAGGTTGGTCCTTGTCTACTGTTTCTAGCCAATCAATGGACTTTTTTGTGAGGTCGTTCATTACTTGTTCTGTCACTCTTTGAGGAGCATCATAACCGGCATATTGCTTTCCGTAAAATGACCTACCATAAGGAGATATTTTATCTGACTTCAAACCATAAATTTGATCATTTTCAATATAAATCTTATGCACATCATCAAGGTTGTTAGGAACAGTGAAGCTATAATCAAAACCATGTGCATTAGGCCCCATTTCAATTTTACCTAGAAGGTTTTTAAATTTTTCTTTTTTATAACCCAAATGCCATTTCCCTACTACTGCTGTAGTATATCCAAGCGATTTTAAATAATCAGGTAATGTCTTTTTGTTAGCATCAATCAGAGATGGATCTGAAGGGCTAACTACCCCTTTTTTCATTCTAGTTCGCCATGAATATTCACCAGTAAGTAAACCATATCTTGTAGGAGAACATACTGATCCTGTAGTAAAAGCATTGGTAAAGTGAATGCCTTCTTTGGCGAGTTGATTAATATTAGGAGTTTGTACCAATGATTTTGGAGCACCATATACATTGGTGGAACCATAACCGAAGTCATCGGCAAAAAATAAGATAACATTTGGTTTTTGCTCTTGAGCAGTGATGTAAGTTGAAAGTCCTAAGCTAAAGCTTAAAAGAAAAATTAATTCGCGCCACATAGTGTTGTCAATTCGTAAATGAGGAAAAGGTTTGAGGTAAGCATTATCCTTTTGATGTTTCTTACCTCATAGGTCTTATAATTTTACTTCAGGAAGAATATTTCTATTCTTGATAAGGGAAGTTCTTTTGGAATTATTTTTAGTCAACCACTCAATAAGGTATCCTTTTAACTCTTCGACTTTTCCTTTATACTCCATAGCATTAGGGTTTTCACCAATCAGATTCGTGATTTCTGTAGGATCATCGTTTAGATTAAATAGAACATCTAGTTCGGGGTGTCCTTCAGCGTAAGACGTGATTAATTTCCATCCATCATTACTAACGACCATATAATTAGGTTGACGAGGGCCGTGGTAATCCCATTCAGTTACTGTATACTTTCTGTTTTCTACTCCCTCCACTACAGGTTTCAATGACACACTATTATTTTCCACACCTTCTACACTGAGGTAATCTAAAATAGTTGCATTCAAGTCAAGTAGAGAAACAGGACTGCTTACCTTCGTTGGTTTTATTTTTCCAGGGTACCACATTATTAATGGAACACGAGCAGATTCTTCGTAGAAAACATTTTTTTCTCTCATACCATGTGCTCCTAACATTTCGCCATGGTCACTTGTGAAAATCACAAGCGTATTTTTATCCATACCATATTTCTTAAGGTCTTTCATGATTTGCCCTAAGTAATGATCAATCTCAGATACAAGACCAAAGTAGTTGGACATCATATATTTTACCTTTTCAGGATCTCTGTATTCTGGGAGTGAAAGTCTGTTGTTTGCATTTTTATAAGGAACGTTTTTGATTTCATCAAAAATGCTTGCAGGAGTGGGCATGTCTTCCGGATCATACATACTGTACCAAGGTTCAGTTGGAAGCATGGGAGCGTGAATAAAGAAGTAAGCTAAAGTAAGGCTAAAAGGTTTGTCTTGTTTTGAAGCTCTCTTCAATGCATCACGTAAAGTAGAAGTTTGATAACTACTAATACTGAGTTCTTCAGGAAGATGAAGTTGACCATGACCATCAGGCTGAGCCAATTTTAGCGTTTTATTTTTATCCTTATAATGTGTTCTGCGATAATCTTCCCCTTTTTGATACCTCATATCAATAGGGTCAGGCGTATAGTAGTTTCTAAAATATCGATCTACTAGATCACCTTCTAGTGGTTGATATGCCTTTGACTTTTTATACTCATTCATTTTGAGTTGATACCCTCTCTTGTTTTTTGTAGTGTATACATTATGTTTATTTGTAGTATACGAAAACTCAGAGTAAGCATCAGAAAGGTGAATGGGAGAATGGTATTTCCCCAAATATTCACTGTAATACCCATTTTCTACTAATATCTGATCAAACGAAGGGATAGGGCAGTAAGTACCTTCATTTGGGTTGTTATAAGCATATTCATTTTTACGAACACCATGATTTTCTACTGTTTGTCCCGTTAGGATGCTGGTTCTTGCGGGGGCACATACAGCACAAGGCGTATAGGCATTGGTAAAATAAGCCCCTTCATTGGCGAGCTTATCAAGAGCTGGTGTTTTTAAGAAGGGAAATACCTTGGCTTTACCAATGGCATCAAACCGTTGTTGGTCAGTAATGATGAACAAAAGATTCGTTTTCTTGTTTTTTCTTTCACCGTCACCACCAAAACTTGCAATTGGTTTGATTAATGTAATTAGAAGTAATATTTTTAATATCTGATTTGTCATATTCATTTCCTCATAGTTTGTGAACAATAATCGCTTAGTACTTATGTCACAAACTTACGGGCACGGCCTAAAAATTAATTAATACGCTCTTAATAGGGCTTAATTCAAAGGGAAATGGAGAAGACTATTTATTTTTTTTGAACATTTCAATTTTTCAGAATCTGATTCATTAAGATCTTTTTTTATTAGCAAAACGTTTATTTGACGCTCAAAAACGGCAATTAAGCCACAATTAATGCATTAATCAGAAAAAATTAATGACTGCCTCCTAAACTTGAATATCAGAAAATGATAATAATTTTTTTCTCGGAAATCTTATTAGACAGCAGACTGATGAAATGAATATTAACGAACTAGCGTAGAGAAGAATGAAACGAAAGTTACTTTATTTACTACTTATTGCAATATGTTCTTCCACTATTGTAATGGCTCAGGGAGAACAAAGAAAAATATCCGGAAAGGTATTGTCTATAGATGATGATATAACACTTCCGGGTGTAAACGTTCGGGTAAAAGGAACCACTTTTGGTACTATTACGGATATGGACGGAAGATACTCCATCAATGTTGATGAAGGAGATGTATTGGTATTCTCATATATCGGTATGATTTCGAAAGAAGTGATCGTTGCCAATCAGGTAACGCTTGATGTTGCACTTGAAACAGAAGTAGAGCACTTAAAAGAAGTGGTGGTGACAGCATTAGGCATCAGCCGTGAAAAGGAAAGTTTGAGCTATGCTACTCAAGGCGTAGAAGGAGAGTCACTCACTGAAGTAAAGCAAGCGGATTTTATTACAGGCTTAGCAGGTAGAGTGGCAGGTGTGCAGATCACTGGAGCAGATTCACCTACAGGTACAAGCCGAGTGGTGATTCGTGGTGCAACTTCTTTGACCAAAGACAACCAACCTTTATACGTAGTGGACGGTGTGCCAATTGACAGTGAAGGTGGTGATACAGGTGTGTCACTTTCGGGTGAGTCTGAAAACTTGGATTATGGTGGAGGCATCAGTTTTATTAATCCTGAAGACATCGCAGACGTACAGGTTTTAAAAGGAGCAAATGCCGCTGCACTTTATGGTTCAAGAGCCGCAAATGGCGTGATCATGATCACAACAAAAAAGAGTTCTTCTAAAGGAGATCGATGGGGTGTTTCTTATGGTTTGAATTATCAGATCAGAGAAATTACGCAATTCCCCGACTTTCAAAATGTATATGGAGCAGGGAGTAATACAAGAGTAGGATCTTCTCAAAACCACTTTGATCCAGTGACGGGCTTACCTGATTTATATAACTTCAGAAGGTCTTGGGGTGCACCGATGGTCGGACAAGAGGTGTTGAGTTATAATGGAGAAGTGGGAACGTATGATGCTCAGCCAAACAATATCAAAGACTTTTTTACAAGAGGTAGAAATATCACCAACAGTTTGGTATTGCAAAAGAAAGGAGAAAAAGGATCGCTTTATATCTCTTATACGAATATGGATGCGACTGATATTTTGGAAGGTTCTAACCTACAAGTTAGAAATACTTTCAACGTGAGAACCACTCGTCAATTTAAGAAATTCTTGGAGGCAGATGTGAAGGTGACGTACATGTCTGAGCAAACGACTAACCGTATGCAAAAGAATGGTAGTGATAAGAATCCTTACAACTCCTTTATTTACATGCACAGAAATGTGAAGTTGGAAGAGCTTTCGCCATGGAAAAATGAAGACGGAACAGAAGTGGGACAGGTGGAAGATTTCTTCAACCCGTACTGGTCACTCAATGAAAATAAAAACGAGGACACGCAGGAACGTTTTATTCCAATGATGACCTTAAAATCTAAAATCAGTAAAGACCTTGATGTAAGAGTGAGAGTGGGTGGTGATATCAGGATGAGAAATGGCTATTCATTTAGCAATATGGGTTCTGCTTTAGATCCTGATGGAAGGTATTCGATGTTCAATAGAAATACCCAAGTATGGAACTACGAAGGGTTTGTCAATTATAAAAAGACAGCAGGAAAGTTTGATATATTCGCTACAGCAGGTGCCAGTAGATTTGATAAAAGCATCAATTTTGATGAAACGGTGATCAATAGTTTAATCGTTCCAGAAGTAGCGAGTGCATCCAATGCCGCCACACTTCCAATTGTGACACAAGGAGTAGACAACAAGCGTATTAATTCTGTTTTCGCGACGGCTTCAGTGGGGTATAATAACATTCTTTATTTAGACCTTTCGGCAAGAAATGATTGGAGTTCAGCCTTGCCTGCCAAAAACAATTCTTACTTCTACCCTAGCGTGGGTACTTCCTTTGTATTCACTAACCTACCGGGGATGTCAGATGGTGCATTGTCTTTTGGTAAAATTAGAGGATCAATTGCTCAAGTGGGTAACGATACAGGGTTTAATGAGTTGAATAATACTTTCAGTTATGGTGGAAATTATAATGGTTATGCTTGGGTCTCGAATCAATCGATGTTGAGAAATCCGGACTTAAAACCTGAAACGACGAATTCATGGGAAGTAGGAGCAGAATTGAAATTCTTCCAGAATAGAATCAGCTTGGATGCCACTTATTATGATAATAGAACTTACGATCAGATCATTCGAATTGACTTGCCAAGCGGAGCAGGTTATCAAACAAAAATGATCAATGCAGGAGAAATTCAAAACCGAGGAATAGAACTTACACTAGGAGTTACCCCAGTTCAATCCAACAATTTTCAATGGAATATGCTTATGAACTGGTCGAAAAATAATTCGATGGTCAACTCATTGTTCAGTGATCCACTGACGGGTGCAGAACTAGATAGAATAGAATACCGAGGTTATTCTACAGTTGCAATTAGTGCTGAAGTAGGCCAACCATTTGGAGTGATTAGAGGTGAAAAATGGTTGACGGATGATGAAGGTAGAAAATTGGTGAGCTCAGATGGTATTCCAATTGCCAATCCAAATCAGGTTTTAGGTAACGCACAACCCGATTGGTTAGCCTCTGTCAACAACTCTTTCAGTATTAAGAATTTTGATATTAGCTTCTTGATTGATATAAAAATGGGTGGTGACCTTTATAGTGTATCTAGGTCGAAAGCTGAAACGTGGGGAAATACTGCAAATACAGTGGAAGGAAGAGATGACTACTGGTTTAGTAGTATTGTATTGGGAGAAAATGCCAGTGAAAGAAATGGAGACGGATTATATGGCAACGAGTACGGCGATAGTGATAGAAACAAAGGCATTTTGTTAGATGCTTATGAGGCAGTTCAAAACTCTGAAACGGGAGAATGGGAAGTAGTAGGTAAAAATACAAATTACGTATCACCTCAAAACTTCTTCCAAACAGGAACTTCTAGTGCGAAAGAATTTAATACTTATGATGCCTCTTATGTCAAATTAAGACAAGTAGCCATTGGCTATAACATTCCTAGAAAGTTGATTAGGAAAATAGGTCTTCAAACTGCAAAGATCTCTGTAGTAGGTAGAAACTTATGGATTATCTATCAAAATACACCGCATGGTTTAGATCCTGAAGCCACTTCTTATTCAGGCAACGGGCAGGGTATTGAAAATGGTTCATTACCGCCTACATCATCATTAGGTTTTGATTTTAGAGTATCATTTTAATTAGAAGAGCATGTTAAAGAAATATATCAATATCATTATTACAAGTGCAATTCTATGGGGGGCATTGGGTTGTACGCAGGATTTTGAGGAACTGAATGTAAATCCTCACGAGTTTGAAACAGCAACACCTAATGTCTTATTTCCAGGTGTGGTTAAAAAATCATTGGACTTGGTAAAAGGTGATCCTGCCAACAAAATGTATTTGCAGTATTCTCATTATACCTCAGCTGGAGGGGGGCCTTACAATACGTATTGGTTTTCAGATCCGCTGGGGTCAGGATGGTGGGAAGATTTCTATACCAACTTGATCATGGATTTACAGTCCATCATAGATCTGTATGAGGACAATGAAAAATACACTAATCAGGTTGGAATGGCTAAAATATGGAAGTGTTATTTATCTTCAGTGATTTTAGGAACTTGGGGACCAATGCCTTACTCTGAAGCATGGCAACAGCGTTTGACAATCGGTTTTGATAGTGAAGAACAAGTATTGGAAGATATTCTTAAAACCCTTTCGGATACTTATGTAGCGATGGATACAGCAGTAGACACCATGGATGAACCTATCTTTCAAGGAGATAAAGAAAAATGGAAAAAATTTGCCAATACTTTGTCTTTGAAATTAGCCATCCGTTATCAAAATATGGGAACTAACATTACAGATTACGGTCGTTTGGCAATGGAAAGAGAAGCGGATATCATTGGTAGTGAATCTGAAGCCGTGACTGCTGCATGGGGTACGTTGGAGGAAAACTGGAACTACTTTTACCGTGAGTTCAGACATCAAAATAGTAGCAGTCAGTTACAACGTTTCGGACACGTTTTTCATACGCAACTTAGAGATTTGAAAGACCCAAGAATAGAAGTATATGCTGAAAAGCCAAAATTGGATTATATCATCAGAGATACTTTAACCAATAAAGATAACGGTAAAGTAGTGATTGAATATGCTGCTCCATATGTAAGTAAGCCAAAGTCAACTACTCCTCATGATAATTGGGGATTGACCGACCAACAAAACCCTTACAGTGGTTTAGGGGATGATAGCTACTCTGATATTGCAGAACGTTATTACGCCCAAGATTATGAAGCAACAATCATAGGGTATGCTGAAGCTTGCTTCTTAAAAGCAGAAGCAAAACTATTACACTGGGGTGGAGCTGGATCAGCGGAATCTTATTACAACGAAGGAATCAGAGCCTCTTTTGCACAACATGATATCACTGAAAAAGTAAATGCTTATTTAGAAAATGACGGTGTGAAATGGGGAACAACTTCTGAAGGCGTAAGAGATTACAGAAGCATCGTAAAAGCCCAAATTTCACATGGACCAATTCAGCAAGTGATTGTTCAACGATGGATTGCAGGCTTTTTCCAAGGGTTTGATGGTTGGTGTCTTATCAGAAGAACAAGAGATATATTTGATATTCCACCACATTTCAACTCTGATCAAAACGGAGTGGGGCAAGCCACTAATATGCCAGAACGTATTATCTATCCTTTTAAAGAAGCAAGATTAAATACCAACGGGTACAATCAAGGTGTAGCGTATTTGGACGGTTCAGATTTCTTAAATACAAGATTAAAGATGTCGGTGCCGAAAAGCTATAAAGATTGGGGAAGTTTACAGCCGATCATGAATCAGGATGTAGTGAAATACTACTATGGCACTACCCTTGAAGAGTACGAAGCTGCAGGAGTTGATTTTAAAATTATTGATGAATTCTAAAAGATCTAATGAGATGAAAAATAGATTAAAGATAACGATGATTTGCCTGATGGCTTTCTTTGCCTTATCATGTGAACCTGAGAATGAAACAATAGAAGAACATCCGATAAGTGCTGAAATACAGGAAATTCCAGTGACGCAAGATTATTTGGTAGGGGCTTTATACCTAGCCAATAAATGGGGTTATAATCAAGAAGAAGTGCCTTTGGCTGGAGAATATGAAATTGGAAATGCAGAAGCGATGAAGCAGCATGTCGAATGGGCGGCTGCAGGTGGTGTAGATTTTTTCATGTTTAGTTTCAGAGAAGCAGGCAACTCCCAAGATGTATCTATGATTGAGGCTTTTCAAGCGAATAATGCAGAAGGAACCATGAAATTCTCACTTCGTTTAAACATTGGTCCTTTTGATTTGGAAGCTGACAATACGTTAGAAGATCAAGGAAGAGTGGAAGATCTGATCACTATTTTCAAAGGAATGATTCCTTTCTTTGAAGACCCTAATTATCAGAAAATCGATGAAAAATATCTTGTAAGTATTATTGGAGCACACAATTTTCACTGTAATGACTTACAGGAAGTGTACCGTCAGATCAGAGAAGCTATGAGTGCTGAAGGTTACGAACTCTATTTACTAGGTGAGCAAGGAAACGGATGGGTACCACCGGCACGTTTTGAGATGTTTTATGAAAATGCTTTAGATGCTGTTTCTTTCACTACCATGTTCAATGACAACTATTACGATCGATATTCTTCTTTTCCTCAGTACCTTGATTTACACTGGGATTACAGCAAAGAGTATTATATGAACAGTGTTGGCGGTGTGGAATGGGTACCAACTGTAGCTCCTGCTTTCAACCCTCTGATTGCAAAGCCAGAAAGTACTTCTTACAGGCATGTAAGGGATGACCAAAGGTTTAAAGATGTGTTGAATGTAGCCAAAAAGAACATTGGTCCATCAAGATTGATAATCGTCAACTCTTTCAATGACTGGGAGGATGATACACAGCTAGAGCCAGCAGAAAGTTATGGAACGTCTACTTTAGATATTCTAAAACAGCAAACTAAAGTCAATTAGAAATTTTTTTAAGCGAGCAGGTCTGCAAAGTGACGACAGGCCTGCTTCCAATACACAGATTCGATAATGAAATTTACAAATTATTTAGTAATTGCCATGCTCCTCATTGGCTGTAAAAAGTACGATACAGGAGATAAGCAACAAGAGCTTTCGGATAAACTCTCATATGTAGATCCGTTTGTAGGGACAGGTTATCATGGTCATACGTTTCCTGGAGCGACTACACCTAATGGTATGGTGCAATTGAGTCCAGATACACGTTTTATCGGATGGGATGCTTGTGGAGGCTATCATCATTCAGATTCATCGATCATAGGTTTTTCACATACACACCTTTCAGGAACGGGTATTGGGGATTTGGGCGATGTGTTGATTATGCCTTTTACTGGTGAACCAAAGACAGGTTATGGCTCTTCAGAAAACCCAGATGAGGGATACCGCTCTCGTTTTGATCATAATAGTGAGACCGCCACTCCAGGGTATTATTCAGTAAACCTGAAAGACTATAATATCAAGGCTGAATTAACAGCTTCTACAAGAGTAGGTTTTCATCAATATACTTACCCTGAGACAGATCAGGCAGGGATGATTTTAGACCTTACAACAGGAATTGCCAATAATAAGATTCTTGAAAATACCATTGAAGTATTGAGTGATACGGAGATTGTTGGGGTGAAAGGTTCGAAAGGATGGGCGAGAAAGCAACATGTTTTTTTCTATGCTAAATTCAATAAACCATTCAAACATACGATTTATGGTGATCAAAAAGCGGTAGAAGGAAAGCATTACTCAGGAAAACAAGGCAAGGTGGTTTTGCAGTTTGAAACGGAAGAGGCGGAGCAAGTGAAAGTAAAAGTAGGAATTAGTAGTGTAGATATTATTGGTGCTAAAAACAACTTAGAGAAAGAGGTAGATCACTGGGATTTCAACCAAGTGAAAACGGAGGCAGAAGGACAGTGGTCTGATAAAATAGCATTGATTGATGCAAACGGTAAGGATGAGGAGCATATGAAAATTTTCTATTCTTCTATGTACCATGCCTTCATTGCCCCTATGACTTTTTCAGACGTGGATGGAAGATACAGAACCATCGATCAGAAAATTGAGAAAGACGAACAAAATACAGCCTATACTGTTTTCTCTTTGTGGGATACTTTCAGAGCATTTCACCCGTTGATGACGATCATACAACCTACACAAAATGAAGGTTATATTCGTTCTTTGTTGAAGAAATATGATGAAGGAGGATTACTTCCGAAATGGGAGCTAATGGGAAATTATACCGGAACCATGATTGGTTATCATTCTATACCTGTCATTGTAGATGCGTATATGAAAGGGGCGAGAGATTTTGATGTTGAAAAAGCTTTCCAAGCGATGCTGGAGGCGAGTAAGTATGATGAAAATAAGGAGTTTGTTCACTATGACCCAGTGGTAAAAGAAAAGATGATGCCGATGGGGAAATACTATAATCAAACATTAGGTTTTATCCCTGCTGACAAAGAAAACGAATCTGTTTCTAAAGCTTTAGAGTATGCTTACAACGACTACTGTATTGCAGTGATGGCAAAGGAATTAGGAAAGATGGATATTCATGAGGAGTACATGGAGCGTTCTAAAAGATACACGAAGTATTTTGATACTGAAACAGGTTTTATGAGAGGAAAATTAAGTACTGGAGGGTGGAGAGAACCTTTCGATCCTAAATTCAGTCAGCATAGAAAAGACGATTATACAGAGGGAAATGCTTACCAATGGTCATGGTTTGTACCACATGATATCGATGGATTGAAAAATTTGATGGGTGGTGCTACTCCTTTTGAAGAAAAATTAGACTCTTTATTTACAACAAGCTCACAGTTGGCCGGAGAACATGCAAGTGCAGATATCACAGGTATGGTAGGACAATATGCTCACGGTAACGAACCAAGCCACCACATTGCTTATATGTACAACTACATCAATGTTCCTCACAAAACACAATACATGGCAGATTACTTGCTTCAAAATCATTACTCAGCGACTCCAGAAGGAATTATCGGTAATGAAGATTGTGGTCAAATGTCAGCTTGGTATATTTTGAGTAGTATTGGTTTCTATCCGGTTTGCCCAAGTGAAACGACCTATGCAATCGGCCGTCCGATCTTTGATGATGTCAGCATTCAATTGGAAAATGGTAAAACATTTACGGTAAAAACCATCAACAATAGCATTGAAAATAAATATATCAAGAAGATCACTTTGGATGGTGTTGATTTGAAGAAACCATTTATTGAGCATAGTGATATCATGGAAGGCAAAACATTGGAAGTTACAATGACCGATGAGCCTGTTATTGAAAATATTTTTATGTAATTTTCCAACGTCCTCCTGCATGAATAGTGGGAGGATGCTGAGAAACTAATTTCAATTAAATTACAAACGATTTTTATAGTATGAAGTACCAACATATCTTTTTATTACTTTTCACCTATATTGGTTTCAGTTGTGCCAACCAAGTAGCACAGCAACAAGATCAAGCCGAAAAGAAACGACCAAACATTCTTTTCATTATGTCTGATGATCATGCCTACCAAGCTATCAGTGCGTATTCAGATAAATTGATTAAAACGCCGAATATTGATCGTATTGCAAACGAAGGTATGCGTTTTGACAATGCTTGTGTGACTAACTCAATTTGTGCACCTTCAAGAGCAGTAATTTTGACGGGTAAGCACTCTCATATTAACGGAAAAACAGACAATTACTTTCCATTTGACACTACTAACGTAACGTTCCCTCAGATTATGCAAGAGGCAGGTTATCAAACGGCTATGTTTGGTAAACTACACTTCGGTAATAGTCCTAAAGGTTTTGATGAGTTCCAGATTTTACCAGGACAAGGTCACTATTACAATCCTACTTTTATTACAAAAGAGAAAGGAAAAGTAACTTACCCTGGTTATGTGACGGATATCACTACAGATTTGACTTTAAATTGGTTGAAGAAGGAGAGAAAAGAAGACAAGCCTTTTATGTTGATGTATTTGCACAAAGCACCACACAGAGAGTGGTTGCCCGCAGAAAGACATTACAAGGAGTACACAAAGAAAACGTTCCCAGAACCAGAGACGTTATTCGATGATTACAAAGGTAGAGGAACAGCGGCACATACTGCAGAAATGAACATCTTGGACCATATGAACTGGGCAGGAGATTCAAAACTTTATCCTGAAACGATGGAAGCGTTAGGTATACCACAAGGTTCGCACTGGGATTATGATGCTTTCAAAAAAGAAAGAAGCCGTATGACGGAGGAGCAGAAGAAAGCTTGGGACGCAAGTTATGGTCCTATCAATGAGGAGTTTGCTAAAAACTATGCAAGCATGGACAGAGAAGCATTGATGAAGTGGAGATACCAACGTTATATGCAAGATTATTTAGGAACAATTGAGTCAGTAGATGAGAACGTAGGTAGAGTTTTAGATTACCTAGATGAATCAGGTTTAGCGGATAACACATTGGTGGTTTATACTTCAGATCAAGGTTTCTATTTAGGAGAACATGGCTGGTTTGATAAGCGTTTTGCTTACAATGAGTCTTTCAAAACACCACTTTTAATGCGTTGGCCCAATGAAATCAAGCCAGGAATCACGAATGAGGAGATGGTTCAGAACCTAGATTTTGCACAAACTTTCTTAGAAGCAGCGGGTATTCAAGCTCCTTCAGATATGCAAGGAGAGAGTTTAATGCCTTTATTGACAGACAATGGTGCTGCGTGGGATAGAGATGCAGTGTATTATCATTACTATGAGTATCCATCAATCCACATGGTAAAACGTCATTATGCTATCATTACAAAAGAATTCAAATTGATTCATTTCTACTATGATGTAGATGAGTGGGAATTATATGATAGAAAAAATGATCCTATGGAATTGAACAACGTATATGACGACCCGAAATATGCTGATACGATTAAGACATTGAAGGAGGATCTTGCTGCTTTGAGGGTACAATACAAAGATGGATCGGAAATCGATCAAAAGTTATTGAATAAGTATTTGAATTCGAAAGCTGCATTGCAAAGATAATTATAATAAAATCTGCATTACCTTTATTTTTCTTACATGAAAGGTAATGCAGGTTAGCAAATATTATGAAATTTAGGTTATATTTGAAGAAGCCGTTATTGAGTCAGTACATTTTATGAAGGAATTGAATCTGAACTATTTTTTTGTTGAAAGGAAATTATACTGACCAATCGATTTATTACTTATTTTTTTATCAAAGTATTAAGTTAAAAATAGTTGATCCCTGATAACTTTTTGTTGTTACAAAACAAAAATAGGATTTTGTATTAAATGATTTTTGCCTTTTTACTTATTAAGCTGATCACGAGTTATGAGAAAATCTTTATTCTCTTTACTATTGCTTTTTATAATCTCATTTCAATCTACACTTGCCCAGCCCATAGGTTTACAATTTGGTAGTCACGAAACTCAAATGGATCAACGGACAGGTTTAAAGTTGATGGATGGGAAAAAGCTGAATGTAAATGATGAATTGGAATTGACCGTTGATGTATATTTCAATCGTTCTCCAAAGCACTACTTCGGATATATCCTAAGAATGATTGATGACAATCACCGTAATTTGGATATTGTTTATAACTACAGATCGGATCGTTTTAATGATTTTAGTATCATCTATGATCATCAATTGACGCCCATTAAGTTCAACTTTGAAGATCGCAGAAATGCCATGAACAAATGGAGGAAGTTGAAGCTAAAAATAGATCTAAAAAACAATGTAATTGCTTTAAGCCTAAACGATAGAACCTACGACTACAAATTTGAAGGTAAAATTCCACCTATTAAAGGACTGAAATTTTACTTTGGAGCCAACTACAATCCGTATTTTAAAGTACATGATGTACCGCCAATGATTTTGAAAAATCTTCGTGTTAAGGCGGATAACAACACATATGAATGGCCATTAGATGAAAAAGAAGGCAACATAGCACATTGTAAAACAGATCCAACTTTTGACGGTAAAGTAATTCATCCTATTTGGATCAAAGCTACGCACTCCAATTGGGAATTGACATTAGCCGAAAAAATTCAAGGAGGCTTATACTGTTATTTGAAAGAACATTCTGCTTTGTTATATGTACAAGACAATATTCTTTACAGAAAAAACTTTCAATCAGGAGAGACGGTGCGATTGGGTGACCTCCCCTTTGATTTGAAACCTGATGTCAGAACCAGAATGATCAAAAAAGGAAATAAACTCATCATTTATAACCTTAAAAAAGATGTTGTATACACTTATGATCTCATCACTAAAGTAGCCCAAAAAGAGAACATTGATTATCCAATTAGTAAAACGGCTACGCATCATGCACAGTGGATTTCAGATAACGGTGCTAATATGTTTATTTTTGGGGGATATGGAAATCATGAGTTTAGTAATAAGTTTGTCAAATATGATTTTAATAAAAAAGTATTTACACCCATTGAAATAAATGGAGATGTGATTACTCCAAGATATTATACAGGAGTAGGTAAGGCGGAGAAAGGACATGTTTATCTTTTTGGTGGTTATGGAAGTGTGACCGGACAACAGATTATCAACCCTCAAAACTTCTACGACCTTTATGATTTCAATGAAAAAACAAATGAATTAAAGAAAATATTGACATGGGAGACACCATCTGATTCTTATGTTTCTTCTAGGTCAGTTGTAGTGGATACCCAAAATCAAGAACTGTTTGCATTGACGTTTGACAATCATAAATTCGTCAATGAACTTACACTTAGAAGTTATGATTTAAAATCTGGAAAAATGAAGGCTTTCCCAAAAGTTATTCCTTTTCAGTTTAATGATACTAAAGTAGTGGTAGATCTTCAGTTTGATGCTAAGTATAAAAAGCTTCATGTGATCTTAATCGAAAAAGTAGGAAAAGAGTCACAGTTTAAGGTTTATTCTTTAAATCTAATGGGTGGTTTTTATATTCCTGAAGTCGAGGAAGTTACAGCTGACTCATCAGAGGAAACACCATGGGAGTTATTGCTTATTGCAGTAGCATTAATTCTTGTAATTGGGGGAATTGTGGTTTGGAAGAGAACGAAAAAACAGTCTGATGAAATTGAACCTGTAGTGAGTGCAGAGGAAACAAAACCAACAATTGCTCAGGCAACAGCAAAGAAAGAGGAAGAAAAAGTAGAAGAAGTTGTTCCTACAGCTGAAGTTAAAAAGCCAGAGGTAGTGAAAGTGATGAAAGTGAAAAAGTCAACCATCAATTTCTTTGGTGGCTTTAGAATTTTTGACAGTGAAGGTAAAGATATTTCCAATGAATTTACACCGCTAATCAAGCAACTCTTTATATTAATTACCATCTCACAATACATTAATGGGCGAGGAGTTTCAGCCGATAAAATGATCAACCTGTTTTGGTACGATATGCCTCTGAGTAAAGCGAGGAATAATCGAGGCGTAAACCTGACAAAGTTACGTAGACTTTGTAAAACAATTGGTGAAGTCAAGTTCCTGAAAGATGCAGATTTCTGGAAGTTGGAAATCGGTGATGACGTTCACATTCCGTTCTTTGATTTGAAAGACCTTCTCGAAAGTCCACAGACCAAAGAAAACTTGATGAGCATTCTTGAAATTTTGGATACAGGTAAACTGCTTTTAGGAACGGATTATGAATGGATGGAAGAGATGAAAGCGGAAATTGTCAATCATTTAATTGAAACTTTATACGGTTATCTGACTTCATCAGAAGTGAAACTTTCCAATCAGGAAAAACTAAAGATAAGCGACACTATTTTACAATATGACCATATCCATGAAGAAGCCACATTGATCAAATGTCAACTGCTTTCTTCACAAGGTATGCATAGCGTAGCCAAAGATATTTTCAATAAGTTTAAAGATGAGTATGAATCTATCTACGATGAGAAATTTGATATGCAATACAACGAGTTTCTAAGAGAAATGGGGAGTACTTATTAGTAAATGAAACATATTGTATAAACTAAGTTTTCGGCGTATTAAAAAGGCTCAAATTGATAAGATTTGAGCCTTTTTTAATGGATTATTCTTCTTCATAATCGGTAAATTCCCAAGGGGAGTTAATGTCTTTTCTGATGGCACTTTGGCCGTAGCTTAAAATATGAACATCATTCAGACTTTGATCTTCTTTGACTAGCCTACCAAGCTTGATTATTTTCACATTTTCAAAATCAGGATACTCTTCACTATGAAACTCCCAATCACCGTCATGAGTGTGGTATACCCATAAAATTGGATTGCCCTCCAAGGTGTTTTTAGTAGTGTAAACCGCTAGTTCGTTTTTTTCAAAGAATTTGAAACCTGAATTTCTATCTAATAATGGTTGATTGAATTTCCAGTTTTTATCAAAACTCTGATCCCATGGAAATTTACCTTTCTGATCTGTCCAAACCATTTGAAGAACGGGGAAATTGGAAGAATTTTCGTAGAAATAACTCACATAATCCAAATAATTGAAATAGTTTTCTTTAGCTACTTCTACAAATTGAACTGGATATTTGCTGAGAATATCATCGTAGTTTTTACCTGTTGAAAAACTATTTTTCTTTTGTACTTTTTCGCAGATAGTATTCAATGCCACCTGCATTATTTCTTGTGGTAAACCAAAAATAATAATTTCAGGGTGATTGTATGTTTTATATAACCCGATACTAAAAGCAAAAGCTGGTAAATATTCATCTCCATCAATTACTCCAAGATGAAAACCATGCTCCTTTATATTTTGACGAATTAAATTTTCTGTATCTATATCTATAAAATTTTCTATTTTCATTATGCTATGATTTAATGTGGGTTCAAATTTAAGTACTTCGCTAGCAATAAGTACTAAGCCAAAAATAAATGATAATAAATTTGTCATTATTTTTTGTGAGTACAACGCTTAAAAATGTGTAAAAGAGAAAGCATAACAAAAAAATAAATCTAGGAAGAGGTCTACTGTAACCTCTTCCCAGCATAAACTATTTTATGGAATCAATTGAATACTTACAGCACCCCCTCTTACGGAGAAAGAGTTGTCATAAAACTGATCCTCATGAGTGAGGTACAACATGGTCATATCATCACTGAGGTTACCGTTATCTTTATAACCATAATTGAGGTTTGAATTGGTAGATTCTTTACCGTTGTCAGTAGCAATGACAACCAAGAACGGCCCCATTTCTCCCTGATGATCAATACTTGCTTTTGTATTGAAAAACTGTAAATTTTGAGTTGTACCGGTATTTATCAGTCCGTCATAAGTGAGGATGGATAATGAGGCGGAGGCGTTTTTAGTATCGATCTGTCCAAGGTTATTTTGATTGTCTGAAGTAACTTGACGTACCCACACCTCAGCACTTTTATCATCATCACCACCATAGCCCACTTTGGTCCAACTTCCACCTTCAACATGTGATTCCTTTTCATAACTTCCTGCAGGAGGGTTTCCATGGCTCGCAGATAGAATTAAAAATTCGGTAGTTCCAATGGTACTGTTATTGAAAATGATATCCTGATTACCACTCATTCTTACATAAGGAAGAATTGTAAGGTTGAAATCATCCCATACAATTTCTTTGGTGAGTGCTTTTGCTTTCACAATATCAATGGTGACAGTTTCACTGACAGTCAATTGGTCTTTTTCATCCTTCATTTTCAAAGTGATGCTGTGTGTTCCTTCTTCAAGGTGATTGATTGAAAAATCAAAAGGAGCTTCTTTATTGATGTCATAATATAGTCCATCAATCCATAGTCGTACATTTTTTACGCCATCTTCGTCTTCATTTGTAGAAGAGATCAATATGTCTTCTCCTTCAGCAAAAGTATCACCATTGGCAACAGAAGTAATGATTGTAGTACCAGGTGCATTGTACTCTACAATGTTGACTGTTACTTCTTCACTATCATATTTCTCACCATCGGCACCATTGGCTCTCATCATTAAAATATGTTCGCCTAAGGTCAAGCCCGACACATCAAATGTGTAAGGAGGCTCTTTGTCTAAATCGTAGAAAATACCATCAATCCATAACCTACAGGCTACTAAATCAACGGTTTCATCTGTGATTCCTTCAACCGTAAAGGTTGACCCCAATATAAATTCATCTCCTTCAGTTGGAGTTTGAATAAGGACAACTTCACCCTCAAGTAAAGTTGTTCTAGCAGAAGAACTGTGATTCAGTTCTTCTTGTTGTTGACTTTCTTTTGGAAGAAAATCTTCAGTACAGGCACTAAAAAGTACCCCACTAGTCATAAGTAATACTAATGGTAGTTGTCTAAAGTTCATATCATACTTGTTTAAAAATTAAAAATAAAAGTTGTTTTTAGGATAATTGAATGCGTCTTTAGTCTGCTTAAAAGGGGGGATAAGTACTAAGTTTTCGTTAATTAATATAATTGCTTTTTTTGAGGGAAATGATGCTGTATTGTGGTTCACAAGGGGCTGTCGCAAAACTAAGATTTGAATAAATAATCATTATGTTTAACTTATAACATAATGATTATTTACTATGC
>NZ_JACVVP010000074.1 GCF_014534745.1 Flammeovirga sp. EKP202
TAGGTGATGTTCCCAATAGATTAGACGCTCCTGCTGATGGTTGGAATTACTTATTAAGAATCTACGAGCCAGGACAGTCAGTTTTAAATGGTGATTACAAATTACCAAAAGTTGAGAAATTAGTTGTGCCTTCAAAATAGGTTTTAGATAAATTCATTGAAGCATGAAGCAAGGGGATGATCTCCTTACTTCATGCCTTTTTTATGTATTTATTAGTAACCCAATACTTATTTCTAAATCTCACAATCTCCCCTAACTCCTATTCCTAAAATAAGTATCCTGCGTAATCTGATTCAGCAATACTTTTGATTCTACATGATCAAACATCATTGGTTTTGGAAGGTTACCAAACAAAGGAATACCGCCCCCCAATAAGATCGGAATAGTGGAAATGATCATCTCGTCAATTAAATCTTCTTTCAAGAAATTTTGAACGGTGATACCTCCATCGATGTAGAGTTTATGAAATCCTTCCGCATGAAGGTCATCTACTAATTCGTGTAAAGGGCCATTGACAATAATGGCTTTATCTTCAAATTCTTCAGGAACTTCTGTTAAGGTATTCGAAAGAACAAAAACAGGTTTTGAGTAAGGCCATTCTCCTCCCATATTGCATACCATCGTAAATGTATTTCGGCCCATGATCAGGCCATCAATTCTTTCCATTAAAGGATGTAATCCCACATCTTCTTGATTAGGGTTAGGAACACTATTTAGCCAATCTAATTCTCCTTGTGGACCTGCGATGTAACCATCTAAACTTTTAGCGATAAATACTATATTTCTAGTTTCCATACTTCTTCTTGATTGATATAAGAGCGAATTTAAAAATGGATTACCAATAGAAAAATAACACTGGTCAACACCATAAAAAAAGAGCTAAGAATGAGGAACAGATATTTTAGTTCTTCATCCTTAACTCTTAATTTTTTAATCAAAAAGTGCTGCTGTGTTAAACGCCTTCCGCTACTACTTCTTTCACTTGAGGAACCATTCTTTTCAATAAGTTCTCAATGCTCATTTTAAGTGTGAAAGTTGAAGAAGGGCAACCAGAACATGCACCTTGAAGTAATACTTTTACGATACCAGTTTCTTCATCAAAAGAGTGGAATTTGATCGCACCACCATCCATTTCAACGGCAGGCTTGATGTACTCATCTAAAACACCTCTGATTTTTTTGATGGCTTCAGATTCCGCTTTTTCTACGATCGTTTCATCAATATTCTCAAAAATTGGTTTTTCAGCTTCGAAATATTCCAATAAAAACTCTTTGAATTTAGGAATGATTTCGATCCAATCAGTGCTACCTTCTTTTTTAGTAATTGTAATGAAATTACTCATGTAGAAGATACGCTCCACTTCCTCAAACTTTCCGAAAAGTTCTTTTGCCAAAGGAGAAACCTCTGCCTCTTTGATGCTTGGAAAATCATAGCTCTCACCACCTTTCAATAACATAAAACTCAACATGAATTTCATGGAATTAGGATTAGGGTTCGCTTCTGTATATATCGTTATGTTTTGCTTGGGACGTCCTGCTTGTTGTGTTGAATTTTCCATCGTGATTGATTTTTTTATGAATAAATATTTTTTGTGTGTAATCACAATATTTGGCAAAACAAACATTTAGCAAATTCTTATCAAAAGAAATAGTGAAAACAAACAGCTTTTTCGATCAAAATTAACATATCGACCTACAAAAAGAGGAAATATCTTGAAATAGTGACATGATTTCATAATTCTGAAACTAGTTTGTAACTTTGTCCCTGATTATGAGTTATTCTTGTAATCGAAAACGAAAACGAAAAATAAATGATAGAACTACCAGTAATCTCTTCGGAGAAAAAAGAAAAGCCTCAACGTAGGCCGGATTGGTTGCGTGTAAAACTACCTATCGGTAAGGAATATGCTAAAGTGCGTAAATTGGTAGATCAGCATAAGTTGAATACTATTTGCCAAAGCGGTAATTGTCCTAACATGGGCGAATGCTGGGGTGAAGGTACAGCAACTTTCATGATTTTAGGAAATATATGTACTCGTGGATGTTCATTCTGTGCAGTAGCAACAGGTAGACCAACCGAATACGACGCAGAAGAGCCAAAACGTGTGGCAGATGCTATTCACAAAATGCAGGTCAAACACGCGGTAATCACTTCTGTAAACAGAGATGAGTTAAAAGATAGAGGTGCTGAAATCTGGTACCAAACTGTTGTAGAGACAAAGAAACTCAATCCAGAAACAACTATCGAAACACTAATCCCTGATACTAGAAAGAACTGGGACGCATTGTATAGAATGATGGAAGGCGGTCAGGAAGTAATTTCACACAACATGGAAACAGTGAAAGAACTTTACAGAGCGGTTCGTCCTCAAGCAAAATATGATCGTTCTTTAGAACATATCAAAAGAATTGTAGATGCTGGTCGTCGTGCTAAAACAGGTATCATGCTTGGTTTAGGTGAAACAGACGAGATGGTATTTAGAATTATGGATGACCTTGCAGAAAGAGGTTTGCATGTAATGACTTTAGGTCAATACTTACAGCCTACTAAAATGCACCACGAGGTAATCGAGTACATTCACCCAGACAAGTTTGAGATGTATAGAGAGGAAGGTCTGAAAAGAGGCATCAAGTATGTTGAATCTAGCCCATTAGTACGTTCTTCATACCATGCAGAACGTCACGTAAATGTGCCGCTTTAATTCAAACGACATCAACTTTTTTACAATGGCTTTGTTAAATTCACTCTAACAAAGCCATTATTTTTACCCCTATGGAAAAATATACAAGACAGCAGTTAGCATTAAGAAACGGCCAAGATAGAGAAGAAATCTGGGTAGCCTTTGAAGGTAAAATCTATGATATGGGGAACTCAAGGTTATGGAGAAATGGAAAACACTATGAACATTGGGCAGGTCAAGACTTGACTGCTGAAATGAAAGATGCTCCCCATACTGCTTTTGTTTTCGACAAATTTGAGCCAATTGCTGAATTGGCAGACTAAAATGAATAAACTAACAAAGCTTCATGCTCATCTCTTCTTGATGGGTGCATCTATAATCTATGGATGTAACTTTGTGATTTCTAAGTTGGCAATGCCTGCTTATATCACTCCTTACGCTTTTATCTTTTTGAGGATCACTGGCGGTGCAATTCTCTTTAATATTTTGCATCAATTGACCGTAAAGGACAGAAGGATTGATAAAAAAGATATACCACGATTTCTATTAGCAGCTCTTTGTGGAGCCTGTATTAATCAGTTATTATTCTTTGATGGACTTTCCCAAACAAGCCCAATCAATGCTTCAGTAATAGTTGTCTCAGTGCCTATTGTTGTGCTCACACTGTCTTTTACCATTCTAAAAGAAAGCATCACGCCTTTAAAAATAATTGGTATTACATTAGGTTTTATGGGGTCACTCATGATGATTGGTTTAAATGGAATTGCGTTTCATTCTGGATCAATGGTAGGTGACCTAAAAGTTTTTCTAAATGCTGTTCTCTATAGTTTTTATCTTATCATCACTAAACCACTTTTGGTAAAATACCACCCCAATACAGTGATGATGTGGGTTTTTACTATGGCAGTACCTTTTGTGATCATCGCATCTTGGTCTGATGTACAATCCACCAATTGGGAAGCGATTCCTCTTCCAATTTATGCTGCAATAGCTTATCCCGTGTTATTTACTACATTGATTGCCAATCTTTTTTATGCCATTGCAATGAGAGTGGTCAATGCTAGTACTGCAAGTTTTTACATTTACTTCCAGCCGATGGTGGCTACAGTTGTGGCTATTATTGTATTGGGCGAATCCTTAAAAGGAGTTCAAGTGATAGCTGCAGTTTTGATTTTTGCAGGGGTGTATTTGATTGGTAAAAAGAAGAAATAATTTTAAGTAGGATTTTCTACAAGCCCATCCTTAATTCTTATCACTCTATCCGCTTTCTTTGCCAATTCAGGGTCGTGCGTCACAATGATCAATGTAGTTCCTTTTTCTTTATTCAATTCAAAAAGAAGGTTTTCTACATGATTACTCGTTTCCTCATCAAGGTTACCAGTAGGCTCGTCTGCGAATAATACTTTTGGCTTACTCACAAAAGCCCTTGCCAAAGCTACCCTTTGTTGCTCACCTCCTGAAAGCTGATGTGGGTAATGTGTTTCTCTTCCCTCTAAACCTACTTCATTTAAAATAGCCTTCGCTCTCTCTTTCACATTTCTTTCTCCTCTTAACTCAAGCGGAGTCAGCACATTTTCTAGTGCAGTCAATGATGGTAAAAGCTGAAAGTTTTGGAAAATAAAACCAATTTTTTGATTTCTGATGTCTGCTTTTTGATCCTCTGTCAAGTTTGTTATGTCTATATCATCCAAGATCACTTGTCCTGAAGTAGGAGCGTCTAAACCTGCTGTAAGTCCAAGTAAGGTTGTTTTTCCTGAACCCGAAGTACCTACGATAGCAACAATTTCACCTTCTTTGATTTCAAAAGAAATGCCTTTGATGACTTCTAACTCTCCCTTTGAGCTTCTAAATGATTTTTTGAGATCAATTACTTTCAGCATGTTGGTTTGTTTTTTAAGGTGTAATATTAAAGTTTTCTGGGTTTTCTATCAATACAAGATCATCAATACAGAAACGTTTGTCTATATATTCAATCCCTGTATCCGCATGCTTTGCCGTGGTATTAATTTCAAATTGTAATCCTTTTACCTTACCCAATGAAGAAAGGTCAACTGACGTCCATTCCTCTAATACTGTCAAAGATAGGGTACCTCTTTCGATCATACGTACTTCCACTGAATCAGCTGTCAAAGTACGGTCCTCATTGATTCCTTTGATCACAATATCATAATAATCTCCTCTACTAAAAGCTGAATCAGGAGCAATATCTCCCCTTGCGTAACGCACAACTTTTGGATTATTGGCCAATGAAATGCTTAGTGGAGAAAATAATGAATCGAAATTAATCTTGATATCATTTTGTAGTGTGTCCATTCTTGCAATACCAAATTGATTTTGACTTTGAGTCTGAATGTACGCACCGTATTCTACATAATTAGCATTCGTAGAATCAATAATATTAGAGTAACCAAAATCGGCATATTCTTTTGTATCTGTAGGAGGTGTATTGTTAAAGCTTATTCCACCAGATTCAAAAGATGTTGGAGCTGAATTTCCACTTCCTATCCAAAAAGAATCTTCCTCCAAAGGTAAATCCTCAAATGTGGCAACTCTATTGATGATATTGATAAGGATTTCAGCATAAGAGTCGTAGTTTTCATTAGAAGCTGAAAAACGAGCGACTTTACTTCCTTCTTCTGTGTACCGGATTGGTTCAGAAATTAAACCATTGACAATTACTTCACCATCAACTGACCATTGGTATGTTGTTGAATCTCCTCCTCTAACTCTCGCCTCATAGATGATAGTATCTCGAGTGGTCACTAGTGCTTGTGCAGTCACCGGATTGACCTTTGGGGACACAATGGTGAGTTCTAAGCGTGGACCAGTAATTTCTTCAACTCCACAACCTAAAACAGCCAAGAAAGATAGGATAAAAATATATTTAAGGAACTTCATTTGATATGAATAACTTATTTTTTAACGTAAGGAGGTAACGGCAACTCTTTTAAAAACTGATAGGAAGAATTGTCAAAATCGATTTTGCAAAAATAATGTTGCAAACCATTGGTTATACCAATAAACGGAGCCTTTAAAGTAGCATTGTAAGCGGCCACTTGCTTAAAAGTTTCGTTCGTTAATTTGACTGACGGTGCTTTACATTCTATCAGTAAGTAAGGTTGACCATCTCTATTGTACAAAAGGAGATCCGAACGCTTTGCTTTTCTGTTTACTTTCAGTCCATTTTCTATCCCAACTAACCCTTTAGAAACTCCCATGGATAGCAACATCTGTAAAAACTGCTGTCTTACCCATTCTTCAGGTGTGAGTTGGAGCATTTTTTTTCGAATTGGATCAAAAATATACTGCTTCCCGTTTTTTTCTTCTAAACGGACATTGGACTTCGGTAGATTTAATTCTTGCATGCATTGAATCTAATTTGAAGTAAATTTACAATACTTCATTAATTTATTATTGTTTCTCCACTAGCAATTTGAGTCAAATTTAGAATTTGTTATTACCGTCATCTCATTTTCTTAATAGAAAACCTTAACAGAAACTTTTCAGACCATTCCTCATCCTTACTTTAAATCACTGATTTGTAGCGAATTTCAATAAATTCGATGTCATTTTATTGAATTATAAATAATAATCGAAATACTATTTAAGGTGAAATGATAGCAGCCTTTTTTCATCGACATAAATAAATCACTTAAGACTCAACATTAACTGTTACAATACCTTTTTTTTAATCATACATTTTTGATGATATTGAGAAAGTGAAAGGTTTTCTTTCAACTTAATCAAAGTATTGAACATGAAACAGCTTCTAGTAACTATCCATCTACTCATTGTTTCACTGAGTGCTTTTGCTCAGAAACACGAACTTCAAAATCAATTATTAGAAAATTACCAATGGTCTTCTGTAACTCAAAGTCAAAAAGTTAAAGGAAGACATGAAACTTCTTTCGTTCTCCATAAAGACAAATTCTATTTGATAGGTGGTCGTGAATCGAAAGCAGTAGAAGTATTTGATCCATCTTCTAACACTTGGACCAAAGTGGGGGACGCTCCTTTTTTTATGCATCATTTTCAAGCAGTTTCTTATCATGACCATATTTATTTTGTTGGAGCCATGAAAGGTAATTACCCTGTGGAAACACCTTTAGAACATATTTGGACCTATCAACCCGAAAAGAATGAATGGAAGAAACAAGGACTCATTCCTAAAGAAGTAAGGAGAGGAGGCGGTGGAGCCGTTTTATATCAAGATAAAATCTACCTTGCTTGCGGTATCACAAACGGTCACACTTCAGGATGTTCCAACCGTTTTGATGTTTATGATTTATCAACCAATACATGGGAGCAATTAACTTCAGCTCCTCACTTGAGAGATCATTTCAATGCAGTGGTGGCTAATGATAAACTCTATCTTATTGGAGGAAGAAACAGTAGCGTGCACCATAAAAACAATTTTACGGCATTCTTTAAATATACCAATCCTTTTGTGGATGTATATGATTTTAAAACACAACAGTGGATCACTCTAGAAGATCGTCTTCCTTACCCAAGTGCAGCGGGAGGTGTTATCAAATTAGATAATTATTTGATTTATATGGGTGGAGAAAATGCTCAACCTAAAGCTTCGAGTAAAACTCAGGTTTTAGAACTAACGACTCATAAATGGTCATTGATGTCTGATATGATTGAAGGAAGACATGGCACAAATGCTATTTTATACAAAGGAAGCATTTATGTTTTTGGTGGAAGTCCAGTAAGAGGAGGAGGAAGAGTGAATACGATGGAGAAGCTGGGCAAGTAGTAAGAAATATTTTATATAAGTCACTTTTGGAATAATAATTTATAAGAATAAATGTACTACTTGAACAAGCATCAAAATTCAATTGTATATTTAGATGTAAGTACTAGAAGAAGAATAAAAAGTCGTCTTGTGATGATTGGTACTTAAAGTAGAACAAAGATCTTTTTTTATAACCTAGCCCCAACAATACACATTGTCTAAAGAAGAACCATATTTTTCAGTACAGAAAGAGTATATCGTTAGTGATCTCACACAAGATAACGACGGCTATTACTATTCCTATAGTTACCTCTACAACTGGATTAAAATGGAGGAAAATGATGACCTAAAATATGAGTTAGATTCCTATTTTTTCTTAAAACTTTCAAGCTTCTTTTTAGAAATTTCTTTACCAACTACCCATCGTAAATTTGAAAGAAAGATGATACATTCAGTGTCATTAAAAAAGAAAAAACTTATCCTACCTCTGCTTGTCGGTGGTATTATTGGGCCACTATCCTTAGTTGCTGCCAACATAGGAAGTGTGTCTTTATTTACCGGGCTTTCACTTTTTTTGGGTGCTTCTTTATTATTTTATTTCGGATTTATTGGAAATTTTCAATTAGAAGTAAAATTTAAAAACGGAACGCAAAATCAGTTTTTCATCGACATAGAAAATACTGATATACAATATTTTATTCAACAATTAAATACAGAAATAGTGATGGATAACAGTAGATACTCCCGAATGAACCTTTAAATATTTACATTTATTTGTTGATTATTTTTTGAAATAATTTGGAAAGTAAAATTTATCCCTCTACATTTGCATCGCATTTCAGAGAAACGGCTTCAGAAGATTGTCCGATGGTGTAATTGGCAACACGTCTGATTTTGGTTCAGAAGAGTCCAGGTTCGAGACCTGGTCGGACAACTACCAAAAAATATTTGAAGCCTTTCTTTGAAAACTGTCCGATGGTGTAATTGGCAACACGTCTGATTTTGGTTCAGAAGAGTCCAGGTTCGAGACCTGGTCGGACAACAAAAGCCTTATAGTTTTTCGCTATAAGGCTTTTTTTTTGTCTGCTATTTCTATATTTGTAAAACAGATAGCTTAAAAAATTACTAGCATGTTAAAAAGAATAATTAAATTAGTCACAACTTTTGTGTTAATGGTTACTTTAACCACTGCCTATGCACAAGAGACTGCAGGTTCAGGTACTTCTACTAGTACAACAAATACATCCACATCTACCCCTAAAAAAGTTAAACCAACAGGTCCTGCAGATGATACCCTATTAGAAGGTTACAAATTCATGTCGAAACGTGGTGGACGTTGGAAAGAATATAGAATGATCAAGCAATCTTGGCTTGATGATTATTGGGTTTTGGTAGAAGACTCATTGCAAACAGCCTATTCTGATGCTGCTATGGCACGTAAAGAAACGACTTTAGCACAGCAAGAGGTAAAAGAAATGCAATCACGACTTGGTGAAAAAGACAGATTAATTGAATTAGGTGATTACATTAACCTTGTAGGAATGGATGTACCTAAGTACTCAGTGATGTATACTGCCTTTGCAATTATTGCAGTATTAATCATTGTAGTCATCGTTTTATTAATTCGTTTCCAAACCAATAATCAAGCTGTAAATGTGATCAAAAAAGATCATGACTCTTTACAGACTGAATTTGATGATTTCAGAACTAGAGCACAAGAAAGAGAAATGCAAGTGCGTAGAGAACTAGTGACTGAAAGAAATAAAGGTGAAGAATTACAAAAAGAATTAAGTGCTCTCAGAAAAAGAGAAAATAAGTTATCATAATTCTTTTATAAAAATACTATACATAAAAAGCTCACTTCCTCCCCAAAGTGAGCTTTTTTATGCATTTTGCATTCTAAGTAATAAGACAAAGTGAGGTCAAAGGACTTTTTTATCCATTTACTTTATGATTTAGAGAAATCTAGCGTCAGTTTTGAATCATCAATTGCATTCCGTAAAAATGTTGTTTAGAAAATATTTTACTCCATTTATACTTTTAATTTGCCTTTTGGGCTGTCAGAAAAAACAAAACACACTAGAAGGGTTAGTGGATGCTTCTGCACATGAAGATGAATTTTATGAGAAGCAAATTTCTTTCTTAGATGAAATTATTGCTCAAAAGCCAGAAGACGCGTCGCTTTTTGCGAAAAGAGGTGGAGTAAAAGTAAGAAAGAAAGATTACGCAGGGGCGTTAGAAGATCTTGAACAAGCTATTTTATTAGATTCTACCCAAGGTGTTTATTACTTTGGAATTGCGACTTCTTATTATTTCTTGGGTAATATGGGTGAATCTATCACAAATGGAAAAAAAGCGATGACACTTGGTTATAGACACCCTCAATTAAAAACATTTTTAGGGTCATCGTACACCGCATTAAACCAATTTGATAGTGCTATTTACTTTTTGGAAAGTTCTTTAAGTGAAATTCCACAAAACAGTAAAACCTACAGGGCGTTAGGAAAGACTTTTGCTAAAATGGGCGATTCCAAAACCGCTATCAAAAATTACCAAAAAGCAATCGGTTTTGATCCTTTAGATTCCATTGCCTATGCTGGTATTATTGAAGAAAGTGTACTTTTAAATGACTTAGAAAAAGCAGTAATCACTTACCAAGAAGCAAAAAAGATGTCTTTGAATTCTTCTGACATGAAATATTCATATGGAAGCATACTCAATGAACAAGATAAATATGACAGTGCCATTATTATATTTGAGGAAGTTTTGAGAGAAGAACCTTCGCATTGGAAATCTTCAAGGCTTTTGGGTAAACTTTACAGAAGAAGAAGACAACCTTTAGAAGCAAATAAAATATTCTTAGAGGGGCTAAAATACAATCCTGAAACAAAAGAGCTTTGGTATGAGCTTGGGCTTACTAATCAGTATGTACTAAGAAATTATGCTGAAGCAAGAAAGAATTACGAGAAAGCACTTGAAATAGATCCGACTTATAAAGATGCTCGATTAGCTTTAATCAACTTAAAAGTAACACTAAGAAAACTATACGCACCACCTTCTGAAGAGGATTTGAACAGTTCTGATACAGAAGAAGTGCAGTCATAAACTCTAACTATATACATATCGTTTAACGATTCTAAAATTTACCAGTAAACTATGATTTCAAAAACTTTTGGAAGCTCCGTATATGGAGTAGATGCTACACTGATAGAAATTGAAGTAAATGTACTAACAGGTAAAAACCTTTATGTGGTAGGTTTGCCGGATAGTGCCATCAAAGAAAGTGAGCACAGAGTGGAATCTGCCGTAAAACACTTCGGTTATGCCATACCTAGACAAAAAGTAGTTGTCAATTTGGCTCCTGCAGAAGCTAAAAAAGAAGGAGCAGCATTTGATTTGCCTATAGCCTTATCAATACTTCAGTCTTCTGGACAGATTGGAGCAAGAGACTTTGATAAATATATCATTTTAGGAGAGCTTTCTTTAGATGGAAAGCTTAGACCTATCAAAGGTGCTTTACCGATAGCGATTGAAGCGCGTAAGAATGGCTTCAAAGGTTTTATTTTACCTGTAGAAAATGCCAAAGAAGCCGCCATCGTCAATAATCTTGATGTTATTGGAGTCTCTACATTACTAGAAGCCATTGAATTTATTCAGGGAGACAAAGAGATCCAACCTTTGAAAATTGAGACCAGAGAACTTTTTAATGATACACTAGACCACTATGAAGTAGACTTTTCTCAGGTTCAAGGACAAGAAAATATGAAAAGGGCAATGGAAATTGCTGCTGCTGGAGGTCATAATGTTATCATGGTAGGCCCTCCTGGTGCAGGAAAAACAATGTTGGCCAAAAGACTTCCCACAATCCTTCCTTCATTAGGGTTACAAGAAGCTTTAGAAACCACTAAAATACATTCCGTAGCGGGTAAATTGGGTTCGAATGGACAATTGATTTCAACACGTCCTTTCCGTGCTCCACATCATACCATCAGCGACGCCGCTTTGGTAGGTGGAGGTGGAATACCTCAACCAGGAGAAATTTCTTTATCTCATAATGGCGTTTTGTTCTTAGATGAATTGCCAGAATACAAGAGAACTGTTTTGGAAGTGATGCGTCAACCTCTGGAGGAAAGAAAAGTGACCATCTCTAGAGCCAGAATGTCTGTGGACTTCCCTGCCAATTTCATGTTGATTGCAAGTATGAACCCTTGCCCGTGTGGTTATCATAATCACCCCGAAAAAGAGTGTACTTGCCCTCCAGGAGCTGTACAACGTTACTTGAACAAGGTAAGTGGTCCGCTTTTGGATAGAATTGATTTACACGTAGAGGTCACACCTGTTTCTTTTGAAGAAATGACAGAGGTAAAACCTGCAGAAAGTAGCGAGGCTATACGTGAAAGAGTAATTGAGGCTAGAAAAATTCAAGAAGAAAGATTTAAAGATTTTACGAATGCGGTGCATTGTAATGCTATGATGCCTTCTCAATTAGTGAAACAGGTATGTGTCTTAGATGCATTAGGAAAAAATCTTTTGAAAGCGGCTATGGACCGTTTAGGACTCTCTGCAAGAGCTTATGATAGAATTCTGAAAGTCGGAAGAACTATAGCAGATCTTGCAGGAAGTGAGAATATTAAAGCAGAACATATTGCGGAAGCTATTCAATATAGAAGTTTAGATAGAGAAAGCTGGGCTGAAGGATAAAAAGGGTGTTTACAACGCTCCCAATGAGGATATTCCAAACAAGCTCTAAAAATTATCGCTATCCAAAAAATCACACTATATTTGCAGTGTCTTCCAACTATTAAGGAGATAAGTACTATCAATAAAGAGATTTAACTTGTGAAAATCATAATCGCAGGTGCTGGAGATGTAGGATTCCACTTAGGAAAACTACTGGCACACGAAGATCACGATATTACCCTTATCGATACAGATGAGGATAGTTTAAACCATGCGGCAAATCATATTGATGTTGCCACAATTAAAGGTTCATCTACTTCATTTGCAACATTAGACGATGCAAATGTGAGTAAATCTGACATGCTAATCGCAGTCACTTCTTCTGAAGAAACCAACCTTATCACTGCCATGGTAGCGAAAAGGTTAGGAGCTAAGAGAACTATTGCAAGAATTACGAATAGTGAATACTTACATGCTCGTGAGGTTTTGGACATGAGAAGGATGGGGGTAGATGAAATGATTTCCCCACAATTATTGGCTACAAAAGAGATCAAACGTCTCCTAAAAGAGGCGGCAATTACAGATACATTTGAGTTTGAGAAGGGGCTATTATCACTAATTGGTATAACCATTGACGAAGAAAGACCTCTTTGTGGAAAAACTCTGGAAGAGACAACCTACCTCAATAAAGACTTTAAATTCTTAACCGTCGCCATTCTTCGTAATGATGAGACAATCATTCCAAGAGGTAACACACGTTTTGAATTGGGAGATCACGTTTATTACATTGCGAAGCCTGAAGGTGTTGAAAGCGTGCTTCAATTGACAGGAAAAAAGCAATCGAAGAAGATCAAACGTCTGATTATCTTAGGTGGTGGTAAAGTAGGTTTCTATGCCGCTCGTTCATTAAGCCACAAATACAATGTCGTTTTAATCGAGAAGGATAGAGACAAGGCCATTGAAATGGCGGAAGAACTGCCAAATACATTGGTGATTAATGGTGATGGTAGAAATGTTGACTTACTTGAAGAAGAGGGAATTGATACAGCTGATGCATTTATTGCAGTAACTGGCGATTCAGAAACCAACATTATCACTTCATTAGTGGCGAAGAAGCACGGTGTTCAAAAGACGATTGCCCTGGTAGAAAATATGGATTATATCCACCTTTCTCAAAATATGGGTGTGGACACATTGATCAATAAGAAACTTATAGCAGCAAGCTTCATATTTAGATATATCCGTAGGGGAGAAATTATTTCACTAACAAACGTTCATGGTGTTGACGCCGAAGTATTGGAATTTGTAGTCAACGAGAATTCTCCAGTTACTAAAAAGGAATTAAAAGCATTAGGTTTCCCTAAATCTGCCATCATTGGTGGTGCAATTAGAAGAGGAAAAGCTTACATTCCTAAGGGTGATTTCCAATTTGAACCTTATGACAGAGCCGTGGTATTAACACGACCGGAATGTATTTCTAAAGTAGAAGCATTTTTCCGTTAAGCACTGATTTTTTATGGGAGAACAATTTCAACAGCGCAAAAGTCAATTTAATATTGGTTTAATTGCTAGGATAATGGGTATTCTTATTGTACTCAATGGAATATTCATGTTTATATGCCTGCCTTTCTCTTTTTATTTTGGAGGAGAGGACTGGTTTGCATTATTACAATCAGGAGTAATTAGTATTCTAGCCGGAGGATTGACGATACTTTATGGTGAACATAGAGGCTACAAAAGAGAAATCAAGAAGAAAGATGGATATATCGTTGTATCATTAGGATGGGCCTTAATGGCGTTTTTTGGTAGTTTACCCTATCTATTCAGCCACGAAATTCCATCACTTACGGATGCTTATTTTGAAACCATTTCAGGTTTTTCTACTACTGGTGCATCTATTCTTACGGATATTGAAGGTGTAGGAAAGGGGATTTTATTCTGGCGAAGTCTAACACAATGGATTGGAGGAATGGGTATTATTGTACTTGCAGTTGCCATATTACCTTTCTTAGGCATTGGAGGTATGCAGCTTTTTGTTGCTGAAGCTCCAGGTATCTCTCCAGACAAGCTTCAACCAAGAATTAAAGAAACAGCCAAAAGACTTTGGTGGGTATATGCAAGTTTAACAGTCATAGAAACCATATTGTTGATGACAGGAGGAATGAGCTTTTATGACGCTCTTAATCATGCACTCACCACAATGGCAACAGGAGGTTTCTCTACTTACAACGACAGTGCGGCTTCGATGAGTCCATATATTCAGTATATCTTAATCTTCTTCATGCTTTTAGCAGGAACCAACTTTACATTGAACTATTTCTTATTTAAGAGAATGTTCAAAGCAATCTGGACCAACGAAGAATACAGATATTACATTGGAATTATTTTCTTATCTACTGTTTCTATAGGTGGAGTAGTAGCATACACTACCAACTTAGGAATTGAGAAATCATTTAGAGATGCATTGTTCCAAGTAGTCTCCATTATGACTACAACTGGCTATGTCTCGGCAGACTATACAGCTTGGGCTCCTTATGCTACAATGGTTGTATTTGTATTGATGTTTTGTGGCGGTATGGCAGGATCTACAGCAGGTGGTGTGAAGATCGTTCGTCATATTATCCTTTTTAAAAATACATTTCTGGAATTAAAAAGACAGTTACACCCTACAGCAATTATTCCTGTAAGGTTCAATAATAAAGCCGTTAAAGGAGGGATTACATTTAATGTTCTCGCTTTTATTATGGCTTATTTCTTAATTTTTGGTCTTGGAATCTTAGTACTTTCAGCATTGGGTGTTGACCTAATGACGGCAATAGGTGCTGTAGCTACTTCATTGGGTAATATTGGACCTGGTATTGGTTCGGTAGGTCCTGTAGATAACTTTGCACATCTTCCTGATGCAGTAAAATGGGTATTATCTTTCTTAATGTTGTTAGGAAGATTAGAATTGTTTACTGTAATGATTATCTTCACACCATACTTTTGGAGTAGATTCTAAAATAAGTACAAGTCTAGAATTAATTTTACCAAAGTACTTAGTTCTAAACAGCAATTTTTTAAATAAATAATAGTGGAGTTAGAAGTAGTGAAAGAAAATAAAAAGAAAATTAGCCTATCGGCTATTTATGGTGTAGCCATCTTAGTCATAATTATAGATCAAATCAGTAAGATTCTTGTCCATAATTTTATGGAAATGGGAACACTGGGTGAAATACATGTTATTGGTGATTGGTTCCGTTTGCATTACTTACTCAATCCAGGAATGGCATTTGGTATGCAATTCGGCAATGAATACGGAAAATTATTATTGACCTTATTTAGAATAATTGCATCTGGCGGAATTGTATATGCCATTTACAACCTTTATAAAAAACCTACGCATCCAGGCTTCCTTATCTGTATTGCCATGATACTAGGAGGTGCCATTGGTAATGCCATTGATAGTATTTTCTACGGTGTATTGATCGAAGGTAACGCTATACCTGGTTCTTCATCACCTTGGTTTCATGGACAAGTAATTGACATGTTGTATTTCCCAATGATTGAAGGAAACTTCCCAACATGGTTACCAATGATAGGAGGAGATCACTTTTTATTCTTCAGCCCTGTCTTTAATATCGCAGACTCTGCTATTTTCTTAGGAGTAACTTTTATTTTAATCTTCCAAAATAAGTTCACTGAATTTGAAAAGGCTCACGAAGAAAAAAAATAGATGTTTATAATAACATCCAAAAGATAAATTTAGAAAGAGTAATGGTGAAAACTGTTACTCTTTTTTTGTTTTGAAAAAAGTGTAATCCGACTGAAGTCACCTTTCTAAAGAGTTGTAAATAATGTTGATCACTTTTAATAAATGATGAACATCACTAACAGAGGAATACTTTTGTAAAATGCAATACCAGTTTACATTTATTGCGATTTATTTACTGTTACTAACTAAATAACGATATATAAATCAAATTTAAGCCGTTACATTGCACATGTATTCGATGATCAAAGAAGAAAATTATCTACTAAATACTAGTACCTAAGTAGAATTACAGCTAAAAAATTATCCAATTATCAAACTTTAAAATAATGAAACTGAACTTAATATTCATTTTATCACTGTTTGCTACGTGCAGTTTATTTGCACAAACTAAAAACTATTCAAAAGACAATAGTACAATTAAAATTGAGGGAACTTCTTCTTTACACGATTGGCACTGCGACGTTAATGATGTAACAGGAAATGCTGACGTAACACTTGAAGGAGATAAAATTACAGCCGTAAATAATCTTGATTTAACTTTCGTTGTGAAAGGTATCAAATCTGGAAAAGGAGCGATGGACAAAAACATCTACTCGGCTTTAAAAGAAAAAAGTAATCCTACCATTACATTCAAAACCACTTCTGCTACAATTGACGCTAACGGTGCCGTAAAAGCACAAGGACAGTTGACAATTGCAGGAACTACAAAAGAAGTTACACTTCTTGCAGATACTTCTGTAGAAGGTGGAAAAGTAAAATTTGAAGGTAAAACTACTTTCAATATGACTACTTATAATGTTGATCCTCCAACAGCAATGTTTGGTACTATCACTACTGGAGATGAAGTAACAATCGATTACTCCGCTTCATTCAACTAGAATATATGATATAAGGAAAAGGTAAGATCATTTGCTTCATTTCCTTTCTCAATTATACCTACCTAATATTTATACCTAATTTATATTATCAGATTTATTATGAAAAATCTATACAAGATTACAGGAGTATTTGCTTTACTTCTTACAATGCTTGCTGGCAATGTTATGGCCCAAAAAATTAACGGTGTTTTTGATCGTGATATGCAATATATGCGTTACAATGATCAACGTGGCGTAAACGTATTTGAAACAACGAAAGAAGATACTGTTGGATTTGATGGAATGAAAGTACGTGTTGGAGCGGACTTCGCATTACAAATGCAAGGTTTAGGACACTCTAACAGTGGTGCAGTAGCGTTAGCCGAGATTCACCCAGGTGTAAACCTTCCAACTGCCAACTTAAACATTGACGCTCAGTTAGCGGATGGTGTGAGAGTACATTTACAAACTTACCTTTCATCTCGTCACCACAATGATGCATGGGTAATGGGTGGTTACTTACAAATTGACAACTTAAACTTCTTAAACTTAAATAGTCAATTGGCTGATAACTTAATGGATGTATTAACCATTAAAATTGGTCAAATGGAATTGAACTACGGTGACCAACATTTCCGTCGTACAAACAATGCTTACGCTTTAGGTAATGCGTTTATGGGTAACACTATCATGGATGCATTTGCTACTGAAATGGCAATGGAAGTAATGGCACAGAAAAACGGTTTCCTTGCAGTTGGTGGTCTTTCAAATGGTAAATTAAACCAAGGTGTAACTTCAACTGGTAACTGGTCAGTATATGGTAAGATTGGTGTTGACAAGCAAATCAACGATGATTTAAGAGCTCGTTTAACAGGTTCAGTTTATCACAACTCTAACCTTGCTAACTCAAACCTTTATGCAGGTGATAGAGCAGGTTCAAGATTCTACTCTGTAATGGATGTTCCTGGTCACAGCCCTACGTCATCATTCAGAAATGGTCGTGTGAACCCAGATTTCACTGGTAACATCACAGCATTCATGATCAACCCATTTGTGAAATTCAAAGGTTTAGAATTCTTCGGTACTTATGAAGTATCTAACGGTGCTAGCAAAGGTGAAATGGCAGCTGATAACTCAGAAACAAGACAATGGAACCAATTAAATGCTGAATTAATCTACCGTTTCGGTAAGAATGAGCAGTTCTATGTAGGTGGTAAGTACAATACAGCTTGGGGTACTAACAGTGCTCAAAGTGGTAACTACATCGACCCAACAATTCCTGATGGACAAAACAATGTTGTTGGTACTTGGGACGTAGCTCAAGCTAGCGTTCGTCAAAACCGTGTAGAAGTTGCTGCAGGTTGGTACATGACAAGAAACGTTATGATGAAAGCAGGTTACGTGATGCAAACTTACGAAGGGTATGACGTATACAATGCAAGTGTAACAGGTGCTCCAGAAGGTGCTGTCGGTGGTTCAGTTGACGCAATTTATGAAGACGGTAAATTCAATGGTTTCATGATTGAAGCAGCGATTAGCTTCTAATCTACCTTGAATTAAGATATAAAGAAAAAGGTCAGTTCTTTTTAAGAGCTGACCTTTTTTCTTATATCATTACTATAAACTAAATATCATTATTCTGTATATGCACCAGATGAGTACGTCAACTCATAACTATGTGTATAAATCTCAAAAACAACCCCAAAAGGATCTTCCACATAAACCATCTTATAAGGTTTTGAATTCGGATAATACTCTCTGATTGGCATTCTTTGTTTTCCTCCTGCATCCACAATTTTTTGCGTCAATTCTTCAATGTTAGGATCCTGAACACAAAAATGGAATAAGCCTGCATTAAATGGATTGAACTCCGGCTTTTTCGCTTCAGTAGTTGGGAAAGAAAATAACTCGATTCCTACACCATCTGAAGTCGCTAAATGGGCTATTTTGAAAGTTCCCCATCCACTACCAAATACATCAATACACATCTGACCAATTGCCGTTTCATTCTCTTCCACAACATCAGAAGGAGGCATAATTACATACCAACCCATGATCTCAGAATAGAATTTTACGGCTTTTTCAATATCAGGTACAGTGATTCCGATATGAGAAAATGATCTAGGATAGCTTTGTTCTTTACTCATAAGTATTTTTTCGTTTATTTTGGGTCCAATATTAAATATAAGTATTCTGTAAATCAATATCTTACAATAAAGTGCTATAGTTACCAAAAGGTGTGAATTACTGATTATAAGCCAAATAAAAATAAGATGATTAATAAAAAATATGAATGTTCCCTTCACCTCACCATGGACTTTGTAGGGAGTAAATGGAAGCCATTGGTACTTTTCCATTTATTGGACGGAAAAATGCGATCTGGAGAGCTACAAAAGACAATACCAGAGATTTCAAATAAGATGTTTACACAAACGGTAAGAGAATTGGAAGAATGCCAATTAATCAAAAGAACTGTATATCCTGAAGTACCACCAAGAGTTGATTATGAATTAACGGAGTTAGGTTATTCACTAAAACAAGTACTACAATTGATGGATCAGTGGGGGAAAGATTTAATGGAGAAACAACCGTAAAGTTTAGACAAAAAAAGAAGGCTAGTCTCAAAAAAACTAGCCTTCTCCAAGCTCTCTCTTCAATCTATTCATCTGACTTCTATGCTGCTTAACATAGTTTTTCTTTCAATGATTTGTTGATACTACTCAAGTAGTACAACTCAGTCATTAATTTCTTACTTGGTACATTACAAATATGGAATTTTGAGAGGTATTACTGAAGGTATTTATGCTTTTTAATCTAAAACAGGAGGCTTTATAACTTTTTTAAGAGTTATATTTAAAAATTACATAAAAAATGTAGTGGTGTTACCTAACAGCTACCATATCAATAATTATGATTTAAAATTGCCAAAAAACTTTCATTGCTATTGAAAAGACTATTAACTATGATTAACATTTAGTAACTTGCAGGTTGACTAACGGTAATTTTTAATTTATGAAACTTCAGAATCTAGCCTTATATCTTTTTGCTTTTTCAACTTTCATCTCCTGTATCGCTCTAGAAGATGAATTTGACCCAACAGTTACGACTGACGTTGTAAGTGATAAGATTTACTATTACAAAGATTCATTTCCAGTAGCTATTACTTTCAAAGACAATGCTCTAATTGAAGAAAGTAAAGTGAAATTTCAAATTGAAAACCCTCAATTAATTGCTAATGATACGGTCATCTTTGCATTTGAAAAAACGTTTTCTGAAGTACTTGCTCGTCAGCTGCAATTTGATACAACCTTCATTGTACCTTCGTATGTAAGAACAGGTAGATACTTAATGGAAATCAGCAATAAAGATGCAGGGAATAATTTCATTGTGGATACCGCTTATTTTTTAATTGGAGCTGATGTTCAATCACCAGTTATCGAAAACTTCTCGGTGACCTCAGCTATTGAAGGTAACTTAGAAAATGAGGCCTTTTGTAGAGCGGAGAGGATAGTCGTCAACGCTTTAGTTACCGATAATATTGCACTGAAAAGAATTGGAGTGAGTATTGCAGACGCTACACCTCGATATTTCCAAGCCAATAGTATTGATACAATAGATGTTGCTGAGTTAGTACAAAGACAGCTCTTTATTTCTGATAGTCTAGAAAATGGGGTTTACAATTTAAAACTGATTGCTGAAGACGTTTTTGGAAATACGATTGAAGAAACTACTCAGATTAATGTCAATTGTGATGATCAACCCGCTGTATTTGTTTCTTATCAAGAAGAGTCTGGTATTGAAATACCTTCCAATAGAATTGTAACACTTTTTCCAGGCGAACAGTTTAGTCTAAATAGTCTTGTGTTTACAGATGCCGGAGGATTAGATTCTGCTAGGTTAGAAGTATCAAGAATCGGTGTAGCTCCATCTATTGGTGAACCCGCTCCTGTTGTGAATGAAACACCTATAGAAGTTGACCTTCAAGGTGTCAATGAACAGGACCTTGCACAAGTATTTAACAATGATGATTTCCAATTTAGTTTCGATCTTCTGGATACTCAAGCAGGTGAAACTATCTTTATAAATATCACTGTAAAAGATGGAGAACAAACGTGGGAAGAAGCCACTTTCTTTAGGTTCTCATTGGTAGCCAAAGAGGATTTAGCCCCAATCATTAGAATTGCAGATTTAGTCATTGACGGAACTAAGGAATACGTTCCAGAAAATGATGTATTGGATTTGACGGATAGACTGATTGGTAAAAATAGTATTGATATCGCTGTAGAAGGGAAGATACAAGAAAATGTAGGTTTAGCCTCTATTGAATATAGTTTTGTCAGTGATAGGGAAGAAATTACACCTGTAAGTGGAGCCTTAGATGATCCTTCTGTATTTACTTCTTACCCTGTTGACATAGGTACAACTCTAAATACTGCGTTTACTATTGATGCTGATCCCCCTGTTTTTGGTGAAGTAATTTATACTTTAACCATCACGGCTACAGATATCAAAGGACAAACAGATGATGTGACCTATAACTTCAGAGTAACCTACCTTGAAGCAGAAGAATAAAAATTCTCTCTCTGTAACAATAAAGGTCATATCAATTGAATTTGATATGACCTTTATTTTTAAAACATGTTCCTTATAAAAAATTCAACCTTGATAAGAAGTTGTTTTTGTAAGAATTACCAATCGGAATACTTTTCTGAGGCATCTCAATTTGTAAATCTTCTATTGTTTCAACCTTTGTAAGATTAACAATATAAGAACGGTGAACACGTATAAAATTATCAGGAAACTTCTTCTCTAAAGCTTTCATTGTCGAGTGAATCACATATTTCTTATCAATCGTATTGATCAACATGTAATCCGATAAAGCTTCTACGAAATAAATATTCTTTAAAGATAGTTTTACAATCTTATTGTCGGCTTTTACATACAAAGTATCATCCTCACTATTCTCCACCAACTTCTGATCACTTTCTTCAATAGACGTTTTTCCTTTCTCTACAGCTTTCAGAAAACGAGGATAAGTGATTGGTTTGATTAAATAATCAGTAAGGTTGTATTCATAGGCTTCTGCACCAAAATCCCTTCGTCCGGTGATAAGAATGACCTCAGGTAACTTTTCAAGTGATTGAACCAATTCAATCCCTGTCATCTGCGGCATTTCTATATCCAAAAACAGAAGGTCAACGGCTGTATCTTTCAGCATTTCGTATGCTGAAACAGCATTATCAAATTCCCCTACAAGCTTTAAGCCATTGGTTCTTTTGATAAAGTCTCTCACTACCATACGAGATACTTCCTCATCATCCACTATGACACATTGTAAATCGGCCATACTATAGTTCTAATGTTTTTAACTTTTGAATGTATTTTCCTAATATATCAAATTCTAAATTGATTTTAGTACCTTTTTTGATTTTATGGAAATTCGTATTCTCAAAAGTATAAGGAATGATAGCTACACTAAACTGACCTTTTGCATCATCTACAACTGTTAAACTTGCACCATTGACACAAATAGAACCTTTTTCAACGGTAAAGTTTTTAGTTGAAGGGTCATATTGGAATGTAAATCTCCAGCTTCCTTTTTCATCCACAACGTCAATACACTCACCAATTTGATCTACATGCCCTTGTACAATATGTCCGTCAAAACGTCCATGAGAAGGCATACTTCTTTCTAGGTTCACAACATCACCTACAGTCCAATCACCCAAATTTGTTTTTTGTAAAGTTTCATGAATTGCAACTACTTGATGCTTGTTATCTTCAATATGTGTAACTGTTAAGCAAACACCATTATGCGCTAAACTTTGATCTATTTTTAATTCGTTTGAGATAGATGACTCAACCGTAAATATTGTATTTTCTTGATCTTTTTGGATATCGACAATGGTTCCTAATGCCTCAATTATTCCTGTAAACATTCTATGACTATGGTTTAATTATTATTACAATACAAGTTAGGCAAATTTACGAAGAGAAGTTTTACTTTTGTGTATTAAGTGATGACAAAAAGGTACTCGCAGAGAACAATCATCATTTATATAGCCGATATCAACCGTATGCTCAAAACATACCAAGGCTTATTTATCTAGAAATTACCTTACCTATTATCTACTTTTCTTTTTCTTATGACTGTAACCAATATAGAACAAAGATATGAGATTGTTAAAGGATTGATTGACAATGAAAATTGGAATGCACTTGAAGAGGTTTTATTAAAACTTCCTCCTGTAGAAATTGTTGAGATCCTTGAGAAACTAGAAGAGAAAGACCTTCTTATCATATTTACACTATTCCCTAACAAAGAGAAAGCTCAGATTTTTGGCGAGCTCAATAGGGACCTTCAATATTACCTTTTCAAGAGTCTTGAGAGAAGATCTTTTTCAAAAGTTTTTGAAGCGATGCGTTCTGATGAACGAGCCGACTTTTATCAGGAATTGACAGTAGATGAACAATCCGCTTTGTTACCTTACCTCAACAAACAGGTAAGAAGCAATGTTGTGGAATTGAGTGGGTACGATGCTGACTCTGCAGGAGGCATTATGACTACAGATTTTGCAACTGCAAGAAACTGGATGACGGTCCGAGAAACGGTAGATAAGGTAAAGAAAGATTCTCCAAGTAAAAAAATGATCTACTATGTGTATGTAGTGGATGATGAAAAAGTACTATTAGGTTTTGTGACTTTGAAAGATCTGATTCTGGCAGAATTAGATGACAAAATTGAAGATCTTATGATTGTTGATTTTGTAGCTGCTACAGTGGATGAAGATAGGGAACAAGTTGCAAGAAGAATCGAAAAATATAATTTGGTAGCACTACCTATCCTTAACGAAGAGCGAAAACTAGTCGGTATTGTCCGTCATGATGACGCCATAGAAGTCATTGTCGCTGAACAGACGGAGGACATGGAAAAAATGATGGGTATTACATCATCAGCAGGTGAAGATGATGATGAAGGCTACATGGATATTTCTGTCTTTAGGCATTTCAAAAAAAGAGTGCTTTGGTTAGTATCTTTGGCAATAATAGGGATGATCTCAGGTCTGATTCTCCATCATTTTGAAGATGCTTTGGATCAGATGGTAATTCTCGCCTTGTACATGCCTATGCTAGCAGATACCGGGGGAAATGCAGGTAGTCAAGCAAGTACTGTAGTGATTAGAGCACTTTCTTTAGGTGAAGTGACAACCAAAGACTGGTGGAAAATCACATTTAAAGAAATGAGGATTGCTTTGCTTTTAGCGGTTTGTCTATCTAGTATTGCTTTTATCAAAGTGACATTATTATCATTCAATGCTATGTTGCCAGGAGGACTTACGTTATCCTATGTTGCATTTATTATTTCATTAGCATTGGCTCTACAAGTAGTAACCTCTACAATGATTGGAGCAGGTCTACCCCTTATCGTCAAAAAAATGAAAGGAGACCCTGCCGTTGTTGCAAGTCCAGCAATTACCACTATTGTCGATGTTACAGGACTGTTAATTTATTTCAGCTTAGCAACTGCCTTTCTTCTAAATGCTATAGGTTAATTTAGTACAGTAAATTCATTTTCAACATTTTGACGTTTTTTAGAGACATTATTAAAGTAGCAAAAACTGTAGATTTTGAAAGAAGTTTTTTGTAGGACTTAAATTATTCCAGAATAATGCTTACATTAGATTTACATTCAAGCTATGAGCTACTTTTTAAATGTTTCTATGAAATCAACTGAACAGCAACTCTCTGACTATCAATCTTTGTCGATAAAAGCGGAGGCCTATATTAATTCCATTAAAAACAGCCCCCAAGAAAGATTGGAATCTCGAAAAGAATACTATGTAAAATATGGTTTCGCAGATGGGAACCAATATGGCTTCGGTAATTCTGAAATTGACTTTTTAGAATGGGAAGTAGAACGAGGTGTACTGGCAGAAGAATATCACGCCCGTTGGTGGTATAATGTTAATCTTAAGTTCATTTATTACTCAGTATTAGGATCGTATGTTTTTGAGGAAAAGTTAGAATGCAAAGATCTTCCTCAGCCTGTACAAAGATGGGTGGATTACCTTTCTAATCCTTGTTCTAGTACTTGGTATAAAGCACACAATACAAGCATTATTCATGGATACATTGAATACAAAGAATTAGCGAAAGAAGAGTCTTGGATTGAACAATATTTTATCAATGAAGTTTTAGACCGTTTACTTTATGCAGAAGTAATGGTAGAGGGAAAAACAGAATTATTTGGGCCTTTAGGTAAAATATTGGCTAACCCACGCTTACCAGCAGTGGATATATTGGTAAAAATAAAAGATTTATATCCTGAGAACTATCCATTAAAATTTAGAGATATGCTTAATGTGTTGGATATCGGATTTGATATAGGCACATTGATCTCCTATATATTAGATAAGGTTATCATAAAAAGACATTTAAAAAAGATCTATTTCTACATTTCAGAATTGTTGGAAATTCCTGAACTCGAAAATTTTATTGTCGACAATAAGGTAAACTATCCCCAAATTTAAATACTATGACTAAGAAGAAAATTGCAATTTTCGGAGGAGGCATCTCCGGATTGACTACAGCTTGGGAACTATCAAGCATTAAAAACTGGCAAGACCAATATGAGATTCATCTTTATCAATCAGGATGGAGATGTGGAGGTAAAGCGACTACAGGTTTAGGTGAAGAAGGAAGAGTGGAGGAAAGAGGTATTCACATGTTCCAAGGTTGGTATGACAATGCCTTCAGAATGGTACAGGAAGTATATGAATACATTGCAGAGCATAATTTAAATCCTGACGGTGCTTTTCAAACATGGAGAGATGGTTTCAACCCGAACCCAGTAACTTCCATGGTAGAACAAGATAAAAATGGCAACTGGATCGATTGGCCATTTGTTTTTCCTGACAACAACCGAGTTCCTGGATCAGGTGAACCAGTAAGTTCTTCTGTTTTAATTAAAGAATTTATCGCTTTAGGATTAGAAGTTTTAATCGGATCACCTTATCAAGAAAATACTTCCGGAAAAGTGGGATTCTGGAATGATTTACTAGCACACCTTTTCTTTGACCAACCTATTGCTGAAGAAAAAATCAAGAAATATTCTGGTTTAGAAAGACTAGCTTTACGCTTTGCTAAAAAACTAAGTATCAAAGAAGGAAAATATAATCACACAAAACGTTTTAAATCACTAGAGGAAAAAATAGATGAATTAGAACGTTTAGATGATAGAGTAGACCTTGTAGAAGACTTGATCAAATATTCAGATCGAATTGTAAAATTACTGAATACATGGATTTTTAAACTTCTATTTAGAGGTAATCACTTAAGACGAATTTCAGAAATTGTACAGCTATCGCTTGTTTGTATTGAAGGGGTTTTCAAGGATGTTTATAATGTAAAAACAGGGAAATACGAATGGGAAAACATCAACAACTATGATTTTTCTGATTGGTTGAGAATGAACGGAGCAAGTGAGCAAGTGATTAACTCCGCTATTGTACGATTCTTATATAAAGGTACATTTGCCAATAAGTACAATGGAGAAAAAGGAACTGTAGCTGCTGATATCTCTGTTCGAATGATGTTGATGATTCCTAGCTATAAGGGAAGCTTTGTTTGGAACCTAAGAGGAGGAACTGGGGGAACTTTTACAGCCCCACTTTATGTTGCATTAGAAGACAGAGGAGTCAACTTTCATTTCTTCCATCATTTGGATGAAGTGAAATATTCTGAAACTGATGAAATTGAGGAAATTATTGTTGGAAAACAGGTAGATCTTAAAGAAGGTCTAACCAAATATAAGCCTCTAGTGAAGCAAAAAGGATTGTTCCAATGGACACTTCATCCTGATTTGTCTCAGATTAATGAGGCACAAGCTGCTGAAATCAAGGAAAAAGATATTGATATAGAATCACATTGGTCAGGTTGGGAAAATGTTGAGTCTCTTGAACTGAAGAAAGGAGAAGATTTTGATGTTGCAGTACTGGCAACTTCAATCAAACCTTTAGAATATATCTGCTCTGAAATCATGAAGAAAAAACCAAAGTGGAAGAATATGGTGGAGAAGGTAAAAGCTACCGCTACACTTAATGTTCAATTCTGGTTAAATGAAGATATTGAAGGTTTAGGAATGGATCTAGGAGAATGGGGAATGAAAGACGGTTCTTATGCCAATACCGTCATTTATGAAGATCCTTTATATTCATGGACTTCTATGACCTACATTGCTCCTTATGAAAACTGGAAACCTGAATCAGAAGCAAAGCAAATCAGTTATTGGTGTGGAACTTGGCCTACCAATTACCCGGAACCACCAAGAAGTAATACGAATTATCCAAAAGAGCAAATTGCCTTATTGAAGAAAGTTGCTGAAGATTGGATGGACAATTACATGGGATGGTTCTGGCCAAAAGCAAGAAAGAATAATAAATTCGATTACTCACTATTATGTGATAAGAATATGGATGCAAATCCAATGGAAAAATTTAATAATCAGTGTTTCGTCACGAACATGGATCCATCAATGCATTATGTGTTAGCACAGCCAGGAACGAATAAGTATAGATTAAAAACCGATGAAACGGAATATAAAAATTTATTCTTTACAGGAGATTGGATCAATTTTGGATTGAACGTAGGCTATATGGAAGGAACTGTTATCTCAGGCATTCAGGCTGCAGATAAGATACTAACAAATAGTTTAAATAAATCCATTGAAAGACAACACGCTCTCTTAGGAGTTATTGAAGAATAGCGCTCTCATTTTTTAAAAACTTTTTTTATGTTTTTACCAGCACGATTTACCTACCTAATACTTTTATTTTTGATAGTAAGTAGTTCTTCTACTTACGCTAGGAGTCATACGTTCGAGAATATTGGTACTAAAGTGATGATTCTTGAAGATGCATCTCATTCTATCTCAGAAATGGATGTGATTTCAGGGAATAAAGACCACTTATTTAAATTTTATAATCAGGAAATTCCAAATTTTCAGTCTACCAAATCCTCTTATTGGGTGAAATTTGAGACGAATGTGTTGGATGCTGAGCATAATTATATTGAAGTAGGTAGTGCCTTTTTAGACACCTTACACTTTTATGAAGTAAGCAAGGAAGGTTTATTATTGAAAACGGTAAAAACAGGAGACGCTTATAATTTTAGTACAAGAGAAATCGATATGGGGAATTTTGTATTCCGGTTAACGGAACCACAAAATTCCACTATATATTTAAAAGTATCGGCTCTTCAGCCTTTATTTTTCCCATTAAGAGCAGGAACAATCACTGATTTTATTGCTTTCGAGCATGATTTTGATTTTTACCAAGGTATTTACTTTGGGTTCATGCTCTTGATGTTTTTCTATAACTTTTTTGTGTGGTACTCTACAAGAGATAATATCTACTTGGTTTATGTCTGTTATGTGTTGAGTATTACTGTATTTATGGCTGCGGTATTTGGTTACATGTTTGAATATTTATGGCCAGAAACACCGATTATTAATGAGTTTGTGGTCATCAGTTCCGCATTTACTCAAATCACAGCTGTTGTTTTTACTAGAAAGTTTATCCAAGGAGACACATTACCTCCAATCATCAAAAAAGGGTTTACACTTTACATCATTTGGGGATTCATTATTATTGCTAGTATCATTTTAGACTTTAAAGTGGAAGCATTAATGATGTCACAAGTAGGACTCTTAACACTTGGGTTCTTATTATTGATCGCAAGTTTGATCTCATATAAAAGAGGTTATAAGCCTGCCAAATATTACTTAATTGCCTGGGGTGCATTGAATGCAGGCTTTATCGCCGCAATTTTAGAGAGTGTCAATGTGCTAGAGGTAAGTATGTATTTAAATCCAATGCAGATTGGTTCTGGTATAGAAGTATTATTCCTCTCTTTTGCCTTGGGTGATAAGCTGAAAACATTAAAAGAAGAAAAAGAAAGAGCGCAGTTAGAAGTATTAGAAGCATTACAGAAAAATGAAACGCTTATCAAAGAGCAAAACGTAATGCTGGAAAGAAGAGTGACTCAAAGAACACACGAACTTTCTGAAGCTAACACTGAATTGACTGCCCTTACTGAAGAGTTATCAACTACTCTTGAGACGGTAAAAATGCAATCCAACATTATTGAAAAAGCCCACGAAAATACAAAGGCAAGTATCAATTATGCGAAGAGAATACAAGACGCAATGTTACCTAATACGAATCAGTTAAAGAAAGTATTAAAGGACATGTTTATTTTCTATAAACCGAGAGACATTGTAAGTGGGGATTTCTACTGGTCACATGAAAAAGATGAAATTATATATTTAGCAGCATGTGATTGTACAGGTCATGGTGTACCTGGTGGTTTCTTAAGTATGTTGGGAAATGAGGTACTTACGGAGATTGTCAGCCTAGAAGGAATAAGCGATCCTAAAGACATTTTGTTAGAAGCGGATAAAAGAATTTCTGAAATTCTGAAGCAAAAAATGAATACCAATATGGATGGTATGGATGTTTCATTAGTACGCATTGATAAAAAGAAAGGTGAGCTAACATTTGCAGGGGCCAAAAATCCATTGGTGTATGTGAAAGACGGAGAAGTTATAAAAGTAAAAGGTGATAGCTACTCAATTGGTGGTAACTATAAAAAGACAACACCACAATTCAAATCTCACATTATTCCAACAAAAGACACAAAGTTTTATCTTTTCTCTGATGGTTATCAAGATCAGACAGGTGGAGGTGACAATAAGAAATTTATGGTGAAGAAATTCAGAGAATTATTAAGAGATACTTCTCTAAGTGCAACTATGGAAGATCAAAAATCAAAAATTACGAGGACATTAGAGAAGTGGATGAGTCAAGAAGATCACTTCACTGCTCAAGTAGATGACATCCTTGTTGTTGGATTTGAAGTTTAACAATAGTCCACTAATAATTATATAACTTATATCCTCATAAAGCTAACAGGCGTTATGAGGATTTTTTTATAAAAAAAAGACTTTTGTACTAAAGAAATATTGAAATGCACTATTTAATAGTAATTTTACAACGATAAGAGTTTTTTATTACAAAACTGTCTGAATCTGAAAACTTCAACTAATTTAACTATCGCTTTCATTTTAATCTAAACACCTTCTAATGATGATGTACTATTTAATGATCGAAATTTTTATTTTCGGTTATCTATTGATTGTGTTGGAACACAATACTCATATCAATAAAGCTGCAACAGCTTTGATAATGGGAGCAGGACTTTGGGCTCTTTATGCCATAGGAGCTCAAGAAATTTTAGCACTAGGTTTTAGTGAAACTTGGAAAGAATGGCTGGTAAATAACGGTAATGATGGATCGCAAGAATCTATTACTCACTTTTTAGTTCATCATGAATTGACGGAACATCTTGCGGAAATTGCATCAATTGTCTTTTTCTTAATGGGAGCAATGACTATTGTGGAAGTAATTGATGAGTACCAAGGTTTTAGAGTAATTACCAATAGGATTAAAGTGACAAACAAGCCAAAATTACTGGCTATTATGTCATTCCTAACTTTCTTCCTTTCTGCTGCTCTTGACAACCTCACGACTACAATTGTAATTGTAGCTGTACTCAATAAGTTAATCAAAGACGATGAAACACGTTGGTATTTTGCAAGTATGATGGTCGTATCTGCCAATGCAGGTGGTGCTTGGTCTCCAATTGGTGACGTTACCACTATTATGCTTTGGATCGGTGGACAAATTACCGCCCTCAACATTGTTAAAGAAATATTTTTTCCTTCCTTGGTCGCTATGATTTTACCTCTGGGTATTTTGTGTATGAAGCTCAAAGGTGAAATTGATCCTCCTGACTTAGGAGAAGATGAAAACAAAGCTTTCATTCCATTAAGAGACCGACTGATTGTTTTGATAATGGGTATTGTAGCGTTGCTAGCAGTACCAGTGATTAAATCTTACACTCATCTTCCTCCATTTATAGGCATGTTACTAGGTTTAGGTGCCATGTGGTTCCTAACTGATTTTAAATTACACTCTAAAACATTAGCAGATAAAAGACGCCTGAATGTTGGTAGAATATTGACAAAAATTGATATGCCAACGGTACTTTTCCTAATGGGTATCTTATTAGCAGTAGGGGCACTCAGTTCAGCAGGACATCTAAATGTTATGGCTGGATTCATGCAGGAGCACTTCACTGATATTTATTTCCAAAATACACTTATCGGTGTCTTGTCTGCAGTAGTCGATAACGTACCAATTGTAGCGGCATTTATGGGAATGTATCCAATTGCTGAAGCAGGTGCTACTGGTGAGATGGCCAACTTTGTAGTCGATGGAAAGTTCTGGGAAATGTTAGCTTATGCTTCAGGTACTGGTGGTAGTATTCTGATCATCGGATCAGCTGCAGGAGTAGCGGCAATGGGCATGGAAAGAATCAGTTTCTTATGGTATTTAAAAAATATTGGTTGGATAGCAGGAATTGGTTACTTAGGTGGTATCGCATTATTCTACTTTGAAATGTGGTTAATGTGAACAACTTAACACAAACTCCCTTTATATAGCTAAAATCAAAGAAAGTTATCAACAGTTAATGTTGATAACTTTCTTTTTTTATACAAACTGCTATTTATCAGAAAGTAATTCACATAATTTGCTAATATTGTATCTATAACTTCAAAAACCGATTTATTCACAATCCAAAAAACTATGTATAGGCTGTTAATAATATCATTTTTTACCTTGATTTCAGTCAGTTGTGATCATGTTAAAACCAACAAAGAAAAGAAAACTGTTGATAACTCTTCAATAGGAGCAATTCCTGAAATTATCAACCATCAAATTGAGACGAAAACAGGAATGTTATTCACATTAACGGAAGAAAAGTTATCCCAAAGTGTTAGTAACATTTCAATTCAAGGTATGAATTTTCCGAATTCCAATGAAATACTCACATTTGAAGGAGTAGATCCAATTGAACAATTCTATGTGATCGATTTGAACAGAGATGGGTTTGAGGAATTTTATATTGCCGTAAGAACTGCTGGTTCTGGTAGTCATATCAAGCTATTAGGTATTGCTTCTTTCAATGATGAAAGTTATGGAAAGATCTATATTCAATCTATTTCTGATAACGATGACCTTTCTATTGGGTATATGGGACATGATGAGATCGATTTTACTTCAAATGGTATTCATAGAACTTATCCACTCTACACTTCAGATGATACAAATACTCACCCAACTGGAGGTCTGCGAAAAGTAAATTATGAATTAATCACAGGTGAAGCAGGATATATATTGAATCCTTATTTAGAGGAGTAAATCAATTACATATTACTCATCCCAATCATTTACCCTAATTCTAAATTATAACTAAACAAACATGGAAAAAGTCACAAATTAGAGGTAAGTACTAAGTCAAAAATAAATCATAGTTAATTCTAATTTATTTTTTGTGAGTACAACGCTAAAAAACGTATGAAT